>JAIOYW010000001.1 GCA_021740915.1 Ignavibacteriales bacterium | reverse complement strand
TCTTTGGCTGGGATGGGAAGCAGCGAAAGGGTACAAACTCGATCCGACTTCGGGTATTCTAGTTGATGTATATTTTAAAATTTTAATAGGTTATATTCCAGAGTATGATTTTCTTAAAAGAGGGATCAGCGGTGAAATTGAAGCAAAATACCTGGCTGAACTAGGGCTGAAAATCACCGGTGAATATGAATTCACACGGCGATTTCTCGAAAATTATCAATCATTCCAGCTTAACGCTGCACTATTCTATAGTTTTCATTAGAAATAACAGTGTAAATCGCTTGATTAAGTATTGTTTTTATCTTAATTTTAGCGTGAAATAATATATTTTATAATTAAGTTATTCCTTAACTCATTTCTTTTTTTGGGTTTTCTTTGACCAAGAGATGAAAATAGTTTAAGAATATTGTGTAAGTAGTTATTATATAATAAGATAATATCATGAGTGCACCCGAGGAAATAAACAAAAAACAGATACTTATTGACAATACTGAAAGTGTTGAAGAGGAAAGGGACATTGCCAAGGAAAAACTCCGGACAATGTATATTTCCGGCGGGATAAGTCTATTCCTTATCATCGTAATTGTTGTTACTCTGCCTTTTACTGTGCTTTCTATTGATGGACTGATGGTTTACGCAACAATTCTTGCACTGATGCTTTTTCTTTTTGCACTTCTTTTCAGGTATGCATCAATTCTTGTCCTTGCATATCTTTATATTACAAAGTATTCTGTTGAAGAGAAAGATGGGTATTATCCTTTTATTTCGATAATGGTTCCTGCCTATAATGAAGGTGTGACTATACGAGACTCGGTTGAATCCCTCGTTGAACTCGATTATCCCAATTTTGAAGTCATTATTATTAATGATGGCTCCAAAGATGAGACAGGGGAGATCGCTGAAACAATGGTAGGTTATCGGCAGGGAAGACACGGTAAAATTAAAGTAAGCCTGATGAACAAACCTAATGGCGGCAAAGCTAAAGCGCTTAATGCGGGAATCCGTCAATCTAAGGCTGATTTTGTTTTGTGTGTTGATGGAGATGCGATGTTATCCGAGAACTCTCTCAAAATGGGTGCAAGACACTTTATCGATCCTTCAGTTGGAGCTGTTGCCGGAAATGTGAAAGTGCTTAACAGGGGACAGATGGTTACCGATTTGCAGGCGCTCGAATACGTTGAGGGGTTGAACCTTGCGCGAGCTGCCCAGGGAATTTTGCAGATGGTTAATATTATCCCGGGACCCATTGGGTTTTTCCGGAAAAAAGCAATACAAGACGGCGGATTCTATACCAGCGATACTTTTGCTGAAGATGCCGATATGACCCTGAAGATACTCTCAAAAGGCTGGAGAATTGTTTACGAACCGAACGCTATTTCATATACAGAAGCGCCGAATAAACTGATACAGCTACTGAAACAGAGATATCGCTGGACTCGGGGAATTATTCAGGCTATCAGGAAGCATAGGCAGCATATTTATAATCCCACGCTGAATTTTAACAACTCTCTTGTTCTGTGGGCTATGGCATTTGAATCACTTGCCTGGCCAGCCATGAATATTCTTGGCAACCTTTTTTTTCATAATTGTCGGACTTTTCAACGGAATGACAAGCCTTATCGTTTTCTGGTGGTTTGGGATTACAATACTTGACTTACTTGCAGCAATTTACTGTATTGCGGTGGAGAGGGAGGAATTAAGACTCATTCCCTACGCACTTGTTTATCGTCTCGTATTCGTTTTGGTTATTGATGTTACCAAAGCAATGGCAACTGTTGAAGAATTTCTTGGTATAACTATGGACTGGGGTAAATTGCAAAGAACTGGACTCCAGGCACCAAAATAATTTTAATTTCGGAGTAATTGAATGGAACTAATTCCTATTCTATCTCTCATAATACTTGTTTCGACTATTTCAACCTTTATCCTTGCAGTCGGGGCATATATATTATACAAAGTGCGTGAACGCAGAGGACGGGCTGCAAAAATGAAAGCTCCCGAGACTTTGCCCGCAGAACTTATTGAACCTGCATCTCTGCTTTCGGAGCAAAGACCGACAAAATCTCCTGACCGAGGATTGTTCATTGATGAAAAATCCCCTACGATGGCAACTGTTTCTGATATGGGCAAATCCACGTTGTTTAAAAGCACTCTGGAAAAAGATGGTACGCAGACGACAAGATCAACTTTTCTTACACAGGGTGCGACAAACTATTCAGAGGATCATTATCGCAGACGAGCTACAGAAGCAACTGAATCTGGCGTCAAACCATCACCTGCAAGAACGGGAAGATTTTTAAGATACACCAGCGATGGTGAGCAGGAAGATCAGGAACGTAAACGCAACAGAGAGGATAATCTTCAGTGGCGGTAAAACTCAAAGGAGTAAGCGTCAACTATGCTATTGTTTTAATCAGTGGACTGGTTCTTGTAATCGCGGCCATACTGATTTTTTTGTTAATTCTAAAATCAGTATTTGGAAACTTTGATATTAAGGATACACTGCCAACTCTTGAAAACATTAATTATGTATTTGTCAAGAAGCAGGCAAATATCGCAATCCTTTATTCTAAATATACCGAGACCACTCTGCCGGAAGGAAGTACCTGGGTTGCAGATAATGTGAGTACATGGGAGCGTTATGCAAAATTCAATAAACTGTATTACGCTGTCATCCAGGATGATGATATTGAACTTGGAGAACATTTTAAGTACGATCTGATTATTCTCCCGGGGAGTCTGAGTATAAGCGACCTTCAGGTAATACAGCTTAAAAAATATATTGACAGAGGTGGGAGCATTTTAAGTACTATGGGAACTGCTACCTACTCGACCGATACAAAATGGCGCGGATGGGACTTTTGCAAGGAAGTTTTCGGGCTTAAATTTACTAAAGAAATTGAACCAACCGAAGTTTACAAAATACATACTCTAAGAGGGAATTTACCACTGACTGCCGGGATCCCGACAGGGTTTACTTTAAAGATTGCTACCTGGGACAGACCAATTTACATGGAAACTTACGAACCACGAGCAATTGCAGCCAGTTTTTGGTACGATTTCAGAAAAGAAGCCGGACTTGTAAGGGAATCAATTGAAAAAAGTACTGGAATAGCTTATGGTACTTATGGGCAGGGACGATTCATATGGTATGGATTCGAATTAAATTCTGTATTAGGCGGAAGAGAAGACTATCTCAATTTTGAGAAGCTGATTAAAAACAGTATCAACTGGCTTACTTATCAGCCAATAGCCTTCATCAGAGACTGGCCACCGCCTTATGAAGCTGCTACAATTCTTATCCCGCAGTTAAGCGAAAAGCCCGAAAATGCCAGGAATCTGATGGAACTTGTCAAATCAACTCAGTATCCTGCGACTTTTTTCCTTGATTTGAGCCGTGCAGAGCAAAGCCCAAATCTCATTAAACAAATAAGCAGATACGGTGAAATTGGTGCAATTGCAGATATCGGCTATATCGAATCGCCACAGGACACTGTTAACAAATTATTTGCATTGGATATTCAGACCACAAATATCAGCGATATCAAGTCAAAAGTTGAGAACTTAACGGGAAGTAAAATTACTGGACTGATGCCGCTTTATGGGTATTATGATGATAATACTCTTCAGGCTGTTGCGGCAGGAGGAATCGATTATATAGTAACGGATTCACTTACGGACAGGTCTGTACCCAAGGTTATTGTAAGAAATGATCAGAATATTTTACAGATAACAAAAACTGCCAGAGATGATCTTGAAGTTGTGAGAGAATATGGGCTCACCGATACTCAGTTCCAGCTTTTCACGTACAAAGAAGATATCGACAGGATACTTTATGAAGGCGGGCTATATGTTTTTAAGGTTCATTCAGATTATCAAATGCGTCCGGAATTTGTAAAAGTTGTTGATGATGTGATGAAGTATGCCAAGAAACAAAAAATGTGGGTTACTTCAATTAAAGATCTGAAACAATGGTGGATGAGGAGAGGCCGGGTTGAATTACAATATAGTATCAGCAGCAAAGTCCGAATGGAAGTAGAAGTTACAAATCTTTCTGAAGAGCCAATCGATAATTTTTTAATTGAAGTAATTCTGAATAAAAAAGTAGCTAATTTGAATATTACATCAGATCTGGTTAATACTATATTACCAGAGTTACTATTTAATAAAGAAACAAATGAATTAAAACTACTTGTAAAAAATTTAGCCGGAGGTGAGTCCCGGTCATATTTTCTCGATTATGAAAATGTTTTATTCTGATTTATTAGCTATAGGTAAACAAAAAATTTTATGAAAGTATCTTACTTTAAATATTTATTAATTCTTGTTTTCATATTGAGTATTTGGAGTTGTGTCGAAACTATTACGACTACTCAAAGCACCTCCATGTCACTTACTATCAGTTCACCAGTTACAGGCGATACGATTAAAACTGGGAGAACAAACATACAATACATCGGAAAGGATAAAACCGATGGGCCTGGCATATCTCATTATGAAATTATTGTAAACGACGATTATGACGGTAGTCAGATATTTTTCCAGGATGGAGTTGATACAACCGTAGTTCTTTATCTTGAAGTTGATACAACTTTTATCGGGAAAAAGATAAAATATCAGGTGAATATGTACAATCTCGACGGTGATATTTTAAGCAAAGACTTTACCGGTATTTATGTCAAAAGAAACACTGATCCTCCGGACCAGCCTACAAACCTCAGTCTGATCAAAACGTCTGATACATCCGTTCTTTTAGTATGGACAGACAATGCATCAAACGAAACGAATTATCAGTTGTACCGCAAGGACGGGGTCAATGGAGTGTACCGTTCAACAAAACTACTGCCTTCAAATTCAAGCAGTACTAATGATCTGGATCTTTCACCCTTTATCGTTTATTATTATAAGGTTATAGCTTATAATCAATACGGGTATTCAAAGTTCAGTAATGAAGTTTCAAGCACGGGCGCCTCAAGCGGGGACGTTCCAACAAATTTGCAGGCTGAAGCCCTCGGAGCAACCGCTGTCAGACTTACCTGGGTTAATCACTCGACAACTCAGCTTGGAGTTAAAATTCAACGTAAAGATGGGGGCGAAAGCGTATTTAACGACCTCGCAATTGTTGCGGGAACAATCAACGAATATATTGATGAATATTCGCTGATTGCAAGCACCTCCTATCAATACCGAGTTGCATCTTTCAATTCAACTTCACAAAGTTCATGGTCTAATATTGCAACTGTAATGACATACAGTACGGATATCAATCCTCCTTCCGGTCTTGTCGCAACTTTTAGCGCTTCACAGAGGGGAGTTGAGATTAAATGGAGAGATAATACCACTTACGAGACTGGTACTGTTATTGAAAGGAGTGTCGGCAATACAAATGCGTTTACTGAATTGCTGCAGGTCGATCAGGATGTTACGACATATTTTGATGAGGACATCGAAGAGGAAAGAATTTATTATTACAGGGCAAAGCATCTCACAACCGAAGGATTTTATACAAAATATTCGAATACAGATTCTGCCACCGTTCCAAAACTGGCTCTTGCAGCGCCCTATAATCTAACAATAACTCAATTCAATTCGACTCAGTTTGGACTCACCTGGGTTTTAGGTGCCGCCTCTCAAACTGCTGTGGAACTTCAGCGAAAAGCAGAATCAACATCATTTTCAAGATATAAACTGCTTACTGGCAATGCGATTGCCTATAATGACATAATACCGGATTCCACAATAATTTTCACTTACCGGGTCAGATCAATAAATGGTTCAGATACGTCAGCGTTCTCAAATGAAGTGAATACTGCCGGGGGATCAGGAAATATCCTGCGTCCTACGAACCTGACTGGCAATGTTATAAGCGGACAGCTTCAGATTCAGCTTTTCTGGCAGGATAATTCCGGAAATGAACTTGGATTTAAGATTGAACGTAAACTGAACAGCACTTTTCAGTATAGTGAAGTTGGGACTGTAGCGCCTAATTCTACAAGTTTTCTTGATGCAACAGATGGTTTGTTCCGCGGTTCGTCTTATGATTACAGGATACGTGCTTATAATTCGGAAGGATATTCTGAGTATTCAAATGTTTTGACTATAGAAATTCCTTTCTAAAATGAATCGTGCGACAGAAAACCTAAGAAATCTTTCACGGGGAAGCATTATTATTGATGCTGAGAAAAATATTCTGGGTTTTACTGGTCTTTCAAATTATTCTTTGCCAAAAGTCAGCAGGCAGAAAAATATAAATGAGGTACTTGGCGAATCCTTCAAAGATAAATTTGAGGAATATTTAGAAAAAGTCAGGAAAACAGGTCGCAAAGTATCATTCAAACTTGATAGAGAGAGACTTGAGATTATTCCTTTTAAGAATCAGAAAGACAAACTCTTTTTGATATCCATTCTTAACGATCCTGATCAGTCCGAAGCTGGAGATCAGATTGAAATCTACGTTAATACAGGAAGGAATAACGGGATTGAGCTGGATGCTGAAATAAACAAAATACTTAATTTCCTTAAAAGGAATTTCCCCTTAACTCTGCTCTCGAGAGCGCGGCTTGAAAAAATGGTGGAAAACTATAAGGGTTTGTTCAGGTTAAAGGACAATGAAAATAGAGTAATCCTTCATAATCAGTTGTATTCTGAACTAATCAAGAAGAACAGGAAAAATACTTTTCTGCAGGATGAAAATTCCATTCTCACAGAGAAAGCAGGGGCACTATTCTCCAAGATACGGGATTATATTTCCAAAACTGGAAGCAATGTACTCATCCGTAATCTGGGCGAATCAATCAATACATCAGTTAAACTGAGCGGTGATTATTTTGAATTTCCTGTTATGGATCAGTACCGTAATATTTGGGCTTATGCAGGGTTTACATTAAAAGATCAGGAAATAAAAGCAAACAAATACTTTTTGCTGGAGAAAAGTTACAGCAAAATAAATAAAAGCATTATTTTGCTTGATAATAAACACAGAATTATTTTTATTAACGATGATGCCAAAGAATTGCTCGGTGATATTTCTTCGAGAAGAAACGGACCTGAGGCAATTTTTGGTGAAGAAAATGTAAAAATTTTCGATAAATATATCTCAGGCGGGAAAAATTTTTATAGCGAAAATTTGACTATCGATTTTCGATCAGCCAGTGGGAAACAACTAATCGGGATTATTGAACTGATCAAGGACGAAAACGGGAATTCTTTAGGAAGTCAGATCATCATCGAAGAAATAGACAATTTTACCAAGAATGAAGAAGTTAGATCCATGTATGATATTATAATGCAAACCAGCCCCGAGGCAATTTTTATTTACGATGCCGAAAATCTTAAATTTCTTGAGGTTAATGATGCCGCATTGAAATTATACGGCTATCACAGAGAAGAATTTCTTCAGATGGATCTTACGGATCTGTATTCTCCCGAAGATATTCAAACGCTGATCGAGTCTTCGAATCTTCAGACATCAGAAGGCTTTTTTACCGGTCCCTGGAAACATATGAAAAAAGATGGTAAATCTGTCCTTGTCGAGATCAGCAAGATCACAACCGAATACAAGGGAAGAAGGGCGTTATACAATATAGTAAGAGACGTCACCGATAAAGTAGCGCTGGAAAAAGAAATTCAGATATATAAAAGTGTTTATGAAAACACGAACGATATTCTCGTTCTGACAAACAGCGATGGTTTCGTTACTAATATGAATAATAATGCATTATCTTTTTTCGGGTTTACACACCAGGAAGCAGAAAGACTTTCGGTGCTAAGTCTGATAAGTGATGCTGACCGTGTGAATTTTAATAATGCTGTTTATAAATCCGGAAAAAAAAATAAGTTAACCAACAATTTCGAATTAAAAAAGAAATCAGGAGAAACTGTTAAAGCCGATATTGTATCAAAACCGGTTTTTAATTACAAAGGTGAAATTGAATCTTTTTCTTTTGTGTTCAAACCGGTTGAAAAACCACTCATAAAAGAAGTTCAGTCAGGAACTGCATTAAAAGAAACCCATGAGAACACTTCGGGAAATGAACTGGACTCAGCTTTTCTTTCGCACCTTTTTCATGAAATTCTAACCCCTATAAATGTAATAATCGGATTTGGGCAGGAATTAAGCGAGAGTATTGACAATCCCACTCCTGAACAAAAGGAATCTTCTGCAATTATTCAGGAAAATCAAAAGAGTTTACTCCAGCTTCTGGATAATGCATCTGAATATGCATCATTAGTCCAAAGCAAAGTTAATCCAAAACCTGAAAAGATTGTTTTTGTCGATCTCATTGAACCATTTGAATCAGGGACTAAACAAATTTGCAAGCAGAAAAATGTTGAATTCAGCTATGGCAAAATCTCCTCTTCGCTTACTTTTGAAAACGATAAGAGCCGGTTTCAGACTTTGATAAACACATTCCTGACTTTTGCTGTTCAAATCACAAGGGAGAATAAAATCTTTCTCAGCGCACAGCCGTTTAATGATCATAGCTTTATTGTAAGTGTTAAAGACAGTCCTTATGGAATATCGGAGGTACTATTGAGGGGATTGACAGAGACACTTACGGTTGATGAAAACCTTATAAGGCAGCGCTATGGTTTCTCCAGATTTAGTGTCAGGTTATTCAGAAAATTACTTGCATTTGTCAATTCAAGACTTGAGATAATCTCTAAGAACAATCAACCTTCTGAGATCGGTTGTGTCATTGATTATGAATATTCCGGACCGGTTGCAGAGATAAAAGTTTCTGAAGCAGCCAGGGCTTTACCAAAACCTATTGCAAAACCATCCTCCGAATCCTCGGCTAAAGCTCAGCCCATTCAGCGGCCTGCACTAAATCAGCAATACGATTCACAACCGGCTGCACCGGTCTCACCTCCAGAACCACAAAGGCAGAATTACAATCATCCCCCACAGCCGGCTTCACCAGTGAATGCTCAGCCGCCAATGCCGCCAGAAACATTGAGGGCAACAAAGCAGGATTATTCACCACCTGCTGTCAGCCGCCCTGCCCAGGAATCTGCTGCTCCAGGCCAAGCCACCCTTGATCTGACATCCTACTCCTGTCTCTATGTCGAAGACCAGGTAGATTCTCAGATACTTTTCCGGGTGCAGATGAAAGATCTCCATTTTATCGAGTTTGCAGACAGTCTTGAGAAAGCATTGCCCCTTATACAGGCAAATAAATTTAATTTTATTGTTATGGATATGAATATTCAGGGGGAATATAACGGACTCGATGCTCTACGGATTATCAGAAGATTACCCGGATATGAAAATGTTCCGATTATAGCTGTAACTGCATATGTATTACCTGGGGATAAAGAGAAGTTTATTGCCGCAGGATTTAGTGATTTTATTTCGAAACCTGTTCTCAGGGATAACCTTACAAAATCTTTGCGGGGAATTTTTCAGAAAGGGTAGATCAGTCGTTTTTTCCCGAGATTCTGTATATCAGTAGGGTGATAATGAATGCTAAAGTTGCTAATGTAACTGAGACTATAAGAAGTCCGGGAATAAAAATCATTAATCCATCATAACCTATAGCGGAGATATTAGACCAGGTTGGCGCTTGAATAACTTTATTCAGAATACCAGATCCAATATTTCTTCCGGTTAATATTGTGCCCGTTTCCCAGGCTCCTAAATATAACGGTAGAAGTGTCAGCGGATTACTTATCAGGGTTGTCATTGCTGAAACAATTGGATTACATCTGAATAGAATTGCCAACGGTACTACAGTTATTGTTTGAAGTCCAATCGGGAACATTGCCCCGACAAAAACACCCAGGCTTACACTCGCGGCCATAACGACCGGGGAGAGTCTCAGTTTGATGACATCTGTTATTTTTTCTTTTAACCTGGCGCCTATCTCTATAATAAATTTGTTCAAATTACAAGCCGTAAATTATAAAATGCAAATATAAAGCATTATTAATTTTCCTCCTCCATTTTTCTATAATTCCGTTTCAGATCATTCTTGAATTTTGCTCAATATTGCATACTCAGGAATGCTATTTTAAAAATTAATATTTAAAACTGCGCTATACCCTTGCAATTCATTCAGACTTTTAATAAATTTACCAATACACATACAAATGTATGGTATTAAATGCTAATTATTTTTGGTTTATGTGAATGGATAAAGGACTGACAGAAACGCAGAAAAATATTCTGGAGTATATTATTGAAGTGAAAACCGAACGGGGATATCCTCCGACTCTGGCGGATATAGCCGGGGCATTTGGTTATAAGAACCGGGCTACCGTTCAACAGCATTTGCAGGCTATTGAGAGAAAAGGATACATCAGGCGCAACCCGCGGATTTCACGAGGCATCGAACTTTGTCTGGAGGATAAATTTTTTGTCCCCCGTCCGATTCTCGGAGAGGTTGCGGCAGGAAATCCTCTTACAATATATCCCGATGCAATTGACACCATTGAACTGCCGACAATTGCAAGAATGCCGGCTGATTCTTTTCTCCTCAGAGTCAAGGGGGAAAGTTTGAAGGATGCTTATATTTTCAGCGGGGATGTTGTTATTGTGAATCCTAATGTGGAAGCCGTAAATGGGGCTATTGTCGTTGCTCTTCTTGACGATGCTGCTGTAGTCAAACGATATTTTCTTATGAATGACCACGTAGAACTGCGTTCAGAGAATCCCGAGTACCAGACAATATCGTTGGATAAAAAGTATCATGGGCTCCGTATTGTAGGAACTGTTGTTGGAATTTACCGGAGCATGGAAAGAAAAACCGGGTAAACGTAAAATGGGGAATTAATTTATGACCTGGATTCAAAAAGATTTAAGATTAAAACCCCGGAAGAGGGGTTTTCACCTGATCACAAACGAGGTGCTTTCTGCTATCCCTGAGATCAGGGATATGAAGATTGGGCTGCTGAATATATTTATCCGGCATACCTCTGCATCACTTACAATTAATGAAAATGCTGATCCCGATGTCCGTATTGATATGGAATCGTATTTTTCCCATAGTGTTCCGGAAAACAGCAGTTTTTATACTCACACTATTGAGGGACCTGACGATATGCCGGCTCACATCAAGGCTTCAGTTATAGGGCCTTCTCTAAATATACCGGTTCGCAACGGGAGTTTACACCTGGGTACATGGCAGGGGATATATATGAATGAGCACCGCAATTACGGAGGTATGAGGGAATTAGTTCTGACTCTCACAGGAGAGAAAAATGAAAGATAATGGATATGGGATTTCGTATTATCACTCACCGATAGGAATTCTTGAAATCCATACCGAAGAAAATTCACTCAGAATACTCAGGTTCAGGAACGATGATTATTTTATTCCTGGTATCGCCGATTCTTATTCAGAAAGGGTAATCAGTGTTCTCGATGAATACTTCAGAGGTGCAGCACGAGATTTTTCTCTTGAGATAGAACCGGAAGGAACTGAATTCCAGAAATCTGTATGGAATGAATTGCAGCGGATTCCTTACGGAACTACATGCTCATACCTGGAATTAGCACAGCGGCTCGGTAATGAAAAGGCGATAAGAGCTGCAGCCCGTGCCAATGCAATGAATCCAATTGCCATACTGATACCATGCCACAGGGTAATCGGCAGGGATGGCAGCCTTACTGGTTATGCAGGAGGATTGTGGAGAAAGGAATGGCTGCTGGCTCATGAATATGCAGTGGCGGGTTCTGAAAAACAACTTGAATTGTTTTCTGCAGTAAAAGGGGTGAAAGAGAAAAATGCCTGAGATATTTGCCGGTACTGCCGGCTGGTCATATGATGACTGGAGTCCGGCTTTTTATCCGGAATCACCTTCAAAGGGATTTGACAAACTGAGCTATTATAGCGATTATTTCAATTCTGTTGAAGTGAATGTAACTTATTATACCTACCTGAATTCCCGTATTGTTGCCGGGTGGCTGGATAAGGTGGAAAAGAAAAACGATTTTCAGTTTATTATTAAAATGCATCAGGATTTTACGCACAAACGTTTTTTTACCCCGGAGCAAATCAGAATGTTCAGGTATAATCTGGATATTCTCGATGAAGGAGGGAAACTTGCCGGAGTATTGATGCAATTTCCTTATTCATTTATGTTTGATAATTCTGCTCTCGGATATGTTGAAAGACTGAGGGAAGCATTTGATAAATACCGGCTTTTCCCGGAAGTTCGGCATAAATCATGGCTCTGTGCTGAAGCCCTGGCGTATATGTCGGAGAAAAATCTATCGGTATGTACTATCGATCAGCCGCAGATAGGTCAGTCAATTCCTTTCCGTACTATGATTACAACAGATACTGCCTATATCCGTTTTCACGGGAGGAATGTACAATCCTGGAAACAATCGATTACTGATTTCGGGAAAAAGCAGACCTATGCCGAGCAAAGCAGCAGATATAAATACTTATACAGCCCCGGTGAACTAAGTGAAATTGAAAATGCAGTCCGGGAAGTATTTGATAAGGTGAAGAAGGTTTTTATAATAATGAACAACCACCCTTCAGGATATGCAGTAGCTAATGCTTTTGAATTGCTTTATTTATTGAAAGACTTTAAAAAACTGGATATTCCCTCCAATACAATCGAACATTTTCCAAGGCTGGCCGTAATTGCCAGTTGATAGAATACGACTGAGTATATTTAAGGCCAGACCACCTGGAGTTTAGTTTTTTTGTGATGACGAATATTTGATTTGTGGAAGTAAGTTCAGGGTTTTTATGATGAGGATATTGACGGATTTAGAATGTTTATGGGAACAAACCGAGGATTTACAGAAATGACACCGGCTCTTTATAATCGGAATAGATAGTATAATGAGTGTAATATTTCACCTTGATTTGGATGCATTTTTTGTATCAGTTGAAAGGATACTGGATCCCTCGCTTGAGGATAAACCGGTAATTGTCGGAGGAGATCCGCACGGCAGGGGAGTGGTTACAGCATGCTCTTATGAAGCGAGGGAATACGGGCTTCACTCTGCGATGCCGATAAGAAATGCTTTCCGTCTTTGTCCGCATGGCATTTATCTTCACGGTCATTTCGAGGAATATGTGCGTTTTTCAGATCTGGTCAGGAATATTCTTGAACCATATGCTCCGGTTATGCAGCAGGCGTCTATTGACGAATTCTACATGGATTTTACCGGATGCGGTAAGATATATGGACATCCCTTGTATTTTGCTTCCCGTATTCAGGAGGAAATATGGAATAAACTGAAACTTCCTTGTTCAATAGGGATAGCCTCAAATAAAACTGTAGCTAAAATATCTTCTGATTTTATGAAGCCGCACGGTATCACATACGTGGTACCCGGGCAGGAGAAGTATTTCCTTGCTCCTTTACCTGTTGAGGCTATTCCCGGAGTTGGTAAAGTTACCCTTGGAATTATGCATTCAAAAGGCATTAAAAAAGTGGCTGATATACTCCGTCTGCCTGAAAATTATTGGGAATCTTCGATGGGAAAGGCAGGATCTGACCTTTATCGCAAAGCAAAGGGTGAGGGTAAACAGTTTATAAGTCCCCCGCAGGAAAGGAAAAGTATATCAAAAGAACGTACTTTTAATGACGATATTGTTGATAAAACGGAAATCGAAGGATATCTTTTTAAGCTGACCGGCAAAGTCTGTCAGTCCCTCCGTGATTACGACTGGATGGCTTCAACAATCAGTATTAAACTTCGCTACTCTGATTTCAGTACACTTACAAGAGCCAGAACCATTGACCCTACTGATGATGACGAGGCAATATTTGAAACAGCAAGAACTCTTTTCCATCAGGCTTATACCAGAAGGGTAGGTGTGAGGCTTATTGGTATTCACCTGACGAATTTCGAGGAATATTCATATCAGGAATCACTTTTTACAAATCACAGGGAAATAAGAAAAAGAATGTTGAGAGCTGTAAGCAAAATAAGGGATAAATTCGGTTATAAATCAATCAGGATGGGTTCTGCCTGAGAATATAAAAAATGGTCTCATTGCATACGCACTCGTTTTATTCGAAATTAAACGGAACATTATCGATCGAAGAGATAGTGTCCCATGCCAAGGTATCTGAATCACGATATGCCGCACTTACTGATACTAATGGGATGTATGGGTGGATTCAGTTTGCCGGTAAGGCAGTTGCAGAAGGAATTAAGCCTGTATTCGGCTCAGTACTTGATGATCCTGCAGATAATGACCTGAGTGCATTGTTTTTAGCCAAAAATAACGAGGGGTATTCTGAATTATGCAGGCTGATAACATCGAGAAAACTGAACCCGGAATTTAATTTGAGGGAAACTGTTCAAAGATCGGGCGAAAATCTTTTTATTATATGCAACTCGCAAAAACTTCTTGAGAGTATTGAATTAACAATTCCATTGCGGAAAAATCTTTTCGCTGAACTGATATCGAGCAATATACAAAAATCAAAAAGCCGGAAATTGTATGAATTTGCCCGACAGAAAAACATTCAGATCGTTGCAACTCATCCGGCATATTTTGCCCGCCCTGATGATTTTGAACTGCACAGAGTTGTAACTGCCATAAGGGAAAATACAACATTAGCTAACCTGAATGAAGATCAGACTGCTGATCCGGAATTCTGGCTGCAGCCTGCCGGAACGTTAAGAAAAACATGGCGAAATATGCCGGAAGCAATCTGGAATGCAGAAAAGATAGCTGAGGAATGCAATGTGGACCTTAAACTTGGGGAGTATAAGTTTCCCTCCTTTCCTCTGCCCTATGGCGAGACTTCATTTTCTTATTTATGGAAAATATGTTTCCGCGGACTTGAGGAAAGATATCAGCCGATAACAGACCAGGCAGTCCGGCGGCTTCAGTATGAACTTGAAGTGATAGACGAACTGGGATTTTGTGATTATTTCCTCGTAGTATGGGATATTGTAAGGGAAGCGCGGATAAGAAATATGATGAATATTGGAAGGGGGTCCGCCGCAAACAGCCTTGTTGCGTATTGTCTTGGTTTTACTCAGGTCGATCCTTTAAAACACAATTTATATTTTGAAAGATTTCTAAATCGGGGCAGAACTTCACCTCCGGATGTTGATCTTGATTTTTCATGGAAAGAAAGGGACGAGATAGTGCGTTATGTTTTTGATAAATATGGTTATAACAGGGTGGCGATGATATGCACGAATGTTACTTTCAGGGCTCGTTCGGCTTTTCGAGAGACCGCAAAAGTTTTCGGAATACCCGAAAGTGAAATATCTAAGTATAGTAAATTTATTCCCTGGACCAGCGCTTCTAACCTCCCGGTACTGAGCGAAAAATTTCCTGAGGCAAAATCCCTGAAATTTGAACAGGAGCCATGGAATCATATAATCAGGATAGCTTCGAGGCTTGCGGGTTTCCCGAGACATTTGAGCATACATCCCGGCGGAATAATTATCACAGAAAAGCCGATCACTGATTACGTGGCGCTCGAATATGTCAGCAATAAGGGGCTCGGTCTCATTGTTACACAATCTGATATGTATCCTATAGAAGAAATGGGGCTGATTAAGATTGATCTCCTTAGCCAGAGGTCGCTTGGAGTTCTCAGGGATACAATGCATAAAATTAAGGCAGAAAGTGGTAGTCAGCAAAAACCTGCTTTTAATCCCCCGATATTCGAACTCAATGTAAGTGGCAGCAGAAAATCAGAGGGTGATAATTCTTAATTTTAGGATTAACAGGGGAGTAATTCTAAATATTTGCACAAGTAAATCGAAAAAGAGTCTCAAAAGCCTTAAGGATTAAGAAGATAAACCATCAGAAATCTTGGCTTGAATTTTGATAATATAGAATATTAAAAAGCAATTAAGTCAATAATAGTGTATTATATAAATTAAATTAATCCAGAGGAAATGATGGAGAGACCAAAAATAACGATTGACGGAAATGAGGCTGCGGCATATGTTGCATATCATAACAGCGAAGTTATTGCAATATATCCGATTACGCCTTCTTCAGGTATGGGTGAACTTTCTGATGCCTGGGCGGCATCCGGAATGAAAAACATCTGGGGAACAATTCCAAGCGTTTCAGAACTTCAGAGCGAAGGCGGCGCAGTTGGCGCAGTACATGGGGCGCTTCAGAGCGGTTCGCTGACAACAACTTTTACAGCATCACAGGGATTGTTACTGATGATCCCAAATATGTTTAAAATAGCAGGTGAGCTAACGCCAACTGTTTTCCACGTATCAGCCCGTTCAATTGCGGCATCGGCACTTTCGATCTTTGGAGATCATAGTGACGTTATGGCGACAAGGCAAACCGGTTTTGCACTTCTTGCTGCGAGCTCGATACAGGAGATCATGGATATGGCTGCTATTGCACATAGAGCCACACTTGACTCACGAGTACCCTTTATTCACTTTTTTGATGGTTTTCGTTCATCCCATGAAGTTTCAAAAATTGAACAACTGACTCCTGAAGACCTCAAAGCGATGATCGACTACGATAAAATAATTGAACTTCGTAAATCAGCGCTTACACCTGATAATCCATTTATCAGAGGAACTGCTCAGAATCCGGATGTGTATTTCCAGGGACGCGAAACTGTGAATAAATTTTATGATGCTTGTCCTGGGAAAGTTCAGCAATCGATGGATAAATTAGCCGAAATCACAGGCAGACAGTACCATTTATTTGATTATTTCGGTGCCCCCGATGCAAAACGTATTATAATAATGATGGGTTCAGGCGCTGAAGCTGCACTTGAAACAGTTGAATATCTTACAGAAAGAATGGAAGAAAAAATCGGTTTGATCAAAGTAAGATTATTCAGACCATTCTCGATGGAATCTCTTATTAATGCAATACCAGAATCCGTCGAAAAAATCGCAGTTCTTGATAGGACAAAAGAACCGGGTGCGCTTGGCGAACCTCTTTATCTCGATGTGGTGACCGCAATCACTGAGAAATTCCTCGAAGGCGGATCAAAATTCAAAACTCTGCCGAGAATAGTTGGTGGAAGATACGGATTATCCTCGAAGGAATTCACACCTGCGATGGTGAAAGCGATTTATGATAATCTGAAACTTGATGCCCCGAAAAACCATTTCACAGTTGGAATTAATGACGATGTTACATTCACAAGTCTGAATTATGATCCGGCTTTCCAGATAGAAGATGATAGCGTGTTCCGCGGAATGTTCTTCGGTTTAGGTGCGGATGGGACAGTTGGTGCGAATAAGAATTCGATCAAAATTATTGGTGAAGAAACCGAAAACTATGCTCAGGGATATTTCGTTTATGATTCAAAAAAATCAGGATCGACGACAATATCCCATCTTCGTTTCGGTAAAAAGCCTATTCACTCAACGTATCTCATTCAGAGCGCTAAGTTTATCGGATGTCATCAGTTCAACCTTCTTGAAAAATTTGATGTCCTTGAAAAAATAACAAAAGGCGGGACATTCCTGCTCAACAGTCCTTATTCAAAAGATGAAGTTTGGGATAAATTGCCCAAAAAAGTTCAACAGCAAATTATTGAGAAAGATCTGAAATTCTACGTAATTGATGGTTATACTGTTGCTCATGATACAGGAATGGGCGCCAGAGTGAATACAATTATGCAGACATGCTTTTTCGCAATCTCCGGAATACTTCCTAAAGAGGAGGCTATTGAGCAGATTAAAAAGGCAATCAAAAAAACCTACGGGTCGAAAGGCGAAGAAATTGTTAAACAAAATTTCAGGGCAGTCGACCAGACATTAGAAAACCTTCATCAAATAAAGATACCCGTTTCAGCGACTTCTGCAATCGAAATCCCACCGATTGTTTCACCCAATGCGCCGGAATATGTTCGTGAAGTGCTTGGAAAATTGATGGAAGGAAAAGGCGATGACGTTCCTGTCAGTGGAATGCCGATTGATGGTACTTTCCCCTCAGGTACTACGCAATGGGAAAAAAGGAATATTGCACTTGAGGTTCCAGTCTGGGACGAAAGTATTTGCATCCAGTGCGGAAAATGTGCATTAGTTTGTCCCCATGCATCAATCCGTATTAAAGCATATGACAAAAAATATCTTGAAAATGCTCCTGCCACTTTCAAATATATGAAAGCGAAAGGAAAGGAATTTTCAGAAGATATGGTTTATACAATTCAGGTTGCAGTAGAAGACTGTACCGGATGCGGACTTTGCTTCGAAGTATGTCCGGTTAAGAATAAACAGGAAGTCAGGCTCAAAGCATTAAATATGGCTCCTCAGTTACCGCTGAGGGAAACAGAAAGAGCAAATTTTGATTTCTTCCTGAATCTTCCTGAATACGACAGAAAAGAAGTGAATGTTACGACTGTAAAAGGATCACAATTCCTTCAGCCGCTCTTCGAATTTTCCGGCGCTTGCACGGGCTGCGGTGAAACACCTTATGTTAAACTCGTAAGTCAGTTATTCGGCGATAGAATGATCGTTGCTAATGCAACCGGATGTTCCTCGATTTATGGCGGTAACTTACCTACAACACCATGGACTATTAATAGAGATGGACGTGGACCGGCATGGTCGAACTCTCTGTTTGAAGATAATGCCGAATTTGGATTGGGTATGCGTCTTTCGATTGACAAGCAAAATGATTTTGCGAAAGAATTGCTCGCAGTTCTTGCTCCCAAGGTAGGAGAATCATTAGCAGATGCGGTTCTTAAGGCAGAACAGAAGACTGAGACAGGGATTCATGATCAGCGTGAAAGAGTTGCTGAATTAAAGAAAAAACTTGAGCAAATAAAAACTGAAGAATCAAAACAACTACTTGCAGTTGCCGACTATCTGGTTAAAAAGTCTGTCTGGATTATGGGCGGGGATGGCTGGGCTTATGATATTGGTTATGGCGGGCTTGACCACGTTATCGCTTCAGGTAAAAATGTAAACATTTTAGTGCTTGATACTGAGGTTTATTCGAATACAGGCGGGCAAATGTCAAAATCCACCGGTATGGGTGCTGTAGCGAAATTTGCAGCAGCCGGTAAACCAATGGGTAAAAAAGACCTCGGAATGATGGCAATGAACTATGGAAATGTTTATGTTGCCAAAATTGCAATGGGTGCAAATGATGTTCAGACGATAAAGGCAATTCTTGAAGCTGAAGCTTATGAAGGTCCTTCGCTGATCATTGCGTACAGCCATTGCATAGCTCACGGAATAAATATGCAGAAGGGACTTGACAGCCAAAAACTTGCAGTTGAATCAGCATACTGGCCACTTTACAGGTATAATCCGGAAAATGTTAAAGAAGGTAAAAACCCGCTTAAACTGGATTCCAAACCTGCCAGCATTAAACTGGAAGACTATATCTACAAGGAGACTCGTTACAAGATGTTGACTAAGTCTCATCCGGAAAATGCTAAAAAACTGCTTGCCCTGGCACAGGAAGAGGTACTGGCAAAATGGAAATACTATGAACAGCTTGCTGCCCTGGATTATTCAAAGGACACAAAAGATAACGAAGAAAAAGTAAATTAATATCGATGCGGTTCCTGGAAAGGAACCGCAATATTAAATGAGAAAATTATAGGAGTAATAATGGATCTTACAACAAATTATCTGGGATTGAAACTAAAAAATCCCGTAGTGCCTTCAGCCTCTCCACTGTCTCAAAACGTCGATTCAGTAAAAGCGCTGGAAGATGCCGGCGCCTCTGCGGTTGTAGTGTATTCGCTTTTCGAGGAGCAGATCAACCATGAATCAGGCGAGATAGATCACTATCTTTCATATGGTTCCGAGAGCTATGCCGAAGCAACATCATACTTTCCTGAACCGGATGAATTCAAGCTGGGACCGGTTGAATACCTTGATCATATTGCTAAACTGAAAAAATCAGTTAATATACCAATCATTGGAAGTCTGAACGGAGTCAGTGCCGGAGGTTGGGTGAATTATGCCAAGAATATTGAGCAGGCAGGAGCCGATGCTCTTGAACTTAACATCTATTATATCGCTGCGAATGGAAATCTTCCCAGCAGCGAGATCGAGAACATGTACGTTGAAACGATTAAAGCTGTCAAATCGAAAGTAAAAATACCTGTCGCAGTTAAACTTAGTCCATTTTTTACGTCAATGACGAATATGGCAAAAAAACTGGATGGTGCCGGAGCAGATGGACTGGTTCTTTTTAACAGATTTTATCAGCCGGACTTTGATCTTAATAAACTCGAGGTTGTACCTAATCTTGTCCTTAGCACCAATTGGGAATTAAGGCTGCCCCTAAGATGGATAGCAATTCTATATGGTAATATTAAGGCGAGCATGGCAGCCACTTCAGGTGTTCACAGTCATCTTGATGTTATTAAGGTTATGATGGCTGGCGGTGATGTTGCAATGGTATGTTCTGAATTGCTCAAACACGGTATCTCGAGGGTGAGTGATATGGTTAGCGGGCTTCAAATCTGGATGGAAGAGAATGAATATGAATCTATCACCCAGATGAAAGGAAGTATGAGCCAGCGCAGAGTTGCCGAACCAGCAGCGTTCGAAAGGGCAAATTATATGAAGGCTTTGCAGAGCTATAAATTATTCATCTGATAAAAAAAATATCAACAAAAATATCAAAGAGCTGTCAGATGGACAGCTCTTTGCGTTTATAATTGAATTTAATCCTTTGTCAATGCTTGTTCCGGTTTGATATTAAGTGATGAATCCTGGAGGCAAGTTCACGAAATTTTGGAAGAGCTGCTTCTTCTTTCAAAGGCAAAAAACAGGAAATAATATACCTGATATTACCATCATTAACTATTCCAACGTCATTTGTCCAGAAAGAGTACCAGCCTGTTTTATGATAAAAAACTGCATTATCGGGTAAACCCCTTGATAATTTGGTATTATCGAGCTGCCTCCCAAGCAAAATTTTCATTTGCTGGCTAACCCAGGGATCAACCAGAGTATTTGTTTCAATTTTGTACATAAAATCGGCTGCGTGAAGGGCGCATGTTTCTGTTCCCGGGATGTTTTCATAACCCGGATCTTCAAATTTCCTACGCAAGAATTTTCTGGTGACTTCGCTTCCATGCCAATTATACTTACTCATGAGTTGATTGATTTTCTCACGCCGGGCAACATCAATCAGGCAGTTCGCAGCCGAATTATCACTTCTGGTAATCATTAAATCGAGCAAATAATTTACGTTCACGGTATCACCGGGTTTTAAAAGCGGACGCGGATCATTGCCTATTTCTTTATTTTTGTCAACAGCATTATGTCCTTCAACGATATGAATACGGTTTAACGAATACTCGCCAAGAGAAATCTGATGAAGTATTTCAGCAGCCACGTACATTTTATAAACTGATGCCGGATAAATGAAATTTCCGTATTTATAGCCAGCTAAAACCGGACCGTTGTTTGCGAGATCAACCACTGCAAGAGAAATCTGTTCAATACCGTCTTCACCGACATCGTAATCACCAGCAAGCCCAAGTTCATTCACGATTTCGAGGATTTGATCACTGAGAGTACTATCAGTGACGAAATAATTCGGAATGACCACTCCCTGTGAAAAAAACTTTGAAGCACTCACTATTATAAAAATTAAAAACAACCAGAACGAATGCATTTTTCCTCAGTAGAATTATTGTCAGGATTCATTTTAATTTTGGCAAAAACACCAAAATTAATTTTCTTTAACTTAAGAGTTTATTTTTACCCTTGAAAATCAAAAAAAATCTTGAGTATTTAATCATGATTAATATTAATTTATAAGTTTGTTTTTTGAATAATAAAACTCAATTTTATGCCCAAATACTTTCTACTATTTTTGTTGTTAAGTTCAGGAGTAATTTTCGCCCAGCCAACGGGGAAAATCAGAGGAAAAATTACTGATAAAAATACCGGTGAAATACTTGCTTATGGAAATGTTTTCATCGAAGAACTAAAAAAAGGAACTTCCTCAGATCAGAACGGCTATTTTATATTTACCGGTATTCCCTCAGGAAAAACTTATACGCTGCACGTATCCTACGTATCCTATGAGTCAAAATCCTTAAAGGCTCAGGTATTACCGAATAAAATTACGCAGATTGATTTTGAATTGGAACCGGTTCAGATTGAAATGCAAACCATCGAGAAGGTCGGAGAAAAAATTATCCGGGAGAATGAAACGGATATAGGCCTTCAGAGAATCACCGTCAGGGAACTTGAGATGATGCCCAAAGGTGTGGAGACTGATATTTTCAGATCTTTGCAATATATGCCGGGGGTTAGGACAACCGGCGATGTCTCCGCACGATATTATGTTAGAGGCGGCGGGAGTGATCAGAACCTGGTGCTGCTCAATAATACGACAGTATATAATCCGTTCCATGCTTTAGGGATGTTTAGTGTAATCGATCCGGAGATAATCAATAATCTTGAGTTTTATAAAGGTGGCTTTACTGCTGAATTTGGAAGCAGACTTTCATCTGTCCTTAAAATAATTACCAAAGACGGCAATAAAAATTCATTCAGCGGGAAAGCGAGTTCAAGTTATCTCTCAGGCAAATTACTGCTTCAGGGACCAATTCCAGGAGGTTCGTTCATTTTGTCCGGCAGGAAAAGTTATGCGAATGAAATACTTAAGAAGTTTTTGAATAATAAAAGAGCCCCATTCGACTTTCATGACCTCTCATTTAAAGTGAATTATGCTGATGCTGATTTTATTCCCGGGGCGAAATTTGAAGTTCATGGATTCCTTAGTAATGATAAATTACTGAATGACGATCCACTGAAAGAAGATTTTGGATGGACAAATAATCTAGTAGGATTCAAGTGGTTTCATGTTTATGACAGTCCCTTATTTTCAGAATTTGATGTCTCACTGAGCAGGTTTAGCGGGGAAGTTATTCCCAATCTTAGCACTACTAACCCCAAAGAAAATGTGGTGAACGATATTTCGCTCAGGTCTGAATTTACATATATTTTTGACAGCAAGGATGAGATCAATACCGGAATTCATATTAAGAGCATCAATACAAAACTTTTTCAGTTAAATCAGCGGGGAGTACCAACCGATATTAATAATACCGCGGCAAACCTGGCGTTATTTTTCAA
Organism: Ignavibacteriales bacterium; assembly: GCA_021740915.1. Classification (GTDB taxonomy): domain Bacteria; phylum Bacteroidota; class Ignavibacteria; order Ignavibacteriales; family Melioribacteraceae; genus JAIOYW01. The sequence goes on along the minus strand of JAIOYW010000001.1, from coordinate 382,314 downwards.
ATATAAATTTCTGCGATATAAGCAGGTTGGTCTCGATCTCGGAATGAGGTATAATCTTGCCGGACTTAATAAAAATGGTTCAGGTTTCCCGGAACCGAGAATTAGCGCCACCTACAGATTGAATGATAATATTGCAATTAAAGGAGCGTGGGGTATATATCAGCAGGAGATGACTACTCTCACGAATGAGAATGAGGTGATTTCTCTTTTTGAACCCTGGGTTATTACTCCTGATTATCTTTCTCCGTCTCGTTCCATTCATTACATTATAGGGCTTCAGACTAGGTTTTTTGAAACGATTAGTTTTGATATTGAAGGGTATATTAAGAAGACACAAAATCTTCCTGATCTGAACAGGGACAAGATTTACTCAACTGATCCCGACCTTGTTGCCGGCAGGGGAGATGCATATGGCTGGGAATTTCTTTTGAAATATCAGGACGATCCTTTGAATATCTCAGCAGCATATACGCTTAGTTGGGCGTACAAAGAAATAAATGACTGGGTGTATTACCCTAAATACGATTCGAGACATGCTGTAAATCTTTCTCTTGAATATAATATTGGCAGCGGATGGATTGCCAGTGCGATATGGCTATATAATACCGGTATTCCTTTTACACAAATCCTCGGATATTATGATAAAATGTACCTTACTAATATTTACAATCAGGGTCTTGGCGGAACATATTATCAACCGTATTCGATATTGGCAAATATTAATGGAGGCAGACTTCCAGAATATCACCGCCTTGATTTGAGTCTTTCAAAGAAATTTATATTTGGTCCGCTTAAGATTGATATTGATTTTAGCATCCTCAATGTTTACGATAGAAAAAATATCTTTTATTATGAGAGGGACACGGGGGAGATTGTGAATATGCTGCCATTTCTTCCAACAGCAACAGTGCAGGTGGAGATATGAAAAATATTATCAGACTATTTATGCTATCTCTTATAACTGTAATGTTCTTTATGGGGTGTGAAGATCCGGTAAAAACTAAAGCTGATTTTCAGCAGAATTATGTTTTAAACTCCGTAATAAGAGGTGACACATCTTTTCAGGTGGCAACTGTACTGAAAAATTATGATGTACCAGGACTTGATCCAAATGTCAATACTCAGAGCCAATTTATTGAAGGCTCGATAATAAGACTATGGTATAAGGACACTGTTTATTTCATGAGGGATAGCCTTGTTTTTGATCCTGTGGTACATAGGTATGACGATCCTTACAAATTTTATTATATCGATGGATTCAGACCCGATGCGGGCAGCTATATTGAGATTGAAGCTCTTCTGCCAAATGGGAAAAGACTTAGCAGTTCAACAAGACTTCCGGAGAGAATAAATTTTTCTGAGGACAGTGATTATCTAATACCTCCGGAAAATAGAAAAACTGTGACTATCAGATGGAAAACCGAAAGAAACGGATTAATGTTTTTACCCAGGCTCACTTTAAGATATAACCAGATAGTTGGAGGTGTTGAAGTAGCAAAAACCGTAATAGTACCTGCACAATTTCTGAACAGAAACGGAGTGACCGACCCTTATTATCCTCAGGCTTCCAAAGAGACTGGTATTGTATATGAGTTTTCAGCGATTGATAAAGTACTTCAGGATATTTCTGCCGAAGATGAGAATAAAGGTAATTTTGAGATTATTCACCTTTATCTTGAAATAGCCACTTTTGATGAGAACTTGACAAGTTATTATTCATCGACAAATAATATTGTCAATGAGTATTCCATCAGGTTGGATGAGCTCGATGTTACAAACATTGATGGTGGTCTGGGTATTTTCTGCTCGTATATTAAAAATGGAGTTGTAATTTATTTCGACGAATTGTACATTAAAAAATATGGTTACAAACTGGGAACAAATTAAATTTTTGGAGTTTTTACATAGTATGCTGTCTAATAATAAATATTTTTATGTTTTTGCTTTACTTATAATACTGGTGTTTTTAACGGCTTGTGAGAAGGAACTTTCGAATACTCCACCAGAAAAACCTGCTGATAAAGGTAGATTGATCGTATCCTCATATCCCGCTGGTGCCGGTATCTATCTGAATGAGAAAAAAAGTGGGTATTTTACACCAGATAGTATGACATGGCTCAATGAGGGTACTTATAAACTTGTTCTCAGGAAAGATTACTATAAAGATACTGCACTTTATATCGAAATGCCCAAAGATGGAAAAGTTGAAGTTTTTGTAGATTATCTCAAGAACCCAAGGATGTATGGAACAATTGAATGTACATCAACTCCTCCGGGAGCAGAAATATTAGTTGATGATTCCTCGACAGGTATAATAACGCCTGCGAGAGTGACTGGTATCCGACCGGGAATAAGGAAAATTACATTTAAAAAACAGGGCTTTTGGAATACATCATTGAGATATAATGTTTATAGCAGCACGATTACAACTGCCGATTTTGCTCTTGATGATACCTCTAAATGGGTGACCTATACAACATTAAATTCAGGGATACCCACTGATGAAATCACATGCGTTACTACTGACAAAAATAGTCATGTTTGGGCAGGAAGTGAATCTTTGGGTCTTATCTATTACGATTGGAAAGAATGGAAAATTTTTAATAAAGACAATTCGCCACTTCCATCAAACTATGTTCTGACTTTGAAATATGATTATTTTGGCAAGTTATGGATTGGAACTGACGAGGGTATTGCTATCTATGACAACGGCTCCTGGGAAATTCTGAATAGTGCCAATACGGGTATGCCTATCGATTATGTGTCCTCGATTGATGTGGACAGTACTGGCAATGCACTTGTCGGCACAAAATCCGGACTTGTCAGACTGTATAATGGGCGATGGATTTTGCTGAACTCCTCAAATTCAAAACTACCCGCGACCTGGGTTGCAAAAGTTAAATTTCAGCCTAACAGAAATCTCTGGGCATCCGTTGTGAAGACGTGCCTGGCGAGTTTCAACTCGATTAAATGGAGTACTTACGGTTTGCCTGATCCGGATGATCTTGGGGGAAGTTGGAAAGAGATTCCGCCAAATGTATGGAAAGAGATAATCGCTATCGATTTTCTAAAATCGGGAGAAGGATTTTTCGGCGCTTCTGTTGAGCGGAGCATATTTGTTCTGCTCTATGAAAATGGCGCGTGGAAAACTGTGCTTTCTCTGGGCGATAATACAGTTAATAACATATTTTGTTCAGAGGATAATTATGTTTGGATCGGGACGCAGAAGGGATTATTAAGATATAAAAAGAATGTGTCCCCGACTATTTCTTTTGATCCTAAAAGCAGCGGATTAAAATCTTATTATATTACCGGAGTTACTGAGGCTCCCAATAAAGTAATGTGGATTTCCACTCATCGCGGGGGATTGACCAAATATAAAAGATTTAATTAGAAAAGTCTGTTTTTTATTTAGGTTTCAATTCTTCCTTTTGTAGAAATACTTAATTAATATGACCGGGAAGTGAATTACTCAAATGGTTAAGAAATTTTCATTCGCGGCATTATTACTCATTTCAGCAGTCTCGTGCTATGAAGGCGTCTCGCAGATGCAGCCTGAGCAACAGATTGTTGCCGGATTAATTGAGATTAATAGCATACCATCCGGAGCTGGAATATTTGTCAATGGCAGATTATCAGGTTACGCTACACCTGCAAAAATCCCTGGACTCTCCGAAGGAGACTATGAATTTTTGTTAAGGAGGGAATTCTATAAGGATACTCTGCTGAGAGTTTACCTTAATAAAAAAGATACCCTTCGGCTAAATATTGAATACAATAAAAATCCAAGGATGCTTGGTTCAATAAGCCTGAAATCAAACCCTTCGGATGCTATTATTAGTCTTGATGATTCCCTTCTTGGTAAAAAAACACCTGTCATAGTAAGCGGTATTATTCCTGGAGTTCATAAAGTTTCATATGAAAAAACCGGGTACTGGAAAACCTCGAAACTGATTAAAGTTTATAGCGGTTTGACTGCGAATGGAGAATTCGCTTTAGATGATACAACTACATGGGTTACCTATACTACCTTGAATTCTGATATACCTACTGATGATATTACATGTATTGGCATTGATAATAATAATCATGTCTGGGCTGGTACAACCGACAAAGGATTGATCTGGTACGACTGGAAGGTCTGGCATATTTTTAATAAAGAAAATTCATTCCTGCCCGGAAACCATGTACCTTGTATAAAGGTGAATACTGATGGCAAGATATGGGTAGGCACTGATGCAGGACTTGCCATAATAGATAACGGACTCTGGGAAATTTTCAATTCGGCGAATACCGGGATGCCATTAGACTATGTGTCAACTCTGGATGTTTCCCAGAACGGTAATGCATTAATCGGGACTAAAGAGGGTTTAGTGCGTCTTTATTACGGCAGATGGATATTGCTTGGGCCAAATAATTCTGATGTGCCGAATGACTGGGTGTCAAAAGTGAGATTCTATTCAGGGGATAATCAGTTTTGGGTTTCGTGTGTAAAATACAGTCTATTGCAATTTGATTCCCGTAAATGGTGGCGATGGGGTATGAAAAATACCTGGGATCATTCTATAAGTTCGCGCGGGAGTCCGCCAAATATTTGGAAAACTATCACTTCAATTGATACAGATAAACAAGGCAACTCCTTTTTTGGAGCTTCATACAATGAGACCATTTATTTATTCCGTAATAAAAGTCAGTCATGGGCATTTGAATTGGAATTGGGAGACAATGCCATTTTCGATTTATTTTGCGATGACCAGGAATACATCTGGCTTTCCACACGAAACGGACTGATACGCTATCATCTGACAAAAAGACCAACAATCGCTTTTTCACCCAAAAATTCAGGACTGAAGAGTTACATTATTTCGGCGGTTGATCAGGGGAGTAACAGTATCCTTTGGGTTGGAACATCAGGCGGAGGAATAACAAAGTACAAAGCTTATCAATGATTCTTCGGATGTCTCAGAAAATCTTTTTAAAAAAATCTGCATGGATAATAACCGTTTTTATTCTTGTCGTTTTTTCACTTGACAGAATATTTCCACCGTACCCGTTAAAAGATTATTCAAAAGTGATATATGACCGTAATGGTCATATTATTGCATCGTTCCTCACTACTGATGATAAGTGGAGACTTCGCTCGAAACCATCTGAAATTCCCGATTATTTTATTAAAACAATAATATTTAAAGAGGACAGACGATTTTATTATCACATTGGATTTGATGTTTTTTCACTTGTAAGGGCATTTATCCAGAATATTGGTTCCGGAAGAATAATCTCAGGTGCATCCACAGTTACAATGCAAACTGTAAGACTTTTACAACCTGCTGAGAGAACCTATCTCAATAAATTTGTTGAAATCCTCCGCGCCGTCCAGATGGAAATGCATTACTCAAAGAATGAAATATTACAGATTTATCTTTCCAATTTACCTTTCGGTAGTAATATTGAAGGAATTAAAGCAGCCTCAATAATTTATCTGAACAGAGAGCCATCTTTTCTCAGCTTATCTCAGGCTGCAGCGTTCGCAGTCATTCCAAATAATCCTGGAAAATTAAATCCAATTACAAACCCTGATGGGGTAAAATTTAAAAGGGACAATCTATTAAATGCTCTTCTTTTGGAAAATCATTTTCCTGATGAAATTATTAATGATGCACTTGAAGAAAGTATTCAATTCAGAAGAAGTGAATTTGTGAACAAAGCTCCTCATTATTCTCAATTGATGAAAAATCTAATAGCAGATGACGTAATAAAAGGAAGTATCGATTTAAGATTACAATCATCAATTCAGCAGTCTTTATCAGTTTATGTTCATTCACTGATTCCAAAAAAAATTACAAATGGCGCCTTATTAGTAGTTCACAATCAGACAGGTAAAGCAATTGTTTATATAGGGTCAGCAGATTTTACTGACTCCGAAAATAGTGGTCAGGTTGACGGAATCAAATCTGTCCGATCACCTGGTTCAACATTGAAACCTTTTCTCTTCGCAAAAATGATACAGAAAAAAAACCTGAACTCTCAATCAACACTCTACGATTTCCCTCTGTTTCTTAATGGTTATGAGCCTGAAAATTATGATGGGACTTATAGTGGAAAGGTAACTTTTAGTGAAGCGCTTGTAAATTCACTAAATGTTCCCGCAGTAAGGATGCTCGATCAATATGGCACAAAAAAGTTTATCGATGATCTTAAAAACTTAGGTTTCGAATCAGTCGCCAAAATGCAGGATAAACTGGGGTTGTCTTTGATTCTTGGTGGTTGCGGAGTTACACTTGAAGAGCTGACCAGGGCATACATGTGTTTGGCGAATAACGGAGCGTTCCGGGCAATAGAATATTCTAAAACAGGTGGCAGTTCGAAGAAAAATGAACAGTTCACAGTTGAGGGCTCAAAGATCATCTCATCAATTCTGGTTTCGACAGAAAGGAATGATTTCCCGGATCATTATCGTTTTGCTGATGACTTTCCAGTTGTTGCGTGGAAGACCGGAACATCGTACGGCAAAAGAGATGCGTGGGCAGTCGGATATTCTTCAGAATACACAGTAGGCGTATGGTTTGGAAATTTTAGTGGTGAGGGGTCCCCGTTCATAAAAGCTTCTGAGATTGCAGTGCCATTTATGTTTGACGTTTTCAGAGTGGTTGCAAGAAATGATAATGAACTCCTGAAAGATCTTAATGAAACTGTTCATGAAACTGAGGTCTGTGAATCATCAGGTATGTTACCTGCTGAATTCTGTGAAAAAAAAGTGAAGGTTCTTGTAACAAAGGAATTTTTGGAGCAAGCCGAAATATGCAATGAATTCCGGGAAATCTATGTCTCAGAAGATGGGAAAGTTTCTTATTGTGTTAATTGCCTTCCGGCAAAGAATTATTCAAAAAAGTATGTGGTTAATCAGGATCCCGAATATCTGTACTGGCTCAAAAAAAAATATATCTACCACGATAAAATACCTCCGCATTATACTAAATGTAAAATATATGATCAGTTCCGTCCACCAGCAATTATTTCACCGGTCAGTAAACAAAAATATTTTCTGGAAAGGGAGGGGAGAGGCAAAATTGCTTTATCTGCGGCATCGCCCGAAGAAATTAAAAAACACTTTTGGTATGTTGATGGGAGGTTAATAGGCAGTGGAATATCAGGTAAAACAATATTATTTCAACCTTCTGAAGGTATGAGCGAGATATTGTGTGTTGACGAAAGGGGGAATAGTTCCTCAGTTTCTTTAGAAGTTATCTTATATTGATTATTTTTTTTATTTGCAATTTACCATAATAAATCAGATATTGAGTCTGAATTTATCGGGGGTAAAATGAAAAATAATTTCTTCGTCGTATTGTTCTTTTTTTTGTCAATCAACAGTGTTCAGGCACAAAGCAGAGTGCTGGTTGAAATATTTACAAATTCCCATTGCGGTGTATGCCCTGGTGCACACGGTGCACTAAAAGAATATCTTCAAAATTCTGAACATTCAGAGCAGATAGATTATATTTACTATCATATGAAGTATCCTTATCAGGATGATCCGCTTTACCATCACAATACATTACATTCTGATGCTCGTGATCTGTATTATGGACCGTTCTTTTTTACTCCTATCACTTTTTTCAATGGTGCAAGACAGCCATCTGGAAATTATGGTCTATGGCAGAATAAATTAGACAGCCTTGCCGGCATAAATAGCGGGCTTGCTATTTCAGTTTCAGGAGTAAGGAATGACGATCATAGCAATATTAAAATTAATGTTGGGGTAATATCACAAAACACAGAATTAGATGGATTAATGCAGATAATTATAACGGAAAATGTTGCTTATCAGGGGAGGAACGGAATTCTGATACATGATAATACAATGCGATATATGCTGGAGCCGGAAGGAATTGATGTTATGATATCCGCAAATTCGACACAAAATTTTGAGCGGACTTTTTCAATTAATCAGGATTGGAATCCCGACAGTCTCAAGGTTTTGGCATTTATTCAATCAAAAAGTGATAAAAATGTACTCGCATCAGGTTCGTTCAGATATTCTGATTTTTTAATTACAGAGACAGCGGAAACAGGGGAATTGCCAATAAATTTTGTGTTAGGGCAAAATTATCCAAATCCTTTTAATCCAGATACAAACATTGATTTTTCGGTTGACGAAACCTCGTACACTCTGCTTGAAGTCTATAATCAGCTTGGGGAAAAGATCGCAGTATTGTTTGATGGAATTACAGTCCCGGGCAGAGGATATTCGACGAAATTCCAGGGAGAAGGACTTAGTTCAGGAATTTATTTCTACAGATTGCAGTCCGGTTCGAGAAGCAAAATAGCCAAAATGGTTCTATTAAGGTAATCCACAGTATAATTCGAATCAGGCAGACCAAAAGAATTGGTCAATCAGGTTTGAATTATACCCGGGTTAAATTTTGGCATCTCAGGATTATTTGACGCATAAGCGATGGAATCTGATATAACTCTTCTTGTGTCAAGTGGAGAAATGATATCATCAATCCATAGTCTCGCAGCGCCGTAAAGTGGATTGCTTTTTTCATCGTAGGAATTTTTAATCTCAGAAAATAATTTTTTTCTATCCTCTTCTGTAAAAACTTTATTCCCTTTTTCCATCTGTTTGATTTTTATGTCCAACAGAACACTGCTAGCCTGACTCCCGCCCATCACTGCAATTTTAGCGTTTGGATAAGCATAAATGAAACGCGGATCATATGCTTTGCCGCACATTGCATAATTTCCTGCACCAAAACTATTACCCAGAATAATAGTTATCTTGGGGACGACTGAATTTGCGACAGCATTTACCATTTTTGCTCCGTCCTTGATTATCCCACCGTGTTCGGCTTTACTTCCGACCATAAAGCCGGTAACATCCTGAAGGAATACAAGCGGTATTTTTTTCTGATTGCAATTCATGATGAATCTGGCGGCTTTGTCAGCAGAATCCGAATAAATTACACCTCCGATTTGCATTTCACCTTTTTCAGTTTTTGTGATTGACCGCTGATTTGAAACAATTCCAACAGCCCATCCGTCAATTCTTGCATAAGCAGTTATTATCGATTTTCCAAAGCCTGCCTTGTATTCATCAATCTCAGAATTGTCAGTAATCCTTGCTAATAATTCATAAGAATCGTAGGGCTTAAATGTGTCTTCCGGCAAGATTCCCAATATTTCGCGTTCAGCGAATGATGGTGGAGCGGATTTTATTCGTGAAAATCCTGCATCACCTTTATTCCCAAATTTTGATACCAGACTTCGTATTTGTAAAATACATTCCTTATCGTTTTGCATCACATAATCAGTTACCCCTGAAATATTCGACTGAACGACAGCTCCGCCAAGTGATTCATTATCAATATCTTCACCGATTGCTGCTTTAACTAGGTGAGAACCGGCTAAAAACACAGAGCCTTCGCCCTTAACTATAAGTGCTTCATCACTCATTATCGGAAGATAAGCCCCACCTGCAACGCATGGACCCATAATTGCCGAAATCTGAGGAATTCCCATTGAGGAGATAATTGCATTATTGCGGAAAATCCTTCCAAAATGCTCCTTATCGGGAAAGATATCTTCCTGAAGCGGGAGAAAAACCCCGGCGCTATCTACAAGGTAGATTAATGGTAATCTGTTTTCAATCGCAATTTCCTGGGCCCGCAGATTCTTTTTTGCAGTAATCGGGAACCATGCACCAGCTTTGACAGTTGCATCATTCGCAATGATCACACAATCACGTCCGCTGACTTTTCCTATTCCAAAAATTGTTCCTGAAGAAGGAGCTCCTCCATATTCTTCATACATTCCGTAAGCTGCGAAAAGATTTAATTCATGAAAAGCTATTCCAGAATCGCAAAGGAGAGCAATTCTTTCTCTTGCAGTAAGTTTACCTTTTGCATGTTGTTTTTCAATAGCATTTTTGCCTCCGCCCAGTTTGATCTGAGTCCTGGCGGCTTCAATTTTTCTTAACAGATTTTTTTGGTAATCTTCTCTCTGATTGAATTGAAGATCATTTTTAACGGGATGGCCTATTCTTTTCATTGGAATATTTTTTAATCTCTTAATAAATTTCTAGCGATAACAATTTTCTGAATTTCTGATGTTCCTTCACCGATTGTAAGCAGTTTAACATCACGGTAAAACTTTTCAACAGGGTAGTCTTTTGTGAAACCGTATCCTCCAAAAATCTGAACTGCTTCATTAGCTGCTTTAGTTGCGATTTCGCTCGAATAGAGTTTTGCGTATGCAGCCGATAAATTGATTGGTAAACCAGCATCTTTTTCAGCAGCGCTCTTGTATGTTAATAATCGTGCAGCCTCGAGTTCAGTGGACATATCCGCCAGCTTAAATTGAATTGCCTGAAATTCAGCAAGAGATTTTCCGAATTGTTTACGATCTTTTGAATAATTAATACTATAATCAAGGCAACCTCCAGCCAGTCCACATCCGAGAGCAGCGATAGAAACTCTTCCGCCCTCCAGTATTTTCATAGCTTGTTTAAATCCTTCTCCCTCATTGCCAAGAAGATTTTCAGCAGGTACCTTGCAATTTTCGAAGATCAGCTGAGTAGTTTCACTCGCTCGCATTCCCAGTTTATTTTCCTTTTTCCCCGGAGAGAATCCCTTCATTCCTTTTTCTAAAATAAAAGCTGATATGCCTTTTGTTCCTTTGGTTTTATCAGTATATGCCATAACAACAGCAATTTCACCTGATTTTCCATGAGTGATAAAATTTTTGGTCCCATTCAGAATATAAAAATCGCCATCTTTTTCTGCGGTTGTCAACATTCCTGCGGCATCACTACCGGAGGAAGGTTCTGTCAAACCCCATGCCCCAATTTTCCTCCCTGATGCCAGTTCCTTGAGGTATTTATTTTTCTGAAATGTGTTCCCGAATAAATTAATATGGTTGGTCGCAAGTCCGTTATGGGCAGCTACTGATAAAGCTACCGAAGGATCAATTTTTGCAATTTCTTCAATCACAATCGCATATTCGACATACCCCAATCCTGACCCTTCAAATTCCGGAGAAACAAGGATGCCCAAAAATCCCAATTCGCCTAACTTATGCATTAGCTCTAATGGAAATTCCTGTGACTCGTCAAAATTCATCACAACAGGTTTAATTTGTTTATTTGCAAATTCCCGAATTGTTTCCTGAATCAATAATTGATCTTCATTCAAATCATTAACAAAATGATTATTAAATCCTGGTTCAGACATAGAATATTATCTCCTAAAACTTTTCTTATAATTTAATAATATTTGCTCAGCAACACTGTATGGTGATAATTTGCCGACACTTATCGATTTCAGAGAATCGAGCAACTGCATTTCTCTCTCACTACTCCAGAGATCATCATCAATAAGTTTCTGGACAATCTCTTTAACTCTGCTTTTAGCGTTAATTTCTCGCCTCTCATTTAAAGTGCCTGTCGAAGTTAAAAAGTTCCTATGACGTGTTATTTCATTCAGAATATCCTGAATTCCTTTATTTTCGGTGCCAACAGAACGAATAATTCCCGGCTGCCATGGATCGTGAACAGTATTCCGAATCGTGAGTACTGTTCTGAGCGCTGAATAAGCAGATTCGGCACCCGGTCTATCGGATTTGTTAAGAATAAAGAAATCTGCAATTTCCATAAGACCCGCTTTCATAGCCTGAATTGCATCTCCGGACTCAGGAACAAGAATTACTGCAACACTGTCTGCAGCCCTAACAATATCAAGTTCTGATTGTCCAACGCCAACAGTTTCAAATATGATAATATCGTAACCTGCCGCATCCAGTACATCAGCAGTATCCACTGCTTTTTTGCACAATCCGCCCAAACTGCCTCTCGTTGCCATACTGCGGATAAAGATATTATCGTCTAAGCCAAGTTCTGTCATTCTAACTCTGTCGCCGAGAAGGGCTCCGCCTGTAAAAGGGCTTGTCGGGTCAATGGCGATTATCCCTACTCTTTTTCCAAGCTGAAGAAATTGTCTGGAGAGCAGATTAGTTATAGTTGATTTACCGGCACCTGGAGGCCCCGTTATTCCTATACGATAGGCTTCTCCTGTTCTGTGGTGAAGGCTTTTTAAAGTTGCAAGTGAAAAATCCTTTTCAAGTTCAATACCGGATATCAGTCGACTTATTGTTTTTTTTGATGCCAACCATGAAGCAATATTGTTTGCTGGGGACATAGGGATTTTCGTCATTTGTACAAATTATTCTCTAAAATATATTCTTTTACTTTTTCTGGTACCATAAAATCAATGGATCTTCCTGATTTTACTCTATTTCTTATTTCTGTTGATGAGATATCAATTCTGGGAGTATCAAGAAAAACAGCATCCTTAAAGAATCGATTTCTGTCATCACTGGTGTGGGTATTTCTTTTTAATACAAGAAGTTTTACTTTTTCGACGATAAGATCAGGTTTCATCCACTTTTCGAATACCAGGAGGTTATCATAACCAATAATAATCTCTAAAATGTTTTCCGGTGATGAAAGTTCTTCAATTGTCTGGTAAGTATAACTTATCTGTTTTCGGTTGATTTCAAAATCACTGACAATAAACCCCTCTAAACCGAGAAGTGCCAATTGCAGCATATTTAAACGGTGAAATGTCGGCGTTGGCATAAAATCGGTTTTAAGCGGTGACTGATAATTCGGCATAAAAATTATACTATCAGCTTTTCTGTTCTCAAAAACAAATCTGGCGGTGATCAGGTGACCAATATGAACTGGATCAAATGTTCCGCCGAATAGTAGTATTTTATTTTTCACGCAATAAAAATTAATTCGTTTCCATGATTACTTTCTAAAGTCAATATTACAGAAAATTCCTGAATTTTTTGCAATCCGACAAAATCAAAAGCATTAACAGGAACAAAATAAAAAATATAAAGGCATTCCTAATGTAATTGTATATTTTAGTTGAATCTAATTGAGCAATAATCAATTTGAATATTGATGCATTTGACACTGGAAAGGTAATGCTTGATTATCAAAAACCGCTTTCATATATTAGAATTTTAAATTTTTAAAAAAATGAATATCAAATTTGTAAATTTTAGCGATGGTATTCATCAGTTTGACTTTGATGAAAAAATAGAATCCCTTCAATGGGGAGAGTCGCCATTTATTGGTAGTTTGCTCGCTAAGGTCAAAATGGATAAATCGGCATACCAGATTGTACTGGAATGCAGTGTCTCCTGTGAGGCAGTGTTAACATGTGATCGATGTGCCGTGGATTTCAGAAAACGTTTAGATAATAAATTTGTTCTTACATATATTTTTACAAGAGATAAAATAAACGAAGACAGTGAACTTGATGTTTATTATTTAGCACCCGAAGTAACGTCGATAAATCTTGCTTCAGATATTTATGATTATCTGGAACTTGCACTTCCGCTTAAAACATTATGTAAAGATGATTGTAGAGGAATATGTATTCGTTGTGGAACAAATCTAAATGAGTCTCAGTGCAATTGTAATCAGGAAGATGAAAATCCGGTCTGGGGACCGCTGAAAAGTTTGAAAAATAATTTAGAATAGCAGAGGAAATTATGCCTAATCCGAAAAGAAGACATTCAAAGTCGAGAAGAGATAAAAGGAGAACACATTATAAAGCTACAACTCCTTCCTTATCAAAATGTGATAACTGTGGTGAAATGAAGTTAAATCACCGTGCTTGCCCCAATTGCGGCTACTATGCAAAAAGGTCGATGTTCGTACCGGAAGCATAAAAGCCGGATAAAATGACCCATAAAAATTCTAAATCTGTAATCGTCGTTGATGCGATGGGAGGAGATTTTTCTCCCCTCAACGAAGTACTCGGAGCTGATTTGGTTTCCCAGGAACGGGATGATATTGACATAATATTGGTCGGAGATAAAAATAAAATTTCCGATGTTATGCTCAAGCATAAAATAACCTGGCCTGAAGACAAGATCGTTCATGCCGACGAAGTAATAACAATGCATGATAATCCGACCTCAGCAATAAAATCCAAGCAAAATTCTTCATTAGTGGTAGGCGCAAAACTTGTACGGGAAAAAATTGCAGATGGATTGATCAGCGCTGGCAATACTGGAGCAATGCTTGCCGTCTCAACCCTTGTCATAGGAAGAGTGAAAGGTGTGGGAAGACCCACTATCGGAGTACCTCTTCCCACAGCTGACGGCGGTGTCTGTAATCTTTTTGATGCTGGAGCAAGTGTTGACTGTAAGCCGCAGCATTTGCTTGAGTATGCGATTATGGGCAGCATCTTTGCCCGCGAGATATTTGGTATTAAAAATCCGAAGGTCGGGCTTCTCAGTGTAGGTGAGGAAGAGTCCAAAGGCAACGAGTTGACTTTACTCTCCCATAAACTGCTAAAAGAGACCAAACTGAATTTCATTGGGAATATTGAGGGAAGAGACATACTTAAAGGTACCTGCGATGTCGCTATCTGTGATGGTTTTGTTGGCAATGTTATATTGAAATTTGCGGAGAGTATGATAACTCTGCTCAAGGGAAGACTCGGACTTTACGCCAATGAGAGTATCTTCAAGAAAATTAAAATTGGACTGATGAGAGGCACATTAAAGAAAGTGCTTGGTGATCTTGATTATCAAAAGTATGGAGGAGTGCCCCTTCTTGGAATAAATGGTGTGTCAATAATCGGACACGGATCAAGCTCACCATTAGCAATAAAAAATATGATTATTCGCGCCCGCGAGATCCATGCTAAAGATCTTGCATATAAAATTGAGGAATCGCTTAAGGAATATGCGGAACAGTCAAAAAATTAAAGCAGTAATTACCGGTGTGGGAATGTATGTTCCCGAAACAATTCTGGATAATAAATACTTGGAATCCATTGTTGAGACAAACGATGAATGGATAAAAACACGAACGGGGATTTCTGAACGAAGAATTCATAAAAGCGGACCTACAAGTGACATGGCCGCCAAATCTGTACTTGATCTGATGAAATCCACTGGTCTTAGAGCAGAGGAGATTGATCTTATTATTGTTGCCACCGTAACACCGGATATGTTTTTTCCTGCCACGGCCTGTCTCGTACAGGACGCAATCGGAGCAAAAAATGCCTGGGGATTTGATCTTTCGGGAGCTTGCTCAGGATTTCTTTTTGCGCTGGAAACAGGTGCAAATTTTATTGAGACAGGTAACTATAAAAAAGTTGTTGTTGTTGGTGCCGATAAAATGAGTGCAATTGTTGATTACACCGATCGGAATACTTGTATTTTGTTCGGTGATGCTGCCTCAGCAGTACTCCTTGAACCAGGCGAGGATAATAAATATGGAATTCATGATTCGCTGCTGCATATTGATGGTTCCGGAAAAGAAAGCCTCTACATGAAAGGCGGCGGATCATTAAATCCAGCCACTCATGAAACTGTTGATAATAAATTACATTATATTTATCAGGACGGCAAAGCGGTTTTTAAAGTTGCTGTCAAAGGGATGGCCGATATTTCAGTTGAGATAATGAAAAAAAATAATCTCAAGTCCGAAGATATTGCCTATCTTGTGCCTCATCAGGCTAACCTGAGAATCATTGATGCTACCGCTGAAAGAATGGGGCTTGGTAAGGATAAGGTTATGATCAATATTGGAAAGTATGGTAATACAACGGCTGCAACAATACCTTTAGTAATGACTGAATATTACAGATCAGGCAAATTGAAGAAAGGCGACAATCTTATTCTTGTTGCATTTGGCGCAGGATTTACCTGGGGTTCCATTTATCTTACCTGGGGTATTGACTGATATGGGTAAAAGAGCCTTTGTTTTTCCAGGTCAGGGATCACAGTATATCGGCATGGCTAAAGATCTGTATGAAAATTCTGTTGAAGCCAAAGAGATGATCAGGACGGCTGAAGAAGCTGCAGGTGTTGGTCTATCGCATATAATGTTTAATGGACCTGAAGAATCGCTTAAAATGACTGATATTACTCAGCCTGCTATCTTTCTTCATAGCGTTGTTCTTGCTTCAATTATAAGGACTCTCGAACCAGATATGACTGCAGGACACTCCCTTGGTGAATACAGTGCATTGGTCTGCGCCGGTTCTATTCAGTTCTATGATGCTATGAAGGTTGTCCGATTCAGAGGAAAATCTATGCTGCAATCGGGTATCGATTATCCCGGGACTATGGCAGCAATAGTTGGTCTATCTGCTGAAAAAGCAGAAAAAGTTTGTGAAGAATCCTCTTCAGTTGGAATTGTACAGTGTGCAAATTTCAATTCTCCCGGACAAATTGTGATCTCAGGATCAGTTGATGGTGTCAGGAAGGCGATGGAGGGCTGCAAAGCAGAAGGAGCTAAACTTGTAAAAGAACTTGTTGTCAGCGGAGCATTTCATTCACCTCTGATGCAGAGTGCTAAAGACAAATTATTTACCGAACTTGAGTTGAATAATTTTTACAAAGCAAGAATTCCGGTTTATGCAAATATTACAGCCGAACCAATAACATTTCCCGAAGATATTAAAAGATTACTTTTTGAGCAGGTTACTGCGCCGGTTTTGTGGGAACAAACAATTCGGAACATGATCAGAGATGGGGCTGACGAATTTGTAGAGGTCGGACCTGGAAAAGTTCTTCAGGGGTTAATTAAACGTATTGATCCTTCTGTGAAAGTTTGGGGAATTGATAAATATCAGGAAGTAATACCTTACCTTTGATTTGTAAAGTTTTCATATTTTCAGCAATATTTATTATTTTGATTAAAACAATATAAGTTCAATAACAGATGAATGGTCAGATTAAAAGAAGAGCTGTCGTAACGGGTGGAACCCGCGGGATTGGAAGAGCTATCGTAAAAGAGCTAGCTTCCAGGAGTTGCTGTGGCGTATTATTTTCGGATGTTGTTTTTGCTTATAATAGCTGTGAAGAATGCGCCGAAGAAATAGAGCGTGAGATTGGCAATCCATTAACAAAAGTATATTCAATGAAAGCTGATGCCACTTCATTTGAAGAAGCCGAGCAAACGCTTGCTTATGCAGCAGAAAAACTTGGCGGGATTGATATTCTTGTTAATAATGTTGGAATTACCAAGGATAATCTTTTATTGAGAATGTCAGAAGAAGAATTTGATGCAGTAATTAATGTTAATCTTAAAAGCGTTTTTAATTATACGAAAGCAGCCTTGAAATATATGATCCCACAAAGATTTGGCCGGATAATTAATATCTCTTCAATTGTCGGGGTAATTGGAAATCCCGGACAATCAAATTATTCTGCATCGAAGGCAGGTATAATTGGTTTCACGAAATCTATTGCGAAGGAAGTCGCTTCTCGTGGTATCACAGTTAATGCGATAGCTCCCGGTTTTATTGAAACCGATATGACCAAAAAATTGAATGAAAAGCAAAGGGAAGCACTTTTGTCGAATATTCCTTTAAAGAGGATGGGACAACCTGAAGATATTGCAAAAGTAGTAAGTTTTCTGTGCAGTGATTCCGCAGATTATATGACTGGTCAGGTAATAGCCGTTGACGGCGGTCTCGGGATGTAATTTTTATTTATTAACAACAACTTATAACTTATTTAAGGAGTTAAGAAATGGATGCAGCAGAAGTACGTGAAAAAGTAAAAAGTATCATCATGGATAAATTGGGAGTTGACGATTCCCAGATCACAGATGGTGCATCATTTCAGAACGATTTGGGCGCTGATTCACTTGATATAGTTGAATTGGTCATGGGGTTTGAACAGGCTTTTGATATTCAGATCCCTGATGAAGACGCTGAGAAGATCGGAACTGTTGGTGATGCAGTAAAATATCTTCAGGAGAAAAAGGGATAATTTGCCGGGGGCTGACTGAACAGCCTGTTCAGAGAATTAAACCTTATGCAGAATTATCCAGTTGAACAACTTTTAGTCAACCCCAAATTTCCCCATATATCAGGAGAGATCCCATGCGAAAACGAGTAGTTGTGACTGGTCTTGGCGCAGTTACGCCGATTGGTAATACACTTGAGGAATATTGGCAAGGTTTGAAAGAGGGTAGAAATGGAGCCGGACCACTTACAAAATTTGATCCGGTAAATTTCGACACAAAATTTGCCTTTGAAGTAAAAAATTTTGATCCACTACTATACATAGACAAAAAAGCAGTCCGCCGAATGGACCTTTTCACTCAATATGCAGTTGCAACATCTATTATGGCAATTCAGGATTCAGGAATCAATACCGAAGAAATTGATCTGGAAAGAGCTGGAGTTGTTTACGGAAGTGGTATTGGCGGCATGGAAACATTTGAGCAGCAACACCGTGCTTTTCTTGAGTTTGGTCCTGGAAGGGTAAGCCCGTTTTTTGTGCCGATGATGATATCGGATATTGCTGCCGGGCAGATATCGATGCAATTTAAGTTTCGTGGACCAAATTATGCAACTACCTCAGCATGCGCAACTTCATCTCATGCTATCGCTGATGCATTTATGATTATTCAGCGTGGAACATCGGATGTTATGATCTGCGGGGGTTCCGAAGCATCCATAACTAAAATGGCATATGCAGGTTTCAATTCGGCAAGAGCCATGTCCACATGGAACGATCGTTTTTTGGAAGCTTCCCGTCCATTTGATAAAGATAGAAATGGATTTGTAATGGGTGAGGGTTCAGGCACACTCATTCTTGAAGACTATGATCACGCAGTTAAAAGAGGCGCCAAAATTTACGCTGAGCTTATCGGTGTCGGATTAACGGGTGATGCTTTTCATCTTACTGCCCCTGCCCCTGAAGGAGAAGGCGCTTTCAGGTCGATGAGAGACGCCATACGCGATGCCGGAATTCAAACAACCGATATTGATTATATCAATGCTCATGGTACCTCAACTGAACTTAATGATCTTAATGAGACTAAAGCAATTAAGAATCTTTTTGGTGAACATGCTTATAAAATGAATATAAGTTCGACTAAATCGATGACAGGACACCTTCTTGGCGCTTCAGGAGCTATTGAGAGCATTGCTGCTGTAATGGCTCTGAAAAATGGAATCATTCCTCCTACGATAAATCTTGATGAACCATCCCCGGAATGCGACTTAAACTACACACCGAAGGTAGCCGTCAATCGCGATATTAAGTATGCACTGAGTAATACATTTGGATTTGGCGGGCACAACGCCTCATTAATTTTTAAGAAATTCCAGTAGTAATTTGTTCTCAGAGATTCTTAGATCAATAGGGAGATTCTTTTTCTTTAAGGAAAAAAAATCTCCCTTATCTGAGAAACGTGTTGAGGACTCCATACTAAAACTTAAATCCATTCTGCCATTCAGGATTAAAGATACCGGTTTATATATTAAAGCCCTGACCCATCGGTCATACCTAGAAGTAACCCATTTGAATTTAAGATGTAATGAACGGCTTGAGTTTTTAGGTGATGCTGTATTAGATCTGATTCTCTCTGATTACCTTTTCAGAAAGGACACTGCCCTGAGCGAGGGCGACCTGACCAAAATCAGAAGTAATTTTGTTGACAAATACTCACTTGCAGATACCGGAATCAAGCTGGGTCTTGATAAAATAATCCTGACAAATCGTAATTATTTCCGAGATAATGATAAAGCTATCAGATCAATTGTTGCTGATGCTTTTGAGTCATTGATCGGGGCAATTTATTTAGATCAGGGACTGAAGGCAGCCGCCTCATTCGTAGAAAAAACATTGATTCTACCAGGTATTGAGGCAGGACTTGACAAAACGGACGAAAATTATAAGGGCTTATTATTAGAGTATTCTCATCTTAAGAAATGGGACCAGCCAAATTACATCATCCAATCTGAGACCGGACCTCAGCATAATAAAAGATTTGTGATTGAAGTAAAACTTCATGATGAAATACTGGGTTCGGGTGTTGGATCAAGCAAAAAAGAAGCTGAGCAGGAGGCTGCAAGAGCTGCATTAGTTACACTCAATATTAAAAAATTATCCGGAAATATTTAAGGCGATTTTAGCAGCTATAACCGGAATTTGTAGCAGTTCTTTTAACTATATTTAAATATAAAAATATTTCTTCTAAGGTAATTTGTATGCTTAATGAACAAAATTGGGAATTATTTAAGAACAGACATATTGGGCCCGATTCGGCTGAAACCATTGAGATGCTTAAAACAATAGGCGTAAATTCTCTGAATGAACTCATTGATAAAACTGTTCCAAAAGGTATTAGATTAGAAAAACCGCTTGAACTTGGGAAGAACCTGACTGAATTTGAATTTCTCAGACATCTGAGTGAAATAGCATCTAAAAACAAAGTATTTCGTTCTTATATCGGTATGGGTTATTACCCCACAATTCTTCCCGGTGTGATAAAAAGAAATATCCTTGAAAATCCAGGTTGGTACACTCAATATACACCATATCAGGCGGAGATTTCTCAAGGGAGACTCGAAGCCCTGATCAATTTTCAGACTATGGTTTCCGACCTTACCGGTATGGAAATATCAAATGCATCTCTCCTTGATGAAGGTACTTCCAGCGCCGAGGCCATGGCAATGCTGCATGCAACAAGGAAGACTATAAAAAAGAATTCAAACACTTTTATTATTGATTCAGAGATTTTTCCGCAGACAAAGTCAGTCATAAAACTCAGAGCCGGCAAACTTGGAATTAAAATTAAGGAATTAAAATTGACTCCTGATTTTATTTTTAATCAGGAAGATTTTGCCGTTCTCTTGCAGTATCCGGATAACAATGGAGAAATCCGTGATCTGTCAAAACTTATCAGCAATATTAAAAGTCAGGGGTTGACAGTCTGTGTTGCATCGGATTTACTCGCATTAACCTTATTGACACCCCCTGGTGAATTAGGTACTGATGTTGTTGTCGGTAGTGCACAAAGATTTGGTGTCCCCATGGGATACGGCGGACCTCATGCAGCATATTTCGCTACGAAAGAAGAATACAAAAGATTTCTACCCGGAAGGATAATCGGAGTTTCGCAGGATGCTTCCGGAAAGCCAGCTTACCGGATGGCGCTTCAAACACGCGAACAACATATAAAACGGGAAAAGGCAACAAGTAATATTTGTACAGCACAAGTATTGCTGGCTATTATGTCAGGAATGTATTCCGTTTATCATGGCAAGGAAGGACTCGTCAGGATTGCCAAAAGAATTAACAGTTTAACAATTCTTCTGCAGAGTGCTTTGAAGCAAATCGGGTATGAATTGTCAAATAAATACTATTTCGATACGCTAAAGATAAATACATCCAGTCCGGTTGAAACTAAAAAAATCAGGGAAATTGCATTAAAGAAAAAGATTAATCTCCGTTATTTTAATGATGGATCAATTGGAATATCCCTCAGTGAATATGATGGTATGGAAGACATTTCCCAGATTGCTGAAATATTTGCAAGTGCCAGGGATACTCAGATAGATATCGATTCGATCCTGACAAATTCTAAGAATGCGTCAATTCCTGAAAACCTCGAGAGGAGTTCTGCTTTCCTCGAACATCCGGTTTTTAATTCCTACAGAAGTGAAACCGAGATGCTCAGGTATATTAAAAAACTCGAGAAAAAAGATTTATCCCTTACAACATCGATGATTCCTCTCGGTTCCTGTACGATGAAACTGAATGCATCTACTGAAATGTTTGGAATAACCTGGCCGGAATTTGCAGAATTACATCCCTTCATTCCTGAAGATCAGGCTGAGGGTTATCAATATATTTTTGACGAATTGAAATGTCAGCTTAATGAGATAACTGGTTTTAACGGGGTATCTTTGCAGCCAAACTCGGGGGCACAAGGCGAATACACTGGTCTTATGGTTATCCGCGCTTACCAGGAACATTTTGGACAAGGGCACAGGGATATTGTACTGATCCCATCTTCTGCTCATGGTACTAATCCTGCAAGTGCTGTCATGGCAGGGTGTAAAGTAGTTATTGTGAAGTGTGATGACATGGGGAATATCGACGTCGTAGATTTAAAAAGCAGAGCTGAGCAATTCAAAGAGAATCTTTCAGCTCTCATGGTGACTTATCCTTCAACACACGGCGTTTTTGAGGAATCCATTAGAGAAATCTGCGAAATTGTTCATTCTTTCGGCGGACAGGTTTATATGGATGGTGCAAATTTAAATGCTCAGGTTGGACTAACGAGCCCTGCTGCCATTGGTGCCGATGTTTGTCATATGAATCTGCACAAAACATTCTGTATCCCGCATGGCGGTGGTGGTCCTGGAATGGGCCCAATTGCAGTAAAAGAACACCTTTCACCATTTTTGCCTGCACATCCAGTCATCAAAACAGGTGGTGAGCATGGAATAGATCCTGTGTCTGCTGCTCCTTACGGAAGTGCCTCAATTCTAATAATTTCTTATGCATATATTAAAATGATGGGTGGTGACGGACTTACGGAAGCTACAAAATATGCGATACTTAATGCAAATTATATTAAGAAGAAACTTGAAGGAAAATATAAGACACTCTATACTGGAAAAAACGGTCATGTTGCTCATGAAATGATTTTTGATTTACGGGAGTTTAAACATTCAGCGAATATTGAAGCGGAAGATGTTGCAAAAAGACTTATGGACTATGGTTATCATGCTCCCACTGTGTCTTTCCCGGTTGCCGGCACAATAATGATTGAACCAACCGAAAGTGAATCCAAGAGTGAATTAGATCGGTTTTGTGATGCCTTGATAAGTATTCGTAAAGAAATTATGGAGATTGAGGACGGTTCATTGGATAAAAATGACAATATGCTTAAAAATGCTCCTCATACTGCTGAAAGTGTTCTTGCTGACGATTGGAATCACGGTTATTCTCGTAAAAGAGCATCCTTTCCTTTGCCTTGGGTGGTTGAATCAAAGTTCTGGCCTTCGGTTTCGAGAGTTGACAATGCTTACGGTGACAGGAACCTCATGTGCTCCTGTCTTCCAATTTCTCAATATGCCGAAACAGAAGCATGACAATTGATGAACAGTGTGAAATATTAAAAAAATCAAAGGTAATCGCGGTAGTTGGACTATCGCGATTCCCTTATAATACGAGCCGACAGATTACAGAATATCTTATAAGGGCGGGTTATAAAATATTTGGGGTTAACCCTGCCCGTCCTGAAATCCCGGGGATTGAAGTATATACCTCACTCCTTCAGATTCCAGAAAAAATAGATATTGTGGATGTTTTTAGAAAATCTGAAGATATCCCGGGATTGGTTCCGGATATCTTAACAATCAAACCGCACTGCGTTTGGCTGCAGCTTGGGATCAGAAACGAAACCGCAGCCAGGGCTTTCTCAGAAGCTGGTATGGAAGTTGTCCAGGATACCTGCATAAAAATTTCTCATAGTTTCTGTTGTTATTAATTGCTCTTGCTGATGCGGAATATTTTACTAACTCTTGTTTTTCTTTCTTTCTTTATTGCACCGGTTCTTGCATATACACCCGGTGACTCTCTCATATTATCAAGTGAAACAACAATTCGGATTGACTCAATAATGATTCTTGGAAATGATCAGACTGAGGATTTTATTATTCTGAGAGAATTAACTTTTATCGCAGGCGATGAAATTGATGCAAACATAATTCAGTTCAATAAAGAAAGGGTATTCAGTTTAGGACTTTTTAATTACGTTAATATTTTTGTTCGGCAGGCTGATAATTTATTTATTGCAGTGATCGATGTTAAAGAATCATGGTATATATATCCAATACCTTTCATAAAACTAAGAGAGAACGGATTGCGGAATTCTTCCTATGGGATTAATCTGCTTATAAAGAATTTCCGTGGAAGAAATGAAAGTTTGAGAGCTATTACCACTTTTGGTTATGACCCAAGTTATTATCTGCTTTATGTAAATCCCGATATAGGCGAGCGTGGGCAGAATATTTTTTTTCAATCAGAGTTTCTTAAAGGCAGGACGGCAAATAGAAGTTTAATTGCTGAAACAATTACTGGAGAAGAATTTGATTACGAGGTTCTTTTTTTCGGGATTGGTGCCGGGAAAAGACTGAATCTTTTTAATTCTATATCAGTTGTTTTGAATTATTCGAGTTATCAAACAGAATTGTCAAGCGGTCCCGGAATTACTGCTTCAGGCAGTAATATTGATAAAGCAATCATGGTAGGATTGGGCTATTTATTTGATTCCCGTGATCTCGTTCAATTTCCACGAAACGGAATTTATTCGAAAGTGGACTTTTTTCATAAAGGTTTTGGTCTCAACCGAATAAATTACAATATTTTTAATATCGATTTTAGGGAATACAGAAAAGTTTTTGAGTCGATAACTGCAAAATGGCGTTTATTGCATAGGTCAACTTTCGGTAAATTAGTCCCTTTTTATGATAAATCATATTTAGGATTTGATGAATATATTCGGGGACATAGATTCACCGAAAAGGAAGGCGATAATCTTATTCTTGGTTCTTTTGAGTTTGGTATCCCGATTATTGATGAATGGAATCTGAGTCTTGATCTTCCGGTTATCCCACAGAAGCTTACCAGTGCACGAATCGGTTTTTATCTTAGCGTTTTTTCCGACCATGGTTTTACATACAATCATGGATTTAAATTCGATATTGACTCAGTGCTTTCAGGCTGGGGGTTTGGAATTACAGTGCTTGTACTTCCGTATAATGCGCTGAGATTTGAATACGCATTTGATGAATTTATGAATCCGGAGATGATAATTGGCACAGGATTTTCTTTCTGATACAGAATTATTTTATGGAGATTTCTCAATAAGTGATAAATCCTTAACTCTTGAGGGGGCAGAATTTGAACACCTAAGCAAAGTATTAAGAATGTGTGCGGGAGATGGCATCAATATTTGTAATGGGTCAGGTTTAATAGCAGAGGCTATTATTGAAAAGCTTGATAGACGCAATGCTGAAATAAAGATCATCTCATTTAAAACAAGGGAAAACCTCTCGAAAAATATTCAGTTCTGGATTCCCATACTGCGTTTATCAGACCGACTTGAAACTGCAGTGGAAAAGCTGGTTGAGCTTGGATTTACACGGATAGTGCTTTACGCCTCTGACCGTTCAGTAAAAAAGACAGTTAATTTGGAAAGAATTAATAAAATTGCCCTCGCGGCCATGAAACAATCACTTAGATACTATCTTCCAATAATTTCATTCGACAAACAATTAAGAGTCCAGAACTTCAAAGGAGCCTCAGTAGGATTATTTGATCAGAGAGGGGCTCAGGAATTTCTCTCATTTGCAAAGGAAATTGACTTGAGTGAAGAATATGTTTTTGTATTTGGACCAGAAGGCGGCTTTTCCGAAAGAGAAATTACTGAACTGAAGGGCCATTCACCAATCCGACTGACAGGAAACCGTCTTCGCTCAGAAACAGCTATTATATCGGCAGCTTCAGTTTTGGCTGTCATCAAAAATCTTTAATAATTTACACTGTTTTCAGAATAAAACTGCTTATAAGAGTTTCAAATTTGGTTCTTATAAGGTCGGCAGTTTCAACAACCTCAGAATGAGCAAGTTTTTGATCAGTTAAACCGGCAGCATAATTTGTTATACAAGAGATTGCAATAGAAGAAATACCCGATAGTGCAGCAAAATAGATTTCATGAACTGTTGACATACCAACGGCATCGTATCCAAGTTTTGAAATCATTTTGATTTCCGCAGGCGTTTCGTAAGCAGGCCCCTTATTGTACCAATATAACCCTTCTTTTAGTAAAATCCCTGTTTCTGAAGATGTTTCAAGTAACTTTTCAATTAATTCCGGAGCAGGGTAATCTAGGTAGGTATCAACAGTTTTAATATCTTGCAATGCGTCAGAGAGTTCCTTCCTAATATTAAAGGAGTTGAACGAATTAATAATCATCAGATCGCCGGGCTTAAAATAAGGATTAACTCCACCCGCAGCATTAGTCGCCATGAGGTTGCTAATATTTGCAATTTTTGCAATAATGACAGGAGTGAGGCATTGCAAAATATCATAACCTTCGTAAAAATGGAATCTTCCCCGAAAAAGAAGAAATGGTTTATCTGAAATGGATCTGACTTCGATAGTGCTGTTATGTCCCTCAACAGTAGATACTGGCATAAAATCATAATCAGCAGTATCAATTGAGTAAAGCAGAGGCAGGTCAGTACCAAACTGATTTAAACCGCTGCCGAGGATGATAGCAGTTTTCAGATCAAAATCTCTAAGTTTATAGAAACTGTTCTCTAATTGTGCAGAATAATCATGCAAATTCATTTCAGAATAATACTCCCGCGATAGTTGCCGTCATAAGGGTTGCTAATGTTCCTCCGATAACGGCTTTTATTCCTAAAGATGCAAAATCAGCGCGCCTTTCCGGTGCCATTGGAGTCAGACCACCTATTTGTATTGCGATTGAGCTGAAATTGGCAAAACCACAAAGTGCATAGGTTGCCATCAATATTGTTTTATCGTTAACGAGCTGCTTGGATGCAATAAGAATTCCCATATCCAGATAAGCGACAAATTCATTTAACACAATTTTTGTACCGAGCAAACTTCCAAACTGGAGACTGCTTTCCCAAGGTACACCAATAAGGAATGCAAGAACACGCAAAATAGAACCCAAAATAAACTGAAGATTTAAGGGCTTCCCGTATTCGGAAACTAAATAATCATTAATTCCCGCAAGATTTCCTGCTAATTCAAGGAAATAGTTTGTCATTGCAATAAGGGCAATGAATGCTAAAAGCATACCTGCCACATTTGCGGCAAGTTTTAGGCCATCTCCTGCACCGATTGCAGCAGCTTCGATTATATTTGAACCCGATTTGTTGATATTTACACTTACTTTTCCTTTAGTCGCCGGTTCACTGGTTTCAGGAAAAAGAATTTTTGAAATGAGTAGAGCGGCTGGTGCTGCCATGACACTTGCACTTAAAAGATGAGTGGCAAAGATGTGCCTGGCTTCGTTGATTTCTAATCCCATTGTTTCTGCAAAAGATCCACCTAAAATCTGAATATAAGCTGCCATCACTCCGCCAGCAATCGTTGCCATACCACCAATCATGATCGTCAATATCTCGCTTCGTGTCATTGTAGAAAGATAAGGTTTGATCATTAGAGGAGCTTCTGTCTGTCCAACAAAAATGTTGGCGGTACATGATAATGATTCAGCTCCGCTTGTTCCAAGAATTCTGACCATAATTTTTGCCATAAACCCGACGACTTTCTGCATGACCCCCGCATAATACAGAATTGACATCAGGGAGGAGAAGAAGATTATCGTTGGTAAAACCTGAAATGCAAAAAACACTCCGATACTTTCAGAATTTCCTGGACCAACCGCGAGGGCACCAAAAACAAATTTAGCTCCTTCAGTTGTAAAATTGAGCACAAGGACAAAGAAATAACTAATCCCGCTGAATATTCCTTTAAACCAGCCGAAGGGCGCAAAAATCTTACCCAAAACATCGCCTTTTATAATAAGTACCGCGAGTGTGATCTGAATAAGAAGACCGTTAATAATTAACTTATAATTGATCCGCTTTTTATTATTAGAAAGAAGATAGGCAATTCCAAGGAGGACAATTATTCCACCAATACCTCTTAGCAGGGCAATGAAATCCATTAATGAGACCCTCCTTCGCCGGGAATATAGTGGCATTTCCGGCATCTGGCTTCATAGCTATCTGCAGCACCAACCAAAACTCGTTCTGCGGATGCAATTTTTCGCTGCGTTCTGTCGGCTGGATTACCGCATTCAACACAGATTGCAAGTGTTTTTGTTATATATTCAGCAATTGCCAGTAATTCAGGAATTGGTTCAAAGGGTATTCCTCTGTAATCCTGGTCCAGCCCTGCAACTATAACACGCTTGCCTGTGTTTGCAAGTTTATTGCAGACATCGAGAAGTGTCCTATCAAAGAATTGAGCTTCATCAATTCCTATTACCTGTGCATTTTCTGAATTATCAAGTATCTCGGAAGCTGAACCTATCATAATTGAAGGAAGAGAAAGCTCGTTATGTGAAACAATTTTAGTGTCGGAATAACGCTTATCAATTTCCGGTTTGAAGATTACAACATTCTGTTTAGCTATTTCAGCCCTTCTTAACCTTCTGATGAGCTCCTCGGTCTTGCCACTGAACATACAACCAGTAATTACTTCAATCCAACCCGTATCCTTTGGATTGAGATGCTGAATAAATTCCATATTGATCCTCTTGATTATTTTCCCAATGCTTCGGGGCCGAAGCTAAATGGAAGTAATTCGGAAATGTTATAGATCTTATAATCGGCTTCCGACTTGTAAAGAATTATCTTAGTGTTGCTGTCAGCAAATTCGTTAATAACCTGTCTGCAAGCTCCACAGGGAGCGGTATAGTCATTTAGGTCACTACCTATTGCAATTGCATCAAAAGTTCTGTAGCCGAGTCCAACGGCCGTAAATATGGCATTTCGTTCAGCACATACAGCCAGCCCGTAAGAAGCATTCTCCACATTAGTTCCTCGGAATATTCTTCCATCTTTCGTAATTAAGGATGCGCCCACCCTAAAATTGGAATACGGCGAATACGAATTCTTTTTAGCTTCCTCCGCTTCGCGAATTAATTGCTTAATAATTTTATTTTCCATTGGATTATACCATCTCACTGAGTAGTTCGGGACGCGGGCTTGCAATGACTACTTTATTAACCAGGAGTCCCTTCTGAGAAATCAAATGAGCTCCGGCGTCAACTGCACTTCTGACAGCAGCCACCTCGCCGGTTAATGTACAAAATGCTTTACCTCCGAGTGCCATTGCAAGTCTGATTTCTATCAGTTTCACATTCGAAGCTTTAACTGCGGCATCAGCGCCCTCAATCAGCGAAGCAACCGAAAAAGATTCGATTATACCTAATGATTCGAGATGATCAACACCCGAATGCCCGGAGATTGCAGGAAAAATATCCGGATGAACGTTAGGGATTACAAAAGTATCGATAAGTGCATAATCACAGGTAAGTGCTGCAGAATCCACTGCAGCCTGGACGGCAGCAACATCACCGCCGATAAGCACCATATATTTGCCCGAACATATCGTTCTAGATAAGATCAATTGTACTTCTGACGTTTTCAACATAATATCGGCAGCTTCCATGCCTGCCGCGATACTTGTCATTTCTATTAAACCAAGTGAATTCATCTGCATTCACAAACCTTTCGATTATTTTTGAATCCGTATAAAATCTTCTGACACATGTGTAACTTGTCCGGTAATAGGTGAGTGGAGATTTGCCCCTAGAGCGTTTTCCGGAATCCTTCCAATAAGATCACCCTTATTTAATTTGGTCCCGATTTCAACAAGACTAAGCGCAGCAATGCCCGTGTGTTGTTTCAAAAATATTTTCACAGAATCAGGCTCTTCAAATCCCTTTTTATAGGGTGCAGGACGTTCATATTGGGTAACATTCAGCCTTTTCATTAACTGTTTGAGCGGTACTCGTCGTCCTTCTTTTACAGGGTGGACTTTTAAAGCTTTCTGTTGCTGATATTTAGGAATATTATTTTTTCGGAGTTCATTTTTGCTTTGTACACAGGCTTCACGGGGGTACAAATCTTCGGGACATGCATATAAAGAACACAAGCCACAAGCACAGCATAAGTCTGCATATTGATTCCACAATTCCTGTCCGGAGGAAGTGAAAACAAGTGAGCGCATTACTTTATGAGGTTGAACGTCATACCCAAGCAAATATCGGGGACAGAATTCAGTACAATAAGAGCATTGATCACAGGCAGATTTCCCGATCCGGTTCATACTCTGAGGAGGTCTGTTCATTCTACTGATCATATAATGATCGGTCGGCAGCACTATTATGCCAGCACATGTCTTGGTCACAACTTCGTTTGGGTCAAAAGTAAGTTTACCCATTAGGAGCCCACTGATAAATATTCCAAAATCCGGCACAGATGCTCCGCCAGCAAATTTTATCAATTCTGCAAATGAAGTGCCAATCGGCACAAAAAAAGAAGCCGGGTTTTTTACAGCACCTGTGACACAAACGAACTTTTCTGTAACAGGAAAACCCTTAGATGCCTGAAAAATATTATAGTAGGTTTCAACATTATTAACTACGCACCCAACATCGAGAGGAATTCCGTGAGGTGGTATAAGACGCTTTGTTGCCTCATAAACTAATTCATATTCATCACCGGATGGGTAAAAATCACCCAGTACACACATTTCTATATTTGTACCTGATGTATGTTTTGATATTTCCTCAATTGCTTTGTGGTTTTTATCCTTAATTCCAAAATATCCCTTTCTGGCCCCGACACTCTCGTACATCATTTTCATACCAGCGACAATTTCTTCAGGATGATTAAGCATAATTTCATAATCTTTGTGTAGCAATGGTTCACATTCAGCACCATTCGCAATGATAAATTCTACATGGGAATTTGCTTTAATGTAAGTAGGGAAACCAGCTCCTCCAGCTCCAACAACTCCGGCTGAAGCAATTTTATCTGCAAGGCTCATTACAATTCCTTCCTTTTGATGACAACCACAGTTTTATCATCCTGGTATTTGCTGTTCGGTGTTGAGAATTTGTAAACATCATCAATTATTGCATGAGCAATACTCTTTGGAGAGAGATGTTTTGTTTTGCGTATTATTTTCTCGAGTCGTTTTTCTTCATAGAAATCAAAATTTCCATCAGCTGCATCAACAATCCCGTCTGAAAAAATCACAAGAACATCATCGGTCGAAAAATTTATACTATCAGTTTCGTATTTAGATTTTGGCGCAATTCCTAACAGAGGTCCCGTTGGTTGAAGATAAGTGATACAGTTATCTTTGGCAGTATAAAATATTGGGGGGTTGTGGCCGGCATTTGCATATAAAAAAAGCCCCTTTTTATCCTTCGAAATTTCACCATAAAAAAGGGAAGTGAATTTGATATCGCGGAAAATTTTATTAACTAACTGGTTCATTCTGTTCATAAATGGAGAAATCTTTATCTGAAATGTGCTGGCCATTCTGATTGCACCGGAAATGTACATGGCCTCAGCTGCTGCGCTAAGACCTTTTGAAGCGGCATCGCCAACCACAATTCCAACACGGTCCTCATCTTCACCAATATTGACGTAATCAAAAAAATCTCCTCCGATATTTTCAGCAGGGAGGGTTACCCCAAACAGGTCATAATTATAAAAAGAAAATTCATGCTCCGGGAGCAGACTTTTCTGCAATTGTCTTGCTGAATCAATATCGGCCATCAGAGTTTTTTGAGAATCAGAAATTTTCCTTTCCCGCAGTTTTGAACTGAGCACTGTGGCAACAATATTAAGCGTATCTCTGAGTTCGGAGTCCACATGGTCACTGTTAACTGCAATAAGATACTGATAATAAACATCGTGGTTAATTTTAATTCTTGAGCCCACTCCGGATGCCGAATATTTAAAAATACCTTTGCTCCTTAGCGCCTTATTTGTTTCATCAGCAAGAATTGTTTTTTCTTTAACTATTCTTTTAAGTACAGGGTTATCCTTTAGGAAAAGCAGAAAGTTATCGTCGATTTTGCTGATATTTCCTGTCTGATAAATTAAGGAATATGCTTTTTTTTCAGGAAGCAGCTGCCAGACTCTTCCGCCTGTTATGTTAATTGAATCGATCGAGACGAGTTGGTCAATAACTGTGACCAACATAGATTTATCTGTTTCAAATTTTTTGGAAGCTACCGTCTCTATTGTTCTGAATATTTTTTTTTGTTCCATTGCTCCAACGATGCGTCAATGTGCTGTAAAAAGAATAATTTGTTTAATTGCTTCTGAGGAAACAGGATTATAGGAAGCCGATGAGAGCGATCTCATAACACTGTTAAAAGTTGATCTGTATATACCCTTTACGGCATATCCGCCTCCTTCAAAAACCCCATTAATTTCCTTCGTGTCTTCACTCACAGGAGTTGGAATTGGTGTAGCGGGGTCAATATATTTTTCCCATTTATTTTTAAAGTCGATAAGTCTGGTGATATTAATTTCCCAGGGTTCGATACCTTCCGGGTAAAGTTCGGGAAAAGCCACCTCATCTCCAAAATATTCATCTGCTAAACCCGCAATACCATGTCCAAGTTCATGAATAAATACTTTTTCTGCATATTGGTTCCTGGCTGCAAATATTGAATAAAAGTTATAGATGCCGCCGCCGCCGTACTTTTCGGTATTAACAAGAATCACTATTTTATCAGCGGGAAATCCTGAGGACAGCCTGCCAATTGTGAAGTAATCTGTTGTCATTAGGTAACGTTCTGAGCCAAAAGTATAGAAAGAGCTTCCTAAGACTGTATTTTTGAAAGTGGAATTTCCGGGGTTATCAGTACCTGACTCCTGAGAGGGGACTAATAGAGCTCTGATAGCAATCTGTTCTTTTAATTCTTTAAATGGTTCGTACTTAAATAAAAATCCGGAAAATTTATTACAATCCGAAATAAAATCGGGGAGCTGATCCTTTGTATAGCCTTCGGGAATAAATAGTATATCGTATGTTAACGAATCTTTGGTGGTTACAATATCCAGCAAAGTGTAATCATTTTTTCCGGACGGTTCAATATAAATTGAATTTGGATTTACTTTTATCAAAAACTTTTCAGTCAATTCCAATTTCTCGTTCCGCTTAAAAATTTTTAATTCAAAAGGGTTAACCGGTTCCGGAAACCGAATGAACCCTTCGAAAGTCCGATAGATAGATTTTGCTTCTTCGGTATTTTGCCATTCGAAAAAGAGAGTTGAGAATCCCTGGGAGTAAATAATTTGTCCGGAAACAGAGTCTATTATCTCAAACCGATAATTTCCATATTTGAAATTATCTTCAGTTGATAGCTGACGACCAAACCATTTTTCTTCCCTGAATAATTTTCCTGCTGAAATTGTAGAATTATTAAAGTTGCCAGTTTCATAGTATTCAAATCGCATACTATTATTCTTAAAGAGAGAAGTGAAATCAGCAGATGTATAAACAGCAGGGATAAATAATATTAAATATAATATTGACCGAAACATTGAAAGTTAAACCACCATAATTAATTCATCAAATATAATGATGTATAAAGAAAAATAAGTTAATAAAAAGGCAAATTATTAATATAACTGCAATGAATTATGACTTAATAGCTCCATTCAAATTATTAAGCAAGATATGGTAAAAAACGTAAAAACAATAAGATATACTATGTTATCTCATTCTCTTTTTCAAGTAGCTAAATGAAATTTAAAAAGAAAGATTCAGTAAAACAAAAAAGCTGCTCACAGCAGCTTTTTTGTTAAATTTTCTATTTTTGTGGCGAGTGCAAAATCGGTTTCTGTGACGCATCCCTGATCGTGTGTAGAGAGCATTATCTTCACTTTATTCCAGGAGTGAAGCAGGATATCAGGATGGTGGCCCATTTTTTCCGCCTCAATTCCGGCTTTAACAATAAAAGCTATTGCTTCCGGAAAATCAGAGAACTCAAAAGTTTTCTCAATATCCACGCCATTAAATGTCCATCCATGGAGGCTTTTGATATTCTTATCTATATCAATCTTTGATAACAACATGAAGAATTATCAATTTGATTGTGAGTCATGATGTTCATTGATTTCTTCATCAGAAATTTCTTCAGGAATAAAAACCAATTCTTCACTGCCCTCAGGGTATTTGACTTTAATCTTATCCCCATCCTTAAAATGTTCCTGCAGGAGTTCTTCTGCAAGTGGATCCTCAACATACCTTTGAATTGCTCTTTTTAAAGGTCTTGCTCCAAATTTAGGATCATAACCTTTTTGAGCGAGGAAATCTTCAGCTTCAGGACTCAAAACAAGCTTCATTTTCCTTTCCTGGATATTTTTGATCAGTTCTTTCAACTCAATTTTGATTATCTGTTTTATATCCTCAATTTCAAGATGTCTGAAAACTATGGTTTCATCAATCCTATTCAAAAACTCAGGATTAAATAATCGTTTCATAGCATCTTCAATAGTATTTTTTAGTTGGTCGTATTTCTCAAGATCCGATCCGGAGCCAAATCCATAAGACCCCGTGGATTTTATGTCTTTGGTGCCGACATTCGAAGTCATAATTACAATAGTATTCTTAAAATCGACTTTTCTCCCAAAACTGTCTGTCAGCAAACCATCATCCAACACCTGAAGAAGAATATTAAAAACATCGGGATGGGCTTTCTCAATTTCATCGAAAAGTACAACAGAATAGGGCTTTCTCCTCACTTTCTCAGTCAACTGACCGCCTTCTTCGTATCCCACATAACCCGGAGGTGCTCCAACAAGGCGCGATACAGCGAATTTTTCCATGTATTCACTCATATCAATCCGAATAAGAGCTTCTTCAGAATCAAAAAGGTATTTAGCCAGAACTTTTGCAAGTTCAGTCTTTCCCACGCCTGTTGGACCAAGGAAGATAAATGTACCGATAGGTTTATTAGGATTCTTTAATCCCGCCCGGCTTCTCCGGATTGCTTTACACAACTTGACAACAGCTTCTTCCTGTCCGACAATTCTGCTGCGGAGGGAAACTTCCATCTTCAGAAGTTTTTCTGATTCAGCTTGTACAACCCTTGTCACGGGAATCCCGGTCATCATTGAAACAACCGTTCCAATATCATCTTCACTTACATCGTACATAAGGTCTTTTGTTTTTTCTTCCCAATCTGTTTTTGCCTGCTCAAGATCATTTTGCAGGGTCCTTTCATTATCTCTGAGCCGCGCAGCTTCTTCATAATCCTGCTGTTTAACTACACGAATTTTTTCCTGCTTGATTTTTTCAATCTCATCTTCGAGTCTCAGCACTTCCTGAGAAACTGTAAAATTACCCATATGCACTCTTGAGCCTGCCTCATCGAGAACATCTATCGCTTTATCGGGCAGATATCTGTCAGTGATATATCTATTGCTCAATTTTACAGCGGCAGTGATGGCATCATCCGAATATTTTACCCGGTGATGCTCCTCATACTTAAATTTTATTGAGCGTAATATTTCTATAGTCTCCTCAAGGGATGGGGGTTCAACCATCACTTTTTGAAACCTTCTATCGAGTGCTCCGTCAGTCTCAATGAATTTGCGATATTCATCGAGAGTTGTAGCCCCGATACACTGAATATCTCCTCTGGCAAGAGCAGGTTTAAACATATTTGAGGCATCGAGAGAACCAGATGCTCCGCCTGCACCAACTATTGTATGTAACTCATCAATAAAAAGAATAACATCATCAGCTTTTTCAAGTTCAGTCATCAAAGCCTTCATCCTTTCTTCAAACTGACCACGGTATTTTGTCCCGGCAACAAGACCAGCCAGATCAAGGGTGACAACTCTTTTATTCTGAAGTATTCGAGGCACTTTCCTCTGGACAATACGCAATGCAAGACCTTCAGCGATAGCAGTCTTACCAACTCCTGGTTCTCCGATTAGAACAGGATTATTTTTCTTTCTGCGGCTGAGTACCTGTGCAACTCGTTCAATTTCTTTTTCTCTGCCGATGACAGGGTCGAGTTTATCTTCAACAGCAAGTTTAGTAAGATCTCTGCCGAAATTATCGAGTACCGGCGTTTTAGTTTTATCCGGTTTTTTTGCTGATTGGGCCTGTGACATTTTTTCAGGATTACGGCTGCTAAGGATATTGTTTAGTTCAGCCCTTGCATTTTCATATGTAATATTGAACTGATTAAGTATCTGTGTGGCAATATTGTCTTCGTCACGGAGCAGGGAGAGTAAAACGTGCTCCGTGCCTATTATCTCAGATTTATAGATTTTTGATTCAATCTGAGTTATCTTAAGTACTTTCTCAGCCTGTTTTGTCAGAGGCAGGTTTCCGATAGTAAGGGTTCCACCGCTAATTCTAACAGTATTTTCAACAGCTTTTTTTAATTTGATAAGATCTACTTCAAGATTTTTGAGTATTCTGACTGCAACTCCCTGACCTTCACGAACAATTCCTAAAAGCAGGTGTTCGGTTCCAATATAATCATGACCTAATCTTAGTGCCTCTTCACGACTTAATCTTAAAACTTCCTGTACGCGTTCCGAAAAATTACCATCCATATATATGATCCCATGAGTATTTGCTTTTTTAACAATTGAAAGGGGAATTTCGTTTCAATTGTGAGTGAACAAGGAATTAAGGAGCAATTATTATCGTGTCTTCGATTTATGAATTTATCTTAATCCATAAAATAATCGCAACTATTTAATTAAATTAGTTGTTAAAATAACATCATATAAGCTTATTATCAAGGAGAGTAAATGGATCCAATCACGAGTATATCATTGTTTATCATTGTCGGCGTAATTTTATTTTTGTTTGTTTTCACATATTTCATCCCGGTAGGACTTTTCATTACCGCTTATTTTTCAGGCGTTAAAGTAAAGATTGTAAAAGACCTGATCGGAATGCGTCTGAGGAAAGTTCCCCCGACAGTCATTGTTCGCAGTTTGATCACAGCAACAAAGGCAGGACTTAAAATGGAGCTATCCATGCTCGAAGCTCATTATCTTGCCGGCGGAAATGTAATTAAAGTTGTAAACGCTTTAATCTCTGCAAGTAAGGCAAATCTTGATCTTAGTTTTGAAAGAGCCGCCGCAATTGACCTTGCTGGGCGAGATGTGTTAGAAGCAGTTAAAATGTCAGTTTTACCGAAAGTTATCGAATCTCCAATGGTTGC
Source organism: Ignavibacteriales bacterium (assembly GCA_021740915.1). Taxonomy (GTDB): domain Bacteria; phylum Bacteroidota; class Ignavibacteria; order Ignavibacteriales; family Melioribacteraceae; genus JAIOYW01. The sequence goes on along the minus strand of JAIOYW010000001.1, from coordinate 345,686 downwards.
AGCGGTTGCAAAAGATGGAATTCAGTTAAAAGCAACCGCAAGAATTACTGTTAGGGCCAATATTGAAAGATTAGTTGGTGGCGCCGGAGAACAGACTATAGTTGCAAGGGTCGGAGAAGGAATTGTATCCACGATCGGTTCCAGTGCTTCTCATAAAGCAGTACTTGAAAATCCGGATAGCATATCTAAGGTTGTGCTCGCCAAGGGACTTGATGCAGGTACGGCTTTTGAAATACTTTCAATCGATATAGCCGATGTTGATGTTGGAACAAATATTGGCGCAATATTACAGGCAGATCAGGCAGAAGCCGATCTTAAGGTCGCAAGGGCAAAAGCTGAAGAAAGAAGGGCAGCGGCAGTTGCTAAGGAGCAGGAAATGAAAGCTGAAGTCGAAAAAATGCGTGCTAAAGTCGTGGAAGCTGAGGCTGAGATTCCAAAAGCTATTGCCGAGGCATTTAAGAGTGGAAACCTGGGTGTAATGGATTATTACAATCTCAAAAATATTCAGGCTGATACTGAAATGAGAACAAGTATTTCCAAACCGGACAGTAAAAAAGAACAGTCATAATATGGATAGCATTTTTGATTATCTCATAATACTCTTTGTGTTATACGGATTACTCGAAGGAGTCTTAGGGAAAAAGAGGAAAAAAAAACAACCTGTGCCGCAGCCGGAACAAAGGCGGGAGACTGGTAGTTCCGATACGAATGAGATGAGCGGAATTGAAGTGCCATACGATTCGGATTTTTCTACGACTTATGAATCAAAAGATAATTATGATCGAGAGAATAGTTTTGAAACATCCGGCGATGAATTTGCTGCTCCTGTTAAAAGTATGGAAAAAACTGATAGTAAATTCAGTAAATACAGTGCCTCATTCATTCCACTGGGAACAAGAGCCCATGCATCGGAAATCGTTGATAATTCTCAATTGATTGCTTCAGACCATAACAGTGCAAGATCAAACCTGTTAAAACTTCTCAGTAATAAGGAAAGTATCGGGGCACTCATCGTTGCTCAGGAGATTATTGGAAAACCAAAATCCCTACGAAGGTAAATGGCAAAAAAATATGTATTAAAAAGAACCGGGCGGGCTGATTTAAGTAATAGGTCCGCTCCGGTTAATTTTGTCATTGACTATGAGCACGAACTTAATCGGGCACAATATGAAGCCGCAATTGCTGAAAATGGAGTGTTTCTGCTTATTGCCGGTGCAGGAACCGGTAAAACAAGAACTCTTGTTTACCGATTAGCAAGATTGGTAGAATCAGGGTACGATCCTTCTTCGATTTTGCTACTTACTTTTACAAGAAAAGCAGCACGTGAAATGATGAACAGAGCTGCCGGGTTGCTCGATAGCAGATGCAGTAAGGTAAGCGGAGGCACATTTCATTCATTTGCCAACCTGACACTTAGAAAATTCGGGTCGGCTATTGGTTTGCATAATGGTTTTACGATTCTTGACCAATCCGATTCTGAAGATATTATTAACCTGATTCGAGGACAAATAAATCTTGGTGACTCCAAAAAAAGGTTTCCAAAAAAAGATACAATCTATAAATCCTTCAGCCTCTCAAAAAACACCGGAATACCTTTAGAAAAAATTATTGAGGATATTTATCCGCACTTCCTCGAATTTTTACCAGATATTATTAAAATAACTGATGTGTTTGAGAAATATAAGGCAAAGAATGCCTTACTTGATTATGACGACCTCCTGATTTACCTTTCACATTTTCTTGATGAAGGTGCTGCTGTTGCACATCGTTTCCTCAAAGGGATCGAGTTTGTAATGGTTGATGAATATCAGGACACAAATAAACTTCAATCTGATATTGTCAGGGGGCTTGCATCAATTAAAAGAAATATTATGGTAGTAGGGGATGACGCGCAGTCGATATACTCTTTCCGGGGTGCAAATTTTAAAAATATTATCAATTTTCCTAAAATGTTTCCCGATGCGAGGATGATCAAGCTTGAACAAAATTATCGCAGCACCCAGACAATCCTGGATTTTGCAAATCATATCATTGATTCAGCAGTTGAGAAATTTCCCAAACAATTATTTACCAATAATACAAGCGGGAATTTACCCGCTATCGTTTCAGCAACTAATGAGAATATGCAATCAAGATTTATTGTTGAACGTGTTCTGGAATTAAGGGAGGAGGGTGTTCCACTCGCAGAGATCGCTGTTTTATTCAGGTCGTCATATTTTTCTTTTGATTTGGAAATTGAATTGAACAAAGCCAATATTCCTTTTGTGAAATTTGGAGGAATGAAATTTATTGAAACAGCACATGTAAAAGATATTATCGCTTTTCTTAGAGTTATTACTAATGTAAAAGACCTCATAAGCTGGTATCGGATTCTGCTTCTCCATGAGGGAATCGGGCCTAAAAAAGCCCAATTGATACTTGAAGAAATATCAAAATACGGGCTGACAAACCTGGTTGACATTACTAAACCTATGCTTCCAAAGGTGAATTCTGATCTTGAGAATTTGTTTGCTTTTATCAAAAAATTAACCGGTAAAAAAGCGCTGCCGTCTGATCTTTCCGGTCAGGTGTATGATTACTATTACCCTCATTTTAAATCAACATATGATGATCATAACAAAAGGCATAAAGATCTCGAAATTTTCCTGAACATATCTGAAAATTATAATGATCTTCAGGATTTTCTTGCCGATCTTGCTCTGGAACCACCAAATGAGAGTGTAGTGGACATAAGTGCCACCGATAAAGAGAAGGAATTTCTCACACTGTCAACAATTCACTCGGCCAAGGGATTGGAGTGGCATTCAGTCTTCGTTATCCATGCTGTCGAGGGTTTTTTCCCAAGCAGCCAGTCATTTGAAAATCTGGATACAATGGAAGAAGAAAGAAGATTAATGTATGTTGCCGTCACAAGAGCCAAACAAAATCTTTATGTTTCTTATCCGATGAACATCTTCGACAGATACCGCGGAGTAACATTTTCAAAACCATCACGGTTTATTGCAGGAATTGACGAATCCCTGGCCGAAGAATGGCTGCTTGAAGAATAATTTCCTAGAATTTCTCATCGTATTTCGTCCATAAGAAATCTCCGAGTCTCCATGCTTTCTCAACTATTTTTTCTCCGTTTTCAATTGAATAATCTGTAAGGAGACTAATAGCCGCCTGTTTGTCCCTATTAAACAACAATAAAGCCTTCTTTTCAAAACTGTACTGATTTTCAAAAAGTTCAGACTGCAATGGTCCCCATTCTTTATCAATATCATTCCTCATATCACCCCAGCGTTGTGCCGCGAGAGTGCTTAATCTGTTGAATGCCCACCATGCACATTCCTTGTTGAAACCAGATTCTCTCCCATTGATCTTATAACTCTCAGGCAGGTCGGTTACAGAACAATAAACCGGAGAATATACTGCCGCAGCAATATTATCCCAGGCAAGCCAGACAACACCGCCTATTTCATCTGGAAGCCAGGAGCGCGACTGCATAATAGTGCCATAGACTGTGTACCATCTCGCAATTGTCCTTTCTCCGCGCCATCCCCATCCTCCATTTATATTAAAAATTTTATTCATATCATAAGGCATAAAGGGATTTGCCAGTGGTGAGATTTCTGTTTTTCCTTCAGAATTTGTCCATGTAATATTTTTTACAAAATTATACTCAGTATTCTCGTAATAGTCTTTGAATATTTTTACCATCATCTCTAAAGTAACAAGAGTATCTGGTTTTACAGAGAATGGGTAGTTCTCGCTGTTAGGATCGAGTTTAAGCGAAGGTGCTGCAAGTGAAAGAACACGCCATTCTCTTCTTCGTGCTGCAATTGAATTTCTGCTATCTGGTGCATATACATAGCAAAACTCGAATTCCTTTTCACCCGGTTTCCACCAGCCATTTTCTTGAGCTAAGCTGAAAATATTTTCAGAGTAGAGAAAGTTATCCGGATCATCCGTTTTTATAGCTCTTATTCTTGAAGCATTTGCATTAACTGAAATATGGTCATCCGGGACCCTTTGAGCTGCCCAAACTGCTCCGATTTTATTTTTTCCGGGTCCGACAATTTCAAAAACCCAGGCTTCATTTTTGTCCGCAATTGTAAGACATTCCCCCTCATCAATCCATCCGTATTCAGCAAGCAGTTGTCCGGAAACTGAAATCGCTTCTCTTGCTGAGGCAGCTCGTTCCATCATTAGCTGCACAAGTTGCTGGCAGTCAATCAAGCCTTTATCCGATTGAAGTTCCTCTCTGCCTCCAAATGTGGATTCACCGATTGCAAGTTGTTTTTCATTCATACTCGGATATGCCGAGTTAATAAACCCGTAATTGTGATCTATTGCCGGGATTTCTCCAACCTTCACTTTTATATCAGCAGGCATAGCCATTGAATCGCATATTGTCCTTTTGTATAGCACCGTTGTTGAACCAGGTTGTAGTTTCGAAGCGGGGATTTTATTTATGTTCGTACGTGCCCGATGACTGTCATCTGTATGCGAATTAATTACGGAGCCGTCAAATGTCGCTTTTTTTCCCACTATTACCGTTGTGCAACCTTCAGGGATACCGCCCTCTCGGTCAAATTTTTCTTTATCCTGACTTTGAATCGAATTGCTGATGAAAAAAAACAATATGAAAAGCGTAATTATTTTTTCAATTAACGGCGAAATTTGCATTTTTAAGTCCTGGAAGTTGTTTAATAGAAATGTCGAATAATTAAGCGTAAGATATGAAAAAAAGTCTGAAAATAAGGTATCCGGGTTATGTGCTTATTACCGGAGCAACATCTGGTATTGGAGAAAGATTTGCGCAGAGAATGGCTGAGCAGGGATTTGATTTAATCCTAACCGGCAGGAATGAACAAAAACTTCTTGAATTACAAACTTGTCTTGCAAGTATATCGAATTCTAATATTATTATACTTGCAATTGACATTGGAGAGAAAGCCGGAATTAAAGAATTAATTGAGAAAGTAAAAAAATACGAAATTGGAATTCTGATTAATAATGCCGGTTTTGGATTCAGTGGTGATTTTATTGCACAGGAGAGAGAAAATATCGAGGAGATGATAAATCTTAATTGTATGACTCCGGCATTGCTTGCCAGGGAGATATTGCCCAAAATGGTGAGCAGAAAAAACGGCGCAATAATTTTTCTCGGTTCGGTTGTTGCATTCCAGTCCACTCCATTTATGGGAGTTTATTCAGCAACAAAGTCGTTTAACAATATTCTTTCGGGGGCAATCTGGTATGAATATAAAGATTTTGGCGTGGATATTCTTTCATTAAATCCAGGAAGTACCCGGACCTCGTTCCACAAAACTGCCGGAATTGAAGTCGCGCCAATGAGTCGTGAGGCGGATCAGGTTGTTTCGACTGCATTAAAATCGCTCGGTAAAAAACCGGTTGTGGTTGATGGAACTATGAATAGTCTTAGCGTCAACCTTGGGCGGCTTCTGAGCAAGCGAATGATGATTAATGCAGCTGGTTACATTTCAAAAATTCTTAACAGATCAACTCCTAAGGCTTAAACTGAAATCCTTTTATTGGTTCCCTAAGTGTCAGAACTGGGCAGGGGGCTTTTCTGACTACTTTTTCAGCCGTGCTTCCGAATAAGATATGCTCCACTCCGGTATGTCCGTGTGTAGCAATTATTATTAAATCAGCATTGATTTCCTGAGCGGTTCTGTTTATTTCAAAAAAAGGTTTTCCAGCTGCAACAATTATCTCAGATTCAATTTTTCCAGCTATGAGCGTCTGTTGAATTTTTTGTAGTTCTTTCTCAGCGAATTGCAGATTTTCATGATCCATCCCTGGCGGTGTTATCTGCCCTAAAGCCAGGTCAGCCGGATAAATCATTGGCTCCAGTACATATAACAGCGTTATCTGAGAATTGAACCGCATCGCAAAATCGACGGCAAAGGTTAGAGCCTTCTTTGAGTAATCTGAAAAGTCAAGAGGAACAAGTATTTTCTTGAATTCGTACATACTAAACCTCCTTACTGTTAAAAATATTATTGTAAAGTGAAATATAGTCGTTGTTAACGCGGCGTAATCTCATAGCAATAATTTTCGAAATCCCACCAAGTATTTTGATGCCTTCAGTTGGGTACTTTTCCATGAATTCATCAAGATCAGGTTTAAATATTGCTGCGATGGTGGTCTCTTTTGTTGCCTGGGCGGTAGCAGAGCGGGTTTCTTCGTCAATAAGAGCCAGTTCGCCAAAAAAATCTCCTCTGGTGAAACGTGCAAGCTCAAAACTATTTCCCAATTCATCATTCTGATGCACCGTGATTTCACCGCTTAGTATAATATATAGGCAAACACCGGGATCTCCCTGGTAAAACACGTACTCGGATGCTGAATACACCCTGTTATGAATAATCTGCATGAAGAGTTTTAGGTGTTTCCTGTCCATGTTTTCAAATGGCGGCATTGCAGTCAGAACACTCTCAATATCACTTCGGTTGTTTTGTGATCTGAATAAATTCGCCCAGAAATTACTTTTTAATACTTTACTTTTTCCTGGCATAGGATCCTCACACAAAATCCTTTTCCGCTACTCGCCAGATTTTCTGGCAGGGGAATTTATTTTCATAAAGCGCTCTTCCGATTATTACCGAATCAATGCCGCAGCCTTCACTGTTTTTAAGCTCTCTTAAATCCGAAAAACCTCCGATGCCGCCTGAATGAGTGATTTTAAGTCCGGTTTGTTCGAACACTTTTTTTGAGAGCTGGAGGTTTGGACCTTCGAGCATACCATTACGTAAGACGTCAGTTACTACGATTCTGGTCAGTTCCACTGAATTCAGATTTTTAATGTATTCAAGGACACTTTGTCCGGTTGGATCTCTTCTCCCATGAATAACAACCTGTTCACCAACGACATCAATTGCAGGGATAACTTTTAATGGTCCAAAGTGCTCCAATATTTTCATAAATTCACGCTTGTTCTCAAATAGGAGTGAACCAATTATGAGACGGAAAATACCGAGCCCAAATGCTGCTTTTGCATCATCAAGGTTATGGATTCCTCCACCCATTTGTATGGGTATTACGACTGAAGCACACATTTCCTCGATAATTGGAAAATTGCTGTGAGAATGAGAAATGGCAGAGTCGAAATCGACGACATGAAGGCATTTGGCATTTTCCGTTCTCCAGATCATTGCCATCTCAACGGGATCATTGCCATATTCTTTACAATTTAATTCGGGAATTCCCTGAACAACCCTGACAGTATGCCCATTCTGGATATCAATTGAGGGTATAACGAGTATTTTAGACATTCAGATTTTCCATTTTCCGTTATTTTTTAACGTTTTACGGCTAATTATTATTTTTTGTATCTCGCTCGTTCCTTCAAAAATCCGCAGAATTCTTGCATCCCGGTAGAACCTTTCGATTGGAATTTCTCTTGAAAACCCCATGCCACCATGAATTTGGAGAGCAAGATCAGCGACTTCTGATACAGCTTCTGAGCAAAATAATTTAACTATTGCCGCTTCCTGAGAAATATCGCCGCCATTATCATACTTTGCAGCAGTGCGATACAGCATACTTTCCATAGCATAGATTTTTGTTGTAATATCAGAAAGCATAAACTGTATAGCCTGAAATTTTGAGATCTGCTGATTAAACTGCTTTCTCTGATTTGAATACTGGACGGACAATTCAAGAAGTTCCTTGGCAGCGCCTATCGAACAGGCGCCAATTCCCAACCGTCCAAGATCTAATGTCTGCATTGCAATAAGAAAACCACGACCATCGACACCAATAATATTCTCAGCGGGTACTTCAACATTTTCAAATCGAATTGCATTTGTGACACTTCCACGAATACCAAGTTTTTTTTCATTCGGTCCTACTGAAACTCCCGGAAAATTTTTTTCTACAACAAATCCTGAAATTCCCTTCTCAGTTCGGGCAAAGACAGAAAAAATGTCAGCAACTGCGCCATTTGTGATCCATAATTTTTCGCCATTTAACAGCCACTTTCCATTCTTAAACTCTGCCGAAGTTCTGAGATTAAACGAATCAGAACCAGCATTAGATTCTGTTAGAGCAAATGCAGCTATCTTTTTGCCCGAAGTAAGATCAGGTAAATATTTCATCTTAAGTGATTCCGAACCTCCAAGATAAATTGCGTTCGTTCCAATGGACTGATGTGCGCCGATAAAAGCTGCTGTTGAACCGCATGCTTTTGTAACTTCCTCTTGCGCGAGGCAATAACCCACTTCCCCAAAGCCTCCACCTCCATATTTTTCTGGAATGGCGGTTCCTAATAAACCCATCTCTGCAATTTTCTTAATCAAATCTTCAGGGATTTTTTCATTCTGATCTATCTCAGCAGCAAGGGGACGAATATAAAGATCAGTGAATTCCCTTACTGATTTTTGCAGCATTATTTGTTCTTCGTTAAAATATCCTATCATCAATTATTCCAAAATTTATTCCAAATGGTGAAAAAATCTTAAATTTAGATCGCTCAATAAAATAAATACTCAGGTTACTATATCCACACAAAACAGATTTTATTGTCTATTACTTTATCACAAATTTAGAGTTTACAATTTGACTTTTCAAGCCTGAACATACATAATAATCATTATGATTGAAAATTTTGAGTATAAATTACCCGATAACGAGAAAATCAGAGTAACTGCCTATTCTGAATCAGGAGTTTCAGAAGCCGGTTGTTTAATCTATGTTCACGGGTTTAAAGGATTTAAAGATTGGGGATTTGTTCCAAGTGTTGGTAACTATTTTGCTGAAAGGGGTTATTTAGTCCTGACTTTTAATTTTTCGCTTAATGGTATAGGTGAAAACCCGTATGAGTTTACCGAATTTGATAAGTTTTCCAGAAACACAATTTCACGTGAGGTTGAAGAACTCGGCATTATGATTAATTTAGCCAGTGAATTCAGATTCGGGAAGTTCGGCAGAGAAAAAATAGGGTTGATCGGGCATAGCCGGGGAGGAGGTGTCTCAATAATATGTTCAGCAGAAAATGCGAAAGTTCATGCTTTGTGTACCTGGGCCTCAGTGGCAACTTTCGATCGATATTCATCAAGGATCAAGGATGAATGGATTCAGAATGGATTTTTTGAGGTACAAAATATGCGAACAGGACAAGTGTTTAGAATGTCCTCTGACTATATAACTGAGATCATTGAAACGAGGCAGGATGAATTAAACATAATTAATTCGGTCTCGAAAATCGAGTGTCCCTATCTAATCATCCATGGAGAGCAGGATCTTGCCGTGCCGGTAAAAGAGGGAAAGCAACTCTATAGTGCGCCATCAAGTGCTCAAAGGGAATTTATTGGACTCCCGGCAACCGGACACACTTTTGATATTGTCCATCCTTTTGAAGGAATTTCGGAAAAGTTTTTAAAAGTTCTTACATTTACTGAGCAATTTTTTAAGAGTAAATTATAATTAACAGGATAGATACATGAATAAAACAATCAATGCAACTGTAAAATCTTTATTCAGTGTTTCAGGGATAAAGACAAATGAAATATTTTGGATACTTTCTTTTTATTTAGTAACTGTGGCATCAGCACAGGTGGTTATTCCTTCATTCCCTGCTCCCTTCACTCTTCAGACGATGGCAGTTCTACTCAGTGCTGCATTTCTTGGATCAAAAAATGCGGCTTATACACAAATGCTTTATATCCTAACAGGTTTTTTAGGCTTACCAGTTTTCGCAGGCTTTTCTGGCGGCATGTTGGTAATATTGGGACCCACGGCAGGCTATCTCCTTGCGTTTCCCGTTGCTGCTTTTATTGCTGGTTACCTTATTGAGAAAAATAAATCACTTGTTTCTGTTGTTTTTTCAATGACACTTGCGTCTGCGATTATCGTTCTTAGCGGAGCACTCTATTTGGCAACAGTTTTGGGGCTGGAAGTTTATGATGCTCTGTTTAAAGGCGCAATTATTTTTTCTCCCTTCGACATATTAAAAATATCGGCTGCTGCGGCAATCTATAGTTCTTTCGCAAAAAAATATCCCCGCTTACCAAAAATATAAGGTAAAACTATGATAAGAACCCTTGTATTCCTAATAGTCTTTCTATCCGCAATAGGATTATTAACCTACAATTTAAGAAGGATAATTTCATATCTGAAAACCGGTAAAGAAGATAATAGATTTTCAGATATACCCCTAAGAATCTTAAATGTTTTGAAAATTGGAATAGGACAATCGAAGATACTTCGGGATAAGGTTGCCGGAATCGTCCATGTTTTAATTTTCTGGGGATTTCTCCTGTTCCTGTTTGCTGTCTTAGAGGCTTTGATACAGGGTTTTAATTCGGAATTTACTTTTGAATTTCTCGGACCATTATACTCGCTGATCACTTTAACACAGGATATTTTTGGTCTGCTTGTTATCGCTTCGGTTTTATATGCTTTATACAGACGATATATAATCAGAGTCCCCAGACTACAGACAAATGATGCTGGAAGGCGAGATGCTACGGTGATTCTTGTAATGATTCTCTTTGTTGTACTCTCAATGTACGGACAGAATGCTGCTCACGTTGCCAAAAATATGTTTTTGCTTTCAGATTATGAACTCCGTCCCGTTACAGCTTTGATAAGCCCAATATTTTTTGGCTCAAATCCTGTTAACGGATTTTTCTGGTTCGATGTTTTTTGGTGGGGACATATTTTACTGATTTTCGCATTTATGAATTTTCTTCCGTATTCGAAGCACTTTCATGTAATTACTTCGTTACCAAATGTATTTTTCTCCAAAACAGGTGAGAACAAATATGCTTTGCGACCAATAAATCTTGAAGATGAGTCGTTAGAGTTTTATGGAGCTGCTGACACAGATCATTTGACCTGGAAACAGATGCTTGATGGATTTGCATGTACTGAGTGCGGCAGGTGCGCTTCTGTCTGTCCAGCCGCTAATACTGGGAAAGTTCTTTCGCCCAGGAAGATTATTGTTGATATCAGACACCGGACTGAAGAGAAGGCGCCTGTTCTGATTGGCAATCTCGAAAATCAGGAAGTTCTTGAAAAAACCTTATTGCATAACTATATAACTCCCGAAGAATTATGGTCATGCACAACCTGCAACGCCTGCGTTTATGAGTGTCCGGTAACAATCGAACATGTCGATGCAATTGTCGATATGCGGAGATATCTTGTACTCAGTGAATCAGAGTTTCCAACTGAATTAAATCCGGTATTCAAGAATCTGGAGACCAACTACTCTCCATGGGCTTTCAACTGGCAGGACAGAGCTGCATGGGCTGAGGGTCTTGATGTAAAAACTATGGCAGATGACAAAGAAACTGAATATTTATTCTGGGTTGGATGTGCCGGATCATTTGATAGTCGTTATCAGAAAGTTTCAAGAGCTTTTGTCGATATTATGAATAAAGGCGGTATCGATTTCAGGATTTTAGGGACCGAAGAAAAATGCAATGGCGATACTGCCAGAAGGCTTGGTAATGAATACTTAGCCCAGACCATGATGATGGAAAATATTGAGACATTAAATGGGTATGGAGTTAAAAAAATAGTAACCGGGTGTCCTCACTGTTATAACACTCTGAAGAATGAGTATCCTCAATTCGGCGGTAATTTTGAGGTAATTCATCATACCGAAATGATAAACCATCTGATATCAGATGGTAAAATAAAATTAAAGGATGCAGAAAAAGTTACTCGAGTGACATATCACGATTCTTGTTACCTTGGAAGATATAATAATATTTACGATGATCCCCGTAAACCGCTTGAATCCATAAAAAATATGGATATTGTTGAGATGGATAGAAGCAAAGATAAGGGATTTTGCTGCGGTGCAGGAGGCGGAAGAATGTTCCTTGAAGAAAATCAAGGCACAAGGATCAATGAAAACAGGACAGAAGAGGCTCTCAAACTGAATCCGGATACTATTGCTTCCGCATGTCCATTTTGTATGACAATGCTGAGTGATGGAGTTAAAGCTTTCGATAAAAATGATTCAGTTAAAGTAAAAGACATTGCAGAAATTGTTTCTGAAAAGCTCATTTGATTTTTCAGACAGTATTTAGATTTCTCACTACTCTCTTCGTATTTGTAGGAATAATTGCTGCCCGGGCGATAGTTCCGGACAGCTCTGAGATCAGGATCTCATTTGTTGGCGATCTGATGTGTCATACTCCGCAATTAAAAGCCGCAGAAAATCCTGATGGGACATACAATTTTGATCCTGTCTTTAAATATGTCAAACCATATCTGCTGGAGAGCGATTTTGTCGTTGGAAATCTTGAAACAGTGACAGGAGGCCCGAGTCGCAGGTATTCTGGTTACCCATTATTTAATACTCCGGATTCATATCTGGATGCCCTGAAATCCAGCGGTTTTGATCTTCTTGTGACAGCCAACAATCATGCTTTAGATCAGGGCGTAAAAGGCCTCAAACGTACGATTGAAAAAATCAAAGAAAGAGGTTTGCAGTATTCAGGCACCTTCAGGGATTTACATGACAGGGATAGTGTCAGAATTTTTGAAATAAAGGGGAAAAAGTTTTCGCTCTTGTCTTATACTTACGGGATTAACGGCAATTATCTTCCAGAATCTGAGAGTTATGTCATTAACCAGATTGATACTCTTCTAATTAAAAAGGATATCGAATCTGCAAAAATAAGAGGTTCTGAATTTGTAATTGTTTTTGTCCACTGGGGTATCGAGTATCAAAGATATGCGGACAAGTTTCAGAAAAATATGGGCGAAAGAATAGTATCATATGGCGCCGACCTCATAATAGGCAGCCATCCTCACGTTTTGCAGCCTTTTTCATTTATCAGGAAGAACAAAAACAAAGATAGTGTTTTCGTCGCCTGGTCTCTTGGTAATTTTGTATCAAATCAGCAGTGGAGATATTCTGATGCAGGCTGCATATTAAATCTGTCTCTGAGTCCCGGTAAGAAAGAAGTTATCATTCTGGAAGAGGCAGAGGTAGTGCCGACCTGGGTGTTCAAGGGCAATGTCGAATCCAGCTTTGAGTATATTATTTTCCCATCCGTAATTGCTTCTCAGAATTTTTTCCCGGATTATTTTACGGCTTCCCAGCGGGAGAGATTAAGAGAAAGTTATTTTGACTTTTTAGAATTGAATAAGTCCAATGATTTTGTTAAGATAAAAGAAACAACCATCCAACCGATTCCTTTCCTCTATGTATTTTAATACCTGAGGTACTATTTTTATATTTAAAGTTTAAATTGATTTGAAATGGATGAACTATTTGAAAAAGCCCGCTTTAGGCATAATCTTTTCTACAATATTTATAGATTTAATGGGATTTGGAATTTTAATTCCCATTCTGCCATCCTTCTCCAGCAAAATTCTTGGCATCTCTGATTTTTCAATTGGAATTGTTATAGCAGTTTATTCGCTTTTACAATTTCTTTTTAATCCAATCTTCGGTAAGATATCAGATAAGTATGGCAGGAGACCTGTAATATTATATTCTTTGTTTCTGACATCAATGTCATATATAATATTCTCGTTCTCTACGACTTTCTTTCTCCTTCTTATTTCAAGGATAATCGCCGGTTTTGGTGGCAGTAATATTGGTGCGGCACAAGCCTATATCGCAGATATTACGGCTCCTCATGAGAGAGCTAAAGGAATGGGACTGATTGGGGCTGCATTTGGTCTCGGCTTTTTATTTGGTCCTTTGATAGGGGGATACCTATCGACATTTGGTTATGAAATTGCCGGTTTTGCTGCGGCAGGCTTTTCATTCATCGCTTTTATTTTCGCCTACTTTTTTCTGCCGGAATCCTTAAAAGAGAAAAAAGACCAAACCAAAATTTCTATAAAACTTATCGATTTTAACTACACCGCGAAAGTTCTTTCGAGAATGCCTCTTGGATTGTTTGTGACATTATTTTTTATAATTGTTTTCTCAATGGCGAATATTTACGGAACATTTGCATTACTTACGTTAAAGGTATATCATCTAAATGACCAGCAGACGGGGTATATGTATGGAATTATCGGACTGATAGGTGCAATTGTTCAGGGAGGTTTGATACGGAAACTTTCAGAAAAATTTTCGGACATGACATTAGTTAGATATGGTATGATTTTAATGATCATTGGTCTGAGTTTGCTTCCGTATGGTGGTACAATCACAGGACTCGCAATTGTTACGATCATTTTAGCGGTTGGTACCGGCATTTTGCAGCCTACGGTTTTAAGTCTGGTCTCAAAGTTTTCTCCCGAAAATGAACAGGGATCAATCCTTGGGGTGAATCAGTCTCTCGCCTCTCTCGGCAGAGTTCTCGGTCCACTTTGGGGTGGCTTCTCATATGATTTTCTCGGATATCAGTTCCCGTTCCTCACAGGTGCTTTTACTACTCTTATTACTTTTCTGCTGATCACCTCAGTATTTAAGAAGTATATCAAACACGGAGATGCAATATGATGGACGGACGTTTCAAAGTCGGAAGGATTGATATTGAAAATGCTTTGCTTTTAGCGCCTATGGAGGATATCACAAATATTGCGTTTCGGCGGATATGTAAAGAATATGGCGCTGATGTTGTTTATACAGAGTTCGTTAATGCGGATGGATTGACTCGCAATAATAAGAAGACCGCAAAGAAACTTATTATTACCGATGAAGAAAGACCTGTCGGAATCCAGATTTACGGAGCTTTTCTTGACCGAATGATCGATGCGGCCAGAATTGCCGAGAAGCAGGAACCAGAAATAATTGATATAAACGCCGGATGCTGGGTGAAAAATGTTGTCTGTAGAGGCGCAGGCGCAGGATTGTTAAAAGATCTGCCCTATATGCAGAAAATGGTAGAAAGTATTGTGAAAACCGTAAATATTCCAGTTACTGTAAAAACCAGATTAGGGTGGGATAAAGATGACATCAAAATTATTGAGGTAGCGCAAAGGATAGAAGATGCAGGTGCGAAAGCGCTAACAATCCATTGCAGGACAAGGAGTGACGCACATAATGGCGATCCGGATTGGTCATGGATCCCGCGCGTTAAAGAAAAAGTGGGAATCCCAATAGTCCTAAATGGAGGAATATTTGAAGCTGAAGATGGAATAAAAGCTTTTAGAGAAACAGGCGCTGATGGTGTTATGATAGCAAGAGGCGCAATAGGAAATCCGAGAATTTTTAAGGTATTAAAAGAAAAAATAAGCCATGGAAAGGGAATCACAGTAGAATCACTGGATGAGAGATTCGATACGATACTTAGACATTTGCGTTACTCAATTGAACTTAGTGAGACTGAGAAAAGCGCAGTAATTCCTTTCAGAAAGTACTATTCAGGATATCTTAGAGGGCTTTACAATGCTTCAAAATATCGGCAGGAAATAATGCAATATATTGAGTATTCAGGAGTTGAAGATTGTTTAAACCGTTTTCGGGAGGAACTCAAAAAACATGGAAATGAAATATCGAATGACTCGAATCGTGACAATATCAAAAATATTGTATGTGATTCAGATAATAACAGAATTTGCGAATGAAAAGCAGTAAAAAATATCTATTAGCGCGCGGGCTATCCGATTTATTTGTTCCTCCAGTCAATACTTTTTTATTATTTCTTTTTCTTTCGTTTTTGATTCAGCTGGATCATAATGATAGATTACTCTTAATTTTATCTGGTTTTTTTCTCGGTTTCCTTTTACCTCTGATGTACTTTATATTGCTCAGAAGAAAGGGGATTGTATCTGATCGGGATGCAACGATCAAAGAAGAAAGAACAATGCCTTATACCGCAGGAATTCTGATTTCTATTTTTGGCGGTATAGTGACCTATCTTCTTGGGTTCAGCGGTCTTGTGCTTAGTATTTGGGTAATATATTTTTTCAATAGTCTATTTATCCTTTTAATTAACAGATTCTGGAAAATAAGTGCACATGCTCTTGGCCTAAGTTCTCCGATCACTGTTCTGGCTTATCTGAATTCTTCATTTATTATTCCTGGAATTCTTATTTTTACAATTGTGGGTTGGTCCCGTCTTGAATTAAAAAAACATACATTTTCGCAGATATTGGCAGGCGGTGCACTTGGAAATATTGTTTCATTCATTATACTTAAAATACTCGAGTAAAAAAGTTGACTAAAAAGGAAATAATTAATCTGCTCGAAGAATTTGCCGATCTTCTGGAATTTAAGGGCGAGAATATATTTAAAATTAATGCATTCAGGAATGGCGCCTTATCCATAAGAAGATTTGAAGGAGACTTTGAGGATGCATTAATAACCGGCAACTTGTTTTCCGTAAAGGGAATAGGAAAAGGTATAAGGTCATTTATCGAAGAGTATAACTCATCAGGATTAGTAAGTGAACTCGAGCTACTTAGAAATGAAGTGCCTGCCGGAATAAGGGAGATCATGGAGATCAGGGGATTAGGCGTGAAAAAAGTCCGTGCACTTTGCGATCATCTTGGTATCGAAGATATTTCCTCACTTGAAGAAGCCTGTATAAATCAAAAAGTAAAAGATTTAAAGGGTTTTGGTGAAAAAATTGAACAAAAAATTCTTCATGAGATTGAAGAATTAACAAAAAACAGAAACAGCATTCATCTTCACAGGGCAACATCTTTATTTGAGAAATACAAATCAATCCTTCTTAATATTGATTCGTACAGCAGCATATCTGAGGTGGGAGAGCTGCGACGAAAAAAAGAAACGATCAGCCATCTCGAAATTCTAATTTATACGACTCAAAAAGAAAATATTATATGTGAAGTTTTTCCTGATGAAAAAGAAAAGACGATTTCTGATTTTCAGGATTTCGTTACAATTAAAACTTCAAGTATTAAGGTTACAATTCATTTTGTCGATTCTGAAAATTCTTTCAAACAAAAACTTCTTGGTCTTACCGGATCAACAGAATTTCTTAGTGCTTTCAGTACGAAAGTGGCAGATTGTTCTACAGAAGAAGAATTTTTTAAGTCCGTAAAAATACCATATATAATTCCTGAGATGAGAGAAACGGAATACTTTTCCTTACCGGACAATTTGAGAATGGAAAGTGATCTCAAATTTGAAAAGTTTAAAGGGCTGATCCATTTTCATACGCATTATTCAGACGGTGAAAATAGTCTGTTGGAAATGAGGACAGAGGCAGCGAAACTGGGTTTTGAATACATCGTTGTTTGCGACCATTCGAAGTCAGCATTTTATGCCAATGGATTGACTGAAGACAGACTGTTGATTCAAAAAGAGGAGATAAAAAAACTCAACCGTATTAATGGACCCTATATTTTGCATGGAATAGAGAGCGATATATTAAAAGACGGTTCGCTGGATTATGATGAATCTATTTTACGAGAATTCGATTTTATCGTTGCTTCGGTGCATTCAATATTTTCTCTTACAGAGGATGAGATGACTGCACGGATTATTAAGGCAATTGAGAATCCCTATACTAAATTAATAGGTCATCCTACCGGCCGTCTCCTTCTCTCGAGACAGGGGTACGCTCTGAACGTAAAAAAAATACTTGAAGCCTGCAAAGCCAATGATGTTGCTATTGAAATTAATTCAAATCCTCATAGATTAGATCTCGCCTGGAAAAATATATTCTATTCACGGGAAATTGGGGTCAGACATGCAATAAATCCAGATGCACACAGTATTAAGGGAATTAGAGATATCCGGTGGGGTATTGATATCGCCAAAAAAGCCGGACTGCAATCAGCAGAAGTTATTAATTGTTTATCTTTTGAGGAATTTAAGGAAATAATTTTAAGGAGGTAAGATTTTGGACCTTTTAACAGTAATACGCGATGTGCCTGATTTTCCTAAAAAAGGTATTGTATTTAAGGATATCACGACTCTTCTTCAGAAACCCGAAGCATTCAATTTTGCTCTAAATGAATTTGTACAATACGCTAATGCCAAAGGAATTGAAAAAATTGCTGCAATCGAATCCCGAGGGTTTATTTTTGGCGGCGCAATTGCCTCAAAAATTGGCGCCGGATTTGTCCCGATTAGAAAACCGGGAAAGCTACCATCAAAGAAGATCAGTGAATCATATTCACTTGAATATGGAACTGATACGATTGAAATTCATGAGGATGCCATAAGATCCGGGGAAAAGGTAATTTTACACGATGATTTACTGGCAACAGGAGGTACTATGCAGGCTGCCATCAAACTTATCGAAAGACTCGGTGGAATTGTTACCGGCATTTCCTTTCTGATCGAATTAGATTTTCTTAAAGGCAGAGAACTATTGAAAGGTTATGAAATTCAATCTTTAATTCATTATTGATCGATAGATTGTTTATATTTTTTCCCTGTTATCAAAACAACGAATTCGCCTTTGGTCTTTTGAGCAGTAAGTTGTGATAGTATCTGTGCCGGGTTTCCACGCAGGGATTCCTCAAACTTCTTAGTGATCTCTCTTGCAACCATGACATATCTTTCAGGAATCAATCCTGATAATTCTTTCAGCAATTTTTCGATTCTGTGTGATGATTCGAAAAGCACGATTGTATGATCATAGTCTGAAATTTCTGCAAGAATTTTCTGTCTCCCTTTTTTCTGCGGTAAAAATCCAAAAAAACTGAAAGAATCCGATGGGAAACCGGAAATTGATAAAGCCGCGGTTACTGATGATGGTCCCGGGATGCTGTTGACCTGAATTCCATTTTTATGAGCCTCTGCAACCAGAAAAACACCTGGATCGGAAATGAGCGGTGTTCCTGCATCACTGACAAGCGCTGCATTTTCTCCCATCATCAATCTGGAAATAAAATATTTTAATTTATATTTTTCATTTCGGGCATTAAGCGAGTGTGTCTCCTTACTGATTTGATAATGTTTAAGTAAAATTCCAGTCTGGCGTGTGTCCTCACATAGGATGAAATCAACTGAATTGAGGATGTCCAATGCCCGGATTGTAATATCCTTAAGATTACCGATCGGAGTCCCAATAACATAAAACTGCCCAAAATTATTCATTAAATAAATTCCGATTAAAAGAGAGATAAAAAATATCAATTTAATTAAGATAACAAAAAATGCTATTTTTGTATGTGTAAATCCTTTTAATTTAACATCCTTTCAGACTAATTGTATGGAGAAAAAATAATGGAATTTCTTAAGAAATTAGGTATTAAAGAAACGAATTTTGGTGCATCAACAGGATTAGAATGGAATTCAACAACAGACGCAGGCATTCTTGATGTTTATTCGCCCGCTGATGGCAAAAAAATTGCTTCAGTTTATCAGTGCTCGGAAAAAGATTATGATGAAGTAGTGAAAAAGGCACACGAGGCTTTTTTATACTGGAGAACAGTACCAGCACCCGCAAGAGGCGAAATTGTAAGACAAATCGGAAACAGATTGCGAGAGTTTAAAGATGATTTAGGGCATCTTGTTAGCTATGAAATGGGGAAATCTTTACAGGAAGGTTTAGGTGAAGTACAGGAGATGATTGATATCTGCGATTTCTCGGTAGGTATTTCACGCCAGCTTTATGGTTTCACTATGCATTCCGAGAGACCAAAACACCGTATGTATGATCAATATCATCCGCTCGGAGTGGTTGGGACAATAAGCGCTTTCAATTTCCCGGTTGCCGTTTGGTCATGGAATGCAATGATCGCTACTGTCTGCGGTGACAGTAACTTATGGAAACCATCTTCGAAGGTGCCTCTTACAGCAATCGCTGTTCAGAATATTTTAGCCGATGTAATTAAGAAAAATAATCTTCCTGAAGGTTTATTCTCACTTATTATCGGTAAGGGTTCGACAGTGGGCGAAAAGATGCTTAACGATAAACGCATCCCGCTCATTTCAATTACTGGTTCGACGGGTGTCGGAAGACACGGCGCTGAAGTTATTGCAAAAAGATTCGGCAAGAGTATTTTGGAACTCGGTGGTAATAATGCAATAATTATCACTGAAAATGCTGATTTGAAAATTGCGATTCCGGCAGTAGTTTTTGGTGCTGTTGGTACAGCCGGTCAGAGGTGTACTACTACTCGTCGATTGATTATTCAGGATACAATTTATGACAAAGTTAAGGATGCACTCCTCAAAGCATACGGCACATTAAAAATCGGTACACCAATGGATAGTGCAAATCATGTAGGACCGCTTATTGATAAAGCTTCGGTATCCGAATTTACAACTGCATTAAAAAAGGTTGTTGAAGAGGGCGGAAATATAATTTATGGAGGTCAGGTACTCAATGGAGCAGGTTATGAATCTGGGTGCTATGTCGTTCCATCTTTGGTTGAAGCTAAAAATGAATATCATATCGTACAAGAGGAGACTTTTGCTCCAATATTATATCTCATCAAATATTCGGGAGATGTTTCAGAAGCTATTGCTATCAATAACGGTGTTGTTCAGGGATTATCATCCTCAATATTTACAGATAATATGCGTGAGGCAGAAGAATTCCTTTCCGCAGCTGGTTCTGATTGTGGTATCGCCAATGTAAATATAGGAACTTCCGGCGCTGAAATCGGCGGTGCTTTTGGTGGTGAGAAAGAAACAGGCGGTGGACGAGAATCAGGATCAGATGCATGGAAAGCATACATGCGGAGACAAACAAACACCATTAATTACGGAACCAAACTACCGCTTGCACAAGGTATTAAATTCGATATATAACCGATTTCCCAGGGTGCATAACTTTAGGTTATGCACCCGATATTCTTTTAATTACCATGGTTCGATTAAAGAAGGGTAATCGTACCGATTTGGGTACCAGTATATTATTTGTTAAATTTGCGATCTAAAAAAATAAAGAGTTATGAAAATTCTTGATGAATTGAATGCAGCACAGAGGGCAGCAGTTGAATATAACTCCGGACCCCATATTGTTGTCGCAGGAGCTGGATCTGGAAAAACCAGAGTCCTCACATATAAAATAGCATATATACTTGAAACTGGTGCCGATCCTGAATCAATACTGGCGCTAACATTCACTAATAAAGCAGCTAATGAAATGAAAACCAGAATTTCGGAAATGATTGGCGACAAAGCTGATAAAATCTGGATGGGGACTTTTCATTCAATATTTGCAAGAATTTTGCGAATGGAAGCAAAAAAATTGAATTATAAACCTCAATTTTCAATTTATGATGCAGAGGATTCCAGTTCTTTAGTCGGAAATATTATCCAGGAATTTAATTTCAGTTTTGATTCACTGACACCAAACGGGATTCACCGGAGGATCAGCTATCTAAAGAATCATCTGATCTCACCAATTGAATTTGAGAAACATTTCGCGAAAACTGCCCAGGAAAAAAGATTTTCTACAATATATTCCGAATACAATAATCGTCTTGTGCTTAATAATAGCATGGATTTTGACGATCTCTTATTAAAACCGATTGAACTTTTCAATAATCAGGCAAGGGTTCTGCAGAAGTACAAAAAGCAGTTTAATTATATTCTTGTGGATGAATTTCAGGATACGAATCGTGCCCAATATGAGATTATCAAACAACTATCCGGAATGAAAGGCAATGTCAGCGTAGTTGGCGATGATGCCCAAAGTATATATAGTTGGCGTGGGGCGGAAATCAAGAATATGCTCGATTTTGAGAAAGAATTCGCCAAGACAAAAATTTTCAGGCTGGAACAAAACTATCGTTCAACAAAATTGATTTTACAGGCTTCAGATTCCGTGCTCAAAAAAAATCAGGATCAGATTAAAAAAACACTTTGGACTGAGAATGAAGAGGGTGATAAAATAGTTCTTATAAGATGTTCTGATGAGAAGGATGAAGCTCTCCAGATATCTGCACTAATAAAAAATGAAGTTGTAAACAAAAAAGTTGCCTTAAACGAAATTGCGATACTATACAGGGTTAATTCACAGTCAAGGGCTTTAGAAGAAGGCTTAAGAAAGCACAAAATTCCATATAAAATATTAGCTGGTCTCGAATTTTACAAAAGAAAAGAAGTTAAAGATATTCTTGCCTACCTGAAAATATTAATTAATCAGGAAGATGAAGAGAGCCTTCTTCGTGTAATGAATTTCCCGCAAAGGGGTATCGGAAATACTTCAATAACCAAAATGATTGCATTTTCCCGTAAGCTAAATATTACACTTTTCGAGACAATGGGAAGAGTTTTTGAAGTAATTGAGGTTAAGGAGCGGATTCAGAAAAATGTTAAGTTCTTTAAACAGTTACTGGATAAATATATTGATCTTAAAGATAAACTTTCAGCATCGGAATTAGTCAGAGCTCTTGTTGATGAGTTAGGGATATTAAGAATGTACCGCGATGAAAATTCTGAAGATTCATTATCGCGCCTTGAAAATGTTGAGGAGCTTTTACAGGCTATTCAGGATTTCTTCCAGGAAAACAGTGAGGCAAATCTGGAGGATTATTTATCGGAAGTTACTCTTTTTACGGGTGTTGATCGTTATAATGAAAATCAGAATTCAGTGACGCTTATGACTATTCACGCTAGTAAAGGATTGGAATTTCCGGTTGTCTTTATAAGCGGCGCGGAGGAGGATATTTTCCCGCTCAGTCCGAAGTTTGATGCAGAATCCCGGATTGAAGAAGAAAGAAGATTATTCTATGTAGCAATGACCCGTGCAATGAAAAGGGTATTTATCAGTTACGCACGAAGCCGATACAGATTTGGAGAGGTAGCATATCAGAACAGATCCCGATTTATTGATGAAATGGACCCGTCAACTTATATCGAATTGAATGGTGGAGGCTCGCGCAGGGCTGGGAAGAAGCCCGTGCCGGTTGTTGATATGGGAGGCATTGATTTTGACTACGATGATGATAATGAAAAACGTTCTTTACGTGTCGGAAGCAGGGTTTATCACGAGATATTTGGTAATGGAAAAATTCTTCAGATTAATGGTTCAGGCGATCAACAGAGATTGGTTGTTGCATTTGAGGAATTTGGACAAAAAAACCTTATGACCAAGTTTGCGAATCTCAAACTAATATAACCTTAATTTTGATATATACTCTATCTGGCCGCTCTCGTTAAAAAGAGGCGGCCTTTTTTATTCAATATAAAATAAAATCATTTATACTAGCTCAAACATACACGACAATTACTTTCACAAGCCACATCAATATTAATAAAATTGAGGATATTCTCGAAAAATAAATCAGTAAAAATGTCCCGAATTCAATAAAATCCGGAACATTTTTAATCTCTTATATTCCTATTTCTTTATAAAAGGTTCGTGTTTAATAGAAAAATAGGTATTCGTCATTTTCTTAAGAACGGTTGAAAGCATAATAATTGCAATTAAATTCGGAAAGGTCATAAAACCAAGTGCAGCATCGCCAAACGCCCACACAGCTTCCAATTCAGCTATTGCTCCGATGAATACGAAAATGACATATATCCATTTGTATGGTAAAATAGCTTTTTGACCAAATAGATAGTGAGCAGCCCTGTCACCATAAAATGACCAACTGATTGCTGTTGAAACTGCAAAGAGTAAAACACTGATCGTTACAATTTTATCTCCATACGGGAAAAGCCAGGATAAACCTTGTTTAAACGCGTAAGAAGTAAGAATACTGCTATTCATGAGTGTGCCTGTGAAGCCAGCGTCAATCCTTGATACGTAAAATTGTGTGTGATGCCATGCATCCGTGCTAATAATTACCAGGCCTGTTAATGTACAGATGATAATAGTATCAATAAAAGGCTCAAGCATCGCAACAGTTCCTTCCCGCACTGAATAAGTTGTTTTAGCGGTCGAATGAGCAATTGCAGCACTTCCCTGACCGGCTTCATTTGAATATAAGCCGCGCTTAATTCCCCACATCATTGTGTTCAGGATCACAAGGAAAGTGCCTCCTGCTGCGCCTGCAATTTCGGCTGGAGGATTAAAAGCCATCGAAAATATAAGTTGAAAGCTCTCTCCGAGCCGCTGGTAATTCGCTACTATTATCAACATTGCACCCACAAAGTAGATTAATGCCATAAAAGGAGCGAGGTAACCAGTTACATTGCCGATTCTTTTAATACCTCCAATGATAACCAGTGCGACAGTGGCAGCAAGAAAAATGCCGTTAATAACTTGCTGGGCAGAAACTTCGAACCAACTGAAAATAGCATGTTTTATTGTAAGCGGGTGCTGAAATCCCACAACTGCGGTGACTTCCGAATATATCTGATCTGATACAGTAAATGACTGAATCGCATTGCCTGTAGCAAAAGAACAGATTATTGCAAAAGAAGCGAATGCCACAGCTAACCATCGCCAGTTCTGTCCAAGTCCTTTTTCAATATTGTACATCGGTCCCCCTGCTGTACTACCATCCGGCAGGATATCACGATATTTTACCGAGAGTGATGCCTCAGCATATTTAAGGGAAGTACCAAAAAAAGCAGTCACCCACATCCAGAAAAGCGCCCCAGGACCTCCATAATAAAGGGCAGTTGCTACACCGGCAATGTTTCCTATTCCAACGGTTGCTGAAAGTGCTGTTGTTAAGGCACGGAAATGATTCAGATCGCCTTCATCATCAGGATTGTCATAAACGCCACGAGTGACCTTCAATCCGTGCCAAAGATGTCTGATCTGAGGGAAACCCAGTTTTAATGTAACAAAGACGCCTGTCCCAAGCAGTGCAATTACCATGAAAGGTATTGAACCGATTGGTGAATCAGATGAAGGAAAATTGGCAATGAAGTCAAAATTCCCGGGAAATGTCCAGACCGTGTCGAAAAATGAAACTCCGCCGATAACCAACACGAGAATAATTATTAGGAAGGAAATTAATCCTGCTTTTTTTTTCGTCATTTAACTACCAACATTAATGATTAGAAAACACCGAGTGAATGCAATAGCACCAACAAAATCATTACAGGAGAGAAATATTTCAGAAATATTTTCCAGGCAGTTATAATCCAGGAATATTTTTCAAAAAGTATTTCAGCACCATTTCTCAGATTTGGGAGGGCTCTTTGATAACCCCAGAAGTATGCCACAAAAATTGCAATAAAGAAACCTCCAAGAGGAAGCATAAGATTCGAGGTTACGTAGTCAGACATATCGAACCAGGTCAGACCAAGTAAAGTAAAATCACTTAAAATATTGAATGAAAGAGCACAGGGGATCCCTAAAATAAAAATAATCCCCCCGAAGACGAGAACAGCATTTTTCCTGGACCATCCTTTATCATCAACAAAATATGCAACAACAACCTCAAGTAGTGATATTGAGGAAGTTATTGCAGCAATAGTAAGTAGTAAGAAGAACAGAATTGAGAAGAGATATCCACCGGGCATTTTAGTAAATACGAGTGGCAAAGTTTGAAATATTAATCCAGGTCCGCTCCCGGGATTTTGTCCTGTCGCGAAAACAGCAGTGAATATAGCAACACCCGCAAGAAGTGCAATCAGAGTATCAAGAAAAACAATCTGAACTCCTGATGCGAAGATGTTATCGGAGTCTGAGATATAACTTCCGTATGTGAGCATTGCACCCATTCCAAGGCTAAGCGTAAAAAATGCCTGTCCGAGTGCAACAAGCACCGTTTCAGCCGAGATTTGATCCCACCTTGGATTAAGAATAAAATCAAGACCTTTTTCTGCCCCTTCAAGAGTTAATCCCCGTAAAACAAGAACAATCATAATTATAAAAAGTAAGGGCATAAGGAATTTGCTCCCTTTCTCAATACCTTTCTGAACACCTCCAAGAACAATTGCAACACTAATTGTCATAAAAAGGGCATGGAGTGAAATAATCCAGACAGGATTTCCGATTAGTGATACAAAATGAGCATTAGCGGCATTTCCATCGGAGAAATTACTAAAAACACCACTTGATGCTTCAATAATATAACCAAGTGACCATCCTCCAACAACACTGTAGAAGGAAAGTATAATAAAGCCCGCAATCACCCCCATTGCACCTATCGAAATCCAGAATTTATTTTTACCTAAGGCCCTGAATGCTCCTACGGGATTTGATTGTGTGGTTCGCCCGATCAAAATTTCAGAAATAAGCACAGGTAAGCCTATAACTAATATGCAGATAAGATATATAATAATGAACGCTGCACCGCCGTTTTCACCTGCGACATAGGGAAATTTCCAGATATTGCCGAGACCAATAGCTGATCCTGCAGCCGCAAGAATAAAACCTAATTTTGAAGCCCATTGCTCCCTTGGTTGATTCATATAGATTCCAACTTTATTTGTGAAGTTATTCGGGATAATAATTTTGCAAATATTAAACTTTCATAACTAAATACCAAATAAAAAAAATCCCTATCGCATAATCTGTCCCTGAATTCCACTTTTGGTCATTAGGAACTAAACCATTAAAATTATATTCAGGTTTTAACAAATTATATAAACTAAAAAGTTGAAACATGAAAAAAATATTATTGATACTCGCAATCATAATTCTCGTTTCCTGCGGCACAGGAAACAGACTTGAGATAACATCTTTTGAACCCACAGGCAAAGTTGAAAGACTTACAACTTTTACAATTGCTTTTGATCGAAATATTGCGCCTGATTCCTTAGTTGAAAGGTGGACTGATATTGAGTTTATTAGATTTTCTCCGTCTATTGCAGGAAAATTTAAGTGGTCTGATAACAGAACATTAATATTTTCACCGGATGTTGCTTTAATGCCGATGACAAAGTACTCCGCACAACCGACAAACAAATTATTATTTGGGAGCGACTTAAGCTTTTCAAGTGATGAGTACATTTTTGAGACTCCTGATTTTGACCTTGTATCAGTTGATTTTTTTTACAACCGTGTACCTGAAAAAGAAATGCTTGTTCAGATAAGATCTAACCTAAATTTCAACTATCCTGTCAACCCGGCGGAGCTGCCAAAAAATTTAGAAATTTATTCAGATGGATTGCTGATCAAAAATTATAATATTGTTACAAATTCGAATAGTGAGCTTATAGCAATTGACTTTGGTGAAGTTACACAATCGGAGGAAGACCTTGATGTTAAGCTAATTGTTAAAAGCGGACTCTTTTCAACATACGGGAAAAAGGCTCTAAATGAAGTCCGGGAGTTTGATTATACTCTTCCTGCCATGTCTGAACTTGAAGTAGTTTCTGCAACGACGGGTTTCGATGGCGAGATCAATTATATTGACGTCACATTTTCTCAGCCGTTAAATTATCGCCAGATTTCAGATTATATCGAACTTGAGCCAGGCAGGAGGTACTCGACTGAAGTTTATGATAATAAAGTAAGGATAATTTCAAATCTTCAGGACCTTCAAACAATTAATGTAATAATAAAGGAAAATCTTCCGGGTCTTTTCGGTGGAAAGCTGAAAAACAAATTTTCACGAGAGCTCAGTCTTGTTGAACTTTATCCACAAGTAGTTTTTAAGGAAAAAGAAGGCAGATTTTTACTTAGACAGGGTTTAAGGAATGTCGAGATTCAGAGCGTTAATAACGAGTCGATCGAAATAGAAATTTATCAGATATTCAAGAATAATATTAATTTTTTCCTAGGCCAAAACAGATATGTGAATTATGATTACCCTCAATACTATTATCCCGGAAACTATGGGCGAAAAATAGTCTCAAAAAGTATAAAACTTGAGAAAATGAATAATTGGTTGCAGACTATTTTATTTAATTTCGAGAGGGAATTAGTAGCTGAGCACGAAGGCATTTTCCTTTTAACAGCACGTTCCGGCAGCGATAGATGGATTCAGGATTCAAGGATAATTTGTCTTAGCGATATTGGTATAATAGCAAAGACTGGAACACGGAATGCAAAAATATTTGCTAATAAGCTTTCAACTTCAGAACCGATGCAGAATGTTAAAATATCAGTGATTTCGGAAAATAATCAGACCTTGTTTTCCGGGGTAACTGATCCTTCTGGTATGGTTTCGTTTGAGGATTACGGAAATAAAATAAAGGAATTTGTACCAGCTTTGATTCTTGCCGAGTATAATTCGGATATGGCATTTCTGGACATGAATTCCACCAAATTTGAAACATCCAGATTTGATGTTGCAGGTAAGTCATTTCTTAATCCCAATCTGCAGGCTTTTATTTACGGCGATCGGGATTTATATCGCCCAGGAGAGATTTTATATCTATCAGCAGTTATCAGAGATATCAGCTACAAGAAAATTCCTGATGAGCCTTTTTTCCTGAAGATATATTCTCCTGATGGAAAAGTTTTTTCAGAGGAAAAAGTATCGTTGAATAATGAAAGTTCCTTTGAGACAAAAATCCAGATTCCCGACTATGCTTTGACGGGGGGGTACAGGGCTGAGCTTCGGAACGGTTCTAAAATTCTTAGTGGAGTTTATAACTTTAAGGTCGAAGATTTTGTGCCTGACAGACTTAAAATATTCTCGAAACTAAGTAAAGCCGATTTTCGCCCCGGCGATAAAATAAGGTTGGATATTGAATCAGAATTCATGTTTGGGGGGAAAGCTGGCGGGCTGAATTACGAATGTGAATTGCAATTTCACCAGAAAAGATTTTTGCCGTCAAAATTCAGTGATTATACTTTTCTTTCTGCTGACTATGATTTTTTTGCAAGACCTGAATTTATCGAAGGGACATTGGATAAAAACGGAAAAGCGCAAATAGAAATGGAAGTACCCCCCAATATCTATTATGATGGGGTTGTCGAAGGTTATATATTTATCAGTGTATTCGATTTGAATGGAAGGCCAGTTAATAAGGCTGAAATTTGCCGTATCATAACGGAGGAAAAATATTTAGGAATAAAAACCAGCGGCGAATATTTTGGCTCTGGAGATAAGATATCCTTTAAGTTATTGATGGTAGATCAGGATGAAAATTTCTGTAAAAATACTGCTTTAAAAACTGAATTAATTAAAAAGGAATATAATACAGTTCTTACTCAGGATTATGGAAGTAGATTTGTTTATAGATCAACAGAAACAGAAAAAATAATCTGGGATAAGACAATTCAGGTTAATGGTAGCCCATCAGATCTTTCATTCTCATTAAATCAGGCAGGGAAATATGAACTGAGGTTCTATATTCCAGGGTCAGACCTTTATCGCAAATATCAGTTTTTTGTATTTGATTGGGGGAATTCGTCCTTAGCATCCTTTCAGGCAGATAAAGAAGGCCGTGTTGAGATAATCCCCGAAAAGAAAAATTATAAAAGTGGTGAAGAAATAAAAATATTGTTCACCACCCCCTATGACGGGAAAATGCTTGTCAGTATCGAACAAGGAGATATTCTTGAAACAAAATATCTGGAAGTAAAAAATCGTTCTGCGGAGATGAGAATTAAAGCTGAAAAAAGATTTATACCGAATATTTTCATCAACGCCTTATTATTCCGTCCACACGATATTACAGCAGAGTCTCCTTTGCTTGTGGGGCACGGAATTACATCCGTGAAAGTCGAGTCTGATGAATATCGATTACCTCTGAGTATAAGCGCTCCTGCTAAAATAAAACCTGGACAAAAAACGAATATTCTCATTAAAACAAAGCCCGAAAAAGATATTTATATTACCCTTTCCGCCGTTGATGAGGGAATTCTCCAGGTCTCTAATTATAATAGTCCGGATATTTATTCGTGGTTTTTTGCTGACAGGATGCTGGGTGTGGAAACTTACGACCTTTATAAATTTCTTTTGCCCGAAATATCTTCAAAAACGGGTGGGAGTGACCTCGCATCGCAAATCCTCAAAAGATCAAACCCTATTAAATCGAAGAGATTTAAGCCTGTTGCAGTTTGGAGTGGAATACTTAAGACTTCATCAGACGGGACTGCAAGCATTCCGCTAAATGTTGAAAACTATAATGGTGAAGTTCGGCTGATGGCAACTGCATATAAAGGATCCCGATTCGGCAGTGCAGTAAAAAGTATAAAAGTTGCCTCCGATATAATCATGGAACCGGCTTTTCCGAGGGTACTTGGTACGGGTGATTCTCTTTCAGGCTCCGTAAATATTGTTAATAATTCCAAACGATCAGGAGAAATAACTCTAAATATCGAATGTGGTGGTCCGGTAAAAATAAATGGACAGAAGAGATTCAAAAAGAAACTTTCGTCTTCTGAAAGAATTGTGTTTGAATATTCACTAATTGCTGAAAATGTTCATGGCGAAGCCTACATAGTATTTAAAACTGAAGGCCTTGAAAATCTAAATGATAAAATTGACTTTTCAGTAAGACCAAATGTTCCCTATTCGTCGAGTTCAAAATCGGGAAAGGTTTTAGAAGGAAAAACTGTTGAACTTATTGTAGACCCAGATTATCTTGAAAAATCCCGTGAAGTCAAACTCTCACTCAGCAGATTCCCGGCAGTTCAATTTGCTTCACAATTAAAGAATCTGATCGGTTATCCATATGGGTGTCTGGAACAGACAGTTTCAAAAGTGTTCCCGCTCATATACCTTGATGAATTAGCGAAAATATCCGATCCGGTTTCTTTCCGGTACCGGAACCCAATGTATTATGTGCGTGAAGGAATCAAAAAAATTGAATCTATGTATCAGCATTCCGGATTGATATCTTACTGGCAGGGCTCATCGGAAATTAATCTTTGGTCAAATATTTATGCCGGACATTTTCTATTGGAAGCAAAATTGGCAGGGTTTAACATCAATGAAAATAAATTTCAGAAATTATTATCAGCGATTGGATCTTCAATTAGCAGCAGAACGACGCGTGATTTTAGAGTTCAGCATGGCACCGGTGAAAAAGTAATTAAAATAGCTCCCAAAGAAAATGTTTATGGGCTGTATTTACTCGCTCTTGCCGGAAAACCTGATTTTGCTTCGATGAACTATTATAAGTCCAAACCACATCTGCTGACGATTGACATGAAGTATCTTTTGAGCGCTGCATTGGCACATTCGGGACAAAGAACCGCCGCACGCTCGCTGATGCCAAAGCAATATTTACCCGTTCAGACACCTCGTGAGACTGGAGGGACATTCGATTCTGAATTAAGAGCGAATTCGATCATCTTGAATTCTTTACTGGAAACTGAACCAGAAAGTTCTCAGATCCCGGTAATTATTAAATATCTTTCGGAAAGAATTAAAACATCGTTTTCTACACAGGAAAATGCTTTTGCTCTGCTCGCGATGGGAAAGGCAGCAAAAAGAAGCCTGGCAGGCGAGATCAGGATTGAGATATCCGGTGATGGGAAAAAATTATCTGAGTTTAATAAAACAGATCTTGTTCTTGCTAATGATCTGCTCAAGGGAATTAAGAAAATTAAGTTAAATGCATCGGGTAGCGGTGAAGCATATTACTCACTTGAAACTTCAGGCATATCTAAAAGCGGGAAAATAAAGGAGATTGACTCCGAAATAAGTGTTCGCCGAACGATAATTGATCAGAGGAGCGGAAATCCTGCTGATCTTGGTTCCATTAAACAGGGACAGCTTCTGAAGATTCAGATTTCAATAACTTCCGGATTTATGGCAGTAGATAACATTATGGTATCTGACCTGATCCCGGCTGGCTTTGAAATAGAAAATCCAAGACTTCAATCCGATCGGAGGGTAAATTATGATGGTTCTTCCTCCGTTGGTTGTGAATTTATTGATATTAGAGATGACCGTGTAAATTTTGCTATTAACATTGCTGCAGGGAAAACCTACACTTTTTCGTATCTGGCACGTGTTGTCAGCCGGGGGAATTTTTATTATCCATCTATAACTGCTGAGGCAATGTACGACCCGAATTTCCGATCAGTGCATGGAGGAAAAACAGTTCAAGTCAGATGATATTCCGGATGAAATCCAATGCGGATTTTTCCAGGTTCGATTATTGGGATCAAAGGTAATACAAGTATTTAAGTTTGAGAACTGCTGCACGTTCGATAATTTCAAATGCATTTGCCAGTGGATCCCTTTCCTGGAATTCATTATATGCAAAATATAGCCAGCTTTTAGGTGCAAAATTCCAGGAGAAGAGTCCTCCAAGAATAATCCTGTCAATCTTACCGCTTGTTTTAGTATATAGATTGTCAATATAGATGCGGATATTCAAATAATTAATCGGTGTGACAGATATAAATGGCCTTGCATTCAGTATGTAATCCTCAGTACTTCCCTGTGGATTCCCTTCGAAATATGCATTGAATGAAGTCCCGATATTTATTGTTGTCATTGCTTGATAATTTATGGATAAACCACTCCATGCATAAGGTGCGAGAAAATCACGGGAGAAATTATAAGTTTTTGCATATCCCCCATATAGATTTAAATTCCACAGACTGTTATTATACCAGGCACTTATATCAACTTCGTAGGCATTAAACATGACGGAATTGTCTTTGGACTTTCCGGGAAAATAAGTTACTTCAAAGCCTAAGTTATTCCGAAAATTCATATTGTAGCCGAAAACAAGAATTCGATCCCAATATTTATCTGCGGCTTCATAGTCCAAAGAAGCGCCTGTATAAATAAAAATCTGCGAGATTGAACCGGAATCGGGATACCAGGTAGGACCAGCAATAAAGGTAATTTCTGTGGTTCCTCTCCAAGGTACAAACCCTGTCTGTGAAATATTGAATTCCTTTCCAACGTGGCGGGTTCTAACCATCAGGTTATAATTCTTTGTGAAGCCTATCAGACCGCCAGAGAAAGCCATATCAGTCTTTCCATTATCGTTTGCACCAGCGACCTGGTAAGTAAATTGATAATCTGACGAGCGGAATGCTCCATCCACATCGAATACGCCCTGGAAATTATCTCCTGACTTTTTCCCGACAAATAAAAACCCGATTTGCGAATTTTCAAATATTTGTTTCTTCATTCTTATAGCGGCGAATTGTGCTTTTTCTTCAATAATGTGCTTCCCGTTATCATCAAAGAATTCCTCATCGCCCGTGAATGCAACGAATCCTCCGTATTCCCAGTCATCCAGCCTGCCAAAAGCTTTGCTTCCAAAATATATTGGCACTTCATTCCCGTTTGGAAGTTTTTTCCCAATTCTCCTTGAATAAAAGAGTTCAAGCGGCTGATAAAAACCAGTATTTCTCTGCTTACCAGAAGGTAAAAAGATTTCATTCCCTTCTGTGAAAAAAGGCCTGCGCTCTTTGAAGTAAGATTCGTATCTTGAAATATTAAAATCATATGGGTCTGCTTCAATCTGAGCGAAATCAGGATTAGATGTCATCATTAGGGTGAAATTAGGCGAAGGATTATAAAATAAATCAATCCCTGCATTGGGTGACAAGTTATAAGTTCCGTTTTCCTGTTTTTCAGTTTTAATTATGCCGACCGGATAAATTTCTAAGTTCAGTCCTTCAGAGCCCGGTCTAAAATTCCCCAGGAAGAGTCTTCCGAACCTGGAAATTCGAAGTCCTTCATTCTTATTGTAATCACACCAATAAATGTCTTCGAAGTTTTCGGGAATCCATCTGTCCAGATCCAAACCCCAGGATGAAATATCAGGATTGTACTGAAGAGATTTGAAGGGAATTTCCATTTCGACAACATATCCCCACGGGTAGATACGGGAGGCTGCAAACCAGATACCGTCCCATGAATAATCCCTGTTCCTGCCGTCATCAAGCAGCCTTGCATCACTTTTTACACCTGATGCTGAAACCGCAAATTTATACGCAGTCCGATTATCCCCGAATGTATCGAGCATTATCGAAACGACATCCCCTGTGAACTGATCCTGTGTGCCGGCATTTGCCTGAATTTTGCCTGTATTATCGTACATAACCATCAGGACATAAAGTGCATCATTATTTGCAAAAATTTTGGCAACGGTTTTCTGTGTTGGGTTGGAGCCATTATAAGGCTGGAACATTATGAAGTCACTGACGGAGTCTGTCTGACTCCAGACAAAATCAATAATACCGTCAACTTTTACCTTTTCCTGAGTTACCTGAAGATTATAAGTCTTTTCAGAATCAGGATTTCTTTCGAAAGAAAAAACGATAAACGGGATTATAATAATAAGCAGTATCTGTTTGAGCAAGTTATTTTATCCTTTTCGTTTAAGACGAGAGCCGTGGATAAAAGTTTTTTTATTGATAAAATTTATTTATGTTTTCTGCAACAAAGAGAATGTATTCTGCTAAAATTAAATGATTCCATTAAAAATCTTGCCTCAACCCGATGATGTGTCTTGTGGACCTACGAGTTTACACTCGGTTTATAATTTTTACGGAGATAATATTGCTTTACAAACAGTTATATCGGAAATTCAAGCATTAGAGGAAGGCGGAACTCTCGCAGTAATTCTTGGAAATCACGCGCTCAAAAGAGGCTATAAGGCAAAAATATATACTTTTAATGTAAAATTATTCGACCCATCATGGTTTGGAAAAGGAAATGTTGATCTTTCAGAAAAACTGACAGAACAAAAAAAACATAAACGAAGTAAAAAGTTACAAATGGCAAGCGATGCCTATCTTGAGTTCCTGCAGTTAGGGGGAAAAGTTTTGTTTAAAGATCTGACTATACATTTGCTAAGAAAATATTTTGAGTCAGGTGTTCCTGTGTTAACCGGATTGAGTGCAACTTATCTTTATAATGAAAAAAGAGAATATTCTCCCGATGGGGTTACGTCGATTTTTGATGATGTCAGGGGATTACCGATGGGACATTTCGTTGTTCTTTGTGGCTATGACAATGAAAAACAACACATCATCGTAGCAGATCCATTTGCTGCAAATCCTGTCTCAGGGAACAATTATTATTCAGTCAGAGCTAACCGCCTTATCCACTCAATTATGCTTGGTATTGTCACTTATGATGCTAATTTACTAATTATTACTCCAAAATAATAAAATTTTATGAGAACTCTTATTGTAGTTAACTATCCAAAAGACTGGAATTTCGGGATCGATGATGTCGAGATAGTGGCAGCGAAGAACTATCTGACCGATCCAAAGTATGCTGAAATCAAAAATGCACGGGTGTTCAATCTCTGCCGCTCATATCGTTACCAAGCTACCGGTTACTATGTCTCTTTGCTTGCTGAAGCACGCGGGCACAGGGTTTT
Organism: Ignavibacteriales bacterium; assembly: GCA_021740915.1. Classification (GTDB taxonomy): domain Bacteria; phylum Bacteroidota; class Ignavibacteria; order Ignavibacteriales; family Melioribacteraceae; genus JAIOYW01. The sequence goes on along the minus strand of JAIOYW010000001.1, from coordinate 310,762 downwards.
TCCGAATGTTTCAACAATGCAGGACCTAAAATCACAGACAATCGTTCGGATAATCTCAGATGATCTTGATGAACTAATTCAGAAAAGTTTGAAAAATATCAAATCTCAGAACTTTACTCTTAGCATCTATTTTGGCCAAAATACAGCTAAACAGTATGATCATCTGGCAGCGCAGTTATATAATCTTTTTCAGGCTCCGCTTATCAGAGCACAGTTTACATTTACAAAACGCTGGAACCTGATGAACATTTCACCCGTACCCGTTAATGAAATTCCAGAAAATCACCGGGAATTTGTTGAGCAGTTTGCGAAATCTTATTTTACAAAAAAACGAATTTACACTGCAAAACTGCCAATGGCAATGTATGATTTGGCAATATTACTTAATAACGAAGAGAAAGAGCCACCTTCGAACAAAAAAGCAATTACAAATTTTATGGACGCCGCTGAATCCATTGGATTAAGAACCGAACTTATCACACGGGATGATTTCAGCAGAATACCAGAATTTGACGCTTTGTTTATCCGGGAAACAACTAACGTTAATCATCACACATACAGGTTTTCCAGAAGGGCATTTACAGAAGGACTCGTGGTAATTGATGATCCAAAATCAATACTTCAGTGTGCGAATAAGGTATTTCTTGCGGAATTGTTAAATAGAGCAAAAATTGCTACACCAAGAACTATAATCGTTCACAAGGACACGAGAGAGACAGTGGAGGGAACTATCGGATTCCCATGTGTTTTGAAACAACCAGACAGTTCTTTTTCAAAAGGTGTTGTTAAGGTTGAAAACCGGGAATCTCTGACGAAGGAAATTGACCGAATGATGGAGAGTTCAGATTTGATTATAGCCCAGGAATTTCTTTATTCAGATTTTGACTGGAGAATCGGAATCCTGGATAGAGAACCAATCTTCGCATGTAAATATTATATGGCAAAGGATCACTGGCAGATCTATAATTGGAAAGGTAAGGGCGATGATAAATATGGAATGTTCGATGCAGTGCCGGTTTATGAAATACCAAAGAACATTCTTAAAACTGCATTGAAGGCTGCCAATTTAATCGGAGATGGTTTATACGGAGTTGATGTTAAAGAAATAAATAAAAATGCTTTAATTATTGAAATTAATGATAATCCCAGTATCGATGCAGGAATAGAGGATAGTATAATGAGAGAACATTTATATCTCAGGATAATGAAATCATTTAAGGAGAGAATTGAGAATTTACGCCGTGTGAGAGAAATTAGTTTATGAAATACCCTTACACCATGTTTGAAGTTTTTGGCATTGAACTTGAGTATATGATCGTTAATGATTCGACTCTGGCAGTCGTGCCAATGAGCGATATTCTGATGAAAGAAATAGCCGGAGAGATTACATCGGATATCAAATTCGGAGAAATATGCTGGTCCAATGAACTCGTTCTTCATGTCATCGAATTTAAAACCACCGATCCTGTATATAAATACGAAGGGTTTGAAAACAAATTCCTTGAAAACATTAAACGTGCGAATAATATCCTTAAAAAATTTAATGCCAAACTTTTACCTTCGGGTGCCCATCCTTTAATGGATCCGCACAAAGAAACAAAATTATGGCCGCATGATTCAAACGAGATTTATGATGCATACAATCGGATTTTTGACTGTCGGGGGCACGGATGGTCAAATTTACAAAGTACACATCTGAATCTTCCCTTCGGGAATGACGAGGAATTTGGTTTACTTCATGCGGCTATCCGGATGGTGCTTCCCCTGATTCCTGCTCTTGCAGCCAGTACGCCGATACTTGATGGCGTTATTACCGGATTTCGCGACACACGCCTGGAATACTACCGGAAAAACCAGGCGAGGATACCTTCTTTAACGGGAGCAGTTATTCCTGAGCAGGCATTTTCATTAAACGATTATTCCAATAAGATTTTTAAAAAAATCTATCATGACATCGAACCTTTTGATAAAGATGATATTATGAAATATGAGTGGCTGAATTCCAGAGGTGCCATTGCGAGATTTGACAGAGGCTCGATCGAGATCAGGATTATGGACATCCAGGAGACACCGCTGGCCGACCTGGCTATTCTTGATTTTATTATCGGATTGATTAAATCAATTACTGAGGGGAAATGGGGTAATTATTATCTCCAAAAATCTTTTAATGAAATCCGGTTATCTCAAATTTTGCTAAGCACTATTAAAAATGCGGAGAAAGCAATAATTGATGATGAGGAATATCTGGATTTTTTTGGAATTACCGGCAGCAAAAAAATAGCCGCTGAAATACTTGAACATATTTATTTATCGTTACGTTCCAGGAGATTTTTGAAAGATTCTTACGCACCTGTTATTGAAAAAATTATTGCCAATGGTTCGCTCGCCACCAGGATTTTAAATGAGATTAATAAGGGTGGTATAAATAGTATTCCGGATATTTATAATGAATTATCAATAAATCTCGCCAACGGTAAATTATATAAGGTGGACTGATGCTTCTTTTTAGTTGTGAGCATTTTGGAAATCGTATTCCTGATGAAATAAGGAATGAGTTTAATATAGATCCGGAAATTTTAGTGTCACATCGTGGATACGATAGGGGAGCCGCAGGATTATTTTCTTCATTTGCCGCAAAATTTAAAGCCCCAGCTTTTAACTATGAATTTACAAGGTTGGCAATTGATGCTAACAGATCTTTGAAGAATCGATCGGTTTTTTCGAATTTTTCATCAAACCTTGATCCCAGGTTAAAGAACATTCTTGTTAGCAAATACTATTCTCCTTATCGGGCCATGGTTGAAGAAAATCTCAAGGGAATTATTAACTCAGAGGAACGTGCGATTCATATTTCTGTTCATTCATTTACTCCGGTATTGAACGGCAAAATTCGAAATGCAGACGTGACTTTTCTTTATGATCCTTCAAGAGCTAATGAGAAGGAAATATCGCAAAAATGGCAAAAAAAAATATCTGAAGTGATGCCGGATCTTAAAATACGAATGAATTACCCTTATAAAGGGGTTTCTGATGGATTCACAAGCTATCTCAGAAGTAGATTTTCAGATAGTATGTATTCAGGAATTGAACTGGAAATAAATCAGAAACTTTTTGATCAATCGACAGATTATCTCAGTAAGTTTTTTCAGATGCTAAGTGATTCACTGTTTAGTTCAGCACATGAATTAAGTCGTTATTACAAAGGTAGCGAAGAATTCCCATCCGCCACTGAATATTCCATTAAGAAATATCATGGATTGTATTACAACGGACTTGATTACTATATCGCGCATATCATCCCAGTGATTGAACGAATCAAGGCATTAGCTCCTGCTTATCTGGAAAACGATGAAGAGATCAGAACCGCTGTTTTATCCGGATATTTTCATGATATCATTGAAGATACTCTAACAGAACCATATGAAATAGCTAAATATTTTGGTCAGACTGTGGCAAATACTGTGCTGAAATTATCGGTGAAACAGAAAATCCTGGAAAGTTCAAAAAAATTATCACCGGACGAATACTACCGAATAATTAGCGAAGATAAAATTGCCAAACTCGTTAAAGCTGCTGACAGACTAATCAACATCGAAAAATTAACTGAGATAACCGATCCTCATAAATGCAGCAAATTGCTCCGAAAGTACACAGAGAGTGCGGAATATTTTCAGATATATGGTATTTATCCGGAAATGATTAATAACGCTCTTGAAGTTGCAACAAAAATCATTGCAAAAAAAGAGCATCTTTTTTGAAGGGTGATTATTCAGAATATTTTATAACTTCACGGAAAATTTTGCAAAGTATAAAACCAGAAGCGAGAGAATTTTATCCTGATATTAGCCTGATTATTCTTGCGGGTGGGCAAAGTTCCAGGATGAAGAGCGATAAAAGCCAACTCGAGTTTAGGGGAGACACTTTTTTATCACACCTCATTAAATCGCTAAGCCCCTATTTCAATAAAACAATCATTTCAACAAATATTCAAAGAGACCTGGATGCGTCTTTTTTACAGGTTGAAGATATTTATCCGCATTCGGGACCGCTTGCCGGGATACATGCGGGACTAATAAATTCATCAAATGAAAAAAATTTTGTGGTGGGATGTGATTTCCCTTTAATTGATATTGGGATATTTCAAAAATTATATTCAGTTCAGGAGGGCAGTGAGATTGCCACAGCCGTTGTTAGTGGAGAAATTCAACCATTATGTGCAATATATAGTAAAAAGCTATTGATTTATTTTGAAAATCTTCTCAGGAATTCTGATCACAAGAGGAGATCAATGAAAGCTCTCTTTGAATTTGCTAAAGTTGAAAGTGTCGATTTCAGCACAGAACCATCTATGAAATTCCTGAATATTAACTACCCTGAAGATTATCAGCTTCTATTGAATTCTCATAGGGAGAGTGTTTGATCAGGGAATTCGTTTAGGTATTTTAAAATTTCATTTTTATTATTCTAAAACGAGCCTGACTGATGAGTAATTACAAAAAGATGCTTTCGTTTTTTTTACTTGCTGTTGTCGTTTCCGTCCTCTCCGGATTATATTTGCTAATCAGTATTGAATTCAAAGAAATATTTATCTCAATATCTTCTCAATTAATAAGCAGCCCGTTTTTTTCATATATTCGATCCCTTCATTACTGGAGTTCTCTCTTAATATTATTATCAGCAGCCTTATTTTTCGCATCTTACGAAAAGAATAAAATTCCAGAGTATCTGTTTTCAGCCAGTTTTATTTTATTTATTATTGGTTTAATTTTCCTGACAGGCCATCTGCTCAGGGGAGATTATTCTTCTCTTCTCGATTTAAATCTGATCGAGAATTCAATTGGAAAATTGATAGACATTGGAGGATATTCTGCCACTAATTTTGGGGAGAATTCCGTTTTTCAGCAATTGATTTTTATTAGTCATCTGCTCCTTCCTGTTCTGCTGTTCATAATGATTTATGTTTTATTCCCCTTCAATTATATTTTCAACTCATATAAGAATATTTATGGCAATCTTTTAATAGCTTTTATTCCACCTCTGATATTCTCGCCAGGATACTTACCAATTATCGACAATAACCTGGGCGTGATTGAAGGTGATCATTTTCCGATTATTCAGATTCTTATCCTCGGTTCAGGGGTTATTATTAGTTTAATTTTTATTGCACTGTGGCTAATTTTGAAGCGGCACTATCTTATAGAAAGATTGGGTAATTTATTTGTTTTTTTACCTACAGTCTGCTCAATTATTATACTTATCTATTTTTCATTATTTGGAAATGCCACTGATAAGTTGCCAAAAACTGATCCGCTTGTTTATAATCCTGCACTAATAAACTCGATTATCAATTCTCAAACTTCAAATAAAGACACAGTATTTCCGCGTTTGAATAACTTTCCAGAGGCGTGTTTAAACTGTCACAACAAGATGACCGGGTTTTCAAAATTTCATTCACCCGCAGATATTGGGTGTTTCAGATGCCATTTTGGTAATCCATTTTCTTTAGATAAAAGTGCAGCGCACTCGGGTTTAATAAAAATTCCAGGTAATCTGGTGAATTCGGATTTTTCCTGCGGAACCTCCTCATGCCATCAGGACCTGGTAATGCGTGTGAATTATTCCATGATGAATTCATTGAACGGATTAATCAGAGTTAATAAAAAAGTATTTGCAGATAGTTTTCCCGCAGACACTGTTTTTTATGCTGCAGAAACCGGAAACACTCCTTCGGATAATCACCTGCGGCAGTTATGCGTCGGCTGCCATCTTGGCAATGAAAAGATACTTCCTGGTAGAGCCGCAGATTCAGATAGGGGAGGCGGTTGTCTGGCTTGTCACCTCAAATATCAAGGGGGATTGGAAATAAGAACAGGGGATTCGATGCATCCGGCTTTGACAATTGATACTGATGATAGTATGTGTTTTGGCTGTCATGCAAGATCAGGCAGGATTTCAATGAATTTCAGGGGATGGGCTGAAATTGATGAATTAACCCTAAATAAAAATCCTTCTGAATTGACGGATACACTTAGCGATGGGAGATATTTTCTGAAACATATCCCCGATGTGCATTTTGAGAAAGGCATGAATTGCATTGACTGCCATAGTTCTTATGAACTGATGGGTGATGGTACAATTTACAGGCATAAAGAGGAAGCGGTCACGATAAGCTGTGAAGATTGTCATTCTAATAAACAAACGATCAAATTTAAAGATATTGATCCCGAATCCGGCAAATTAATAAAAATCAGGAACCAGGTTTCGGACAAAGCATCTTTTCTTGTTGAACAAAAATCAGGCAGAGCGATTTTATCCATGATAGTCGAAAACGGTGAAATTAATTTTCTCGGAAAAATCTCGGGTAAAAAAATGTCTCTCAAAGCCCTATCTCCCGTTTGCATCGGGAATAAACCCCACGGGCGCTTAAGCTGCAGTTCCTGTCATACTTCATGGGCACCTGTATGTGTTGGGTGTCATACAACATTTGAAGGCGGGGAAGAGGCTTATGATCATCTCAAACGATCATATATAAAAGGCGCCTGGCTCGAAAGTACGGGGTTCTCCGGACCATATCCTCCAGCTTTGGGGATTTTCAGGAATATTCGCAACAGGGAAGGTATATACCCGGCTGTGCCTGGAATGGTGCTTAGTATTGATGGGATGGAGGGTGAAAAACCCATATTCCAAAGATTATATTCTCCAGTTTTGCCGCATACAATTACTGCTTCCGGAAGAGATTGTGAAAGTTGTCACAACGACCCGTTCGCTATGGGTTTTGGCAGGGGAAGACTGGAATTCTACTTTGAAAATGGGAAATATAGAATAAAAAATTATCCATATTACGAGTCTAATAAAAATGATGGACTCCCCGAAGATGCCTGGATAGCTACAGAATCATTTTCAGTCGGAAAATCAACAAGGGATTTTTTCTTTTCACCCGATTCAGTGATGATAGAAAAGATGATAACCGCGGGTGCTTGCATAAGCTGCCATAAGGAGCAATCCTTCCGAATAAATTTACTGAATAATTTTGATGTGTATTATTCTCGCAGGAAAAACGAATGTCAATAATTGGATAAAAATTCATTATCGGATATAACTCTTTTACCGGATATAATACTCCGTCTCTCAAAAATGAGAAAAAGTTAATCATCACAACTAAAATATCATTAATTTTAGGGTGTAAAGCAATTGGCAGGAAAGTTGATAGTTATAAATATAGCTATCATAATAAATGCAATGAATATTGAAAATATTTTAGACAAACCGATAATACCAATTGGGAGAGCAGCGGAGATTCTTAATGTTTCTGTTCCCACACTAAGAATGTATGAAAAAGAAGGACTGATTCTTTCCGCTAAAAGTTCTGGTAATCAGAGACTCTATTCTAAATCTGATCTTGAACGCATTATTTGTATTAGAAAGACTATCAATGAAAAAAAAATCAGTATTCCGGGTATTAAAGCAATTTATTCCCTTATTCCTTGCTGGACATTAATTCCGTGCACAACTGAGGAAAGGAACAATTGTCAGCATTTTTTAACTGAGAGCGTTTTGGAACCTTGCTGGATGTTGAATAAGAAAGATAAAAAATGCCTGAATACTGACTGTCGGGAGTGTATTGTTTATAAAGATTATTCAACCTGCATTAAAATAAAATCATCGATTAAAGTACAAGCAGAAAAATAAAATGATAACAGTATCTAGAAGAAGATTCTTGAAGATTACAGGTTTCGGGCTTGGGGCAGCAGCTGCAGTCAGTGCTTCGGAACCTCTTGCAAAAAGCGCTGAATATATCAACGCAAAAACCGGAAAAGGTAAGGGCATCGAAAAAATACCTACCACATGCGATATCTGTTTTTGGAAATGCGGAGCTATAGCATATCTTAAAGACGGTGAGTTATGGAAGATTGAAGGAAATCCCGAAGACCCGCTTAGTAACGGACGTTTATGCCCCAGAGGAACTGGAGGAATCGGAGCCCATTTCGATAAGGACCGGTTAAAATCACCCCTCATAAGGAAGAATGAAAGAGGTGAAGATCAATGGGTTGCAGTCACCTGGGATGAAGCCTTATCGTACATCGCTGAAAAAATGAATAAAATTAAAGCAAAGTATGGTCCGGAATCAGTGGCTCTGTTCAGTCATGGAATTGGTGGAAATTTTCTTAAACACACACTGAAAGCGTATGGTTCTCCCAATGTAGCAGCACCATCCTTTGCTCAGTGCCGGGGTCCCAGGGATGTCGGGTTTGAACTGACTTTTGGTGAACCCGTTGGCTCGCCGGAGAGGACAGATATTGAAAATGCAGACTGTCTTGTACTCATCGGTTCTCATCTTGGTGAAAATATGCATAATACTCAGGTGCAGGAATTTTCAAGGTTTATTGAGAATAAGGGTACCCTCATTGTTGTCGATCCTCGTTTCAGCGTTGCAGCAGGGAAAGCCAAATATTATCTGCCAATAAAACCAGGAACGGACACTGCATTAATTCTTGCCTGGATGAATGTAATTGTGAGTATGGGATTGTATGATAAGGAATATGTCGAAAAGTACGGATTCGGATTCGAGCAATTCAGCCAGTTGATCTCCCTGAATACCCCGGAATGGGCTTATATTCAAACCGGGATTGACCCTGAAATCATAAGAGCAACTGCAATTGAAATGGCAAAAAATAAACCGCGTACACTTGTTCATCCTGGAAGACATACTACCTGGTATGGTAACGATGCTCAACGAAGCAGGGCAATTGCCTTGCTAAATGCACTTCTCGGCAGTTGGGGACGTAAAGGTGGTTTCTTTTTCCCGGCATCACTTGATATTCCAAATTACCCATATCCTGAATATCCGCATGGTGAAAGAGGTAAGGTTGATAATCCCGGGAAAAAGTATCCGTTTGCCTCAGAGACAATTACAACCGGAATAAGAGAAGCTACGATTACCGGTGAACCATATCCGATTAAAGGTTGGTTGGTTTATGCCACAAATCTGATCCAGGCTTTACCTGATCGTGAAGAGACAATTAAGGCAATTCAAAATCTTGATTTGATGGTTGTTGTTGATGTTGTACCAAGTGAAATTGCTGGTTGGGCTGATGTTGTGCTGCCCGAAGACACTTATCTGGAAAGATTTGATGACTTAAGTATCACACCATTCAAAAAACCATTTATCTCGCTCAGGCAACCTGTCATCAGTTCACCGGGAGATACAAAACCCAACTGGTGGATTGCACGTGAATTAGCAATTAAACTTGGTTTAGGACACTATTATCCCTGGACAAATATCGAAGAATATTTTAAGAAAAGACTTGGTGCTGCCGGATACTCTTATGATGAGCTCAAGAAAAAAGGAATCCTTAAAGGGGAAGAGACTCCGATTTTCTTTGAGGATGGAATCGAACCGGTTTTCTATACTCCCAGCGGAAAAATCGAATTTTATTCTCCGCAGCTTCAGGCAGCCGGGTTTTCGCCTGTCCCTGAATTTGAAAAACCAAAAGAAAATCCGCCGGGATATCTGCGTCTGATCTATGGACGCTCACCAGTTCACACATTCAGCCGGACTCAGTCAAATCATCTATTGTCGGATCTTTATGAAGAAAATGAAGTTTGGGTAAATACCAGCGTTGCTATGAAATATGGTTACAAATCAGGCGATAAAATCAGATTGGCGAATACTTATGGAGTAAAAAGTGAGCCTGTTAAGGTAAAAGTGACTGAGCGAATACGACCTGATTGTGTATTCCTTGTGCATGGTTTTGGTCAAACTTCCAAAATGCTCAAGAGCACTTATAAAAAAGGTGCAAGTGATTCTCTTTTATTGAAAAACTGCTCAACCGATCCACTTATGGGCGGAACAGGACTGAACAACAACTTTGTAACTTTCGAGGAGGCCTGAAAACATGTCAAGATTAGGTATGGCTATTGATACGAGAAAATGTGTTGGTTGTATGGATTGTGTTGTAGCCTGCAAGACGGAAAATAATCTTCCCGAAGGATTCGACAGAGATTGGATTACAACTGAAGTAAGTGGTTCTTTCCCGAACCTTACTATGCAAATCCGAACAGAGAGATGTAATCACTGTTCAGATACTCCCTGTGTGAGCTGCTGCCCGACAGGTGCAAGTCATATACACGATTTTGGGGGAGTAGTACTGGTTGATCATGATCTCTGTATAGGGTGTAAAGCCTGTGTTGCATCTTGTCCCTATGATGCGAGGTACATTCATCCGGATGGATACGCGGACAAATGTACATTTTGTATCCACAGAGTAGAAAATGGAGAGGACCCAGCATGTGTTTCAGTATGTCCGACTTACTGTATGCACTTTGGTGATCTTGATGACCCAAACAGTGAGGTAAGTAAACTCGTGGCATCAAGGAAGAGCAGTGTTCAGCACCCTGCCGCCGGTACGAAACCGAATATATTTTATCTGGAGTAAATTATGTTAAATGAGATTACAACATCAAGGAGCAATCATTTGATTGATCCTATATTTCATGTTTGGGGCTGGGAAATCCCGGTTTATCTCTTCATTGGCGGAATAGTTGCCGGAATGATGATAATTTCGGGATATTCAATTATGAAAGGAAGAATAACTGAGCCTGATTGTAGCTGCCGGATTCTTCCCCGTATCAGTTTCATTCTATTATCGATAGGAATGTTCGCTCTTTTTCTCGATCTTGAATACAAAATTCATTTCTGGCGCCTTTATACAACATTTGAGATAAAGTCGCCAATGTCCTGGGGCGCCTGGATATTGCTTCTGGTATATCCCGTGCTTATAGCGAATATTTTGATGGCACCGCCGGAGTATTTGAATAAGTATATAAAAAATCCTGGAAATCTGAGTAAAAAGTTTCGGGAAAATCGGTTCATTTTGAATGCAACCTCATATGGTAACATTGTCTTAGGATTAGGTTTAGGTGTTTATACAGGGGTTTTATTAAGTTCAATGGTCTCGCGGCCATTGTGGAACTCATCACTGCTTGCTGTTCTTTTCCTCATCTCAGGATTATCAGCCGCAGCCGCCTTTGTCCATATGATTGCAAGAAATGTAGTAGAAAGAGAAACTCTTGCCCGTGCAGATAATATTTTCCTGTCAATCGAACTTGTTGTGATTTTCCTTTTTATAGCCGGTTTGCTCAACTCTACTGAAGTCCAGATAAAAGCCGCATATCTTCTGCTTACGGGTACATACGCAGTTACGTTCTGGGTGTTTGTCGTTGGATTAGGTATTATCATTCCATTGCTGATCCAGACAAGGGCTGTAAATCACAAAGTTCAGCATACCGCCATTGCGCCGGTTCTCGTAATTATGGGCGGGTTAATATTAAGATTTTTAATTGTTGAAGCAGGCCAATATTCTCATTGGCTTAACGCACATTTTTAATTACAGGAGATGAATAATTATGTCAGTATTAAGTGACATTCTGGTATCAGACAAACATCATTCTGAGGCTGTCAGTCATTCACCGAAAGCTTATTCCAATCCATATGTGACCGGAGTGGCTTTAGGACTCGTACTTCTTGCAGCATTTGTGCTCGTCGGAAGAGGGCTCGGTGCATCAGGAGCGGTATCTTCAGCAGTTGCAACTGTAGTTTCTTCAGTAGCCCCTGAACATGCCAAAGCTAATTCATTTTACAGCAGCTATTTGGGAGGCGGAACTTTCGGGCTATTTAAAGACTGGCTTGTACTTGAGGTTTTAGGGGTAATGGTTGGAGGTTTCTTATCCGGAATTTTAGCCCACAGGATAAAAAGGACAGTTGAAAAAGGACCTCGGATCAGTGTGAGAAACAGGTTGTTTTTTGCTTTTATAGGCGGAGGCTTAATGGGATTTGGCGCAAAACTCGCAAGGGGCTGTACCAGTGGACAGGCTTTAACCGGAGGAGCGCTGCTTAATCTCGGCAGTTGGGCATTTATGATGATGGTTTTTGCCGGTGCTTATGCGACTGCCTATTTTGTCAGGAGGTTATGGATATGAATTTCCCACTATTCAAATTTGGGTTTTTTGGAGATGAAGTCAGTCTTGTTCTTGCCTTCGTCATTGGGATAGGATTCGGATTTGCCCTTGAAAGAGCTGGTTTTGGAAATGCACGACTTTTGGCGGCACAATTTTATTTTACTGACATGCGGGTGCTTAAAGTAATGTTCAGTGCAATCGTAACAGCAATGTTCGGAGTTTATTTTTTTGGACTTTTTGGAATTCTCGATATATCGCTGATTTATACTACAGATACATTCATGCTACCGCAAGTTATCGGTGGTCTGATTCTTGGAATTGGTTTCGTGATTGGGGGTTACTGCCCGGGCACATCAGCCGTGTCTTTAGCCACGGGCAGAATTGACGGACTCGTTTATTTTATTGGCGTTGCTGCCGGCGTCTTTGTGTTCGGTGAGCTATTCCCTCTTATCGAAAATTTCTTTGTTTCAGGTTCGATGGGTAATGTAAGTTTACCGGGATATTTTAATCTCTCATATGGATTTGTGGTTTTTGCAGTTGCCATTATGGCCTTGGGTGCGTTTATTGCTGCTGAATGGGGTGAGAAAAAAATGGCTAAGAAGGCGGAGGGAAAATGAAAAAACCAAAGATTGAATTGATCCTTGCCATTTTACTCCTTTTTTTCGCAGTGATTGCACTTTTTGCGGGCGATCCATATAGCTCAACGCTTAAAATAAATCCGATGGAACTTTCACTCAACTCTACTAAAGGTCATGATAAAGTAACGCCAACTGAATTGGCTGAATTATTGATTGCCGGAGATCAGGAGTACGTTCTGGTCGATTTAAGAGCGGAAGAGGAGTATCTGCAATATTTTATACCCGGCGCTATTAATATTTCACCGATGAATTTGCTGAATTCAGAGCTTATGAAGAATCAGAGAATAATCCTATACTCTTCAGATGATCTTGAATCTGGTAAAAGCTGGATTTTATTAAAAGCCGCAAAATATAAAGATGTCAGAATCCTTAGTGGGGGATTAGACGGCTGGAAAAATAATGTGCTCTATCCAGAGATACAGGCATTGTCAGAAAATGAGCGGTCAAAAATATCACAGATAAGTTTTCATTTTGGTGGACAGCCTAAGAGCGATGCTGTTGGTTCACAAACTGTATCTCCTGACCTCCCCAAAATTCAGGCACCTGTCAATGTTCCGCTTAGCAAACCTAAACCTGCCCGAAAAAAGCGTGAAGGCTGCTAATCACTAGTTTTACTTACCTGGTGCGATATCCTCAATCCAGGTAAGTATTTTCATGGCTTTGGGAAATCCCAGGGTCGTGATGGCAAGTAGCGCAATTTCACGTATCTCATCAGGTTCTACTCCTGCCTCCAGTGCTTTCCTTACGTGTGCATGGACTCCACCCTCTAATTCAGAGCCGGCAGACAAAGCAAGTTTGACAAGTGCCCGTGTCTTTGTATCCAATTTTCCCTGCTCGCTGATACTTTTCCCTAAATTTTCATAGGCTGCTGCAATTTCTGGGTACTCATCGGAAAAATTAATGTACTTTTTTGGTAATTCCATATTCTCCTTAAGGTTTTTTAAAGATATTAAGCATATTGCCTTTTGCTTCATCTTCAATTTTCTTTTTTTTATCTTCAACTTCTTTTTTCTTAGCTTCGACCAATTTGACCTTCTCCTGAACAATTGTCTGGTATTTTTCAACTTTTGTCTTTAATTCGGTTTCTTTTTCTCTGACCACTTTTTCAGCAGCCTCCTTATATTTGGCTACTTCAGCATTAATCTTTGACATCAGTTTTTGTTTAGCATCATTTATTTCTCTTCCGATAATACTGTTCAGCTTATCAGAGAGTAATTTATCGATGTTGGAATTAACAGTAAAATTAAGATCGTTTCCAACCCCGCGTATGGTAGCTTCGACAGTTATGAGCCTGATATCGGTTATCATTTCCTGAATAATTTCCTCGAATTTATTCTCGGCTTTCATTCCTTCATCGAAATCAAATTTTAAATTATCTGCTTTGAATCCGATATTTCCAATAATTTCTGATCCCTGTATATCAAAGTTAGCATCGATTATCCCAACACCTTCTCTGATATTGTTTGGGAGAAATTTGGAATCTGAAAGTTTTGTATTATTTAGGCTGAAACCTGAATAGTTTAATGTCAGAATTTCCTGTGGCTTCTCTCCAAGATAATTAAAAACTGCAGTAAGCAGCATATCAATTCCATCTTTACTGTCAGCTTCTATTTTTACGTTAGTCGGCCGATTGATAAAACGCTGGTCCGAAATAATATCCTTAACAATACCCGAAACCTTGACCTGTTTTTGGGTCTCACCTGAAAGTTCGATATTTTTAATCCAAAAGTCTGGACGGGCGTATTGATTATAAAAATAAATGTCCTGCCCCTTAAACCTTGGAGGTTTTTCTTCTTTTGGCTGAGTTGAAGAGAACTCTTCAGAATAACCCCTTGCAGTTTCTACATATCCAAGGTATGTATTGACCTTATTTATTATTGAAGGTCCAAAGATTATTTTTGCGAGGCTCTGAGCATTAAATTCTGGCAATTTCGCCATCGACATTGCGCGCTGATAATCTTCTTCTATCCATTCATCTATGTTAGAATAGCTGCTCTGAATGAATGCAAGATCATTGTTGAACATATTCCTGGTGCTCTCAAATTTCCTCGTAAGGGAATCACTCTGAGTTTTTATCTGCTGGATATTTTTTAATATCCCGGGAATTTTATCTAAAGATTTCACTGTATTGAGATCGATTGTCTGGACTTTTGATTCAATCTCCCTGATATCATTTTCAAATGAATTGTCAGAAATCTGTTTGTCCCAATAAGAGTATTTTTCCTGAGCGGCAATCCGTACTGAGTCAATCTTCTTTGGTGAGCGGAGGTCAAGTATCGCGATAAGGCTGTCAACATTAAATTTTGTGACGGCAGCAACGAATCTGTATTGAGGAAGATTAGCAATTTCTGAATTTAACCTATCCATAGTTCCGGAAATAAATGAAGATTCGCCCTTTGTATTTTGCTGTCGAGTTTTCTTTACCGCTCCATCATAGGCACGTTTCGTTCCTGTTTTAACACTGCTGATCTGAAAATTTTCAATTATAACTTTTCCTGAGAGCAAAGGAAAAAACTCCATATCGAAAGCGCATTTACCAGTTTCAAACGAATTCAGCATCGTTGAATCAGAATCTGTGACCTGAAGTCTGTTCCATTTAAGATGGGCGCCGAAGATTGAAAAATCCAACCCGTCTATTTCAACAAGAGCTTCATTAGAATCTGTCCCAATTTCTTCAATTTTTGATTCAAGCCACTTATCGGTAAAAATAAGTAAGATTGCTATTACAAGTGCAGCGAAAATAACGAGCCCAATTAAACCTTTTGTCCTGAACATTAATCCCTCCAATCCCTTATTTTTTCATAAAAGCCATAAATTTTCGAGGATTTTACAATCTTGACAATTTTCAATTTCTCAAGTTTCGGATCAATTTTTTCGCGGTAAACGACAACAAAACTTTTTACCCCGAAGAAGAATGGGGTAAGAAGCAGGAGGGAACTAACAAGACTACCTATCACAACGGTATTATTGAAATTTGATAAGGCTATTAGGGGTATATTGTAAATAGCTGTATAGAATCCTTGAAGAAATTCGGGGGCTGTCAGCAAATAATAACCAAAATTATGAAATATTGGATCTAGCAGATATGCAAATCCGCTAAACAATGCAAGGCTAAAAAAAACAACAGAGAGATTTACATTAAATATTATTACCAGAATCAAAATCAAAAGATTATGCAGACTCATCAATGGTGTTAGCCCTATAATCATACCAAAATTAAATCCCCAGGCGATTTGTGCGGGAGATGAACCAGAACGAAGTATCTTAAATAATTTCGCCAGGATTTCGAATCCGAACATATTTACTCCATAGAAAATGCCTACTAAATATAATTTTTTACAGGCTGAAAAGGTAATTCTAAAGTTAAAAATCGATAAATTAAGATTGTAATTCTAAAAAAACTTGGTAACAAAATGAAAAAAGTAACGATCCTGTTTGTTCTTGTGTATTTAATTTCAGTTTCATCCAGCTACTCTCAAATCAAAGATATCCTGAAGGATGTGCAAAAAAATATTCCCGGACAAAATACCGGGGGCAGCAAAGTTGAAGATGGACTTAAAGAAGCGCTTTCAATTGGCTCTGAAAACGCAATTAAATTAGTCTCACAGACAGATGGTTTTTTAAAAAATCCGGAAATTGCCATACCATTGCCAAAGCAATTGAGCGATGTTGAGAAAGTAGCTAAAAGTTTTGGAATTGGTAAACAGTTTGAAGATATTCAGGTAAGTCTTAATCGGGCTGCTGAATCAGCCTCTGCTGAAGCTGCTCCAATACTCCTGGCTGCAATCAAAGGCATGACTGTCGATGATGCAATTAAAATTGTGAATGGTGCTGATAACGCGGCCACCGAATATTTTAAGTCAAAAACAAAAGAAGAACTAAAGAATGCACTCAAACCCAAAGTAAATGAGATATTAGGTGCGGGTGGCGTTACAAAAATGTATAATCAGGTAGCTGATAAACTCAAGAGTGTACCTTTTTTAGGTTTTGAGCTTACAGATTTGGGTGAATATGTTTCTACCAAGTCGCTGGATGGTATTTTTACAATGCTCTCAAAAGAAGAGTTGAAAATCAGGAAAGATCCTGCTGCGAGAGTTACTGACTTGCTCAAAGATGTCTTTGGTTCAGGGAATTAAGTTCATATCACTGCAATAATTTTCTTAAATATTTCGAAGTTGGTACAATCGAAAACAAATTTTGATGAAAATTTTGAAAAAATTCCGGTCTATTCATTTACAAAGACATAAAAAACTTAGCATCATTGATCATCGTTCACGGTTTGGGCTTTCAAATTAGTCTCATATTAATGAAACTCGAATTAGAAATAAAACAAAAAACATTTAGAAGTGAATATCATAAGCTGGCCGTAAATATTTTTTATACTTATGGCTGGCTTATGAATAATCAATCAAAAATATTCAAGGAATTTGGGATCAGTCATCAGCAATTCAATATTCTCAGAATCCTGCAGGGAGCATACCCGGAACCTTCAACAATTCATTATATAAAAGATCGAATGCTTGATAAAATGTCTGATGTTTCGCGTCTCATTGATAAAATGAAAGCGAATAAACTGGTTACCAGGAAGCATTGTGATGACGACCGCAGAAAAGTGGATATACTTATAACTGAAAAGGGCAAAACTTTACTTGATGCTATTAGTCCGCGTCTTGAAAAAATTGAAAGCGAACTTGAAATTTTAAATCCGGAAGAAGCAAAAGAACTTAATCATCTCCTCGACAGAATCAGAGGGTAAAGTTCAGAGTAATTTTTTTTCTATCAGACATTTAGTTCTTCGTCGCTTTCATTAAAATTAACTCATCTTTTCATCTAATTCTCAATAATAATTGTTAAACTGTGATATCACGAGTCGATTCAAGTTTAACAGATTTGATTATAATTACTACCAAAACTCTTAGCACTCATCAGTGTGGATAATATATTATTTAGAGCAAAGAATAATTGATTTGCAATATTTGACAGATAAAAGTATTTTTATACCATAAAAACACTCCGCGAAGTATAATGAAGAAAGATAAACCAGATCCGAATAGTGTTAAAGGAATTTCCAGAAGAAATTTTTTAAAAGGCTTCGGAATTACAACAGTTGGGGCTGCTGTTTTCGAATCCGGTCAGGCGACAAAAAACTTGAAAGCAGCCGGACTGCTCAATGTTTCCGATTCCATTCCGATAGAGGGTGCAAAAATGATTCTTTATGTGAATAGCAAAGAATACAGCGTTCACATAAAACCGAAAGAAACCCTCGCAGAGGTATTGAGAGAAAAATTGGAATTGACCGGTACCAAAACAGGATGTGAAAGGGGATCCTGCGGAGCATGCACAGTACTTATTGATGATAACCCTGTGAATTCATGCATGTTTCTGGCTGTAGATGCAGTTGGTAAGCAAATAACAACAATTGAGGGTGTTGCTTCTGATGAGAATCTACATATTCTACAAAATGAATTTATTGAAAATGACGCCTTACAATGTGGTTTTTGCACTCCGGGCATGATTATGAGTTCGTTGGCAATTATAAAGAAAAATCCTGCGCCAGATGATGAATATATCCGGAAAAATTTATCTGGCAATCTTTGCAGATGCGGAACATATCCAAAAGTATTTCAGGCAGTCATAAAAGCTGCGAAAGGTTAGCTTATGAACAAAAAAGAGAAGGTTAGTGTTGGTTTACCGGATAACCTGAGAGAAATTATTATCGAAATTCCTGAAGATGAACCAAAACCTTGGGATGGTAAGTCGGAACTAAATTATATTGGAAAACGGGTTAAAAGAATTGATGGAATTGATAAAACAACCGGGAAAGCGAAATACACATTCGATGTCAAAATTCCCGGGATGCTCTATGCTAAATTTCTTAGATCAGATTTTCCCGCTGGCACCATTTCTGAAATTGATTTAAGTAAAGCTCAAAAATTAAAAGGTGTATATTCGGTATTACCTGCTCAGGACGATTTGCCGCTGATTATCAGATACGCCGGGCAGGAGATTGCCGCAGTTGCCGCAGAGACTGCAGAAATTGCTGAGACCGCTCTGCAGCAAATAACTTTCAAACATACGACCTCGGACTTTGTGCTCTCAGTTGAGGATGCTATTCGAGAAAATGCACCGCTCGTTTATCAGACTACAGTGAAGGAGAAAACGACCGAAGGAGATTTAGATAGCTCAGAAAGTAGTGTTGTTCAGGAAGGTAATATTCGCGGGCCAAAAATATTTCCTGAAGATGAAAATGCTGAAAAATTCGATGATTATCTCAGAAATTGTGAGGTAATTCATACAGCCGAATACCGAACCCAGGTACAAACTCACTCTGCGATGGAAACACATGGAGTTGTCGTTGAATGGGGTTCAGATGATAAGGTAAAGGTCTGGGCATCCACTCAGGGCACTTTCTCAGTTCGTAATGATATCGCTGATTATTTTAAATTAAAATACAATGATGTACGTGTAATCACAGAATTTATGGGCGGAGGTTTCGGGGCAAAATTTGGAGCAGGTTTATATGGAATAATGGCTGCTAAACTCTCAAGAGCAACAGGTAAACCCGTCCGGTTAATGCTCGATAGGAAAGGAGAGCATTTATCTGTGGGTAACAGACCTGATTCATTGCAAAAACTTTCGATTGGTACAACCAAAGAAGGGAAGATTAAAGCACTGAAACTTATTTCCTTAGGTACAGGAGGAGTCGGAACAGGAGCAGGAACAAGCGGACCGATCAAAAATATATATGATTATGAAAAAATATATGTTGAAGAGTCAGATGTATTTATTAATGCAGGACCGGCTGCCGCATTCCGTGCTCCAGGCCATCCTCAGGGAGCATTTGCACTTGAACAGGCAATTGACGAAATGGCGCATAAACTTGGAATCGATCCGCTAGAATTCAGGAGAATAAACACAACTGGTAATTATATCCGACAGACACAGTATGTTCTCGGTGCTGAAAAATTCGGCTGGGATAAGCGAAATCAGGTCCCAGGGTCAATAAAAGGTCCAATAAAAAGGGGATTTGGTGTAGCAAATTCTGTCTGGTATTACATTTATAACAAGGGCTTCGTTGCCACAGTTACTATTAATCGAAGAGGGGAAGTACAGGTAATTAACGGTGTCCAGGATATTGGGGGCGGAATAGGAACTGTTCTTGCTATGATAGTAGCTGAAGAGCTTGGTCTTGAACCAGATCAAATCACAGTTAAAATTGGAGATACCGATAATGGTTTCGGACCTGCTTCAGGTGGGAGCCAGACAACTGCAGGCATCACTCCGGCAGTCAGGAATGCTGCCTATAAAGCGAAGATCAGAATGATTGAGTTAGCAGCGTCAATACTTGGGAAAACAACCGACAAAGTGACTATGGAAGGCAGCCGATTTTCAGATGGTGATGACATTTCCAAAAGCTTAAGTTTTCAACAGGTAGCAGCAAAAATCCCTGGCGATGAGATTCGAGTAACTGCTGAGCGGCGATCAGATAACCTCGGAAGAGAAGAAATAAAGACAACTATCGATGGGGTTCAATTTGCAGATGTGACTGTTGATACCGGTACCGGGGTTGTTAAAGTTAACAGAATTGTTGCGGTTCACGACTGTGGTCGCCCCATGGACAGACTTACACTTGAAAGTCAGATAAATGGGGGAATAATTCAGGGAATAAGTTATGCACTTTACGAAAACAGAATACTCGACAGAAACACCGGAATAATGGTGAATCCAAATTTGGAAATGTATAAGATAGCTGGAGCCCGGGATGTACCTCAGATTGAAACAATCATTATGGATTTTAATCAGGCAATGAATAGTACAGGAGCTATGGGAATTGGAGAGCCGGCAACAATCCCTACTTCCGCTGCAATCGCTAATGCAGTTTTCAACGCTATTGGAGTTCGTCTCAGGTCGTTGCCAATTACACCAGATAAAATATTAGCTGCGTTAGAGGAACAAAGTAAATGATTAAGGATTTTGAATATTACTTACCAAAAGCCACTGAACAGGCACTCACTCTTTTTAGTAAAAACTCCGCATATAAAGCAGGAGGAATTGATCTGCTGGATTTACTTAAGGAAAATATCGTAAGTTATGATTCTATAATAAATTTATCCGGTATTGACAGTCTTGACTTCATTGATACAGAAATTGATCTTAAGATTGGGGCGGGAGTATCAATTCAAAAAATTGCAGATAGCCAGCCAATCCAAAAGTACTGTCCGGCTCTTTCTGAAAGTGCCTCCGAAATCGCCACTCCACATATCCGAAATATTGCGACTCTTGGTGGTAATTTATGCCAAAAACCTCGCTGCTGGTATTTCAGGAGTAAAGATTTTGATTGCTCAAGAAAAGGAGGAAAAGTCTGTTTTGCAATAGACGGAGAAAACAAGTATCATTCGATATATGGCAATCAGGATGGTTGTGCCTTTGTGAATCCTTCGGGAATGGCTACTGTCCTTACAGCTTTAAATGCAAGATTGCAAATCCTTACAAAAAAAGAAATTAAAACAATTAATTTAAGAGATTTTTATTATCTGCCTGCTGAAAAACTGACATGTGAACATAAGCTTAATGATGGAGAAATATTACTTTCAGTAACTGTAGAAAAAGAAAATCTCCTGCGTAAGAATTATTACTGCAAAATAAAGGAAAAACAATCTTCTGATTGGCCAATAGCTGAAATCTGCATAATTGGAGGAATCAATAGTTTAGGAAATTTTGAAAATGTCAGCATTGTTTTGGGCTCCGCTGCCCCCATACCATGGAGAATGATTAAGGAAGAGAAAAAACTCGAGGGTTTACAGGCAACAACAAAATATATTGGTAATGTCGTTGAATCATCGTTTTCTGATGCGAATCCTCTCAGGGACAATGCCTACAAAGTAAAACTATTCCGAACTCTTTTATATAGAGGACTTTGCAGTATTGCTGGTCTGGAATCGGAGAGGTGAGGAGATAATATGTTGAAGAATTTAAGATCAGATTGTGAAAATATCCGTACAAAGATGAGTTATATTGATATTAATGAAGAAGATAACTGGCGTTCTGAAAGTTCCTGCACTCATCAATATTGGTGTCTGAGAACTATGAATAGCAGCGGTCCGGATAATAATCTTGTGTCTCCGGCTACTTGTAACTTATCTAGGAATTGTTACAAAGCAAGTGTATTTATTGAAAAGAAATAGTAAGTACTGGATATTTTGCCTATAATGCCCATTTCTCCCGATAAAAAAATAGCTCGAATAACTGCCTTCTGGGCTTTCAGCGAAGCAATCCTAGGTGGAATTCTTCACTTTTTTAAGATACCTTTAACCGGGCTAATTATAGGCGGTTTTGCTATTGTTTGTGTGTATCTGATTTCAAGACTGACAGTTGACCCGCGAAGCATACTTAAATCAGGGTTGATAGTTATTATTGTCAAGGGAGTAATTAGTCCTTATACTCCGTTAACAGCATATCTTGCTCTTGCGATTCAAATTTTGCTCGGGTACATATTTTTTTATAGTAAGAATTATTACATAGTAAAATTAATTGCATTCGCTTTGTTGACTCAACTCTATTCGGCAATGCAGAAACTATTTGTGCTGACTGTGCTTTTTGGTACTACATTCTGGGAAGCAGTAGATTTGTTTATCAGGTACATTTCGAATATTTTTTTCATTTCATTAAATCCCAACCTAAATATCAGTTATTATTTAATTGGCCTTTATATATTGCTCCACTTTATTGGCGGTATTTTTTTCGTTTATGTTGCTCTTAAAATTGAAAGTAAAATTGCCTTTGTGCCAGAGGCGCTGAAAGACTTCGTTTATACGCATAGAAGATATTTGGATTCAAATCCGACGAAAAAAAACAGGTTTAAGAAAATAACGTTTATTGCAGTGTGGCTGATGCTATTAAGCCTTCTCATATTAAGTTATATCTATGATAACGAATTAAAAGATTTCCGCCTTGACTTAATAATAATGATCGTAAGGTATTTAACAATACTTTTCGTATGGTATTCTTTTATTGGACCATTCCTGAGAAAAATTCTGAACCGAAAACTCAAAGAAAAAGGTAAAGGATTAACATCTGAGGTAGATGAAGCAATGAATCTTATTCCTTTGATAAGAGAAATATTGTTTTATTTATGGAAAAAATCGAGTCAGTTAAATCGGCTGAATAGAGTCAAGTATGTTCTTATTAATACATTCCTTGGTTTTATTTATTTCGAGTTTGAATGATATATCTGCTTAGCGGTCCTGTCAAAACCGGGAAAAGTACCAGACTCCTCAACTGGGCAAGAAACCGAAGTGATACAGCCGGAATAATACAATATGAAAATATTTTTGGTGAGAGATTCATCTTTAATCTCCGTCAGAGAAGTAATCATAAACTTTCGGCAGATGAAAATGAACGCAATTTAATTAACATTGGAAAATTTAAGTTTTCATCTGAATCTTTCCGGATTTGTGAAGCGATTCTTGATAACGCAGCCAAGCGTCGATTTCGATGGATTGTACTCGATGAGTATGGCAAACTTGAACACGCAGGTGCCGGACTTTCATTAGTTTTCGAGAAACTCCTGGGAAAATTCACGGATGATAAAGATGTAAATCTTATAGTAGTAATCAGAGATTATCTTGTCAAAGAATTTATCTTTAAGTACAGAGCTTTTTCCTACCGATTCAAGGAATTTTCGTTTCCTGTTCCCGACTCCTCAATGACAAGAAACATCGGCGCGATTATTCTTGCTGCTGGATTCTCTTCACGAATGGGGGAATTTAAGCCGCTTATGAATCTGAAGGGTGAAATTCTTCTTGAAATAATCCTAAACAAACTGATACCCGTCAGTGATAAGATTGTAATTGTTACCGGGCATAATTCTGAGATCGTGAGTTCTTTTCTGGAAGGCTTTGTTAACAAAAAACCCGTTGAGACCGCGATATTTAAGTTGCCTGAAATCGCTCTCGTTTTTAACAGAGATTTTCGGAACGGAATGTTTTCATCTCTGGTGACGGGTGTGAAAGCTTTGGAGAATGCTACTTCAATAATATATCATTTTGCAGATCAACCTTATATCAAGAACGAATTCTATCATCAATTGATCGATAATGATGATTCAGTTAATGATTATGTGCAGCCATATTTTGGCAAAAAAAAAGGGCACCCGTTACTATTTATCCGAAGATTAATCGATTATTTAGTATCTGCTCCAACCAGTGGAACTCTAAGAGATCATTTAGGCACAGGTGGTTTTTCATCCCAAAAATTTCTGACATCTCATAAAGAAATCTTAATTGATCTTGATGAAAAATCGGATATTATTTAATAAAATCTTTTCTAAGGAATTGATTCAATTTATTTCGAACTGCCTCTATGTCGCATGTAACAGCAAGATGTCCGCAGCCGGTCGTTAGCGATAACAATTCAGAATTGTTAATCTCTGCAAATTGCTTTGCTGGACCAGGGTTTAATATACGATCATCTTCTGAAACAATTATCAGGAATTCTGGCAGTCTTTGCTTTTTATCCCCAAATATTTTATCAAGATCATAATGTCTCATCGCATTATACTGTATGCGGCGGTTCTTGAATATTCCTTCTGTTTCAAACTCAGGGTACATTTTTTGCCAGATATTTTCAAAATCCTGATCTCTTTGAAGAGAATTTAACTTATCTGTTGTCCTTGCAGTATATGTTGTAATTCCTGAGGAGATTCGAAAAATATTCTGAGCATTTTCAGGATGCTCAAGTGCCAGATCAATCAGTTCAATCTGCATTGCGAAAAGCAATCTATCAGAGTATGATGGGGAAGGCGTTGAGACGTACGGGATACACTTTTTCATGAAATTTGGAAATGTAGCAGCCCATTCGAAGACCTGCATCCCACCCATTGAGCCTCCGATTACGGCAAATATTGAGTCAAGCCCGAAATATTCCTTTAACAGTTTATGCTCTGCCAGAACCATATCCCTGATCGAAATTTCAGGAAAAATACCTGTTGTATTTGTAGGTGAAGATGAAATCCCATTGCCAAGTGCATCGACCGCGATAATACAAAGTCCGGTAGTGTCGAACAGGGAATATTTTCTTATCAGAGATACAATTTCAGTGCTTGTACCTCCAAACCACGTTGGATATAGTATCGTGTTCTCCGAGGAGCAGTTTTCCTCACCTATGATTGAAAAGCCTATACGGCAATCGTATAAGGTATCTCCGCAAACCAGCGAGAGATTTCCGATCGGTATAACTTTTTCTGCCCCGGAATTGACAAAATTCAATAGAAATAAAAAAAATAATATTAAACGTATCATTGTTGTCCTTCTTTTATCCGCAAGACTGAGAATTGCTTCAAGTATTTGCTGCATAAAAAAATGATTAAAAAAAAATTATAAAATATCGCTCATGAATTAATTTAGTGAATATTTTGTTATTCCTATGCCGAAATAATTAAAAAATAAAAAAGGCCGGAGCATTAAAAAATGTCATTGAATATGGAAAATCTAAGAAAAGATTATAAGCTAAGATCACTCGATGAGAGTTCTGTGGATCCGGATCCGATCCTTCAATTGACAAGCTGGATGAACGAAGCACTTCAGGTAGTTAGCGGGGAAGCATCAGCAATGTCCCTTTCCACGGTCAGCCCTGAAGGCAGACCTTCAGCGAGAATAGTATCGCTCAAAAAAATAACACAAGAAGGTTTATTCTTTTTTACTAATTATCAAAGCAAAAAGGGAAGACATATTGAACATAATCCATATGTCTCTGCGCTTTTATTTTGGGGGGAACTTGAGAGGCAAATACGTATAGAAGGGAAAATATTTAGAGCAAATGAGCGAATATCCGATGAGTACTTCAGCAATCGCCCATATGAAAGCAGGATTAGCGCGATAGTCTCTCCACAAAGTGATCCTGTTCCAGGAAGGAAATTTCTTGAGGATTCGGTCGCAAAGTTCAAACTTTCGGATCAGGAAGTTAAGAGACCTTATTACTGGGGTGGTTATCTCATCGTTCCGGATTACATCGAGTTTTGGCAGGGCCGTGAAAACAGATTGCACGACAGAGTGGTTTATAAAAAATCTGACCAAAAATGGATGATTAGTCGTGTTGCTCCTTAGAAGCTATTTGTAAAAATCATTCAAATTAGTAAATTAAAATCGGATTTCATGTAATATTTTATCTCAAATAAAAGAGGAATTATGGCAGAAAAACTAATCTCGGGTGATGTCTATTTCCCGGCTGAAGAAACGGTTGCAAACTCACACGTTAAAGACTGGAATGCACTAAATAAATATGCTTTAGAAAATTATGAAAAATTTTGGTCAGAAAGGGCTTCAGAACTGGAATGGTTTCAGCCCTGGGAAAAAATAATTGAGGATGAAGATAAACCATTTTATAAATGGTTTGTTGGCGCAAAAACTAATATTGTTCACAATTGTTTAGATCGGCATGTAAAAACTCCAAACAGGAATAAACTTGCTCTTATATGGGAAGGGGAGAATGGTGAATCTAAAACATACTCTTACTTTGCGCTGCATCGTGAGACTGTAAAATTTGCAAATGTTCTTAAAAGCCTCGGAGTCAAGAAGGGCGACAGGGTTACTATTTATATGGGTAGGAGTCCTGAAATTGTTATGGCAATGCTTGCCTGTGCAAGAATCGGAGCAATACACTCAGTTGTTTATGGGGGCTTCTCCGTTGAAGCATTACATGAAAGAATTGAGGATAGTCAATCCAGAGTTCTTATTGTCCAGGATGGAGCTTATCAAAGGGGTAAGATAGTGCCGCTTAAAGATATCGCCGATGAAGCACTTCAGAGGGCTGCAACTGTTGAACATGTTTTAGTGGTTAAAAGGACCGGACATCAGATAAATATGGAAAGCGGAAGAGATATGTGGTATCATGAACTCGCAACACTTCCAATCGCAACTCAAAAATGTCCGCCGGAAGAAATGGATGCTGAGGATCCGCTTTTTATACTTTATACTTCAGGAACCACAGGCAAACCAAAAGCTATTCTCCACACACATGGTGGATATATGGTAGGCACTTACACCACTTTGAAATATGTTTTTGACATTAAAGAAGAAGACAGATACTGGTGTGCGGCTGATCCTGGCTGGATAACAGGTCACAGCTATATTGTATATGGACCATTGTTAAATGGGACAACATCATTTATGTATGAAGGTGCTCCTAATTATCCATACCCGAACCGCTGGTGGCAGATGATTGAAAGGTATGGAATTAATATTCTTTATACGGCTCCAACGGCAATTAGAGGGCTGATGAGATGGGGTAATGCCTGGGTTACAAGGCATGATCTGTCATCGCTCAGGTTGCTGGGCTCAGTTGGTGAACCAATAAATCCTGAAGCATGGAAATGGTATTATGACGTTGTTGGAAGGGGTAAATGTCCAATTATGGATACCTGGTGGCAAACAGAAACTGGTATGTTTATGATCACTCCGATGCCGAGTGTCCCGCTAAAACCCGGCTCTGGCACAAGGCCATTTCCAGGACTCCTGATGGATGTTCTGGATGAGGAAGGAAAATCAGTAAAAAATAATGAAGAAGGATTTTTAGTAATTAAAAATCCTTGGCCCGCAATGATAAGAACAATCTATGGCGATCCAGACCGTTATGTTCAGCAATACTGGAGCAGGTTTCCCGGGTCTTATCTGACAGGGGATTCAGCAAGAAGAGATGACGATGGTTATATATGGATTATAGGTCGTGTTGACGATGTCATTAAAGTTTCGGGTTATAGATTGGGTACTGCTGAAATTGAGAGCGCATTAGTCAGCCATCCTTATGTGGTTGAAGCCGCCGCAATCGGATTGCCTCATGAAGTTAAAGGAAATGCAATTCATACTTTCGTCATTCTTAAATATGGTGTTGAAAAAACTGAAGAACTTAAAGAGGAATTAAAAAAGCATGTCGGTCATGAAGTTGGTCCAATTGCAAAGCCTGAACATGTCGAATTTGTTGATTCATTACCAAAAACAAGAAGTGGAAAGATTATGCGTCGTGTATTAAAAGCTAAAGCATTGGGAATCGATCCAGGAAATCTCTCAACTCTCGAAGATTAAAAAATGACATCCGGGGTGGAATTTCCTCCACTCCGGATGCTTTGCTATTTCTTATCTAATCTTTGTATAAGTAGTATTTAGAAGCAGTTAATGCAAATTGTCCGATATCCTTATTCAGGTAATCCAATATCTCTTTCAAAGGTCTGTTCTGTTCGATCTTTTCCCTTATCGCAGCCGTGCCGCAAACTTTATCGAACATGTTGAATCTGCCCTGATCTGATAGTTTGAATATATCCTTTTCTGGATATAACTCTTTGAGTGCGTAAATAGCATAAAATTGTATCGACATCAGGGGACATTTGTCAAAATCTGTAATATAGATTTCTACACCGCTGAGTTGTTCTCCTTTTCCCATCGCATAAAATGGCTTATAAGATATCGGTCTGAACAGGACTCCCGGAATTTCCAACGAATTCATCTTTTGAGCAAATTTATCTGGTTCAATCCACGAGGCGGCAATAGTCTGGAATGGCAGTGTGTAACCCACCCCGATTGATACTGAAGTCAATTCACCAATCATCCCGGTCATAGGGTAATAGTAAGAGGAGTATTGATGTGGAATATGGGGGGAAGTGAGTACCCATGGTAATCCGGTATCACTAAAGTTCATTTTCCTCGACCAGCCCTCAAGTTTAATCACACTTAACTTGCATTTAATTCCATCCTTAAGATACCCCTCATTATTCAGAAGAGATGCTAGTTCTCCTGGAGTTAATCCATATACATAAGGAATTTTGAACTGGCTGACAAAAGAGTAATACCCATTTTCGACAAGATTTCCTTCAATTCTTTTTCCATTAAGCGGGTTTGGTCTGTCAAGAATTATTACTTCAACATTGTTTTCGGCCGCTGCTTCCATAACAAGTCCCATTGTACTGATGTAAGTGTACGACCGGCATCCGATATCCTGTATGTCATAAACAATAACATCCAAACCTTTAAGCATTTGTGAATCGGGTTTTCTGGTCTTACCATAAAGTGAATATACCGGCAAACCTGTAATCTTGTCAATATAGTAAGAGATATATTCCCCTGCCGGGAAATCACCACGGATTCCATGTTCAGGACCGAAAAGAGCCTTTAACTTCACTTCAGGTGCTGAGAAAAGAATATCGGTGGTTGAAATCAAATCATGATCTACGGCCGTATGATTGGTAACTAGTCCAACATTTTTACCTTCCAGGGGTTTGAAATTCAGCTCCCTTAAAACTTCGATCCCTGTCATAACACTGTTTTTTTGTGCGTTTATCGTGGTCAGGAAACCCATAAGCATTAAAAAAAATAATCCAATCTGTTTCATTTCGGAGGTCCTTTTGTATTAATGAAAAATAGCTTAATAATCATCGGCTAAAAACTATTTCGCCCTTACTAATTGTCATAAAGTTGAGGTTATTACCGGGATTGTAAAAAACATCCAGGTAATCAGGTGTATCAAGGACGGCAAA
The DNA here is from genome assembly GCA_021740915.1 of Ignavibacteriales bacterium. GTDB lineage: Bacteria > Bacteroidota > Ignavibacteria > Ignavibacteriales > Melioribacteraceae > JAIOYW01. Next base: position 281,644 of record JAIOYW010000001.1, on the reverse strand, counting down.
GTCAGCATCCTTACCAATTTCAATACTTCCTTTTTTATAATTGATATCTAATGCTGCAGCAGCATTGATTGTATAGGCGGAAAGAATTTCCGCAGGTGTAAGTCTCATTTCGAAAAGCGCAAGACTCATTATGAAACTAATGTTGGAAATATGAGATGATCCGGGATTATAATCTGTTGCAATAGCAACCGGGAGATCAAAATCAATAATCCTACGTGCGGGAGCATATCCATATTGGAGAAAATAAGATACACCCGGGAGCACGACGGGAATTGTTGAGGTACCTGCCAATTTTTGAATCCCATCCTCTTTTAAAACTTCGAGATGGTCAACAGATAGTGCCTTGTGTTTTAATGCTGTTTCCAAACCACCAATTCTGTTAAATTGTTCTGTATGTAATTTGAGTTTTAAGCCGGCTTTAACCGCTTTTTCAAATAAAAAGTCGGTTTCTTCGGCTGAGAAAGCAGTTTTTTCGCAGAAACAGTCAAAGTAGTCGGCGAGATTTTCATCGATTATTCTGCTCAACAACTCTCCTGTTACAATTTCGATATACTTATCCCTGTTATTCTTAAATTCTGGTGGTACAATATGTGCTCCAAGAAAGGTTGAGAAAATATCGATTGAAGACGTATGCTTAATCTCTTTTATGATCTTCAGTAATTTCAGTTCATCAGATTCAGAAAGACCATATCCAGATTTGATTTCTAACGATGTTATTCCCTGCGAGACAAATGATTTGACCCTTCTTTCAGTTAGGGTTCTTAGTTCGTCTGTGGAAGAACTCCTGACAGATTTAAGAGTATTTGCAATCCCTCCTCCTCTTCTGGCTATCTCCTCATAGTTTACTCCCTGAAGTCTTTGAATCATCTCATCAGTTCTTTTACCGGCAAAAGCGCTGTGAGTGTGGCATTCCACAAGTCCGGGCATGACAGTTTTTCCCGAAAGATCAATTTCCCGATATTCATTATTGCTTAAACTGCCATGTGGGATGATATCGATGATTTTGCCCTTCTCGCAAATAACATCATGGTCTGTCAGTAATCCTATGTCATTCATCTCGGATTTACCGGCTTTTAGGTTCTTGCCCTGTGTATCGAATGTGAGCAATGCGGAAGCATTTGATAGGATAAGCATTATATCTATTAATTAAATTCAAATTTTACAATATTAAATATTTTTGTCACTAAGTCAATATTTTCGTAAATTAAATACTTAAATTTTCAGGATTTTCTTAATGCCTTCAGGAAAAAAACTAAAAATTCTTTTCGTCACTTCCGAAGTTGTTCCTTTCATAAAGACTGGTGGTTTAGCTGATGTTTCTTCAGCTCTCCCACAAAATCTACAGGAAATGGGGCATCAGGTCAGGATAGTTGTTCCAAAATATGGGGCTATTGATGAGAGAAAATACAAGATTCACGAAGTTGTAAGGCTTAAAGACCTGACTACAAAAATCGGGGAGAAGGATGTCACTTTTTCTCTCCGCTCCTCTTTTCTTATCGGGAAAAAAGCCAGGGTTCAGATTTACTTTTTGGATAATCAGGATTATTTCGGCGGCCGGCATAGTCTGTACAGCGATCCTCTTTCTGGCGAAGATTTTCCTGATAATGATGAAAGATTCATACTTCTCGCCAAGTCGGTTTTTGAGCTAATAATTAAACTTGGTTGGATACCGGATATCATTCATTGTAATGACTGGCAATGCGGACTTGTGCCAGCCTATCTGAAGTTGAACTATCAGAACGAACCTGGTTTTGATCAGATCAAAACTTTATTCACTATTCATAATCTTTCAAGCCAGGGTGAATTTCCAGCAGATGTATTTCAGAAAACAGGACTCCCCTCTGAACTGAAAAAACAAGCAAAATTCATCAGTGACGGAAAATTTAATTTTATGCGCGCCGGAGCTGAATATGCTGACGTTATCAATACAGTTTCTGAAAGATACGCGAATGAAATTTGCAGTGATAAAGAATTCAGCCTTGGTTTGCATGATATTCTGAAAAAAAGAAAAGATAAAATATTCGGCATCATTAATGGCATCGATGATTCGGTGTGGAACCCTGAATTTGATAAAAATATTGCAAAAAGATACAATATAAAGTCCCTTGAAAATAAACCTGCAAATAAAAAAGCATTAGCTGAAAAATTTAGTTTTGATTACGATGAAAAAATTCCAATTATTGGAATGATTTCAAGGTTATATCCAAGTAAAGGATTTGATTTAGTTATTGAAGCATTTGAAGAATTGATGAAAGAAAATCTTAGGATTGTTTTACTTGGAGCTGGTGATAAAAAATATCATCGCTTCTTTATGGAAGCTCTGAGTAAACATCAATCTAAATTTTCATGTTATCTTGGTTTCGATGATCAGTTAGCTCATCTTATTGAAGCCGGGAGTGATATGTTTCTAATGCCGTCTCAGTTTGAACCTTGCGGCTTAAACCAGATGTATTCATTGGTTTATGGGTCTGTTCCTATTGTAAGGGAGACTGGTGGTCTTGCAGATACCGTCTTTGAGTTTGACAGCAAAACAGGCGAAGGGAATGGATTTCTTTTCAAAGATTTCAATAAAGACTCTATGATGAAATCTATTCTAAAGGCACTTAACTTTTACCATAATGAACCGAAGCTTTGGCATAAAATAATCAAGAACGGTATGCGCTCGAATTTCAGTTGGATAAACTCCTCCAAGAATTATATTGATCTTTACCGGAAGGTTTTGGGCGCCTGATAAAATGTCTTATCGTGCTTTGTTTCTGGATAGGGACGGGACTATAAACAAAGATCCGGGATATATTAAAGACCCCTCTGAAGTAGAACTTTTGCCTTTTGTTGGTGAAGGTCTTTTAAAGATTAAAGAAAGATTGAATTTTAAGGCTGTCGTAATTTCTAATCAATCCGGAATAAGCCGAGGGTTAATGACGCACGAAGATGTTTTAGCTGTCAATAACAGAATTAATACCTTACTTCTTATGAATGGCACCAGTGTTGATGCTTTTTATTATTGTCCATATCATCCTGATTATGATGACCTTTCCAAAACTATCTGCCGAAAACCAAATACCTACATGGTGGAACTTGCTGCAGCTGAAATGGGTATCAGTCTGAAAGATTCAGTATTTATTGGTGACAAAGCCACTGATATTGAATGCGGATTCAGATCAGGGTTAAAAACTATTCTGGTAAACGATATTTCCGGAGAAGAATTTTTACATTTGAAGAAAATTAATATTTTGCCCAATTTTGTTGCGGTAAATTTTGAATCTGCTACAGATTATATTTTAAAAGAATTTAATGGAGTATTCTAGTTTATTTTATGCTGAAAAAAATCATTGTTTTATTGTTTATCGTAGCTGGTTTTATTTCGTGTTCCGATGATCCTTCATCAATCGGAAAGAATCTTATTCCTCCTGGTGATAAAGTTTATCTGGATACTTTAGATACAAGTGCTGATAATATTTCCCAAACATCCTCCTTTTTTTCAAAGGAAATTGAATTGGGAGTATCTTCAAGAATACTGTTAGGTAAACTTTCATCCGGACTTGAATCCAGTATTCTGATAAAATTTCCTATCACATTGCCTGATTCTATGAAGAGTTTATTGACTGCAGATTCAACGGGACTAGTTATAAATAAAGCCTGGGTGGATTTGTATCCAACATACCGTATCGGAGATGAAAATTCATCTTTCGATTTTACAGTTTTTAATGTTCGGAATGCATGGACTCCGTCTGGGTTTAATCGTGATAGTCTTTCCATTATTGAGGCACAAACCGATCTTAACAGTAATGTTAAGTTAGATGCTGCGACCGTTACTGATTCGATCATAACGTATTTTCTCAAACCGGAAATCGTATCCGGGTGGCTAAAAAGTTCAGTTCTGGGCGGTTATCTTCAGAATAACGGAATGCTCCTTAAAAGCCTTTCAACAAATCAACAGATCATCGGTTTTCAGGCTCTTTCTCAAACTCTGGTTTCTGTAAGACCCAAACTTAATATCGAACTCTCGAAACCGGGTGTATATACTGATACTTTGATTTACAATCCTAATGCTGATGTTCATATTATAAGTCCGAGTAATCAAGGTTTTTCATCGGATATGATTAATCTTCAGGGAGGAGTTGCTTACAGAGGTAAGTTAGCTTTTGATTTTTCTGATATGGATAAATCGACTATCGTGAATAGTGCAATAATGACCTTAACTCTGGATAGTTTATCATCAAATCAGGGCGATCCGAGACCGGATTATCTTTACGCATCTATATACGCGGACAGTTCTGCTGCCGTTGATTCAGTACTAAATACCGCAGGGTCTGTCACTTTTACCCGCAATGGCTCAGTGTTTGAAGGTGAAATTGCACCATTTGTTCAGAGATGGATTGATGGAGTCTCAAATGTGGGAATGCGTTTAAGTTTATACGGCGAGGAGAGTACTGCATCACATCTGGCATTTTATGGCAGTAGTTTTTCCGATTCCTCTAAACGTCCAAAAATAGTTATCAAGGTGACAAGAAGATATGCTCCATAACAAAATTTTAAGATCAGTTTTTATTTTTAGTGCCATTACAATTTTCATTTCAGGAAATTATTATGGGGAGGGTGGGTCTCTTTATTCGCGAATAGGTGTGGGAACTCCTCTAATATCATACTCTGCCAGAAATCTCGCTTTCGGTGAACTGGGTGCAGCCGTGTACAGTGAATACAACGTTGGCGGCTACAATCCGGCTGGATGGGCTGGAATTCCCATAACAAGAACAGAAGCCGGCATAAATTATAACGGGCTTGGATTAAAGGACGCTTCAACTTCAACATATTATTCCGGCTATCATTTCTCTGGTTTTACAGTTGCATTTCCAATTAAGTATTCCAAAGGAATTACTCTTTCTTTAGGATTGCTGCCATATACAAAAGTTGATTATGAGGTTGTGTCATCAGCTGCTGACAGAGAGGAAACATTTAGTGGCCAGGGCAGTATTTCTAAGGCGTATTTTGGATTATCTTATAAAACGCCCTTCGATATGGCAGTTGGAGCAGTTTATGAATATTACATGGGCAAAATAGATTTTCAGTCTAATACCGATTTTTCTGCTGCAGGTGTAAATACAGCTATTTATTCAAATGAATCCAGTTATTTTGGCGGTGGTTATCGTATTGGAATCATTTCACCGAATATGTCAGAATTATTGGGCTTGAATTCGAAAGATTTATTATTAGCCGGACTTGTTTATTCTGGTCCCGTTAATCTGACGACAGATACTGCTCTGGTCGCAGTTTCAGCATACAATACCAAAACTCTATCCAGGAATCTTATCGAAACAGAACTTCCATATTCTCTTGGTTTTGGTTTAAGTTACCAAAAAGAAAAACTAATGTACACTGCCGATTTATATTTCCAGCCGTGGTCAGAATATCGCTCAAATGGTTTGACGCCAGTTGAATTAAAGAATCTGACAAAAATATCATTGGGGATGGAGTATAATTACAAACCCGGACAGTTCCTTTCTTTTTGGGAACAGATAGTTCTCAGGGCTGGTCTAACTTATGAGCAGACACAATACAGAATTGACGGAACTGATTTATCTGCGATGGGTATTTCAGCAGGCGCAGGTATTCCATTAAGCAGTACAAACCGTCTTGATATTGGTTTTATGTTTGCATCAAGAGGAAAAGCAGAAGGGAAAATTATCAAAGAAAATATTTATAATTTATTTTTCACTTTGTCTTTTGGCGACTTTTGGTTCGTTCAGGAAGAGAGATAAAAACATTATAGGGGATTCCAAATTGAAACGGCTTTTATTACTCAGCTTGCTATCAGTTTTTTTAATTAGTTCGACCGCAAAAGCAGAAATTATTAGCTCTTATACTGTTAGTGCAGACAGTATAAATTTGAACGCAGAAATAAGTTTATGGTTCGAATACCATAAAAACAGTGACTTTGAAAGTGCCATGAAGCATGCCTGGACTATTCTGGAAGTTCAACCCGGTTTCACGAAATATAAATTCTACCCAAAATTTGAAGAAATGCTTTGGGCAAAGTATGAAAAAGAGGGAATTTCGGACGAAGAAAAAAAAATCATTGCAGATACCTTGCTTTTTGTTTACGACAAGGCTATAGAAAATGATGAATCACGCACAGCATATTATTATTCTAAAAAAGGTTATGTGCTTGAAGTATGGTTAGGTGCTGAACCTTCAGTTGTTATTCCTCTTTATGAAAAAGCAATTGAATTAGATTCCGAATTAGATTCATTTTATAAGGATAGACTTGGTCAGCTATACGTAACAACAGAAGAGAAATTAAAAGCTTTGGATCTTTATTCAAAGCTGGCAGAAGTTGATGCCTCAAATCCGCTGTGGAATCAGAGGATGGAAGCAGTTGCTGAGAATCCGGAAGAACTGGTTGAAATTACAAAAAAAGCCTGGGACTTGGATAAAGAGAATCTCGAGAAAGCATGGAAATATGCCACGAACTGTTTACGAATTCAGGATTATGAAAAGGTTCTTGAACCATTGGTTTTCCTTACGAAAAAAGCACCTGATGTAGTGAATTACTGGAAACAGTTATCAACGGCATATGATAAACTTGGCAAAACTGATGATGCTATAAAAGCATATAAACAACTGATAACTCTGCAGCCGGATAACAAAGATAACTATGTTAATCTTGCGCTTATTTATAAAAAAATTGATCAATTATCGGTTTCAAGGTCATATTTACAAAAGGCATTAAATATCGATTCAGGCTGGGATTATCCCTATTATATCGAAGCGCAGTTATACGAACAGAGTGCGAGAAGTTGCGTTTCTGATAAATTTGAATTTATTGATAAGTGCGTTTATCAACTTGCTGTCGAAACTTATCGTAAAGCTGGAAGGATTGGTGGAGCATACTCATCAACAGCAATGGAACGTGTTCAGATGCTGTCAAATTCTGTCCCTTCCCAGGAAGATTATTTCTTCCGGAAAATCGGTTCAGGGGAAGTAATTAAGATTGAAGGAAAATGTTACGATTGGATTGGTAAGAGCATTACTGCTCCGTAAATAACAGGTGAATTATGTTTGATGCTATCCGCAGAGACAAAGAAATTTATGATATCCTTCAAAGGGAGATTGGAAGAGAACAGTTTGATCTGGAACTGATCGCTTCTGAGAATTTTGTCAGTACCGCTGTTCTGGAAGCTGCTGGCTCAGTGCTGACCAATAAATATGCCGAAGGATATCCCGGTAAAAGATATTATGGTGGTTGCGAGTTTGTTGATCAGGCCGAAGATGTTGCAAGAGAGAGGCTAAAACTTCTATTCGGTGCCGAATATGTAAATGTGCAGCCACATTCCGGTTCGCAGGCTAATATGGCTGTTTATATGGCTTTGCTCAAGCCCGGGGACAAAATACTTGGATTGAGTCTGGATCACGGTGGGCATCTTACGCATGGTTCTCCAGTTAATTTTTCGGGACAGATTTATAATTCAGTTGCTTATCACCTGAATCCCAAAACGCGGCTTCTCGATTACGATATAATTTCAGATATCGCAAAGAGAGAAAAACCTAAAATGATTGTTGCAGGAGCAAGCGCATACTCAAGAGAATGGGATTATGCAAAATTTCGCGAAATTGCCGATAGTGTCGGCGCATTTTTCCTGACAGATATGTCCCATCCTTCTGGACTTATTGCCAAAGGACTGCTGGATAATCCGCTGAAGTATAGTGACGTAGTAACATCTACAACCCATAAAACTCTTAGGGGGCCAAGAGGCGGCGTCATTATGATGGGTAAGGATAGAGAAAACTCTTTGGGTATCAAAACACTTAAGGGTGACAGACTGAAATTAATGTCTGAGCTTCTCGATAGTATGGTAATGCCTGGTATTCAGGGTGGTCCCTTAATGCACATTATTATGGCGAAGGCTGTGGCATTTGGCGAAGCTCTTCAGGACGAATTCGGGGTTTATGCTAAACAAGTTATTTCGAACTCCAAGACATTGGCTAAAAAACTTTTGTCTATGGATTACGATATTGTAACCGAAGGAACCGACAATCATTTGATGTTGATTGACCTGACAAATAAAAATATTTCTGGGAAAAAAGCAGAAAAAGCTTTGGAACTTGCTGGTATTACTGTAAATAAAAATATGGTTCCCTTTGATCAGAAAAGTCCTTTTGTAACAAGTGGGATACGGATTGGTACTCCCGCATCCACAACTCGTGGGATGAAAGAGTCGGAGATGACCTATATTGCTGAGTTGATTAATAAAGCAATTATTAACAGTGAGAATGAATCTTTACTTGCTGAGATCAGGGCGGATGTAAAAAGTTTATGCAAAAAATTTCCGCTTTATCCCGGAATAATCTGATTTAATTACATTGACCACAAAGATTCCTGAAAAAGATCAAGTTTCATCTCACGAAATCGAGATGAGTTTCCTTCAGCATCTCGAAGAACTGAGATGGAGGTTGATATATGGTTTACTTGGTCTGTTAATCGGTTTTTTTATCGCGTGGGGATTTGTCGATTTTCTTGTCGAGCAGATACTTCTGCTTCCTGCAAAAACAGCAAATATTAAACTACAAAATCTTAAACCTTTTGGTCAGTTATTTCTTTACCTTCAGTTTGCAATGATTGCCGGATTTATCCTAAGCATCCCCAATGTATTCTATCAATTTTGGTCATTTATTTCACCAGCATTACATAAAAATGAAAGAAAATACATTAAATCAATAGTTGTATTCTCATCCTTCTGTTTTGCCGGAGGCGTGATCTTTGCATATTATATAATGCTGCCACTCTCATTAAAATTTGCAACTGCTTTCGGAACTTCTGAAATCGAAAATAATTTTGCAATCACTGAATATCTCTCTATCGTTCTTAGTGTGCTCATTGGCGCCGGTGTTGTTTTTGAACTGCCAATGCTCTCATTTTTCCTCTCAAAGATCGGGATATTGACACCCAAATTTATGAGAACTTACCGAAGGCATGCTATTGTTATCATTCTGATCACGGCTGCAATTCTTACACCAGGAACTGACCCTGTTTCCCAAATGATTCTTGCTGTTCCGTTGGTTTTATTATATGAAATAAGTATTTTGGTTAGCAAAATATCTCAGAAGAAAATTGAAAATAAACCTTAAAGCATTAATAGATTTTACTGAAACTGAGATGAAAGAGTTTAACGGAAGATTTAAGCTTGCACTTAAATCCAAAGTTGGACTTCTTGATCTTATCGTTGGTTATATTGTGAGACAAAAGGGGAAGAAAATAAGACCCTTGCTGGTTATACTCAGCGCCAAAGCTGTTAATCAGGTTGAAGACCGGACTTATCGTGGAGCCATTCTGGTTGAAATGCTTCATACTGCTACCCTCGTCCATGATGATGTTGTTGATAATGCTGAAAAACGACGCGGTTTCCCCTCCATAAACGCTATCTGGAAAAATAAAATATCAGTGTTAATGGGGGATTACCTTCTGGCGCGCGGCCTTATGCTTTCTGTTGAATCCGGAGATTATGATTTTCTAAATGTAATCACTGATACTGTAAAGCGGATGTCTGAAGGTGAATTACTTCAAATAAGTAAAACAAGAAAACTTAATAATGATGAAGCCACATATTATCGGATAATTTCAGATAAAACTGCTTCATTGATTGAAACATGCTGTAAAATCGGAGCTTTAAGCTCTACTCAGAATCCTGAATATCTGGAAGCTCTGAGGAATTATGGTGAAAATGTGGGGATGGCCTTCCAGATTCGGGATGATATTCTTGACTACACAGGCAAATCCTCTATTATTGGCAAACCAGAAGCGGGAGATTTAAAAGAAAAAAAACTAACACTTCCACTCATCCACGCTTTATCAATTGCTCCCAAAAAAGATTCTGATGCTGTGAGGAAAAAAATACGACAAGGGATAACTGACAAGTCAGTTAATGAGGTTATTCAGTTTATTAAATACTATGGCGGAATTGAATACTCCCAAAAGATTGCAGAAGAATTTATTTCGAAAGCTGAAAGTGCTTTGACGGTACTTCCTGATTCGGAAGCCAGAGAAAAACTCTTCCTATTGGCTAATTACGTTATCCAGCGAGAAAAATAAAAACTTTTTCTGAGTTAGTGAGTTTTAGTTTTTATTATTTGTTGGATATTTATATATTGGCGATTGAAAAAAATATATGATGTCGTTTATTAATCAGCCTTATTACAGAGAATTTTATTTTGCGATTCAGTAATATTTTAAGCGGTCCCTGTTTAACTCATTTCAAGGGTTACAATGAATAAATATCTGTTAGACCACACTCTCAAAATAAGAGTTCCAATTATACTATTTGTGATCCTGGTGACTTTTATCGTTACATTTTATGCTTCAAGAGCGGAACGTGACGGTATCGGTTATACGCCCGATCAGCCTATTCAGTTTTCCCATCAGTTGCATGCCGGACAGATGGAAATTGATTGTCAATACTGCCACACAGGTGTTGCTAAAGGAAGACAAGCACTTGTCCCGAGCGTAAATATTTGTATGAACTGCCATACAATCGCCAGGAAAGATAAACCTGAGATTATTAAACTTACAAAGTACTATGAAGACGGTACACCAATTCCATGGAAAAGAATACATCAAGTGCCTGAATATGCTTATTTTAATCACTCTGTTCATATAAACAGGGGAGTTGAGTGTATTTCCTGCCATGGCGACATTGCTCGTATGGAAAAGGTTGGGCAGGTAAAAGGTTTTACTATGACTGCTTGTCTCGACTGTCATAGGAATCCACATGAAAATCTTCCGTATTTAGAAAAAGTTAATCAAGGTCCTGAAAATTGTTTTGCCTGTCACAGGTAAAATGGGAGAATTATAATGAAATTTAATCTTATGAGAAATCGAAGAAAATTTTTACAGCTTTCAGGATTTTCATTTTTTGCTGTCATAATATCCTCATGGTTTCCTTTCGCAAACAAAATTCCAAAACGCTTGCATACCAGAGATATTAAAATAAACGCTCACCCCGAAGCAGTTAAACGAATTAAGTAGGTATAGTGATGTCTAATTCAGAAAAAAATAAAAATTTTTGGAAAAGTCTCCGGGACTATCATGATGATCCTGAAGTACTTAAATTAAAGGCGAATGAGTTTACGGATGGTGTAACAGATGATTTCGATCCATCAGAATTAAGCGGACTTTCCCGCAGAAAATTTCTGGCGCTCTTAACAGCTTCAGCTGCTTTTACAGCAACTGCCTGCACAGATTACAGAGATAAAGGTGAAATCATTCCTTATAATAAGCGTCCCGCTGAACTCCTTCCGGGTACTCCTAACTATTATTCTTCAACTTGTACCGGGTGTTCGAGCCATTGCGGTATCATTATTAAAACACGCGAGGGTAGGCCAATAAAAATTGAGGGAAACCCTGATCATCCGATAAATCGCGGGAAAATTTGTTCGAAGGGGCAAGCCTCAATACTCGATCTGTATGATCCGGATCGAATTTCATACCCGCTTTTCAGGAGAAGTAAAATTTCCTGGGATAAGGTTGATTCTGAAATATCAGGCATTCTCAAAAAAGCTGTTGAAACTGGTAAAGAAGTGGCTCTGTTAACAAATTCTGTCTTTTCTCCCACGCAGGCAAAGTTATTCAGAGAGTTAAAAACAGCATTTTCAGCCGTTGAGTTCTATAAGGTTGATGCTATAAATAATCTGACCAAAAAAGATGCCTGGCAGGCTTGTTATGATCAGATGCCTCTTCCAGGTTTCAAAATCGAAAATGCTCAGTTAATTGTCTCTTTTGATTCGGATTTCCTTGGTTCCGAAGGTGCGTTTATCGAAAATTCCGCCGCTTATGCATCAGCCAGAGATGTAAAAACGAACGGATCGTTGTCACGTCATTATGCTATTGAAAGTGGGATGACGATGACCGGGATGAATGCTGATTACAGACTTAAAATGCGACCAGAAGCAATGACAGAATTTCTTGCCGCGCTTGTAAATGAGGTTATAAGAAAAACTGACGTCTCAGATGAATTTTTCGGTGTGTCGTTTAAGGGTGCTGATATTGCTTCAATTGCCGGGAAATATAATCTTGATAAAATAAAAGTCGAATATTTGTTAAGTGATTTAATCAAATATTCTGGAAAAGGCTTAGTAATTGGTGGTGACCATTTAGCCAAAGATGATCATATTCTGATCAATCTTTTGAATGAATTGCTTGGAAACCAAGCTCAATACGATTTTAGCAAGTCATATGCCTCAGAGTCATTTAGTGACGTTCGATCATTAGAAAAATTAGAGGAAGGGATAAACTCTGGAAAAATTACCGCCGTTATTCACTACGATGTGAATCCGGTTTACACATTACCGCCTGCCTACAAGTATCATGAATTATTGAAAAAAGTTGACGATGTCATCACACTTACGACAAGTGAAAATGAAAGTTCGGCTCTATCAAACTATATATTACCAATTAATCATCAATTCGAATCCTGGGGTGATTATTATGCACGGAACGGAGTTTATTCACTCCAGCAACCCGTGATTATGCCAATTTTTAATTCACGTCAGCGTGAGGGGATCTTACTTTCATGGATACAGGGCAAGTTCAGATTCGAGGCTTATCATGAATATCTTATCACAAATTTTGAGGAGTCAATTTATACAAAATCGGGGAGCACCCTCTCTGGAAAAAATTATTGGTATGCTTCACTTCACGATGGCGTTGTTTCCTTGCCGGATGATCAGATAACCTTAAAAAGATTTAATATAGCTGTGCTTCCATCGGAAGTTATTTCGACTGCAAGCGGGATCAGCCTTGTTTTGAAACCAGGCTTCAATGTCTATGACGGAAGATTTGCAAATAATGGTTGGCTTCAGGAAATTCCTCATCCGGTGAGCAAAGTTGCCTGGGATAATTACGCAGCCGTTTCGCCGAAATTTGCATCTGAGAATGGTTTGAAAAATAATGATGTTATTGAGCTCATTTCTGATGAATTTTCAATAAAAATTCCTGTTCTTGAACAGCCCGGGAATGATGATAATACTATCACCGTTGAATTGGGTTATGGGCGCCAGGTTTGTGGTGAAGTCGGTAAGGAAGTTGGGAAAAATGCTTTTATTCTTGTTGGAAAAAACTCAGATAAACGAAAATATGTAAGATCCGGGGTTAAAATTCAGAAGACTGGTGACACTTTGGCTCTGGCTTCAACTCAGGAGCATCATTCCCTGGACGATGATAGTGTGAAAGATATTCATCTTATTAGGAATATTATCCGTGAAGGTACACTCGAAGAATATAAAAAGGACAAACACTTTCTGCATCATGAGAAACATGAAATATTCAGTATTACCGCCGAACAGGAATATTCAGGTCTTAAGTGGGGAATGACAATTGACTTAAACAAATGCACCGGCTGTACTGCATGTATCACTTCCTGCAATATTGAAAATAATATCCCCGTTGTTGGTAAAGATCAGGTGCTCCGTGGACGTGAAATGCACTGGATGAGAATAGATAGATATTATTCCGGGACTCCCGATGAACCTGTGATAAGCAACCAACCTATGCTTTGTCAGCATTGCGACAATGCACCATGCGAGAATGTTTGTCCGGTCAATGCAACAAATCATAGTCCGGATGGTCTTAATCAGATGGCGTATAACCGCTGTGTTGGCACAAGATATTGCTCAAATAACTGTCCGTTCAAAGTCAGAAGATTTAATTTTTATAATTTCAGAGATCATTTTGCCGATGCTTATTATCATGATGACCTGTTTAGTCTGCTGAATAATCCTGAGGTTACAGTCAGATCACGTGGTGTTATGGAAAAATGCACTTTCTGTATTCAGAGAATTATGGATGCAAGAAGTGAGGCAATAAAGGATAACCGGACACTTAAAGGAACGGATGTAAAGACTGCTTGTCAGACTGCCTGTCCGTCAGAAGCTATTTATTTCGGTGATCTCAATGACAAGCAATCTGATGTTGCCAAACATGTTGAGCATGATCTGGCATATCATGTCCTGGACTATCTCAATGTGCGTCCAAATGTTACATATATAGCGAAACTAAGAAACACTCATTCGGAGGAAGCGTAGTGTCAACAGTTGACTACAGTCAAGAATTATCGGTTGTTGAGGGAAGACCTTCGCTCAGGGAGCTTGATGATTTAATATCAAAACCTCTTGAAAGCAAACCTGATAAAAAGTTTTTTATAGCAATATCCTTTACTGGATTAATGCTTTTAACGGGAATCACTGCACTTGGCGCCTCATTTATTTATGGAACGGGATTGTGGGGTAATAATAATCCGGTTGGCTGGGGATTTCCAATAGTGAATTTTGTTTTCTGGGTTGGGATTGGTCATGCAGGGACATTAATCTCTGCAATACTTTTCCTTTTCCGGCAAAAATGGAGAACAGGTATAGCACGATTTGCTGAAGGGATGACAATTTTCGCTGTAATTACTGCAGCTATGTTCCCATTGATTCATACCGGCAGACCGTGGTTACCACTTTATCTTGCACCCTATCCAAATCAGCACTCTATCTGGCCCAATTTTATTTCTCCTCTTTTATGGGATGTTTTTGCAGTTTCCACTTATTTTATTGTTTCACTGATTTTCTGGTATGTTGGTTTGATTCCGGACCTGGCTGTTCTGAGAGATAAAGCTGGTACTAAAGTTAAGAAAACAATTTATTCGATATTTAGTTTAGGTTGGCGATTCTCAAACAGGCACTGGCAGCATTATGAAATGATGTATCTTATCCTGGCTGGTTTTGCAACTCCTCTTGTTCTTTCGGTTCATACTATTGTGAGTTATGATTTCGCCGTCTCTATAATGCCTGGATGGCACGCAACAATATTCCCGCCATATTTTGTAGCCGGAGCCGTTTTTTCCGGTTTCGCTATGGTTCAGAATGTATTGATTTTTATCAGAAAAATTTTCAATTATGAGCATATAATCACGCTCAAAGTATTGGAAAATATGAATAAGATTATTCTGCTGACTGGTTCACTTGTTGGATATGCTTATGCAATGGAGTTTTTTATTGCGTGGTACAGCGGTGTTCAGGCAGAACAATTCACTTTTATTAACAGAGCTTTTGGACCGTATGCCTGGGCTTACTGGATAATGATTTCTTGCAATGTTATCTCACCACAATTGTTCTGGTTTAAGAAAATTCGTACTTCGATTCCGATAATGTTCGTTTTGGGAGTTTTGGTCAATGTTGGAATGTGGTTTGAGAGATTTGTCATCACAGTTACTTCACTTTCGCGTGATTATCTCCCGTCAAGCTGGGCTTACTACACTCCAACAATAACAGATTTTGGAATTCTTATCGGAAGTTTTGGTCTATTTTTTACGCTTCTGCTGATCTTTACTAAAACACTGCCTGTAATATCAATTGCTGAAGTTAAAGCAGTTGTTGACGGCGCGCAACCAACTCATAAGGATCACTGATATGTCAGAAAAAGTTTTATACGCATTAACAGGATTATTTGAGACACCGGATCAAATAATTGATGCCGCTGAAAAAACATCGGACGGCGGATATAAAAAGTATGATGTGAATACCCCATATCCTTTGCATGGTATGAATCAGGCAATGAAACTGCCTCCATCAAAACTTGGTTATGCCGCATTAGTATTCGGACTCTCAGGCACAGTATCTGCTCTTGCTTTAATGTACTGGATGGCAGTTATTGATTATGCCCACGTGATTGGGGGTAAGCCATATTTTCCATTACCTGCATTTGTTCCCGTTATGTTTGAGGTAACAGTTTTATCAGCTGCTATTGCTACTGTTTTTACAATGTTATTCGTAGTGTTTAAATTCCCGAATAATTCACATCCTCTGCATGATACTGAATATATGAAGAGTGTCAGTCGGGACAAATACGGAATTTGTATCCTGGCAGAAGATGAAAAATTTGATGAAAATGGAACACTCAAGTTTTTAGAAGAATTGGGTGCCACGAATATCACTCACCAATACTTTACTGAAGATTCCTATGCAACATGGTGGTCTGTACTTGATAAAAAATTTGCCGGAATACTTGCTGTTACTGCAATAGCAACATCCCTGGTAGTTTACATAGGTTTAAACAAGGTCTTATACATGCAGCCATTTTCCTGGATGATGGAACAGGAAAAATTGAATCCGCAGAAAGGCTCAGTGCTCTTCGCAGATGGATTTTCGATGCGAAACCCTGTGCAAGGAACCATCGCCAGAGGTGACCTGCCTTATGAATATGCTGTGGATCCTGAAGGCGCTTCAAAACTGGTTAATCCATTGCCAATTACTGAAGCAAATCTGCAGCTTGGTAAAGTTAAATATGATATTTACTGCAGTCCGTGTCACGGTTTTATGGGAGAAGGGGACAGTAGGTTACGAGGACAATTTCCCAATCCTCCCAGTCTTCATTCGGAGAAAGTCAGAGACTGGACTGATGGAAGAATTTACCATGTCATTGCAATGGGACAAAATGTTATGCCGTCTTATTCATCTCAATTGTCCAGAAACGAGAAGTGGGCGACAATTTTATACGTCCGGGCATTACAAAGATCATTAAATGCTAAGGAGTCAGATTTACAATGAATTCAACCCATCATTCTTTAGATTATGTCAGGAAAGATCTGCCGGTGAACTTTAAGAAAATCGGATTGATACTTTCCGTCGTTGGTCTGATTTTAGTCATAGCTGCATATTATTCTGATCCGGTTCGTAGCGCATTCAATAATCTTGTCTTTTTAATGCTGTTAACAAGCATTGGCCTCGGGGCTATGTTCCTTGTTGCAATAGAATATATTGGAGGAGCAGTTTGGAGTACTCCTTTCCGAAGAATTGCTGAGTTTCTGGCGGCTGTTCTGATTTTGGTGCCTATTGCTGCAATTCCTGTTTATTTAAATCTGCATGATCTCTATCATTGGACGCATACAGATGTTGTTGCTGCAGATAAAATCCTTAGTTCTAAGTCGCCATATCTTAATGAGAGTTTTATGCTCATCAGGATTGCCTTATTTATGGCAATCTGGTTAATTTTTTACAAAATAATAACAGGAAATTCGAAAAAACAAGATGAATCCAAAGACCAGAATCTTACGACAAAAAATATAAAAATCTCAGCAATCTTCATGCCTTTTTTTGCTTTAACTATCACTTTTGCAGCAATCGATTGGATGATGAGTTTAGAGCCGCATTGGTTCTCGACAATTTATGGAGTTTACTATTTCTCCGGAACAGTTCTAGCCGGTCTTGCTGCTGTGACATTTCTTGCAGTGTACCTCAATGAGAAGGGGTTGCTGGTTAAGGGACTTAAAAGTGATAATTACTATAGCCTTGGTGCTCTATTGTTTGCTTTTACAAATTTCTGGGCATATATTGCTTTTAGCCAGTACATGCTTATTTGGTATGCAAATCTTCCGGAAGAAACTTTTTGGTATCTCGCAAGGTGGGGAGGTAACTGGAAATTTGTTACACTTGGTTTATTAGTAGTCCACTTTATCGTGCCTTATTTCGGATTACTTTCACAACCATCCAAAATGGATCCAAAAAGATTGAAATTTATGTCACTCTGGATTCTATTTGCCCATCTTTATGATATATATTGGCTTGTTATGCCAACATTCAGCAAAGAATCTTTTGTTTTTGGCTGGATTGAGGCTGGGTTTTTATCTCTCGCCGTTGGTCTTATTCTCTTGATATTTAATTACAAAGCATCGAGAGAAAATGTTGTTGCAATTGGCGATCCAAAATTAATCAGAGGAATCAATTTCAGACTGTAACAGGTATAGAAAATGCAGAAAAGAAAAATTGAAGATGAAATAAAATACTGGAATCTGCTAAAGAATCCAATCAGACTTTACGGCTGGTTTTATCCTATTGTCCTTGTTTTATTACTGTTTCTGGGCATTAAATATGTTAAGAATCTGGATAAAATATCGCTTAATGAAGTGGCATATACTAATATTGATTCCGCTGACGTAAAAAGAAACGTTGAGTTAAAAAAAGGCGGAATTGCTCCAGCTTTCAATATCAGTCTGATTATGACTCCAAGTCCGGAAATGAAAATTCGCGGGCAGGAATTATTTACTGCCAATTGCGTATCCTGCCACGGTGATGGAGGGAAAGGTGATGGAGATGCAGGTGCTAATCTTAATCCAAAGCCAAGAAATTTTGCGACTTTAGATGGATGGACAAATTCAAGAGATTTTTCCGGAATGTTCAAAACACTTCGTGAAGGAATTGCTCAGAATGGAATGGCTGCTTATGAATACCTTCCTGTTTTTGACAGGGTAGCAATAATACTGCATATTCAGACTCTTGCAGAATTTCCGGCTGTTACAGAACAAAATGTGACGAACCTTGATATGCAATATTCCCTTTCAAAAGGTATTGAGATTCCAAATCAGATCCCGGTGGATGTAGCGGTATCAAAAATTGTTTCAGAAAATAAGATTGTTACGGATAAAGCAGAATTATTCTATAGCGGCAATAACTTTAGCCAAGATGAGAATCTTTTATTAAACGAATTCGTTTCAGATAAAAAGAAAGCTTTTGTTAATATTCAGCGTTCGGCCATTAATACCACTAATATTACAACATTTCTTGAATCGCTGAAATTTAATCCCTCTGATTTTGGTCTATCCAATCGCATTCTTATTGTTGGGAGCAAACAACAAGAAGAGTTGTTAACGCTTTTCAGGAAAATTAAAAACATTTAAAAATGAAAAAAGTAATTTTTATCTCGTTCATACTCGCAAGCCTTCTCTATCCCGTTTCAATCGATAAAAGTATCGAAGTTGGGATAGATGAAAAGCTTGGTCAAATTATACCTCTGGATATTGAATTTTATAATTCAGATGGTATAAAGAAACCACTCTCCGAGTTTTTCGATACTCCTGTGCTTATGAATCTTGTGTACTTCGAATGTCCCGGGATTTGCAGCCCATTAATCAATGAACTCGCATGGACAGTTGACCGGCTGGATATGATTGCAGGTGTTGATTATAAAATATTATCTATCAGCATTGCTGACAGGGAGACACCTGAATTAGCAGCAAGGTGGAAGAAAAGCTACATGGAATCGATGCGAAAAAAAATACCGGAAGATTCATGGCTATTTCTTACAGGTGACCTTGAATCAATACAAAGGTTAGCAGATGCAGTTGGTTACCATTTTATTAAATCTCCGGACAGTAATTATGTTCATCCTGGTGCACTTATTGCTGTTTCTGAAAACGGTATGATCTCAAGATATCTATTCGGAGATACGTATAATCAGTTTGATGTGAAACTTGCTTTAATCGATGCAAAAAGTGGAAAATCAAGCCCGACAATAGCTAAAGTTCTTAAATATTGTTTCAGTTATGATCCTGAGGGCAGGTCTTATACACTAAATATTACCAGGATTATCGGGACTATAATGCTACTTTCGGTGGGAATATTTTTGATGGTGCTATTAATTAGAAAAAAGAAAAATTCCAAGGAGTAAATTTAGATGGCAAACGGCGTAATTGCTGAGAATAATAGATCATTTTTTGAAGAAAGTACGAACAGGCATTCAGGAATTCTTTCTTGGCTGTTAACTACAGACCATAAGAGAATTGGAATCCTCTACCTGATAGCAATTTCTGCTTTCTTTATTGTGGGAGCGACTTTCGGTATTCTAATGCGACTGGAGCTTATCGCACCTGGTGAGACGCTCATGGGTCCTCAAACATATAACTCTTTCTTCACGCTTCATGGAGTTATAATGATTTTCCTGTTTATTGTTCCTGGTTTACCAGCGATATTCGGGAATTTTTTCTTACCTCTTCAGATTGGTGCGAGGGATGTTGCTTTTCCAAGGCTTAACCTGCTCTCATGGTACATTTACATTTTAGGCGCCATTTTAGTTGTCACTTCATTACTACTTCCAGGTGGCCCGGTCGATACTGGGTGGACTTTTTACATACCTTATAGCGTAAGAACCGGGACCAATGTTTCACTCGCAATTTTTGCAGCGTTTGTTCTAGGTTTTTCATCAATCCTCACTGGATTAAATTTTGTTACGACTGTTCACAGGATGCGGGCACCCGGAATGGATTTTTTCAGGATGCCGTTATTTGTCTGGAGTATGTACTCTACTGCGTGGATTCAGATTATTGCAACACCGGTTATCGGTATTACTATTCTGCTTGTTATGATGGAAAGGTTGTTTGGGATCGGTATTTTTGACCCTTCACTCGGCGGTGATCCAATTTTATATCAGCACCTTTTCTGGATATATTCTCATCCGGCGGTTTACATCATGATTCTACCTGCGATGGGAATTGTCTCCGAGATTATTCCAACTTTTGCCAGAAGAACAATTTTTGGCTATAAAGCAATTGCATTTTCAAGTCTCGCAATAGCCTTTGTTGGATATCTTGTTTGGGCACACCATATGTTTACTTCCGGTATCAGCGACACTGCAAGATGGATATTTTCATTTCTTACTTTTATTGTTGCTCTTCCGAGCGGAGTTAAGGTTTTTAACTGGGTAGCAACGATGTATAAAGGTTCCATTGATCCGAAACCACCGTTTCTCTGGGTTATGTCCTTCATCGTGCTATTCTCCATCGGAGGTTTGACTGGATTGGTCGTTGGTTCACTGGCAACCGATATTCATTTGCATGATACTTATTTTGTTGTTGCCCATTTCCATTACGTAATGTTTGGCGGAACAGGAACGATTTTTTTTGCAGGCTTATATTATTGGTATCCAAAGATGTTTGGAAAAATGTATAATATAAAAGTAGCGAACATCAGCGTTGGATTGTTCTTCGTCGCTTTTAATCTTCTTTATTTCCCAAAGTTTATTCTTGGATATCAGGGTATGCCAAGAAGATATTATGATTATTTGCCAGAATTCACCCAACTCCATCTGATTTCGACGATTGGTTCATGGATTATGGGTATAACCTTGATATTGATATTTGCAAATCTTATTTATAGCCTTTTAAAGGGAGCAAAAGCGCCTCAGAATCCTTGGGGAGGAGTTACTCTTGAATGGCATATTTCATCTCCACCCCCATTGGAGAATTTTCATGAGATTCCCTACGTGGATCATGAACCATATGATTTCAGTTTATTGGAGAAAATGAAAAATGAATCACACTGAAAACGCCGCGGCTGTTCATCCTGTTCACCGGGATGATGTGGGTGCAAGGATGGGAATGTGGCTTTTCCTTTTTACCGAAATTCTGCTGTTCGGCGGTATGTTTCTTGCATATGCAGTCTACAGGTTTCAGTACCCGGAACAATTTAAAATTGCTGCAATGGAATTAAACACTTCGCTGGGTACGCTGAATACGGTTATTCTTCTGACTAGCAGCCTTACAATGGCATTATCAATTACTGCGCTTCAGAAGAAGAATAAATTCTTATCTCTTGTAATGCTTTCCATGACAATATTCTTTGCATTTGCGTTTTTAATAAACAAATACTTTGAATGGGGTGCGAAATTCTCTCATGGTTTATACCCTGGTTCAGAAGAATTACTTGCAAAATCAAATGGAGAAATCGTCTTTTTTGGTCTCTATTATATGATGACAGGTTTACATGGTCTGCATATAATTATTGGAATTGCTATCCTTCTTTTTATGCTTGTATTTATTATTAAGGATAAAGTCACATACGATAATCACGTTAAGTTGGAAAACTCAGGGTTATACTGGCATCTGGTTGACCTTATCTGGATTTTCCTTTTTCCGCTATTTTATCTAATTCATTGAGGATTTTATGGATCAAGGACACTCCAAGCACGAACACCACACTCCCGGTTACGGAATTTACATTATTATCTGGCTTGTACTGATCGGGCTGACTTCGATCACTGTTACAGTTGCCGGCATTGATTTTGGAATGATCGCACTTGCAATCGCTCTTTTTATCGCAGCGATAAAATCTGCGCTCGTTATTAATATATTTATGCATATTAAGTTTGAAGAAGCAATATTTAAAGTTTTCTTATTAGTGAGCGGTATGACTTTAGTCGTAATTTTCTTACTTACATTCTTTGACGTTTATAACAGGTGAGGATGAATATGTTTCTATTATTTACAGGTGATCCTGCCAGTAGGACGACCGAGGTCGTGGATAATGTAATGATCTATATTGTTGCAATATCGGTATTACTATTGATAGGCGTTACTGTTACTATGGTTTATTTTGTGTTTAAGTACCACAGAAATAAGGGGCACAAACCTGTTGATATACATGGGAATGTATGGCTTGAAATTTTATGGATCGGGATCCCAACTATTCTTGTAATGACAATGTTCTATTATGGTTATATGGGATTTCGGGTTATCAGGGATATTCCGGATAATGTATTCGAAGTGAATGCAACTGCAAGAATGTGGAATTGGCAATTCAACTATGATAATGGAAAAATAACCGATACTCTTTATATTCCTCTTGATCCTCCGACATTGCTGCATCTTAGTTCTGTGGATGTCAATCATTCTTTTTACGTCCCTGCTTTCCGTGTGAAGGAAGATGTTATCGCCGGCAGAGAGAATTATCTCATTTTGCAGCCTGCTAAAACAGGTGATTACGATGTTGCTTGCGCAGAGTATTGCGGATTAAATCACTCCATGATGTACACTAAAGTCAAGGTTCTGACCCCCGAGAAATTTAATCTCTGGTATTCAGACACCAGCAGTGTTTCTGCAGCTAAGGCAACAAAGGCTGGTTTATAAAGTATTAACTTGTTAAACAAATTATTATCGTTCTTTGAAATTTTGAGTGATCTTGGGAAATTTAAGATTACTGTATTTGTAGCATTTTCCACGTCAGTCGGTTTTATACTGAGCAGCGGATCATTAGAAATTAAATTGATCTGGACTTTAGCAGGAGTCTTTCTGCTTGCGAGTGGTTCTTCTGCCCTGAATGAATATCAGGAGAAGGATCGTGATGCTTTGATGGCGCGAACTATGAATCGTCCGATACCTTCAGGAAGAATTAGTCCGGCATCCGCTTTAATATTTTCAATAGCCATGCTTATATCCGGATTCGGCATT
This sequence comes from Ignavibacteriales bacterium, assembly GCA_021740915.1. Taxonomy (GTDB): domain Bacteria; phylum Bacteroidota; class Ignavibacteria; order Ignavibacteriales; family Melioribacteraceae; genus JAIOYW01. The sequence continues at coordinate 258,617 of JAIOYW010000001.1, read as the reverse complement.
CTTTTCATTTTTACTGATTTTAGTACTCTGATGTTGGGGTTCACGGCCTTGGTCTGGTACAATGTGATTTATACACCTCTTAAAATCAGATATGCGATGGCAGTTGTGCCGGGTTCAATTATCGGAGCAATTCCACCGGTTATGGGCTGGACTGCTTCAGGAGGAGACTTGAGCCATCCAGGTATTATGGCATTGGCTTTATTCTTTTTTATCTGGCAGATACCCCATTTCTGGTTATTAGTTTTATTGTATGATCAGGATTATCAGAGAGCTGCTTTTCCAACCATAACTCAGATATACAATAACACTCAGATAAACAGAATGACTTTTATTTGGATAGTTTCATTAGGGATCAGTAGTCTGTTAATTCCGGTTTTTAATAATTTCCAGAATATTTTTGTGCTTGTTTTTTTGTCAATTCTGGCATTATGGATATCTATTTTTTCTTTCCGGCTGGTTTCTCAGGGATCATCAAGATTGCTTTTAAGAAAAACTTTTTTAATTATTAATTTATACGTGTTATCAGTAGTTGCAATTATTGCAATTGATAAACTTATTTTTTAGGCTAAACAGGAAAAAAAATGAACTTTTTAGACAAGCTTGTTTTACCTCAGTCAGAACATCACCTGATTCTGATGCAATATCTTATGATAATTACTTATATGCTTTTCTTGCCTTATATGAGTATTCTGACAGGTTCATTATTTTTATCTATTATATATAGAAAACTGGGAATATCGGGTGACAAAAAGTATCTCAGGTTTTCAAAACAATTTATTGATCTTGTAACATTCAATAAAAGTCTTGCTTTTGGATTGGGTATCGTGCCATTTTTAAGTCTTATCTTTTCCTATACACAGCAATTGCATTTGAGCGGAGCAGATTCTGCGACATACCTATTGTTATCCCTCGCATTATTTATTGGGGGAGTGATTTCAGTTTATTCTTATAAACATTCAGTTCACCTTTCTGATATTCTTGCTGCGAATAACGATACAGAAGATGCCGAAAATTATTATAAAAAATCGTTAAATACTTCGAACCGAGCAGGTAAATTAGCGATATTATTTTTGCTGCTTTCGACTTATATCTTTTTTGGAGCCATTCAATATTCTGCTGATTCAACAATCTGGAACAGTGGATTCTTTTATGGTGTTTTATTGAACCTCTCAGGAATAGTTTCCTTCCTACAATTTATTATTTTGGCTTTCGCCGGTACTTATGCGTTTTATATTTTTATGTATAAAGATAAAATTTTATCCGATGAATATGAAGGAAAGGAACTAATACAAAAAGCGATCAAATCGGGTTTGGTGTTTTTAATTCTTTTACCAATATTTATTGTTTTGTCATTGCTTGTAAACCCTACGCAATCGCTCTCCACCTACTCTTTTCTTTCAGCAATGGCTGCTATATTATCGATTTTACTGATAGGGAATGGTTTTTACTCAATGGTTAAAAGTGGATCTGTTAGTTCGATCTCCTCGTTAATTTTTATTTTTTTGCTGGTTTTCACATTATTAATAGTTAAAGAACAGAGTGCGTTTAATACCGGTACAAAAGCGCAATTTGCTCAGCTAAATAAAAATTATGTTGTTTATGAGACGAACCTGAAAAAAGACCTTGGACTTATTTCTGATGCATCAAGTGGGGTTGATATATATAATGGAAGGTGTATTGCCTGCCACAAGTTTGATGTGAAATTAGTTGGTCCTCCTTATAAAGATGTTTTGCCCAAGTATAAAGACAATTTTGACGGGTTGGTAACTTTTATTTTAAATCCCGTTAAAGTAAATCCTGAATTTCCCCCTATGCCTAATCAAGGGTTAAAACCGCATGAAGCTAAAGCAGTTGCAGAGTATATTATTAGTATTGCTGCAGAGAAATAGTATAAGGAATGATCCGAAAATTTAAATCAAAATGCTCACTGTTCTCGAGGCGATAAATTTATCTACTGAATATTTAAGAAATAAAGGCATTGAGTCACCAAGACTAAATGCCGAATTACTTCTTGCCGAAATTCTTGGTCTGAAGCGGCTGGAATTGTATCTTGCATTTGACAGACCAATTCAGGAGAATGAAAAATTATCTTATCGGCAGAGTCTTCAGCGCAGAGGTAAGTTTGAACCATTACAATATATACTCGGTCACGAAGAGTTTTACGGTTTGGAATTTATTGTGAATCAAAATGTGCTTATTCCACGTCCAGAAACCGAATTGATTATTGACCACATCAAATCATACTTTTCAAAACAAAAAATTGAAAAAGTTCTTGATATTGGAACCGGTTCCGGTAATATTGCCATCACTCTTGCCAAAGAAATTGACAAAGTTCAAATAGAAGCAATTGATATTAGTGCACAGGCACTATCAATTGCTGCTGAAAACTCACGAAATCATAATACAGAGAGCAGAGTCAGGTTCCTCCTCGGAGATATTTTCTCTGAGGAAATAGTTGAATCTTTGTCAAAATATGATTGTATTGTATCGAATCCTCCTTATATATCTCTCTCCGATTATCCGGATTTACAGATAGAAGTAAAACAATTTGAACCGGAAATCGCTTTGAATGACAAAAGTGATGGATATAAATTCTATCGAAGAATAATTGAGATTTCAAACAGGATTCTTAATCTTAATGGTACAATATTTTTTGAGATTGGTTATAGTCAGTCGGAAACTATTGCTGAAATATTTAATTCTCATGGTTTTTGCGATATTAAAGTATTTAAGGATCATAGCAATATAGAAAGAGTTATTCAGGCTGTTAGATGCACGCACTGATACAAAGAGTATTAAAGGCTTCCATTAGCGTTCCAGAGACTCAATATTATCAGGAGATTGAGTCGGGATTATTAGTCTTTTTAGGGATTAAGGATTCAGATACAAAAGAAGATACAGAATATGTCGCTGAAAAGTGTGCTAACCTTAGGATATTTAGCGATAGTAATGACAAGATGAACCTTTCTGTAATTGATGTTGGGGGTTCAGTTCTTGTTATATCGCAATTTACGCTCTATGGTGATACCAGAAAAGGCAACAGACCTAGTTTTATTGAAGCTGCTCGACCTGAAGAAGCAATACTGCTTTATAACCATTTTCTTGATTCAATGAGTAATAAACTTGGCGAATCAAAAATAAAATCCGGTGTTTTTGGCGCCATGATGCAGGTATCTCTTATTAATGATGGACCGGTCACGATTTCAGTTTACTCTAAATAGTAAAATATGTCAAAAATCCTGCTGATTTTTCTTGATGGACTCGGACTTGGAAGAGAAGATGAGAGCAATCCTTTTTTTTACAGGCAATTTGAATTTATTAACAGCCATTTTACCTCAAAACCCTCCGTTAATAATAGCTTACTAAACAACAATAGCGCATGGATTTCTTCTTGCGATGCTCTTCTGAATATGCCTGGGATACCTCAAAGCGGCACGGGTCAGACATCAATATTTTGCGGCTTTAATGCGAGTGAATTCATTGGAAAGCATTTCGGCCCTTATCCTTACTCACTTCTTCTGCCAGAAATTGAACAAAAGAATATATTTACCTCACTAAGGGAAAAACATTTAAAAGTTAATTTTGCAAATGCCTATCCGAAAGCCTTTTTCGATTATATTTCAAGTGGTAGAAGAATAATAAACTTTACAGCACATATGGCTCAATTCAGCGGAGTTAGATTAAATGATGAGAATGATTTAAAAAATGGGAACGCAATTTCTGCTGAGTTAACAAATTTCCGTTGGAGATCAAAATTAAATATTGATGTACCAGAGATTTCACCATCTGATGCCGCCTTTAGGTTATTAGATATTGCTGAGGTGAATGATTTCACTCTTTTTGAGTATTTTTATTTGGATTATCTTGGTCATGGCAGACTGAAGGAGTCGGAAGATCGTCTCACTACTGAGCTTGATGAGTTTTTGAATGTAATTCTTCATAATATATCTCCAAACCTATCCATTCTTATATGTTCTGATCATGGCAATTATGAAGACCTCAGTATTAAAACACACACTTTAAATCCTGCATTTTTACTCTCCAAAGGCAGATATTCTCAGCATTTTGTTGATAATATCAGGAGTCTGCCAGATATTTATCATACAATAATGGAAACATTTGAATGATGATTAGACCAAATATTATTTTCTTCATGCATTTTTGCGCAGGAATAATATTGGGCTATAAGATATCTTTCAATTTTGAACTTTTGATATTTCTATTTTGCATAATTCTGTTTTTGACTATAGCAATATATATGATTGGCAGGGGCAGGCGAAACCTTCGCGTATTAAATTTCCTTGTTGCTCTGCTAATTTTTGGTTGCGGGTTCACGATTGCTTCATCCCAAAAAACGAATCTCGCTAAAATACCAAATTATGGCGCGAATATTGATAATATTAAAGCAGCAGGTAATATTGTTGAGTATTCCATTGAGCCTAAAATACTTAATTCCCGATTTGTTGTATCAATAGATACACTCCGTATTCATGGGGATTTCTATCATTTTCGCTCCGTAAATATTCAGTTATCCATTAAGGATAGTATAAAGGCAGAAAAAATTCTGAAAAACATAAATGTCGGTAATAGAGTAATATTTTCAGGTAATATTTTCATACCCAAACGTTTTTCTAATCCTGGTGCGCCTGATTACAGGGGATATATGGAGCGTGAAAACTTATTGGGTTATGTAAGTCTGCAAAAAGATGATTTCTTCTACATTGTTGATGACATTAAAGAATACCCTGAAGCAATGGTCAGTTCTTTAAGAAGAGATATTCAACAAATCATATCAGCAATATATTCTGCTGAACATTCTCCGATGATTTCCGGGGTATTGTTAGGAAGCCGTTCGTCTATAAGCGATCAGGCAGTTGATGTTTATCAGGAAACAGGAGTGAGTCATATTCTCGCAATCTCAGGCCTGCATATCGGAATTATTCTTATGATTTTGGTCCCGTTTGTAAGTCGTTTCCATATTATCTGGAGATATATTATCCTGGCTGTATTAATATCTATTTTTTGTGCTTTAGCAGGAATGAATCCACCAGCTATACGTGCATCAATGATGTTCATAACAATTTTTCTCATGAAATTGAGCAACCGTGAATCAGATGGAATAAACGCCTTATTATTTTCGGCATTAATTTTACTTTTACTAAATCCGGCAGATCTTTATAATGTGTCCTTTCAACTCTCCTTTTCTGCTGCTTCAGCAATCCTGATTTTATGCCCATTTTTAAAAGATACGATTGGCGTTACTCCAAGAAATAGAATTCTCCAGTATTTCTGGAATATCGAGATTCTTACTTTTTCCATTATGATAGTAACACTTCCATTCGTTGTTTATCATTTCAATAGTATCTCCCCATTGATGTTTATTGCCAATCTTGCAGCGATTCCGTTAATATTTTTAATAGTCACTATTGCAATTATTTCATTAGTGATAACTTTTTTCAGTTTCACTTTAAGTGTGTCAATTGCACACCTTAATTCAAGTATCATCGACTTATTGTCGAAATTTCTTGATTCTTTAAGACATATTGGCGTTGAAAGAATTGAAGTATATTCGATCAGTTGGATCATATATATACTATATTTCCTCGCAATTATAACAGTTTACTATTTAGCAAAAAATCGAAGAATAAATAAATTACTTGTGATACCATCATTTATTCTAGGAATGCTATTTCTAATATATTCAAATGAGCTAATATCACAATTTGAAAGCCGTTCAAAGGAGTGCAGAATAAATTTCCTGGATGTTGGGCAGGGTGATTGTGCTGTAATTAATTTTCCCGGTGGTACAAACGTTCTTATCGATGGAGGGAACAAAACCACCTATACTGATGCAGGTAAAGAGATGATACTGCCATTCCTTAAACGATCACGTATAAGTCAAATCGATTATCTCTTTGTTTCACATTCAGATGCGGACCATGCCCTCGGAATTATCTCTGTACTCAAAGGGGTTCAGGTCAAAAACATATATAAAACACTATCATCTGATCAAAACCCAGTAGATTTAATTCTTGAATCAGAGGCAAAAAAAATGAATATTCCGATAAATTATTATAACCAGGCAGTTATAAGACCGGAAAAATCAGCGGCTATTTTTATTCTAAACTCAGAAAAGAAAAAATTTGATACTAACAATGATGATAGTGGACTAATTAAAATTGTTTATGGTACAAACTCAATCCTATTCACAGGTGATATTGGTTTTGAGGCTGAGGAATATTATTGTAAAGAATATGGCGAATTCCTTGATTCGGATATCATTAAAATTTCGCATCATGGCAGCAAATATGGTTCCTCGTTAGAGTTTTTGAAAATTGTCTCACCGAGTTTTGCTGTCATAAGTTCTTCACGTAATAATTTATATAATCATCCGGCAGATGAGACCTTAGACAGGATCAATAATGTCGGAGCAAAAATATTTAGGACAGATTATCAGGGTGCACAGATTTTTTGTTCAAACGGAAATGAAATTAAAATAATTGATTGGACCCATTAAATCATATAGATTTATTATTTTTCCAGTATTTTAAAAATCATGAAATTACGGACTAAATAAAATGGAAAATAGTACTGATTCAGAAAAGAAATCCTTTTTTGATGTAATCAGAGATGCATTTCAGGAATTGCGTGAGACATTTTCAGCTTTTTTTAAAGCCCCGAGAGAATTGTGGGGGATAAATGTTCCTTACGTTTTAGAAGGATTAGTTTATTTTGGAATTCTGACAATTTTGGGGAAATTTTGCTCGGAGAACCTGGGACTGAAAGATACAGAAGCAGGCATTGTCTATAGTTTAGTAACAGGTGGTATTACTTTTTCAATGCTTTTACTCGGCGGATATTCCGATAAAATAGGCATTAAAAATTCTTTGATTATCGCCCTTGCTGCTATGATGATGGGGCGTATTCTATTGGGTATTTCTGGAACTTTCGGGACAGGAAGCGGATTGTTTTCCCCTTCATTTTTTATTATGGCTGCCGGATTGCTCATCATGGTTGTCGGTTATGGACTTTATCAGCCAGCGGCTTATGCAGGTATTAAAAAATACACCGATGAGAAGACATCAGCAATTGCCTATGCAGCTCTTTATGGCTTTATGAATCTCGGGGCATTCTTCTCCGGCTTCATTTCTTCTTTTACACGTCAATCTTTTGAAACAGAATTTCCACCAAACGGTGTCACTGCAGTATTTTGGGTTTATGTCGTATTAACGCTTACTGCACTGCTGTTTACCTTAGTTCTCCTGCGAGTCAACAAACCAGCATCAATTAAAATATCAGATGAAGCTCCACAAAGCGATGAGATACCTGAAAAGACCAAAATAAATAATTGGAGACTTTATCTTATTTCTTCACTATTTATGATATCACTCATCGGATATATAATGGCTCTATATTCACCAATATTTGCTGAATATTCTGACAAAGCACATTATGCCCTTATAGCAGCTATAATTGCTCTGGGTGCAGGAATAGCTGACTTTCTTATTAATCGTCCGGAACACCCGTTCCGTGATTTGCGATTCACATTTTTTATATTTGTCCTGATTCCTGTTCAAACATTGTTTGCTCACAATTGGTTAACAATCCCATATTATCTGAATAGAGCATTTGAAGGAAACCTTGTAAGTGATTATTTTGAGGTATTCTCTAATATCAATCCTATTCTCATATTCTTCCTCGCTCCCATTGTTGCCGGGCTGACTGCAAGAGCAAACATCTATAAAATGATGATTTATGGTACTATTGTCATGGCTGCTCCGACATTTTTATTGACTCTCGGTCCGAACGTTATTCTTTTCCTGATCTATATTTTAGTCATGACAATCGGGGAAGCTATGTGGCAGCCAAGATTCCTTCAATGGATTGCTGAGATTGCACCACCGAACCAGACTGGGTTATATATGGGAGTGGGGCAATTTCCATGGTTTTTGACTAAATTATTGACCGGGTTGTATTCTGGCTGGTTTTTAATGCAGTACTGTCCTCTTGGTGTTGAGCCTTCTGCCATGAACACTGAATTTATGTGGCTTATATATGGTGCTGTTGCAATGATTACCCCAATAGGTTTGATTCTTGCACAAAACTGGATGAAGAAGAACTTTAGGACAAAGCATTCTAATTGATAAGTGGATAGGATAATAATTTGAGCGATAACAGGCAGAGTAAATTAAAAGATTTTCAGTGGCTGACATCATTTATTGTATTGATGTTCTTCAGCATTCTATTTTATAGTGTCAACCGTGGAATTGATCATCTTCTTAAAGCTCATAATATTGAGATATTTAAATCACTATTCAGTTCGGATATCGGTAATCTTACTAACATTCTTGGTGGATTGGGTGAAGTCATTGCGGCCGTGCTGGGAATCGAGATTACGGCGGTAGCTATTATAGTGCAGATGGCAGCAAACAAGTATTCTCCCAAGATTATGGATTTATTTGTTAGAAACAGGGTGAATGTGGTGGTTTTTACTCTGTTCATTCTTACTGCTCTCAATACGGTTCTTGTAACTCAGACTATCCGCGAAGATTTTATCCCATATTTCAGTATCACTGTGGCTCTCTCTCTCACTTTATTGAATTTACTGATCTTTGTTCCGCATTTTATTTACGTTTTCAATTTTATGCAGCCAACAGTTTTTCTTAAAAATATAGAGATTGAGATTTTTAAAGTATTCAATAAGCTTAGCCGTAATAAAATTAATTATTCTGTTAATCTGATTGAAAATGTAAAAGAGGATATAAACTTTATTGGCGATATTGCGCTGAATTCAATATATCAGGGTGATAGAGCTGTGATTCTGTTATGTTTGAATACACTTCGAGAAATTTCTGTTCTTTATCTTGGGGTTAAAAAAAATCTTCCCCCTGCATGGTTTGAGAGGACAGGCACTGAATTTATGGATCCGGATTTTTCAAGTTATTCAACTTACGTGATGAATAATATTGAACAACGAAAAATTCTGCTCGAACGAAAAATATTCAGACTTTATGAATTAGTGCTTCAAAAATCTCATGTACAACTTCGGGATGCAGCCGGAGGGGTATTACTCAATACAGAATTAATTGCTTTTGAAGCTATCAAATATAACGATACAGGTGTTCTCCAGGTCATTTTCCAATATTTCAACACATATCTGAGGATTGCCATCTCGGATCGTTCTCCTCGCTCTGCATTTAACACTCTGGAACATTACAGAATTGTTGCAGAAGGACTTTTAGAAAGTAATCCATACGAAGTTGAAAAAATTTCCGAATATTTTAAGTATTATGGGCAGGAAGCAAATAAAAATAATGTTTTCTTTATTCTTGAAACTGCGGCTCATGACCTCTGCCAGATAAATGAAATCGCATTTAGCCGTAATGTTGTTAATCTAATTCCGCTGTTACACGCATTTTTGAACCTTGATGAGCCAATAGAAAATGTCGAGAGTGATGAGACTCATAAGAAAGAAATTTCACTTATCGGCGTTAGAATTGCACAGGTGAAATTAGCAGGATTTTATCTATTGAACAATGCAAGAAATCTGGCAAGAGTTATATATACAGATATGAAAATTGAACCTTTGAGACGCATTCGAAAAATAAAGGAAATAATTTTAAAGACTCTCGACCAGGAATTCTACGAAATTAATTCCAGGGGAATCAATTTTTACTATGTTTCACCAGAAAGAAGAGAAGCCCTAATGGAATTTTTTGACTGGTTCGAAGAAAACGATGCGCAAAAAGATTGAAGATTGACAGAATTATACAAATTTAATGGTAAAAATATTGTAAAATCGCTTATATTAAATAAGACAGTTTGTATGATTTATTTTTTTTCAAAAATAGCTAATAAAAAATCAAACAAATATTTATTTTTACCAAAATAATAACTATAATTAAAAGCATCAAGAATTTTAATTAATTATCATTTAATAAAACTGGAGGTATTCCGTGTCAAGTCAAAAGTCTTCAGGCGCCAATACGCCGAAAACTGCTTTTGGTCGTTTTATGGTTTACACATTTATTCCGCGTTTTGCCAACAACGTAATGGGTTTGGTTTACGTCGGAGCAGCTTTACTCATTATAATAGTCGGTCTTAGGGGACTTGGAGCCGCTGTTCAGGGCATTCCTGTCATCGATCCCTATTTGCTGGACAATGGAAAATTAGCTGTTCAGTGGGTCTTAGGTGCATTAATTCTTGAGTTCTTATTATTGCTTCTAATGGCGACAGTAACATTCTTTACCCCTGAGGATGATCATGGTCATGGTGCACCAAAAGATGCTGAGCCAGAACCTGTTCCGATGAAAAAAGCCATTGGTGTTTCTCCACAGGAAGTTAAAGACACAGTGAACGTTCTCAAGACTATCACCGATGAAGAATTAAAAATGATCGAGGGATATCTCGACAGGTATGAGAAAATATCATTAAAAATTACAGAAATACAGAAGAAAAATCTGGATGCATTAAATAGTCTAAAAGATTCGTTAAAACACTGAACAGAAATTTAAGAGGAACGTGCAATGAAGAAAAGTATGGTCTACTTCATACTATACGTGGTTCTGATAGTAGAACTTCTTATAGTAATTACGGAGAGAGATGAACTTGAGGAGAAAGAGCACGAGATCCGGGACAAAATGATTGTTCAGTTAGCTCAGAACTACAAACAACCCGTATTTCTGCAAATTCCCCAAAGTGAGTCAACTTATAATATCGGGTCGAAAGAGCCCCACAAAATCATTATGACACCAGTGGGACTTTCATCTAGTGAAGAAGCTGATTTTGTTGAGTATTTTATTGATATAGCCCCATCATCAAGAAATAGACCTGCCGGATGGCCACAGGGTGGAATAAGTCTTTCATCTGGTACAAATGATTTCAAAATTCAGAAGGGTCAGGGTAATGCTATCTTCCTTGGTCAGTTTAAGTCAGGAGGAGATTACTCCTTTGTAGCTTACTGCCAGGTCGATAGACAACTTCCCACATATCTTACCACAGAATTGCTTCACATGCTTAAAGAAGAGATAGGGGAGCAGCAAAAGGCAGTTAGTGAAAAAGAGAAATTTTTAGTTTCTGTTAAAGTTGGTGGTGGTGTACAAACAATGCAGTCGGAAATTTCCTTCTAATTGTGATGTATGTCGCAGACTGATGCGATTATTTAGTATTTATATTATATTGCATCATTAATATTCAAACTTTCGGGAGGTTTATCCTCCCGAAATTTATTAAATATTTGGAGTTCTTATGAAGAAATTTGCAGGATTTTTATCGTTCGGATTATTTCTTTTAGTGACCACTTTAATTCAAGGGCAAGGGAGGGTGGTTGACACAGTTAACACTGTCGTATATGAAAAATTTAAGGTCCCCGGCGATAAGCAGATTGTTCTTACAAATATAAAAGATATTACTTTTAAGTCCTCGCTTCTTGATGAGAATCAGGGCTTCATCAAAGATATTGAAACCGCGATTCAGGAACCAAAAACTATCAAAGCTGGCGAGCGTGGTGTGATGGTTCGCTACCAGGTTGAAGATGTTATTGAAAAAACTGGCAATTATTTCGTTAAAATAGAAATTAATTACACCGATGAGAAAGGCAGGGGTAATGCAACAGCGGTTTACGCAGTTGAAGTGAACTATCCGACTATTGCTTCAAAGTTGAATATTCAACCAAGATATTACCCTACTGAAAAGGTTACATTCAGTTTTGCAACTGTTGAATTTTCAAATATCTCAGGCTATTCATATTCAATTGAAGATGCATCAGGCGGTGAAATAGCTTCTGGAACCGGATCGGTAATATCACTTGATGATGTTCTAAAAAATGATACATATGTCGGACGTACTTTTAAAATCATAGGAAAATATAACGGCGAACCTTTTGATTATAAAATGATTGACAAACCCGACGAAGTAAAAACCTCAATCTGGGAGTTCTCTGTCAGTAAGCCAAATCTCGATGAGTACGTTAATTGGTTTCCTGAAGACGGTAAAAGAGAAAAGAAAGAACTGTTTATTAGTCCTCTAAATGAAAATTTGCTTAGATTTCTATATGTTTATACAGGACTTTCCAGCGATGGTAATCTTGTTGTAATTGCACCCAAAATCACAAGTTTGCGTGTTGAATGCAACCCTGCGGAATTTCTGACCTCTAGGGGCGGGACAACGACTTCTCAGGGTAATTTTGGTTATGTTATTCTTGATCTAAATCAATCATATTTAGATGCGATGGAATTTTGTGATGATGCACCAGTTACTTTGACTTTTCGTTTTAACACACAGTATGAACGTAACGTTGAACGCAAATATTCAGCAACTATTGTAAAATAAAAGTTTTAACAAATAAAGTGTAAGGCAATGATCAGAAAAATAATTCTATTGTCGTTATTCTTCGGGATCCTATCAACAAATGCTCAGAAACTGGATGAATATCTGAGTAAGATTGATCTCAAACTACGTAAAGATAAAGACTACTTAAATCTTCACGCTTTGACGTTTCAACCAGAGCCAGAGAAAACAAGCGAGTCTTTGAAATCTGTCCCAAGAGTGACAAAGGAAGAGCCCTTTACAATGCTCTTCGATGAGAATGTCAGCTATCGAGTTGTATTTCTGAAAGAAGGTATTGGCATAGATTCCGTTTATGTCCTCTATCTCGATCAGATTACAAGGGCTGCTGCTGCAACTGAGGGTCTGTTTGGTGCTCTTTCGGCTCCTTCTGATGATACTCTCAGGGTTTTAACATTCACGGATATGTACAAACTTAAAATGAATGATGCTCCGCAATATGCAGCTCTGAAACAATATATCGACAAATATCTTCGGGAGAATGAAGAAACACCACCGGAATCTTTATTAAGGATTAATCCTGATGAAGAAATTCACATGAGTCTTGGTATTTCCTCCAGAGATAACGCCGATTATTTTAATCACGTTAAAGTTTATGATCTGACCTGGTTTTCTGATCAAACTGAAAAACAGGGAAGAGGATCTAGACGAGGTGCCGCGGATGCAGCTGCCGGCAAAACTACTTTTAAGATTGATGCAAGTGCTTCGAAGATAATGTTTTCTCATGAGGCAATGAACGCTATTCTTGAAGATGGTGGTGCAAGCGTCGAATTGAATTTTGAGGAGCCGGTTCTTCATCTTTTACCATGGGAATCAAATACTGTTGCTGCAGCCATCAGAATGTTGTTTTTACTATCTCCCAAAGATAAAGTAACTGAATCAACTTTCTTAAATGCAAGATTTGGAGCACGATTCCCAATCGGGACTACTGCAGTTTACGATAATCAGCCCTGGATTCTTGGCGATACTCCTGTGATGAATTTCAAACCATCATTTTTAGCTGAATTCAATTTTACCAGATTGATGGGGCTGCCCTTCATCAATTTATACTTCTCTGCAAGCCAGGGCGGTCAGAAATCACCAGATATCATTGTAACCAGGAATAACCAAAAGGTAGCTTATTTTTCTCACGCTCAGGCAATGATGTCTTATTCATTTTATTGGAACACATCTGATAAAATGACTTCGCGTTTCCGTATGGATGTTGGTGGTGGTTATTATAGTGTCACAAAAGGCACTTACAGTAATTCCGGCAGCCTGACGAGCAGTAAAGAAGTACATGCAAAATTTCAACCGATGGTTGCATTGAATTTTACATGGGTTCCAAAAGACAATCCAATTCTCGGGGGTACATTGCGTGTTTTTGATGGCAGAGCAAGAATAAACACCTGGCTTGCGATTTTCAAAATCGCTCCATTCCATACATTCAGACTTGAAGCAATCTATCAGGCAGGAGCCATGTTCAGAAAAGCTTATGAATGGGAAACTGATGGCGGCGCAATGGTTCAGCTTAGATATAGATATGGTTTAAATAATTAAAACGAAAATGACAATGAAAAAAATAATATTACTTTATTTCGCTTTAATTTTTACTGTCACTCAGATTTACAGTCAGGATGCAAGTCCGGAAGTTTTCTCAGAGTTGGATAAAATCTATTCTAACCTGGAATACAATACAATAGCATTTGAAGATCTGAAGAGTAAATGGTTCATCAATGATCCCGGTTTTATCCGCGAATTATTTAACCGTTTCACAGTTAAAAATGCACTAAGAATTAACGGTATGCCCGCTTCTAAAGCAGTACTTGAAGAGAAAGCCAAGGCAATCTTAGAAGGAGATGTAGTCGTTGATCTTCGGAGAAGGTACTACGATGACGAATTTGAGTATTTTGCGTTTGTTGCAAACACAGAAATGCAAAATATTAATCCAACTCCATTATTTGACCCGGTTGTTGATGGATTCTATTTAAAGGATATCATTGGCATAAGGCTTTATGATAAGCTTCAGGAACAGACATATTTTTATAGTTCATTGACGAAAGATGTCTTTGATACGAAATATGGATATTTCATGGATGTCAATATCGACCTTTTAGATCCACATGTTCTGGTCTGGTCAACAACATCCGGCCAGCGCAATAAATATTTGTGGCACCTATTTGGTAAATGGGGACATGACGAAATATTTATGCCAGGGTGGTATTCTTCGGATTATACGCTTGGTTCATCAATAACATATTATTCAGCTTTAACTGAAGATCCAGCAGATTACACCTACCGCATTGGTTTGGGAATGGTGACTGACGGCGGTAAAATGTTCACATCTGGTCTGTCTAAAAAACCAGTATTCAAATCCGGAGATGCCGCTTATTTTACCTTCTCAGGCGATTTTGCTAAATACATCTGGGACTACTTTGATAAAGTGTATTTGAATATTGATGCAATGTTTACTTATGGAGACTATAAGTACAAAGATTTTGGTTTGAGGCGTCAAGTTGAATTTGCCTCGATAAAAAATTATTTCTCATTCTCCTGGGTTAAAAGAAAACTATACAATCTTTCTGACTTTGGGGATTATGGAATAGGTGGTGGATTTGTAACTCATGATAAATATAGTTTTATGATTGATCCTGTTGCCGGAGCATTAGTAGATACGAAACCACAAAGTACTTTCGACAGATTCCAGCATTATTTGTATCTTGAATCTATAATTGAAAACGAAGGTGGTCTGATTCAACATCTGATTAAAATTATTGCCGGCTACAATCTGGTTGGTGGTTACGGTTATTATGGAATTGATTCCAAAGTAATGCTTAGTAATAATTTAGGATTGCATCTAAAAGTGTTTAACGGTTTAGGTGTTCCGACATCTGAGCGTTACCGTGCTTCAAGTTATATAGTATTTTCACCAGTACTTCGAATCAATTATTAATTGGCGAATCAATAAAAATTAAGACTCAATTCTTAGAGTTGTAGAGTTTAATAATGCGGATAGATTGACCGGATCTATCCGCTTTTAATAAGGCGATCCCAGAACTATAAATGCGTATTTTATTCCCATTATTATTTATTCTATTGAATTCTATTTGTTTTTCTCAGAATCTAAATGAGATTTACAAACGTATCGATAAAAAAATACGATTAGATGAAGGGTATCTCGATATACATTCTGTTCAATTCACTCCTACCGAAAGTTTATTAAATGATTTGAGAAGTATTCCGCTAAAGAATGGAAACCTTTTCAATTTTAGAATAGACGAAAATGTGATTTATAAATTCCTTTACTCCAAAAGTTCACCTGAGATAGACACATTAATTATGCTTGAGCTTAGGGAAGAATTGACTTCTACTGCCGCATCGGAGGGGAGATTATTTGGCGATATCTCTGTCCAGGAAGGTGAAACAAAAACTGAGATAAACGCTGTTATAAAGTTTCAGGATTTCAATAATCTTTATTTTACAGATAAGAATTTATACAATAAGATTACTAATTTAGTTGAAAAATTATCCCAAGAAACTGAGCCGGAATCTAAATTGACTATTCCTATTGATGAAAGTTTTATTATGAGAGGGGCTGTCTTTTCAAGAGATAATTCAGACTTTTTGAATTATCAAGGAATAAATTCATCGCACTCATATCCGAAAACTACTACCGCCTCTGCCGGCGGCAGGCGGTCAAGACGAGAATCGTCCGCTGGCGGGAATATGAAAATAGAAGGTTCTTTTTATAAAGCTACTTTTTTCCACCCTGAAATGAATTTTGATTTTACAACACTTGGAGCTGAGCTCTCATTTGAACATGATTTATTGAATCTTTTGCCATGGCAGGGGATGATCATGAAAGGCGGCGTCAGGAGCCTGACGTTTTTAACCGGCTCACAAGGGCCTGAAAATAGTATTTCTTTTGATATAAAAGTTTTAGCCAGGTTTAAAATTAATACTGTTAATTTAGCAACTAACCTACCTTTTATGGTTACTGAAATTCCGAAACTAAACGTGCAGCCCGGCGTTGATTTATCGCTTAGCACATCAAGAATATATGAGTCTCCCTTCATAAATATTGATTATTCAACCGGCAGTTCAGAAATAAATAATCCATATTATCGATTTAATACAGGCCCCGGCCGTAGTCATGCATATTTTACAAATTCTCAGTGGATGACAACAATATCTTATTACTGGCAAACAAATCAGGAAGGAACCGTACGCCTTAGGTTTGACATTGGTGCAGGATCATACAATGTTATCAGAGCTGATTATATTGGGGGCGCTTCTCCGAAAACCTCAGAGGTTTTTAACTCTATTAACCCGCTCATTGGTTTCCATTTAAATTTTATTCCAAAGATTAAGGGCAAAGAGACAGAACTCTTTCATGCTAATCTTAGAATGTACGATAGTGTTATCCGAGCGAAGTTATGGCTAAAACTTCTTGAATTTGATAGTTTACATATTGTGAGATTCGAGACACATATTCTATCCTCACCCTTATATAGAGGAACCCGTGAATGGGAAAATAAAAGTAGTACTTATTTGGGATTCATATACAGGTATGGGTTTTGAGTATGAGGATTAAAACCCGCTATTTAACTTTTCTCTTCATCTTAGTTCTGGTTTCTTCATTTACCTTTGGACAAGAACATGAACGTGCTGTTTCCGTCTATAAATCATTGGAATATAACACAACTGCATTTAATGATCTTAAGCATAGTTGGATATTAAACGATCCTTTAATCGTCAGGCAAATATTTAATAAATTTATTATTAATCGCGCTTTGCGAATTGACGGTAAAAATGCTGATGCTGGTGAGATTAATGCACGAGCCAAGGAAATATACGATGGGAAAATATTTGTTGAGTTCAGACAGCGATATTATGATTCTGAAATTGAACAACTAAGATTTTTCACTGAGCAGGTTTATTCTCTTGATACTACGAAACGGAATTATTTCTTTGATGTTACTGAGGATCACTTAGTTATAAAAGAAATATTGGGAAATGACCTTTATAATAATCTGCAAAAAAAAGGGTATTCAAATATCGATATCACCAAAGAGGAAAGTTATTCTTATTCTGGTTATAATTTCGATATTTATATGTCTCTGTTCGACCCGGAATTTCTAGTATATACTTTAAATACTACTTCAAGGAAAAAATATCTTTTTTCCCTAAAGGGCAAATGGGGCAACAATGAGAGCATTTATCCCGGATGGTACAGCCCTGACTATTTTGCGGGGATTGGTATTCAGTATGTTGACTCAATTGTTAATAGTCGCCCTTACAGTTCATATCGAGGAATGATCGCACTGGGATTCGGCGTTCGACAGCCGGAATTCAGTTTCAACCAAGATATTTATGGACATAGACTGTACCGATCCGGGAGCAGTGTTTATATCTCTGTTGGTGGAAGACCACTAAAATATTTTATGCCTGAACTTGGGAAAATAGATATTACTCTTGATGGATATTTCACACCTTCAAAATTTTCCCGTAATGATTATGGAATCGATTATCTGACAAAATTTTATTCTATCCGAAATTATTTTGGCTTCTCTGCTACTTACACCGATCTAACTGAGGTTTTGAATCTGGGTTTGTTGGATGCCGGACTGGGAGTAAATATTCATGATCTTAATGATTATTATTTAGTCCCCGGAGAAAAAGATCTTAAGACAACGGTTAGCTCTGGTTCTATAAAAACAAATATAAAAATTGATGCCAGTATTAATAAATATTCTGGATGGTTTGTTCATAATATTGGACTTCAGTTTAATTACAATTTTAATGATGCCTACAGCTACCTTGGAATGAAATACCGGTTTTTGCTTAATAATACTTTTGGATTTGATATTAGATTTTATAAAGCTATTAAATGGACCACAAATGGAGTGCCATTTTACCGGTGGGAAAATTATGTAACATTTTCTCCTCTGATCAGGATAAATTATTAGGAAATATGTGAGACACTCTATTTCAAAACATATTAAAAGAATTAGCAAATTATTGACTATTATCCTTGGTATTATTGTTTTTTCATATTGTGGTGATAATATTGTACAATCGCCTTTGCCTTTTATTGATTTTACTTTTGGCCCTGTCGAGAATGATACATTATCAACTGATAAAATATCTTTTTCATGGAAAGCAAATCAGGACGATGTTGATTTTAGCTATAGTTTATACTTTTGGGATGCGGATAAAAATGTCACAAATCTTATTGATTGGTCTGAATATGAACCGGTAAATACTATCACTCTTAATAATATGGACGATGGTCAATATCTTTTTAGTGTGAGGGGAAGGATTGATGAATTTGTAAGCGACCCACTCCGCCGAAACTTTTTTATTGATGCAATTAAAGGTCCAGCCTTCGTTTTTTATCCATCGAATTCATTAGTTAAATCAGGCGCATCAGATACAGTAAGCATTAATGCCGACCAGGTTAATAATATTAAACATTTAGAGATGTTATTTTACTATGATTCGAAAGTAAGCATTGATACCTTGACTGTCTCCGACCAACTTTTTAGTATTTCAGGAAACCCCCTTAATTTCACCATCAATGATACGACAGTAGTAATAAGAGAAGATGCTGGAAATGATTTGAAAATGTACCCAGCGAAATACATTTCCTTAGAGAATTCAGCGCCATTCTTTGGAAGCGGAAATCTTATTGATATCATTTTCACTGCTAATGAGAAGGGCCTTGTTCGATTAGGGTATTTATACATTCTCGCAACGAACTCTTCAGGTGAAATAATTAACCTTAATCCTTCAAAACCAGGGTTCATTTATATTCAATAGTATTAATGACTCAGTTTAAGAAAATAAACTCTTGTAAAATTGCTATTCTCGATATTTATTATTAAAATACTCCATAAATTTTCTATGGTTAGGAATGAGCCTTGTTCCCGAATGGGCACAAAGATATGATGAATTTTGGAAAGGAATAAGGGAGAGAAATCTCTGGTTTATTAAACTACGTTTTATATTCATTTTATTTCTTCTGCTTCTTATAACTTTCGGCGAATATGTATTTAAACTTAATTTCTCACCTAAACAGTTATATGCTTTTCTAATCATAACCGGTCTGATCTTTTGTTATAATATATTTTTAATAATAATCAGGCGTTATGCTACATTTTCATCGCTGAACTTTAATGTGATCCATGTTTCAATTTTACAGTCAGTTTTCGATCTGTCTTCACTCACCCTTTTAATTTATTATACCGGAACAATACACAGTCCCTTATTTATCTTCTATATATTTCAAATAATTATTGGTAGTATGATTTTACCCGGCTATGTTATTTACACAATTGCCACAATTACAATAATTGCATATTCCACTTTGATAATATTGCAGCACAATTCAACGATCTCTTCGCATTTTATCACTGGCTTATACTCCATCTTGCCGCCTCATCCTACAGATAATTATGTACTTTTCTTCATACTTGCATTCAGTGCAATGATTATTGTCGGAGTAATTCTGGCAAATAATATTGCCCGGTCTTTATATCTCCGGGAACAAGAATTGAGGGAATCTCTTGATAAGATCGAATCTTTAGAAACTATGAAGCAAAAATATATAATGGGTGTGGTTCATGAAATTAAAACACCAATTTCTGCCGTTCAATCGATAATAGAGTTAATACTTTATAAATATCTGGGCCCGGTTCCAGACCAAATATCTGAAAAATTGGAGAGAGCCAGACTGCGGACAGATGAATCTATACAAATGATCAATAATATTTTACGCATATCTCAGGTAAAATTACTAAATATTTCAAGTGCTGAAGAGATTGATCTTATTGAAGTACTAACCCGATTGATTGAGCAGCAAACAGAAAATGCCAGAAAGCGTAATATCACCATAAAATTTAATGATTTCAGAAAGAAAAACAGGCTTATCAAGGGTGATACAGTACTTTTCAATCTGGCATTTTCAAATATTCTGAATAACTCAATAAAATATAATAAACAAAACGGAAATGTTGAGGTATTACTCAATGATAGAAATAATTATTGTGAAATTCAAATAATAGATACTGGAATTGGTATTCCTCGGCAGGATATCGATAAAGTTTTTAATCAGTTTTATCGTGCAACAAATATTCGTAGAAGCGGGGCGGAGGGGAGTGGGATGGGACTCTCACTTGTAAAAGAAATAATTATCAGGTTTCAGGGAGAGATTGCGATTGAAAGCAGGACAGAGCAGGATAATAGTGAGACCGGAACAAAGGTGATAATCTCATTGCCCTATGACTATCAGGTAAAAACCTAATAATACAGCTTTTCCTCCTCGGGTGCTGAAAAATGAATGATTGAATTTCTTAATATTTTCGATAACTTATCAATCACCGGCGATTTCTCAAATAATCCGAAAACTGATGAACCCGATCCGGATAATGAAACGTATTCTGCTCCAGATTCACGTAAATAAATAAGTGCTTCATCGATTGCAGGATTATCTTTGGTTATCACTTCTTCGAATACATTTCTGAAAAGATGGTAATTCTTTGGTTCAAATTCTTTATGTTGAAAAATGAAATCAGCTATCTTTTCTTCCTTTCGTAAAAGAGAATACTTTTGAAAAGCTTTTGCGGTAGATATATGAATTTTCGGAGTGATGATAACTATATATTTATAAAGAAAAAAATCATCTAAGTATTCAAGCACTTCACCTCTGCCTGAGGCAAAACATGGCTTCGGTCGCAAAAAAAATGGTACATCTGAGCCCAGTTCCAGCGCAATTCTTCTGAGATCTGTAAACGGAATTTGCAATTCGAACATTTCATTAAGCGCTAATAACGTAGCTGCTGCATTGGAACTTCCTCCACCTAATCCTCCACCTGCAGGAATAAATTTTTTAAGTCGAATTGCCACTTGTAGATTTCGTCTAATATAACTCTCAATTTTTCGCAACGCTCGCACAACAAGATTATCTTCAATATCTACTGTTAAATCATTATCACAAAAAAAAGAAAATGTCTCATTTTTGGAGAAGCTCATTTGGTCATAATAAGTATGTACTGGATAAAACATTGTTTCAATGTTATGAAATCCGTCTGGTCTTCTTTGCGTAATCCGTAATCCAATATTAATTTTAGCCGGTGACTTTAGTTCCAAATAATTCATATGTGTTTTTACTCAATTCTTTTATGTGCTCAGGAGAGGATCCGCAGCATGCGCCAACGATAAGTATCTTTGGGTTAATAAATTTTAACATTTCTTCCGTAAATGCTATTGGTGAGAGGATAGATTTAATACTATTCGTTCCGATATCCGATAAACCTAAATTTGGATAAAACCCATGGTAGAAATCCGAAGGCAGAACTTGTCTGATAAGTCTATATGTATTTAAATTTATGCAATTAAAGAGTACTGCAGAAGGGGAATAATCCTTCAAAAGTGAAATTATTTCTATTACTTTTTCACCACTTAGGATATTTAAATCACTTGTACAGTAAATACTCAAAGCATATTTGATATTATTATTTGTGCAGTATTTACATATTAATAATATTTCATCAAGATGACTTTGGGTTTCATTAAGAATGAAGTCACAACCTTCAGAAAGTAAATTATTAATGTGGTCAAAGTGATTTCGTTCTAACTGTTTTGTGCTTATTGTTCTATTTGCCTGATAACAGTCCTCCGCTGGAGGATTCGAACCGGCAATCAAAACATTATTTTCGCCAACAGCTTGTTTTGCTAATTTAACTGCAGATTTTAATGATATTTTCCAATTGTTCTGCCCAAAAATTTCTGAGGCAGAAGGATTTGTTCTGAATGTGTTAGTAGTTATTATATCTGCGCCGGCATCAATATATAATTTGTGAAGATCAAACACCAGATCCGGATTTGAAATATTAAAGTGACTGCTCCATGTATGTGCCTCCGATATACTTGATTTTTCCTCTAACCAGGAACCAACTGCACCATCAAGAATAAGCGGCAAATTTGAAAAACCAGAAAAAACAGAATGGAATTCGGGTGAAATCATATCAGTTTACGAAATATTTTTCACATTCAGCTATTATCCGATCGAGATCTATACCTTTTACACATTCAAGATTATACGGACAGGATTTTTTCCAGCAGGGTGAGCAGAACAAATCCTGAGGAAATAGTTTTACTCCACGATCATAAAGATCGATTTCTGTCCAGCAGCTTAATCCGAACCAGGCAATAATATATTTCTTTAGTCCAATCGAAAGATGCATTCCAAATGAATCTCCGGTTACAACAACGTCGGGTATGGAAGCATAACAAGCACCTCTTCTTATTCCGTCATTTGTAGGTGTATTGATGATCTTTCCTGGAAAACGAGAATAAATATTATCATTCCTCTCCTTATCCTCGGGACCACCCAATAAGATAATTTTATAACGACCTTTTGAAAGTAGCTTATCTATTAGATAGATATGTTGTTCAATTGTCATTTTTTTATTAGGATAAAGATTTGAGCAACCCGTATTAAACCCAATTATTTTATCCTCAGGTGAAATACCCTTTTCAGTTTTATATTTTTCAATATATTCAATCTCACCAGGTTCCAGATTCAGCACATATTCATCTCTTGTTAAAGGAAGTTCAAAAGTCTCTGCCAGATACTCCTGCTTTGTTTTCTGATTGACTCTGAATTTTAGATGATCATCCATTCCAAGATTATAATTATATAGTGCACCATCATTCATAGGTGCAATTTTGCCGTTTGAATCAAGTCCAAATCCAAGTTTATTTTTGGCATTGATGATATTTGTGAGTGCACATGCTTTTTGAGACTTATCGGCATTCATAACATAATCAAATTCAATCTGGCCAAGAATGCTTATTGTTTCAAAATCATAGATAAATACTTTATCAAGATATGGATTGTTCTGAAGCAGGGGTGCAGAAATCTTCATTGTAACCCAGTAAATTGCACTGTCAGGGAATTTCATTTTAAGGCTTTCAAGACGTGCAGTTGTCATTATTACGTCACCCATAGCATCAAGGTTTATTATTAGAATTTTAATCGGTGCAGGATTATTTTCCTTACATCCATTACCATAACAATTATGATCCGGGTAACAGGGCTTATATCCGGTAAATTTTTTACAGCCAGGGGCTTTATTAATATTTGACATAATTTCCCAAAAATATTTTTAATTTATTAATTACCAATTGCACTTCAAGATTAATGAAATTTGGCTCCTCTGTTATGATTGCCTCATAATCTGTATCATAAGGATACCAAATTATTTCATCAGTGTTAAATTTAACATATATTCCAAACATAGGGATATTATATGCAGAAGCAAGGTGAACGACAGATGTATCAGGGGTGAAAAGCAGATTTAATCTTGAAATAATCGCCGCGAATTCAGTGAAATCTTCGGTTGAAAAAGTCGGATATTTTCCAGAGCTAATTCGTTTAGCTAATTCTTTATCTCCAGGCGAAGAAAGTATGATAATGTTTAAGCTGTGGGAGGGGATTGACTCAAGGAGTTCTATATATTTTTCCACGCCCCAGAAACGGGCAGGGCTGCCCGCTGAGATGTTTATGCCTAATAATGGTAGATGGCCTGGGAAGTGATCATTCAATAAATTATTAATAATATTCGATGAACGATTATCAATTGGTAAAAATACACGTTTCTGTGCGATCGCTGGATTCAGATTAAATAATTTTAATAATTGACTTATTCGTTCAATAACGTGATTTGACCGG
Organism: Ignavibacteriales bacterium; assembly: GCA_021740915.1. GTDB lineage: Bacteria > Bacteroidota > Ignavibacteria > Ignavibacteriales > Melioribacteraceae > JAIOYW01. The sequence continues at coordinate 234,556 of JAIOYW010000001.1, read as the reverse complement.
GCATCCGGTCGATCAATTGTTTTAGAATAAAGGCTGGCTGTCTTCTTTGATAGTCCGAATTTCTGCTGTGCATTTGAGAAAGCAATTATTAAACTGACCGTCGTTGACAAATCATCGTGGAGGTCAACAATATAATCAAATCGTTTTTGATTTGTTGCTTTAATAATATCCAGGAGGCTATTAAATCTGTGTGTAAAAACAAAGATTTCCGAGATACCTGAGAAATTCTTAAATATGAAATAATTTTTTTTGTCAGCTATGATATCTACCTGAAAATTATTATCCAACAAGGCTTTTATGATTGGAGTACAAACCAATGCATCTCCGATTCGATTGAGTCTAACTAATAAAATACGTTTTCCATTCTTACTTCTGGTAAATGTTTTATTATTATAGCCAAAAAATAATTTAAGAATAAATACTATTACAGACTTCAAAAATCAACTCTTAAGATAATTGTAAACAACTATTTAAACACTTTTATTTTAAGTAATTATCCACAAAAGGTTTAATCTTTTCAACCGGAATATTATTAAAACATTCGTGAGCCAAAGGGCAATTTAACAAATTACAATTAATACATTCCAGGTCGGATAACTGAATAAATGCGTGCTTTTCGCCATAAGGACCATGAAATTTAGGATTGGTTGGGCCGAAGAGAGCAAGAACCGGAGTCCCAACTGCAACGGCAATATGCATAGGCCCGCTATCATTCGCAATAACCATATTACAATTCTCAAGGTATGCACCCATCGAACTGATTGAAGTTGGAGGCGCCAGCACCAAATTCATTCCACTTTTCTCTGTTATCTCCAAGGCATCAGTTTTATCTTCAGGGCCCCAAATTATGATTACTTTTACGGAGTATTCGCTGATGAGAAAATCACTTATCTCAGCAAATTTAATCGGGTCGCATCTTTTAGATGCCCATCCTCCGGATGGACAAATCCCAATTATTTTATCTGTTTTCTGGAAATTGTTATTAAAAAAAATCTTCGCTTCCGAACGATCTCTTTCTGTTAAGCCGAAATAAAATCTGGAAGTAGGCGTAAAATGTACAATCTTTTTAATAAGTTCAATATTTAAATCAACAGTATGAAATTCAGCTCTGTTTTCAGGTCCATAGATATTATATGCATATTTTCTTCCCCGATAAGGAAACCCCAGTCTGTATTTTGCGCGGCTAAAAAATGTTGCCTGAGCACTTGCGGGATTTGAAAACAGATCAATAACCAGATCGTATCGTCCTCGAAATATTTTATAAAACAGCTTCACGCGTTTTAAAAGCTCTTTTCGCGGAAATATAAGAACACTATTAACAATAGGAATCTTTGAGAGAAAATCGACCGAAGGGTAGTCAGTCAGATAATCAATTTCAGATCCCGGGAAGGAGCTGACCAGGCTATCCAAAATCAGAGTGCTTTGAACGACATCGCCTATTCCCCTCAATTTAATAATTAAAATTTTCGTGATCTTTTTTTCTGATTGAATCATCTTTGAATTATTTTACGGGATTTTTAGAATAATATAAATATGTTATAAAAACTGCCATAATTATGAACAAGTTTTCCAATATTTTTAAGGAATCAGCAGCAGTAGATGTTTCCCCGAAACATCCGCAATTTATATTCAGTCCTCTTAATATTGCAGTAATAATTGCAAGGGTGAAACCTAACATCAGTATCAGAATAAGGAAAAGGTTTTCTTTGCGATTTATATTCATTAATAAAAAGATGCCCAAAAGAAATTCGAGCCAGGATAGAATTATCGCAAAAATATTAACCAGAAACGTTGGGAGAATTCTGAAGTTTGCAACCGAATCGGAAAAAGCAACCGGGTCGATAATCTTTTGGTATCCTGAAAAAACAAAGAGTCCGCCTAATGCAGTCGAGAGGAGGGCAAAAAAGATTTTATTAAGGTGATTTAATCTAAGTATCTTATTTATCGATTTCATAACCACTTGACACCCATTCTTCCCAGCCCCCAGAGAAAACAAGGACATTTTTAAACCCAGCTTTTTGTAACTTTTCCGCGAGGCGTTTACTTATATCGCAATCTGTCCCGCCACAATAAACTGCATAAATTGCATTTTTATTGAGTAGTTCTACCATTTCATAATCAAATTTATATTCAGGAATATTTATTGCACCCGGAATTTTCCCGTCCGAATAATCCCATGAATCCCTTGCATCAATAAAAATCGCCCTTTTTGATTCAAATAGTTCTTTAGCAGTACTTAAATTGATCGTAAAAAGTTTCGAATCGATTTCAGAATCGGTGAGGATAATCTCTTCAATCGAGATGTTTCTCAATGGGTTTTCCGATCGAATAAATGGGATAGTTTTCTGACTGAAAACATTTATAATTAATCCTAAAAATGCACTTAGGAAAATTAATTTAACAATATACATCAGATCTAATTCTTTAAACTTCATATAATTGAAATATTCTGGTCAAAAGGAACACATTCAGATGGAATTTCAGGTTTTACAAGAAGAACATCTTCTTTTGTGACAAGAACCTGACCCGCAGCAAGTCCCTTTTTTTTATAGACGTATTTTGCACGTGTATAAGTAACGGGAGCAAGTTTTGATGTTTTAGCTTTAGAATAAAAAGCAGCTAAAGCAGCAGCTTTTTCAAGAACGTTTTTGGGAACACTTTCTTTATTGTTGTCAATTCTGAGAACAACATGTGATCCAGGAACGCTTCGAGCATGAAACCAGAAATCATTTTGTTTGGCAAATCTTGTAGTAAGAAGATCATTATTTTCATTATCCTTACCTACAAAAACTTGCCACTTGTTAAATATGATGAATTTTCTGAACTTTGAACTCTGATCAACATCTATTTTATTCGTTTCGGGAGACATCTTTAAGTATTGATTGTAATTTTTTAATAATTCCAGAGAATTAATTTGAGATATTTCTTCAATTAATCCTTGTAATTTACTAAATCTATTCTTGTAATGTTCCCATAATTCAATTGATTTCTTGTAATTGATTCTTTCGGAGGATGATTTCTTAAAATATTTATCGATGTTCTGGGAAGGTGATAACAATGGGTCCATATCGATATTCTGTGTCTCACCTGAAATATTTACTAATAAAACTAAGGACATTCCTTTTTTAAGGGTATTGATATTGTTTAAAAGTATCTGTCCGACATTATAGTAATATTCCTCGCGATTCCCGGATTGTAAACGCAAATTCAAATCATTTAATCTCCTGGCAGTAATTTCAAGTTCATTTTTTAAAACTGTCAGGAGTCGGTTTTTTACCTCAGTAACATTACCAGAGATTATTCGGTTTTTCTTGTAATATCTCAGCGCAGAAAAATAACTATCGAACAGATAACTCTTATCCATCTGCTGATGATGAAAACTGGCGGGAAGAAACAAAAATTTATTTAATATATTATGCCCAACGATAATATCGCGGGTCACGATTTCATTAATAACTGTTATAAGAACATTAAAATCAAATGATTCATTTCTGGTCATGACTTCCAAATATATCTCTTTCGATATCCAGGGATAATATTTTTTTATTTCACTGATTCCGGAATCAGTAATGAGGTTGTTAACAGGGGCTGGTGGAACCAGACTGCGGGAGAAAGAGAGCACGGAAATATTATCGATTGAGAGTGGATTTTTTACTTTTTTAAATTCTTTTAAGGATGTGTCCGATGCATCAAAATAGACATTGGAATTTGGTCCACGAATTACAAAATATAATGATTTCTTCGAACTAAATTCAAATTGGATAATCCTTTCGAATTCAGCTATTTTTACTGCAGTGCATTTCGATCCATAAATATCTTCAAAAAAGAGAAGAAAATTTCTCCTGGATCGCTTATAATTATTGCGAATATCTATATAGGCATCATTTGCGGAAGTACATAATTGTAAAGCTAATTCACTATCGCCTTCCCTGAACATCAGAGTTAAAATATCTTTTTCCTGCGTAAAAACAGAAGTAAGTAATTTCCCGGAAATTACTGAATTTAACTCAAGAACTGCCCGGGTAAGGTAATAATAATTTGAATACATTGATAATAAAAGGGGAATGCCAATTAATTTGGCATTCCTCTTTTCCTTCTTTCATCTCTTGTCAAGTCGAAGACTTTTCTGAACATTTTTTTATCAGCAGGGGTAAGTTGAATATGTCGTCTTTCCATAACCCGTTCAGCAACTTCCAGGCTCCTTTCCAGGTCATAAGTAGTCAACGCATCGGCTCCGCCCCACGCAAAAGATGGAATATATTTCGGAGGAAAACCAGCCCCATAAACGTTGCAGCATACCCCAATAACCGAACCAGTATTGAAGGTGGTCGAGATTGCAGATTTTGAATGGTCGCCTAATGTCAAACCAACAAATTGAGAACCTGAATCAACAACTTCATTGTTGATTGTAACTTTAATGCTTCCATAATTATTCTTCAGATCACTGTTATTTGTGCCTGCTCCCAGGTTAGCCCACGAGCCGATATAAGAATTTCCAAGGAAGCCATCATGCTGTTTGTTTGAAAATGAGTGGATCACAGAATTTTCAACCTCGCCGCCGACTTTGCAAACTCTTCCAATGTTACTTCCATGATAGAGTTTTGCGCCGATCTTGATTTGTGATTCATCCCCAATAAAGGCAGGTCCGATAATAGTAACATTCGGAAATATTTTTGCGTTTTTACCAATAAATATTGGCCCTTCTTCAGCATCCAACACGGCAGTCGGATAAACAACTGTATTTTCCCCAATATAAATATTCTCTCTGTTCAATAAATATGCACCATCATAAACCTTGTTGGCTTTTGCTGATGGAGTTGTATTAATAAGTGTTTTGAAATCTGTCCTTAGTTCACTTTCATTATTTTGAACCAGATCCCAAGGGTAGCTAATAACTTTGACATCTATCTCTTGCGTAATCAATCCGGTAAAGTCACCTACCGTAAGAATATCTACCATCATCTTTTTAATTTCCCGGAGTTTTTGTCCGGAAACTCTTGCCGCAATAACGGTATCGCCGTTTACATAGAGTGTGTCACCGCCTTCAGGAGGCACTTTTTCCGCAAAATCGGTGCCTGCGATGACTCTTCCATTAACGAATAAACAACTGTTACCGTTGATTTCGTTTACGCTATAAGTCGGATGTCTGAGTTTAACATAGTCCGCCATATAATTACGACAATGCAATGAGACCGGAATTCCGGGGTAAGCCTTCTCTATTTTTGTTCGTAAAGTGAGAATGCCGCAACGCAGATCATAAACTGGCCTTAAATAAACCAATGGCAATAATCGGTTATAATAAAGACCTTCAAAAATACAAATCGATTCAACCATTTTTATTCCCGGTTAATCAAAGATTACTGTTTTCCATGAATCTACATATTCACCTTCGAGTTTGGAGGCTGCTTCCTTATCTACTACCAATATTGCAGATTTATGCATCTGAATTATGGAAGCCGGACACATGGCAGTAAGGGGGCCTTCAACAGCTGCCTTAATGGCATCAGCTTTTCCTTTCCCATTAGCAACGAGCAATATTTCTTTCGCATCCATAATTGTTCCAACACCCATTGTTATGGCGTATTTTGGGACCTCTTCCATTTTTTCGAAAAACCGGGAATTGGCATCCCGGGTCTTGAACGTCAGGGTTTTTATACGTGTCCTTGATCCGAGAGAAGAACCGGGCTCATTAAAAGCTATGTGACCGTTTGATCCTACGCCAAGTACCTGTAAATCTATTCCGCCGAAAGTAAGAATTTGATCTTCATACCAATCACAGAAGGCGTTCACATCTTTGGACATACCGTTTGGAATATGGATAAATCGTGGCTGTACATTGACATGATCAAAAAAGTGCTTTCTCATGAAATAATGATAACTTTGATCATGTGTGGAAGGTAATCCCACATATTCATCTAAATTAAAGGAAGTGACTTTTGAAAAATCGAGTCCTTCATCCCGATGCATCCGAATTAATTCAGTGTACAAACCAATTGGAGAACTTCCTGTTGCTAATCCAAGAACAAGATTAGGCTTTTTGCGAAGCCTGTTCGAAACAATTTCCGCCGCTTCACGGCTTAGTTCTTCATATGAATCCTTAACGATAACAAGCATAAAAACCCCTTTTTTTGTGATTTATTTAGTGGTGCCCAGTATGCTCTTTCACAACCGCTTTAAGCCATTTTAATAGAAGGAAAATCAAAAATGCTCCGAAAGCTGCTCCGATAAAATTAATCGTAAAGAAGTATATTTTATTCTCAAAACTTCCCCATAGCCCGGAAAGCACTCCTGAGAGTTTATTGCCAAGAGATGTTGCAAGAAACCAGCCGCCCATCATCAAAGCTGTTAGCCTTGGCGGGCTAAGTTTAGAAACGAGGGCAAGTCCCATCGGGCTAAGGAACAGTTCACCTATTGTGATCACTCCATAAGAACTTATGAGCCACAGAGCGGAACTTTTTTCCATCCCATTACCGGATGCAACCACGGCTAACATCATAACAGTTGTGGAAATAGCTGTGATCAGCATGCCCAGTCCGATTTTCCCCGGAGTCGATGGCTCTTTACCCCGTTTCCTAAGAAAGCCGAAGAATCCGACAACCACTGGAGTGAGGAACACTACGAAAAATGGGTTCACTGACTGAAAAATCTCAGTGGAAAGTAATTTTAATTTTTGATCTCCTTCGGGATGTCTCTGTTCATCAAGATTTGTCAAGTAAGGGTGTGGACCGTATTGATATATAACTTTTCCATTTTCATCGGTTTCGGGTACACCATGAGAATCAAGTATTGGGTAATTGCTTCTGGTAGTATCAATTTCCTGAGTGAAACCGAAAGTTTTTGCAACGGGTTCTACGATTGCAGGAATCTCTCGGTCAGTGTACCTTTCAGCCCAAATTGTTAAAGCCGAACCATTTTGATGAAAGATGCTCCAGAAAATAATAACTACACTAAATACTGAGAGCAATGCACCGATAGGCGCCTTATCTTCTTTACTGGCTTTAAGCCACAAAGACGCAAAAAAGTAAATTATCGGCAGCGAGGCAAATAGAAAGGCATCAGTAGATTGTGATCCCAGAAGAGGAGAACCGATAAGAAGTAATGGTAAAAACCATCCCAATGCACCAAATGCAAGCAATGGAATAAAAATTGTTGTAAATACTTTTGATAGAGGCATATCTTCGGGAGCTGCCGGCTTAATGACATCGGCTTCAACAACATGCTTTTGCCCGACGAAGAACCATATCAACCCCACAAACATCCCAAGTCCTGCCGCCGCAAACGCATAACCCCATCCAAAACTATTCCGAAGGTATGCTGCGATAAAATTACAAAGAAATGCGCCGATATTAATTCCCATATAAAAAATATTAAAACCGGAATCCTTATATACTTTGAATTTATCGTTGTTATAAAGATTACCTACCAGCGTTGAGATATTTGGTTTAAAAAAACCATTACCAATAATTATTAACAAAAGTGATAGGAAGAACATTGCATCACCAGGAACCGCCAATCCGATATAGCCTGTTCCCATAAGAATGCCGCCAATTAATATTGCTTTTCTATATCCAAGAATACGGTCTGCCAGCAGACCACCGAGAAATGGTGTGAGATAAACAAGAGCTATATAAGTACCATATATATCAGCGGCTTTAAAATCGCTGTACCCCATTCCACCGTTTTTTGCTGGGTCTATCATATAAAGTGTGAAAATTCCGAGCATCAGATAGAAACCAAATCTTTCCCACATTTCAGTGAAGAATAATACCGGTAATCCTTTGGGATGGTTTTTAAACATATTTTCTCCGGGTTTAATTATCAAAAAGAATTGAATTTTGAAAAAAAATTAATATCTTGTAAAATACTAAGAAATACACTAACCTTTGTCAAAAAAGCTATCATTTTGATTATTTCTGATAATAATGATTTTGATATTATTTTTCTGAGACAAGGCCAATTTGTATATTTACAATTACAAACAAATTTACTGAAGATGCAAAAACAAACCAAGAAATGGGGCAGATTAATTAAGTATTTTGCAATATCTGCTGCTAGTTTTGTTATTCTTTTCCTTGCGACTGATATAATCATTATGCCGCTGATAGTATCGAGTGAGGAAGTAATTTTACCTGATCTGAGTGGTAAGGACAAGAACTCTGCGATTAAAATACTTGAAGAACTTGATCTGATTCCAGTCCTTGAAGGGCCCAAATATGTAGCTAAAGTCCCAAAGGACAAAATATTTTTGCAAAAACCCCGTCCAGGAACTAAAGTAAAAACCCGGAGAAATGTCTATTTGTTTTATTCTGGTGGTGAACCAGTACTGAAAATTCCAAATGTTACTGGCAAAACTTTGAGAGATGCGAAGTTAACTTTAGAGCGAGTCGGGCTTGTTATAAGAAATATTTTGGAAGTTCCATCAGAGTTGCCTCCAAATTCTGTTATTGAACAGGTACATGTCAAGTCATTGAGGACAAATCTTAAAGATTCTATTGATCTTAAGATAAGTTTCGGACCGCAAATTGGAAAAATTAGAGTTCCCGGAATTATTGGCGAATCATTATCACAGGCTGAAAAGATTTTAAAAAAATATTCCCTCGAACTGGGAAAAATTAATTATGTGCCCTCGTCGTCACTACTTCCGAATACAGTTGTTGATCAGTATCCCAGCAGAGATAAACTTGTCAGCCTTGGAGACAGTGTGGATGTATTTATCTCCCGGGAAAGCGTCACGAATTTTGGTGGAAATTAATGCGGAAATACATTGCTCCTTCGATTCTCTCAGCTGACTTCAGAAATTTAAGTCAGCAAATACGTCTGGTTGAAATGGGCGGCGCTGATTTTATCCATTGCGACATAATGGATGGTCATTTTGTACCGAATATTACTTTTGGTCCTCTGATTGTTCAAACTGTTAAATCTTTGACAAGTCTCCCGGTTGATACTCATCTAATGATCGAGAACCCTGAACTTTATATCTCCGATTTTGTTAAGGCTGGCTCAAATTTCATCTCAGTTCATCAGGAAGGCAACCATCATCTTCACAGACTTATCTCTAAAATTAAAGATTCAGGTGCAAAAGCAGGTGTGGTTATTAATCCGGCTACACCCTGTAACACTCTTGAAAATATTCTGGAGTATGTTGATCTGGTGCTTGTAATGACCGTTAATCCTGGATTCGGAGGGCAAAAATTCATTGAATCCGCTATGAGTAAAATCGCAGTACTGAAAAAAATAAGGACTAAAAACAACTTTAATTTCCTTATTGAGGTTGATGGAGGTATTGAGAAGGGGAATATCAGAAAGATTTCTGATTCCGGAGCTGATATTTTTGTCGCTGGTTCATCTGTATTCAGATCAGATGATATAACCGCATCAGTGGTTGAATTAAAAAACCTTATTGCACTGGAATAATTATGGGAATAGCATTAGTTGCAGGCAAAATAGTCACGCCTTTCAGAGTGATTGAAAATGGTGCAATCACGATTTCTAATGACAAGATTCATGAGGTTGGCAGTGCCGAAACAATAAATATTCGGACTGGCCTTGAAGTAATTAATGCCAAAGGTCATTTAATAGTCCCTGGTTTTGTTGATCTTCTGGTTCATGGTGGTGCCGGTGGATATGGCTTCTCTGATGAAAATGACCAAAGTATTGATAAAATCGCAAAATATTTTTTAAGTCATGGTTCTACATCCGTTATGGCAAGCCTTCATGCAAAGCCTAAAGAAAGACTCCTTCAAGATTTTAGAAGACTTGCTGGATATATAGAAAATAATCCCGAATTGAATATTCGTGGTATTCATATGGAGGGACCGTATCTTAATCCAGAATTAAAAGGCGCGATGAACAAAGAATATCTTTGGGAACCGTCTATTGATTCCTTTCTCGAAATGTATGAAGCATCACGCGGATACCTGAAAATTATGACAATAGCGCCGGAATTGCCTGGTGCTTTGGATGTTATAAGAGAGGCTGCCTTCAGGGGAGTCGTTTCGTCAATCGGTCACTCAACAGCAAGCTACGAGCAAATTGATCAGGCAATTGATTATGGCGCCACTCACATTACCCATATGTTTAATGCAATGAAACCGCTACATCATCGCACTCCAAGTGTAGTTACTGCTGCACTGCTGAGAGATGAATTAAAAATTGAACTCATTGCAGACACTTATCATGTTCATCCTGCTGTTATGGAAATGCTTATCAAGTTCAAAACAGCGAAAGGAATCGTTCTCATCACTGATTCTATAAGGGTAGGGGGTTTACATGAGGGGGAAGAATCACAGTTTTCTGATCAGAAAGTTGTTGTAAAAGGTAATAAAGCTGTGATGGAAGATGGTACAATTGCTGGTAGTACTTTAACCCTTAATAAGGCTATTAAAAATTTATTGGAAACTACTTCTGTCTCACTTACAGATGCTGTAAGGATGGCTACCTTAAACGGAGCAAAAGTTATCGGATCCGGACGAGGAATCATTGCTGCCGGTAAAGTTGCGGATTTGGTTGTTATGAATAATAATTTTGACGTGGTCATGACTATAATAGATGGAAGGATCAAGTATAGATCAGAAAGATTCTGACTGGATTGGTATCAATATCAGATGCAATTAATGTAAAAAAATATTAAAAAAAATACATAAGTGATGTTCACCAATAAATATAATAACAATAACTTAACAGAATATAGCTCATATTTATTTTATCATGATCAATCCTGAGAAACTCTCATCTCTTTTCCATCGGCAATTTACAGAATTACCTTTATTGATGGGTATATTAAATGTCACGCCCGACTCCTTCTCAGATGGAGGTCTATTTTTAAGTACTGAGGCAGCAGTTGAACAGGCAAAAAAATTGGCATTGGATGGTGCTGACATTATAGATATCGGTGGAGAATCGACCAGACCCGGGTCAGAAAGAATCGCCTATGATGAAGAAATAATAAGAACTATACCAGTAATAAAAGCAGTAAGGGAAGAACTACCGAATATCAAAATTAGCATCGACACATATAAAGCATCCGTTGCAGAAGAAGCTATCAAAGCTGGCGTGGATATTGTGAATGATATCAGTGGTGCGAGCCTCGATCCCTCCATATTGGAGGTTGTAAGCTTATACAACATTACTTATATTTTGATGCACATTAAGGGAAATCCAGGGAACATGCAGCAGAATCCGCATTATGATGACGTCATGGGTGAGATTAATTCATATTTCCATGAGAAAATATCCTTACTTAAGGAAAAAGGAATAAGTAAAGTGATAATTGATCCTGGGTTTGGATTTGGTAAAAGAGTATCCGATAATTATACAATTCTGAGATCATTGAACGAATTTAATCAGTTTGATACACCATTATTAGTTGGTGTTTCAAGAAAGTCTTTCATTGGCAAAGTAACTGAGGCGGGAATTGCAGATCGCGATTATCCAAGTCTTGCTTTGGAATTATTCGCAATTACAAATGGTGCTTCCATTATTAGAACACATAATGTTAAAAAGTTGAAGGATTCAATAAAAGTTCTGGAAATGATTTATCAAACCTCTGGGAAAAACTCAGATGTTTGAGATTTTTCGTATAGGATTTATTTCATTCTCATTTCTGGATTTTTTGGATATTGTTCTTGTAACGCTGGTGATCTATAAGTTATACACCCTTCTTAGGGGAACTATTGCCGCACAGATATTCATTGGATTAATGGTTGTGGTGCTGCTTTCGTTTCTTGCACAAGCTGCAAACCTAAGGGCTTTAGGGTGGCTGCTGAAATTAGTATCTGATATTTGGGTCATTGCATTTATTATTTTATTTCAGCCTGAAATCCGAAGATTACTCGTTCTCCTTGGTCGGACACCGTTTTTTACAATGTTTATAAAAACAGAAGAAAAAAGTGCCATCGATATATTGACCGAAACAGCTTTTGAATTATCTCAGCAACAGCACGGAGCTTTGATTGTGATAATAAAGTCATCCGGCATCAGAGGTGTGTTTGAAACCGGAGAGCAAATCAATGCAAAACTGACTAAGAATCTTTTAAGGTCAATTTTTTATCCCCGTTCACCTTTGCATGATGGGGCTGTTGTGGTTAAAAATGATATGATCGAAGCCGCAAGATGTACTTTGCCGCTTACACAGGCTAATTCAATTGATGGTTATCCACTTGGAATGCGGCACAGGGCAGGGGTTGGAATTTCTGAACAAGCCGATGTGATTTCAATAATCGTTTCTGAGGAAACCGGGAGCATCTCCATTTCTGAGAATGGGCAATTAAAACGGGGACTTTCAAGGGAGTCATTTAGAAACACTCTGTTTCAAAGCCTGAAACCCTCAAAGGACAAAAAAATCAGGTCGATTTTTGAAGCCTTCTCAAAAAAATAATTCTGATATCTGTATCCTAGTACCCTTTTACAATGAAGAAAAGCACATTTTTAATCTGCTTACCGAATTAGCTGCAACCTATCCTTACATAATTGCGATCGATGATGGTTCAACTGATAATTCTGCATCTGAGGTACATAAAATTGATGATGTGATTCTTTTAGAGCATGCAAAAAATCGGGGTAAAGGAGCAGCAATAAAGACAGGTCTGAAATATATAGATAGTTCAAGATGCAGCAATATTGTTATTATGGATGCAGATTATCAGCACTTACCTTCCTCAATTGAAAAATTTATTAATTATATTGAATCTAATAAAAATACGGGACTGATATTGGGTGTTCGAAATAAGACGATCGGTATAATGCCTCTGCATAGAATTATCAGTAATACTCTCACGTCTTATATAGTCTCATTTCGTACTTTTAAGCGATTTCATGACAGTCAATGCGGCTTCAGATGTTTACGTGTTGATTTTAAAGATATTTTTTACGATTTATCTGATGGATGGGGATTTGAAACCGAGTTCTTGATCAGGGCTGTGAAGGCCGGCTTAGCAATTGATGAAATCTCAATACCAACATTATACGGTGAAGATGACAGCAAAATGAATAATTCTCAAGCTATAATGAGTTTTATTTCTGCGCTGGTAAAAAAATTGTAGAAATAGGTGATTATGAATTGATTTTGCATGTAGGTAGTGTAATAAGTTTTATGAGTAAAATGTTTAGATTTTCATTCTATTGTTATGAAAATGTTTAAATTTATATTTCACAAAATAGGTAATATTTTATGAGACTTCGGTATTTTTCTCATTCAGCGGTTCAACTAACAACAGCTGACGGAAAAATCATTCTAATCGATCCTTTTCTTGACGGAAATCCAACTTCTCCCGTCAAAGCTAAAGATGTTCGGGCCGACTTCATCATACTTACCCATGGACATGGTGATCATATTGGTGATTCTTTCGCAATTGCTGACAAGTACGATCCGCTTTTTATATGTGTCAATGAATTGGCAGATTATGTTAGTTCAAAGGGTTATCGGGCACACAATATGCATATAGGTGGCGCTCATAATTTTGATTTTGGAAGGGTTAAATTCACGATAGCCCATCATGGTTCAATGACCCCGGATAATACTTATGCAGGTGAACCATCTGGTGTTATTGTATCAGCAGACGGAGTCAATCTGTATCATACCGGAGACACTGGATTGTTTTACGATATGAAACTTATCGGTGAGATGACAAGGATTGATTATATGCTTTTACCGATTGGTGATAATTTTACGATGGGTATTGACGATGCAGTTAAAGCTGTTGAATTGGTAAATCCTGGAATTGCAATTCCAATTCATTACAATACTTTTCCAATTATCGCTGTAAATCCGGAAGAATTCAGACAGAAGGTTACTCACAAAAATACTAAGGTTAAGATTCTCCAATTCGGAGAGGAGATAGAATTAAAATAATAATATGACCAAAATTGTTGCTATTGCGAACCAAAAAGGCGGTGTTGGTAAGACCACAACCGCAATTAATCTATCTGCGTCTATTGCAGCTACGGAGCACAAGGTTTTACTCGTAGATATTGATCCTCAGGCTAATTCATCTTCTGGGATAGGCATCTTCAAAAGTGATATTTCTGTTTATGATTTATTAATTGAAAGATTAGAATTAACAGATGTCGTCAGAAAAACAGATTTCGATTATTTTGACCTGGTACCATCGAATATCAATCTTGTAGGTGCCGAAGTAGAACTTGTCGATCTCCCTAACAGAGAAAACAAATTGCGTCAAAAGCTGAGATCTGAAAACATAGGGTATGACTATATTTTTATTGATTGCCCTCCATCGCTTGGTTTACTTACATTGAATGCTCTTACTGCTGCAGATTCAGTGCTCATTCCAGTTCAATCCGAGTATTTTGCATTGGAAGGACTTGGGCAGTTGCTTAATACAATACACCTGGTTCAGAAAAAACTTAATCCGGACTTATCTATTGAAGGTGTTCTGCTTACTATGTTTGACAGAAGACTTCGTTTATCGCAGCAGGTATTAGAGGAAGTTTCAAACTATTTTGGCGAAAAAGTATACAAAACCATAATCCAAAGGAATGTCAGAATTTCTGAATCTCCAAGTCATGCGAAGCCGGTTATTATGTACGATGCATTATCAACCGGAGCTGAGAATTATATTGCTCTCGCGAACGAATTCCTTGAACGAAACAGTCCAAAAATAAACATTACAAATGAGCAAAATTAAACCAGCATTAGGCAGGGGATTAGACGCCCTTATAAATCCGCAGACACGGGATGATATTTCTCAGCCAATTACCGTTCCCGCCAGTCAGATGAAACAAGATGATGGTGTTAGTGAGAATTTTCTTGCAAAAATACCAACTTCAAAGATTTTACCGAATCCTTATCAGCCCCGTACCGAATTTTCACCAAAAGCTTTAGAAGAACTCAAAGAATCGATTGCAGCTAATGGTCTGATTCAGCCAATCACCATCAGAAGAACCTCTGATAATTCGATGTATGAGTTGATTTCAGGGGAAAGAAGACTTAGAGCCTGTCTTGAGCTGGGTTATACCGAGATTCCAGCTTATATCATAAAAGTTGATACCAAAGAGGCTATGCTCGCTTTGGCATTGATTGAAAACATTCAGAGGGAAAAACTTAATCCAATTGAAATCGGAATTGCATACCAACGTCTAATTGAAGAGTGTAACCTTAGTCAGGAGGAAGTAGCAAACAAAGTCGGGAAAGATCGTTCGACAATTACAAATACTATAAGGCTTCTTAAACTTGAAGAAGAAGTGAAAAAACGGCTTATATCTGAGGAAATATCTCAGGGACATGCCCGGGCGCTGCTTAGTTTACCTGATAAAAAATCTCAGTTAGATATCCTTGGTAAAATAATCAAAGATCAGTTATCTGTCCGGAAGACGGAAAGATTAGTAAAAAACTTCGTTGAACAAAAGAATAAAAAAAACCAACCGGACAATCAGCCGTCTAAAAATATTCAGAATTTATCTCAATCGGATCTGGAAGATAAACTCAGGGTTATTTTTGGAACAAAAGTGGTTTTTAATCAGCGGAAGGATGGTTCCGGAGAGGTTGTTTTTGAATATTACTCAAATGATGAATTGGAGCGACTCTTTGACCTATTTTCCATGGTCGGCAAAACTGCTCAGTAAAAAGTATTTAGTGCTTTGTATTCTGTTGGTCTCCATTACTACAATCTCTGCGCAGCAAATTACTGATTCATCCAATACTCAGGTAAAAACGGATCAAGATGTTTTTGTGATGAAAAAATCATCAACTGGAGCGATGGTCCGGAGTGCTGTTTTCCCTGGTTGGGGTCAGTATTATAATGAATCGTATTGGAAAATTCCGGTGGTCTGGGGATTTTTTGGCTGGTTTTTATATAATTGGATTGATCAGAATAATTTGTACATTGAATACAGGGATCTTTATAATGCGAGTCTTAGTATCTCTCCGCAGGGAAATGACCGATATTTACGAATAAGAGAGTTTTATAAAGATCAAAGAAATACTTTTGCGATATATCTTGGTCTCACGTATTTCCTTACAATTGTTGACAGTTACGTTGATGCTCACATGTTCGATTTCGATATTAGTGAAGATTCAAATTCCGAATTAGTTTACAATCTTAACTTCAGGATTCCATTATAATGAAAGTTGATAACCGGAAAATCCTATGTTCTAACTGTAATGCAATTAATCACATTGAGGATCTAAGATGCGTCTCCTGTGGACATTATATAAGGGAAAAAATACCAAATATTGATCTCTGGTCGATCGTCTGGCATCTTATTGAATCACCAGGAAAAGCTTTCCAGAGGATCATCCAATCTGAGAAGAAAAATTTTATAATATTACTGACTTTTCTTGTAATGTTTAAGTTTTTCCTAAACAGTCTGAAATTGGAACATCATTTGCACAGTACTTCACAGCCTGAGCAATATTTTTTCTCGAATTTTCTTGTTGCCACTGTATGGCTGGTTGTCTACCTTTTAGTATTTTCTTTCATTATCCATACTTCTCTTATGCAGTACGGCACCAAATTAAAATTTAAAAGTATTTATGCGATTTTAATTTACTCCATGCTCCCATACGCAATTTTACTGGTTGTCTTTGCTCCGATACAATATGCAGTATTTGGATCTTTTTGGTTCTTACTAAATCCTGACCCGGTAGTTATTCAACCTCATTTCACATATCTTCTGCTCATTATTGAATTTTTTGGTTTGTTTTTTTCATTCATTCTTACATACATTGGATTATCCAAATTTACCTCGACAAAAATGATTCCCCTAATTTCATCCTTATTATTTCATATTCTACTCTGGGCACCTCTCTTTTTTATTGGTTTATATCCCTTTTGATATGATCATATATCATACCGTATCGTAGTCCCTTCGAACTTATATATGTCATATCCGCATTCAATTTCTCCAATATTGCCATCAGTATAATTGATCCCGTCATGATAACATCTTCTCGCCCTTGAACAACTTCGCCAAATGTAAGGCCGATTTCCGAAGGTTTCATTAGTTTCAATACACCAATAATCTCTTTAATATTCTGCAGGGTCAGAACCGATCCCTCAATTTTATTTTCAAAATATTTCTTCATGTTTTGAGCAATTGCTGAAAGCGTTGTAGGTGTGCCGGCCAACGAAATTAACCGAAGATTATTATAACCGCCTGGAATTTCTGACAATTCTTTTCGAACAGTCCTTTCCAGCTCAAAAATATTTATTCCTGAGATTAAATTGTTGTCGGAGAACCTATCGGAAAAATTGACAACTCCAAAATTGAAACTTTGGGAAAAATTTTTCAAAGTATTTGTGCCAATAATGATCTCAGTGCTTCCACCACCAATATCAATTACAGCATTCATGGAAGTCGAATTTGTTCCAATTGCACCGAGGAATGAAAGTTCAGCCTCTTTATCACCGGAAATAATCTCAATAATTATTCCAGTTCTTTCAAAAACTTTTTTTACGATTTCCGCTCTATTTGAAGCCATCCGGAATGCATAGGTAGCTGAAGTCAGAATTAGCTGTACACCTTCCATCTTAGCAATATTGTTGTATTCAAGAAGGATTTTGATTAGTGATTCAATTTTCTCTTCTGAAATGAAACCGGTCTTAGTCAATTGGTATCCAAGACGCGGCATCCTGTAATAATTCTGCTCAGATAACAGTTCACCAGATTCCGGATCAATATCTGCGATCAAAAGGAGGACAGTATTTGTTCCTATGTCAATAGAAGCATATTTCATAATATTTTTAATTGATTGGTTATAAGTTTAAATTTCGAAATACTTTTTGCTAAAATACTTAGAATAAAGATGAAGATAAAACAAAAAGAATTTGAGCAGGTTCTTGAAGATTTGAAAGCGCTTGCAGCACAGATGGGTGCAAAGGTAAGATTTGAAAGAGGCGATTTTAAGGGTGGCTATTGTATCATAAAAGAAAATAAGGTTATTGTACTTAATAAATTATCGAATGTTCACCGCAAAGTTGTAACACTCGCTGCTGCTTTATACGAACTGGGTATTGATGATATATATCTGACTCCAAGAATGCGGGAAATCATTGAAGAACTGTCGGAGAGTTTATGAATATCCTTATTATTAACGGGCCTAATCTAAATCTCCTTGGAAAGCGGGACAAGAATCAGTATGGTGATTTGACTTTGGAAAAAATCAATCACATTATTGAAACAACATTTGTGGAAATCCATTTTGGATTTTTTCAATCCAATATTGAAGGCGAAATAATAGACAGAATTCAGACAAGTCCACAACAGTATGATGCAATAGTAATAAATCCAGCGGGGTATTCTCATACATCAGTTGCTATAAGAGATGCTCTTGAAATAATAAAAATTCCTAAAATTGAGGTACACCTCTCGAATATATATTCCAGAGAATCCTTTAGAGAAAAATCCATTACAGGCAGTGTATGTGATGGAGTAATAACAGGTTTGCGGGAAACATCTTATCTGGCGGCTATATACTCCATAAAAACCCTGGTAATAAGAAAAACGATGAGTGCAATAACTTGAACTTGCTGTTTGATAATATTTTATGAATATTATCTATAGAAAATTATAATATAACGATTGATAGTTGCAACTATAACTATATTTAGTTATTTTTCAAGAAAAAAGAAATTATATGAAAGATTTTGGATTGAAAAAACTTTACTACTCAATTAGTGAAGTAAGTAAAATCACCGGGTTGGAGCAGTATATCCTCAGATACTGGGAGAATGAATTTGATCAGTTGAAACCAAGTAAGAACCGCGCGGGAAACAGGATCTATACGAATAAAGAAATTAAACTGATCATTAAAATAAAAAAACTCCTCAGAGATGAAAAATACACGATAGAGGGTGCAAAAAAAATCTTACTTGAAAATCTGGAAGAAATCGAGCAGATTGGAGATTTATTTCAGGCTGAGAATATTGTGGAAGTAATTCCTCCGGCACCGGTAGAAAATATTCCGCCTGAAGTGTCCATTCTTAAAGACCTTGAGGAAATAAAGAAATTTTTATTAGATTTGAAAGGCAAATTATAGCAAATTCGGAACGTGGCGCAGCCCGGTAGCGTACCTGAATGGGGTTCAGGTGGTCGCGGGTTCAAATCCCGCCGTTCCGACAAAAGGGACATATTTATGTTCCTTTTTTTTTAGGGAAAACTTATGATTAGGATTGTCTTAGATAAACCGACATGTAATTGCGGAATTTTTGGTTTTTACGGCTCAGACGATGCCTCTTTAAATATATATTATGGTTTGCACGCCCTTCAACACCGTGGTCAGGAAGCCTCAGGTATTATCTCCTCGTGCCTTGGTAAAAAACCAATCTTTAATATTCATAAGGGTTTTGGACTCGTCTCTGAAGTATTTGCCAATAAAAAAATCTTCCGGGACAAGTTGAGCGGCGATTATGGGATTGGGCACAACCGCTATTCTACAACCGGAGCTTCTGATTCCATTAAAAATATTCAGCCATTTGCAGTTAATTACAGGCTTGGAAATCTTGCAATTGCCCATAACGGTAATTTAACAAATGCGAGTCAACTCCGAACTGAACTTATTGAAGCAGGTTCAATTTTTCAGACATCGAGTGATACCGAAATACTACTGCACCTTATTGCTAAAAGTAAATTAAATGACCAGGTTGAACAGGTAAAAGAAGCGCTGAATATTGTTCAGGGAGCTTTTAGTTTTCTGATAATGATGGATGGAATGATAATCGGTGCCAGAGACAGACATGGATTCAGACCGCTTTGCCTCGGAAAATTGAACGATTCTTATATTATTACTTCTGAAACATGTGCACTCGATATTATTTCTGCAGAGTATATCAGGGACATTGAGCCCGGGGAAATGGTAGTTATTGATAAGAGTGTCATTGAAACGGGAAAGGTGAAATCCTACCAAATTTTTGACCAAAAAGAAACACCCAAGCATTGTATATTTGAATACATATACTTTTCCAGACCGGATAGTAAAATTTTCGGAACAAGTGTCGATAAACTCCGGAGAAAGCTCGGAAAAGTTTTAGCAAGAAACCATCCCGTTCGTGATAAAGATGGTGAGAAGGTAATTGTCATAAGTGTGCCTGATAGTTCAAATACCGCTGCTATCGGTTATCAGGGCGAATTGGAAAAAAACGGAATAAATTCCAAGTTGGAAATCGGTTTAATCAGATCTCACTATATTGGGAGGACATTTATTCTTCCCGGTCAATCTGAAAGAGAAATTGGAGTTAAAATAAAATTCAATACCGTTAAGGGTGTTCTGGAAGGAAAAACAGTTGTGTTGATTGATGACAGTATAGTACGGGGTACGACCTCGAGACAGTTGGTGAATCTTATCAAAGAAGCAAATCCCAAAGAAATTCATATCAGGATATCTTCACCTCCGATTACTCATCCATGTTTTTATGGTATGGATTTTCCATCAAGCGATGAATTAATTGCAAATAAATTCAACAGTAATATTGAAGAAATCAGACAGTATCTTGGTGTAAATAGCCTTGCTTATTTAACTAATGACGAGTTGCTTGAGGCTATGATAGATCATCAAAGAGAAGAATTCTGTACCGCATGTTTTACCGGAAATTACCCAGTCCCCGTTAACACAAATTTCGTGAAAGTAGCTAATGACTAATATCAATTTTTGGTTTATTTCCCTCCTGATTATTTCTTTGAATTCTTATGCACAGGAAAAATACTTTATTAAATTTTCTTATGAAGTATCGAAGGAGGAAGGGATATCAAAGATTAATTCGAAGATTGCAGAAATATTTTCAGAAAAGCCTTATGAATCAAAGGTGACTTCATTTGCCGGATTAAATTATACTGATGATCCGGAAATTCAGAAAATATTCTTTATTGAGTTGGATTCAGAAATAGATTCTGTGTTCCTAAAAGAATTAGGTCTTGAGTATATTCAAAAATCCGGACTATTGAGAACAGATATTCTTTCCAATGACAGTCTTGTATCAACACAATGGGGGCTTACCAAGATTAACATCAAAGACGCCTGGGATGTTTCAGTCGGTTCTGATTCAATAATTGTTGCTGTGATCGATACAGGAATTGACTATTATCATCCTGATTTGAATGAAAACTTATTTATTAATCTGGCTGAGGATCTTAATGGCAATGGTTTTCTGGATGCTGAAGATATTGACGGACTTGATAATGATAATAACGGATTTATTGATGACGTTATCGGGTGGGATTTCACAGATCGAAAAGGATTTCCATTTGATTCCACCGGGGGAGATTATCTGACCTGGGATAACGATCCTTTTGACGACAATGGGCATGGGACGAACGTTGCAGGTGTGATTGGGGCAATCTCAAATAATGGAATGGGTATTTCGGGTGTTGTTAAAAATATTAGGATAATGAATCTGAGATCTTTTGATCCTGGCGGGTATGGTGAAGAAGAGGATGCAGCAAGTGCGATCTTGTATGCTGTAAATAACGGAGCAAAAGTTATTAATATGAGTTTCGGTGATAATTCTTTTTCTTTTGTACTCCGGGACGTGATTCGTTATGCTTATTCCAAAGGCGTGGTTCTTGTCGGTAGTGCCGGAAACACTAACAGTAAATTACCTCATTATCCTTCAGCTTATCCTGAAGTAATTTCATTGGGAGCATCGACCGAACAAGATGTCGTCGCAGGATTTTCCAATAAAGGGTCTACAATTGATCTCGTTGCTCCCGGACAATTTATTACCACACTTGCTCCCGGCTATGAATATACCAGTGTCAGCGGTACTTCTTTCTCTGCTCCCTACGCTGCTGGTGTTGCAGCATTACTTTTATCAAAGAATAACTATTTACCATCTGAAATTAAAAGTATCCTCAAATCCACTTCGACCGATATTGCCGAACCAGGATGGGATATTAGGAGTGGGGCAGGACGTCTTGATGCAGGCAAGGCTCTGAAAATCGGCACTGAAAGTATCTTCGCTTTTTCTTATCCAAGACAGGATTTTTCAACAGCTTCTGACACAATCAACATCAGCGCTACTGTTCTTTCACCTTATTTTATAAGTTACTCACTTGATTGGGGTCTTGGGTATAATCCCGAAAACTGGCAAAACATTTTCTCCGATGGAAATTATCAGGTTTTCAACCAGAAACTTGCTACGCTTAATTTTTCAGGATTGCCCGATACTGTCGCGACTTTAAGGCTGATATTACTTCAAAGTAATGGAAGAAGTATGGAGGAACGAATTAATTTTTATATTGATAGAACTCCTCCAGTATTGCAACCGGTTATTTTCGGCCCAGCATTATTCGGAGAAAAACCGACAATTTTTGCCTCCTTAGCCACGGATGATAAATGCGTTTCGAAAATGTTTTACCGAAAGCAGGGGAGTACTGAAGATTACGAATTTATTACTCTGGATGGATTATCAACTAATAACAGATTTGTAAAAAATTTTCATTATGGTTTTATACCTAAAGATCTGATCCGAAGCGATCAGATGTATGAAATTTATTTCGAAGTAGAAAACCTGTCTGGTTTAGTTACTTCATTTTGGGATGAGGGGGAGCCGTTCAGGATAAAAACTGATGAAAATTTTAATATAGTTTTTAACTCTGTGGAAAAATTTAGTTTACCTGCCGGTAGAATATTCCCGGACCAGTTTCTCGACAGTGGTAATAATTCTCTTTTGATAAATGAGGATTCAAATTCAAGATTCTGTAAAATTTACGAGTTTGATTCGGATAGCCTTTTTGTGAAGGATTCTCTTTATGAACGCAGACCAAAAAGTGTTACAGATATTAATAATGATGGGAAGCCGGAAATACTAAGTAATTTTGTCCGGGACATGTATCTCGATATTAGGACTGAATCTGGTTCGTATCAAACAGTTTTTGGTGATTCTTCAGGATCTATGTGGCCTGTTACTTCCGGTGATTTTGATTCTGACGGATTTCTTGATATTGTCGGGATTAAGAACTCAGAACAAATATTCCATTTAGAACTGGATAATTCATATAAGATTCGAGAACAGTCTATTCTCGATAATTTTACATCTGAAGTTCTTTTTGGAAATTCATTTGGACTGAATAATGGTGTAATAGGGGATGCTGATAATGATGGAAAAATTGAGTTTACATTGCTCGATAATGACGGAGACATCATTTTATACGAGTTTAATTCAGCTGGTAAACTTGTTCCTGATGCTTCAATAACCACGTATTTTTGGGGCAAGAGAAATAATATTTCACTCGGAGATTTTGATGGAAATGGACTAACCGATATCGCCGTGTTGCTGCAGTCATTTCCCGATGTTGATATAGCGCCGTTTTATATTTATTATGTTACTACATTATCAGCAAATAAAACCAATGATTTAGACTACGGTTTTGTGTTAGACCCTTCTGTTGAATTCGATAATGGATTTGCAGATATTAATAGCAGTATCCGGGTTATGGATTTGAATAATGATGGTAAACAAGAATTGATTCTTTTTACATTTCCATATGTATATATTCGTGATTTTAATAATCAGAAAAATAAAAGTGATGTCGTATTTTATGCCGAGGGTATTAATTCTGAAAACATTTTTGTGGGGGATATAGATTCCGACTCGCTTCCTGAGATTGGTTTTCCAGGAAGAAATTCAGTTCAACTAATTCAATTCGGTGGCACTAAGAAAATACCGAAACCATTACTCCTTGATTGTTATGCGGAAAAAGTCGGGACTAATTCACTCCAATGGACTGTCAGCGGAGATACTTATTTTATTTACAGGAAAGTTGAGGGGACAGATTATTTACTGATTGACTCAACAAATTCAAATCAATTCCTTGATTCTTCCGAAGTGAGTTCCGGGAAGTATTATTACTATAAAGTTTTAGCTTATGACGCAGCATCAGAAGAGTACTCTTTAATGAGTGAGCCAGTTAAAATTTTTAATCACACTCCTGGTAAAATAGAATCAGTTCTAGTTCCGGGTAACAGAAACCTGATTGTCAAATCATCGGAAAAAGTTAATAATACTATTGAAAATCTGGGTTCATTTTTTATTAAAAATCTTGGCACTCCAAATTCTGTAACCTCTTTTTCTGAAAATAGTTACCTGCTATCTTTTAATGATCCTTTAGTTCCTGGTGATCATGAGATTATTATCAGCGGACTCAGGGATTTTTACAGATCACCGATACCCCCGGACACAGTCACTTTTACAATAGAAATTGTTGAAAATGAGGATTTGTTCTATATTACAAATTTGACTGTGAGGGATGAATACAGGATAAAACTGACTTTTAACAGGATTGTGGCTCCTTCGAATATTGGGAATCCTGCAAATTACCAGGTTTCACCATCTAACCCGATTGAAGGAGCAATTCTTGACCCGTCAGATTCTTCGGCAGTTATTATAACATTTTCAAATAGGATTCGGAATTCCGGAATTGAATATCAACTACATGTTAAAGGGTTAGTAAGCCGTGATGGTGTGACCTTAACTGAGGGCTCAGGAAGTAAAATGATAATCTCCAACTTTGCTCATGACCTTTCAGACGTTTTTGTATATCCAAATCCATACAGAAAGAATAAGTTTTTAAATGACAAACTTATGTTTGCAAATCTCACACAGAAAGCCAATATTTACATCTTCTCATTAAATGGAAATAAAATAAATGAGATAGAAGAGACAGATGGCAACGGCGGTGTTGAGTGGGACTTAAAAGACAAAACCGGTAAGCCGGTTAGCTCTGGCATCTATTTTTATTTAATAAAATCAATTGACGAAAACGGTAATGTTGTTGAAGAAAAAATCGGAAAATTTGCGGTGATTCAATGAGATATAAAATTGATAAATTATTTACTGCTTCCAATATGCTGAGTTTTTTACGCTTATTTATGGCAATTCCGTTTTGGCTTATGATAGATGAATTTGCCGGAAAGGGGAATGATATATTCAGGTATTATACAGTTGTATTAATGGTTCTTGCAGCAGTCACCGATTTACTCGACGGTTGGCTTGCAAGAAAACTCAATCAGATTACTGAGCTGGGGAAGATCATTGATCCTCTGGCAGATAAAATAGCTTTGACTGCGATTATAATACAATTTTACCTGTATGATCTTATCAGTTTATATTATCTCGCACTGCTTCTTATTCGGGATTTATCGATTTTCGCAGGTGGTATGTATGTCACGAGGAAAATTGGAAAAGTCCTTCCTTCAAACAGACTTGGGAAAATAACAGCATTCACCTTAGGGTGTTATATGATAGCTCTCGCTTTAGATGTCAAGTCGTTAACCTGGTTAGATAATTCATTTATCATTATTACTGTTTCGCTAAGCATTGCTTCAATAGCTGGGTATTATATTAGAGCCAAAGAATCGATAAAATGGTACACACATGAAAATTCTTAAGAATATTAATTTCGACAAACTGAAAAGCGGACTGGAAAAAACGAGATCCAAAATTTTCACAAGTATTAATGAAACGATAACCGGCAAAGCCCAGATAGATGATCTGACACTGGATGAACTTGAAGAGAAACTTATTTCAGCTGATATAGGTGTTGATATTTCACTTGATATAATTGAAAAGACAAGGAAATTATTAAAAAACGAAACTGACAGATCAAAAGTGAATGTTTTTAATGTATTAAAAACGGAACTTCATCAGAGACTTACTAGTTATTCGCAGGATCTTGATTTAGATCAAAACGCAGTAAAAAATAAACCCTACGTAATTTTAATTGTTGGCGTAAATGGAGCCGGGAAGACCACAACAATCGGGAAACTTGCTTATCAGTTTAAGAATTATGGCAACAAAGTAATCATTGGGGCTGCAGATACTTTCAGAGCGGCAGCTAATGATCAATTGGAAATTTGGGCTCAAAGGGCGGATGTTCCAATAGTTTCGAGTTCGCATGGAGAAGACCCGTCGTCAATTGCTTTCGAAACTTTAACCATGGCAAAAAAAAATGCTTCCGATATTGTAATAATTGATACTGCCGGAAGATTGCACACCAAATCCAATTTAATGGTTGAATTGGAAAAAATAAGGCGGGTTTTGTCAAAAGTAATTCCTGGGGCTCCTCATGAAGTTTGGTTAGTTGTTGATGGAAATGCAGGACAAAATGCTATTGTTCAGGCCCGTGAATTTAAGAAATATTCGGGTCTCACTGGCTTGATCATAACAAAACTTGATGGTACTTCAAAAGGTGGTTCCTTATTCCAGATTTGTTCTGAATTGAATATTCCAATCAGGTATATTGGTGTGGGTGAATCTATTGATGATCTTCAGACATTTGAACCAGATTTATATATTGAAGCATTATTTAAGGTGTAATGAGGTAAAGCATTATTAATTAATAAGTAAAAGAATCTTATCTAATGAAATACTTAGCATTAATTAACCCGGCCGCTGGCAAAAATCATAGCAAAGCAATTATAGATCTGTTAAAAAAGACTGTAATGTTCCGGGATGGGAATCTCGAATTCCTGATCTCAAAAAAATCCGGTCATATCATGGAATTCACCTCAGAAAATGCAGCTCGATTTGATTTTATTATTTCTGTTGGTGGCGATGGAACTATAAATGAAGCTATAAATGGTATTCTGAATAATGGAAGCAAACCAAAATTTCTTCCAATTCCAGCTGGCTCAGGAAATGATTTTGCATCAAATTTTATAAAATCAAAAAATTTCAGACATATTATCTCACGTTTAGAAAAGTTCGATTATACAATTAAGTCTGTTGATTCCATCAAAACAATTATTACGAATAAAAAAGGCGAATCTATTCAGAGATCAATTGCAAATGTCATTGGGATTGGCTTTGATGCTTATGTTGCGCATTTGAATGCCTCGAAAAAAGCATTACCAGGAGTGATAACCTACGTAATTGCTGTTTTCAAGGCATTAAAGAAACTAAAATCCTTCAAATATAATATATTATTTGATGGTCAGGAATATATTTCAGATGCAATTTTAGTCTCGATTGGGAATTGTATTACAACCGGTGGTGGCTTTTACCTGAATCCGGATGCAATTTATAATGATGGATATGGTGATATTACAACGATATCACCTATTTCTAAATTGAAATTAATTCAGAAATTACCATTGGCGCTTATTAATAAATTGAAAGGAATTAAGGAAGCGAATTTCTATAAATTCCAGAACTTCGAAATGACTTTGGATATTCCTATGCCTGTGCACCTGGATGGCGAACCAATCGAAAAAGAAGTTGTAAAAGTTACTGCATTCGTGGAACATAATTCACTGTCTGTCGTGGAGATGAGATAGATGTTAATAAAGAAACCTTCTCACAGAATATTTGATTATCAGCCCAGGTATTATAAACCCGAAAATGATAACAAAGAAAAAATAAGAAAAAGATTGAGATTCACGCAGAGAATTAAAACTAAACGTCGCAATCTTAATCTTATTTATTATATAGTACTTTTAATTATTGTTATTTTTGTTTACTTTAAATTAAGAGGCGAGGTATAAATATTTGTTAGTTTACATAATATACATTATCGGACAAATATTGTTATAATAAAAACTACCAATTTAGCTTCCGAACAATTTCGATTTTCTCATCATTTCCGAAAATGACTAATTTATCACCATTATGTAATTTATAATTAGGATCGGGCATAATGACTTCTTCCGTGCTTGTATCCTGAATTAACGAATCTTTAGGTGTTTTTATCATCAATACTTCTACATTAAAGTTATTTCTGAGTCGAATCTGTGATAGTGTTTTACCGACTAATTCAGATGATATTTCCTTCTCGATTATTGAATAACCATCCGCTATTTTAGAAATGGTTTGAGAATCCAAAGATTTTAGTTCTTTAGTCAGACCATCAGTAATATTATATTTAAGGCTTTCCTTATTATAAGCACTAATTATATCATGCCTTGATATCGTCCCGATGATCTGACCGTCAATTTCAGCAACAACCGGTAATTCATCGAAATTTTCACGCCCGAATATTTTCATGACGTAATCCAGGTCCACTTTGGGATCAACCGTTGTGAAATTTGGGACGGAAATATCACGGGCTACGATCATATCACGAATACTGTCATATTCCGGGATGATTGGTCTTATCTCATTGGCAGTTATCACTCCTGTCAATTTTCCATCTGAATTAATTGTATAAAATGTACTACTGGGTGATTCCATTATTAGCGAAACCAGACTTGACAGCCGCAATTCCTCGGGAATTAAAAGAGGCTCCTTTTTCATGACATCTTCAACAGACAGTGATCTGAGAATATGTGTCTCTCTTCCGGAAGAAATATTATAGCCCTCCTGCTGAAGGTGTTTTACGTGAACAGAGCCTTTGAGTACGAGTTGAACGATTGTTGTGCTAATCACAACTCCAAGCATGAGTGGAAGAATAATTGAGTAATTCTGAGTCATCTCAAATAATATGAGAATGGCTGAAATTGGAATAGAATTTATCCCCCCTAGCAGAGCGCCCATTGCAACAAGAATAAATGCAGTAATATCCAAATTTAGCCCAAATATCTGAGTTGATCCGAATACAAATAACGAACCATAACAAGCTCCAATAAACAATGATGGTGCAAAAGTACCACCGAACCCCCCCGAATTCAGCACGAGGGGTACTAGGAAAAACTTCATGATCAGAAGAATTAAAATAACTTTGACCGGAATACTTTGAGCTAAAATTCTATTGATTGCATTATAACCAACACCAAAAATTTCACTGTAAAAATATCCGCATATTCCGACAATCAGTCCTACTATTAACATTACAATCCATCTGGGTGCGACAACAGGAATAATTGATTTCATCTTTTTATGAATGAAACTCGAATACTTGATAAAAAGAATTGAGATGATACCGCCACCAACTCCAAGTAATATAAAAAGATAGAGTTGTGAATAGCCGATCTCCTTAGCCAGATTAAAAACAAATACGGGCTCATTTCCTAAAAATACACGTGAAATTGAACTTGCAGTTACGGAAGCGAGGATGAGAGACGAAAAGGTTGGGGATTGGAAATCATTTAATAGTATGACTTCAAGCGCGAAAAAAATCCCTCCCAAAGGCGTATTAAAGATTGCAGCAATTGCGGCTCCAGCTCCCGCGGCAGTGAACATTCTCCTTCGCGAATCAGAGAGTCCTATAAGATTTGCAAATTTGCTTGCAACTCCTCCGCCCAATTGTGCCGCTGGACCCTCGGGACCAACAGTAAGCCCGGAACCAATACTTATCACAGGGGCAAAAAAGTGAAAAAGCGTTGTCCGGAAAGGGATAAAACCACCACGGAACGCAACAGATTTTATTACTTCGCCGACTCCCCTCTTTTTAGCTGTTTCGGGAGCAAGTGAAATCATTATGCTCTGAATTAACATCCCAAGTGCAGGTAAAACTATTACTGCTCCAGCTCCTAAAAAAAATAGCCCTTCAGCGGTTTGCTGGAAAAATATTTTATTGAAAAAATCAATTGATTTATGAAAAACAACTGCGGCGAAACCGGTTAAAACCCCGGTGATAATTCCATACCCGACAAAGATTGAATACTCGGGCATAGATAGAGATAGTATCTTCTTCTGAAATCTTGATAAATATGTCTGGCTGTAACGCCTTAAACGCAGTAATGAGAATCTATTCATTAACGATATTGATAAAAGCCTTCTCCTGACTTTCTTCCTAATTTACCCGCGTCAACCATTTTCTTTAGTAATGGGCATGGACGATATTTCGAATCGTTAAATCCATGATACAAAACGTTCATAATATCGAGACAAACATCCAATCCAATAAAATCAGCCAGTGTTAATGGACCCATTGGATGATTCATGCCGAGTTTCATGACTTCGTCAATGGCTTCTTTGGTTGCAACGTGTTCATAAAGAGAAAATATTGCTTCATTAATCATCGGCATCAATATTCTATTAGAAATAAAACCCGGATAGTCATAAACTTCGACAGGAGTTTTTCCAATCGTTTCTGAGGTTTGCTTAATAAGCTCATAGGTTTCATTACTTGTGGAGTAACCTCGAATTATTTCAACAAGTTTCATGACAGGAACAGGATTCATAAAGTGCATACCAATGAATTTATCTGGTCTGGTTTTCCCTGCCAATTCAGTGATTGAAATTGAAGATGTATTAGATGCAAAGATAGAATCTGGTTTAATTATATTAGATAAAATATTAAAAATGTTTCTTTTAACATCAATTTTTTCAACTACAGCTTCAATAATTAAATCATTCTCTTTATCAATATTATCTATTCCAGGAACTGTGATAATATTTCCTAAAGTGGCTTCAGCAGTTTCGGGAGTGATCAAATTCTTTTTGACCTGCCTTTCAAGATTTTTTGAAATTGTATTCCTGGCAGTACTGAGTATCTCGTCGCTTAGGTCAACCAACTGCACACTATAATTATTCTGTCCGAATATATGGGCAATGCCATTTCCCATTGTGCCGGCACCAATAACGGCCACTTTCCTGATTGTCATCAAATATCTCCCAATGATCAATTATAATTTTTAATTATGACAGCTGAAGCTTCGCCGCCTCCGATACAAAGTGTTGCAAGACCGTAAACCGCGTTTCTTCTGCGCATTTCATGGATCAGGGTTGTAAGAATTCTGGCGCCGCTTGCGCCTATTGGATGCCCGAGTGCAATTGCACCACCGTTTACATTTACTTTTTCAGGGTCGAGGTTCAATTTTTTTTGAGCAGCCAAAGTTACAACAGCAAAAGCTTCGTTTATCTCAAAAAGCTCAATTTGGTTCAACTTTATTCCGGATTTATTAATTACTTTCGCAATTGCATCAATAGGTGCTGTCGCAAAATCCACTGGCGCTTTTGCGAAAGAAGCCTGAGATACTATCTCAGCCATTGGAACCAGGTTTAATCGTTTTGCTGTTTTCTCTGACATTATCAAAATAGCTGAGGCTCCGTCATTGATTTTGGAAGCATTCGCTGCTGTAATCACACCATCTTTTTCAAATGCAGGTTTGAGCAAAGGAATTTTATCAAATTTCACCTTACCAGGCTCTTCATCTGAATCCACAACAACACGATCCTTTTTAGAAATGATTTCTATAGGAACTATTTCATCTTTAAAGATTCCTTTTTGCTGAGCATTGAGGGTTCGATTGTAGGATTCAACAGCAAAGGCATCAAGTTCTTCTCTTTTAAATTGATACTCTCTTGCACATGATTCGGCACAATTACCCATATGAATATTATTATAAATATCCCATAATCCATCATTGATCATAGAATCGAGAATAGCACCATGTCCCATTCTGTAGCCATTTCTGGCTTTAGGAATAATATAAGGAGCATTACTCATGCTTTCGATGCCCCCTGCGATGATTATGTCGGCATCGCCCAATGCAATCGATTGTTGTGCCAGCATAAGTGCTTTCAACCCGCTACCGCACATTTTATTAATTGTAAGACATTCAACTTTATTAGGCAAACCTGCATAAAGGGCTGCTTGTCTTGCGGGCGCCTGGCCAATTCCGGCGCTTAAGACATTGCCGAGAATTACTTCATCTATGATTTCGGGATCAAGATTATTTGACTGCAAGAGATTTTCTATCACGATTTTCCCTAACTGCGGAGCAGTAAATGAGGAAAGTGAGCCTAAAAATGAGCCAATTGATGTTCTCTTCGCATCAACAATAACAACTTTATTCATTTTTTATCCATAAAAAATTATTAGTTTTCAAAATGGAAACAACACTTCAGTTTGCCGCATGGTCCACAACTTTTGGAAATATTATTGGTATTCCCGGTTTCATTTTGAACCGAAATACCGAGATTCTTAAAGTTATTTATAAAAGCTACGCAGCAATATTCCCTTCCACAGCTACCCAAACCGCCAATTTTTTTTGCTTCATCTCTCATTCCAATCTGTCTGAGTTCTATCCTTGTACGGAATTCGGCTGCAAGTAGTTTCGCTAATTCACGGAAATCAACGCGCCCATCAGACGTATAGAAAAAAAACATTTTTTTACGATCGAACTGGTAATGGATTGAAACAAGTTTCATGCTGAGTTGTAGATTTTCAACAAGTTCCTTAAAAAATGGGACAGCTTTCTTTTCTATCACTTTATTCTGTGAAAATCGGTGTTCATCATCCATATTCAATTTTCTAATAAAGACTGGAAAATGCTCACAATCACGGATTATTTTTGCAACTTTTAGGCAAACAACCTCCCCGAGGTCTTTTACTTTTGCAATTTCGACCGAATCTTCATTACTGATCAGTATGACATCCCCGGGATAAATCTCTATCTCTGCCTCATCGGGAATCTTACAAAAAGGTACGTGAATCAGCCCGTCACATTCTATTTCCAAGAATTTGGCTGTCTTACTCACTGTTTCATCGACAATCTTGTCTTGATTTTCTAGAATGTTGAGCTGATATTTAAGGTCTTCGGGGATAATATCACTTTCAAGTTTTTCAGAAAGAATTTTATAATAACTACAGATACTATTAATGTTTTCATTTCCTATTTCGACACTACCTTTTAGAAATGAAAGGTCCTGTTTTATCATATCATTCCTTTAATGCGACATTGTTAACCTCAAATATAACATTCATCAGAATTATATTCAAGGCAACATTGGTCGAATCAATCAATTGAAGTAAATAATCAATTTTTGAAAGTAAGTATTCTATGTCTGCATCAGGAAATCTTGCATTGAATTTGGCGATACTTTCATAATTATCAGTGTCATAAAGCCTATCAAAATTGTTCCGTTCTTTAATTGAATCTGAGAACCATTGATAGATTTTTACTAAAAATCTCGTAATAACGGTTTTATCATCTTTTTCAGTCAGAATTTTTACAACCTCAGATGACGTATAATAATTTCCCGCAATCGCATGTCTGAGAAACTCAATTACAAGTCTGTTCTCATTTGAAAGATCAGAATTAATAAACTCAATCGCTTCTTGAACTGAGCTGCATTCGCCTATTCTTTCAATTAATTCACTTCCCGAATATTCCGGGAAATAATCGGTTAGAATCGCTGATATCTCATTATTATTCAAGTCATCGAAATTATATTTCCAACATCGGGAAACAATTGTTGGTAATACCCCATTAATGTTTTCACTTAGTAAAAAGAACACAACTTTTTCCGGTGGTTCTTCCAAAGTTTTTAAAAGTGCGTTTTGAGCTTCACTGCTCATCTTCTCAGGCAACATAATAATGACTGAGCGATATTCAGCTTCGTCAAAGGACAAAGAAAGTGTTCTGATTACATCCCTGACCGAACTTATTTTTATTGAATTTGCCTTTTCTATCTGGATTTCGTAGAACGGGTTCGCACTTTTTTTCGCTATTTCATCCTGTATTAATCTGACAGTTTCCTTTTCAAGTTTATCAAAAGGATTATCATCCGTCGTTTCTGACCGACCCTTTGGCAAGGGAAATAATAGCTTTACGTATGGCTCTCGTAATTTGGAAATTTGGTCTAATATGGTGGTTGGAAGATGGGAATTAATAAGCTGGAGGAAATTAATCGCAGTATAAAACTTTCCTAATCCCTTTTTCCCGGAAAAAATGAAAGCATGAGGTATATTTTTAGATTTATATATTTTAAATAGAGAGTCCATGATTCTTTTTTGCCCATAGACTCCCCTATTTAATTTATCGGTCAATTCAGATGCTATTAATTTTGTGAATATTCGTCATCATTATAGAAAAAGTCCTCATCACTGGGGTAATCAGGCCAAATGTCTTCAATAGTTTCATATTCTTCATCTGAGTCTTCAAGTTCCTGAAGATTTTCAACCACTTCGAGGGGCGCACCTATGCGCTCGGCATAATCGATTAATTCGTCTCGCGTAGCCGGCCATGGAGCGTCATCAAGATAAGAGGCTAATTCAACAGTCCAAATCATAAAATGAACTCCGGGAAATTACTTTGATACTAATTCAAATAAATTGATGTTGTCGTAAATAAAATTCTTCGGATTTAACGGAATGCCATTATGACGAATTTCATAGTGCAAATGCGGTCCCGTAGTCAGTTTTCCGGAATTACCGGTGTAAGCAATTAGATCTCCCCGATTAATTTTCTGTCCGGGCCTGACCACAATTCTTGAAAGGTGTCCATAAAGGGTTTTATATCCAAATCCGTGGGAAACTTCCAGAGTGATTCCGTAACCTCCTCTGTTTCCGGTAAAACTAACATTTCCTCCACCTGGAGCATAAACAGGTGTGCCGGTATCAGTAACGATATCAAGTCCTTCATGCATCCGGCGAATTTTTAATATGGGGTGCATCCTTAGTCCAAAATCATCACCAACCGAGCCAAATGTAGGAATTATTGCAGGTATAGCTGAAAATAATTGCTCGTTAGTTTTTATTTTTTGTTGAATCTCTTTGTAATTATTTGATTCAAATTCCAGTTTGGATGAAATATTATTGACGTATTTTTTAAGAACAGATACAACGTCATTAAAATCATCCATATCTTTAATGTCAATTTTGGGGAAAATATTTCCACCTGTGCCCACCTCACGATCCTCTTCAGAAAGTGGTTTGAGGTTTGTAGCAAGCCGCAGATCGTCGTTCTTTTTCTGAAGTTCTAACAGATCATTATCAAGATTCTCATATCTGTCATATAAATCAGAAAACAATGATTTAAGTTCTCTGTTTTTTCTCTCAAGTTCTTTAACTTTAACATCCGGGTTAACAATATCATTAATAAAAAAATATGCCCCGAAGATGAAAAAGGTAAATAAAATGGAGAAAAATCCGATAAGAAACAAGAATTTCCTGTAGAAATTCGAGATTTCTATGAACTTAAGCTTATTCTTTGAAAAGTAGTAAAAGTTTTTCATATATTAACTTGACGGCGAATATAACATTCTC
The DNA here is from genome assembly GCA_021740915.1 of Ignavibacteriales bacterium. Lineage (GTDB taxonomy): Bacteria > Bacteroidota > Ignavibacteria > Ignavibacteriales > Melioribacteraceae > JAIOYW01. Next base: position 199,735 of record JAIOYW010000001.1, on the reverse strand, counting down.
GGCAATAAAAAACAAATTTATTATTCAAAATCGTGCTCAAAATAATCAATCACACGGTCAATCCCAGTTTTTTGCGTTTTCATTTTGTGAGACATCCTTTCCTGTAAAATTTTTGTGGCGTCATGACCATAGTGTTTCAGTAAATAATTCAGAGCTATCACTTCCGCGATGACTGTAATATTTTTTCCGGGAACAATCGGAAGTTTGACATACTGTATATCAACATCCATAATGTTTAAAAAAGTTTCATCAAGCCCAGTTCTTGTATAATGAGTTGAATCGTCCCAAACTTCCAACTCAATAATGATTTCAAGTCTTTTTTGAAATCTTATAGCTCTGATACCGAACATTCCCCGGACATCAATAAAACCTATTCCCCTGATCTCCATAAGATGCTGCACAGTATCGGTGCCGGAGCCGATAAGGATTCCTTCCCCCTTTTTTGTGAAGATAACTACATCATCTGCAACGAGACGATGACCTCTTTCAACCAAATCCAGAGCAACTTCACTTTTTCCTATACCTGAATTGCCCATAAACACCATTCCAACTCCATATACATCTACAAAAGATCCGTGAAGCGATAATGTCGGTGCAAATTGGTCGTCAAGAAAATCACTTATTAGATAGACACTTTTAGTTGTATTGTATTCAGAAATAAAAATCGCAATTTTATATTTTTCAGCCAATTCAGACATTTCTGCCGGTGGTTCTGTTCCGTTTGTTACGATCAGACATGGAATATCGCATCTGAAAATGTTGTCGAGGGCTTTATATCTTCCCTCAGGACTTAAAATTTTCAGGTATTCCATCTCTGTATTCCCGAAAATCTGTATCCTTTTTGAAGTGAATAACTCCACAAACCCGGCCAATGCAAGACCGGGTCTGTGTAAATTGTGATCAACTATCTCTCTGTCAAAACCAATTGTTGAAGAATGAAGTCTGACTTTAAAGCGGTCTTTAACATGTTGATAGAAAAAATCAACATTTATGTTTTTTTTTCTTGAGATTATATTTTTACTGAGATCGATCATCTAATCTTATTTAGTTTCTTAGTTTTTTCTTTAGTCAACTGTCGGATGACCTTTTCAATACATTGATGAATGGATTTCTCAAATTCTTCTGATTCCGCTGTGACTGTAATAATTTTGCCAGGAATATGTACTACCATCTCACAAGTTTTTATGCTGTCTTTCATGTGTGTGAAACTTAATATCACATTAACATCCATGACCTGATCATTATACCGGTTTAAACCTTTAACTTCCTGAGTGATATAATCTTTCAAAATGTCTTTTGCACGGAACTTACGAGATGTTATGTTGATGTTCATAAGAACTCCTTAAGATTTTGGATGAGCTGATTTGTAGGCTTTTTTAAGCCTTTCAATACTAACATGTGTGTAAATCTGAGTTGTAGATAGATTCTCATGACCAAGTATTTCCTTAACTGCCATGAGATCAGCGCCATTATTCATCATATGAGTAGCAGCGCTGTGCCTCAATATATGAGGGCTGTTTCTTTCCAAGCTGGCAACCTCCTTCAGATATTTATTAACAATTCTGTAAACAAATCTTTCATAAACCGGTTTTCTCTTCGATGTGAGCAAAAGATTATCAAATTCTGATCTCGAAATCCTCCACGTCATGTATTGTTTAATTGTCAGAACAGATTTACTCCCAAGAGGAACAATCCTATATTTCGATCCCTTGCCGAGAACTCTGAGTGATTTAGCGTCGAGGCTAACATCGCTCAACTTTAGTGAGCATACTTCCGACACACGCAAGGCGCAACCATAAAGAAGTTCCAGTATAGCACTAAATATTAAAGCATCCGGAGGTGATTCATTTTTTTTAATGCTGTCCAATAAAACGACAAATGTATTGTCCGGAATAATCTCCGGCAGTTTCCGTGATACTTTTGGATTTTTAATATGTTTTAGAACATTACCTGCATTATTTTGGGTGCGAAGTAAATAATCATAAAAACTCCGGAGGGAGGATAACTTTCTTCCTATCGTAGCTTTTTCCAGATCATTATCATTAAGAAAAGAAAGATAAGTCCTTATTATCCTTTCATTTACTGAATAAAATGATGAAATGGAATTAGTCTTAAGAAATTCCGCGAACTGTTTTATATCAGTCAAATAGGATTTTACTGTATTGGAAGATACGCCTCTGATACCCTCCATTTCGGAACGATAACCAGTTATCTGTTCCCTGAAAATATCATCCATATTTACCTAATTTATTGTATCATGAGAGCCAAGCAGTAATCGGCTGCCTGGAAGAATATCTGAATTAAATTCAATCAGTGATATATAAATAAGCCAGTTTATGTCGTTCTTTGTAATTTTATCGGCCGGGAAAAGCATCAATTGTTCCAAAATCATTTCGAGAGTAGAAATATCCAATAATCCTACATTCGCAAGATACATTATATAATTCAGATTTTCTTCCCCAATAAAATTCTTTTCTTCTTCAGTAAAAATCCGGAATTTTTCACCGGGTTTATTATCATAATAAAAATTGTTCAGCCTTTTACTTAGCACCTTATCAAAAATAAGGCTGTATGCCGTACTTAATGTAAAACTGTCGAATCGTTTATTACGTATTAATTTGGAATTCACTTCATCCAAAGTATAATTTTTATTCAAATAGTCAAGTATTTTTGCGAGTACTTCAATAATTTTTGATGGAGTCATCTTAAATTATATTTTTCTCCAGAATAATATTATTGGTAAGTTCATCTTCAATAGATTTCATTATTAACTTCTTTGATGAGTCTTTGTCGTCATAGCCCAAAATATGTAAAACTCCGTGGATAATCAATCTTTTTAATTCCAATTCGAGGGATACACTGTAAATTTTCGCATTTTCTTCTGCATCCTGCACTGAAATGTATATCTCTGAATCGATTCTTTGCTTTACTTCCGAGTAGTCAAATGTGATCACATCGGTAGTTCCCTCATGATTCAGATAGTTTTTATTTATTTCAGATATATCTGAAGATGAAACAAAATAAATCTCGAGGGAAAATACAGAAAAAGAAAAATGTTCAGAAAGCTTTTTTACGAGTTCCCGCACTCCTCTTTTATTAATTTTTTTGGAAGAAGTATTTATTATGGTCAATTTTGTCGCCATTTTATACCTTAGTATTTTATCCCTGACGAAATAAATGTCGTATATGTGTCAACAGAATACTGGACGTACCTTTCAGCAGAAGCAATGAAATCATTTAATTCAAAAGCAGTCAGTTTCCTGAGTTGTTTTGCCGGTACGCCTCCGAATAGAAAACCGCTCGGCACACGCACACCTGGGGGAACAACCGCTCCGGCTGCCACCATAGCTTCCGGCTCAATAACGGCGCCATCAAGAATTATGGCTCCAATTCCGACAAAGCACCGATCATTCAGTGTACAGCCGTGTAAATTAACACTGTGTCCAATAGTTACTTCATTCCCTATATTAAGTGGATATTTCCCATTGGTAACATGGAGCATAGAATTGTCCTGAATATTTGTTTTGTTACCAATTTTGATATAATGAACATCTCCCCGAATTACGGTGTTATACCATACACTTGAAAATTCTCCAATCGTCACATTGCCGATAATCTTAGAACCAGGCGCAAGGAATACCGAAGGATCGATATTCGGTGTCATATTCTTATAATGAAATACTTTTTCTTTCAGGTTCGTAAAATTTATTAAATCCATATTAACCTTTCAGAAATTATACCTGATATTTAATACTTTGTTTCAATTTTTCACTTAACAGAATTATAATGTTATTAACAACCTGTTCATAACATTAACAGATGTAGATTTTTCCTGATCCATAATTTTATTAAGATAAACGATGTCTCCAATCATAAAAATTCCTGAAATTATTTCGTACTTATATTGAAAACTAATCTCTTTTTTTATTTCCTGTGGTCCATCAAGAAAGAAAACCTGCAGAGCATCCAGAGTATTCCTGCGTGAATCAATAACGCTACCACCATTATTTATAAGTAATTTACCGGAAGGATCATAAACATTTGTACCGTGAATTGAATATCCTGCTGAAAAACCGAGCATTAGTTTGTAACTTAACCATGCTTCTGTAAAAAAATAAAAATTAAGTGAATTAGGCTGCAGATTTCCGACAAGCGGATGATTGAGGTTTGTAAAATTATTTTCCTGAATACGGTGCGTGTAAAAATATGGCTCGATGAGCAGAAATTGAAATGATAAGTCAAAAGGCTCAATTAAAGTTGAACTGAGTAATAAGTTATAGGCAGTCTGGTTCCCATGCCACCCTTTTCCAATCTCGGAGAAATTGATGTCATCAAGATGGAAAGCCAAAAAAATAAGAAACCCGTCAACAGGCTTGTAAGTGAAATCAAGGAAAATCTGAGAATTATCCCGATCCTGATTAAAATGTTCAATACTCTTAAAATAATTTAACGGGTTGAGGTAAGCCAAATCCATTGATCTTCTGGAATAAATGAGATTTTCACCAAAACCTAATGAGAATTTTTTAGATAAATCAAACCTGAACCTATGATGAACAAAATACTTTTCACCCACCGATTTTATTGATCCGATCACTGAATCACTCGAAATAGTCAAATTTCCGAGTAGTTTCCCATGGGTATAGTCGAATGAAAATATTCCATACTTAATGCTAAAACTGAGATAATCCATCGGCGGCGCAATTTCGCTCAGTACATTTTTTATCTTACCATAGCCAAGCAATTTCCGATCTCTTCCGATTTTCAAATCAATATGTTTCGTATTATAACTTAGGAATCCCTCTGTTTCATCAAAATAATCCGAATTTGCAGACTGTCCAGGACTCTCGTTGAATTTATAATTATACTTTATTCGTGGTTGTTCAGAAACAAGGCTTCGATTACCGACAAATGTTCCATTCGTAGAATAGATATAGAAACCAATATTATTTTGGATTCTTCCACTAATAGATCCGCCATAAAAAATCATTGCTGCATCACGACTTAATAAATTATGGTTGAAATGATTTTCAATCGTCGCTCTAAAGTTTACTTTAAGAAAGAAATTATTAGAATCAGCAGAGATAAAAAGCGCTTTTTCCTTTTCATCAAAATGCTTTGCTAATGAAAACTCCGGAAAAAGTGAATGGTAATTATCGATATCAGTTTTATTTTCGAATTGAAATTCTCTAAGAAAATCGTCAAGCCGCTGACGATCAATGTCACTTATAATATCCTGTTTTTGCTCTATTTCTCTTAAAAATTCAATTACTTGTGGGGTTGCTTTAGGAATTTCAAATTCATCATAATTGGTTATGATTCCAGTGATCTGCATCCTTTGGAGGAAATTATATATGTTATGGTCATATTCAACATAGCCCGCCTGACCGAATGAGATTCCGGCTAAAACGATGAGTAAAATCAGTATTTTTTTCATAATCAGGTTCTTTCCCATTTATCAGAGAATGATTTTTTGAAAAATATAACAGAGGCACTATTAACAAACCATGTGAGCAATATTTTCAGATGCCCGTATTTCCTGAATCTTCTTGGTGCCTCGTAAACCATTGTAGCTTTCAGATTCTTTATCTTTCCGTGTTTTCTTATCCGTTTAAAGAGATCAAAATCTTCACCTGCGGGCAGGGACTCGTTATATCCTCTAACTCTCTCGAAAACGCTTTTCCGGATGATTTGATACTCCCCTCTTCCCATTCCAACGCCAATGATATTTAAAAGATGAAAATAATAATTATAAAATCCGAGGAATATTTTGTCGGAGAATATTCTTTCTTCAGGGAATATTTTGACATAACAAGTAGCCGCATCATAATTCTTTTCTTTTTTAAACACCATAATTTCCTGCATCGAAATTTCGGGATCATCCAACCTGACATCAGCGTTCAGAAAAACAAGAATATCACCAATTGCGCCCTCCGCACCTTTGTTTCTGCCGGCAGCAATATTCTGAGGCTGCTCCTGGTTATGTACCGTGATTTTATCAGCATGGATGAGAGCTTTCTCAATCGTACCATCAGTACTTCCGCCATCGGAAATAATAATCTCGTACGAATAGAGTTTCCTGAGTTCCGGAGAATTAATTGACTCGAGAAGTCCGGGCAAAAGTTTTTCTTCATTAAGCGTAGGGATAATAATACTGAAATCCAAGACGTGCCTAATAAACTAAACCAAAAAATGCAGCCGTCGGTGAAATTCGTATTCCAGGCATCGGGAAATGGATATAATTAAGTGTATTCTTAATAAAATTACCAAATTGTCCATGCAGGAATGGTAATTGTTCCGTATCAATATCAAGTCCTATATAAATATTCCTGATGCCGCCGCCAGAGCCGTTCAGATTACTTACACCCATTCCGACTGATAGCATAAGTATCGATGGCCAATACTCTGATAGATTTTTCGGCAGAATGTTTTTCATCCGCATTCCCATCCAGTATTTCTGACCTTCATAGTCATCAATGATATTGTTGCCTTTATGCAATCCCTGCCTGAATTTTTCGGATGGATAATAACTAACTTTGGGCTGAAAATTTCGCATATAAGGGAAATAATATTGGGATAAGTAGAAAGAAGCTCCTAAAAAATCGCTTAAAGCATCACCAGGACTGAAACCCCAATATGGACCAAATCCATCCTCAATTTCAATATACATTTCAAAACAAAAGGCCGAAATAGCGCCATATAGATAGGCATCTTCCTGATCAAGGTCAGAAGATTCGAGAAAGGCGGTTAAAAAATGAGCTGTCAGATTTGTCCCGAAAAAATGTCCGGTTTTATCAATCCATAAAGCATAGTTCCAGTCGTTTTTAATCTTAAAAACATTGCTTTGGTCCTGCCACCAGGCATTTGCCTGATATATATGAATCCCGATTATTGTTCCTCCCACAAGACCTGAAGTAATTGCCAGATTTTTGTAATTTATTTCTTTTTCGAGGGGGTTATATTTTTCGGGATAATTTATTTCGGAGAGAAATTTCCCGGGATAAGGTCTGTCAATCGTATTGGGAAATACCTCGCTACTATCTGAGACAACTTTGGCAAATATCTGGAATTTCGTCAACAGAAGAAATAATAGGATTGAAAATATTGCTTTCATTTTTAAATTATTTATTCCGCATATGAGGAAATAAAATTACATCTTTAATAGAAGGTTGGTTAGTGAGTATCATTATAAGCCTGTCAATTCCAACTCCAAGCCCGGCAGTCGGAGGCATACCGTATTCCAGAGATTTAATAAAATCCTCATCCATCTGCTGAGCTTCGTCATCACCAAGTTCAAAATTCTTTTTCTGCTCAATAAAGCGCTCTTTTTGGTCAATTGGATCATTTAACTCGCTAAAAGCATTGCAAATTTCGCGTCCCAGAATAAACCCCTCAAATCTTTCAACGAGCCCCTCCTGTGATCTGTGTCTTTTTGCCAGAGGTGATATTTCAAGCGGATAATCAACACAAAAAGTCGGTTCAATTAATTTGTCCTGCACAACAGTTTCAAATAATTCGTCAATAATCTGACCTTTAGTTTTCAGATGTGCAATCTCAACTCCTGAAGATTTAAGAAAACTCTTCATGTTTTCTAACGATTCAGAGAAAATATCAATACCGCAATTATTTTTTATCTCTCCGGCATAAGAAATTCTTTTCCATTTTTTGCCAAAGTCCAGAGTTTTACCATCAACATTGACAACGGTTGTCCCCAGAGCATTCTGTACAACTTCCCTAATCATTACTTCCACAAAATCCATCATCCATTCGTAATCTTTATAAGCCACGTAAAGTTCGAGCATAGAAAATTCAGGATTGTGTGTCCGATCTATTCCCTCATTTCTGAAAACAGTTCCAAGTTCATAAACGCCTTCAAAGCCGCCAACAATTAGCCTTTTCAGATACAATTCTTCAGCAATTCTCAAGAATAGCTTCATGTCCAGTGCATTATGATGGGTTATGAATGGACGTGCCGATGCTCCCCCATAAAGTGTCTGGAGCACGGGTGTCTGAACTTCAATATATCCTTTATTGTCCAGAAAATTCCTTATCTCTCTGATTATCTTCGATCTTTTCACAAAAACATCTTTTACATCCGGATTTACAATCAGGTCGAGATACCTTTGTCTATAACGAAGCTCCTTGTCGGAAAACTGATCATAAACAACTTTATTTCCATTCTCATCAATTGTTTCTTTTGCGATGGGAATGGGCCTCATTGATTTAGTCAACAATTTAAATCCGGATGCATGGACTGATATCTCGCCAGTTTTAGTTGTGAAAACGTATCCACTTATACCAATAATATCACCGATATCCAATAATTTAAATACGGCATAATTATCTTCACCAATATCATCCTTCCGGAGATAAACCTGAATTTTCCCTTTGTTATCGAGAAGATGAGAAAAAGATGCTTTTCCCATCCGTCTGATTGCCATAATTCGGCCTGCAATATTTACTGTTTTTCCTTCAAATTTTTCATAATTCAAAAGGATATCGGAAGAATAGTCAGTCACAGGATAATCGTAGGCAAAAGTTTCAACGTTTCTGCTTTTAAGTTCATGAAGTTCTTCCAATCGTCTCTTCATCAGTTCATTTAAATCTGTAACAGGCTGGTTTTCCATCGGAATGAGGACTCCTAAATTATTTTCTTGAAAAATTTGTAATTCTCTGGCATATCAGGTTTTGTGTATATATAGCCAGTGATGACGGAACTCTGTAATTATTGATCATGATTGAATAAGCTACTGGTTCACCTTCGGCAGTTTTCAGATAGCCAGAAAGTGCCATGACATTTTCCATAAATCCTGTCTTACCTCTGACATTTCCTTCGGCCGAAGTTTTTCGCATACGATCTGAAAGTGTTCCATCAGTACCCGCAATAGGCAGAGATTCAAAGAATGAATCAAATTCTCCGCTAACATACATATAACTTAACAGATTTACAATCTGTTTCGGTGTAACAAGGTTGAGCCTGGAAATACCCGATCCATCCACAAGAGACAAATTCTCGGGATTAATTCCCATTGTTTTAAGTAAATCTTTAATCGCTTTAACCCCATTTTCTGCGGACCCAAATCCATAAAATTCAAATCCGAGGGTCCGGAATAACTGCTCCGCATAAAAGTTGTTGCTTAATTTGTTAATTTTTGTGACTATTTCTTTCAATTCCGGACTTTTATGGATAAATAACAGTTTCATTTCTTTATAATCCGTATCCGTAACCTGGAAGGATGCATCGACAATATCACCACTTATATCAATGCCATTCTGTTTTAGGTAATATTTCAAATTTGAGAGAAAATAGTCAGTTGGATTGTCAATGGCTATTCTCACTTCGAATGGAGAATCTTTCTTAGGGAAACCGCCAAATAAAGTTACAATATTGCTGCAAGGATCTTTGCTGTACTCAATCGAAGATCGTGATAAATTCGGTAAGGAGCGTACTTTATTTACAAAAGTATTCGGCGATGTGGTTGCATCGTAGATAAGTTTTACCGGAAGGCTTTCGACTGTATATTCAAGAATAACTTTTTCAGAGTTTTGGTTGAAACTTAATGCTCCAAATGGAGCAGCGAACCAGTAATTATTCAAATCCCATTGCCAACCTTCGCCTAAAGTAGGTTCTTCAAAAGCACCATCATCTCCAATTAGGTTTCCGGTAATCTTTTTAATACCTTTCTGCTTAAGAGAATCTGCCCAATTTTTGAATACGGATTTACCCGATTTTTCATCAATTTCAACTGTCGGATCACCACTTCCCTGTATCAGAAGGTCACCATATAGTACTCCGTTCACTATCTGTCCGTTCACATAAAAATTGGTATGGTATTTATACTGCGATCCTAATAAAAGTAAGGCCGATGAGGTAATAAACAATTTCTGATTTGAAGCAGGGATGAATAGTTTATCTGAATTGATTTTAAATAATGTTTCACCGGTTTTGAGAGATCGAATTTCAACACCCCAAATAGCATGACTGAAATTAGGGTCATCCAGGATCGACTGGATATCAGTTTTCAGATTCAGCAGTTTGTTTGGTGAATTCTCCTGTGAATATAGTACTCCGCAGAATACAATAATTATTACTATTATTCTATATCTTGGCATTATTCAATAAAAAATTTTGAACTTCCCGTTCATCAAGTTTTCTATATTGACCTTGCTGCAAATCCTCGCATGTAAATCCGGCAAACGATATTCGTTCTAGCTGAATAACTGTATAACCCAGAGCACTGAACATATTCTTTACGAAATGGTTTCTTCCCTCAACGACTGTTACTGTGACCGCCTTTTTATTTTTTGGTGACACATTGATATCTGTAAAAACGCTTCTCCGGTTGTCGATGAAAATTCCTTTCCGGAATGTGGCAATATGTTCATCTGAAATATCATGGTCCAGAATGGCTTTGTATATCCTCTTGATATTTTTTTTTGGATGAAGAAGTAAATTTGAAAAATCGCCATCATTAGAAAGTAATAGAACACCGGTTGTATTGTAATCAAGCCTTCCGACAGGAAATATTTTTTCTCTTGTGTTAATCAGTTCGATCACAGTCCTTCTGTTCTTTTCATCAGAGGTACTGGTAATATATCCTTTGGGTTTATTCAAAAGAAAATACAATTTTTTCTTTAATCGTATTTTTTCTCCATCGTACTCCACAGAATCCCTGGCCGGATCAATATCAACAGCAAGGTTAGTAACTATTTGACCATTAATACTTATCCTTCCTTCTGTTATCAGTTGTTCAGCTTTCCTTCTGGAAGTAATTCCCGAGTCAGCAATATACTTATTCAGTCTCATTTTCATCATCTCCTTGTGTTTCTTTTTCAATTTCCTCTTCTATGGCATTCAGCATAATTTTCCGTTTCTGTTCAAGGAAATCAGTATCCTTCATAATCTCATCAATTTCGCGCGGCTTTGGTAAATCAGTAAGATTATTAAGTCCAAAATATTTGAGAAACTCATCGGTTGTTACATAAAGCAAAGGTCTGCCGATTGATTCTGATCTACCCTTAATAACGATTAATTTTTTTTCGAGAAGCGTGTTGATCATATAATCTGAGTTAACACCTCTGATGGATTCAATTTCGGGCTTGGTTATAGGCTGTTTGTAAGCAATAATTGCCAAAGTTTCTAATGCAGCCTGACTCAATCGTCTTTTATTCTTCTCTGCCGAAAGATAGCCGAGATAATTCGCGAATTCTGTTTTGGTAGCAAAAACATAGCCATTTGCAATCTTAATAATTCGAAATGCATGGTCGTTTTCTTCAAACAAACGATTCGAATGCTCAACAGAATATTCAACATCTTCTGGATTAATTTGAATATCTGATCCATCCACTTCTTTGATAGCTTTAATAATAGTGGACAAAGGCAATGGTTCTTCTGAAGCAAAGATCAGAGATTCTATGACAGATCTATAAGTGTTATCCATTCTCAACTCCGAAAATCTCAAAATCATTAAATGTCTCTGTTTCCCTTAAACCTATCATTCCGGATCGAATCATTTCAAGCATTGCAATAAATGTAACAATAATTCTGATTTTATCTTTCATTTCAGTAACAAGCTCTAAAAATCTAAGTCTTTTGCCCTGTCTAACCCTTGAGCTGATATAAGCTATCTGCTGATCAATTGTAACATTAATCTTCCTGACTTCATGGAAAGTCTCTTTGGGAATATTTTCGAGCGCTTTTTTGAATGCAAGCATCAGATCATATATCGTAATATTTTTCAGAATAATTCCCAGTTCATCTTTATGTTCTTTCAGGTCTGACTTAAAGTAACCTCTGAAAGCTTTATTCTGCTGACTGTTTTCAAAAATCATAAATTCTTCAGCCATCTCTTTGTATCTTTTATATTCAAGTAATGCATTTACAAGATCCATCCGGGGATCAATCTCCTCTCCCTTATCGTCTAATTCTTTTGGAAGAAGCATTTTAACTTTAATTTGCATCAGAGTTGCTGCCATCAGAATGAACTCGCCGGCAATTTCAAGGTCCAGATCTTTAATAATCTCAAGATATTCCATAAAATCTCCGGTTATTTTTGAGATTGGAATATCATAAATATCCAGTTCATCTCTTTTGATAAAAAATAAGAGAAGATCTAATGGACCCTCGAAACCATCAAGTTGGATCTTGTAGAAACTCATCAGCCTAAATTCATTGCCTTGTGCACTTCATTCATTGTATCTTTTGCAACCTGCAAAGCCTTTTGTTCTCCATCATGCAGAATATCTTTAACTAAATTCATATCATTCTCATATTTACAGCGTCTCTCTCGGAATGGTTCAAGAAATTCGTTTAACGAGGAAGCACATCGGTTTTTACAGTCAACACAACCAAGAGAACCAGAACGGCACCCACTTGCAATTTCTTCTGTTGCTCCAGCGTTGAATTTTTGATGATAAGTATATACCAGACATACTTCAGGACGCCCCGGATCATTTCTTCTCACTTTTTGCGGATCTGTAACAGCTTTACGCAATTTTGATGAAACATCTTCGGCTTTTTCTGAGAGCAATATTGTATTATTTAGGGATTTACTCATTTTCGCCTGCCCGTCAAGTCCGGGTAAACGAGAAAATCGGGTCAATAATGGTTCCGGCTCCGGAAAAACCTCTCCCCATACGTTATTAAACCTGCGTGCAATTTCCCTCGAGATTTCAACATGCGGAACCTGATCCTCTCCAACAGGGACAGCCTCTCCTTTATAAAGCAGGATATCGGCTGTTTGGAGTACCGGGTATCCTAGATGCCCATAAATTACATTTTCGATATTAAGGTCTCTGACCTGTTCTTTCAGAGTTGGATTTCGCTCAAGCCGCGCGCTTGAAATCAGCATTGAGAAAATCATAAATAATTCTGTATGCTCTTTAACCTGAGATTGTCGGAACATCGGGGTGATTGCCGGATCAAGACCCGCAGCAAGCCAATCAAGCAGCATCTCAATAGAATCTTCATAAATTGAAGAAGTGTCAGTCTTGGTGGTCAGGACATGATAGTCAGCGATCAGATGAAAGCTTTGATATTTATGCTGAAGTTCAATCCAGTTTTCAAGGGCACCAACATAATGGCCGATATGAAGTTTTCCGGTTGGGCGCATCCCGCTGAGTATTCTTTTCTGAGGCATAACATTCCTAAAAAATCTAAACAATAAAGATAATAAAAATGGATATGTTATTCAGAGAAAGGGTCTGAACTTATTGAAAAAGAAAGGGTTTCCAGGAATCATATATCTTTTCCGAATTATTGATGAGCAACATAATATGATCCGGTTGATATGGTTTTATCAGTAATCTCATTCCTGCTTCTTCCGGAGTCCTGTTTCCTTTTCTGTTATTGCAATGTATGCAGCATGCAACAAGATTTTCCCAAGAATCTGAGCCGCCTCTTGATTTAGGCTGTATGTGATCAATTGTGAGAGAAATATCAGCCCTTTTACAGTAAGCACATCTGTGGCCATCCCTTTTAATAATATTTTTTCTGGTAAGGATAATCCTGTTATATGGGACGTGAATGAACTTTTTTAATCTTATGACACTCGGCCAGGGATATATTAGATTTACTGATTGTAAAATACGGTTCTCAACCGTTGAGATCAACTCCGCCTTTCCCAGGATGATTAGAATCAAAGCTTTTTTAACACCACAAATAGAAAGAGGTTCATAACTCTGGTTCAATAAAAGAACGGATAAAGAATTAAGGTTGGATTTAATTTTGCCTTCGGGTTCGAATCTAATTTCCTTGAGATTTAATTATTTGATAATACCACCAGCCAAAAGATAAGAATTTTCATCATAAAGTACTACTGACTGTCCAGGTGTAACAGCACTTTTGGGAGAGGAAAATCTAATTGAAAACGATTTGACATCAGCGGAAACTACTTCAGCTTCAGCTGCAATATCCCCGTATCGGATTTTAGCTTTTACAGTCATTCCCTTTTCAAGTTTTGGCACCGAAAGATAATTTACATCGACTGCAGTTAATTCTCTTTCGAGAAGCTCATCCTTATCTCCGATTTCAATTCTATTGGAATTATGATCTATTTTTTTTACATAAACAGGCTTTCCCATTGATATACCCAATCCTTTGCGCTGTCCGACAGTGTAAAATGGTATGCCTCTGTGTTCTCCAATAACTTCACCTTTATAAACCATATCACCTTTGGGTAGGGAATTAATCAATTCTGGCACTCGTTCTCTTAAAAAGCGTTCATAATTATTATCAGCAACAAAACAGATCTCTTGACTGTCAGGTTTTTTTGCAGTTTTCAGCCCATTGTTTTCTGCATATAATCTGACCTCACTTTTGGTCATGTTCCCAAGAGGGAGAATTGTTCTGGAAAGGCTTTCCTGTGACAATCCCCAGAGAGCATAAGTCTGATCCTTCTTTTGGTCGGCTGAGCGTCGGAGCATGTATCTTCCGTCTGAATTATTGTATTCAATGTTCGAATAATGACCGGTTGCAACATAAAATGCATCAAGATCATCCGCCTTTTTAAGTAATTCTTCCCATTTGATGAGTCTGTTACAGACTACGCAGGGATTAGGTGTCCTGCCGTTAAGGTATTCATCTACAAAATTATTAATTACTGTCTCTTCAAATGCTCCTGTGAAATCAACGGTATAATGGGGTATTCCCAAAAGGTTGGCAACGCTTTTAGCATCAAAAATTGCATCAAGGCTACAGCATCCCGATTCATGCTTTGGCGCGCCCCCAACTTCCATAAAACCCCAGGTTTTCATCGTGATCCCGATAATTTCGTATCCTTGTTCATGGAGCATGGCAGCAGCAACTGACGAGTCAACCCCGCCACTCATTGCAACTACAACTCGTTTTTTATTCAAAGTTATATCCGATCTAAAATTTAATAAAACTAATTATTTAACAATTAATATTTAAAAATAGTTTATCTGGTTTCAAGGATTGCGACTGCAGTTGCGTAATTTTCAGAATGGCTGATGGAAAGGTGAATTTGTGAGTTTTCGGGCATTTTTTTTGAAAAATCGCCAACAGTATTAGCTTCTGGCACACCTGAAGGTCCGTTCAGTATTTCCAACGATTTCCAGGTGAAATCTTTATTCCAATCAGGGTCAAGAGCTTTAATAATTGCTTCTTTTGCTGCAAACCTCCCTGCTATATGCTGAGCAGAGTATTTTCTTGCACGGATGGATTCTATCTCTTTTGAAGTAAATAATTTCGCCAGAAATTTATCGCCGAATTTTGAAACTACTTTTTCAATTCTGGATATCTCTATTATATCAGTTCCCAAACCAAGAATCATCAATATCCCACAGCTTTACCGTATCCCCTGGGATCAGTGGCACCGGTCCAGATTTTATTTTTCCTATCCCAAAGTATTCCTTCCGCTCTGCCAAGAGAAGTTTTACTTCCGAATTTATGTCCTCTATTTGTGAGATTATTCCTCACATCTTCCGAAATCAGAAAATCTTCATAATCAATACTGTCCGGCAGCCATTGGTTATGGAATCTTCCAAGATCAATAGCTGTCTGGATGTCCATACCGAAATCAAGACAATTTAAAACTACCTGCAAAACAGTTGTGATAATAGTGGAACCACCTGGAGAACCAATTATCAGAACCGGTTTTAAATTCTGCAAAATTATGGTAGGGGTCATTGAGCTAAGCATTCGTTTGCCTGGTTCAATACTATTTGCTGCACTACCAATGAGCCCGAACTGGTTGGGTGATCCCGGTTTAGAGCTAAAATCATCCATCTCATTATTCATTATAAAACCAGCGCCATCCACAACAATCTTGTTGCCATACGATGAATTTAACGTTACAGTTGCACTAACAGCATTTCCAAATTTGTCAACAATGCTATAGTGAGTGGTCTGAGGGCTTTCATAAAGATTAAAAGTCGAGCGAGAGATTTCTGAAGGTCTTTTAGCTTTTTCATCAATTAAATTAAATAATTCCTTTGAATAAGTTTTGGATATCAACTTATCGGCGGGTACATCAAAAAAATCCGGATCCCCTAAATACTCAGCTCTATCAGCATAAACGTGTTTGAGAGATTCAACTATGTAATGGATATAACTGCTTGAAGCCCATCCAAGTTTTTTAAGATCATAATTTTCCAGAATATTTAATGCCTCAATTAAGGCAACACCGCCTGAGGACGGAGGTGCCATTGAAATTATATCGTACCCGCGGTAAGTTCCCCGCACCGGAACTCTTTCAACCGGAGAGTAGTTTTCCAAATCTTCTTTTGTTAAATAACCTCCATTTTCCATTGATTGTTTAACTATCAAATCAGCTGTTTTTCCTTTATAGAAGCCATCCTTTTTTAAATCTCTGATGAATTCAAGTGTTTTTGCAAGATCAGTTTGAAAAAGTGTATCGCCTTCAGAATATTTAGCGCCATTTTTAGTAAAGATCATTTTAGAAGCTGGATATTTAAGGAATTCTGTATAAACTGAATTTAAGGATGAAACTGCTCCGTAACTGAGGATAATTCCATTTCTCGCCAGATCTATTGCAGGCTGAATCAATTCTTCAAAAGGTAACGAACCATACTTTTCGTGAGCAAATATCAATCCAGCCGGACTTCCCGGAACACCTGATGATGTCCAGCCCTTTTGACTTAAGTCCGGTAAAAAATTGCCGTCACTATCTAAATAAATATCCTTATGTACAGCAGCCGGAGCTTTTTCACGAAAGTCAATTGTAGTCTGCTTGCCGTCAGAAAAATGTATAACAAAAAAGCCTCCGCCACCAATATTCCCGGCAGATGGATAAGAAACTGAAAGTGCAAATCCGGTAGCAACTGCGGCATCAACTGCGTTCCCGCCTTTCATTAAAATCTGAAGCCCAATTTCCGAGGCGTAATCACTTGCTGAAACCACCATCCCATTCACGCCGCGTACTGGATCCTTTGAAGCGCCAAATAGAATTTGAAAATATATTAATGCTACAAGTGTGATTGTTTTAAAAAATGTCCGCATCAACTTTAATTCCATCTCCCTTTAATTGAGAATTTATCTGTTTGGCAAGCTCATTAAAATTATCCAAAGTGGTCTGGAGTTTAGTAAGCATTTCATCATCGTAGATGATTTTTCCAAGATTATTCCTTTTACCCTGGATTTCCTCAATCATTGTCTTGATTTTATCTGTTATTTGATTAGTGTTTTTCATAAGAATATCAAGGTTTTTCAGATTCTCATTAATAACCTCGTCATTCTTTGTCAGAAATTTATTCACATTGTCTGTCATTGAGGTCGTTGAAGTCAAAAGTGTGTTTAGATCATCTTTGTTGTTCCGGATGAGGTTTCTTGTCTCATCAAGAGCACTATTAAGCTTGGATAAGCTTACACTTAGTTTTTCGGCGATACTTGAATCGGAAATAATTCTGTTTATCGCTGAAAGGGACGTTTTCACTTCTTTAACTATATCAATGATATCAGTCTGAACCGAACTCAATGCAGTTATTGCAGCTGATACATCACCACCAAATTTTCCATTATGAATATCTTTTAAATCAAGAAGTGTTTCACTTGTCCCCTGATCAATCTCAACTTTTTTCCCGCCCATCAGGTCGAGCATTACTACTGAAAAACTAGCATCCGCTTTAAGTTTTGTGTCGTTATCCAGAACTGCGATGACATAAACTCCATCATCCTTAATGCGGATTGTTTCCACAAATCCCTTTCTTACTCCATTGATTGAAACGACGTCCCCTTCTTCGAGGCCTGCGACGGAATCAAACCTGATATGTAACTTTAATGAATCAGAAGACAGACTAAAGTTTTTTGCCCAACCAAAAATCCAGATCATCAGGATAAAAGCAAGAACTCCCACAATCCCGACTCTCAAATTTGTTTTTCTTTCTTTATTCACCTTTTTCCTCCTGAAATTCTTTTGATTGATCCCTTTGTATTAGAACTCGGTTGATACGTCGCTTGCTAACTTCTTTAACTGTAAAAGAATAGCCTTTGTCATTGAATGTGAATTCTTCTTTCGGAATGATGCCTGCAATATTAAAAATGTATCCGCCCAATGTATCATAATCATCATTTTCTGATTCTATATCAGTGCCAAGCAATTCATTGAGTTCTTCGATAGATATTTTCCCAATAACAGAAAAAGTATTGCTTCCCAGTTTTATTATATCATTTTCCTCGTCATCATACTCATCTCTTATTTCACCTACAATTTCTTCAAGGATATCTTCAAGTGAAATTAAACCCAATGTGCCGCCGTACTCATCTACAACGATTCCGATATGCAGATTTTTTTCCTGAAATTCTTGCATCAGAATGTTAATGTTTTTTGTACCTGGAACAAAGTATGCTTTTCTTGCCAATTTTTTCAAAGAAAAATCTTCTTTGTTCCCGCTGCTTTTAATAAATGGAATGAGGTCTTTTGCATAAATGATACCACTGATATTATCAATACTCTCTGAATACATAGGAATTCTGCTATGACCAGACTCGTTGATCAGTTCAATCATGGAATCAAAACTCGTGTCCTCGTTAACGGCAATAATATCCACGCGTGGTGTCATTACTTCGCTCACTCTTATACGCTTGAACGCAACTAATCCCTGAATAATTTCGTGTTCATTTTCTTCAATAGTCCCCTTCTCTACCCCGATCTCCGCCAAATCATTTATCTCAGAATCCTTTAATGCTGTTTTTGTTTTGTCATATGAAAAATTTGAAACAAAACCCTTTATAAGATCAGACAATATTTTTGATGCTGGGTATATTAAAACACTAGTCCAATAGAGAGGAATAGCCACTACTTTTGAAAATAAAAAAGGATTTTTTGTTGCGAGTATTTTTGGGGTGATTTCTCCGAACAAGAGCAGTAAAATTGTCAGAATTATTATTTCGAGTAGAAGAATAAAATCTATATCCAGTCCGTGAAATTGAGCGATATCCAACGCAAAATTCACCGCGATGATAGATGCTCCAACATTAACTGCGGTATTGCCGAGCAATATTGTCACCAGCAGCCTGCGGGGGTTATCAAGAAGCGCATAAATATATTCTCCAACGAGACCGTTGTCTTTTTTTATGTCTTTCAGCCTTTTTTTTTCAATTGAAAACAAGGCGACTTCTGATCCCGAAAAAAAGGCTGAAAGCACTAAAAGTATTGCTAATGTTATTAGGTTATAGAGCCAGTTAATTTCCAAAAATAAAAAAATACCTCAGTTATGAAACATATGATTAAAAGGGTAAATCATCATCGTTATTGGTCTGTTGCGGATAATTCTGTCCCTCATAAGATGGGGATTTATCTTCAGATGCAATTCTTGCACCTCTTTCTTCCCGCTGATCCAGAGGGATTAGTCTTTCAGCAACAACTTCAGTCCATCTTTGAGTTTTATCTTCTTTATCCTTGTATTCCCGTATAGATAATCTTCCCTCGATGAAAAACCTTTTACCTTTCTTTAACTGATCACGATAAAAGTCTGAGGGGTTAAATACAACGACATTGTGCCAGGTCGTTTCTTCAACCCAGTTCCCGTCCTTACCCTTGTAACTGTAAGTAGTAGCTATTGCGAACTTTCCGATCTGGGTATTGGTCGTTTGGGTAAAACTAAATTCAGCATCTCTCCCGAGATTGCCGATCAACATGATTTTGTTCAGAGAAAAAGCCACTTTATCACCTCATTTAGTTAGGATTATTTTCTGTGAATAAAATTTATTATTTAAAGTGTAATTTACGAAATAAATGCCCGAACTCAGACCAAAACTACTTAGTCTGAAACTGTGGAATCCTTCTTTTACAGTCCCTGCATAAATAGTTTTAATTTTCTCACCAAGCATGGTTAATAAATCAATTGTTATCGTCTGGGCAGAATTAAGATAAAACGAAAGGTTAGTCTCAGGATTAAAAGGATTTGGGTAGTTATTATAAAGAACGAAGTCTTTCGGAGTTGTCGGTAATCTTTCCGGAATTTTCGAGATATTCAAAAAGTAATTGTATGATGTTTGAACCAGTTCAGCAAAAGCAGAATCATTTGCTGATGTTTCAGGAGGGAATCCAAGGTAAATGAGAGACCCGTCCAGATTTCCCTGAGGAAATAAACCCCGATAAGCTATTGCAGCTGTTTTATTCGTAGAATAAGTAAGTATCGGAATACTTCCATTTACTGTGTCAATTGCATCTGGAAAATCCTCATCATACATCTGGCCAAAATATAGATTGACTGCTGCGAACGGTGTTCCAATAATACCCTTGGCCAATTTTGAATTTGAATCGTCTGAGACAAATTTTGATTTCAGGTAATCCCGGTAAAAATCTTTATCGTCATTATCTCCCATTTGATAGAGATCCCATCCAATTTCACTACCGGAAATAAATAAATTGCCTCCGTTACGCAGATAATTTCTTAAAAATTCTTTTTCATAATTATTTAATGTAGTATCCGTAGTGCTCTCATCACCTGCAATCCAGTAAATTCCGGTATAATCAGAAGCTGTATTTGTTAAATCGGAGTGATGGATTGACTCCACGGTCTCATTTCCAGTGGATAAAACTTTAAAATATGGTATTGTAAAATTGTGTGATTTTCCATGCCAACTTGCGCTGGAAAGATTTCTGTCAAAACCATCAACTATCAACCACTTCCTTTCTGATGTCCCCCGGGTAATACCAAGAGTATTTGAGAAAAAACTTTCGGCTCCGTCCGACTCTGAAACTGCAGTAATTTTGAAGTACTTTCCGATTCCGGAAGGAATTGAGTATTCGGGAGTATTAACCGAATTCTCATCAAAAATTGCATTAAAACTCTTTCCGTCATTAGATGAGTAAATCCGAAATCCTTTTATTCCTGTCATTTCAGAAAACCATTTCAGATTTACACTATCACCATCATCAGTATAACGAGCTCTTATCAATTTGACGTCAACATCTGAATATAAATTTTCCATCCCAGAATAATATCTCGGCGTGTAGGAAAGAAGGTCAGAAGGAGTGTAACTCCAGTAAGAAACAGCCCAATCTCGCGCTGATGCCTCGGCAATACGAAAGGATCCATTCGGTTCTCTGTTTATAAATAATCGCACATGACCAATTTTATGGATTGCATCACCAGGTTTAAGATCATTCCAGGATGCATATTGTACCGTGATATCAGGCATCATACTAGTTGATGAATGATAACTTAACTGCCAGCATCTGCTGACAAATCCGGAACAATCAACTCCTACGGCATAAGAAGAGACTCCGGTGGTGTTGATATCGCCAGCGTATCGATTATTTATCAATCCTGAATAATAGCTTGAAATTGTGTTGAATCCACCCCATTTATAAGCCACTTTACCATTCCATCCGGTTATGAGCCATGCAGGAGTTCTCACTATATCTCCGTCTGGAGCTGTTACGTTATTTGGGGCGAGGTTTCCAGCAACACATAAATATTTATATGTAACATAATCCTCAGCAAGGGATAATGCAGTTTTTCTGCTTGAAAAAATAAGTGCAGCATCACCAGGTTTATATTCCGGAGAATATTCTTCAGTGCTCACATATTCAGAATAGTGAACAGGCGCAATGTTTTTTATTTCATACTCTTTCTGCAATACATTATTTGCCCATGGATCAAATTTATTTAAGGCCAAATAATTTGGTGTGCTTATCAAATGATAAATAATCCCGTTCCTGTCAATTTCGAAACGTTTTGATATCGTAAGATAATTATAGAATGGCACCTGGAATTCTTTAAGTATTTCCCCATATTCATTGAGGATCAAAATATTTCCGATAACTTCAAGTGGAAAATGGCGCACAATACTTTCCGAATAAAGGAAAATCCTGGAATCTGAATCTATTCCAATCGGCTCAACAAAATCGGAGTTATAATTAATTGTTATTTCACGACCATCGAATTGAAGGTTAACATCACCCTGCCCTCTGATAATTCTGAGGGATTCATCGTTCTGATTGGAATAGTAGCCATCAGGATTTTTGAAGAGTATATCTGACTTTGAAAAATTGTGAATTCCGAAACTCTCATCAAGCGTATATTCTTCCCCGGAATTTGAGGAAACGGATATCTTGTTCTGCAAATCATATATGACTGTTCGGTTATTTCTATCAAAAATAAAGAGTTTATTATTATCAATTCCCCAGTTTATCAAGCCATAGATGCCGCTTGGAGTAATTTCGGGTATAATAGCTAGTTCTTGATAGTCAACTTTAAATTCGATTTGTGCGAACAGGTTACAGGAAAGAAAAAAAGACAGGATTATTAATCTAATCCTGAAATATTTTTGAGAATGCATAGTTTTAGTCTAATTTATCAGATAATGGACAACAATAATATAGCAAAAATAGGAATTATTATATTGTCTAGATCTTTTGGACTCAACGCTTCAATTATTGTAAGTCCTGCTCCAATGAGGAGTATTTTTGTCAGGTCGAAATGTCCAAGAAGAAACCAAGAGAAGAAAAGTGTTCCAATAGAACCGGCTATGAAAAACGACAGACTTCCTTCCAGACTTTTTTCAGTAAAAAATCTATATTTATTTTTACCAAATCGTGTCCCAATAATAGGAGCCATACCATCACCCCATCCAAGAAAACCCATTGCATAAATTGCTTTCTCGGTATTGAAATAAAAAAGCCCCATACTCATCATGATTAATGTAAAATAAAGCGGACCTTTAAGTAACTCCCTTTTATCTCCGTATCTCGTCATTGTTTTTACCGCTTCATCATCAGGTTTTGCAAAAAAGCCTTTTAATAAAAGTAAGATAAACCAGATAACTGCAGGGAGAATATTAAAATATCTCGAAGTGACATCAGGGTCAAAAAAATACCAAAAAATCAGCCAGGAACCGGCACAGATGTGAACAATTTTTCTGGAAATGTCCTGCGGTAAACCAGATCTGACTGCTCTGTCCATAATGGCAACGACTGCAAAAACATAGACAACGCTGAGCAGCGAGACAAGTATATTTTGTAAATCAGGTGTCATTTTCTGACTTTTCTAATGAAAGCATCCTTGAATTCTTCCTGCTTTAATAATTCTTTCAGGAGAATATCCGCCGGTGCCCTCTCAGAAAGAAGATTAGTCTGAACTAAAAAATATTTCTTTTCATTGTCATAGAATACATTCAATGGTTCAGAAGTCAGTTTCTGAGCTTTACTGATAAATTTATCGGCTCTGTCCTTTGTTGAAAATGCTCCAACCTGCACATAATAATCATAAACAATGGTTGGTTGTTCAGGTTCCTGAACTTCCTCAACAGGAGGCGGCAATTCGAATGTAACTGTTTCATTTGTGTCAGGTTTAGTCTGTGCATCATCAAATACATAGACATTATCATCTGCATCTGACTGTTCCTGCATATCTTCACTTGCAGAACAGGCGAAAAGAAAAAGGCTGAATACTAATAATATTATTTTATTCATATTTTATTGGAGCTTCCGGCATTGCCGGAAGCTCATCATAATTATTAAAAGGGTAAATTATCTAATGATCCATGCAAAAAGAATGGTGCATATTTAATTCTCGGATTGATTTTTGCAAGCGGAATGCTTGAAGGCACCGAGGCAACATTTACATATGGTATGGAGGCACCAAATTTCGAATTAATAACTTCAATAAATTTATTTGCTAATACAGCACTTCCCTGACTTGTTGGGTGCACTCCATCAAGACTGAACAACCCGCCACTTAAAAATTCCGTGGTGAATGAAATTCCATCTGATGTATATCCATTAGAAGCAACTTGATTGAAAAAAGAATTCATATCAGCAAGAGCGAAATTGGATTTTGAAGCAACAAGGGAAGCTATTGTATTATTAAAATAAGTTGTATGATCATCCACAACCGCCATTTCGTTCGCATCAAGAATAAAACGATTTGGCCATGGATTTTGAGGATGCAATCCGAACACCTGAGTTGTATCAATTCCCGGGCCTGGAGTTAAGCCGTAATCACGGTAATATTTTCCGGAGGGAACGCCTACGAGTCCGGCATAAGTGCTGCCAGTTAATGTTATCAGTACACCACCACTTATAAGTGTTGCCGGTGTTGCGAAAGAAGATGCAACTGTCTCTCCGGTTTTCTGATAAAAAAGACCAAGAATTGCCGGATTAGCGGTCTGAGCAGCCTGGATTCCGACCCCTAATTGCGGACCAACCGTTCTGAAAAATGGTATTGATTTTACATCGGGTATATTTCCGACAACAATATTTCTTCCCGTAGCATCTAACGCAGTAACTAACTGATTATAAAGAAAAGCAAAGACATTTTTATCAGTGGGTAATGTGCCGGTTGCATCTGTACCGCTTGTTCCACCAGATGTAGCATAACCAAGTACATCGTTATTACCAATCCAAAGGGTCATTAAAGTTGGTGATTGAATTAATGCCTGCTGAAGGATGCTCTTACCCAATTCTTTCGATCTCAGTACAATACTAAAAAACGGATTATTCCTGGCAACTGATTTAGCTGCAAAATCACTTGTGTCAGCAATATCGTATAATATTGCACCTGGAATACCAAGATTGTTGAAAGGTTGATTATAGTCGCTGTTGAGAGGAGTTCCCAAATCCGGGTTGGCTCCTAAAGAAACACCAACAACTTCACCATTGACAACAGTCAGATCTTTGATCTGCAGTCTGTTCGGAATCCCGGGATCACTGATAAGTGCCTGAGCATAAGTTGTTTTTATTTGTTTAGCGATCAGGGTACCGAATGAATAATCCTGCCCTGATTGATAAACTGAACCATTTTGGTAACCGGCTGTGAGAGAATTACCGATTGAAACGAAACGCGCAAAATCAGCATTTCCCGATGCAGGTGCACCTGGTTCTGTAAGTTCAGTCCTGTCTTCGCAAGCAACAAAGAACAGAAGTGTCACTGCAAGCAGTAACGAATTTAATTTTATGAATTTATTTCTCATTTCAGTTATTTCTCCCCATCATTACATTTTATATGATAAACTTAAGCCGAAAAGATGAGCATCTGAATTATATACGCCGTTAAACGGAGTGACAGTATCCGGTATATAATTTTCCGCTGAATTAGTTATTTTTCTTTCGGCAAAACGAAGGTAAAGATAAGCGAGATCGAGTCTGAAATTGTCTGTCAGACAATAACCAAAACCAGCACTAAAACCTAAACGATCAGCATCAGGGAGTGTTGGATCAACTTTTTCATCTTTGACAGGATTGTTATCATAAAGGAAACCACCGCGTAAGGATAAGGTTGAATTCAGATTGTATTCAGCACCTAAACGAGCGATATATGTATTTTCATAATCCCGCACACTTGAAGTTGTTTTTGTTCCATCATCAAAAGTATAATTATCGAAAGTTACTTCCAGAACATCATAGCTTGACCAGCCAATGTACTGATAATCAGCAGTAATTGTTAGGTCAGATGAAGGCATATAAGCAGCTCCTACAGTGAGGTTCATAGGGGTTGAAAGCGGGGCTGTAATATTTCCCGCTGGCAATAAATTATTGTTAATAAGTTCCGGATGTCCGGTGGCGACAGCTTCTCCAGTGAATTCAATACTAACTTCACTTCGGTAGGACAATCCAAGAGATAGGTTTTTAAGTGGTTTATAAAGTACACCAGCAGTAAACCCATACCCTGTTCCATCTCCTTCCATACTGATTAATGCGTCACTATTGAATGGAGTTGGGGTTTTCCTTGCAATCAGTACATCGCCATAGGCAAAAACGAAACCTACACCAAGCGAAAGATTATCTGAAATCTTATAGGCAACTGAAGGGGTAAAAAAGAAAGTGCGGATTTCGGTATCAATCGCCAGATATTTACCAACCCAGTTTTCATCCCAAAATGTACCCAAACCATAGGGATTATTAATACCAAGACCTGCAACGAGATTATCTGAGATCTGATGTGAAATGTAGAAATTTATTGGGTTGAAATATTTTTCTTTAACCTTATACTCCGTGATTTCAGGATTTGGTCCTCTAAAACCGGCATTAGGTTTAATAAGTGTTACACCTGCACTAAACTGTGTGCCGTATAACTGAGTTAATCCCGCAGGATTATAGAACAAAGTTGAGAGGTCATTGGAGATGGCGGTAAATGCTCCACCCATAGCCATAGCTCTTGCTCCATGTTCGTTTATTTGAAATCCACCTGCAGATAATCTGATGCTTAATAGTATCAGAACCGCTGGGATCAGGTAGTGTTTTTTCAAAGTACATCTCCTATTTATTGAAATAATTTAGCATAAGAATATAATACATTATGTGTTTTTAATGCAATGGGTTTTTTTTATTCGATAACGAGCAATCTCTGGTTTTTTTCAACCGCCTCACCCTTCTTAACTAATATTTCTTTGATTATACCGCTTGCAGGTGATTTTAAATCGTTTTCCATCTTCATTGCCTCAAGCACGATTAAAGATTCGCCAAGTACAACCCCATCACCAATATTTTTTTTGAGATTGATTATTAATCCAGGCATGGGT
Organism: Ignavibacteriales bacterium; assembly: GCA_021740915.1. Classification (GTDB taxonomy): domain Bacteria; phylum Bacteroidota; class Ignavibacteria; order Ignavibacteriales; family Melioribacteraceae; genus JAIOYW01. The sequence continues at coordinate 173,289 of JAIOYW010000001.1, read as the reverse complement.
GCTTTAAGTTCATCCTGTCTTGTCTCTTTTTGTTTATTTTTCAAGTACTCTTCGGCTATATCTTTAAGCCTGGTTTTAACACCTATCTCAAAAATTCTGCCTTCAATATTAAGTGTATAATTATCTTCCCCTGTCTTAGCAACAATAATTTCAAAAATCTTATTCTCAATTTTCAGAAGATAGTAATAATCACTTAATTTTGAGAGATTAACAGTTAATTTTTTACCTTCCAACTCGACTTCATGCGAGGATAATACAGAAATCTCTTTCTTGGAATTTTCAATTTCAACAATGTATTTATTAATCACGATCAAGTCTCCAGCGATTTTTGCCCTTACATTCATTTGCCATCGGTTTCAATTGTTCATTCTGGAATTTTATCAATGCTCCAAAAATTGTAATTGCTTCCTCAAATTCATTGATGTCAGATTTTTTCCAGTCACCACTTTCTATCAGATCGGATTTTTTTTGCAGGAAATTTATATCAAAAGTTCCATTTATAAAATCAGAATGGGTTAATATCCACCTGCAAAAATGTAAATTGGTTTTTACACCCCCAATTTGATATTCCCTTATAGCCCGGACAATTCTCTGTCTTGCTTCTTCTCTGTTTATGCCCCAGGTTATTAATTTTGCAAGGAGCGGATCATAATAAATCGAAACTTCAGATTGAAAATCAATACCCCTGTCCACCCTGATCCCGGCTCCGGAAGGTAATCTATGATGCTGAATTTTACCCAGGCTAGGTGCGAAATTATTATCCGGGTCTTCAGCATAAACCCGACACTCAATGGAATGGCCCGAAATACTTAAATCACACTGATCCACAGATAATCTCTCTCCGGAAGCAATCCTCAATTGTTCTTTCACAAGATCAATGCCGCTAATCATTTCAGTAACCGGATGCTCAACCTGAATTCTTGTATTCATCTCAAGAAAATAGAATTCGCCGCTTTTATCGTACAGAAATTCGATAGTCCCGGCATTGTAATATCCACAAGCCTTTGCCGCCGAAACCGCAGCAGATGTCATTTCTTCTCTTATTTTCTCGTTAATGGATGGAGACGGCGACTCCTCAATAATTTTCTGATGCCGTCGTTGAATAGAGCATTCTCGCTCAAATACGTGAACATAATTGCCATACTTATCTCCCAATATTTGAACTTCAATATGTTTTGGATCTTCTATATACTTTTCAACATAGACATCATCATTGCCAAAAGCTTTCAAAGCTTCATTTCTTGCGCGGTCGAAAGCATCGTCTATTTCCGATTCATCACTTATTTTCCGCATCCCTTTGCCACCGCCGCCTGCCGATGCTTTGAGCATCACTGGCAATCCGATTTCTGCAATGACTGCCTTGATCCCTTCTACTGAACTAACAGGTTCAACTGTCCCTGGAACAATTGGAACACCGGAATTCTTCATTAGCCTTCGTGCAGCAGTTTTATCCCCCATGAGCAAAACACTTTTTGATGAAGGGCCAATAAAGATAATACCGCTTTCCTCAACTTTTTTAATAAAAGTGCTGTTTTCGGAAAGAAAGCCATAACCCGGATGAATGGCGTCTGCTCCAATATTTTTTGCAGTCTCAATTAGTACTTCATGGTTGAGATAGGATTCTTTTGCTGAAGCAGGACCAATGCAGTATGCCTCATCAGCAACTCTCACGTGCAAGGCGCCTTTATCAGCTTCACTATAAACTGCTGCTGATATTATTCCACACTCTCTGCATGCTTTTATTATTCTAACCGCAATTTCCCCACGGTTACAGATCAATACTTTATTAATCATGCTATCTCCGCAATTGTTATCCCCTCGCCACCAAATTCAACTTTTTCATAATAAAAAGTTTTTACGTGTTCATGATGTTTTAATATCTCAGTAACCATTAACTTAAGCACCCCGGATCCTTTTCCGTGTAAAATTTCAATTCTCGGCAAATCCCCTGCATATGCATCATCAATGAAACGAAGAACTTCATATTCAGCCTCTTCCGGCTTTTTCCCGCGAATATCAATTCTAAAACTTTCGATAACTGGTCTGAAATCATACCTTCGTTGATCAGGTGATTTAACAATAGTTTGTGGTTTAATTTTTACAAGTTTTGAAATTTTAATCCTAAGTTTAAGATTACCTGCAATAATCATTGCTTCTCCTTTAAGCTGATCTATGTTTTCAACAATGCCAGTTGTTGACGTGCTTTCAACCATGACATGATCACCTTTGAAAATATTGCTTTGATCCGGTGTGGTTTGAATTGGATTCTGTATAGTTTCAATCTTTTCTCTGATCCGCTCAATTTTTTTTCTCTCCGTCCGGACGACCTCTTTCTCTGCATTGGATTCTTTGATGTTTCTGATAGCCTCTTCGATCTGACGATTAACGCCATTTAATAATTCCTGAGATTCAATTTTCGACTTCTCCAGGATTTCCTTTTTTTGTCGGGCTATTTCCTCATTTTTTTTCTGATAAAGAACCGAAAGCCCTTCGTATTTTGCTTTTTCTCTTTCAAGTTGATTGGTTTTTTCTTTTAACAGACGGGTTCTTTCTTCGAGCTCAGTAATCAATCCTTCGACATTAGATTTATCAGAACTGACATAATCCTTTGCGGTTGAAAGAATATCCTTGCTCAGGCCGATTCTCTCGGCAACCTCGAATGCATAACTGGAGCCAGGGATGCCCTGCCTGAAAGAATAGCTTGGTTGAAGTTTTTCTGTATCAAATTCCATCGAACAATTAATAAAACCATCGAGATTATCTGCATAAATTTTTAGAATCCCATGATGAGTAGTAGCCATCACGAAAGCACCCTTATTGCGAAGGAATTCCAGGACAGATATTGCAATGGATGAACCTTCCGCAGGATCAGTACCAGTGCCAATCTCATCCAATAAAACAAGCGCACCCGAATCGCAGGTATCAGTGATGTCGCGGATATTGGACAAATGAGAACTGAAGGTACTCAAATCATCTTCAATTGACTGTTTATCACCAATATCAATGTGAATAGATGAAAAGAATCTGAAATTTGAATCTGGATTGATTGGTACATGTATTCCAGACTGGGCAAGTAATGATAACAAACCGACAGTTTTTAGTACAACCGTTTTTCCTCCTGCATTTGGTCCTGTTATTATCACTACTTTCTCATTATGAATATTCAGATTGAGTGGGACAGTGTTTTTTATTCCAATCCGCTTAAGCAGCAAAGGATGACGACCATTTATTATTTGCATTGGCTCTTCCTCGATGAATCTTGGGAATGCACCCTCAACTTCTATCGAATACTCTGCACGTGCAAAGATAGAATCAATTCTTGCTAATGAATGCAGAGCGGAAGAAAGATTATAAGATAATTCGCCTATCCTTTGTGTCAGGGACAGCAGTATCCTATGAATTTCGCGCTTTTCCGCGAAACTTAGGCTTAGTAACTCATTATTCAACTCAAGTGTCTCTTCCGGTTCAATATAAACTGTCTGACCGGTAGCTGATTCAGAATGTATAAAACCCCTCACATGCCTTTTGTGCTCGGATTTTACAGGAATCACAAACCGTCCATCCCTTTGTGTTACATATTCTTCCTGGACAAGTGAATCGACAGTAAGTTTTCGTAAAATTCGCTCAATCAATGTTCTGAGAAAATTGTTCTTCTCGCGAATTTCTCCTCTGATTTTTCTTAACTGCGGGCTGGCATTATCGAATATCTCACCTTCAGGAGAAATGACAGCAGATATACTTTTTTCAAAATTCTTGTCAATAAAAAAAGAATCTTTGAAATCATCAAACAGTGGTTTACCATCCGCCTGCTGCGAAAGAAAATGAAATAATTTACGTGACTGGCATGCAAGATCATATACATTAAGTATCTCTTCAGCATCAAGGACCACTCCTGTAATTCTCGATCTGGATAGTGTTTCACTTAGATGAGGAAGATGTTCAATTGGTAAACTGTTGTCCAGAATAAGTATGTCTTTGGCAGTGCTGACATACTCCCCCTCCTTAGCCGCCTCATAATAATTATCGAAAGGAAGCAATTCTCTGGTAAAGGTCTTTGCGTCATCGCTATTACAAAATTTAACGATGAGTTCCAGTACTTTATCGAATTCTAAAAGATCACGTATTTGTCTTGAGAGATTCATTCGATTGCTTGTTTTTCAGTTCCTGAATCTTTACTCTCAATCGATTCTTTTATAATATCTTTAAAACCGTTGCTCTCACCAAAAATAAAACTTATGGTTGAAGGAATTGCAGAATAAGTCGGATTATATAAAAACGATTTCGTTCTACTTTCCTCAGAGGGAACATCAAAAATATTCAGGATTAGAAATATAATGCTCAAAAAAAAGAATATTTGTAAGGAACCAAATATTCCGCCAAGAATTTGATTAAGAAGATTGTTTACTTTATCTGAGGGGTGAACTAAACGTTTTATTATCGAAGCAAGAAATACTATGCTGATGAATATTGTTATTCCGGCTAATATCTCGGAAAGATATTGTTCAATTCCGGTCGATACACTCAGGATTTCTCCAATTGGATTCGATAGTTTATAGCTCATAAGTATGGCGATAAAAAGTCCTGTAAGACCTATGATTTTTCTGATAATTCCATCTTTGAAACCAAGGATGAAACCGACCGAAAGCAGACCAATTATGAAATAATCTAAAACGTTCAATTGTTTTTAATATAGTCTTCAACCAATTCTTTAACAGTTTTTCCGTCAGCCCTTCCTTTAAGAGATTTGGCTGCTAATGGCATAATCTTAGGAAATTCTTTGCTGCCTGTCTCAACAGAAATTTTTTTAATCTCAGCTATAATTTCATCTCGACTGAGTTGCTTCGGCAAATAATTCCTGATAATAGCCAGTTCGGCTTCTTCTTTATCAGCCAGCTCATTTCGTCCGGCATTCCGAAATTGCTCAATAGACTCAGATCGTTTTTTTGCTGCCCCGGTAAGAATTGCTATTTCTGTTGCTTCATCAAGTTCTTTGCCGGAACCATTTTTTTCAAATTCAAGGATAAGAGCGCGGATTGATCTTATCGTTTCGAGCCTGAGTTTTTCACCATTCTTTAAAGCGGTTTTCAGGTCTTCATTAATTATTTCTTTTAATCCCATAACTATTATCCAAAAAAAAGGCAGGTAAAAACCTGCCTTCAATTTTCATTGTCCATTAGTTAATTAGACAGTCGTGCGCTGTAGTTAATTCGTCTGGCGTCAGCTTTCCGCAACTCCTGCTGAATATCAGTTACAATTCCCATATCTGAGCCTTTATCAATACGCATCGAAACAATAACGTTTGGTAAGGCAACACGCCGTGCATACATTATTTTTTGGATCTCCTCCAATTTCACGAGATTATCGTTCAATTGAATTTTCTGATCTTTTCCAACCCAGATATATGAGATGAGCCGTTTGTTCTCTATTTTTTCAATAGCTTTTGCTTCAGGAAGCGTGTATTGAACCAGCACATCAACTTCTCTCAAGGTTGTGGTGACCATGAAGAACAGTAAAAGCATAAAAATAATGTCGGGCAGAGAAGCTGTGGGAATCTCTTGCTTCGTCGAAGCTCGCTTTTTTTCAAATTTCATTATTTCCTCTCTACTTATCTATTTTTTCCGGCTCGGCGATAGAGATGATCATAGGAATTTTGTCTTTCATATCCTTATCTTCTTCTTCGTTGAGGTCCAGAATCTTCTTGCCGTATCTTGTCTGGGCGTATTCTTCCCTGACCTGGAAATAAGCGCCTTTAACCTGATCTAATGCCTGGATGTAAAGATTGTAATTAGTCTTTCTGTCAGTTTTAACAGATACAACCAGTTTCTTATTGTTAGGCTGGTCAATTTTCGACCTTATCCGTTCAGTAAGATTTTCTTTGATCTGAGGTATAGCAATAATTTCTTTGTTCAGGAGTACATCACCATTTTCATTGATAAGAATAGCAGCAAGACGGTCCTTAGAAAGCGGTGCAACTTCCTGTTGCTCTTCGGGGATGTATTCCGGAAGTGTGAGACCTATACCGGTATCAACATCAATAACCGTAGAGACCAGAAAGAATAGAAGCAGAAGGAAAGAAATATCCGCCATCGAACTGGTAGGTATTTCAGCGCCGCCAAGTTTCCTTTTCTTAATTTTTACCATCTTTGTATTCTCTGATAATTATTTTTTCATTTCGTAAAGAGCATCGATTAGTTCAATGGAACTTTCTTCCATATCTGCAACGAGTCTGTCTATTCTTGAGACGAAATAATTATAAAATACCTGGAGGATCATTGCCACAACAAGACCGAACAGTGTTGTTAAAAGAGCAACTGAGATACCTGTGGCAACAACTCCGGGAGAAATCTGGGCAGCTTCAGCAATAGCGTCAAAAGCCTGAATCATTCCCTGAACCGTTCCTGTGAACCCGAGCATCGGAGCAATGGATATAAATGTCGAAATCCAAATAAGTCCTCTTTCGAGGAAGCCCATTTCAATTGCGCCATAAGCCATAATTGCTTTTTCAGCGGCTTCAACACCTTCATCTGCTCTGAGCAAACCTGCATGAAATACAGAAGCAATAGAACCTCTTGTATTTTCACATACTTTCATCGCACCCTCAACACCTTCTTTGGCAAGAGCATCTTTAACTTTAACGATGAATTTCTTCGTATTCATACTTGCTCTTGAAAGTGTCCATAATCTTTCAAACGCAAATCCAAGACCCAAAACAAGACTTGCAAGGATAGGCCACATAAATCCGCCACCTTCAACAAATTTTGTCTGAAGATAAGATAATATACCTGGTTCCTGTGCCTGCGCAAAAATATAGGACGCGAACCCTATAATTTCTGTAAACTGCATATGAGATTTCCTCCGAAATTAATAAATGAAAACTATTGTAAAATAATCCGATAAAATTGAATTCAACATTACGGATTTATAAAAAAAAAGTCAATATATTATTTTTTTATACCCAAATTTAAGCATTGTTTTTTAATGTGAAAGGGAGTTCAATAATATTTCCCGAAATAATTCTATAATTATTTATTATTGCATTAAAAAATTCGGCAATCATCTCAGGTGGTATCATATCAGATGAGTCATTTACCCATTCGCGGTTCTGCTGAGTTTCAATAACTCCCGGTGATAAAGCATTCACTGAAATTCCAAGTTTACGACATTCGAGGCTTAAAGATTTGGTCAAATAATTAATTGCATTTTTTGAAACACCATAAGCAATTTTATCTGGAGATGGATTGGAAGCAGTCAATGAGCTGATAAAAGTTATTGACCCTCCTGCTTTGTTCTTTAATGCTTTTATAAAATTTTTTGCAATAATGGAATTTATAGTGAAATTCGATTTAAATAATTTGTCGAATACTTCCGGCTCAGTATCATGGAGGGGTTTACCTCCAACATAGGCACCAATCATAGAAAGAAGATGGTATTCGGCTGACCCGTCACCAATTACGGAAAGGAATGCTTTATAGATAGAATTTTCATCTTCGAAATCTGGTAATATTTTAACCTCATAACCTTCGTGAAGTTCGAAAACTTTATTCCTCAGGAATAGAATAATTCTCAGATCAAATCTTTTAAGATATTTGACCAACGGGATTCCTAATTCCCCTCCACCGCCAAAAATAAAGAGAATTTTCGACATATTATTTTAGGATAAACCTTGCACCAATCGGCAGGTGGTCGCTAAAGCCCCCAAGATATGTCCTGCCTCCAAAGGTCGGAATAGATGCTCCTTTGTATTTGCCATCTTTAGTAATAATGAATTCCGGCTTAAGTATCTGAAAATCATCACAATGAAATTCAAAGTATTTCCCATTAAGCAATTCGTCGGAAACTATAATCTGATCAAGCATGTTCCAGTTTCCCCTATAAAGGTAACTGCCTTCACCTGATTTGAATTTTTTGTAGGCGAGATTGTACAGTCCATCTGTATAAGTATTCAGGCTATCACAATCAAACCTGACAGCATTCAGAGCGCTGACAATTGACATATTTACAGGATCGTCATTAAAATCTCCGATAATAACAATTGCATCATCTTTTTGTAGATTATTATCAATAAAAGTTCTTAACGTTTTAGCTGCACGAATTCTTCCGGATTCACTTTCGCTTTGACCTCCCCTTCTTGAAGGCCAGTGATTCACGAAGACATTTAATTCAGCATTGCCATTGAATAAAAATTTAACCCAGAGTATTAATCTTGTTGGATAACCATCTTCCAATTCAACTTTTAAACCATCATATTTTATCACTTTCAGACGTGAGGACTTATATATAAGTGCGTTATCAATACCCCTGTTATCAGGCGATTCCATGTGAACGAAACCATACTCCTTTTCACCAAGTTCGGCAGCAAGATCTTTCACCACCTCAGCATTTTCAACCTCCTCCAGTCCAAGTATATCGGGCCCATTCTCACGGTTAAAGGCAGCGATAGCTTTTGACAGGTTTTTTATTTTTGTTTCATATTTTAATTGATCCCAAACTTTTTCGCTTTCCGGAAGAAAATCGTTGTCATCTTTGAGAGGATCATCGGCAGTATCGAATAGATTTTCAACATTCCAATTTGAAATGAATAAGGATTCTTCAACAGGTAAGTTTGATAAGAATAAAAATAATGATATAATAGCGAGACTTGATACGAGCAGTTTTTTCATTGCAGTCAAATTTTTTTGAATACTTAAAATATAGAATTGGCACATAATTAACTAATACCTTACCGGAGATTAATTTGAAAAAAAAGTTTGTTGTTATTGATGCTTTGGCATTGGCATATAAGGCTTATTTTGCATTTATCAGCAGACCACTTGTTACCAGATCGGGAGAGCCGACTTCTGCCGTTTTTGGATTTGTTACACAACTCATTAAAATTATTGAAGATACGAAACCTGACTATTTAGCGATTGCTTTCGATTCAAAAGAAAAAACATTCAGGCATGAAATTTATCCGGAGTATAAAATATCGAGAGAAAAAATGCCGGAGGACATGATACCTCAAATTGGCAGAATTAAGGAACTTATAACTCTTCTAAATATCCCACTCTATATTATGCCGGGATATGAAGCGGATGACCTGATTGGCACAGTCTTAAAGACAACTGCTTCAGATTCGCTTTTAGGTATAGCTGTAACCCCCGATAAAGATTATGTTCAGTTAATAGATGAAAATATTCAGGTTATTAAACCGGGAAAATCCTCTGAAGAGTTAAATGTGCTCGATGTCGATTCTGTTATTCGCGATTACGGTTTTCCACCTTCGAATATGATAGATTATCTGGCTCTCGTCGGTGATAAATCAGATGATATTCCAGGTGTAGCCGGGATTGGGGAGAAAACAGCAGTCCCCTTAATAAAACAATTTGGGTCAATAGAAAATCTCTATGATAACATTGATCTGATTGATAAGGAGGGTACAAAGAAAAAACTGCTGGCAAATAAGGACAATGCATTTTTATCAAAAGTATTAGCAACAATTAAAACTGATGTGCAATTTGATTTTAATATAGAATCCGCCAGATTTAATTCCGTTATCGATAATAATTTATTTAATTTTTTTGAGCAACTCGAATTCCGCGCATTACTTTCAAGATTTAAGAATATTCTTACTTCTTCCAGTGTGGCTAATATCCAAAATGAAGTCCCCTCTTCAACCATCATCAATTCGATTGATAATAAACAGGTAAATTATAAATTAATTATTAATGATGAGCAAGCTTTTGAATTAAGGGATAAACTATTAAACACAAAACTCTTTGTGTTTGATACTGAAACAGATTCTCTCGATATTTTTAATCTCAGAATCGCCGGTGTATCATTCTGTTTTGAGGAGAATGAGGCATATTTTGTAGCTTTGAACCCTTTCGGAGATGAAGGTGACCTCTTCAGCCAGTCTTTGGAAAACCGCTTGTCGGTTAAAAAATTCAAAAAAATATTTCAGGCAGTATTTGAGAATCCCAAAATTCACAAAGTCTGTCAAAACGGTAAATACGACATCGCTGTACTTCGCAATTATGGTATCATGACAAAGGGGTTTTATTTTGATACAATGCTTGCTAGCTATATAATCGATCCGGACAATAAACATGGTATGGATGATTTGGCTAAGAAATATCTTGCCTATAAAACAATTCCGCTCCTTGATTTGATCGAATCGAAAAAAACACCGGAGAAAATATTTGATGTTGATGTAGAAAAACTGAGCGAATATTCTTCAGAAGATGCTGACATTACATTTAAACTTTTCAGGGTACTTAAGAAAAAACTTGAAGACCATAATCTTGAAAGAGTTGCATACGAAATTGAGTTTCCCCTTGTTGAGGTGCTCGAGGACATGGAAAGAGAAGGAATTAGAATCGATACCTCATTCCTTAATGAATTGAGCAAAGAATTACAAATTTTAATAGAGGAGAATACAAAGAAAATCTACAGTTATTCCGGTGAAGTATTTAACATTAATTCTACTCAGCAGTTACAGCAAATATTATTTGATAAATTGGGACTATCAAAATCAAAAAAAACCAAAACCGGGTATTCCACAGATGCGCGTTCTCTTGAAAACCTTCGGGGTGAACATGATATTATTGAAGTTCTGTTAAATTACAGGCATGTTTCTAAACTTAAGTCCACATATACTGATTCTCTTCCGGGTCTTATAAAAACAAGTACCGGAAGGATTCATACAACTTTTAATCAAACCGTTGCGGCTACGGGCAGACTATCGAGTATCGACCCAAACCTGCAGAATATACCAATCAGAACAGATTTTGGTAAAGAAATCAGAAAAGCTTTTATACCCAGAGATAAAAACCACAAGCTACTCAGTTTCGATTACAGTCAGATTGAACTAAGAATTATGTCAAGTATCTGCTCCGATCCCAATATGCTTGATGCTTTTTTGAATGGTGAGGATATCCACAGGAGCACCGCATCTAAAGTATTTAAAGTAAATCCCAAAGATGTGACACCTGATATGCGCAGGAAAGCCAAAGAAGTTAATTTTGGAATACTTTATGGCATCGGACCATTTGGACTAAAAACAAGACTCGGTATCACTCAGACCCATGCGAAGGAAATTATTGATACTTATTTCAGCACATTCCCTAATGTCAAAGACTTCATGGATCAGTCTGTGAGGAAGGCTCAGGAGAAGGGATTTTCTGAAACACTAACCGGACGGAGAAGATTTCTGCCGAATATTAATAGCGGCAACAGGGTTATCAGGCAATTTGAAGAGCGGGTTGCGATTAATATGCCTATCCAGGGAACAGCTGCAGATATGATAAAAATAGCCATGATAAGAATATTTCATTATCTTAAGACGAATGCTTTCAAATCAAAAATGGTACTTCAGGTTCATGATGAACTTGTATTTGATGCATTTATCCCTGAAATTGATATTATTACTCCAGAAATTATCAGGATAATGGAAAACGCATTGCCTCTTAATGTCCCTGTTAAAACTGAATCCGGCATTGGAAATAACTGGCTCGAAGCTCATTAATTTTAACTCAGACAGAGCTTCATTCAGTGAGGAAGAAATAGATCAGTAGTGCAAAATTAATTTGCAGGGCTCCCGAAAAGATTCCGCTTATTGTATCAAATTTTTCGGTTCTTTGATGAGTCAAAGAATTACCCGTTTTTTTGTAGGTCTCATATTGCGCATCCGCCTGAAATTTGTAATATACGGCCCCGGTTCCAATCAAAATCGCAGATCCGATAAGATATCGGAATAATTCTGTATTGATAAAACTCTCTTTTTCATTCTGTATTTCTAATGTTACCGGGGCATAAATAAAACTGTTAATATCTTTACTTATGAATTTATTTTCAGAATAATACTTATTTACTGCTTTTCCATTCAAAAACACATTCTCCTCATAGATACCTCTCCCCCAGAGTTTTCCTTTTGGTAAAACCTTAACATTCACACTTAACCCACTGAAAAATCCTGAAAAAGTTCCTATCACAAAGATGGAATCATTTAGAACTATTTCATTTTCAGGATTCTCCGTTACAATGGTCAGTCTCTGCTTTTCCTGCGCAAACCAGGGAAATGTAAGTAATAGAAAAATATGAATTAATAGACATCTATTCATATTTCAACTCCAATAGATTTCCTCTATCATATCCTATAAAAAGCGATCCTTTAAAAAATGATGGCGATAACTTACATCTCCCTTCAAGCTCGATCTGTTTTTCTAATTTACCATCCTCATTCTTGATAAAATGGATTTTTTTATTGAGATCGGCAACGACAGTAAAGTTTTTAAAAATAATTGGAGTAGTATTAATAATCCCGCCTGTCTTTAAGATCCAAATTAGCTTCCCGAAATTTCTATCAAGGCAATAGATATTGCCTTCCAGGTTTCCGAAAATAATTATACTATCGGATACTGCAGGGTTTGAGATGATTTTTGCAGAAGTCTGATATTCCCAAATCTTTTGCAGGTCTGTGTTAAAACAAGACAAATTGCCGGCATTATCACCCACATAAATTAATCCATCCCTTATTGTTATTCCACCCTCTATGGCCGTATATTGTTTGGTCTGCCCGAGGATTGAACCGTCATTCAATGAAACTTTGATTACTTGCCCGGATGAATTGCCCCAATAAATATTACTCTCATCGGCAGCCGGATTACAGTAGGTGGTTGCATTGGTTTTTCTTATCCAGATTATTTCGCCCATAAGTGAGATTTTATAAAGAGTGCCGTCAGATGAGAGAAGAAAGATTGCATCATTAGTTTTAACCATCTCATTTCTGCATGAACCGGGTATCTCGATTTTTGCGTGATAAATATTCAAATAAAAATCGTACATATAGAATGTAGAGTTACGGGAATCGAGGTTATCGGTTACATAGAATAATCTCAACTTGTTTATTATCGGACAAACAAAAACACCACCTTTATTATTCTGAGTACCTGTGATTTTTTTCGTGTCAAGGTTTATTGCATAGATATTGCCTGACAGATCGCCTGCAAACGCATATTCATCATAAAAAACCATAGATGAGTTATTAAAACTACCGCTTATTGAATATTTTTTTTCGAAAATCAGTGAATCAGGCAGATCAGTATCAAAATAGAAATCCCGTTCCGGGGTTTTCCCGAATTGAAATAATCCTTCAGAATTAGTATTAATGTCATTAATTATGATTTGTCTCGTGCAGGATGTAATGAGAATAATTAGCAGGATAATAGTAATTTGCTTCATCTCAGAAATCCCATCCGAAGAAGAACTGATAAAAAAGTCGTGGTTGAAAATTTTTGAAATCATTTTCAATTTTTTTCCCGACATCATACCTGAGAGCTATTATGTTAAATAGATTCAAACGAATTCCGCCTCCGAGACTCCCCAGTGTTTCATCATATTCAGAATCCCAGGCTCCTCCTGCATCAAAAAATAAAGCTCCCCTTATACCTGCGACTCCTAGACCAAAAAATGGGAATTTAATATATATTTGATCGATTATTGGAAATCTGAATTCAGCAGAAGAAAGCCAAAGTTTTTCTCCCCGGACAGACCAACGCGGCCAGCCCCTTAAATCCCAGCTTCCTCCGGCAAAATATCGTCGCGGTTGTTTTCCGTCATTTATATATATTGATGTCCTCAGTGCCAACGTGGATCTGAAAGAAGTTCTCAGATAATGCCGGAAGTCTGCGATGATTGAATAATAATTAATATTACTATACCTCAGATCAGTTGTATAACCCATTAACACCCTATAACGTGTCCCGTCAAGAGGTCCTGTCGGCATCCAGAGTGAATTGTCAAAAACTAGTGATATTGAATTTGAAAGTAGTAATGATTTCTGTGAAATAAACAGATTTTCAGGCATTTCTTTATCAGTATTGGCAATAGATACACTGGCTTCCAGGCGCCGGAAAACTGAGAGTGGATAGATCAGCGAAAAGAAACCACCATAACTTCGCTCATAGAAAAACTCATCCGATTCCCGAATATCGTACCTTCTTCCGTTATAATGAAAAATGCCGTAACCAATATTCGATCTTTTTTCACTATTAACCCTTGTGATAGCAATATTAAAATTTTGGAGAATTTCGCTTTGAACTTCTGCAGTATTATATAGCAAAAACATATATCTGTCATCACCGAGGAGATCACTTAATGTAAAAAGTGCTCCGCCCCTGGTGCCATATACCGGGTCTGTAATAACCTGGCTGACAGCATAATCAATTGTGTATTCGTTTTCATATTCAAGTCCACCCGCCTCCGAAGATAGATTAATTGATTCCGGTATCCATTTCCCGAAAGCGCCGTAGTATTCAAATTCTATCTTTTCTCTAGCAGAATCTCTTCCTGATTTTTTATAATAATACAAATGGAATGAAAATTCTTCAAATCCTGAATAGACGATTTCCTCATTGTTAATAGGATCATAATCGAGTACTGTTGTTATAAAATCAGTTACTTTGAACATACACATTTTATTATTACTTAAACTGTCAGTTTCAAGTCGCCATATATTTTGAATGTCATTGACTTCTGCCAGACAGAAGAGTGTCTTAAAGTCGGGACTAAATTTTGGCATCGTAATATCGTATCCAACGTATGTAATATATTCATAGGTCCCTTCACTATAATCATATCTGAAAAGATTATATTTTCCAGCATGTGTACCTTCAGTTCGGTCGGATGAAAAAACAATATCAGAGTTGTTTTGATCAAATACAGGGTCTTTATCATCGTAATAATCATCTGTAATTCTTTGGATGCTGCTGTCAGCAAATGAAAAAAGAAAAATATCACTGAAACCTTTATTATCGATAGCACTAAAAACAAGTTTTTTATTATCATTCGAAAAAGAAGGTGATTTAATACTGATCATTTTTTTATGCTTAATCTCAGTCAGAATATTTCCATCTTCGATCGAACAGATATACAAAACGTCGCTTCCCTCATTCTTTGAAACAAAAGCAATATATTTTTGACTTATAGCGAGTGATGGTTGAAAAATGTGGAATGACTCAAAAACTGCGGTTTTTTCACCCCGTATGAATAGTTTTGGAACTGATTCGTCTTCAAATATTTTTTCGTAATAATTCTCAATTTTATATATGGAGGAGTATCCATCCACATTGGCAATATAGAAAAGAGATGAATCTTTTGCATTTGAAATAATTCGAGGTGAGAAATTATATCCATCTATTGTTAATTTTTTAGAATCTATAGCATGCGGTTTCTTTTTATTCAGCAGCGGAAAATATCTTTTTCTTAAAGAGTATTCCCATTTTTTATCGATTTCAGCAATTTTCTCACCAAGAGTGAATTCGAGAACATCTTCAAACTTCTTAAATTTCCAGAAATTCTCAATTATTTCAGAAACTTTTGTTGACCCATATTCTTCACTGATAAAAATTAAAAAACTTTGGCCCTCTTTGTACATAAGAAAACTTCCTGAAATTCTATCGATATTATGAACAGGGACAAATAAACCATTTATTACGGCATCACGCATAACCATCTCTGCCTTGGAATCCCAGGAAGTTGACCAGAATTCCGCCAGCCCTTCAATAAACCATAATGGCGGATATTTTTCTTCGATCAAGCGATGATCCCTGACCTGATTCATTAACTTGCTCGTCATAAACACATGAACGAGCTCATGTCTGATCACATGTCTGAATTCTTCAAGCGAACCCAGAAAAGGTATGACAACTCTGCCTTTGATAAATTCAAAAAAACCTCCAACACCCTCCGGAATAAATCCTGGTAAAGTGTTAGTTTGTTGAAAATGCAGATGTGTGTTATAAAAAATCAGAGGTATTCTATTAATGACATTATGATTAAACTTAACTTTCAGTTCGGAATAGGCTTCTTCGGCATAGGCCGCGCCGATTTCTGCCATCTCACCAAATTCATCATAATAATAAATATCGAAATGCTCAGTCTTTATAATTTTCCAATTAAAACTTTCATACTGAACTTTATTCCTGCCAAAAGAGAATAATTGAGGGTAGGTGTTTCCTGTAAGTAGAAGCAATAAAATTAGAAACCTGGTAATATTTAGTCCCAAAATATTCATCAAAGTTTTTAGATTACCAGGATAATTCTTAGGACAGATAGCATATTAATTAGGTTGAAAATAATTCTTCGTAAATATCGGGGAATTTTTCCATGAAAAATCTGCGCATTTCATCACGTATTTCTTTTTCTCTTTTACACTCAAGACATTTTGAAGCGAGTTCGATAGTCTCAGAATATTTAAGCGACCTAATTATTTTCTTAATATTGGGGATGGCTGATGCTGAAACACTGAGGGAATCAAGTCCTAATCCAACCAGTAATGGAACTGCCAAAGGGTCGGCTGCCATCTCCCCGCAAATGCTTACAAAGGATTGTTCGTTTGATTTGGCTTCCTTGATAATATGCGCTAATGATCTTACAACAGATGGATGGAATTCCTGATATTGATCAGAAATAATATCATTCCCTCTGTCCACGGCAAGTAAATACTGGATAAGATCATTCGTGCCAATACTGACAAAATTAACTTCAGCAGCAAATTCTTTGGCCATAACGGCTGCAGAAGGAACTTCTATCATAATTCCTAATTTAATGCCTTCGTAGAATTCTTTGCCTTCATTCCTCAGCTCATTTTCACATTCATTTACTATTGACTTAAATGCAATTATTTCCCTGAAGGACGAAACCATCGGGATCATGAAAGAAATATTAGAAAAAACCGCTGCCCGGAGTACTGCTCTCGTTTGAGTTTTTAAAAGCCCGGGATTATCGAGTAAGAACCTTATGCCGCGCCAGCCGAGAAAGGGATTTGGCTCCTTCAGGTCAACCGGGAGCATTTTATCACCCCCGACATCAAAGGCTCGAATTATGACCCTGTTCGGATACGTCATTTCAGCGAGTTTTCTGTATGCAGCAGTCTGAACCTCTTCGCTTGGAAATGTGTCGTCACCCTGGAAAATTTGTTCAGTTCGAACTAAACCAATACCTTCAGCACCGTTTTCAGTAATGAAATGAAATTCTTCATTCAGATCGAGATTTGCCATTAGTTTGACATGTCTGCCATCAAGAGTAATAGCAGGTTCATCGCGTAATTTTTTTAAATCTTCTCCATATGCTTGTAATCGTGTGATTTTTTTGTTGTATTTTTCAAGAGTATTCTGGTCTGGATTGATAATTACCTGCCCGTGCGAGCCATCCAAAATAATCAAATCGTCATTCTTAATAATCGTTGTTGCATTGTGTAATCCAACAACGGCTGGGATATTCAGTGATCTTGCCAGTATTGCTGCATGAGATGTGAGTCCACCGGAATTTGTCACATACCCCTGAACATTATTTTTTAGAAAAAGGACTGTATCCGCTGGTGTAAGGAATTCAGAAATCACAATAATATCATTAGACAGTCTCGAAACCCATTTCTTTTTGCGAATATTTTTAATAATCCGGTTTTTGATATCCTCGATATCAAGAATTCTCTCCTTCATATATGGTTGTTCAGAACGGGCCATTATTTTCTGATACTTTGAAAACTCAGTATCAACTGTGAATTCCGGGTTTCTCTTCTCTTCTGCTATCCTTTTTTTTATATTCCCTATTAGAAATGGATCATCAAGGATCATTATCTGGGCTTCAAATATCTCCCCTCGATTTTTGCCCAAAATATCAATAGTAACTGCTAAAACTTTCTCGAGTTCCTTTCGTGATTTCTCCAAAGCCTCTTCAAGGTCTCTGATTGCCTCATCCGGGTCAACGATAAATGAATCGTTAACAACCTCTTTTTCTTTTGAAAATATATAAGCCCGCGCAATGGTAAGTCCTGGGGCTGCTGCAATCCCCGATTTAATATTAAAATTCTCAGTCTCTTTCAAAGCTCGTCAAATCCCCTTTCAAAATAGCCAATGATAGTTGTCATAGCTTCATTCTCATCTATCCCATCAAACTCAAGGGTCAATGAACTCCCTTTTGCGGCTGCCAGTGTCATTACTCCAATTATGCTTTTCCCATTGATGCTTAAACCATCTTTATAGATCATAAAGTTACTCTTGAATCCAGCAGCTAAACGCACAATTGTTGCTGCTGGTCTTGTATGAAGTCCGGCATCATTAATAATTGCAACTTCCTTAGTAACCATTAATTGTTTCTCGTTAGTAATTTAGTGCCAAGCCATATCAGGATATTTTTTGCTTCCGCTTCTTTAATACTATTTAATGCTTCGAATGCCAGTGCTGTATATTGTTTTATTTCCTTCTCAGCATCCTCTATTACACCAAGTCGTTTATACATTTCCTTAAATTCTGATATTTGATCGATCTTAATCCCTTTGTTTGTTATAAACAAATTGAGCATTTTTTTTGCTTTTGCATCCGATTTTTCAATCGCCTTAAGAATAAGATAAGTTTTTTTACCTTCAAGAAGATCACGTCCAACTGTTTTCCCAAATTGTTTTTCATCGCCAAAAATATCAAGAAGATCATCCTGAATCTGGAAAGCCATTCCTATATTATGCCCATATGCACCTAAAGCTTCTGTCGTTCCCTGGTCCGCGCCAACTACAGCGCTGCCAAGTTTACAGCACAATTCTAAAAGAATAGCGGTTTTTTTCTTTATCATCAATTTATATTCATCGATACTGACATTTTTTTTACGTTCGAAGTCAGTATCAAGACTTTGCCCTTCGCAGACTTCGATAATTGCATCAGTGAAAAGATTAAAAATATACTGATGATTTGAGGTAACATCTTTCATAAGATACTTATAAGCAACCGCTATTAGGTTATCTCCCGAAAGGATAGCAGAACTGACACCATACTTTAGGTGTACGGTTTTTCGTCCACGTCTCTTATCCGCATTATCCATAATATCGTCATGAACAAGGGTGAAATTATGGAAAAGTTCTACTGATAATGCAGTATTAAAAACGTGTTCATATTTACCGCCGGCGGCTGCTCCCGAAAGCAGAACCATAAACGGTCTTATCCTCTTTCCGCCGCCTGTTACAGCATACAAACAGGGATCGTATAGAGAGTGCGGGCTCATTCCTTTAAATACTTCATTTAACCCGGCTTCAATTTTCGTTAATTCCTTTTCGTAGATTCTTTCGTATTTCTGAAATTCATCTGAAGCATAGTTGCTTAACAATTATCCTCCCGTTTGAAAATATATTTCTTTCCAAAGGAATATAAATTCCACTTTTTTCAATATTTTAAGTATAATACAAACTTAATAAATATAATCAAGTTTTGTTATTTACACCTAATCCTAAATGTGGAGTTTTCATGAAAAAACCTCATCTTGGTTTCTGGCAGATATGGAATATGAGTTTTGGATTTTTTGGAATACAATTTGGATTTGCTCTTCAAAATGCCAATGTAAGTCGAATCTTTGAAACATTAGGGGCAAAGATTGATGAAATACCAATCCTCTGGATAGCTGCCCCAATAACTGGTTTAGTTATTCAGCCCATTATCGGATATCTGAGTGATAGAACCTGGACATTTCTCGGGCGGAGACGCCCATATTTTTTAGGTGGAGCGATTCTCGCTTCAGCCGCGCTAATTTTTATGCCAAATTCCCCGGCTTTATGGATTGCAGCCGGCATGCTTTGGATAATGGATGCATCTATAAATATTGCAATGGAACCCTTTAGAGCGTTTGTTGGTGATTTATTGCCTTCAAAGCAAAGGACTATTGGTTTTTCAATGCAAAGTTTTTTTATCGGTACGGGTGCTGTTATTGCATCTTTGCTCCCATATCTATTTACAAATCTTTTTGGGATCAGCAATGTTGCGCCCGAAGGCGAAATTCCTCCTTCTGTAAAGTACGCTTTTTATGCAGGGGGCATCGTTTTCTTTTTTTCAGTACTCTGGACAGTTTTTCGTACCCGCGAATATTCACCCTCAGAAATTGCTTCCTTCGATGACGAAAATAATGATGTAAATACTGAATATCAGGATGTTACTGAAACACAAAAACACAATTTCCTAAATGCAGGTTTTTATTGGTTGTTTACTGGCGTTTTACTCTACTGGGTATTTAAAAAATATATTTTTATTGATAATGGATTGACGATATTTTTTTCTGCTATCGCCGCATTTGGATTGCTTCAAATAATCTCTGCTTTTATCGGTCGGATTAAACCGAAAAATGGATTGACAGAAATCCTGACTGATCTTTATAATATGCCACAGACCATGATAAGACTTGCCTATGTTCAGTTTTTTTCGTGGTTTGCTCTCTTTGCTATGTGGATATACACAACTCCGGCAGTGACAAAAAGTGTTTTCAATGCAACTGATCCAAAAACATTTGAATATAATCAGGGTGCTGACTGGGTTGGAGTTCTGATGTCCGTTTATAACGGAGTCGCAGCAATCGTTGCATTTGGATTAGTTTGGCTGGCAGGAAAAATCGGCAGAAAGTCTGTACATTCTATTAGCCTTATAGCCGGAGGAATTGGTTTATTATCTTTCTATTTTATTAAAAATCAATATGTTCTTTTGAGTTCTGAAATATTAATTGGTATTGCCTGGGCTTCCATTCTTGCAATGCCATATGCAATTCTTACTGGTTCCCTGCCACAAAAGAAGTTAGGTGTTTATATGGGCATTTTTAATTTTTTCATCGTTATTCCACAAATAACAGCAGCCGCAATTCTTGGATTCTTTGTGAAATATCTTTTTGATGATAATGCAATGTTTGCACTTGTCACTGGAGGAGTATCTTTCTTTCTGGCTGCTCTGATGATGATTTTTGTAAGTGATAAAGAATAGAATATTTTCATAAAATGCAGAGGCTGCTCTGCGAGGGCATCCTCTGTATTTTATAACTTCTTTCAAATTTATATTTGATCAGAGCGAGCTTTCTATCCCGTGTTCAACATCGAAAACATGAGACTGCAGACTAGCAACCCACTGTTTCCCCTCCTGAGTGACATTCAGATATCTTAATCCTTCTTTGATATATGGAGTCACTACATTCCAATAAAACTTGGCATATTTCCCGCGTAATTCGCCCGGGTGTTCGTATCCAAGGCTTTCTGCTGCATTATTTTCATGCAGTTCATAATATAATGCAGGGATTTTTCTTAAATAATTTGGATCTCCTAATTGTCCAATAAAATCAGCAGCCCGTGCAAGTCCAGCAAATGTCTGAGTATCATCATGAAATCCATCGTCTGGAATTGGGAACCGGGTCATCTCTATATAAGAATTTATTAAATCTGCATCAATGTTTACAAGTAATTTACCACCGAAACGTTCGTGAACGAACAGTTTGCCTCTGTCAACATGATATTTCATCAGTGAGGCATCTGTTTTTTTATGATCGAACTTCAGTACTTCATCTTTAATACCCGTAGCAACATAATCTTCAGTATCAGCCCTGCAAATACCGCGCACAAAACCAATGTCATGACAAAGTAGTGCAATGGTGAAGTGCATCCAATCCCTGGGAGAAACACCACCCTCAAGTAAGTGTTTGCCCTTAAGTATTTCCTGTCCGACCGAGGTAACCATTATCGTATGCTCAACATTGTGATATAAGGCATTAGTATTGGCTATGTTCTCCAAAGATAACTGACTTGCCCAAGCAATGATATTGGAGTAATGCGGTTCCATCATGCTATAGGTATCATAATAAGATTTCTTAAGTCTTTCAACAAAGAAATCAATAAACAGTTTTTGAAGATTTAACATCTTAGCCCCGCCAATAATAATATCCTAAGTTAATACAAAAAATCAAAATTCTTTGTAATGTGAGTCACATTACCGAATAACTTTTCGACAAATTTATTAATACTAACAACAATAAATTAAAAAGTAAATATCTGCTGGACCCTTTTATTAATAAAACTATTTAATGACTTATGAGAGTATTCATTTGTGGACTTAGAATAATTATAGTCTTTTTTCCAATTATCCGCATTAATAATAATTTCCTCGATAGCATCGAGTACAAAATCGAGTTCATTTTCAGTCATCGTCGGGTGAAGTGAAAATCGAACCCAGCCGGGTTTTTCAGAAAGGTCACCGTGATTAATTTTATTTGCTATTCTTTTACTTCTTGTAGGATCAACATGCAGCAAATAGTGCCCATAAGTTCCAGCACAGGAACACCCTCCCCTTACCTGAACACCATAACGGTCATTCAGTATTTTCACCATAAGGTTGTAATGGACATTTTCAGAGTAAAAGGAAATTATTCCAAGCCTCTTTTCATGATCCTGCGCAAGTATATGAAGTTCATCCATCTTTTTGAATCGCGGAATTGCTTTATTTAATAGCAAATGTTCCTGGCTGAGAATGTTTGCAACTCCCATTTGCTCCTTTAATTTGATACAAAGAGCACTTTTAATTGCCTGAATAAATCCAGGAGTACCTCCATCTTCTCTGCTCTCTATATCATCAATATATTTGTGTTGGCCCCACGGATTTGTCCAGTCAACTGTTCCTCCACCAGGATGATCAGGAACTTTTAGCTGGTAAAGATTATGATCAAAAATCAGTATTCCCGAAGTCCCCGGACCCCCGAGAAATTTATGAGGCGAAAAAAAGATCGCGTCCAACTTTTCCATGGGATCGGAAGGGTGCATATTGATGTCCACATAAGGTGCAGCAGCCGCAAAATCGACAAAACAAACACCATCATATTCATGCATAATCCGGGCAAGTTTATGATAGTCGGGAATAATGCCAGTGACATTAGATGCCGCAGTAAACGACCCTATTTTAATCGCTCTGTCCTTATATTTATGTAATTTTTCACGAAGGTTTTCTGGTTCAACCAACCCATTTTCACTGGGTTCAATTATCACAACCTCAGCGATTGTTTCCAACCAGGATGTCTGGTTGGAATGATGTTCCATATGTGTAATAAATACAACCGGACGTTCTTCGATTCTCAAATGCACTCGTTTCCTGAATTTTTCGGATATCCTTAGGCCTAAAATTCTCTGCAGCTTGTTAACCACTGCCGTCATTCCGAAACCCGCTGTGATCAAAACATCATCCTTGGAAGCATTGACATGTTTTCGGATAATACTTTTTGCTTCATGATAAGCGTGTGTCATCGAAGTGCCGGTCACACTTGACTCGGAATGTGTATTACCGACAAAAGGTCCGATATCATTAAGAATCTTCTCCTCAATTGGTCGATATAGTCTGCCACTGGCAACCCAATCTGCATAGATCACCCTTTTTACACCATAAGGAGACTCGAACTCCTGCTCTATTCCAACAATATTATTTCGGTATTTTTCAAAACTATTCATTTTTACCCGTTAGAATTCTAAATTTCCAAACAACAAATTAATAAATTCACCCAATCCAGAAAGAAATAAAATAACAAACTTAGCCCACTATCAGGCTTTCTGGAATTCAAACCTGTCTGCAAATTATTCTGTTCTATTGCAATCTTAAAAAAATCTGGGTGTATAGGAAAACTATCCGCATAATAATTGATTGATATTTAACTAATTCGATCCAAACCCAGAGTGAAGAAACCAAACTTGATACCAAATTATTCTTACCCATACGAATTTTTGATCCATATCATTCATCTCTGTCTTAACTGATTCGGATTACCTGAATTTTTACATGATTGATTTATTCACTGAATGTATATAGATTTTGAAAGATAATTATCCCTGATTTCGACACTCAATTCTTTATTTTGAATATATTTGTAAAGCAAAATTTAAGCAATAATAAAACTTGTTCCCCTTATATTTTGTTAAAGTTTCATTCTATTCCTTATATATCCAAACAATTCGCTTATGGGCTAAAGTTGATAAATAATACATTTACAAAACAGGATAAGAGATTAAAAATCCTTATCACGAGTGTTGGCAGTCTAGTGGGGCAAAATATACTCGATGTCCTTGAATATCAGGGTTTCAGGAGACGGGAGCTGGTTGAACTAATCGGCATGAATAGCATCGCATCGAGTCCGAATAACTTCCGCTGTGACAGGTGTTATCTTGTTCCACACACTAATACTTTTGACTTTAAGAAACAAACACAGGAAATCATCCGGAATGAAAAACCGAATCTGATCTTAAGTGGTAGAGATGAAGACACTGAGATTATTTCTATTTTAATGAGAGATTACCCTGACTTACCAGGGAAAATACCTTATGGTTCAGTAAATTCATTAAAAATCGCATTGAACAAATGGGAAACATGGAAGTTCTGTCAACAACATGGGCTGCCTTTTGCGGCAACTTTTTTTAAGGACCAATCAGTTAACTTCGAGGATCTTGAGGCTTTTATTTTGAAACATGGTTATCCCCTTATTGCAAAGCCAATAGAAGGATTTGCCTCGAAGGGAGTTTTTTTCATCAGAAAAAGAGAGGATGCCACAACAATATTTGAAAGAGATAATTATATTTTCCAGGAATATTTGGGTGACTCTGCTTCTCTATTTAATTATTTTGATCAGTTGGATAATCTGACACCATTGTTCGCACATGCCCCTGATGTATTCCATCATTCTTGTCATACTGTCATCGCTGAGGATGGAACATTCGATCCCATTTTTATAAGCAGAAATGATCATGATTCAGGGGCAACAATGGGATTTAAGAAGATCAATTCTCCGGTCCTGGAGAAATTAACAATTAAATTCGTTGAAGCTATTCACGGGATAGGGGGATACGGACCGGTTACTGTGCAATTCAGAGCTGATAAAAATGGAATATGGAAAGCACAGGAAATGAATATGCGCACGAATGGCAATACTTTCCCCAGATTTCTTATGGGCCAGGATGATTTAGGATTAATAATAAGGATTTTATTTCCTGAATTTGACTTTCCGGTTTATCAGGCACCAGTCGAAAGTAGAGAATATCTGATCGGTAAATCATTATCCTGCAATATTATGCTGCCAGCAGCAATTGGATTATTGAATAGCGACCGTTTCTGGTCGAGATAATTTCCATAAAGTTTGTTTAAGTCTTGCTGAATTACTAATTATCTCTACTGCAGATTGTAAATATTTAATTTCTTTTACTATATTTGTGTTCTAATTTTTGCACCCGTAGCTCAATTGGATAGAGCATCTGACTACGGATCAGAAGGTTTGGGGTTCGACTCCCTACGGGTGTACAAATCCTCATAAGTTAATTCTTATGAGGATTTTTTATTTTATACGATAGTTTAGCTTCTGAAATAATTTAATCCCTTTGCAATATTTATTCTATAATAAATATTGTGTTTCACACATTATTGTTTTTATTTTTTCAGGGTTTTATCAATTTTGGATGATTGATTTCTATTCTTATTTTTTGATATGCTTTTCCCGATTTACTAAAAACAATAATTTTTCTGAATCTGCATACTGAAAAACTTAAAATGACACATAATCATACTCATACAATATATAACCAGAACATAAATTCAGCTTTTATGATTGGCATTGTTCTGAATATGCTATATATAATCATTGAGGTTATTTTTGGATTATCAGTCAATTCGATGGCTCTTCTGGCTGATGCGGGACATAATTTTGCAGATATTCTTGGACTCATTATTGCCTGGGGCGGCTCGTATCTATCTGCACTACCGGTGACAAAAACAAGAACTTATGGATTCAGAAAATCAACAATACTCGCAGCTCTATTTAACTCAATTATCCTTATGATTGCATTAGGTGTTATTTTTATTGAGTCAATCCATAAAATCGGTTCTCCTCAGCCAATCAGCGGTATAACAATGATGATTGTTGCGGGCATTGGAGTTGTAATAAATACGGTCACGGCTATGCTTTTTTTTAACGGAAGAAAAAATGACCTGAACATAAAGGGAGCATTTTTGCATATGGCTTCAGATGCCGTAGTATCCCTTGGTGTGGTAGTTGCTGGCTTATTGATCAATATAACAGGTATTTTTCTTTTTGATCCGATAATCAGTCTGATAATCGTTGTGGTGATCACTATTAGTACATGGGGACTATTGAAAGATTCATTGCATTTGTCAATAGATGCTGTTCCAGCTAATATTGATTACCAGCAGGTTTATACATATTTATCAGAATTATCCGGAGTTGGGGATGTACACGATTTGCATATATGGGCAATGAGCACTACTGAATACGCATTGACGGTACATCTTGTCATCCCTTCCGGGCATGTTGAAGATCAGTTCCTAAACCGGGTAGCATCAGAATTATTCCACGACTTTGGCATACATCATTCGACAATACAAATCGAAAGTAATACCAGTAATAACACCTGCAGGGATGATCAAATCTAATACAGTTCATTGCTCAGGCTATTGGTTTTCCGTAAGTATTTTTGAACTTGCTGAAATTCTAAAAGGCTAAAAATTCCGCAACAAACATCAGTCTTTGCGGGGTTGAATCAGTTTTGCAATGAGACCGGTCCAACCTGTCTGATGAGATGCCCCAAGTCCCTGCCCGTTATCTCCATCAAAATATTCATAAAATAATATCATGTCTTTGAAATATGGGTCGGATTGGAACTTTACGTTTTTCCCATATATCGGTCTTCTGCCAAGATTATCTTTTAAAAAAACTTTTTTCAGTCGCCCTGAAAGTTTATTTGCAACATCATTAATCGTCAAATAATTTCCAGAATCGGCAGGATATTCAATTTTGAAATCATCGCCATAATAATGATGAAATTTCTGCAGGCTCTCAATAATAAGATAATTTACAGGAAACCAGATGGGACCTCTCCAATTTGAATTTCCGCCGAACATCCCCGAATCTGATTCTCCTGGGACATACCTGACCTCGAATCTGTTTCCTTCTGCCTCAAGCACATAAGGGCTGAATTCATGATATTTTGATAGAGACCTGATTCCATATTCAGAAAGGAATTCAGACTCATCCAGCATTCGTTTTAACAGTTTTTTCATTCTGCTTCCCCGAAGCAAACTTAGAAGTCGTCTTTCACCCAGCCCTGGCTCAGTCCATCTCGAAACGAGTTTCGAGAGTTCAGGTTTATTCTTGAGGAACCATTTTAAATCTTTTTCAAATTCCGGAACATGTTTGAGGATTTCCGGGTCAAGCACTTCAACGGCAAATAATGGCACCAGCCCCACCATCGAACGGACTTTAAGTTTTATTGAATGTCCTGATTGGAGGTGAAGGGCATCGTAATAAAATTGATCATCTTCGTCCCAGAGACCAACACCATCCTCACCGATTTTTGTCATTGCAGCGGCAATGTACAAAAAATGAGCTAAGAATTTGGAGCACATCTCCTGATAAAAAGGCTTATGCAATGATAATTCCAGACTAATTCGGAGCATATTAAGTGAATACATTGCCATCCAACTCGTTCCATCTGCCTGATCAAGGTGACCTCCGGTTGGGAGCACACTACTCCTGTCGAATATGCCAATATTATCCATGCCAAGAAAACCGCCCTGAAAAATATTTCTGCCCTCAGCGTCCTTTTTATTCACCCACCATGTAAAATTCAACAGAAGTTTCAGAAATATTTTTTCGAGAAAATCCAGATCGCCTTTCCCGTTGTGTTTCTCGTCGATTTTATAAACGCGCCATGCAGCCCAGGCATGAACAGGCGGATTAACATCACTGAAATTCCACTCATATGCAGGTAATTGCCCGTTCGGATGCTGATACCTTTCCCTTGTGAAGATCATGATCTGTTCTTTAGCAAATTCAGTATCTATCATTGCTAAAGGAATACAGTGAAACGCCAGGTCCCAGACGGCATACCAAGGGTATTCCCACTTATCTGGCATCGATATTATGTCATCATTATTTAGATGATTCCATTCAAAGTTCCTGCCTTTTAATCTTGTTTCCGGAGGAACAGGTTGTCCTGGATCTCCATTCAGCCATTTCCCAACATTGAAATAATAAAATTGCTTTGACCACAACATTCCTGCAAAAGCCTGACGCTGCACAAGCTTTTCATCATTACTCTTTATTCCTGATTGAATCTCTTTGTAAAACTCATCCGATTCATTTTTGCGCAATTTGAAAATTTTATCGAAATCCTGAAAAGGTGATTTTTTCTTTTTATTTGTTAGCCGAAGACGACAAGTAAAGGGTTTATCCGGAAATAAAAACACGTAATAATTTAAAGCAACTTTTGTACCGGTTTTCAGCGGATTTACCTTATCCTCTTTCCCAAGAACAATATAATCATGAAATGCATCCTTATAATAACCTTGCTGTGATTTGAAATCATAAAGTCTTTCCAGATTGGAAATATTATCGGTAAAAAGAGACTGGGGATCGCCTTCAAAATAGAGAAAATATGCGCCTAACCTTTCGTGTGTTATTTCTAAAAACTTTTCATCTCTCTGTTTTATTTCAGGTTTTTCATCCGAATAGCCCCAATCCCATGTATTTCTGCACCATAATTGCGGGATGATATTCAGCTGGGAAGGGTGCACTCCTCTATTAAAGGCCGTGATTTTTATACATATATCTTCCTCATCATCCTTTGCATATTCAAGAAAAAGATCAAAGTATTCATTCCTATCGAAAATTCCGGTATCAATAATGTCAAATTCAGGCGATTTCCTGTCACGATTTCTATTATTTTCTCTCAGCTGTGTGTAAGGAAATTCTTTCTGAGGATACTTGTAAAGCATTTTCATGTATGAGTGGGTAGGAAGGTTATCGAGGTAATAATATAATTCTTTTACATCCTCACCATGATTTCCTTCTGTACCAGATAGACCAAAAAGCCTTTCTTTTAAAAATGCATCTTTACCGTTCCAGAAACCAAAAGCAAAATTAAGGAGTTGTTTTTCATCGCTTATACCGCCAATTCCATCCTCTCCCCAACGATATGACTGACTAATTGCTTTTTCATAAGTTAGATAATTCCAGGCGTCACCATTGAAGCTGTAATCCTCTCTTACTGTACCCCACTGTCTTTCACTAAGATAGGGTCCCCATTTTTTCCAGCTTTTCTTTTTTGCCTTGTCTTCTGCTAATCTGATATTTTCTTTATTCATTTGAATCAATTAAATGTTCTTTATACCAATATCCTTCATAAAATGCCTGAATGATTCAACATAGTCACCTTTAAGTAAAATAGTCTCGATCGTTCTTTCATTTTCTTTCAAAGCACTGGCATCGCCGAGGCTTTGCGCATTTCTGAGTACTCCAAAACTGATTGAACTATCTGATTTTACAGCCGTTTCAGGTATTCCGGTATCCTTAACATATTCGCTTAATATTTGTAAAAATATCCCATTGCCTGAATCTCCCTTGTGAAGCTGGCCGGTTGAATGCAGAAATCGTGGACCATAACCAAAAGTTGTCGCAATACCATATTTTCTCCCAATGTGTCCTCTTATTTTCCGAATTAATTCTTCAAAAGTTTCATCGTATGGAACATATGCTTGTAAACTTAAGTACTTTTTCTTATTTCCCACAGCGGGATTTCCAATTAATGATTCAATAAATGACTTTATTGTATTGCTGTAATTGCCTGTAATAGAATAATTTAACGTGTTTGTCAAATATTTGTTATTAACAATTTTCCCATTATTAATATACTCGCTGACCATCTTACGGGCGATCACTTTGGCAGACTCTACGTTTGGCTGATCAAAAGGATTTATGTTTAGTACCCAGCTCGCTATTGCCGTTGAAAACTCCCAGCTAAAAATTTCTCCGCCAATCTGATAAATATCGTCCAATGGTATAGAGATTACAGGATACCCCTTGATGATTAATTCCTCCAGATTTTTATTTGAATGTGCCTCATTTCTCATATAAAGATTGATGAAAACTCTATCACCGAGATATTTCGAGACATCGAGTAAATCTTCGCCATCAACAGGAAGGATGCCAACCCCATTTTTACCGGTGCTTTCAGCAATAAGTTGTTCGAACCAGACCCCCAGATGCTTCACAGATTCAGATAAAATAAAAGTCAATTTATCCGAATTTTCTTTTGCACAAGCTCCAATCAGCGCACCAATTACTGATGCTCTGTTTTCAGAATAAACCTTATATGGGCTTTTTATTGAATTATTTGCAGCTTTTCTGCCTTCGTTGAGTAATCGTGCCACATCAATACCAGCCAATGCAGCTGGCACAATTCCAAACAGGGAGAGGGCTGAATATCTCCCGCCAATTTCAGGATCGTTCAAAAATATTTTCCTGAATCCAAGTTTAATTGCGATGTCTTCAAGCCCGCTGCCTGGATCTGTTATTGCAACAAAGTGATTTTTTGCAAAGTCTGCACCAAAATTACTATGTATATAATTATAGAAATACTTCATAAAAGAAATTGTTTCTACAGTTCCACCTGATTTTGTTGAGACCATATAAAGAGTAGTCAGAGGATTAAGTGTATCTCTCACCCTGCTAACCATATCAGGGTCAGTTGAATCCAGTATGTGTATTTTCAGTCCTGCCTCATGACCAGTAAATGTTTTTCCAAAAACCTCGGGAGCAAGACTTGATCCCCCCATCCCAAGCAAAAGCAAATCGGTAAATCCCTCGGATTTTATTTCTTCGACAAACTTATTAACGGACGGCAGTTGTTCCTCTGTAATTTCAAAACAGTCAAGCCAGCCGAGACGATTACTTATCTCAACAGGACTGTCTGACCAAACGGAATGATCTTTTTTCCATATCCTTTCAGCGACAGACTGGACGAAAAGACTGTTCAATTCCTGCATAAATACTTCTCTGTGTTTGCCTGCTGTGATGAAAAATCCACCTGATTTCAACCTAAAGAGATCAGATTTTCTCTGTAAATTATCCATTAAAGAATAGAAGGACTGTGAAAAAGATTTCACACCCTCAGATTGAAGTTTTTCTGTGATTTGCTCGATTGATATGCCAAGCGAGGAAAGTTTATTTATTTGTTCTTCAGCAGTAAAAATATTTTTATCAATTGTTCTTTCAGCTTTTCCTGATTGTAGAAAAAACTCTATTGTTTCAGGAGGCAATGTATTGACAGTATCGGGCCCGATTAATTCATCGACATACAGGGTTTTGGAATATTCCGGGTTTTTTGTGCCTGTGCTTGCCCAGAGTAATCTCTGAACTCTCGCTCCTTTATCTGTTAGTTTTTCCCATCTGGGGCCGGAAAATATTTCTTGACCCATTTTAAAAGCAATGCGGGAATTCGCGACTGCGATTTTTCCCTTTAAATCAGAATTCCCCTTTTCTTCAAGTTGTTTATCTACTGCGCTATCAACTCTGCTCACAAAAAAAGAAGCCACGGAGGCGACTTTTGAGAGATCGCCACCCCGGGCGCTGAATTTTTCAAGTCCACGAATATATGCCTCGGCTACTTTCTTATAGTTTGTCAAACTGAAAATAAGAGTCACATTAACATTAATACCCTGGCCAATTAGGAATTCAATAGCAGGAATCCCCTCTTCGGTTGCAGGAACCTTAATCATAATATTGGGGCAGTTAAGGATTTTGTGCAATCTGACTGCTTCTCTGATCGTATCTTTTGTCCTTGTTGCTAATAAAGGGTTTACTTCAAGACTTACATAACCATCAACTCCTCCTGTGCTCACATAAACATCAGATAAAAGATTTGCTGCAAGCACAATATCTTTAATGACTATTTTTTCGTAAATATCATTAAGTTCAATGTCATTGGTTAATAGTTCCCTGATATCCTCGTCATAATCTTCGCTGCCAGAAATAGCTTTATCAAATATTGTCGGATTAGAAGTCACACCCTTTAATCCCAGATCGATAAGTTTTTTAAGACTCCCGTCGTTAATAAATTTCCTGCTGATAAAATCACACCAAACTGATTGTCCCAATCCTGAAAGTTCAATTAATTTTGACATTCTTTCCTCAAAAATATTTATAAAAATTAAAGTTTTGAAGCTGCCTCTTTATCAACTAGCCACATTGTTTTCTTATCATCATTCGAAACTTTGGAAATAGGAAATGATTCATTTTTTTCATCAAACACTGTCCTAAGAGTCTCAGCCTTCGAGTATCCAGTGACAATAATTAAAATCGATTTCGCCGAATTTATTACTCGCCCCGTTATAGTAATTCTTTGTTGACCGCTATCGGGATGAAGAACTTTTTCACACAGTTCAGAAGAATCAAAAAGATTCAAATCACGTGAAAAGATAGATGCTGTATGACCATCGCTTCCCATTCCGAGAATAACTATGTCAATGAGGGGGTTTCCCGAAACATCTGTCGGTAATCCCTTTAACTCATTTTTGTATTTGTGAAGGCTTTCATCAATAGTCAAATCGGTTCTGATGCTATGTAAATTTTCTTCTGACATTAAAAGATAATCAAATAGTATTTTTTTTGCATTTCCAAAATTACTATCGAAATGAGAAACCGGAACGAATCTCTCGTCCACCCAGTAAAAATGAATAATATCCCATTCGATTTTATCCCGGTAATCTGATCTTAAAAGATTAAAAATGATATTCGGAGTAGTGCCTCCACTCAATGCAACATTTAATACTTTACCAGACTGCTTGTGTTCCAGACTTTTACCAAGCAGATATTCAGCAAAATATTGGGCAATATCCTGCGCGCTTTCAAATATTTTTTTGTTCATTTAAAGTTCACAAAATATTCCGTCATCAGTTAAGTTTTTACATGGATAACGCCAGGTTATTCCCCTTCTGTTAAAAAGTTCATCAGCGGTTTCCGGTCCCCATGTTCCGGCAGGATAACCATAAACTTTAACAGAAGGATCATTTGCCCACGCATCCTGAATGGGTTTTACGAAAGTCCATGCTGCAAGCACAGCATCACCCCTTGCATATAATGTTGAGTCTCCCAACATAGCATCATTGAGTAATCTCTGATATGCCGTTGGTAAATATACGTTAGAGAGATCAGCATATCTGAAACTCATATTTACATTCTGTACATTAAAACCAGCGCCAGGCACCTTCATTCCGAGTTTCATTAATATTCCCTCATCGGGCTGAATCCGTATAATCAGTTGATTCGATGATTCAGAAACAGTTCGCCCTTTAAAGAGGTAATGAGGAGTCCTTTTGAAGTGAATAACGATCTCAGTAACTCTTGTTGGAAGTCGTTTTCCGGACCTGATGTAGAATGGGACACCTCCCCACCTCCAGTTGTCAATGAAAAATTTCATGGCAGCATATGTTTCTGTTTTTGATTCCGGGTGAACTCCCTTTTCTTCCCGATAGCCAGGAACAATCCGACCTTTAATTTTACTGGAAAGATATTGTCCGCGTATTGTAAACTTACTTATTTCTTCAGGCTTATGTTGTCTGAGAGCAAGAAAAACTTTTACTACTTCATTTCTTATTGAATTTGAATCAAAAGTGGATGGCGGTTCCATTGCAACAAGACCAACAAGCTGCATTAAATGATTTTGTATCATATCCCTCAATGCACCGGAAGAATCATAATATCCCCCTCTGCTTTCAACACCGATTGATTCAGCGGAAGTGATTTCCACATGATGAATATAATTCCTGTTCCAGAGTGGTTCGTATATTCCGTTTGCAAATCTCGTTACGAGCACATTTTGGACAGTTTCCTTACCAAGGTAATGATCAATCCGGTAGATCTGATCTTCCTTAAAATACCTTAAAAGACGCTCATTCAATTCAATCGCACTCTCATAATCATAACCGAAGGGTTTCTCGATGATTAACCGCGGCTGAAAACCTCCACGATTCTCATTTTTATTCAAGCCCACTGCACCGAGATATTCCGGGATAAGTCCATATAAGCTGGGTGGGGTTGCGAGATAATATATAAAATTCCCTGAAGCATTAAATTTATCATCAAGTGATGCGAGACGAACTTTTATCTTTTCATAATCATTATGATCAGAAGTATTTATAGAAAGATAAAACAGTTTATCCAGAAAATATTTGTCAACTCGCTCCAACTTATTCTCCGAATACTCAAGAATACCATTTTCCATCTGATCTCGGAATTCCTTGTCAGTTAATTCCGTTCTTCCGATCCCCAGAATTGCAAAATTCTCTGGTAAAGCCATCTGATTAAATAACTCATATATAGCAGGCAGCAATTTCCTTTTTGTCAGATCGCCAGAGGCGCCAAAAATTGTCAATATCTGACCTGATGCTCTCTCCATTTAGCAAATCCTTTAATTAAATTGTTTAGAATTCGGATAAACTATCCGCGTTTAAGCAGATTATATATTCAAAATAAATAACTTTACATCTAAAATAAAGCCATTTGGATTAATACTGTTCTAAAAATATAAACTTTTATTCTAATAATAAAGGATAAGATATACTATTATATAAAATAAAATGGTGCATGAGGGATATTTGCTGAACCGGTATTAAAATTATTGCAATCAATAGTACTTCGAATCATTTGTAAAGGGCTCTTTCTATTGCCATCCTTAAAAGCGCTTCATTCCCATCAGTGAACTTAAGGTTAAAAATAAGTTTTGTTATCTTCCAATAATCATTCTCTTTTCTCAATTCAAATTCATAACTACCGATCACAGTCCAGATATTTTGTCCAGAGTCATTTTTAAGAAAATAACGGGCTGTCAGATAGCATATTGCAGAGGCATTAACAGGACTTGCGTTTATAATAAAATTACCTATCTGATGATGAGACATATCAAATCCTGGCAATATTCTTTTAAAAGATTGGATAACTTCAGCTGGAGTTTTAAAGGAAGGCGCCTCACTCGTAAACGATGAATAATCAAAATATGTTTTCCTATCCAATAATTCCTCAATCGTTTTCCATTCTTTCTCATCAGCAGCAATAAACAATCGGCTTAAGGTTGTTCTGACTTCTTCGTTTTCCATTCTATCAAACCTGTTTAATAAACATCACTAAATGTAAGATAAGGACTTTGAATTTCATAATTTGGAAATCCTGCTGGAGAAAACATATAACCTTGTAGTGATCTTGGTAGATGCCAATTGAATGGTTCCCACGTTACTGAGATAGTTCTTCCTAAAATTGTATATCATTTTTTTTTATATTTCTTTAAGATTAATTCAATAATTTTATATTAGTATTACTAATAATAATTTTTGCGTCTGCTGCTCATATGGAAAAGATTTGATTTTGATACTGAGTGTTGAAGGGATATTTCCTTCAGGGCGTATAACTTTTATCACTGCCATTTTGGTTTTATACGAAGACATACTTAAATACATGAAAGCTGCTTTATATGAGGCAGAATTAGCTTATAATTCCGGTGAAATCCCTATCGGTGCAGTAGTTGTTAAAGATGGCAGGATAATTGGCAGGGGGCATAATAGGTCTGAGGCACTCAAAGATCCAACTGCTCATGCTGAGATCATCTCAATTACCGCCGCAAGTAATTCTGTTGATGATAAATATCTGGATGATTGTTCAATATTCATTACAGTTGAGCCTTGTATAATGTGTGCTGGCGCTATCCTGCTTTCAAGAATTAAAAATTTGTATTTTGGTGCTTTCGAGCCAAAATATGGTGCGTGTGGTTCTCTTCATAACTTAATAGAGAACAATGTTTATAACCGGAAAATAAATGTTATTTCCGGCATTATGGAAGAAGAGTGTGGAAGTCTCTTAAAAAAATTCTTCGTGGAAAGAAGAACTACGGATCAGGAGTAAAACAGAGGAAAAAATGCAGATAATAATTTTCGGTGCGCCGGGAGTTGGAAAAGGCACGCAGGCTAAAATATTAGCTGAAAAGTATGGGATTCTTCATATCTCTACAGGTGATATCCTTAGAAATGCTGTTAAGAATAAAACCGAAATGGGATTGAAGGCAAAAGAAATTGTTGAACGGGGTGATCTTGTCCCGGACGACATAATGGGTAAAATTATCCTTGAGGAATTGAGCGACTTCAAATACCGGACTGGATTCATTCTTGATGGTTTTCCCAGAACTACTCAACAGGCAGAAATTCTTGATGAGATTCTCAGAGAACTCCGCTTTGAAAGACCATTTATTATTAATATTGATTTAAATGAAGATGTTATAATTAACCGGCTCTCAAAAAGGAGGGTTTGCGAAGCATGCAAATCGATTGTTAACCTTGATAGTATGGATGATAATGAGACATGCCCTGTTTGCGGCACCAGAGGTCAACTTATCAAAAGAAAGGACGATCAGGCTGATGTTGTTAAAAACAGACTCGAGGTGTTCGAGGAGTCAACAAAACCTGTTCTGAAATATTATTCTGATAAAACTAGGATTATTACAATTGATGGCACAAAGGAAATTGCTGAAGTTTCTGCTGATATAATTAATAATTTAATTTTGAATTGATGCTTTAATTTTCAGGGCCGGGTAATATTTAACGATAACCCCGGCCTTAATTTAAGAATTTTTCTTCTTTACAATAACAGAGTTTATTTTACCTGCCGCCAGTCTATATACCCTTGCATTTTCCTCAACAAGTAAATTATAATTATGCGTTGCCATCAGCACTGATTTACCACGCTTATTAATATTTTTCAATGTGGTAATGATTTCTTCCGAGGTTTCAGGGTCAAGATTACCAGTTGGTTCATCTGCTAATATCAGTAGCGGATCATTAATTAATGCTCTTGCGATTGCAACTCTTTGTTTCTCCCCGCCTGAGAGATTTCCGGGATATTGATTCTTTTTAGCCATCAATCCAACTGATTCAAGCACCTCATCAACTCTCTTCGATATCTCCTTTCTCCTGACTCCAGTCACACGTAATACGAATTCGAGATTCTCAGAAACAGTTCGATTGTCAAGCAACTTAAAATCCTGAAATACAATTCCAAGTTGACGTCTTAAATAAGGAATATCTTTATTCCGCATTGTTTCTGAAGAATAATTTCCAATCTCAATCAGTCCACTTACAGGAAAAAGATTCATATAAATTAGCTGGAATAGCGTCGTTTTACCTGATCCGCTCTTTCCAATCAGATAAACAAATTCACCATGGTCAATACTAAAATTTAGATTTTCCAGGAGCGGGAATTTCTGATTATAATAAAATGTCAGATTGTTAATTTTTAGCATTATTCACCTTAATAATAAACTGAGCTCTGAAAGAATCGCTTTTCAATGGTTTCAATGAAAAACCATCATAAAGTCCAACAATCTCTAAGCCAGAGACTCTGAGTGCAGATTTCATCTCATCAACAGAATAAATGCGCTGGATGTGCTCTTCACGGATACTTCCAAGTTCATCGCTCTGAATATCAAATCTGTTGAAATGTAGATGTTTTCTTGCATCGTATCTGCTGTGCTGCTGGAAAAAGTAACCATTAAAATCGCCTTTTCTATTAAGAACTCGCCAGAATTTTAAGCTATTTTTTTCGAGACTTATGTCGAAAATAAAATTTGTATTATAATCCATCAGCGACCTGATCTCATCAAAACAAGCTTTTAAATCCCGATAACTCAGCAAATAATTTATCGAATCAAACGTCATCAGAATCAGATTGGGGATGAATCGGACAGGGAGATTTCTCATATCACACACGAAAGCGTTATGAGGGACTTTGGCACTTAACAACATCTCTTTTGAAAGGTCACTCGCAAAATAGACGGAGAACTTCTTGCTTAAAAATTCTGCCATATCACCTTGGCCACATGCAATTTCAAGAGCCGACATGTTTTTCCCTTTATGAACCATATGAACTTTGTATAAATAATCCGACCACAATCTGTAGTCGATATGGTCCATAAGCCCCTTATAAATTGCAGCAGTAACTTTATACCTATTCTGCAATTCGGGACCTTTCCCTATTTTCTATTATTCTGATCGCCCAATCGTGTGCGGTCATGATGCTTGTATCAGAAGCCAAACCTTTCCCTGTAATGTCATAAGCTGTGCCATGATCAGGTGAAGTTCTGACAAATGGAAGTCCGGCTGTAAAATTTGTACCGGTTTCAAAATTTAATAATTTGAACGGAATAAGTATCTGATCATGATACATTCCTAAAACGGCATCATAATTTTTGAAAGCTCTCGAACCAAAAAAAGCATCAGGAACAAACGGCCCGAATACCGATGGTAAACCGCAATTAGTAATTGCTGGTTCAATAATTTCCAATTCTTCCCGTCCGAGCTGACCACTCTCACCGGCGTGAGGATTCAAACCAAGCACAGCGATCCGTGGTAAATGAATGTTCAGATCGTTCCTGAGTGAGTTATACAATAAGAATATCTTTCTTGAAACATTCTTAGAAGATAAAGCAGTAGGAACCGATTTCAAAGGAATATGAATAGAAACAAGTGCAGCCTTAAGATTATCTGATAGAAAAAACATTAAGTTTTCAGTTATACCAGCTCTCTCAGTAAGATACTCAGTATGTCCTGGAAAATTAATACCTGCTTTTGCCCAGGCATATTTTGATATTGGTGCAGTGACCATTCCCTGAATTTTGTCGGCAAATATTCCTGAAATGGCGTTTTCAAGTGATTCAAAACTGGATGAGCCACTTTCGGCTGTTGGAATTCCAGGTTGATATTTTACTGATTTCTGAAAATTTATTGATACTTTCGAATCAGTGTTTTGTTCAGTTGAAAACCTAAAATCGCAATGCAGCGAAGAATAGTATATTTCAAAAATATTTCTGGGTATGCTGAGATAGTATGAATTGTCAGTATTTGTAGATAGTTTTTGTAATGATTTAAGAGTAATTTCTGGACCGATACCATTCGTATCTCCGCAACTGAATGCAATACGCATCAATCTTCCTGGAAAACATAATTGCCGACACCCGAACTATCAAAAAAGACAAATTCTTTGTTCAGTTTTTTATAGTGCCATATTTGTATAGCCACGCTTTTTCTGAAACCCTTTTCGATTAGGTCAGGATCACCATACTTTATGTATATAAGTCCCAAATCAGTTAAAGAACCGTCAGGAAACTGAAGATTTTTAAAATCATTGGATGCTTTATCTACCCTGAAAAAAAATTCGGCCATCAATTCATTAAAACTGGTACCAGGGGTTGGATCTTTTTTCTTCCAGAAATGATATATCGGATTATTTTCTTCAGAGTCAAGGATCTCTTCCATCTCCCTTTCACTAAAGATTTTCCCAATAACTTTCAGTGCCTTTTCTTTGTTGAAATAGGAAAAAGGCCCATCGAACCATTCACATTGAAGCACTATCTGTTCTTTCTCCTGATCTGCTCCAAGATTAATTTCAAAAGCTCCTTCTGTCAGGTCTCTATTTATCCAGGGAATCCTTAAAATGGAAAAATCCTCGTTTGGAGCTTCATCAAAAACGATTTTCCCGTCACACTCTCTTAGTACAGGGAACATGTCCGGTCTGATTATCGAATCGTGATGATTCAACTCACTGGAAAACTGAGTAATTCTGATCTCAGGATTATTCAGATATTGATTGGGTACGATCATAAAAAGATCATACTTCTTTTCTGAAAAAGGAATGATCTCATTACATATAGCGATATTACCATTTTTTTTCTGATCACAATCTATTTTGTCAGAAGGTGAAATAAAATAATGATTGGTTAGGGAATCGTTGATAATCAGGTTTTTACTGTATTTAAATCCTGAGACTGTGTTGGTAATATCAAAAACACCTTTTAATGAATATTCACCATGGGGTACTGCAAACTGAAATAAACCCTGTAGCATGAATAGATCATTTTTTGTCTTACTATATTCAGTTTCGCGGATTTTTTTGTCAATCGATTTCCGTTCGATGAGTTTATCATCCGAGTAAATCTCTAATGTACCCTTGATCCCAGCCTTATATACCCCTTCTTCCAAAATGAAAACAAGATTCGGATAATCAATCTGGAATAGAAGGTTAATTTGTGAAACAGATATATCTTGAGGTATAATCACCAATTCTGTTTTTAAATTTTGATTCTGAGCGAATAAATTCAAATTCAGCAGAATATTGAGATAAAGAAATGCATTAATTCCGATATGCCTGATTTTGCTTTTCCCCATAATACGCAAATTAACTATTCATACTTGCAAGAAATTCTTTATTATTTTTTGTGCCTCTCATTTTATCGAGTAGAAACTCCATGGCGTCAATTGAGTCGAGTTCGCTGAGGATTTTTCTAAGTATCCAGACTTTAGATAAGACTTCTTCTGAGAGCAGAAGTTCCTCTTTTCTTGTGCCGGATTTATTTACAGAAATTGCAGGAAAGACACGACGGTCAGATAAATCTCTATCGAGGACAAGTTCCATATTACCAGTCCCCTTGAATTCTTCAAAAATGACTTCATCCATTCGGCTTCCAGTGTCAATAAGTGCCGTTGCAATGATTGTAAGGCTTCCACCATCTTCTATATTTCTTGCAGAGCCGAAGAATCTTTTAGGTTTATGCAGTGCGTTGGCGTCAACACCTCCTGAAAGTATCCTTCCTGAGTGTGGTATAACAGTGTTATGTGCACGTGCTAAACGAGTGATACTATCCAGAAGTATAACAACATCCTCGCCAGCTTCAACCATTCTTTTAGCTTTCTCGATAACCATATTGGCAACCTGAACGTGTCTGTCAGCAGGTTCATCAAAAGTTGAACTTATTACCTCTGCCTGCACAGACCTTTGCATATCAGTCACCTCTTCAGGTCGTTCATCAATCAATAAAAGAATTAGTTTTATCTCCGGATGGTTCCTTGTAATTGAATTCGCAATCTTCTGCAGAAGGATTGTCTTTCCGGATTTTGGCGGTGAAACAATTAAGCCTCTCTGCCCTTTTCCAATTGGACAGAGTAAATCGACAATTCTCATTGAAAATTCACCGGGAGAAGATTCGAGCTTTACCCTGTCTGTAGGATATAAGGGCGTGAGATTATCAAAAAGAGTTCTCTCCCTGATCTCTTCCGGACTTTTCCCATTAACGGCTTCCACACGTAAAAGAGCAAAAAACCTCTCTCCGTCTTTCGGCGGTCTGATCTGCCCGCTTATTGAGTCCCCGGTACGGAGCGTAAATCGCTTGATCTGAGATGGAGATACATAAATATCATCGGGAGATGGAAGATAGTTGTAGTCTGCTGAACGAAGAAAACCATATCCATCAGGAAGTACTTCAAGTATGCCTTTGGAAAAGGTCATGCCGTCTTTTTGAGTCTGTGCTTCCAATATTTTAAAAATAAGATCTTGTTTTCTTAATTCACTATAACCGGTAAGATTAAAATCTCTGGCGAGTTTATAGAGGTCAACTATTTTTTTTGATTGTAATTCTGTAATATCCATCGGCGTTTTTTACCTTTTGGGGTACTCCTTTTGTTAATTGATTTGATTTTTTATACTTAAATACTCTTTTATGATGCCAACAAGATACATGCTTCCTGTAACGGCAAGTATAGATGATTTTTCTTCCACTAAATAATTGTTGATAAAATCCCCTGGTACTAATACTTGTTTAATTTCGATTCCCATCGAATTGGCAAAGGCTTCTGCTTCGAGGTAAGCTAAAGCCCTTTCATTATTCAATTCAAAAAAATAAATTTCCTTGAACACCTCATTAAACTTTTTAAGCATTAATCCAAAATTTTTATCCTTCAGAGCACTAATGAGTAAAATAATTCTTCCTTTAAAGTGAAATTCTTTGAAAGTATTGAGAAAAGTGTTGATCCCATCCGGATTATGAGCAGAGTCAAGTATTATAACCGGATTTTTGTTTAAAATTTCGAATCTCCCTTCGATACCGGTATTGTTAACAACATTTTGAATCCCATTGAGGTATATTTCAGGAAAATAAATATCAAGAGTTTTGTAAACGCTTAGGCATGCTAATGCGGCATTGTAAAACTGATGCTTACCTTTAAGCGGTGATGTAAATAAATTTAATGATAATTTATCAAAATTTACAACAATATTATCCTCATTGTCAATAATAAAGTCCTTTAAATTAAAAATATCTGATGTATTTTTTCTAATCGCTTCATATCTGATTCGTTTTTCTGCTGATTTATTCATTAAGCCATAGAATACCGGAATTCCGTTTTTGAATATTCCGGCTTTTTCTCCAGCGATTTCACCATAAGTCTTACCAAGAATATTGGTATGTTCAAGACTGATAGTTGTAATTATACTTGCGAGCGGGTTAATAGTATTTGTTGCATCAAGTCTCCCGCCCAATCCTGTTTCGATAACTACAAAATCAATATCAGAATTTGCAAAATATTCAAAAGCGAGTGCTGTAGTAATTTCAAAAAATGTTAACCCCTTTTCATCAATATAATTCAAATGTTTGGAAAGAAATTTTGCAATATATTCATCACAGATCATTTCCTTGCCAACTTTGATTCTCTCATTAAACTTTATAAAATGAGGTGAAGTGTAAAGTCCGACCTTGAAACCAGCTTCCGAAAGAATACTGCTGATGAAAGCACTCACACTACCCTTTCCATTGCTTCCGGCAATATGAAAAGCTTTCAGAGTTTTATCCGGATTACCGAGAATATCCAGAAATGATTGAACCCGATCTAATCCGAGTTTTATTTCGCTCTGTTTTTTTTGATAAAGTTTTTGAAGTAAGTTGGAATAATCCATTGATTATAGAATATAGGATCCGGTTAATTCACGTACTTTTTTGATTTTCATTTTGTTACAATAATCTGACAAACCAGTTAAGATCTCTGGCGCAGCTTTTGGATTTACAAAATTAATTGTTCCAATCTGAAAAGCATTTGCACCAGCTATCATAAATTCAATGCCATCTTTCCACTCAGTAATGCCGCCAATACCGATGATATCAATTTCAACATTCCGTCTGATTTCCAATACTTTTGCCAATGCAACCGGTCTTATGGCCGGTCCGCTTAATCCACCAGTCACCATATTTATCTTTGGTTTTCGGGTCCAGATATCAAAAGTTGTCCCGACGAGTGTATTAATTGCTGACACCGCATCCGCACCACCTTCTTTTGCTGCAAGGGCAAAATCAGAAATTTTTGAAACGTTTGGAGAGAGCTTTATTATGATTGTCTTTTTTGTAACGCATCTAACTTCCTCGGTAATTTTGCGAACAAGATTGATGTCATTTCCAAATATCAAGCCGCCATCTTTTACATTTGGACACGAGACATTTATCTCAAGTGCGGCAATAGCTTCTTCAGAATCCAACTCTTTCGCTACTTCTTTATATTCCTCCACACTGCTTGCTGCAATATTACAAATAATTGTGGTTCCGGTTGATTTCAGGAATGGAATTTTTTCACTTATAAAAAGATCCAGCCCAATATTCGCAAGCCCGATAGAATTTAGCATCCCTGACGGAGTTTCGACAATTCGTTGCGGAGGATTGCCTTTCCTTGGCTTAAGAGATATTGATTTTGTAACAATTGCCCCAATTTCACTCAAATCGATAAATTTGGATATTTCAAAACCATAACCGGCAGTCCCGGAAGCCAGAATAACTGGATTCTTGAGTGTAAGATTACCAATTTTTACAGTAAAGTCTAAATCCCGATTCATAACTTTATTTCTCTGGCGTTAAAAACTGGTCCATCTGAACATACTAATAAATATTTATCACCGTTATGTGATTCTACCGGACACCCCTGGCAAATACCAAATCCACAAGCCATCGCACATTCGGTTGAAATCTGACAATCAAGATCGTAATGATTGACCATTTTCTGCAGTTCACGGAGCATGGCATTAGGACCACATGCAAATACTTTAATACGTGACTTATCAATATCCGGTAAAGAATTGACGAAATTTTGTAATACAGTTCCATGAAAACCGACTGATCCGTCATCTGTTGAAATCGAATAGTTTTCTAAACCATATGTAGATACTGAATTACCATCACGTGCACCAATAAAAGTCAATATCTCTTTTTTACCCTTGAGGCGTTTTGTCAGCAAAGGGAAAGGAGCTGTTCCAATACCGCCGGCAATTATGACAGCGGTTTTGTAATCTCCTTCAAGCTCAAAACCGTTGCCCAAAGGTCCAATAAGATCAAGTGTTTCTCCTTTTTCCTTTGCAGCGAGCTGTCTGGTGCCTTCGCCATGAATTTCGAACATAAAAAAGATTGAATCACCTTGAATGTCGCAGATACTAAAAGGTCGTCGTAATAGTGGAAACAGTGTCTCGTTTATCTTAATATTAAAAAACTGTCCGGGTTGAGATATTTCAGCCAATTCAG
Source organism: Ignavibacteriales bacterium (assembly GCA_021740915.1). GTDB lineage: Bacteria > Bacteroidota > Ignavibacteria > Ignavibacteriales > Melioribacteraceae > JAIOYW01. Next base: position 129,278 of record JAIOYW010000001.1, on the reverse strand, counting down.
GGCTAACACACTCAAGCAGGTAAATTGAGTCCTTTAACTTTTTAAGACTATTAATTGTGGGGTTTGAAACAATCAATTGGGATTCAGGGAATAATAATTTGAATTGTAATTCTAATAAATTTATTAACCTTTTACAAACTTTTTCTCAATCTCTGTTATTTTATCAAGCCTTCGCTGATGACGACCCCCTAAAAAAACAGAGTTTAACCAAATCTTTATAATTTCTGAAATCAATGTAGCGCCGAGGCTTTGTGCTCCCAAACATATAATATTCGAATTATTGTGCTCCCTTGAACTTCTGGCGCTAAATTCATTATAACAAGTAGCAGCTCTGATACCTGGGACTTTATTTGCCGTAAGGGAACTCGGTATTCCGGTAGCATCGAGTATCACTGCTCCGTCACATTCTCCGGAAGCAACTTTCAGCGCCGAGGCAATCGCAAAATCTGGATAATCACATGATTTATCGCTGTTCGTTCCAACGTCGATAATATGATATCCTGAGTCAGATAACTCTTTTACTATTTTTCCTTTAAGATGAAAGCCAGTGTGATCTGATGCTATTGCTATTGTCTTGAAAACAATTTCATTAGAAACTGTTGTTCCGGGAGTAGTATCACTAAAAATTATCTTAATACCAGAATGTTTCATCAGGTCAAGTGCTAAGGGTGTAAAAATCGTTTTATGCGGAACCAGTACTTCATTACTTCCGCTTTTAATAATTTCTCTGATCTCAGATTCAGTTATAAGCTTTTTTTTCATAATTCTTAATATAATTCGCTTTTTCCATTCATCCTAAGAAAATCCACGATATGATTTACTTTCTGTATGTCCTTCTTGTTACAGATTAGCACGGAGTCTTTTGAGTCAATAATTATCAATTCTTCAATACCAATCAATGCATAAAATCTGTCTCCGGCAGAAATGAAATTGCCGGATGAATTTTCAAGATAGCATTCCCCTCTTATAGCATTACCATGCAAATCCTTTTCCGAAAAATCGTGTATTGAGTTCCAAGTTGCAATGTCTGACCACAGAAACTGACCCTCATAAACATATACTTTATCGGATTTTTCAAGCACGCTGTAATCAACCGATATTTTTCTGGCAAGCGAGTAGTAATGTTTAAGTTTTGAATTGAACCCTGCTTCACCGACTGATCCTGAAATCTGAAGTATCTCATCTTTAAACTCAGGGTTATATTTTACAATTTCTGAAAATAGTGTGTTTCCTTTTGCTATGAGAATACCACTATGCCATCTGAAGTCGCCTGAAAGAATAAATCCCTGAGCCGCCGAAACCGGAGGTTTTTCAGCGAATATCATTGCCTTAAAAAATTTTTCTGTCATTCCAGATTCATCAATCTGGATATAACCGTATGAAGTTTCGGGATAGGTTGGTTTAATTCCAATAGTTATTAGCCCATCATATTCCTCAAGATAACGGCATGCAGATCGTATATCTTCAACCCAAACTTTTTCGTCATGTATAAAGTGGTCTGAAGGAATAAAAGTTAGTTCGTTTTCCGGAAATAAATAATTGAGTTTCGAAAGAGCGAGAATTATTGCATGCAAAGTATCCTTGCCGAAGGGTTCTGCGATAATGTTCTCTGGATTTAGCCAGGGAAGTGAGGTCATTGCCGATTCAACAGTGTTTTCAGCAACAATAATATAAATATCCTCGTCATTAAACAATCTTCGAGTACGCTCACATGTTTTTTGCAGCAAATTGCTTTCTGGAGTAATCTTTAATAGGTGTTTGGGCTTATTTTCCCTTGTTTCAGGCCAAAAACGGCGTCCAATCCCGCCCGCCAGAATTACGGCAGCTTTTTTCATTTCTCTCCGATTGATTTTTCAATAATCACCTGTAATTCTTTCGCCCTGTTGAAATACTGATCTAGGTCAATTTTTTTGCCGCGCGACAGAGCAATAATAATAATCAGACACGATTTCATTTGCCGGATAATTTCATCTGTAATTTTAATTTCACCTGACGAACACTTCTCGAGACCTTTTCGCAGTAATATAGCTTTTCTTGAAGAAATATCAAATCCGATTATTGTTGTGAGAAAGCTGCATCTCCTCATTAATTCTGAATACTTTTTATAATCAGCCGAATCCCCGGGGCGAAGTGTATCCAGGAATTCATTTGTAGCTTTAACGATTATCGCTATCTCCCTTATAATATTAGTCTCTTCTTCATTAGGTTCACTTAAAATAGCAGGAAGTTTTTTGAGGAAAGCAATTTTCGAAAGGCTTTGTGAATCATTTACAGGATAATCATCTTCCTGCACGGTTGGTTTGTATTCGTGGGTTTCCACATTATCTTTGATAGCATTTAATATGGTTCTGAGGCGTTCCGCTTCAATCCGGTCAATTATTTCACTTAGAACAGGAGCAAGTTTAAGTGCTGAGTCCCTGAAATAACTGTTTATTACTAAAAAACTTATTTCACTTGAATTAAGATAGCTGACAATTTCTGAGATTCGAATGGCAAACCTGGCAAATTCAGTATTCGATTTTAACTTTTGCAGATCACGCGTTAAATCGTTTGAAGAATAAAAAAAATCAACAAACATTTTGGTGATTGCAGATTTGTTTGGTCTTTGACGAATGTTTTCGGCAGCAAGCTCAATAACTGAAGCCGCAAATTTGTTCGTTAATGATACTGTCATTTAATATATTTCCTTGGAACCCGTTTACTTATTCCACATGTTATTTCATAAGGAATAGTGCCAATTATCTCAGACCAATCCCAGGCATCAATTTTCTTATCAAGACTCATACCCAGAAGAATGACCTCTGTCCCTGGTGCAAAATATTCTTCACCAGTATTGATCATAATTCTATCCATAGTAACTCTGCCAACCTGGGGATAAAAATTACCATCGATCATAACATTAAAACTACCGGAAAGCAGCCTCGGTAATCCATCTGCATAGCCAATGGGAATTGTAGATATAAAACAATCGCCTCCAACTTTGTATTTCATACCATAACTTATTGTATCTCCGGAAAAAGCTTGCTTTGTATTTGAGATTTGAGACTTAAGACTCATCACTGGTTTTAGCTGTGCTTGAACTTCCAATTGACTGGATGGTAAATAACCATATAAAGAAATTCCTGCCCTGGACATGTGAAACCCTGCACCATTAACATTCAGGATTGCACCGCTATTGGCACAATGGATTAATCCGGGATCTATATCAGAGTTGCGAAGGTCATTTATAACGACTTCAAATCGACTCAGTTGTTCAAGCGCAAATGATCTATCCTTTTCATCAGAACCAGCAAAATGAGTATAAATCCCATTTATTTTCAAATTTGATGACAGACCCTTAATCAACTCCGCAGCAAGATTCCATCTGAGCCCAAGCCTTCCCATTCCAGTATCGATTTTTATATGAAGTCCGGGCTGATCTACTGTTGGCAGATCAACTATTTTTTTTAACTCTTCCGGTGACGAAATGGTTGCATCTATTGAAAGACTTTTGTAAATCGTTGCAAACGAAGGATTAAAAGGTGCAAAACAAAGGATTGGTTTCTCTGTAACTCCCGATTCCCTTAACTCAACTGCTTCTTCTAAAAGAGCAACTCCATAATAATCAGCGTTAATGCTCTCCAAAGCCCTAACACATTCAATCATTCCATGACCATATGAATCAGCCTTCACAACAGCCATTAATTTTTCGCTTCCGCTCATTTTTTTGAGCTGCGAATAATTATGACAGAGGGCATCCAGATTGATCTCGGCAAAAGTAATTCGGTACATAATAAGTAATTATTTTTTATAATCCTTTAATTTACAGATATTTAAATGTTTTTTATTGAAGAAATCAGAACTTTTTTTATTGTGAAAGAATTAATTAACCAAAAATATTGGAGGAAATATGCTTATAACCACAACGAACACGGTTGAGGGTAAAAAGGTCGTAAAATATATCGGACTGGTAACGGGAGAAGCAATACTTGGAGCAAATATTTTTAAAGATCTTTTTGCTGGAATTCGCGACATTGTTGGAGGCAGGTCTGAGGCCTATGAAAAAGAACTTCGTAATGCTAAAAATATTGCAGTCTCAGAAATGATAGATGAAGCAAGATTGCAAGGTGCCAATGCAGTAATTGGGGTTGATCTTGATTACGAGACTGTTGGTCAGGGTGGAAGTATGCTCATGGTCTCGGCAAGCGGGACTGCCGTAGTATTATCGGAATGATCGTTAAGGCTTCTGTCTAACTTATTCGCTATTTTAGAGACCGCATATACCAATGTGCGGTCTCTAAAATCAGGATAAGTTTATTTATCAAATTTATTAACTATACTCTAAGTCCAAAATTCTTCACAACAGTATCCACTAAATAATCATTTTGATCATTTGCGAATAATGCATATGCGTTGTGTTCTTCAATTGTCATTGAATACCAGATTTTGTCATAATATATTCTTGAGCCGGTTCCAATTCCTGCTTCAATAAACCCACAGTATTTTGAGACCTGAAATAATTGCTTATCGTATCCTGTTAATAAAGGTGTATTGCCAGTGTCAATCTCATTTGGAGAAAAGTTGTAATTAACTACCCCGTTGCCTTTTCGGTGAATCAAACCTATTCCCTGCATTACTAACTGATCTATTTCGTCACACATGATCATTGATCCTGATAAAATTCCGAGGACTGGCTTTTTTAATATTTTAAGCAAATTAAGCAGATTAGTTATCCTTAATTTCTTAAGCGCGTGTTCAATGCTTTCAGTATCGGGCAGAATAATTTTTTCGGCTTTACATATTTCCATCTCAGATAAAGTAATAATTGAATCTAAGCCGTTTTTTGCCAGAATTGTCCTGATATTTTGGGCAGTAGTACTTGAATAATTCAGGATTGCAATCATTTTTTCTCGATCTCAGAATTGATAATTTCGCCTAATCTTATCGCATTGGTTAGAGCGGAAAACGCTGTTCCTGTTCCGAAAGCATCACCAAGGAGAAATATTTCACTATTCGGGTTTAATCTCAAAAAAGGATCATTATCTGGTTTAGATACTCTCGAAAATCTCCACTTGTGTATTGACGAATAGATAATTTCCTGTCTGAGGATTTTTATCTGGTCAAGAATTTTGTTTTTTATTAATTCAGAGTCATTTTCAAACTCACTCTCAACAAATTCTTCATTCAGGAAACACGAGTAACAAAAATTATCGGCGTTTCTTAACCTCTTATGATTCTCGATTACTTTTTTGAATAACCCGGCGGGGATTAGATCACAGATATTTTTTCGGGAAGCGATCATTATAACAACATCTCTGGAATATTTTATTAGTTCAAGCCTTGATTTTATTTTACTGTCTATGTCAATACCTGAATCAATTAGTAATTGAAGTGATTGCGGAATAGGAAAAGTTAGAATTATTTTATGTGAATCAAAAGAATTGCCTGCTTCATCAAAAACTTTAAAGAATCCACCCAGAGAATCTATCTTTACAACTTTTGTCCGGTTTCTTATTTTAAGACCTGTAGCAAGCGGCTCAAGAATTGATCTCATCCCTAAACTTGAAAATGTCCCGGTTGTGTCTTTTGCCAAACAATCCTTAATACCAGCTACTTTTGACCAATTAAAATCAAATGGTTCAAAAGTAGTTATTCCATAATCAAAGAAATAATCACTTCCGACCTCGGTTGCTACCCTTCTGGTTGCAAATCGGCCCCCAGGTTTATTTCCTTTGTCTAAAACAATAACATTGTTCCCGTAGTCATGAAGAATTCTGGCGGAAGCAAGTCCAGATATTCCTCCCCCTAATGCTATGATATCATACATAATATTTACAGTTATTCATGCACTAAAACTAACGAAACAAGAAATAATTATAAAAATTATCCTGTTGATGATGTATATCTATCTAAAAACTTCATCAGTAATATGATTTTACTATTGTCGATAAGCTCTTTTATTTATAATATTTAACAAATTGAGTTGAGACTTTTTTTATAAAAATATGTTATCGATTTCCTGAGTATCTTAAAATAATTTTTATGATTTTTTAATAATTTATAATAGTTAGTTTTTCCTGTTACAAGATTAAGATAGCTTTGGCTTAATTCATTTCCCATTGTTTTCATTAGAAACGACATTAATTGACTATGTCCAAAAAAATATTTGGCTAATAAAAATGCAAGTCTGTTCTCTTCCCTGATGTCCTGGTATATCTCTCCGAAAAGTTTATCCGTCCTAACACCTTGTAATTCGGATAATATTAATTGAGCAGTTCTTTTCCCGGAAATCAGAGCAAAGCGGATACCTTCTCCCGTAAGCGGATCAGCAAGACCTGCAGCATCACCGCATAGAAAAATATTTTTTCGACGTGTTGTGCCGCTTTTCAATATTGGTATTGTCCAGTTGCTCTGCTGAAATCTGTGGTCTCTCTGCTCTGATAATGGTTGAATTCTTAAGGCATTAAATATTTCCAGATCAACTTTGCTTTTCCCAAAAACACCTCCCCCCCTCGAATATCCATTTTTTTTTGGAAAATACCATGAGTACCCATTCGAGGGATATCCAAGGTAGAAGACCGGAGTTTTTGAAATATTATCTGTTTCGTTGGTAAAATATTCTATTTCGCTTGCTGAATAATTCAGATAAATATTTTCGGGAAATAGTTTCCTGATAATTTTAAAATTTGCACCTGCTGCAATTATAACATATTTCCCTCTATACGATTCGGAATCTGTAATAATTTTAAAATTATCCCGATCTTCAATAATATCAGAGACAGACATCCCCTCGATAACATCTACTGCTTTTTTCGCAAATTCAAAAAGCATATTATCAAACCTATCGCGCCGGTAAAAATAAAGGAAAGGTTTTTCAGAAGTAACAACAAATTCTGTCCCATCAAGTTTATACTTTATGATGGCTCTGGTTGAATAGGTGTCACATGTATCAGCCAGTGTAAAAGGGAGGAGCGTTGAAACCAGAGGTGTTACACCGCCACCACATGCTTTATAACGCGGGAATTTAAACTTTTCAAGAAGCAGAACTGCTGCTTTATCAGCCAGTTCGAGAGCAGCGGCACACCCAGCAGGTCCTCCCCCAACTATTATTACATCGTAGATCTTCATCTATATAATCGGAATATCTAAGGTATATAAAGATTTTTTTAATAATTTAAAAATAAAATTTAATCAATATTTTGTTGATGTCTTTTAGTAGTAGCGCATTTTAACTCGCGGATATAATAAGAGAGTGATTCATATTCATCCTGATTTTCCATTATTTTTTTAATTACTGCACTACCGATGATAATCCCATCACAATATGGGGAGACAGTGCTAATATCTTCTATAGAAGATATTCCGAACCCGGTGAGCATTTTATTTTTTGATATCATGCTCCTGACACGCTTCATTTCATCAAGGGTCTGTTGGTTTACGTTTCGTCTAAAACCAGTTGTACCTTTCACAGATACATAATAGATAAAAGAATCTGTGACAGTATCAATTTCTTTGATCCTTTTATCGGTAGATGTTGGTGTCACAAGATTGATCACCGGCAAATTCGGGATATTATCCGCATAAAAATCTTCATACTCATCGTAAGGTATATCAGGAACAATTAGCGCATCAAATCCTGCATTTAAGGCATCTCGAAAAAAATCAGCATTTCCATAGTTCACAATACTGTTGGCATATCCCATTGCAATTAAAGGTTTATTATACTTAAGTTTTAATTGCTCACCATATCTGAACAGATCATTTAGAATGAAACCGGATCTTAATGCTTCAAGTGAAGATCGTTGTATCACAGTTCCATCTGCAAGCGGATCACTGAAAGGAAAACCTATTTCCATCAAATCAGCGCCATTTTCATATACCAGTTCAGCAATTTTTATAAAATCTTTTTTATCTGGATATCCGGCGGTCAGGAAGATTGAAAGCGCCAATTCACTTTTCGTATTCAGTTCTGATATATATTTCTTTAGATTTATCACTCGAGCCCTCCGGCTTCTGATATTTTGAACATATCCTTATCCCCTCTTCCACTGCAATTAACAACAATAATCTGATCCGGATGTGACCCTATGATAATCTTTTCAAGAGCAGCGAGAGCATGTGCCGTTTCAAGTGCCGGGATAATTCCCTCAAGTTTTGAAAGCAAGAAAAGTGCTGATAATGCCTCATCATCTGTGGCACTTAAATACTTAACTCTTTTAATATCATGCAGGAAAGAATGCTCGGGACCAACTCCCGGATAATCAAGTCCCGCGGAAATTGAATGGACTTCGTTCACCTGACCTTCCTTATCCTGAAGGAGGTATGTTTTCATACCCTGAAAAATCCCTGCTCTGCCCTTCGTCAGAGTTGCGCAATGCTTATTAGTCTCAATGCCCAGCCCGGCAGCCTCAACACCTATTAGTTGTACTTCGGAATTCTTCAGGAATGGATAGAAAATCCCAATAGAGTTAGAACCTCCTCCAACACAGGCGATTATTTTATCTGGCAATTTCCCTTCTGCCTTTATTATTTGCTCCTTGGTCTCCTCACCTATGATTTTTTGAAAATCACGCACTATCATTGGATATGGATGAGGCCCGACGACCGATCCAAGAATATAATATGTATCCCCGACATTAGTAACCCAATCTCTGATCGCTTCATTTGTTGCATCTTTAAGCGTTGCAGTTCCAGAATTTACAGAGCGCACTTCTGCACCGAGCATTTTCATTTTAAATACGTTCAATTTCTGCCGTTCAACATCAACAGCACCCATGTAAATAATACATTCTAATCCATATTTAGCACAAACGGTAGCAGTTGCAACGCCGTGCTGACCGGCTCCGGTTTCAGCTATAATTCGTTTTTTGCCCATCTTCTTTGCTAACAATATCTGTCCGAGTGTATTGTTAATTTTGTGGGCACCCGTATGACAAAGATCTTCACGTTTCAGAAATATCTTGGCTCCATTAAAATGTTCAGTTAGTCTTTTTGCAAAAGTAAGCGGAGTAGGTCTCCCATTATATTCCTGCTGTAAATTATTTAACTCGGCAAGAAATGACTCATCACGGCATAATGCAGAATAATTCTCTTCCAGCTCATCCAATGCCGGGATTAAAATTTCTGGTACATATTTCCCGCCATACATTCCAAATTTTCCTCTACTATCCGGGAAAGCATAACTTTTAAAATCAACCATTTAATTGATTCTCCTTTCCATTATTTCGGCAAGAGTTTTAAGTTTTTCAAGCATTGCATGGAAATTTTTCGGCGTAAGGCTCTGATATCCATCCGAAAGAGCAGCCTGCGGGAAAGGATGCACTTCCACCATCAGTCCATCTGCACCTGCGGCAATAGATGCCATCGCCATTGCAGGCACTTTATCCCAGATACCAATACCATGTGAAGGGTCAACAAAAACTGGAAGATGGGTCTCTGATTTTAAGACCGGGACAGCATTCAGATCAAGTGTGTTTCTCGTAAATATTTCAAAAGTTCTTATGCCCCTTTCACATAATATTACATTATAATTATTCTGGCTGACAATATACTCAGCACTAAGTAATAGGTCTTCTATAGTTGCAGATAGTCCCCTTTTTAAAAGCACCGGCATTCCTGTTCGGCCAACCTCTTCAAGCAAAGAAAAATTCTGCATGTTTCGTGCACCAATCTGTATAATATCGGCGACTTCTTTTACGCTATCGATATGAGCCGGATTCAATAATTCTGTGACTATTTTAAGTCCAAATTCTCTTTTAACTTCGTCAAGGAGTAATAATCCTTCTTCTTTCATTCCCTGAAAAGCGTAAGGACTTGACCGGGGTTTATAAGCACCAGCTCTCATGAATTTTATCCCAATATTAGCGAGAGTTTCGGCAATTTGAAATATCTGATCTCTGCTTTCAACTGAACATGGTCCAGCAATTATAGTAATTTCATTACCGCCGATAACATCATTGCCTATCTCGATTTTTGTATCATCCGGCTTCATCATTCTGCTAACCAGTTTATACTTTCTGGAGACCCTTATAACATCGGTAACCCCTTTAAGATTTCTTAAATTATCCTCTTTTAAATTTGTAGTGTTTCCAGTTATACCGAGAGCGATATTTTGAGTCCCCTCGATTTTATGCGCTTTGCATCCGTATGGCTCTACTTCTGTTTTCACCCTTTTTACGTCCTCACTTGTCGAATTTAATTCCATCAAAATCAGCATAGTTATTCCTTAGTATTTGATATTTATTAAAAAATTCTTTTACTTTTTTTTCGTCCTTTTTTCCTGGTGTTTTTTCCACCGAAGAAGAGATATCGATGGCCGCAGGTCTGATATCTCTGAACAGTTGCTCAAGGTTATCAATATTCAGTCCCCCAGACAAAATTGATTTATTAATAATAACTTCCGGTATTATGTCCCACCTAAACTGCTTGCCTGTGCCGCCGAATTGACCATCTGAGAATGAATCAAAAAGGCTGACAAAACTAGTATTAATGACAACCGACTTGAAACTACTACTCTCTACCCGGTAAGCTCTTATTATTGGTAAATTAATTTCTTTTAAGCATGAATCTGGTTCGTCACCATGTAATTGAACAATATTAAGATTGCAAAAATCCGAAATTTCATTTATTATATCGGCATTAGTATTTACAAAAACTCCAATCCGAAGTATATGATCCGATAATTTTTCATCAATTTCTTTCACTTTCTCCGGTGTCACGAACCTTTTGCTTTCCTGATAAAATATAAAACCCACACCTGAAGCCCCGCAGCTTTCAACTAATAATGCGTCTTCAATATTTGTGATTCCACAAACTTTCACTTTAAGAATCACACCAGGACCTCACTTCTGATAGTTTATCCCCAATATTGTGTGATCTCATGAATATTTCGCCGGCAAGCAAAGCGCCAAATCCAGCTTGTTTTACTCTGATAAAATCCTTTTTTTCTCTCAATCCACTCTCAGCTATACGAAAGATACTTTCAGGTAATTTTTCCGATATTTTTATACTTTTTCCGAGGTCTTCCTCGAAAGTAAAAAGATCCCTGCTATTTATTCCAATAAGTTTGTTTCTGTCAAAATCAATTTTTTCCATTTCTTTTTCTGAATGAAATTCGAGAAGAACCTTCAAACCTATTCCCATTGCAATATCAGTAAAATCAGTAATCTGTTGTTTTGAAAGTATTTCGCATATCAGCAGAATGATGTCAGCTCCAATTGCTTTTGTTTGGAAAATCTGCAGCTCATCAATTATAAAATCCTTCCTGAGTAGAGGGATATCCGAAATTTGTGCCAGATCCTCAAGGTATTGAATATCACCATGGAAAAAATGTGTTTCGGTCAAAACAGAAACCGCATCTGCACCATTGGTCCTATAGTTGTTATATATAGCCCGGTGATCAAAATCTTTTATTAGTATTCCTTTCGAGGGGCTGGCTTTTTTAATCTCAGCAATAATTCCAAATGATCCAGGGTTTAGAACGCTTCTGATATCTTTGGTAACTTTATTAAAATATCCAAACGATTCGAAATCATTTTTCGTAAATCTTTTTTGGATACGATTTATCTCATTCTGCTTTACTTCAAGGATATCTGATATGAAACTCATTTTGATATACCTAATTCTATCAGTTCATTAAGTTTTTGGAGAGCCTGACCACTTCGGATTGATTCTTCAGCCGCTCTAACATAATATTTCAAATCTGATTTCCCATTTTCCGTATATAATGCAAGTGCTGCATTTGCAATAACTACCTGATAAGTCTCATTCTTAATATTTCCTTCCAGAATATCAAGTATGATTTTTGCATTTGTTTTTGAATCGCCGCCTTTTATTTTTGAAGGGTCGATTTTATCAAATCCAAAATCCTTCGGATGGAGGGTGTATTCCCTTGATTGATTCGCATCATATTCCATTATTTTTGTTTTACCTGTAAGCGTTATTTCATCGTATCGTCCCTCGCTGCAAATTACAGACACTCTCTCATTGTCAAGAAAACTCAGACTATTAAACATGGTTTTCATTGATTCATTGCTATACGTTCCAATGATTTGTTTTTTCACTCCAGCAGGATTTGCCAATGGTCCTAAAAGATTAAAGACTGTTTTTACAGCAAGGGTTCTTCTTACTTCAGCAACATGCCTCATCGCCGGATGATAATCAGGTGCAAAAAGAAATGTTATGCCGATTTCTTCGAGAGCCTTCTGAGAAGTTTCAATATCCATATGAATATTCACTCCCAATTCTGTAAGGACATCAGCACTGCCTGTTTTACTGGAGATTGATCGGTTCCCGTGCTTGGCAACCCGAACTCCGGCACCAGCCACAACAAATGAAGTTGCAGTTGAAATATTGAATGAACCGGAATCATCGCCCCCTGTCCCGCAAACATCAATCGCCTCCGGAAATTCCCTATTCAATCTCATTGAATTTTCCCTTATAACACTTATAAATCCGGCTAATTCTTCGGGTTGTTCGCCTTTCATCTTTAAGGCTGTCAGAAAAGCACTGATCGAGATATTATCTGCATTTCCTGACATCAGAATTCGCATGGCTTCTTTTGATTCTTCTAATGAAAGATTTTTTTTATTAAGAACTATTTTAATGTATTCAGTGAGCATAAATCTGTCCAGTTTTTTAGCAAAGTATCTCCAAACTCAGTCATTATTGATTCCGGATGGAACTGAATTCCATAAATATGATGAGAGCGGTGTTTTAAACCCATTATCACTCCATCCTCTGTGGTCGCGGTAATTAATAATTCTATCGGGAAGGAGGTTTTGGTTACCATAAGAGAATGATATCTTGCGGCTTTGAATTTTTGTGGGATGTCAGCAAATATTCCTCGTCCAATATGTGATATTTCTGAAGTTTTCCCATGCACCAAACTGGGAGCATACACAACTTCTCCTCCGAATATTTCGCCTATTAGCTGATGACCGAGACATACGCCCAAAATGGGCATCCTATCACCAAACTGAATTATGGCATCTCTGCAAATCCCCGTGTCAGAAGGTCTGCCAGGCCCGGGAGAAATTACAATTCCATCAGGTTCCAGTTCAGATAATTCCTTCAAGGAAATTGAATCGTTCCTAAAAACCAGGACTTCTGCTGCAAGCGATCCAAGAATCTGAACAAGATTGTATGTGAAGGAATCGTAGTTATCAATAATCAATATTTTCATCAATAATCTCCGCATATTTAATCGCCCTCACCATACTCTCAGATTTATTTAATATCTCTTTCAGTTCATTATCCGGATTGCTATCGGCAACGATACCGGCACCAGCCTGCCAGATAATCCTGTTCCCACTGCAAAATAATGTCCTGATAGCAATACACATATCGAGGTTTCCATTAAAATCAATATATCCGACTGCGCCAGCATATACAGATCGAGGTTCATCTTCATATTTTGAAATCAGATCAATTGCTTTAATTTTCGGGGCACCTGTTACAGTCCCGGCAGGAAACGCAGATTTAAGTGCATCAATCGAATCAGAATTAGTATCCAAATTACCGGATACCCTTGAAACAAGGTGCATTAAATAAGTAAATCTGTGCACTCTCATTAATTCTTCAACTTTAACGCTACCATATTTGCAGATTCTTCCAAGGTCATTTCGTGCAAGATCAACAAGCATCATGTGTTCTGCGATTTCTTTGGGATCACTCAGTAATTGCTCTTCCATTTTTTTGTCTTCATCATCGTCGGTTCCCCTTCTTCTTGTTCCTGCAATTGGCAAAATCTGGACTGTATTTCCCTTTACCTTAACAAGATCTTCAGGCGATGTGCCAATAACACTTCTTCCATCCCCAAATTCCATATAATACATATACGGAGAAGGATTGATTATCCTAAGCGCACGATAGACGCTGAACTCATCCCCGGTGTATTCACGTGAGAATCTCTTTGAGAGAACAAGTTGGAAGACGTCTCCCTCGAAGATGTGCTTTTTTGCTTTTTTAACGAGCAATTTGAAATCCTCAGAATTCTCTAATCCCGGAGGATCACCTGATATTTGAAAATCTGACTGGAACCTGATCTCTGCACTCAATTGAGATACAATATCTTTAATTCTCTTTACTGAATTGTCGTATATGTCAGTTAATTCTGCATCAGCTTCGATTTTTGCCATACTAATAATCAGGGTCTGATGTTTATAGTGATCAAATACAACGAGATCATTAAATTGACCAATTACAGCAAGTGGAAAATCTACTGATTGTTTAAACCGGAATCCGGCGTCAGGCTCGATATCCGCAACAGTTTCAAATCCAATGTAGCCAATCATCCCGCCCGCAAAATCAGGAAAACCTTCTATTTTTGGAGTTTTTATCCCGGTGAGGATTTTTTTCAATGTCTGAAACATATCCGTTTCCGTTCGTTCCACATGACCACTTTCAATAATATAGGTTTCCTGGTCCTGACATTTTATTATTTTTTGAGGTCGCGAAGCAATAATTGAATATCTTGCAAGCCTTCCAATACTTTCAACTGATTCGAGTAAAATGGAAAATGTGCCTTTCTGCCGTAATTTCAGGAAAGCACTTACCGGAGTAAGAAAATCGGCAGTCAACCTTCTATAAACTGGAATCAGGTTAAACATTTTTGAATATTCTAAAAATTCTTCTTTTCTCATGAAAACATCCCTTAAACGAAAAAACCCTTCTTAGTGATCCACCAAGAAGGGTTTTAAACTTTAAATATTTAATTATCACTAAATGGCCGCAGTATGTCCTCCCTGCCACCACCAGTTCTGAAAAATTGCCGATATTTTAGTTGTAATCAAATTCATGGCACAAACCTAAAGAATATTTGAATACAATGTCAAGAGAAATAAACGAACAACTCAATTTTCATTAATATTTTGCAGTTCCAGAGATTACTCATTCTATGGGAAACAATAAATCATTAGTCCATTTTCCGATTTTGATCAACATTTTAAATTCCTGAAATCATTATATTTCATTTAATTAATCTTTGGAGTAAAATTGCGTTATATTTTTTTAATACTCGCTCTATCAATATCGTCACTCAAACTGATCGCCCAGAATGAAGAATTCAGGTCAACCTGGGTTATTACCTGGGAACATATAAATCCAAATTGGACGGTCGAGCAAAACAAAGCAAAAGTTAAACAAATACTCGATGACCATCAGGCAGCGAATATGAATGCAGTATTATGGCAGGCCCGACAAAGTGGTACGGCTTATTATGCTTCCTCGTTCGAGCCATGGGGTTCTTATGCAGGTGGATCTTATCCTGGTTATGATCCTCTCGCTTATGCCATTCAAGAGGCACACAAAAGAGGAATGGAATTGCATGCATGGGTTAATTGCTTCCATATTTCTTCCACAGTACCTGGCACTCCGGCAGCCAATCACCCGGAATGGGTTTGTACAAATGAGGACGGGCAATATATGACTTCATACAGATGCGCCTCTCCTGGTCTGGATGCAGTCAGAGAATATACTGTACAAGTGGCGATGGAAATTGTCAATAACTATGATGTCGATGGGATTCATCTGGATTTTATCCGCTGGAATGAATATGATGAAGATGACATGGCAAAACCAATACCTGCACCTCAACAGGATATCCTCTTTGACGGGCAATTCATTAACCAAAAAGAAGAGATGGGTAAGAGCCCTTCCGGCTACAAAAGATACATTTTCGATGTTGACCATCCGGCGTCAGGAGGTGTGCCGGCAGGTTTTTCTAATTGGGATGACTGGCGTCGTGATGGAGTCAATAAATTTGTTAAAATGCTTCATGATTCCATCCAGGCAGTAAAACCCTGGGTTAGATTATCTGCTGCGGCTCTCGGTAAACACCGTGAAGGCGGTGTAAATGGATGGAATGGCTACTATGTCGTTTTTCAAGATGCTGCAAAGTGGTTTTCTGAAGGTTATCTTGACCAGCTCACTCCAATGCATTATCATTGGACGACTGGTTCGGGATTCGTAAATAATCTCAATAGTGATTGGAAACCATATATTCAACCTGGCATTGATGCTGGCAGATTATATTCAATCGGACCTGGCTCCTATATACTTCATGAAAACAATGTATGGTACAAGCATAAAGAGATTGTTGAAGCAACCCGACAGATTTCCTGGACGGACGGATATCAGTTTTTCAGTTATGGTTCATGGGTTACACACAATTACTGGAATGAAGCGAAATCACTTTTCTTTAATAGAAAGACTAAAGTAAGACCGATTGTTCAGGCAGAAATTCAGGAACCACCAACTATTTCTCTGACAAAAATGGATTCATTACACTACAGAATTTATGTTACTCCTCCTGTTTCAGCCAATCAAAAATATTGGTATGCACTTTACAGGTCAGAAGATGATATTCTTGACACTAATAATGATCAATTAATTAATCTGATCCTGACTGCTACAGCTCATAGTGTTGATGATCAGTTTCAGGATGCTTATAATTTTAATGGTCAATATCGTTATTTTGCAACAACTATTAACAGATACTGGAATGAGTCTTTCGCCTCAAATACAGTGATTACTGACCCTGTGCTAATATCGTCACCTGCACCGCAATCGCCTTATATGGTTGGCGTAAAAGGTGTTGACGACTCCACACTCACAGTATGGTGTGATACAACAGCTTATGCCACCGGATACACTGTTCTGATAAGCACTGACGGAGTACAGTTCACAGATTCAGTTTCCTCGTCTGAAAATATTATTACTATCACTGGTTTAACTGCGGGGCAGGTTTATTATTTCAAAGCCCGTGCATTTAATGAAAGAGGCTATTCATCGCTTTCAAATAAACTTTTTGCTGGAGTACCCTCCTCAAACCCCCAGAAAGTGCTTGTAGTTAATGGGTTTGACCGCGGAACTAACACGAGATTTAACTACATTCTTGAATATGCCAATCCTTTGGCACTTAATGGTTACTCATTTGATTATACCATGAATGAATCAGTTTATGGAGCAAGGTTGGATCTGAATGATTATGAGATCGTTATCTGGATTCTGGGAGACGAAAGTACAGCAGATGATACTTTCAACCCGACTGAACAGGCAATGGTGACCAGTTTCCTTAAAGGAGGGGGTAAACTTTTTGTATCTGGCGCTGAAATCGGATGGGATCTCGAAGGAAAATCCGGACATCCGACACAAGCTGACAAAGACTTTTATCATAATTATCTCAAAGCAAAATACGTTGCTGATGCTCCCGGAAATACATCATCAACATATTATACAGTCACACCTGTCAACGGTGAATTATTTGCTGGTATTCCCGATTTTAATTTTGATAACGGAACCCATGGGTCATTTAATGTTCTCTGGCCTGATGCAATTACAACTTCAGGTGGGAGCAGTATAGCATTGCTTTACAAAAATGCGCCTACAAGCAGCAATGGTGCGGGAGTAACCTATAAGGGCATATTTCCGGGCGGAACTGCTCCGGGAGCTCTGGTCCACTTCGCATTTCCATTCGAAACTGTTTATAATGAAAATTCCCGAATCAGTTTGATGAACAAAATACTCGATTATCTTACTGGTGGGACTTCAGACATATCTTCGGATAATGAGAATCCACAGGAATTTTATATATCTCAAAACTATCCTAATCCTTTTAACCCTGAGACAAAATTCAGCATACATGTTCCGATTGAGATTAAATTACTTATTGAAGTTTATAACGTTACAGGAGAAAAGGTCAGCACACTTGCCAATGATACCTTTCCTGCCGGTCATTATGAATTTCGTTTTGAAGCTGAGGGATTACCTTCGGGAGTCTATTTCCTTAATGCAAGATATTTCGAGGGACATTCAAGGACAATCAAGATGATTTTGGTTAAATAATATTACTTCAAATAAATAATTATATGGGGCAGGTGAAAAAATCTGCCCTTTGTTCCCATTGCAAAAACAATAACAAAATTTATCTCCGATGAATATTCACGCTAAATACTTGCTCAATAATTGATCAGACTTAAGAAAAGACATCCATAATTCAATCACCTGTTCTTCAGGCTAAATGGCCCGCATTTTATTAATCCTTATCAGTTGATGTTAATATTTACTAATTATTATCTTAATTAGAGTTTATATAATTTTTTTGAATGAAAGTTTGTAACGAGGGACATGGTTTTGTGGGTTATCACTTGATTAAAAAATTAGATGCTCTCTCAAGATAATTTTCAATGCTGTCAGGCAATTGGCTGAAAAAGTCAAGTTTTGATACTTTTTCTAACGAATCGATTGAGATGATATAATTATTAAGATTTTTGTCCTGATAATCCTGTGGGATTAAAAATGCTGCCGAATGGAAGGAATCGCCCTCAATATCAATTACTGTTTTAAAGAATCTATCCGGCACTGATACTCCACTCTTACCAATTTTTTTTGGATTATCGTGAAATATAGGCCCTGTAACCACATACAATTTCTTATGTTCGATAGCGAGCTGACGAATTTCACTTTCCAGATCTTTCCATATTCCCCGGTTGAGAGCTGGACTTTGAGGCGAAATATTACTCATATAATAAGTCTGATGCATAGCCTCAATCGAAAAATTGAAATCTGCCGATGGGGCTAAATGTCCCCTGTCATATCCTGACCTTGTGTAGTCACTTTTCAATGCCGATCCTGTTGTAACTTTTGGATCAGAGATGAAATTACCATCTCTTTTAAGATTTATTAAAACATTATCTGCCGTTAACGAGTATGCGACCCATCTCGCCTGCTCATTTTCCTCAGAATATTGTATGGTATAGTAATCATGAGCTATTATTTGCTCATTAAATGGACTTTCCGGAATCTCAAGTCCATTTAAATCCTTTAAACTTACAGGTTTTACAGATGCAGTATTCTGGTGCCTTTGAGAGAAATAAAGAATCAGAAAGAAAGTAATTAGCACTAATAGAAGAAGTAGAATGATTTTTGTAGTTTTTTTCATTTTTCTATAGCTTTTTACAGAATATCGAGACTTTGTCCAAAATTAAGTATTTTGATTAGAATTCTCAGTTTTTATAATTCCTGCTCTGGAAAGATGTTCATCGTCATCAGGTTCAATATGTATAATTATATCCTTAAATCCAAGATTCGAAGACAATATTTCGTTTTTGACTCTGTGTGCAAGAATATGACCTTCGGAAACAGAGATACTCCCATTGACAATAACGTCAAGTTCGCCATAATAATCAAATCCGGCTTTTCTTATCCTGCATTTATCGAGTGCAACCACTCCTGGAACAGTTTTCGCATATTCCTGCGCCTGATTTATGATATCTTCATCCGGCAGATGGTCCATTAATTCCATCATTGCAGGTCTGAAAAGTTTGATTGCATTAAAGATAATGACTGAACTTGCAAAGAGTGCAGCCCAATCATCAGCACTCTCGTATCCCGGTCCCCCGATAAGAGCTATTGAAATCCCAATAGCTGCCGCAGCCGAAGTGATCGCATCACTCCTATGATGCCAGGCATCATTTTTAATAGCAATGCTCCCGATTTCATTACCGGTTTTAATTAATCTTTTAAATAATATTTCTTTTGTAATTATTACTAAAATCAGGACAACAATAGTAAATGAAGCAGGTGCATGGTGTGGAGTAATTATTTCATGGAGGCTTTGATATATAATGATCATGGCAGCAAATACCATACCAATAGAAACCGCTGCTGCTGCAATAGGTTCTGCTTTACCATGTCCGTATGGGTGATTCCAATCGGCGGGTTTCTGTGATATTTTTAGACCGCCGAATACAATCAAAGAAGACATTACATCGGAGAGGGATTCAATCCCGTCAGCCACAAGGGCAAAAGAATTCCCAGCAAGACCGGTAAGTATTTTGATTGCTGCTAAAATGAGACTTGCACCGATACCGATTAATACGCTGGTTAAACCTTTTTCAATAGTTTTGCTCATTACTAAGGTGTTTTTGAATACTAAAAATAACAATTAAATAATAATTATTTACTGAACAGAGAGGTGAAATATTTTTTAGGTACGTTCAATGTCTAACTTTTTGTTTAATAATATTTTATTTTCATAGAATTATTGCAAGTAGCAAAAGATTCTGTTGTAATAATCAGGTCATAATTACTGAGTTGCGATTTATCTTATAAATTTAGTCACACGATGAAATTCCCCTTATATTATTAGTCATCTTGTCGTGGAGTACGGAATTTATTATTTGAAGATTACGCAAATTAGGGTTATTTTTGCAGGTTAATAATATTTTTTTTAACGGAGCATATTTATGGGTATCATTGATTCAAAGAAGGGTGTTATTGGTATTTTAACCGGAGGCGGTGATGTGCCTGGATTAAATCCGGCGATAAGAGCTGTGACTATCAGAGCATTGCGCGAGGGTTATTCTGTGATTGGATTAAGACGTGGTTGGGCAGGATTGATTGAACTGGTCAGAGATAAAAAGTATGATAATAAAGATAATTTCCTGATCCTAACTGAAGAAGTTGTAAATAAGGCTGGCAGGACTGGCGGGACTTTTCTTCATTCTTCGAGGACCAGACCTAGCCATGTTCCTAAAGCCGCCGTACCTGAGCATCTGAAAAATACATATAATCAGGAGATAAATGATCTGACACCTGAAGTGTTGAAGAACCTGGAATGGTTAGGAATACAATACCTTATTCCTATTGGAGGTGACGATACTTTAAGTTATGGAGTTCATTTACATAAACAAGGAGTAAAAGTTGTTGCAATTCCGAAAACTATGGATAATGACGTTCCAGGCACAGATTATTGCATTGGATTTTCAACTTGTGTAACACGTACAATTGAACTTACACATAGCCTGAGAACATCCGCAGGATCGCACGAAAGATTCCTTGTTATTGAAGTTTTTGGTAGATATGCCGGTTATAGTGCATTACTACCGACTATGGCTGGAGCAGCTAACCGTTGCGTCATTCCCGAACATAAGTTCGACATTGATAGATTAACTGAACTTATGCTTTATGACAGGAAATCCAACCCGAGCCGGTATTCTGTTGTTCTTGTTTCTGAAGGTGCAATGTTCACTGACGGTGATATGGTTTTTGAGAGTCAGGAAGCTGATATGTTCGGGCATAAAAAATTAGGTGGAATTGGCGACCGTGTCTCCTTGAAACTAAAAGAATTATCCCCCAAATACAATGATAATAAAATCATTAATGTTATAAATCAAAGATTAGGCTACCTCGTTCGTTGTGGTGATCCTGATGCCATCGATTCTATTGTTCCAATGGCTTTCGGGAATATCGCACTCGACCTTATCATGGAAGGTTCTTTCGGCAGATTGATTACCCTGAGAAATGGAAGTTATTCAAGTGCACCCCTCGAGGTTGTAACAAGTACAAAAAAGGTTGTAGATATATCCAAATACTATAATATTGAAAGATTACGCCCTGAATACAAGCGCTTTGAATCGAAACCCCTCTTTATTATGACGAGTGATTATTAATAATTATGTACGGGCCGGTAACCATTCCGGTCCCGTTTTATATTAATAATATTTCTCCTGATTTTGATATGATATTATCAATATCTTTTCCCACAAGACTTAGTATCCCCTGCGCAACTGGTTTAATCTGTTTTTCCAGGTAATGCGCATAATCATAAGCTGAATTTGAAAAACCCGGAGGTTCAGGCCCCTTGGTCGTCATCCTGTATCTTACTGTTCCACTTTCAATACCTATGAGCCGTGCTGCTTTAACATGAGGAGGGGTGGTTTTATCATATTTTTCTGTCTTTTTCCTTAATCTTTTTTTGTAAATGAGCAGGTGGTCTAATTCAGAATTAAACAGTTTTTGAACAAATTCCCTTATCCATTCCTCAAAAGGTCGTTCAGTAAGTATTCTTAAATAGAGACCTTCCTGGAATATCTGGGAAAGTTCAGTCCAGTCAGATCGTACAAACTCCATCCCGGTGAATTCAAGAGATGGCTCATCTCTACTCATCACTAAACCGGCATAACGTTTTTTTGCTCCGGTTTCACCACTTCTACTGGGAGCAAGGACAAATTTATCGTAAAATTTTTCATATTCTATTTCAAGATATGAAACCAAATCAAATTCCTTTCGGATTCTTTCTGTCCAATAATCATTTAGAACATCAGCAATCGCAGTACTCCTGCTATTATTTTGATTGCCAGTGATAAATAACGAGTCAGTGTCGCCATAAATCACTTCAAACCCTTTACTCATTAGGAAAATTCGGCTTTCCAGAAGAATCCATTGTCCGGTTCCTGTGATTGCATTTGGAAGATCAGGGTTATAAAACCTGCAACCATATGAACCCATAACACCATAAAAACTATTCATCAGGATTTTTACTGCATGAGATAATTGATCATCCTTATTTCTCTTTGCCTCAGTCCTCTGTTCAAAAAGATATTCAAGATAATCTGGTAAAATATGTTCCTGTTTTGAAAATGTAATTCCGTTAGGAGTTTTTATTTCGGAAACATTATGCATAAATCTTGAATATGGATCAATCTTGAAAGTTCTGATAATACTTGGATAAAGGCTCTTAAAATCGAGTACACTTACATCCTTGTAAATTCCTGGTGCTGGCTCGAAGACATAGCCTCCGGCAGCATGGGAGCCAGCGATCACGTCAGCTTTATCAATCCAGACAAATCCCTTCCTGTGCAATCTTGGAAGAAAAATAAAATCAAAAGCATCTGTCATCGACGATAAGTTTTCGATAAATAATCCTGATATTTTTGCACGTGCGATAAACTGATCAATTATCCTGGATTTCCGCAGAATTCTATTGACCAATATTGCATCCTGCAAGTTATATTCAGCAAATTCATCAGGAGCCGTAAATCTCATCCTCTTTAATTCAGGGAGCTTATTCTTTGAAGGATCTATTTTTTTGCCTTCTCCTAACAGAAACGTGGAGACTGTTTCAAGAGAATAATCGTCAAAATTAAAAAAACCGGAACGGACGGCTTTAATTCCGTCAAGTAGAATTCTCCCCTGCAATGAATAATAGTCAGAGCCTCTGGTTGTGACTCTATAATAGAGTAGCCCATAATCCCTGCCTATCGTAAGTTGTATTCTATTTAACTTTGCTCTGCTGATGAGTATTTTCAGATCAAATCCAAAAATATTCCAGCCGGTAATGATATCCGGGTCCTGAAGGGTAATCTCATTTATTAACTGCTGGATTAATTCTTTTTCATTTCCACAGCGGATATAGCTATTATTTCCACTTTCCTCTTCAGTAATAAGATAAGTCCCCTGTATGGACGAATTTTTATGAATCGTCTGAAATGAAAATGAAACAATTTCGCCATTACTGATATCAGTTTCGAGGTCAAATGAAAAAATTTTAAGATCAGGTATAAAATCAGTTGGCTTGATAGCTGGATTTTCAAAGCATAACATTCTTCCATCTGATCTGTATTCACCTTCAATTATAGCAGAAGAATGAATAAATCTCTCCATTAAATATCGGTTAACTGGATCAATGTCTGTTTCAAAAACCCGAATACCTGCTGAACGCAACTTTTTACTTGCGTTTCTTAATTCCTGATATCCTTTGAAATATAATCCATCAATGTACTCACCTTCCGGATTGCGTAATTCGAGACGGCGTCTTCGGTGAAAAGAAATATACTCCGGAATCACTTCATTTCGCTTAATGAAAAATATCGGACTATGATTAGTAATTAATATCTTTATGGGTTGAGAATTTGAATCAGTCCCATAAATGGAAATTTCCATTATTCCTTTTTCATCTCGAACAGAAGCATTTAGAAAGAAAACTTTGATTTGATTTTTTTTCAATTGATAACTGATTTATTATTCAATTAGTAAAATATTAAATTTTTGAATAGACTCTTAATTCTAAATCGTTTTAAGGTCGATTTGATATATCATTATCTTTAAGGCTGTTACTGAGTAGATTTAATGTTGTTTCTTTTTCAAAAAAAAGGCTGCCCTTATTGAACAGCCTGCATGAATCCTAATATTTTCTTGAAAGTTACTTCATAATAGTAAACTTTTTTGTTATGGACTGCAACTCATTTTCAAGACGATAAAAATAGACCCCGGAAGAGAAACCTGAAGCATTAAAAGTTACGGAGTAATTCCCCGGTTCAAGTATTTCATCTATTAAATATGCAACCTGGTTTCCGAGCAAATCAAATATTTTAAGGCTGACAAGTGATCTCATACCAATATAATAATCGATTCTTGTTGTTGGATTGAATGGGTTTGGGAAATTCTGTGAGAGTGAAAATTCATTGAGATTATTCACTATCGCTTTAACCTCTTGAGAATATGAATAACTGCCGTCAAAGTCGATTTGTTTCAGCCTGTAAAAATACGTCCCGTTATCAGGTGCAATATCCAGATAAGAATAGCTGCTGCTCTCAGAGAGAGTTCCTCTTCCCTCAATAAAGGCTATTGGAGTATATTCATTTCCAGATTTCATTCTTTCAATATAAAATCCACTATTATTTGTTTCGGTCGCAGTTACCCAGGAAAGAAATATATTAGTACCTGAGGGTTTGCAATTAAAGGAGATGAGTTCAACCGGCAATGGCAGATCATTCCACTGATACGCTACTCTTAATCCATCGACAAGTACATTATAAGCCTGTGCACCTTGCCTAAGCGCGACAGCGCCAATAATAATATCCGAATTTACATCAGAAGCAGTGACATCTGCCGGCGGTTCTGAGCCCGGAAGAGCAGGATTAATCCAGAGTTGGACAATATCGTTGCTTGCTCCCTGAGTATAAGTGTATTTTAGAATAGCAAGGACTGTGGAGCCATATGATATTGCTGTTGGATAATATTCGATAATCGAAGAAGAAGCTTTACTTAAGCCCACTTTGAATTTTAAACCTGAACCATCATCCTGGACGAAAATACGACTGCGGTACATCGTACTGCTAGGTAATTCGTCACGAAGGTGGAAGAAATAATCAGCAGTAGCCGTGGCGGCATTTACCTTGAATAACAACGAAACATAAATATTCTGAACAGAATCAGTCGTAAATGTTTTGGATACGTCTTCCCTGGATCCGCTGCCTCCAATCACTTTAACCTTATTTCCAATTCCAGAACCAATGTACCCTGAAAATTCTAAACTTCCATCTTCTACAAGTATAGTATTCAGTCCGACACCTGAATGGGCAAACCAGCCATGATCGTTTAGAGTATCACCTGCGGGGTAGTTAAAATCCTCCTGCATTATTACTTGTGAAAAGGACAAGTTGCTAAAAATAACAAAGCATAAAACTAATTTTACATAATGTTTCATCGCCACACCTCTCTAATATTATAATGCAATGCCTAACAATACAAATATTATCCCAATTAATAAAACCAGCTCTCATTAACAATTAATATTTAATATATTCATCTGGATAATAATAGGAATTTGTCAAATTAAATAGTAATGGAGATAATTCAATTGCCGATTTTTATGGAAACAAATCCTCGCTGATTATAAAAATGATGAGGAATCCCATTCCGATTATTATTTAAGATATATCAATTTAACAGCGCGGTTATATTGATTTGTTAATAATTGCAAAAAATAGATACCACTGGGTAGAGAAGAGCTAAAAGAATTGAAATCCACATTGAAAGAATAATTTCCCGGCTGATATTGAGCATCCCTTAATTTATATAGGGATCTTCCGGTCATATCAAATAATGTTATTTTCACTTCAGAAGCAATAGGTACACTAAACTTCACCCTTACCTGACTATTAAACGGATTCGGGTAAGCCCAGATTCCTATTCCGCTATGTATTTTAGCTGACCAATCTTTATTTTTTGTTATATCTTCTGTGACCTGGAAAGACCAGATATCAGACCACAGACTTGCACCTTTTATGTTTAGACTTCTTACTCTCCAGTAATATTTATGACCCGGGCTAAGGTCATTTAAAAAGAAAGAACTCAGGTTCAGTGAGCTTTCATCTAATACAGGATTCTGGAAGGTGGGATCGTCATCAAGTTCCAGATGATAATAAAGAGTCGAGTCCGTTTCCGACCACTGACAAATGAAATCTGTTGCTAGCTCAGTTGCCCCGTCAATTGGTGAAATAAGTTCAGGATAGCGGGGCGGTAAAGTTGGAGGGTTTAAATAATATTTTTCAGTAATGTCAAGTAATGCTGTTTTGTTCATCTCGTAATCAAGACCAAGACTCCAAATCATCACACCTTTAAAATTTCTTTCCGAAATAAATCCCATTTTGGTTTTCAGAGACAGCGTATCCTCATAAGAAACAACAAATTCCTGCAATGGATCGATGAGGTAAGGTGCTTTGGAAACATTATCCCAATAATAACTCCAACCTTGAGATTTGTAGTTTTTCGCCTGAACATATGTTACAGTTGATGCTCCGGAATGTGGCATATATAAATCCGGGGATTTGTATTTGTATCCATAAAAAGGGACACCAAGAACAATTTTACTTGCCGGCATACCATTATTCTGATGAATCATAACACTGTTCTGCACCGAAAAACTCTGATTGTTATTAGTATAGAGCGGTGAATTATGTCCGGCTTTACTTTCCCAAGGTCCGTAAAAATCGTAAGCCATAATCCCAAACCAATCAACATAATTTTTCAGTTCAGAAATATTATATCCGTTCTCCCAGTCGTAGGAAGGGACAGCAATACTGAGAATATTCTTTCCTGCCTGGATAAGCCTGCTTCTAAGCTCACTAATAAAAGCAACGTAATTTTCACGGTCAGCCTGTTTAGGAAATTCCCAATCTATGTCAATACCATCGTAACCATTGTTGGCGCAGTAAGTAACCAGGTCATCAACGAGTTGTGCCCTTTTTAACTGATCTGAGCAAAGATATCCGAAAGCATTTGAGTATCCGTAACCTCCGACAGCAAGAATAATTTTTTTATTATTCTGATGAGTGGCAGAAATTAATTCCGGATATTGGAAGCCTGGTTCACTGTGCAATTCGCCCGAGGAATCCGGGTAAACAAAACAATGCGCAATATGAGTGATTTTGCTAAAATCTATACTATTCTGAGGATAGTATTGCGCTGCAGCGTAATAATACCCTAAAACTATTTTTTCCTGACTGATAAGGATTGAACTTAACATAAGGAAAAATGTAAAAAATATTTTCATTAATAACTACGAATTTTTTAGTATTACAAACGTAAATATAAACAAGAAGACTGGTTGATATTTATTAATCTGCCACATAATATTGATTATTTTCAATTCTATTACGAATTATCAGTCAATTATATTAAAATTTTCAAAGATACTATCATCAAAATGCTATGAAAATTATTAATTCGATTCTTATTCTTAACTTTTTCCTGACTTCTTGTCTAATTGGACAGGTTATAAATAATACCGGAAAAGGGAAATTGCAAACATTCGAATTCAATCGTAAAAACGGAAGGAACCAGGCGACTGTCACTGTAAAAACGCCAATTGAGCTAATTCAGGGTTCTGCAGAAGGAATCCATGGAAAAGTAAGCTTTGATCCTGACAATCCTGCAAATTCACTTAAAGGGAAACTTTCACTTGATGTAAAATCTATTGAAACAGGCTCTGATATTACCGATAATTTAATTTTTAATTCTTCCTGGCTTTGGGCTAAAAATTTTCCGGAAATTAATTTTACCATCGAAGGCCTCACAGATGTTAAAAGGGAGAACGAACAGAAAATATCAGGAATAGCAATAGGAAAACTTACTCTCAGAGGCGTAACTCGTGAAGTGACTGCCGACTTTTCTGCAACTTATATTCAGGAAAATGAATTCACCCGAAGTATCGAATCCGGAAATTTACTTGGAATCAGAGCAAACCTAATTATCAGGCTCGTAGATTTTGGGATCAGGAATGAGATTATTGGTAAGAATGCAGCCGGAAAATTAAAAATAGAATTAAGCCTTGTGGGATCCTCTTCTAATAATCAAAAAAACAAAACCTTCTTTTAAATAAGTTAACGCCTGCGGCTGTCTCTTTCGAGACAGCCGCAAAGCAAATAATTAAGCGATATATCTGCCTCTTGGTTTATAATGTGTATGAAGAAGTTTATGCGAAATGTGACCACACGGTCCATCAGTAAGGTATTCCTCGTAAATCCTGACCACATTTGGATTTTCGTGCGATTTCCTTAGTTCGAGTGATTCATCTTCTGCATAAATAGCTTCAGCACGTTTTTTGCGTATCTCAGGGCTTGTTGGTATAGGTTGCCCGCCTCCACCAATACACCCACCTGGACAGGCCATAAATTCAATGAAATGACATTCTGAGAATTTTCCACCAGCTTTAATGTCTTCCATTATTTTCTTGGCATTGGCAGTTCCATGTGCAACAGCTACTTTCAGTGTCACACCCTTCAACCAATCCCAGTTTGGAACGAGATGCTTGATTATTTCCGGCACAGGTCCCATTTCAGTACCTAACGGTAACTCGACATATTTTATGCCTTCAAATCCTCGAACCGGCAGAACATTCGCCTTTTCAAAAACATCTTCTGTTTTCTTTCCAAGAACAAATTCCACGATTGTTCTTATCGCTGCTTCCATTACTCCACCTGTCGCTCCAAAAATCAATCCTGCTCCTGAAGCATCACCGAATGGATCATCAAAGTGTTCTTTCGGCATCTCCGGAAGATTAATCCCGGCTTCTTTTATCATTTTTGCCAATTCGCGAGTAGTTAATCCATAGTCAACGTCTTTATAACCGGAATCAGTCATTTCTGGTCTGTTACATTCGAATTTCTTTGCAGAACAAGGCATTACTGCAACCGAAACAATATCCTCCGGATTGATTCCTCTCTTCTGTGCATAGAAAGTCTTCAGTAAAGATCCAAACATTTGCTGTGGTGATTTAGCAGAGCTAAGATTATCAATATATTCAGGGTAGAAATGTTCAAGATACTTTACCCATCCAGGTGAACAAGATGTAAATTGTGGCAGTTTTATCTGAGGATTTTTTTCAACCACTGCCTTATAGAGTCTGAGAATAAGTTCTGTACCTTCTTCGATGATCGTGAGATCTGCGGTGAAATTAGTATCGAAAACCGCATTGAAACCAATTCTCCTTAGAGCGCTGTTTAATTGGTATGTCATCGAATGTCCGGCGCCTAAACCAAATTCTTCACCGATTGCCGCCCTGGGAGATGGTGCCGTCTGAATTACCACATGTTTTTTAGGATTATCGATAGCATCCCATATTTCATCTGAAGGATCATTAGCATGCAATGCACCAGTGGGGCAACGATTAATACATTGACCACAGTTAATACAAACAACATCAGCAAGATCTTTTTCCATAAATGTGTTGATATGTGTATCATGTCCTCTATGAACAGCTTCAAGCACGCCTACTTCCTGAAGGTCGATACAAGTGCGGACGCATCTTTTGCAGAGAATACACTTATCAATATCCCTTATAACAGAGAAACTGGAATTATCTACAGGATATTTCGATTTTTGGACATGCCCGAAAGTATAACTGTCAACGCCGTATTCCTTAGCGAGTTTCTGAAGTTCACAATTATTGTTCCTCACACATGAATAACATTCTCCGTAATGCTCACTCAATAAAAGATCAATAATGTGCCTTCTCGCTTTCCTAACCATCGGTGTTGAGGTTTTGATTTTTATCGGAGAAGTAATCGGAAAAGCGCATGAAGCCTGAAGTGTTCTCATACCTTCAACTTCAACTACACAAATCCTGCAAACGCCTGCAACGCAAAGATCTTCATGGTGGCAAAGAGTCGGGATATGGATATTGTTTTTTCGACATGCGTCGAGGATTGTCGTCCCAAGCGGAACTTGTACTTTTTTCTCATTAATTTCAATAGAAACAGTACCGCCTATTTTTCCTTCGAAATCCTTGTTTTCAATAATATGTGCTTTCTGGCTAACGGGAGCCCTTGATGCTTCTTTAGTTTCCATGATTTCCTCCCTTCCGGACATTAAAAATCTCATCCTTAAAGTTTTCAAGAATAGACAGGAACGCATTTGAACTTGACTGGCCCAATCCGCATTTGGAGGCCACCTGCATTGTTTGTCCTAATTCCTTTAATTTATTGATATACTTAAATGTGTATTCGCCAGATTCAAGCATTTTAACTCCTTCCAGCAATTTTGCATTTCCGATCCTGCATGGAGTGCATTGACCGCAACTTTCTTCAACAAAAAACTCCATAAAGTTATTCATGATATGAATCATGTCTCTTTCTTCATTGAAGATCATGATTGAGCCGCCTGTTGCAGCATCCTCATATGCTAATTTCCGGTCAAACTGAGATTTTGGAAGACATATTCCTGAAGCCCCGCCAACCTGAACGGCTTTTGTGTTTTCAGCACCTGCGATATCAAGCAATTCCTGGATAGTTGTTCCCCACGGAAGTTCATATACACCCGGTCTGGAACAATCGCCTGAAATTGAAAATAGTTTTGAGCCGGTTGACTTATCCGTTCCATGTTTACAGAACCATTCGCCTCCTTTCATTACAATGTGGGTGACAGAAGCAAAAGTTTCGACATTATTAACCGTAGTGGGTTTTCCAAGATATCCTGTATTCACCGGATAAGGCGGTCTGTTTCTTGCTTCTCCCCTGTGCCCTTCCAGAGATTCGATCAATGCAGTCTCTTCACCGCATACATATGCTCCTGAACCTAGCCGGATGCTTATATCAAAATCGAATCCTTCTTTTCCAGCAATGTTTTTTCCAAGAAGGTTATCTTCCCTCATTTTCATCAGATATGTTTCAAGTGAATCAAGTAAATAGGAATATTCACCTCTCAGATAAACGATTCCGTTTTTTGCACCAATTGTATATCCGGCTATTACCATTCCATCAAATATAAGCGCCTGATACTCCATAAGTAATACACGGTCCTTAAAGGTTCCTGGTTCACCTTCATCTGCGTTACAGACAACATATTTGATATCTGATTTCGCAGCAGCAGTAAGCATCCATTTAGTTGAAGTCGGGAATCCGGCTCCGCCTCTGCCTTTCAGCTTCGATTCCTTGAGCTCAAATAATATGTCTTCTCTTGATAAGTCACGGAGTTTTTTTATTGCAGATCCCCTTTCGTAATCCGAAAAGAGAACTGCGCCTTTTCTTTTTTCTTCCATTTTTTCTCTCCTACCTTATCTCATTAATTATGGAAACTGCTTTTTCAGGATCTAACTTATAATAGACTCTGTCATTAACTATCATTGCCGGTCCGACATCACACATTCCCAAACAATTTGCATATTCGAGAGTTATTTTGTTATCAGGGGTCGTCTGGCCGAATTTTATTCCGAGTTCTCTCTCTATAGCACTCGCAACATTTTTCTTCCCTGCAAGATCACAGGTTATTGTCTGACATAACCTCACAATATTTCTGCCCTTGGGAGATGAATTAAGGAAAGCGTAAAAAGAAATTACGCTGAACACTTCCACCGGATGAATATCAAGCAGTCTGGCAACTTCCTGCTGCGCATAGTCTGAAATATACGAATGCTGCTTCTGGATATCCTGCAGAATTGGTATTAGAGATGAACGTTCCTTACCATATTTTTTAATGAGGACTTCAATCTCTTCTGTTAATTGGTTTTTTTCCATTACCAACATGATTTTACCCTCATTTTTTCTTTAGAAGATTTTCAACTTTGTTTAATAGTTCATCAGGCGATATCGGTTTCTCAACAAAATCGTCAACAGGAACCATCTCACCAGCAGCATATTCAAATCCGATTGTCTTTGACACAGATGTGTACATAAGAATAGGAGTTGTTATCTTATTCCTTCTCAGTTTCTGTGCAAGGAAGAAACCATCGTCGGGTTCTTCCATCATTACATCCAAAATTATCAACTGTGGCTGCAATTCCATGATTTTCTTAAAACCATCAGTTGGATTACTAGCTGAAACAGTGTCGTACCCTTTTGACTGTAAAACCAATGTACTGGCTTCAATGATATCCGGGTCGTCATCAATAATTGCGATAAGTGCCATTATTTTCTCCGTTATTTATATGATTTTGGTAAATAAATTGTGAACGCTGTTCCAATACCATAGGTGCTTTCAACTTCCATTTTCCCATGATAAGATTCTATTATTCGGCGGACAATCGTAAGACCTAAACCCGTTCCGCTTATCCCTCTGGTATTTTCATTCTTTGCCCTGAAAAATTCTTGAAATAACTTATCCTTCTCTTCAGGTTTCATACCAATTCCTGTGTCTTCAATCCGTGCAATAATGAAGTTTTTGTTCTCTTCAATATTAATTGAAATACTGCCTTTGTCCTTATTGTATTTAATCGCATTGCTCAGCAGATTTGTGAAGACTCTGGTAATTTCATTGCTGTCTGCAAAAAGATTGCATTCCTGCTGAAGTGTATTTCTGATAATCCTGATGCTTTTCTTTTTTATCTCTAATTCTAATGTAATTATACAATTATCAATGATCTCAGGAACATTAAGCTTTTCTATCTCCCGCTTTTTACTTTTTGTTTCCATTCGGGAAATATCTAGCAGATCATTGACAAGATCTAATAGGGAGGACAGCCTTACGACTGAGCGTGAAAGATATTCCTTCTGCTTTTCATAGCCGATATTAAAGCGGTCATCAATTAGAATGTTTAGAAAGCCTTGAACCGCTGCAACCGGAGTTTTAAGTTCATGAGCAACCATTGAAATAAATTGTGATTTTATTATTTCAATTTTTTTCATTTCCGTGATATTTCTAATCACAAGAACAACACCTGCAAATGATCCATCAGGATGCAAAACAGGCGTACAAATTATCTCAGCTATAAGTTCGTTGGGCTTAATTATTTCGATTTGAATGGCTAATGATTTTTGTGTTTTTATTTCAGAACTAATAATTTCTTCAATCAGATCATTTACCTTTTGAGGCATTTTTTCTTCATACCGATCCCCGATGTTCAATTCATCAAGATTAAGATTTTTTATTGCGGCATGGTTGAAATAAACTATTTCTCCTGTTTTATTCACAACGATAACACCGGAGATTATTGCATTAATTATAGCATTTAATCTGCTCTTTTCTCCAGCAAGTTCAAGTAGATTTTCTTCTCTCTCTTTTTTAAGCTTCTCCGATTCAAGTAATAACAACCTTTGAGAATATCCCTTATTTAGCTGCTGAATTAATTCCTCTGGTGAAAAAGGCTTTGGAATATATCCAAATGCTCCAATACGGGTAGCTTCTATTGCTGTTTCATAACTTGCATAAGCGGTAGCGATAAAACAAACAGTGTTTGGTTTAGATTTTCGAATTTTTCGGAGTACCTCAATTCCATCAATATCCGGCATTTTCATATCAATGATGGCCAGATCAAAGTCCTCCCTGGTTCCCAGAAGGATACCCTCGGTTCCATTTTCAGCAGTCTGTACACTGAATCCTTCCATTTCAAGCAGTCTTCCAGTTCCGACCCTGAGTCCTTTTTCATCATCAACGACAAGGACTCTGGGGATTTTTTCTGTATCCATTTTATTTAGAGTAAAAATTCTCCAGTTTCTGAAGCAATTCCTCCACAACGACAGGTTTATTTATTATTCCATCGCATTTGATCCATTCCTTTTCTTCATCTGTGGCTGCACTGAACTTAAAACCAGTTTCATAAGTTGCCGAAGTCAGCATAAAAACAGGTATTTTTTTACCGTATTCAGTCCTTTTAATTCTGTGACAAAGCACAAAACCTGAATCGCTCTCTTCCATGATCAAATCCACAATTGCCGCATCTGGTTTTTCATGTAGAAATACATCATATCCTTGTTTTCCGCTTTCTGCTGTTACCACTTTAAATCCTTTGGACTCCATAAGCATTTTATGTTGTTCAAGTAGATCGATATCATCATCAACTATTAATAGTTTTTTTATTTTTTCACGTATTGACATTATAACTCCTGTAAAATCTGAATATGTTGTGACTGAGTGACTGGTAATCTTAGACCGAATGTGCTGCCGAAACCTGGTTCACTCTTAACTGTTATATCACCTCTGTGCATCTTGACAATACCGTACGAAATGGCAAGACCCAATCCGGTTCCTTTACCCATTTTCTTGGTAGTAAAAAAAGGTGTGAATAATTTTTTCTGATTTTCTTCACTTATCCCTGTTCCTGTATCCTTCACTTCTATGCTGCAATTTTCTTTACTGCTACTAACGATAATAGTAATTATTTTTACCTGTATTTCTTCCATTGATTCAACGGCGTTGGAGATTATATTTATCAGAACCTGCTTTAATTGGTCTTGATCTCCATCAATGTATATCGACTTATTTTCATTAAAATTAAATACAACTGATTCAGAGTCCTGTCTTACTTTTATTATCCTGAGGACTTCATGAATTAATCCTACAATATCAATTTTGGCGATTTTTAATTTTCCATGACGTGCAAAATTCAGCAGATTGGCTACGATACTTTTACACCTGTTTGCTTCTTCAATCACTAGTCTCAGATCTTCAATAGATTGTTCAGACTTATCACATTTTTCCAATTCCCTTTTAATCATAGAAGTATAAAGCATTATCGTCCCAAGGGGATTGTTTATTTCGTGTGCTATTCCTGCTGCTAATTGCCCAATTGATGCAAGTTTTTCAGCACTCTGAAGTTGATCCTGTGTTTCTTTCAGTTCCAGATAGGCATTTTCGAGTTTTTCTATCAGGAATGGAAGACACATCTCAGGTTCTGCAAGATCCTTTGCTATAGCGATTGCATATTCCCGGCAGGTTGGATATCCGCAAGCGCCGCAATTCAGTTCATCTTGTTTTGTGTATTTATGCGATGAACTTAATATTTCTTTTATTTTATCATCTGGTGGCATTGGACGCCTCTGATTCCGATTACGAAATGTTCGGCTTAATTTTAATTCTCTACTATTATAAAGGTCGCTCCTCCAAACATTTTTATCCACATGCTGAATTGTACTATCCACATACTCTATTATTTTCTCTCTTTTTGCAAAACGGTTTAATTCGCTGTCTATAGCAGGACCATTAATACAACCTTCGCAAAAAAGAATATCAATAAACCTTGCATTAATTCTGTTATTTTTTAATTCGTCGAAGATCTCTTCCACATTTTTCATCCCTTCGACTACTATAACTTCTTTCGCTAACAGATCATTTGATATTTCTGAGGTTTTGAGCAGCCCTCCGGCAAGCGGGTAAGTTTTACCTAAGTTGGCATACGGAGGATCGAATGAAGAATTTTCAAGCGATTCGAGTTTTACGTCAAATATTTTTAGTATTTCTTTTATTTCTTTGAAAGTCAGAACAGCATCCACTGCATCCGATACTTCTGATTTGGCATATTCACTTTTTTTTGCAATACACGGACCAATGAAAACAACCTTTAGATCAGGGCCGTAATTTTCTTTCATGTATCTTCCCATCGCAATCATTGGTGATACAACCGGGGCGAGATTCGGAATTAGTTCATGATGAAATTTCTCTATAAAATTAATCACAGCAGGACAAGGTGAACTAATGACGACTGAATTGTGATTATTTTCAAATATTTCCTGATACTTCTTACTGACAAGATCAGCTCCAAATGCTGTTTCAGCAACTATACCAAAACCTATTTTTCTTAGTGCCGCAGGAAATTTTTTGTAATTGTCCGGAAAAGAAACTGGGAATGACGGCGCAACTATTGCAGCCACATTTTTGCTTTTAAGTAACTCTTGAATTGTCTTCTCGACATCACTTTCAACACTTTTTGCTTCCTGAGAGCAGACTTTTACACAGTGCCCGCAACTTATGCAGCGGTCACTTAATACAAAAGCCTGTCCGTGCACAACTCTTATAGCTTTTGCCGGGCAATCTCTTACGCATGAGTAACAGCGGCGGCATTTCTGAGATATTGTGCTAACTATTCCTGTCGAAAGATCAGTTTTCAATTTAGTTCTTTTTTCTTAAAAGTTCTTTTCTGTCAGTATAAGTTGTATGAAGTAATTCATGAGATTTTGGGCTGTTCGGTTCAGTTAAGAACTCATCATACAACTTCATAACACCACTGTTTTCATGTGACATTCTGTGAGTTGTTTTCTGATCAATCTCATTCAGCACACTAACCCGTTTTCTAACCTTGTCTGTTTTCTGATGAATAGGCTGGCCGCCGCCATTTATACACCCTCCGGGGCACGCCATAACTTCGATAAAATGATATTTACTGCAGCCATTTTTTATTTCTTCTATTACGGGTCCAACATTCCCAATGCCATTTACAACTGCAATATTTATCTCGGTACCCTTAATATTAATAGAAGCTTCTTTTATGCCTTCAGAACTACGTAAATTAGCAAACTCGATATCCTTCAGTTCCTCACCTGCAAGTTTATAGTAAGCAGTCCTTAATGCCGCAACCATAACTCCTCCAGACATTCCGAAAATTGAAGCGGCACCAGTTGATTCTCCAAGTGGATCATCAAACTTATCTTCAGGCAAATCATTAAAATCGATGCCCGACATTTTAAATAGTCTTACAAGTTCTCTTGTTGTAAGGACAGCATCAACATCAGGAATATGCTCTTCTGCTAATTCAGGTCTGTCAGATTCAAATTTTTTAACCGTGCATGGCATTATTGACACAACAAACATATCCTTAGGATCGATGCCCATTTTTTGGCTGTAATATGTTTTAAGTACAGCACCTTCCATTTCATGTGGAGATTTGCAGGTTGATACATGATGTAATAATTCCGGGTGATTCTGTTCAATATATTTGACCCATCCCGGGCAGCAGCTAGTAAACATCGGCAAATTAGAATTTTTACCAATCCTTTTGATAAGTTCTGTCCCCTCTTCCATAATAGTAAGATCAGCGGCAAAATTGGTATCAAAAACTTTCCGGAAACCTAATCTTCTCAGTCCAGTGATTATCTGTCCTGTAACATTTGTGCCTAAGGGAAGATTATACTCCTCGCCTAAACTTGCTCTCACTGCAGGAGCGATCTGAACGACGGCATATTTTTTCTTATCTATCAGAGCATTTGCTACTTCTTTAGCATGACTTTTCTCACGTAATGCTGCAGTCGGGCATACAAGAATACACTGTCCGCAAAGAATACAATCGCTGATATTTAATCCTTTATTATAGGGTGTGGTCACATTGCTACTAAAGCCGCGGTTTGTAAAATCGATTGCTCCGACTTTTTGTATTTCGTTGCAGGTTCGCACACATCTTCCGCAAAGAATACATTTTGCGGGATCACGTTCCATTGATGCGCTTGATATATCTATAGCGTGGTCTTTCTTTTCGCCAACATATCGATGCTCCCTGACACCGTAAATCTCTGATAAATCCTGAAGTTCGCAGTTTTTATTTCTGACACATACAAGGCAATCCTGTGGATGATTTTCGATCAGTAATTCAACAATTGTTTTTCTAGCTGTTTTCACTCTCGGAGTGTTACTCTGAACAACCATTCCTTCCATTACCGGAAATGCACATGATGGGATTAATCCTCTCATTTTTTCCACTTCAACCACGCATATTCTGCATGCTCCAGTGGGGAATAAATCTTTCATATGACATAATGTAGGGATATGAATACCGACCGACTTCGCGGCTTCAAGGATTGTCATTCCCTCTTCAGCCCTAACTTTTATATTATTTATTGTTAATTCAATCAATTTCTTTTCCATGGTATTTATCTCAATTAACGATTATAGCATCAAAGCGACAGGTTTCCACACACATTCCACACTTAATGCATTTAGATTCAATTATAAGATGAGGTTGTTTTTTATCACCGATTATCGCCTCTGCAGAACATTTTCTGGCGCAAAGACCACAGCCTGTGCAAGTCTCCTGATTAATAGTGAATGTAAGCAACTCCTTACAAACCCCTGCAGAACATTTTCTATCAAATATATGTTCGTCATATTCGTCCTTGAAATAATGAAGACCAGATAGAACGGGATTCGGGGCACTTTGCCCGAGACCGCAGAGGGAAGTATCTTTAATAACTTCAGCTAATCTTTTAAGGTAAATAATCCCTTTAAACCTTTGTAATTGTTCATTCCTGTCAGAATTCTTTCCATAAGCTCTGCTTATTCTTTCAACAATTTCGAGCATTCGTTTCGTGCCTTCACGGCAGGGAACGCATTTTCCGCAAGATTCATTTTGTATAAATGTTAGGAAAAACTTTGCAACGTCAACCATGCATGTGTCTTCATCCATAACGACGAAGCCGCCGGATCCCATCATTGCACCGACAGTCTTAAGCGATTCATAATCTACCGGAGTATTCATCACCGATTCAGGAAGGCATCCTCCTGATGGTCCTCCAATCTGAACTGCCTTGAATTTTTTACCATCCGGAATCCCTCCGCCGATATCAAAAACAACTTCACCTAA
Organism: Ignavibacteriales bacterium; assembly: GCA_021740915.1. Taxonomy (GTDB): domain Bacteria; phylum Bacteroidota; class Ignavibacteria; order Ignavibacteriales; family Melioribacteraceae; genus JAIOYW01. The sequence continues at coordinate 90,955 of JAIOYW010000001.1, read as the reverse complement.
TGAGATGCCCATCGGAATTTCCACAAGTCCTGAATTCTGTATTTTACCACTGAGTGCGAATACTTTTGTACCTTTACTTTTTTCTGTTCCAATTGAGGCGAACCATTTTCCGTCATTACTTATTATTGAAGAAATATTAGCAAAAGTTTCAACATTATTAATAACTGTGGGCTTCCCCCAGAGACCTGAGTCAGAAGGATACGGCGGACGCGGTCTTGGCATGCCGCGTTTACCCTCAATTGATGCAATTAGAGCTGTTTCTTCTCCACAAACAAAAGCGCCCGCACCTTTCTTAATTTTCAGAGTAAAATTAAAACCGGAACCAAGAATATTTTCTCCCAACAATCCATAGTCTTTACACTGCTGAATGGTTTTTTCCAGTCTTCTGATTGCAAGTGGATATTCAGCACGGCAATAAATGTAACCAAATGATGCACCAATAGCATATGCTCCGATTATCATTCCTTCCACTAATTTGAATGGGTCTCCTTCAAGAACTGAGCGATCCATAAATGCACCAGGATCGCCTTCGTCAGCATTACAGATAATATATTTCTGCTTTGCTTTGTTTCGCTGAGCCATTTCCCATTTCGTTCCCGTGGGAAATCCTCCGCCTCCCCTTCCCCTCAAGCCGCTTTCCTTTATCTCATTCACAACTTCTTCAGGAGTAAGACGCCGAAGGGCTTTATCAAGTCCTTTGAATCCTCCGGATGCTATATACTCGTCAATTGATTCTGGATTAATGGCACCGCAATTCTTCAATACAATTCTTAATTGTCTTCTGAAGTAAGGGGTATCCATAAGATTCGGTAATTTACTATCCCCTTTACCGTAAGTGGCAAAAGCCTTCTGACTGAAAACTTTTTTTTCCTCGATCGTAGTTTTTAGCAGCGCCGGAACATCTGTGGGTTTGATTGCGGCATAAATTATTCTTTCACCATCGGGCAATTTAATATCAACACTTGGTTCGATAACCCCGAATCCATATCCTCCTGTAGGTATAATTTCGGCTTCAATTTTCATTTCGGTCAATCCTGCTTCAATTGCTTCTTTCACTTTTCCTGAACCCGTTGCAAGTCCGCTGGTATCCATACCGATAAAAATTAAAGGTCTCTTATGTACTTTGTGTGTCAGATAATTGAGGTGGTTTAATATATCCGGTTCTTTTTCTCTTTTTATTGTGTTTAACGGCGCACCCGAACAGCATGTTATAAATTCCGGGATAACCTCCGCAGGATTATACTGTCTGCCATCACCATAAACTAATTCAAAAAAATTCTTCATAAAATAATCCTTTAAACATTAACAGGCTGTTTGATTGCTGCTTTTTCTGCCTTTATATATTTTCCTATTATTTTCGTAACTTCTTTTACGGTAACTCTGCCGTAATATTCTTCATTAATATTTATCACAGGAGCAATACTGCATGCGCCGATACAGGCAACAGTCTCTAACGTGAAGAGTTTATCACGGGTTGTTTCTCCGGCTTTTACTCCCAATTCCAGTTCTAATGCCATGAGTACATCTGCAGAACCTTTCACATGACAGGCAGTACCTCTGCATACCCTTATTACATTTTTACCGAGCGGTCTTAATCTGAATTGATTATAAAAGGTCGCAACCCCATAAACTGCACTTAAGGACATGTTTAAAAATCCTGCTATTTCCTGGAGAGCATCTTCCGGCAGATATCCGTATATCTCCTGTACATCCTGTAAAAGCGCAATTAAGTTACCCCTGTCTTTAGCCGTATATTTATTGAATATTTCCTGGTGCATCATCGACCTTGATTAATAATAATTGGAAATTCTCATCCAATATCTATGCCAAATCAGAAAATTATTTCTAAATCTTTGTTTTACAATTTCTTAATTATAAAAGAGTTTTTTGGTTTAACTTTTTATTCCTAACAATAAGAAAGCTGAATTTGATTTTCCAAGTCTTGCATCCATCCTTTAGACCCTAAAACATTGTAGTTTATTGATTTTGACATTTGAATTTCATGTATATTCTATATTTAAATTATTAACACTCAGGTGGACTATGGACAGAGAAAACCTCAGGATGAAAAAAAAGGCTGCATATATTTCGCTTTCTGTGGGTTTTGGTATGTTTGCCTTTAAATTATTCGCCTATTTTATTACTGGTTCAAGCGCAATATTCTCTGATGCTGCCGAATCTGTCGTCCATGTGATGGCAACAAGTGTTGCGCTCTATAGCATTTTTCTCAGTGCGAAACCTGCTGACAAAAACCATCTTTATGGACATGGCAATGTTGAATATTTCTCCGCAGGGCTCGAAGGATTGCTCATTAATATTGCTGCAATTGTAATAATCTACAAGGCTGTTCACGATATTATTTTTGGATTTGATCCAAAATCTCTTAATACCGGCACAATAATAATTTTTGCGGCAGGCTTGATAAATGGTTTTCTTGGATTTTATCTCATTCGACAAGGAAAGAAGACTAGATCATTAACACTTATTGCAGATGGGAAACATGTTCTTACCGACTCATTTACAAGCCTGGGAGTTGTTCTTGGGCTTATTATAGTAATATTAAGCGGGTATGTAATTGTTGATGCGCTTATGGCAATTTTTGTAGCAATAAATATTCTTTTTACAGGGACAAAACTCATTAGGGAGTCTGTAGGTGGTCTGATGAACGAGACCGATGATCAGACCTTATCCAGACTTGTCAACTTATTGATTCGGGAAAGAAAGGATTATTGGATCGACCTTCACCATTTCAGATTCTGGGCATCTTCGGACAAAGTATTTGTCGATTTTCATCTTACTATGCCATACTATCTTACGATCAGGGAAACTCATACGGAAGAAGAATTAATTCTAAAAAAAATCAGGGAAGAAATTAGTACTGCAGAATTAAGAGTACATATCGATTATTGCACATATGATCTATGCAAATTTTGCAATTACCAGAACTGCAATGATAGAAAGTTTGCTTTTGAATCTAAACCGGAATGGGATTCTGAAAAATTAATTGGTGAGCCAATAAATCCAGACAGCCATATTAGTTAATCATATCTAAATCTTAAGATAAAAAACAAATAATTCTCAGAGAATTATTATATCAATTTCGAATTTTTTTCCATAGACTCCCTTGCAATTTCTATCATATAGTCTTCAATCTTCTGACCAAGTTCAGTATTGGATACTGCCAGAATTTTTGCCGCTAAAATTCCTGCATTTTTAGCCTGCCCGATTGCAACTGTGGCAACTGGAACTCCGGCTGGCATCTGAACGATGGAAAGCAGACTGTCAATACCATTTAAGTTGGAACTCTTAACCGGGACCCCGATAACAGGAAGCGTCGTATAGGATGCAGTCATCCCGGGAAGATGAGCAGCTCCGCCAGCTCCTGCAATTATTACTTTCAATCCGCGTGTTTTTGCAGATTTTGCATATTCCGACATTAGGTCAGGAGTTCTATGAGCACTAATTATTTTAATTTCATAACTGATCCCGAATTTCGTCAAAATATCAGCTGCTTCTTTCATGGTTGGCAGATCGGAATCACTGCCCATAATAATACCAACATCCACGTTATTTTTCATAATTAAAAATCTGCTAAGTTTTCAAGTCTGTTTAGTGTTACCAAAATGTCTGATAGGCTATCTCCGGTCATTGTGATATGACCCATTTTTCTGCCAATTCTGGATTCCGCCTTCCCGTATATATGCACATGTGCATTTTTTTCAGATAATATCTCATGATAATTTCCGGGTGATCTGCTATTATTCTTTTTCCCGAGAAGATTGATCATAACGGCATAAGGAGCAGTCAGATCAGGATTTCCAAGCGGAAGTTCCAAAACGGATCTCACATGATTTTCAAATTGCGATGTTCTACATCCTTCAATGGAATAATGGCCAGAATTGTGAGGGCGCGGAGCCATCTCATTAACTAATATTTCATTATCATTATAAAACAGCTCAATCCCGAAGATGCCAATGCCTCCGACTGCTTTCACAGCTTCTATAGCAATTTCCTTTATTTCATTCAAAGCCTTCTTTGGAATCTGTGCCGGAGCGATAACTGTATGGCAGATGTGATTTTTCTGAATAGTCTCAACAACAGGATAAAGAACAAACTCGTTCTTTGACCGGGCTAACATTATTGCCAATTCTTTTTCGAATAGCACTTTTTTTTCAGCAAATAAGCCATGTGTCCTTGATATTAATTTATCGTAGGATTGCTGAAAACTTGAATCATTATCCACTTCCCTGTTACCATAACCATCATAACCCATCGTCCGCGATTTAAGAATGAAACAATTCCCAAGATTTTTTGAGAGAATTTCATAATCCAGTTTCCCATTTGCAAGCATGAAGTCTCCCACAGGAATACCTTTTGCACGAAGTGTCTGCTTCTGAATATATTTATCCTGGATCAGTGAAATTGTGTGAGATGAAGGGAGAACTTTTTTTCCCTGGCTTTCAATTGATGCAAGAAAATTGGAATCGATGAATTCATTTTCGAGTGTTATTATGTCAGAGAAAAAAAGAAAATTTTTGAGACTGATTTCGTCATCCGGAAGACCTCCGAAATCATATTTTGTCATTACCCCGGCGGGAGAGTCAATAAACTTCTCAAATATTGCAGTTTCGAATCCTAATCTGTAGGCGGCAGAAGCGGTCATTTTTGCTAATTGACCGCCTCCCAGAATTCCAATTCTTCGAATATCCATAACTTATCTGATTTTGAAGTCATAAATATAAGAAGTAATAATAAATCCTCCTACTTGGATTTAATAACACTCGCGCCTGTAATATCAGTATCAACATCCTTAGGATTTCCATAATAAATTAATTTGGATGCACCGGAAACTGTAGCATCAATTCCCTCGGCTGCATAAATCTCAGCATTACCTGCTCCCGAAATGCTGATATGCACTTTCTTTGCTTTAAAGTCAGCGGCTTCCAGATTACCTGCACCCGATATAGAAACTGTGAAATTCCTGCATTCTCCGGCAATCTTCGTATCTCCTGCACCACTTACCTCAAGATTAAACTCATCCGATTTAAGGTCTGTGGCTTCAACTTTATTTGCACCGGAACAAACTAGTGCTTCCAGACTTTTTGTGTATATAACAAGATTTATTTCATCACGCTGTCTGTAACTCCAGTCCATCTTCACTTCCAATACATTTCCGGAAACTTCAGTAATAACTTCAGCAATATCTTTTTTATTGCCTTCGATTTTAATCGAAAAGTGATCTGATATAATAATTCTCGTATTAAATGCACCTGCAAGTTCTACTTTATTAAACTTTTCCAGATCTCGCTTTTCTGTCTCCGCATTAATTCCAGCGTCAAAATTTGCCGAGATGAAAAGGATAATTAAGAATACTGTTACAGTAAGTAAATACTTCTGAATCCTATACATTTTGCCTCCTGCGAATATTTAAATCTTTAGACTTGTATTTTCCTGAAAAGTTGCACTGAGGAGCAATTCTGATAAAAATTTTGATCTTTTTTTTTGTAATTTGAACAAATAATTCAGAATATTTTGCGCCTTGACAATAAGCGAACAGAAAAAAAAGATAATAAAACTTCAAAACCTATTATTTGAAGGAAGGCACAAACAAGCCCTGATAGAGGCAGAGGAATTAATACGCTTACGGCCAGATAACGCCGAAACACTCGTCCTTTATGCCTGGGCATTACTTGAGAATGGCGATCCGCAAAGAGCATTGGAATACTCTGATGCTTCACTGAATGTAATGGGTAACCAGTCTGTTGCGGAGGTTTACAGAAGTTTTGTCCTTACACGTTTAGGCATTTATGATTCAGCCCAGACTTTAATTGATGACTCGATTGAAAAACAGGAAGTCTTACTATACCAATCATTTTTATTAAAAGCACGAATTCATGCGGCAAAAAGAGAATTTGATGAAGCTCTCAAACTGCTGAACTCCCCAACTGTTAAACAGCAGACATCTGCCGAATTCAATAAAATTAAAAACTGGTATGTTTTTGCATTTGAATTAAACAGCGGGAAGATTTCAATATCACCAAAAATCTGCAGTTCAATTCTTAAAGAATGTTTTAAAGCAATTGAGAAAAATGAGACCTGGTTCGCTCTCTTCGTTGCAGGCAGAATTCTGGATCAATCAAAATTAATTGAGTTTTGGGAAGAAGCTGAAATAATCAAACTGAAATCGCTTTATTCTCAGTTTCAATTCAGGCAGGCTCTTGATCTTGCTGAAAGAGTGCATCTCAAACTGCGGAATGATAAAAGATTTATTGAGATATACAAAAACCTGATATATTACACTCAGCCTTCGCAAAAAAAAGCAGAAAAAGAAACTCTCAAACCCGCAGCCCCAAAAGAGATCACTATTGCTCCAAAAAACCAGAGAAAATCCGAGGCGTTTTTTTACTCAAATAAGTACGCGGAAATTTTTTCTGCAAAAATGTTCGATGTGAGAGAAGATCAGGCAAAGGGCACCAGAACTTATTACACTGAGTTTGACTTTTCCGCAGTGAAACAAATCGGGGTTGAGGTAATCTTCAATAACCCATTCTTCGAAACAGAGAGTAAATCTTTTAAGTGCCTTGCTAAATGGCACCATAACGGACAGCAGATTGCATCGAATGACTTTAGTGTAAGCGCTAAACTTGGTTGGGACGCAATAATTTTTGCTCAGACCATTGGCATTGACTCTGATTCTCATTGGGAACCTGGACAAGGGAAAGTCGAGATATTTTTTGAGGGAGTCAGAGTACTTGATAAATACTATTACATCGGAGATGCAAACATTTTAGTGCCTGATGAAAATAAAGGGAATGGAAAAGAACAGAAGAAAAAAGAAGACATTTCTCCTGATTCAACTAATATTATTGAGCCACAGAAACAAAAATCACTCGAAGAACTGATCGAAGAGCTTGACAGTTTCACTGGTTTGCAAAGTGTTAAAAACGCTGTCAGAGACTTTATCTCATATCTCAAGTTTCTTCAGGAAAGAGAAAAGCTTGGTTTAAAAAGTGTTGGTAAAATAGCAGTAAATGCTGTGTTTCTCGGAAATCCCGGGACGGGCAAAACTACTATAGCCAGACTTTTTGGTAATATTTTCAGCGCTATGGGATTGCTTGAAAAAGGACATGTTGTTGAGGTTGACCGCGCCGGGCTTGTCGGACAATATATTGGTGAGACTGCACAGAAAACTGAAGCGATAATTCAAAAGTCTATGGGTGGCATCTTGTTTATTGATGAAGCTTATGCTTTAGTAAAAAAAGGTTCACAGGGACAGGATTTCGGACAGGAAGCGATTGACACTCTGCTCAAAAGAATGGAAGATAAAAAAGGTGATTTTTGTGTCATCGCAGCAGGTTATCCTGAAGAAATGGACGAGTTTTTGAATTCGAATCCAGGCATGAAATCACGGTTCACTCATTTCTTCAACTTCGAGGATTATACTCCCGATGAGATGATAACAATTTTCCAAAACATGGTGGATAAAGAAGATTATAAAATTGATCCCGAAGGATTGGATATTTTAAAAAAAGAGTTTATTGATCTTTATCGTAAAAGAGATAAAACTTTTGGTAATGCCCGTCTCGTAAGGAAATTTTTTGAAGATGCAAAAATGCAGCTTTCAAGAAGGTACATCTCTCTTCCTGAAGAAAAAAGAACAAAAGAAACAATCACCTCGATTATTCCTGACGACATTAAATTCCTACTCACGAAAGATTCCCGTAAAATATTTCAGGTACCTGTCAATGAAGAAGCGCTCTCTGAAGCAATAGCTGATCTTAATAAGTTGGTCGGCTTAAGGTCGGTTCAGAAAGATATCCATGAAACAATAAAACTTGCAAGGTATTACATAGATCAAGGTGAAGATTTACAGATAAGATTTTCTTCTCATGTCCTGTTCCTGGGTAATCCCGGAACAGGAAAGACAACGGTTGCAAGAATTCTCAGCAAAATCTATGCTGCTCTTGGAATTCTTCCCAAAGGGCATCTTGTGGAGACGGACCGGCAGGGTCTTGTAGCAAGCTATGTTGGTCAAACTGCTGAAAAAACCACTAAAATGATTGATATGTCTTTTGGAGGGACACTTTTTATTGATGAAGCATATACACTGGCACGCAAAGGAAGTGAGAATGATTTTGGCAAGGAAGCGATAGATACCTTGTTAAAAAGAATGGAGGATGATAGAGGTAAATTTATTGTTATAGCTGCAGGCTATACAAACGAAATGAATAATTTTATCGCATCAAATCCCGGAATTCAATCGCGTTTTACAAAAACTCTTATATTTGAAGATTACACACCTGACGAAATGTCCGATATTGCCCTTAAAATCTTTTCCGGAGCTGGTCTCTCACTTTCTGACAATGCACTCCAATATATGAACAGATATTTTAATGAAATTTACAGGAAGCGTGATGAGAAGTTTGGCAATGCAAGGGTAGTTCGAAATTTCACTGACGCTGCTGTAAAACGGCTTACATTGCGTGTTGCCGATCTCGATAAGGAAAAACGGGCTGAAATAGACCAGAAACAGGTTACAATCGAGGATTTAAAGGATTCAGTAGATACTGCCGGAGAAGCTAAGCGGTATGATGTCAAAGGTGACCCGCAGAAACTTGAAAATTATCTTAAAAAATTAAATTCTATGAAAGGGCTTGATTCTGTGAAACAATCAGTTCAGCAGATTGTTGCCGGACTGAAGATAGCCCAGGCTCGCAAGGAGAAAGGATTAAAGATAGTTGATAAGAGCCTCCATTCAGTCTTCCTTGGGAATCCTGGAACCGGAAAGACAACAATTGCCAGACTTTTAAGCCTTATATACAAAGAACTTGGGTTACTTGAAAAAGGACACCTGGTTGAAGTTGACCGCTCAAACCTGGTAGCTGGATTTCAAGGTCAAACCGCAATAAAAACCGACTTGGTTATAAAAAGTGCTCTTGGCGGAACATTATTCATTGATGAGGCCTATACTCTCAGCCGCAGTGCTTCTGAATATGGTCAGGAAGCCATTGATGCTCTGCTTAAAAGAATGGAAGATTATAAAAATGATATGATCGTAATTGTCGCAGGATATCCAAATGAGATGAACCAATTTCTTGAATCAAATCCCGGTTTAAAATCCCGTTTTACTAATTACTTTATGTTCGAGGATTATTCACCCAGGCAATTATTGGAAATTATTGTTGAAATGGCAGCTTCGAATGGATATCAATTTGATGAGGGGGCGCTGCAATTGCTGCTTGAAATACTGACCGATCTCTATGAAAAGCGAGATAATAACTTCGGCAATGCCCGAACCGCAAGAAATATTTTACACAAAGCAATTCAGAAACAGGAAACAAGAATAGCAGGGCTGAACAATTATACTGAACAGGATCTTACCATCATCAATATTGATGATATTATGAGTTTGAGTAATGAAAACATTTCGGAATAAATGAAGTATCTCGATCAGTTAATAACACTCACAAATGAAATCCCGTACCTGATTAATCAGGAAGAGTATTTTCAATCTGCTGTTCTGGTGCCTTTTATTGAAGTTGCAGGTGAAACACATGTCCTTTTTGAAAAACGGGCTGATGGGATAAGACAATCCGGTGAAATTTGTTTTCCGGGAGGCGCATTTGATAAATCTGATTCGAACGATCCGGTCGCAACTGCAGTCAGAGAAACAGTCGAAGAATTAGGAATATCAAAAGATCAGATTTCTGTCATAGGCAGGTATCACAAACTTATCTCGCCAATAGGTGTGATGATTGATCCCATACTCGGCAGTTTAGTCATCGATTTCGAAAGAATTACAAATTTTGATAAAAGAGAGGTCGAGAAAATCTTTACCTTGCCATTCTCCTACTTCCTTGAAAATGAACCGGAAAAATATCACGTAAGATTAAACGTTTCCCCATTCGAAATAGATAAAAATGGGGTTGAAAATCTAACTTTTCCAGTCCACGAACTCGATTTACCACCACGTTATGGCAGATCATGGGGTGGTAAAAAGCACCGAGTGTTCGTTTATAAAACTAAGTATGGAACATTATGGGGATTAACTGCGGAAATAATATATTTTATCGCGAAAAAAATAAACCAAATTACATAATTACTAATATCTTTCTCAAAACAATCAACATTATCCTTTGTCGTTAAAATTTTGCTCCGGCAGTAAAATATATCAAATTTCTCCATCGTGTCCTTTGATAAATTGATTTGTAACCTCTCGCAAACATTAACTGGAAATTCCCGAGAATGGAATTAAACTCGACTGCGGCACCGTATCCGTAAATTGGGCCGCCTTTAAATGGTAATGCAGGCAGATTTAAGTTATAATCAAACGCCGAATTAAACACAACCTTAAGTGCAAAATTTTCTTTAAGAAAATAATTTAAATCAGTTCTGATTTTATAAAATCTTGTCCCTGCAATCTGAGTATAGTCATAGCCGACGAAACTCTGAGGACCGCCGCTAAAAAACCACTTATATACCGGGATATCTTTCCACACCCTTTGAATGTCGCCATGGAGTTTTAGTAAAATTCTACCTGATAACATTTTGTACCAATCAAAAAAACCTTCAAATCGACTATAGCTTATCTCACTCCCAAGATTTGAAGTTGACATTTCAGCTTCCATTCCAATCATAAAACCACGTTTTGGAACGAGTATATCATCAAGTGCGTCTATGTTCAGGCTCACGTCAATTCTTTTTAAACGATCATTCCATTTAGGAAATACTCCCGGATCAATCACGAGTGCAACATCAGGAGTGGTATTAATTTTTTCATAGGCATAATTTACTTCCAGGTAGCCCGATTTTCCAGCCTGAAAACCTAATCCGGCGCCAAAAATAAATGATCTGTCACCATATAAAGCTACAATATCACCTGATTCAGAATAAATATTTACCGGAATACTTTTGTTTTTAATAAAAATAAAAGGCACAACCGGGCGATCGAGTGAGCGGGAGGGGTAAGAATATTTTGCTCTGAAACGATAAAGTCCTGCAAATTGCAAGTCGATTTCAGATCGCGATCCTGGAATAAGGAATGAAGTGGTTTCATAACTAAGAAGTCCAACAAGCTTATAATAGTCGTCATAACGGAACCCTAAAGAAAGCCGGCTCATTTCTTTTTCATGAATATTGATATTAAGATCTATAAAACCTGATTCACGCTGTTTAATTTCATAACTGATAGTTTCAAAATATCCGAGGTTATATAATTCCCTTAATCGCTCCACTAAAGTATTTATTGAAAGCGGTTCTGAAGGTTTCATGCCAAGATTATTATAGATAAAGCTAAAATCAAGTTCACGATTACCAAGAATATTCACACCAAATATTATTGGAGGATTTAATTGCTCAATTCTAATCGTCAGTTCCACGGCGTCCTTTGAAACTGAATTGAAGCTAATATCCTCAATTTTGAAATGTGAATTCAAATTACTTTCAGCAACTCTTTTAACAATATCAGCTTTGGACAGTATATCATCTTTTTTTAAGGGCAAAATCTTGTAAAACAATTCGCGGTCAAAATAATTTTTACTAACAGGCATTATTCTGGTAATTTTTTTCCCCGTTATTGTTTTTTCATCTTCGAAAATCATTTTCGTTTTTTCAAATAGTTTTTTAAGCTGAAAAAGCTTATCTAATTTTTTCCTGATTGCCAGATCACCTCTGATGATAATCCCTTTAATTTTTTCCTGATCAAAATCTCCTAAAGAATAGCCTGATATGTCCTGTTCGATATAAATGTCAGTATTTCTGATGTTTTCATTATTTACTGCCTGTCGTGGAATATCAACCGTTCTATCTATCACATCAAGAAAAGACTTAAAATCCTCAGCCATCTTATCCGGATATTTTAAGTTTAACCCTATCACAATATCCGCCCCCATTGATTTAACTACATCAACAGGGAAATTATTTACAACACCCCCGTCAACCAGGAGAGAATCGCCCCATGAAACCGGAGCAAATACTGTTGGTATAGACATCGTTGCCCTAAGAGCACGCGCAAGTGAGCCATTAGAAAGTACGACTTGTTTCGCCGTGATAAGATCTGCTGCGACACATCTGAATGGCACCGGAAAATCATCGAAATTCTGAACGCCCTCATAACTTTCAGTTAGATTCAATAACTTTAGATTTATGTTCTGTCCGTAAATAAGTCCGGTTGGGAGCACAGGGGAAAAACCATCCATTCTCAAGTTTATCTGATGTTTACCGGTGACAGATTTTTCAAAATAAGGTAGATTTTCGCGTTTAGGCTGATCAGAAAATAATTCTATCCAATTCAGACCTGTCGCAAGTTCCTCTAATTCATCTGCACGGTAACCAATTGAATAAAGTCCTCCTAATATCCCGCCCATACTGGTGCCAACAATATAATCAACTGGTATCTGCAGTGAATCAATTATTTTCAGAGCACCGATATGTGCAAAACCAAGAGCCCCTCCTCCACAAAGTACAAGTCCAATTTTAGGCTTGATCCCCTTTTTTTCAAATTCGGCAATTTTTTTATCAAGTGCAACTATCCCTCTAACTGAATCGGACCTAGACACTGTCCAACCTGACAGGCTCATTGCCTGAAGCGACATTATGGTATAAAATAAACACAATAATTTCACAAATTTTACTGTCTGCTTCAACATTTTACAAATAAAACTCCATCGTGGAAAGTACCTGACTATAATAACCATAGCCAAAAATATTCAAATGATTCAATAAGTGATACAGTTTGTATATTTTTTCACGGTAATCGTATCCGGGTGCCATTGCGTAATTTTCGTTATAGGCAGAATAAAAATCGTCATCAAATCCGCCAAAAAGTCTGGTCATAGCAATATCTGCTTCTCTATCACCATAATAAGCCGCAGAATCAATGAGCACCGGATTCGAATAATTGTCGATCATATAATTGCCCGACCATAGGTCACCGTGAATTAAGGAAGGTGTTGTATCTTCCGAAATGATGATTGAATCGAGTTTATCAAGTAATTTTGAGAAAGACCGCCTTATAACAGTATCGGCATATCCTTTTTGTTCCAATAATCGGAATTGATACATAAGCCTTTCTTCACGATAAAAATTCAGCCAGTCCTCGCTTTGTGAATTTGACTGAAATGTTTCGCCGATAAAATTATCCACCCTGAAGCCAAAATATTTATGAACGTGTTTATGCAGTTCTCCTAAAGCTCTGCCGAAATTCTGCATAAAACCTGATACTTTTTGTCCACTTTCAATGAATTCAAGAACGATATAATCTTCCTGTACAAGAAAAACCTCGGGTACTCTGATTACTTTCGTATTTGCTAGTTCTTTTAATCCCTCAGCTTCACTTAATGTTCTACCTGGTTTATTGTCATTATATCTCTTTACAAAATATTTTTTGCGATTTTGAGATTCGGCAAGAACAGAATGCCCTATGCATCCTCCGCTAATTTGCTCAATTCTAATAATCCTCTCACCAAGAAGTCTGGATAAATGATCAGTGTTCATCTATCTGCTTGTACAAATTAGAACAGGAATCTTCAAGCAAATCCAATACTAACTCAAAACCGGAGGCACCGCTATAATATGGATCCGGAATTTCTTTATAGCTGCTTTTTGTCAGATAATCAGCCATCTTTTTTACTTTATCCGAATTCACAGAGTCAATCTCAATAAGACTTTGAAAAACCAGATCATCCATTGCAAGGATTAGATCGAATGTTAAGAAGTCCTGCTTTAAAATCGGTCTTGAATACGAGTTGAGATCATAGCCGCGTTTTTTGGAGTGGGCAACCATACGTGAATCAGGCTTTTCTCCGGCGTGGTGGTCAATTATTCCTGCTGAATCAATGTGGAGGTCACTCCTTTTATGGTACTCAGAAATATATTTAAAAATTCCTTCAGCAGCAGGTGATCTGCAAATGTTACCCCAGCAGACAAATAGAATGTTTTTCATTTTTCTCAATATTTTTTCTAATTAATCTGAAATATATAATTAAGACTCCGGAAAGTATTGCGATTCAATATTCTTGCTACTGAATTCATATAAAAACCTTTTTCAGAATCACATTTTATCATAATTTTTGTTCAATATTTCCAAAACAAACTACAATTTGGTACTATGAGAGAGTTTCTTCAAAGAAAATAAACCTTATTCAAATTTTCCGCTGATTATTAATTCAACCACATAATGAGTGTCGCCATTCAAGACATTTGTATTAAGTTCTAACTTAAAATTTTGTTTAAAACCATCCGATAATTTTGAGAATAAAATAATGCCTGCTTTAACGCTGCCTTGTTTACTCCAGCCATTACATTTTATAACTTTTTCTATCTCTGAAAAAGCATGAGTTGCAGAATTAAGGCTGTCGCTTTTGTACAATAATGCCTTATAGTAATTTTCCTCTGAATTAATCTCATGCCCTAAACTGCTGGAGATTGAAGGCGAATTTTCGGGATTATCAGTTTCCAAAAAGATAAAACGTGCACGCGAATGCATTGCCAAAAAATCTATCTGCTCACAAATTGAAGATGATTTTGGAAAATTTAGAGCAGTTGGTCCTGCAAATGAAGTACTTAAGAAATAAGATCCTCTACCTCCTCTATGACTGAAAACATAAACTATCCAGTCTCCCCCTTCATCGATCTGTTTTCTGAATGATAATAAACCAATCCCGTTTTTATTCTCCACAGGATAAGTTTTTCCAGAAGGAGAAACAAGAAGAAGATCCGGGACCATACTCTCTGAATAAAGAATCACATCTACAAATTCATCCTTATTAAGTGGTAATGTATATCCGTCGTAATTACCCATCTCAGTATTAAATAGGTCAGTGTCAGAAAGTTCTCCGGTCGTCTCTGAATGGTCTATGTAGTTACCCTGAGGGAAAAGTGCTGTAGAAAGAATCAATATCAAAAAAATGAGCGATTTATAGTACATTCTTATCATCCCCGAAAATAACTAAGTCTCCTTTTACATCAGTATCAATATCATTATTTACATTAAAATTGAAAATATTTTCAGGATTAGTGAGTCTTATGAAAACACATTCCTTTATACTCGAAACTGGGACAATTGCATCACCTAGCCCATTTGTTCCCTTCTGACTCGACCAATACACAAGATTTAGTGAACCATCTTCTGCCACCTGCCATCCAAGAAATATAACACTGTGGCCGAATCCTTTCTTCCACTGAATATTCATGAAATCTCCTGGAAGTGCTTCGCGGGGACTAATTCTCTCTCCACAACCGGAGTACTGCCTCAATGCAAAGTCATTTCCATAACCGTCCGCATTCCATTTGCCCCAGAATTTAATATGATCCTCTCTCCGGCTTCCGTCAATTTCCTGCATCCTTAATGATTCGTACTGGTCAGAGGAAAGCCGAGTATTTCCATTAGGGAATATTAGATTCAGTGCTTCAATAAATGCTGAATAGGTTGCACCACTGCAGTAACTAGTTGTCCGTTCAAGATTGATTAATTCAGCACCGAATAATTTAATATCATAACCGATTGGAGCTTCAGGCGGAATCGCCTTAATTCCGGTAAAATAACCTCCGCCGTCCGGAGCGGTTGATTGAACAATATCAATTGCTTTCAGTACATATTTATTATATTCAGGCAATGCACTTGAAAATGCCTCAAAATGATTTGTATGGTGCTCTCCGTTTTGTAGTTGCTCATCAGCAAGAAATTGAGGGCTTTTGCCTTGCCCACAAATGATAACTGATAGAATAAGCATAAAAATAAAACATTTAATCATCACAGACTCTGCCTTTTATTGTGACTTAAAATAAGAAATAATCAGGAAAAATATTATTTTCGTTTTCAAAATAACTTAATGTGGTTGTCATGAAAAAAGTACCGATAATTATTTTACTTTTTATTTTCCAAAGTATTTATGCCCAGAAATACCCTCCTGTACCCGTCCCCGATGGGACTCGTTTTTTTCTCTCTGAATCGCAGGTTGATTTTTTAATAAATTCTGTAGCTGTTGCAGGGACATTTAATAATTGGAATAAAGATCAATACACAATGCAAAAAACTGATGAGCCTGGGATTTGGGCTGTAACTGTTCCGCTTGAATCAGGTATTGAGTACCATTATAAAATTGTTTTAAATGATTCTTTATGGATGACTGATCCTAATGCACCTGATATTACTGAAGATGAGTGGCGGAATGGAGTTATTGTGCCTCAGAAATATGGTGCTCCTTATATCGCTTCAATAACTCCTCCACATAATAAACGTATTGAAGATTTGGATAAAATCATAATAAAACTTGCATCGGACAAAAGTCCTATCAATCCCGCCAGTATTGCTATGTCGCTTGATGGAAAAGAAATAGCATTTACTTTTGATGAATATAATTCTTTATTAACGGCATCGATGCCCGATAGCTTAAATGATGGCGAGCATCGGATAATACTGAAATTTTCTGATATGGACGGTAATCATAATGACGGAATTACTAGTACTTTTTTTCTGGATCGCTTCATAAAAGAGATTACAACTCCGGTATTTTACGATTCAGCAGTGATATATGAGATTTTTATAAGAACTTTTATGGATAGCAATGGCGATGGCATCGGTGATTTTAACGGCTTAACTTCAAGGCTCGGATACCTTAGAGATACCTTAGGTATTAATACTTTATGGTTAATGCCCTGGAATGAATCTACGACAGACCATGGTTATAATGTTGTCGATTATTATTCAATCGAAAAAGATTATGGCTCTTTTGAAGAATACCTTCGATTTTTGGAAGCTGCCCGCTCAAAAGGAATTAAAGTAGTTATGGATTTCGTTATAAATCACACCGATAGCACTCATAAATTTTTTCAGAATGCATATAAAAATCCTGCCAGTTCTTTCACCCCATGGTATCAGTTTTTAAACATTGAAAATTCTGACTGGAATCATTTTGGGGTTGAAAGAAAAATGCCAAAACTTGATTTTAGTAATCCCGAAGTACAGGATTATTTTATTAAAGTTGCAAAATTCTGGCTCGATCCTGATCAAAATGGTGACTTCTCTGATGGTGTGGACGGATTCCGCTGTGATGCTGCCAAAGAGGTTCCACATCAGTTCTGGAACCGATTCCGTAAAGAAATTAAATCATTTTCGCCTTCGACTCTTTTACTTGGTGAAGTCTGGGATAATTCATTTTTCCTTATTCCTTTCTTCAAAGAAGAATTTGATATGCTTTTCGCTTATCCGTTTTATTACTCTTTAGAAAAGTACATTAAGTCTAATGATTTGAATAGTATTCAAAAACGGATTCTTGAAGAAAAAGAAATTTATCCCTCAGGATTTCAAATGACACGTTTTCTGGCAAATCATGATAATAACAGAGCCTTTACTTTCGCAGGATCTGATACAGCTAAATATCTGATAATGAATTTTATTACATTTACATTACCAGGCACACCAATGATCTATTATGGGGATGAATTAATGTTTGAAGGCAAACTCCCGCCTGAAAACGTTAGGCAAAATATGGAATGGGATAAAGTATCAGCTAACTACCTGAAATCGGGTTCTGCTCTCACTTTTACAAGGAATTTAATTTCCCTCAGAAAAAAATATACAGCGCTAAGTGAACGAAATGATTCAAAAACGAATTCACTCTTTTTTTTAGAACACAAAAATTCGGAACTGCTTGCTTTTCTTCGTTATAACGAGAATGAAAAATTATTCATAATCATTAATAATTCTTCAGAAATTTACGAAAACCCTGAGTTTAAGAAATCTGAAACAATCCAATTTCATTCAGCAGAATCTATTTTCTCTCATAATGCCGGGCTAATAGAACTTAATGTTAAAGATCAAAAAGAATATTTTTGTTTGGAGGGATTAATATTGAATCCTTACTCATTCATTTTGGTAAAAATCCGATAGGGAATATCCAATGAATTTTAACAGAATTAGAATAGCATTCTTATTGTTTTTTCTATCACTATTAAGCACTAATTGCAGTGAGCAGAATAACAAGGATGAAATACTGATATGGCACACTATGCGGCCTGAGGAGACAGCAATTCTCCAGGAACAGCTTGATGAATTCATGAGTGAGAATCCGGGAGTAACAGTCACACAGGTATTTCAGGAAACTGAAAAAATGAGGTCTGACTTCATCGTTGCATCGATTGGCGGTTATGGCCCCGATCTTGTTTATGGTCCCGCCGATCAGATTGGACCTTTCTCCGAAATCGATGTACTCCGTCCTATGAATGACCTGTTTAATTCTCAATATTTAAGTAATTTTGATTCAAAAGCACTCATCTATGTTAATGGGCACCTGCTACAAATCGCAGATAAGCTTGGAAATCATTTAACTCTTGTTTATAACAAAAAACTTGTCCCGACTCCCCCGAAAAGTTCAGGTGAATTGATCGATATTGGAAAAAAGTTAACGATCGATCAGAATAATGACGGTAGAATTGATCAATATGGGCTTGTATGGAATTATACAGAGCCCTATTTTTTTATTCCTTTTCTAACAGGCTTTGGCGGATGGGTATTAGATTCAGCAAATTTCCCGACGCTAAATACACCGGAGATGGTTAATGCCCTTCGTTTTATTCAGGATTTGAGAGATAAATATAAAATTATTCCTAATGAAGCCGACTACGAAGTATCCGATGCCCTTTTCAAGGAGGGTAAAGCGGCTATGATAATTAATGGCGACTGGTCCTGGTCGGGTTATGGTGCTGCTGGTATAGACTATGGAATATCTCCCCTGCCGATGATTGATGCAACAGGAAAATACTGCTCCCCTACGGTTGCCCCTAAGGGATACTCTATTAATAAAAATGTTTCGCCAGACAAAATATATCTGATCAAAAAACTCTTAGAGAAAATTTTTGAACCTGCAAATCAGATTAAAACAGCTCTGGCAACAAAGACTTTACCTACACGAAAGGAAGTTTTTGCAGACTCTGCCGTCATCAATGATCCAATTCTGATCAATTCAAAAAAACAGATTGATCTTGGGACTGCACTGCCAATAATAACAGAAATGAGGGCAATCTGGAATGCAATGCGTCCCGTGTATCAGGCAGCTCTGAGTGGAAATATTAGCCCAGAAAAGGCTGCTGCTGAGATGCAGAAAAACACTCTTAAAAACATTAAGGATTTGCGTGAAAGTTATGATGATCCTGTCGGCGGATTGATAGTTCAGATTTTACTGATCGCAATAGTGGTTGTAAGTATATTTATGCTTCGAAGAAGCATATCAGCTTTCTTCAGTAATCTTAAAAAAGATGGTCTTGCATATATCTTTGCACTCCCTGCATTAATAGTTATGGTCGCAGTCATATTTTATCCATTTGCATATAATATTGTAATATCCTTTTCCAACATGAATCTTTCACATATGAAGGATTGGAGTATTGTTGGTTTTGTCCAGTATGTAAATGTTTTCAGGGAGCCGCAATTCTATTCTATTTTTCTGAAAACTATCGTTTGGACAACCATAAATGTTACTTTTCATGTTGTCATAGGTGTTTCTCTCGCGTTGTTATTGAATAAGAATCTTCCGGGCTCAAAAATCTTCCGCGTACTTTTGATTTTGCCCTGGGCAATTCCACAATACATTGTGGCTCTGACATGGCGTGGTATGTTCAATTATGAATACGGCGCAATTAATCTTTTAATCTCAAACTTTTTATTTATGTCACCGGTGGAATGGCTGAAATCTCCAATGGAAGCATTTGTTGCAGTTATTATAACTAACATCTGGCTTGGTTTTCCTTTTATGATGATTATTGCCCTCGGAGGTTTGCAAAGTATTCCGCAGGAATTATATGAAGCAGCAGATATTGACGGCGCTAAATGGTTTCATAAATTAAAAAACATTACTATTCCTCTTATCAGACCGGTCATGCTGCCTGCTATAACACTTGGTGTCATCTGGACATTTAACAGCATCAATGTAGTCTGGCTGGTAAGTAATGCCGGAGAACCATCTGATAAAACTCATATACTGGTTTCATACGTTTATAAAGCGGCATTTAATTTTTATCGTTATGGTTTCGCAGCAGCATTCAGTATGGTAATATTTCTCATATTACTTGCCTTCGGTGTGACTTTTTTAAGGAAGACCAGGGCTACAGAATCAGTTTATTAATGAGGTTAGCATGAAAGACAAAAAGAAAATAATTTTTAATTCGCTCACATATATTTTTCTTATTGGTTTCACTCTTATAAGTCTTTACCCAATAATAAATGTATTTACCATATCAATTAGACCCGGAGATAAACTGCTCTCAACTTCGCTGGCAATTATTCCGGAAAATGCTTCATTTGATGCTTATGCTGCACTCTTCAGCGACAAACCATTCCTTTTATGGATGTGGAATTCATTTTTAGTTTCTGCTGTAGTTACTTTAACAGGTGTCGCATTGGCATCGACGGCGGGTTATGCTCTTTCAAGGTTTGAATTTATTGGAAAAAAATTAAGTATGCTTGGTATCCTTACAACTCAGATGTTTCCGGCAACGATGCTTTTGCTCCCAATGTACATAATGCTTATCAAACTTGAATTGATCAATAGTTATTTTGGGCTGATAATTGTTTATTCAGCTACTGCATTACCTTTTTGCGTCTGGCAGATGAAAGGGTTCTATGATACAATACCTTTTAGTTTAGAGGAGAGTGCGAGGATTGATGGATGTAACCGCTGGCAGGCATTCTACAAAATAATATTTCCACTGGCTGCTCCTGCTTTGGTTATCACTGCACTTTTCTCTTTTATGACGGCATGGAGCGAATATATTGTTGCTGCTCAGGTTATTCAGGATACTAATTTATACACACTTCCTCTCGGATTAAAATCTTTCGAAAGCCGACTTGGCACTGAATGGGGACTATATGCTGCGGCATCTTTGATTGTCAGTATCCCGGTAGTTACACTCTTTATTTTCCTTAGCAAATGGCTGGTTTCCGGACTGACATTAGGGAGTGTAAAAGGATAATTTAAATTAATCTGCCTAAATATTATATTGAATGTTTATTTATTTTAAATAAGGCATCTCTATGCTGAATATTCAAAAGAAACTTACTAACTCGTTCTATGCTGTCCTGAGTCTGCCGTCAACGGCTATGGGATTTGCTCTTTCAATTCAGATCGTTGTTCTTTCGTGGATACTTATTACAAAGTATCATCTCGATATTCATGAGATAGGTATCGTCTGGGCTGCCGGTCCGATAGCAGGTATTGTTGGACAGGTAGTTGTCGGTTATATTTCCGATAAAGTCTGGTTTTGGGGAGGTCGCAGGAAACCCTTCATCATCATTGGCGGCGTTCTGGCAGGTGCTATGTTGCTTGCATTACCTAATCTTGATGCAATAATGGCAATTTCCGGGATTGACAAAATCCTGATTATTGCGATAATCGTAGCTTTAACACTTGATCTTTCGATAAATATAAGTTTTAATCCCACTAGATCAATAATTGCCGATGTCACGCCTGAAGGCGTTCAAAGAACAAAGGGCTTCACATGGATGCAGACTATTTCCGGATTTTTCGGTGTTCTTTCCAGTGTGGTTGGTGCACTTTTTGGAAATTATATCCTGATCTATTTTGGAGTAATTCTTGTTCTAACCTTTTCACTTATTCCAATATTCTTAATCGAAGAACCAAGAGATCTTAATATTTCAGAAAAAGATAATCCAGATGCTCCTGCTTTTAAGGCTGACTGGACATCACTTTTGAAAATATATTTCGCCCATGCTTTTTCCTGGATTGGCGTTTTTACAATGTTTGTTTATGCGGTCCCCTATATTCAGCAGTATCTTTCACCGGAAGATTCTGATTTGACGGGACAAATCTGGGCTATCGCAAATGCAGTTTTGCAAAGTGTAGGATTCCTTCTGCCCGTTTTCGTACTCGAACCTCTCACAGAAAAATTGGGACGCGTCAGAACTCATATTCTTGCCCTCGTATTTATGACAATCGGGTATGCGCTGATTGCAACGACTTCTGCTTCTGCAATTCAATTATATATTTACATGGGTATTGTTGGAATAGGATGGGCTGCGATTGTAAGCCTTCCTTTTGCTATTATGAGTGAAAAAGCTGATAAATCGAGAATGGGATTTTTTATGGGAATATTCAACCTTTCAGTTGTGCTTCCACAATTAATAGTAACTTTAATACTTGGCAAAGTCATCGAAAATGCTGCTGATAAAACAATCGTTTTTTATATCAGCACTATTTCACTTGCTATTTCTGCTGTGCTATGGCTTTTTGTAAAGGACGATAAGCTTTTAGAGAAAAATGGCTGATTCTCCTGCACAAAAAATCATTGTTATAAACAGGAAAGCCAGATTTGAATTCACAGTCCTGCAGTCTTATGAAGCCGGGATTGTGCTTGTCGGAACAGAGGTTAAATCACTAAGGCAGGGAAAAGTTAACATTACTGATAGTTATGCTGAAATTCGAAATGGTGAAGTCTGGCTGATTAATCTTCATATTAATATCTATGAGCAGGGTAACAGATTTAATCATGACCCTGTCAGAAGAAGAAAATTGCTTCTGAATAAAAATGAGATTCGAAAAATTAAAAAGGGTATTGACGAAAAAGGTCAGACTCTGATTCCCCTCAAATTATATTTTTCCAAAGGGAAAGTTAAAGTTGAAATTGCGCTTGCCAAAGGGAAAAAGATTTATGATAAGAGGGAGGATATTGCAAAAAAAGATCAGAAACGGGATCAGGAAAGAAAGTTTTGATAAACATATGGTATCGATTTGATTAGTAAAAATATATTCCCATCGTTAAATGAACAGTTAGATGTAATCCGCAGAGGAACAGTAGAGATACTTCCCGAAGAGGAACTTATTAGTAAAATTGAAAATTCGTTAAAAAAAGGCCAGCCCCTCAATATTAAACTCGGGTGTGACCCGACAAAACCTGACCTTCACCTCGGCCATTCTGTCGTGCTTCGAAAATTAGCTGAATTCCAGCAGCTTGGTCATCAGGCGATTCTTATTATCGGCGATTTCACCGCCATGATCGGTGACCCGACAGGCAAAAATACTACACGTCCTCCCCTCTCTTTCGAAGAGACCAGAGAATATGCAAAGACATATATTGAACAAGCTACTAAAATTCTTTCGAAAGAAATGACAAAAATAGTCTATAACTCCCAGTGGCTTGCTCCTATGAATTTCGCTGATGTTATTAAGCTTACATCAAAATATACTGTTGCCCGAATGCTCGAAAGGGATGATTTCACAAAGCGTATGAACGACAACCGTCCAATTAGTATGCATGAGATTCTATATCCGCTTGCTCAGGCTCAGGATTCAGTCGCTATACAAAGCGATATTGAGTTAGGAGGAACTGACCAAAAATTCAATTTACTTGTGGGCAGAGATATTCAGCGTGAAAACGATATTTCACCACAGGTTATTATTACTTTACCGCTACTGCTCGGAACAGATGGTTTTAATAAAATGAGCAAATCTCTCGATAATTATATTGGGATTGATGAATCACCGAACGATATTTTCGGCAAAACTATGAGTATTCCGGATGAATTAATTTTTCCTTACTTTGAACTGGCATCAGAGATACCGGCTACTGACTTGCCGGCAATTAAAGAGAAGCTCTCCGATCCGACGATTAATCCAAAATCACTTAAGGTTGAACTCGCAAAAATTTTAGTAAAAATGTATCACTCTAAAGAAAAGGCTGAAGAAGCAGAAAAATATTTTGACAGTGTAATATCTAATAAGGAAAAACCTGAAGATATTCCTGAAATTTTATTACCTTCCGATAAAGAATTATTCAGTGTTGCTGATCTGTTAATGCTCTCTGGCAGTGTTTCATCTCTGAGTGAAGCCAGGAGATTATGTCAGGGAGGCGCTGTATATCTGGATGACATTAAGCATTTAGATTTTAAAATAACTTTCTCTGACCTTAACGGAAAAATACTCAAATCCGGGAAGAGAAAATATTATAAACTAATTCATATAAAATAAGAGGTGAATGTAAATTGTACGTACCAAAGAAAATCTTTTTTACGAAAGGTGTCGGAAAGCACAAGGAGTATCTGGCATCATTTGAAACAGCGCTTCGCGATGCAAAGATTGAAAAATACAATCTTGTTTCGGTAAGTAGTATTTATCCTGTAGGGTGCAGACGAATAACAGTCGAAAAGGGTTTACAGGAGCTAAAGCCAGGGCAGATAGTACACGCTGTGATGGCCCGGATTGCGACCAATGAACCTAATAGACTTATCTCTTCCTCTATTGGCGTAGCGATACCTACGGATAAGTCTATGTATGGTTATCTTTCAGAACATCATCCATACGGAGAAACAGAAAAAGTTTCAGGTGATTATGCTGAGGATCTCGCAGCTTCTATGCTTGCCACAACACTTGGGATCGATTTTAATTCGGATGAAGCCTGGAATGAAAAGGAACAGGTTTTTAAGATGTCCGGACAAATTGTCAATACCTTTAATATTACCCAGTCTGCTAAGGGTGATAAAAATGGACTTTGGACTACGGTAGTCTCAGCCGCAATTCTACTGCCCTAATTTTTTGGGAGCCGATCTTTCGACCGGCTCCTTTTTTCTACGCATTACTGCATAAATATATACTGTAAAAGCAGTCAACAATCCCATTATCATTGGTTCGATCATTTCAAGTAAATTACCTAACGTTCCTGTCACTCTAAGAATATGCCAGATTAGACCGAGGGAAAGAGACAGGAACATCTGTACATTTGCATATTTAATTGGTATTCTAAGTGCTTCGAAGTATGATGAGACTATTAGAAAAAGTAAAGGCGGAATTACAATGCTGCCGGCGAGATACCAAATGCCAATCACAGAATCGACAGATACAGCGATCAAATAAGCAATTATTGAACTTATAACAATACCAATCCTTATCCACCGTGTACTCTTATTTTCCCGGTGCATTGGATTATCTTTCCATAATACTATGTCCCTCGCAAATGTCACACCACTCATAAAAAAATAACTATTTAGAGTTGACATAACGGTCGCAAACATCGCCGCAAAAAATATACCCCGAATACCAGGATTTAATATTTGGAGCCCAAGTAAAGGGAATGCCGATGCTGGTCGGTCAATCTCAGGAAGCAGAGCTCTTGCATATAATCCAACACCGGTTGTAAGAAAATCGAAGATGAACCATAAGAATATGGAGATAATGATTCCATATTTTGCGACAGCAGGAGTTTTTGCAGCATAACACCTTTGATGAAACCCGGGATCAGCAAATGTCCACAGAGCAATTAAAAACCAAACAATAATATAGAGTGGTGGCAACCCGCCAGTTAAATTTAAATGCTGTTCTGGAAGAGCAGCTCTAAGAAAATGTACTCCTCCAAAATTTGTTATTAATAACCAAAGAGTAATACCGAAGCCGATAAACATTACAAAAAATTCAAAAATATCTGTTCTGATATCTGACCGATAACCCCATTTGATAAGGTAAATAATTGAGACAAAAATCCCAACCAGCATTGTAATTGTGGTTTGCAAACCTGTCAGCACACTCAAAAGTGTGCCAAATATCAAGAGATAAGGAGCCGGATTAACAAGTATAAAAACCAGTATTGCTGCATTCCTGGCAGTTTTAATCCCATATACACTCGCAATTTTTTCTGAGATAGTAAAGTATTCAGTCCTACGGATTTTCCCGGCTAATAAGAATGCAAACAGAAGTGCAAAAAAATAGTATGGCATTCCCTGTGTCAACCAACTTGATAAGCCATAACTATATGTGAACTCCCCGATGCCAAGGACTCCACCGTACCAGGTGGATACATTGATAAGGACAAATACGATAATTCCAACATTCCTTCCACCCAAAATATAATCGTTGCTTCTGGAAGTATCAGTTATTCTACTTGAAAAGCCTATTAAAAGAACAATTCCAAAAAATACTAATATGATCAGGAGATCAATTTCAGCTAAGGAAGTCATTATCAAGAACCAATTTTAAGTCTCTTATTACAAGAATAACTCCGTTATCAATCATTAAATTAACATTATTCCCTGTAGCGACATTGCTGGTGCTTTCACTTTGACTGATATTCAGATTACAATTTTGCAATGGATAATATAGTCCGGTGCCGGAGATACGAACCTTACTGTCGAACCCGTAAAAAGATATTGTCTCTCCCGGAACAGTATTTAAAATTGCTTCCCCTGTGTATGGTGTGAGAATGGATTTTCTGTGTATAAGAAGTACTTTAATTTCATCAAAATATTTCAGCACTATTCCTATATTACAAATGGTATGATCCATGCGGTCGCCGGTTGCTCCGAGTAATATTACTCGGCTGAATCCTTTTGAAATTAAAATTTTTAAGGATTTTTCAACATCAGTATCGTCCTGCCTTTCCAGTCGAATAATTTCTGAAAACTCCCGAAAATAATCGAGATTTTCCTTAGTAACAGAATCAAAATCGCCTACAATTGCATCAGGATACAGTCCGGTTTTTCTTAATGTATTTGCTCCCCCGTCAGCGCAAGTGATATAGTTATATCCATTTGACTTCAACTTCGATATCAATCTTTTGCTAACCGGATCTCCATTTGCAATAATCAGGGCTTTTTTCATAAACCAGCTTCCAGACTAAGAATAAAATTTCGTTCCGGACCAGGGAAAAATTCCTTCCCAATCGCATATGCCGCGTGTAAAGAATTAAATATATTTGATACTTTTAGCTTAATTGATAATTGTTCACTAAATGGGAGATTATTAAAACGATAATTCAAAAGCAGGTCAAAATAACTAAAGGTCTCAACAATATTATCAGAATAATCCGCGAGACCAGGATATTGTCTGTTCAAATCACTCAAACCATAGGCATAATTATCACTGTAAAACTGTCCAACTGTCCGGTTAACCAGAGATGCCGCAAGATTTTCGTTTTTATATGTAATAACAGAGCTCAAACTAAATTCGGGGAAACCGGCTAAACGATTATTTTTTAGATCAATATAAATTGTTCTGTATGAATAACTTGTTACATCGTAATAAGTGATAAAATTGCCGCCATTGTAAATATAATCTTCGCTTATTGCTCCATTTAAGAGTATCTCCAACCCATTCAAAGGGATAAGTCGGAGTGATCCTTCTAATCCATAATGTATTGTTTTCGGCATATTTCCAGTGACAGGTTGTCCGAATCGGTCAAGCTGTCCATTTGTCACGATTTCATTCTCAAAAAGCATTAAGTAGGTATTTATCCCAAAATCGATGTTTGTGCTTTGAGAATTGATACCCAGTTCAAAACTATTCATGCTCTCAGGTAAAACCATAGGATCACTAAAATTATAAGAGCCGTCGTTGCGTTTACTAAACTGAGGGATTACTCCAGGATAACTTGATTCGGCAGCATCGTAATAGTTTTTTAATCTTGGTTCTCTTGTAACTCTTGCAAAACTCAGATATCCCGAAATATTATCCGTAAACGAATAATTTATTCCCATTCGAGGATTCATATACAATCCATCAATTGAAAAATTATTTGTTAAATACTTTTCATTGCGAATTGAATATTCATGATACGCAATCTGAATTTCTGCTAAAAGCCGGATTCGTTCCGAAAGATTGATCCGGGAATGAGCAAAGAGATTGGCAATCTTTTTTCCACCCTCGTAATAATAATATTGATGATTTTGAGGTACTTCGGCGGGGATTCCACCAGCATATTCTATTCTGCCCCAGTGTTTCGAACTGTGATCACGGAATTCAGCTCCAAGAATTAACTCTGTCTCTGAGAAAATATATTTTATTCTTGGAATCCAGCCCCATTGTTTATTCTCAACCTGAGCCCTAATCAGCGTATTCTGAAGGTACAATGTATCAGGATCGCCTTGTATGTCAAATCCATAATCATTGCTAAGCCGGAAATAAGAATAATTTGCCCATGAACCATCATAGTCAAAATATCCGTTACCGAGAATTAAAAACAAGCTGGAGTTTATTGTTAAATTATCATTAATTTTTATCTCATTAAGCAGTTCAAAATGGGGTTGTGAAAAATTTTCTTTTTCCTCTGGACGTCTTTTTGCAGTATATGTATAATTTTCATCATTACTTTCCCAATAAGAAAAGTTATTCCTTCTTAGCGCTTGGTCTTTAATTGCAAATTTTGGAAGACCGGTATATGTCAAACCATCCTCGATCAATCCTCCATAGATATTCAATTGCGTTGTGATATATTTATCATATCTCATTGCAGATATGAAGTATGGAGTATATTTAATCCAGTTGTTCTCGCGATATCCACTACTCATAACTTTTGATATCCTTGTGTAAAAAGAATACTTATTATTTAGCAGTCCACTTGATAGTTCAAGCCCATAATTTCTGAAATTATAACTTCCTAATCCCGTGAAGTATTTCATTGAAGGTTTTGAAGAATGAGGATTTGTAATAATATTTATGGATCCTCCAACAGAGGGAAAACCAATAGCTCCGGATCCGGAACCTCTCTGAACCTGCACTAAACCAGTTGAACCTAAGAGGTCAGGCATATCTAACCAATAAATATTATGGTCTTCGGGATCATTTTGTGGTATGCCATTAATGGCAACTGATATTCGTCTTTGATCGAATCCCCTTATGCTAATGTAATTATATCCAATTCCGCTCCCACCTTCAGAGTAAAATGTCACAGAAGGCATTAAACTAAGTAACTCCGGGATATCCTGATGCTGATAGAGCGTCCTTAGTTCTTCTTTCCCAATGGTTGCATATGATGCTGGTTTATCGTTATTCTCATTAATGGCGGCACTCACAAGGACTGTCTGGCTACCGATTATAGTAGGTTTCAATCTTAAGATTAGTGGTGATCCAAATTGTTTTTCATTCAATCTGATTTTCAGAGGGTTAAAGCCAATATAGGTAACTTGGATAGAAAACTCTTCAAGATCGGTTGATATTTTGAATGTCCCGTCTATCGCTGATGAAGTACCAACTCCATTTTCTATGATTATGATATTTGCATCGGGCAGAGGAAGATTTGTTTCTGAGTTAAGGATTTTTCCAGAGACAAATATTTGTGCGGATAATGAACCGCATGAAATGAATAAAATAAAAAAGGAAATTGTGTACCACATATTATTCTCCGTTAATTAATATGTAAAGCCGTCCGAAAACGGCAGGCACGTCAATCTCCTGTATCGTTTTCCTACGCCGGTATTATCCGGATCAGGTTCAAGGGTATTATCTCAGCCTGGAGGCACCCCTAACAGCTTTAGCGTAAACTTAGTGATTTCCGCTGACTAATTCAATATTTTTAATTTATCGCCTTTTTTAATATTGTCCTTTGAGAGATTATTCCATTCTTTTATTTGTTCAACCGAAACATTATATTTTTTAGCGATAGTCCATAAAGATTCACCTGAAGCTACAACATGGCTATCAATACCAGTTTTTTCTGAATTCGAATTACCAGGCTCAACAAGCAATTCCTGACCGACATTTATCAATGATCCTTTAATTCCATTATTCTTGCGTATCTCAGATGCGGTAGTGTTGTACTTTTCCGCAATGTGTCCTAACGTTTCACCTTTCAGAACGATATGATGAATTAAACCAGATTTATTACTCCTGAAGTTATCAGCTTCTAATTTAGCAGATTCAGCTTTTTTTACAGCCGTTCCACTTAAAACAAGCTTTTCACCAACCTTAATCTCATCATTATTTTTTTGATTCCATTCCCTTAGGTCAGAGACACTCACACCGTAATTAAGAGCAATCTCCCCCATCGTGTCTCCGTTTTTTACGGTGTAGTAAACATCGTTCTTTTTTGATGGAGAAACATTATCACCAATTGATGAAGCCGATTCATTAGCCATTATCGTCAATGATTTTCCGGCAACTATTTTGTTGTTACGCATATTATTCCACTTTTTAATCTGTGAAATACTCACTCCAAATTTCTCGGCGATTTCCCCTATCGTATCTCCTTTTCTAATCCGGTAAGTTACAGATGAAGAATTCTCGCTCTCTTTAACTTCGTAACTTTTTGCATACTTGTCATCCGGTTTGCCGCTGAAAATATTTAATGTCTTCCCAACCTGGATTTTATCATTTTTCAAATCATTCCATGTCATTAATTGTGAAACTCTGACTCCATATTTTGCAGCAATAGTAGAAAGAGATTCACCATTACGGATCTTATGTTTTATTTGTCCTGATTCCGACTCACTCATCAATATTTTACCTTTTTCGGTTACCGTGAGAGAATCCAAACTGGCATAATAAGTTTGTTGATCAGGATCAACATAAATGTCAAGTTTTTGATCAACCCGGATACCTGTCGTATAGGGAAGATTATTCCAATTGCGGAGATCAGAAACTCTTACATTAAATAGCGCCGCTATATCAATTAAATTATCATTTCTTTTTACAGTGTATAGAACAACTTTTTTATCATCCGGAATAATTACTTCTTTTGATTCATCGACCATATCCTGGTAAATGGCAGAGAATTTATCTGTTAAAGGTTCCGTAGTAATCACCATTTCATAAGGAGCTGTCTCTGCTAATATTTTTGTCTCAGTATCTTCAGCAAGCATGATATCAGTATTTGGCGTAAAATCATAATTGAGAATTCCACCTGTCGGTATTTTTAATTCCACATTCGGATATATTCTGGATTTAACTGAGAGTTTATTAAACTGCGCAAGTTCCGAAAGATTGATTTTGTAACGTGATGCAATACCTGATAATGTTTCGCCTTTCTTAACCGTATGGATAACATACTGAAGTTTGGCATCCTCCGGTATCTGCTGGAGATTGGCAATAAAATAGTCATAGTTTTTTACTGGTATCTTAAGTTCATAGTCTCCATTCGTTGCAGGTGGAGTCGAATTTTGGATCAGATCCGGGTTCAAATCTTTAATCATTTCAATGCTGATACCGGCACATTTGGCTAAAAGATTCAGGTCGTATGCATCTTTTATTACATATCGTGTGGTTTCAATCGATTGTTCATATTGAATATTTTCAAATCCATATTCCTGAGGACGGCTTGCAATTATGGTAATTGCAATATACTGAGGCACATAGTTTCTTGTCTCTTTGGGTAAGTATTTAGTAATTTTCCAGAAATTTTCTGATCCGGCTCTTCTTGATGCTTTTCTAACTCTGCCTTCCCCGCTGTTATAAGCAGCAATTGCCAGGTACCAGTCTCCCAGGGATATGTACAGATCGCGAAGATGTCTTGCAGCAGCTCTCGTTGCTTTTTCCGGATCTTTTCTCTCATCTAAATAATAATCAATTCTTAGATCGTAAATCTTACCTGTACCCTTCACGAATTGCCAAAGACCAACTGCTTTCGCCCAGGATCGGGCTGAGTGATTCAAACCGCTTTCAATCATACTTAAAAATATCAACTGCTGCGGTACCTGCTCTTCAGCAAATATCCTTGCCATCATAGGGAAATACTTCCCTGACCGTTTAAGCCAGGTCTCAACAACTTTTCTTCCAGAACCTGTAAAATACTCCATATATCTTTCTACATAGAGGTTTACTTCCAGTGGAAAATCTCCAACAACAATTGTTTCAGTAGTTTTTGTGTATTTTTCTTCGTCCTCAAGAGAATTCAGGGAAATTTCCGGTACTTGTTTATTCAGAAATTCCTCTAATGCAGAAACAGATATATCCTCCGGCAATTCTGGTATGCTCTCGAGGTATTGTTTGTAATCAGTAACAATTGCTTCTTCGAGTTCAATAAATGCCTCGTTCTGATCGATCTCCGGGAAATAGCTAAGTTTATTGATAATACCCATCGCATTTTCAAAAGAGCTTATCGCTAATTGTGTCTCGTCTGCTTCTTTATGGCTGATAGCAGAAAGATAATTTAGTCTGGCATCCTCCATCATATTATTGATAATACTCAATGGTTCAGCTACCTGCAAAGTGTCGGTAGGATAATAGCTGTCAGTAAAAAGATTGTTTACATAAGAACATCCCTGAAGGGATACAAATATAATAGCAAATATTATGACGGTAAGATTCTTTTTCACATGCTCCTCTTGAAAAGATTACTACAATAAAAATAATATGTTACATGGTTAGAATCAACCGTTTTATAAAATAATTTTGATTAATTGTTAGATCCTAATATGTTAGGATTATAAAGGAATGTTACAATGCTTTTTCTTTGGATTATTATCAACTTTGTTTTTTAAAAGCTGGAAGGCATTTACTAACCTTAATCTCGTTTCTGAAGGGTTTATAACATCGTCAATAAAGCCTCTTTCAGCAGCGATATACGGATTGGCAAATTTTTCAATGTACTCATTTAGTTTTTCATTCAGTTTTAACTCATGATCTTCTGCCTTCGATATTTCTTTTTTGAAAATTATCTCGACCGCACCTTTGGGACCCATCACAGCAATTTCGGCTGAAGGCCAGGCATAATTGAAATCACCGCGTATATGTTTCGAGTTCATAACATCATAAGCTCCACCATATGCTTTTCTAACAATGACCGTAACTTTTGGGACTGTAGCTTCGCAAAATGCAAAAAGTAATTTTGATCCATGTCTTATTATGCCATTCCATTCCTGTTCTGTACCTGGAAGAAATCCTGGAACATCTTCCAGAACCAGAAGCGGAATATTGAATGCATCACAAAACCGAATAAAACGAGCCCCTTTTACTGAAGCGTTAATATCCAGTACTCCGGCAAGAACGGATGGCTGGTTGGCAATGACACCTACTGCTAATCCACCAA
Organism: Ignavibacteriales bacterium; assembly: GCA_021740915.1. GTDB lineage: Bacteria > Bacteroidota > Ignavibacteria > Ignavibacteriales > Melioribacteraceae > JAIOYW01. Next base: position 58,219 of record JAIOYW010000001.1, on the reverse strand, counting down.
TACGTCCAAACCCCACAATAATATTCTGTGCATATTCTGAATGCACCTCGAGAAATTCCGAATCATCAACAAGATTGGAAATAATCTGATGCATATCATAAGGCTTATTTGGTGAATCAGGAATAATTTCGTCAAGACCCGGGCATAGAAGATTCTGATTAAAATCAAAATTCTTTTCCTGAGGTGTATCTTTCCAGTTTGAAGGCAGAAATTCCAATAGTTTTCTAATATTATGAAATACTTCCATTTCACTGTCTGAAATAAAATGAGCGACTCCACTCTTCGAAGCATGAGTTTCGGCACCTCCTAATGCTTCGAAACTGACATCCTCGTGAGTGACAGTTTTAACAACATTTGGGCCTGTAACAAACATGTGGCTTGTATTCTTAACCATGAAAATAAAATCTGTAATTGCAGGCGAATATACAGCACCACCTGCACACGGTCCCAGTATCGCTGAAATCTGGGGAATAACTCCGGAAGCCAAAGTATTCCTCAGAAATATATCGGCATAGCCCCCAAGGCTGATAACACCTTCCTGTATTCTGGCGCCACCGGAATCATTAAGTCCGATTATAGGAATTCCGATTTTCATAGCCATATCCATTATCTTACATATCTTTTCAGCATGCGTTTCAGATAATGAGCCGCCAAAAACTGTAAAATCCTGACTAAATATAGCAACCGGTCTGCCGTTTATTCTAGCAAAACCCGTTACGACACCATCACCGGGAATACGCTGATCCGTCATTCCAAAGTCACTTGATCTGTGTTTAACAAACATATCAATTTCTTCAAGTGACCCTTCGTCAATAAGAAATGCGATTCTTTCGCGGGCAGTAAGTTTCCCTTTTGAATGCTGTGATTCTATTTTTTCGATTCCCCCACCAAGAGAGGCTTCGCGCTTCAGTTTTGCAAGTTTTTCTAATTTCTCTTTCATGCTCAGATAATAAAGTTTATTAATCTTTGATTTTCAATACTTTTAATAAGATTTTGAATTTTGTTTAACTGTTCACTAAACTGGTTTGAATCAAAAAATCCAACATCCCGGTATCCGGAAGGCTCGATCGAAAATTCTTCGATTATTTCACCTGGATTCTTTTTCATAAGGTATATTTTATCTGAAAGGAAAATCGCCTCGGAAATGTTTGTTGTTGCCAAAAAGAAATTCAATTCATTTTTCAAGATCAGTTTTCTTAGTAGGATTAAAAGTTCGATTTTAATAGCGGGCAGAATATTCCTGAAAGGATCATCAGCGACAATAAGAGCAGGTTTTTTAATCAGAAGACATGCAAGCAATGTGCGCAATCGAAATCCAGTGCTTTTGATATGCGGTAGATGATTCTCGTAGCCTTCCAAACCACATTCTGAAAGCACTTTTTCAATCAAAATTTCGTCTTCAGTTCCCGTAAGGAATTTAATATTTTCTGCCGGGCTAAGCCAGGGTAAAGAAAAGCCATTCTCAGGGAATTTGAAAACCTGCTTAATCAATTCATTGAGGTTCGATGTCGTATCATCAGGTGATACATTCCCGGAAAGTATCTTTATCAATGTTGACTTTCCAGACCCTAAAGGCGCAATAATTGTAGTTATTGATTTATCAGGCAATGATAGTTTAATTTTGTTGAGCACTCTGATTTTTACACCAGAATCATCGGAGAATTGTTTAGATATAACCGGAAAATCAAATTTCATTATTCACCTCCACTCCAAAACTGCCGGAAACTCTGGAATAATAATAATTTAGTAATAATACTATAAGATAAATTCCGGCTCCGATGATCAGGGAGAATGTCACGATTCCGGAAAGATCGGAGTAATCAAGCATTTGTCTGTAGATTGAACCACATCCGGAAGTATTATCAATAAACTCGAATGTTAATAAAAGCAGCCAAACAAATTTGATCCTTTCGATAAAATAAAATACAACTGAAACCTGTAAATAATTGAAAGCAATCGAATACTTTTTGTACCCTTTCAGATTAAAATTCTCCTGCAAGGTTGTTATAAACTCAGGAAGGACATATTTTTTTGAAGATAAGTCCTCAAGAAATAGCAGCGAATGAATCAATATAATAAACAACACCTTTAAGGTCTCAGAACCCGGGAACCAAAATGCCCATAAAACGATTGCTAAAAAATATGGAATAATAGTAAAAAGGGATATTGTATTAAAAATTATCTTTATTGACTTATGATTGGCAATAATTGGCAACGAAAACAGACTTAGAATCAAAAAAACTATAATTATCCCGGTTATATATAATGAAAAAGTATTCAGAATGGCTGTCGAAACATCATATGTAATAAATATTTCAGTTAGAGAATTAATTATAGATGAGGGTTTGGGCAATATTTTATTCACTGGAAGAAAGAATTCAAAAAGAACGGCGTAAACCAGGACTGCAATTATTCTGAAATACAAAACATTTTTTTTCATATCCCTCTTAAACAAGTTAATTGAAGAAAATATTCAGAGTTTAATATATCACAATTCAATTAATCCTCAAATCATAAATGGGTTATGATTCATTTCATATCCGATTGTGGACTTATCTCCATGTCCGGGGTATATGATTGTTTCTCCCGGCAATGTGAAAAGTTTGAACTTTATTGAGTTAAGAAGCTGCTCATAATTTCCACCCCACAGATCGGTTCGTCCGATACCCTCAAGAAATAACACATCTCCGGTAAAGCATATTTTTTCACTCTTAATATATAGTGAAAATTCTCCTGGTGTATGCCCCGGAGTAAAAATCGGACTAATACTTAACGAAGCCAAGACAATCTCTTCACCCTCTACAAAATATCTGTCAGGAGAAGGTGATTCATTTAGTTTCAAGTTAAACATTTCTGCTTGTTTCAATCCTGCTTCCAAAAGAGGTTTATCATATTCAGGAGCAATAAACTCTGGTTTATATTTATTAAAAACAAAATTATTTCCAAAGATATGATCAATGTGGCAATGTGTATTAAGAAGATATTTTACACATAACTCGTTTTCCGAAATATAATCGGAAAGAATTTTTTCTTCCTCATGAAGATAACACCCTGGGTCAATAACAGCAGCATTATGAGATTTATCATCCCAAATTATGTACGTATTCTCTTGAAAAACACTGAAAACAAATTTTTTAATAATCATTTTTTATTAAAGTTTTGGATTATTTTTAGTTCAAGGTTATCACAATAATTTTTGTAATTCTCAAATGTTTCTTCGATTGAATCTCCGCCGAATTTTTCTATCATTGCCTCTGAAAGTGTCCATGCAAGCATACTTTCAGCAATTACAGCACATGCCGGAACTGCGACGAAGTCACTTCTTTCCCTTCTGGATTGCACTTTTTCGCCGCTGAGCAAATCTATACTGTTAAGTGGGGACATCAGGGTGGCTATTGGTTTCATACTTGCCCTTACAAGTATGTTCTGTCCTGTTGTTATGCCTCCTTCAAGGCCACCGGCTCTGTTGGTTTTCCGGCTAAATACTCCATTATCATTGATGATTTCATCGTGTGCTGAAGACCCCGGTAAATCTGCATTCAAAAATCCGTTCCCAATTTCAACTGATTTAACAGCCGGAATTGACATTATTGAAAAGGCAATTCGGGCATCCAGTTTTTTATCGTAGTGCATATATGAGCCTAACCCGGGAGGTACTCCAGTTGCCATAACACAAAAATTACCTCCTAATGTGTCACCATTTTTCTTAGCCTCTTTTATCTTTTCAATAATTTGTTCTTCCTGAATCTTATCAAGGACACGCACACAACTCTCATCTGCTCTTCCCGAAATTACATTTATTTCCTCTGCCGAGAGATTCAAATTCTCACATAAACGATCGTATAACGAAACTGAAGGATACACTCCCCCTATACTCTCGACAAAACTCTGTACACGAATACCAAATTTTTCAAGGAATAGTTTAGCAATACTTCCCGCACCAACTCTTGCGGCAGTTTCCCTTGCACTCGAGCGTTCAATTGAATTGCGGATATCATCAAAATAATATTTTGTAACCCCAACCAGATCGGCATGTCCCGGTCTTGGAATAGTGATTTTTTCAGCATCAGATTCAGGAACAGAATGAGACATTTTTGTTACCCAATTTTCCCAATCTTTGTTGCGTATTAGAAGAGAAATGGGTGAACCTAAAGTTTTACCAAAGCGTATTCCGCTGAGTATTTCGGCTTCATCAGATTCGATTTTCATCCTCATACCACGACCGTAGCCCATTTGCCGTCTTTTCAATTCATAATTGATCTTGTCCTGCTCCACCAAAATGTTAGATGGAAAACCTTCAACTATAACAGTTAGAGCTTTGCCGTGAGATTCCCCGGCTGTTAAAAACCTAATCATAAACTTTCCAGGATAAATAAAAAGGGCTGTACGTTATATAAACCATAACGACAGCCCAAAAATAAGAATTCTAAAAACAATATTTACTTTGCAGGTATATCAAGTCCGACAAATCGGGTATTTCCATCAGAGTCAACCATCTTCATAAGTATCGCTTCGCCTCTTTTTCTCTCGATAGCTTCTTCAAAATCATTAACAGAATTTATTTTTTTTCGATCAACCTCTGTAATAACAGTACCTGAAATTATTCTTTGATTATATGCACTGCTGAAGTTTTTTACACTTTTTACCATTATCCCTGCCGGAACATTAAATTTATCTGCCTCTTCTGCAGTAAGATTAGTTACAGTAATTCCGATATCATCAAAAGCCAGTTCTTTCACTGATTCCTTTTTTTCGCCACTATCCTTTTTATTAATTGGGCGGTTTGTATCCTTTTCAGTGGAATCAGGTGCTTTAAGTGTTACATAGCGTTCGAGTTTCTTTCCATCCCTGTATAATGTTAATTTCACACTGTCGCCGGCTCTTTTTCTTGCGACATAACTTTGCAGTTCACTTGGCTGGGTTACTTCCTTTTCTTCAATTTTCAGAATAATATCACCTTCTTTAATATCCTCTTTTGCAGCAGCTCCATCAGGAACAATGGATTGAACCATTACTCCGGTGGGTTTGTCAAGTCCAACTGCCTTTGCTGTTGAAGCATCCACTTCAGAGATACTTACACCGATATACCCTCTTCTTATCTTTCCGCTGCTGATGAGGTCTTCTGCTACAACTTTTGCAATGTTAATCGGTATTGCAAACCCGTAACCAATATAACTGCCGGAAATTCCATTAGTGGCTATAGCTGTATTAATTCCAATAACTTTTCCGTAAAGATTGACAAGGGCACCACCGCTGTTCCCAGGATTGATCGCAGCGTCTGTCTGAATAAAATACTCGACACCAGCCCGATCCTCAATTAGCTGCAGGTTCCGCCCCTTTGCACTGACAATTCCTGCTGTCACTGTGGAAGATAATGAGAGCGGGTTACCTATTGCCATAACCCATTCACCAACACGGAGACTATCCGAATCGCCAAGATAAGCATCAGTAAGATCGGTTGCATCAATTTTAATTACTGCCAGATCAGTAAGGGGATCTGTTCCTACTACCGTTGCCGGAAATTTTCGTTTATCGTTCAGTGCAACTTCAACCTGAGTAGCATTCTCAACAACGTGATTGTTTGTAAGAATATATCCGCTTTTATTGATAATAACACCACTTCCACTGCTCTGTTGGTCTCTGGGAATATCATCTCTGAATGGGAAGAAAAACTTGAATGCTTCATTTGAGCGCTCTTTTGCCCTGCTGACAACTGAAATCTGAACTATCGAAGGAGTAACCTTCTCTGCAACCTGAATAAATGTATTATTTAATGAGATAATATCTGCCGGCACACTGACAACAGGCGCAGTCTCGGAGCCTATCTTAACTTCACCCAAGGCAGGTCTGACCCAACCTAATCCCGAGAAAAGCACAGCCCCAAATACTGTCCCAACCAACAATAACCCGATAACACCAAATATCCCACGGTTTTTCATTATTATAATCCTCCAAGAACTAAAACATTTTTAATGATTTGATTCCGCCAAATTCAATATGGTGGAACATTAAAAATCTTTCGAAAAAATTTATTACACTGTTAAATTGCTTTATACTAAGGTTATTCGAATAACTTCGTTTTTTTAGACAAGCAAGAATTTCGAAAAGTTCCGCATTCCTGAAAACTGCAGAGGGTTCTTTCGAGGAGCACCCTGAGCATAAAACTCCTGAACCAAATGAAAAAGAGACCTCATGCTTGCTCGAAATCTCTGTGCCACAATTACTGCACTCATCAATAGATAATTTGTAACCGATCTCATCTGTAAAGAAAATAACATATCTCGCCATCAGAGTATTAATTGCGTTTTTAGTGCCTAATATTTCAAGAAATTTTTTCGTCCCTCTGAATAACCTCCCCATCGGTTCTTCATCCTGCAGAAGTTTATTTATCAATTCAAGTGAGGTTAAAGAATAAGATAATAGCTCAAGATCATTTTTATTCTTCTGGTAATCGTCAATAAGATCTATTTGAGATATTAGTTTAACTTCAGCGTGTTCCTTTGCATAAAATATCAACTCAACATAATTGAGGACATCAACAATATTTCCTTTTCCTGATTTACTATTTCTTGCCCCTTTAACTATCCCGCTCATTTTACCAAATTCACTTGTAAAAACAGTGATAATTTTGCTTGTATCCCCATAATTTACAGTTTTAGTAATAAAACCTTCGGTTTTTACAATTTTACTCATTAGAAAGAGTAAGGAAAGTAATAAACTTTTTTGTCGGTAATAATAGCTTTAATGAGGTTACCGGGTGAAATATCAAATGAAGGATTAAAAAATTTATAATCAGGCAATGTAATTTTAATATCATTAATGTTAAACATTTCTTTAGGAGAGCGTTCCTCGATAATAATATCTTCACCCGTACTTATTGCCCTGTCTATCGTCGTTTCGGGAGCGGCAATATAGAAAGGTATGTTATAATATTTACATAATACAGCCAATCCAAGGGTTCCGATTTTGTTAGCAGTGTCACCGTTCCTGGCAATTCTGTCTGCACCGGTTATCACAAAGTCAATATTTCCACGCGATAATACAGTTGCAGCCATTGAATCGGTAATAATTTTAAATGGGATTCCCGCATTGTCAAGTTCGAACGCATTCAACCTCGCGCCCTGGAGTAAAGGCCGGGTTTCATCCACATAGACATCACCTACAAGACCATTTCTGAATGCGTTTTTAATTACATTCAATGCTGTTCCGCCACCGCTTGCAGCAAATGAACCAGTATTGCAATGGGTTAGAACGTTACTTTTGCCATTAAATATTTGGAGACCGTTCTGAGCAATATTATCGCAAGAATTAATATCATCGAGATGGAATTTTTCTGCTGCGGCTTTTAATTCCTGTAAAAGTAAAGCAGGATCTGCTGCCTTCTCATAAACCTTTTTCATCAATTCCAGTGCGTGTAAAAGATTGACAGCAGTCGGTCGTGTCCGAAGTAACCGATTATAAATATATTCAAAGGACTGATTTTCATCTGCCTGCGTTTGCCGCAATCCGAGAAAAATAGCATATGCAGCCGCCACGCCGATGAGAGGTGCACCTCTTATCTCAAGCCTTTCTATTGCTTGTGCAATTCTCTCATAACTGCCGGTTGAAATAATTTTTGTATTGAAAGGTATTTGTGTCTGATCAATAAAATGTAACTGATCTGATTCAAACCAGATACTTCTCAGATCATTCATCAGCAAACCGTGATAATTCATGGAACTCAATAAAACGATCATGAATTTTCAGCCAGGTTAGATCTTCAATCCCTCCTGTACTGAATTTTTCAACGCAGAATGATGCCATAGTGCTTCCATATATGACGGCTCTCTTGAGGCTTTCAAAATCAAGTTCCCGTGATTTGTGCAGATACCCGGTAAAACCACCAACGAATGAATCGCCGGCACCTGTCGGATCAAAAATATCCTGGAGCGGATATGCCGGAGCCGAAAATATGGTGTCATTGCCAAAAAGCAATGCCCCATGTTCCCCCTTTTTGATTATCAGGTATTTTGGACCCAGCTTCATGATAGAATTTGCGCTTTTAATAAGATTGGGTTCATTTGCAAGAAGTCTCGCTTCTGAATCGTTAATCACTAATACATCAACTCTGCCTAAAACTTTTAACAAGTCCGTTTTTTTTGTTTCAATCCAGAGATTCATTGTATCACAAACAACGAATTTGGGGTTCTTCATCTGATCCAGAACTTTTAACTGTAATGCAGGATCAATATTTCCCAACAAAACAAAACTTGAATTTCTAAGATTTTCCGGGATTACCGGATTGAAATTCTCAAAAACATTTAACTGGGTAAACAAAGTATCACGCATATTCAGGTCATAGTGATACTTTCCACCCCATCTGAAAGTACTTCCGCCCTGAACAATTTGCAGACCTCCAAGATCAATCTCATGTTTTTCAAATAATTTGATATGTTCTTCAGGGAAATCTGAACCAATGACTCCAATTAAGTGGATCGGGGCAGAAAAATAACTGGCAGATATTGTTATATAAGTTGAAGAACCTCCCAGTGCATTCTCAACCTTATCGAATGGTGTCACAACACTGTCTAATGCAATAGAACCAACTACTAGAAGTCCCAATTTGATACTCCCTTCATTTTTATTAAGAATACAAAGTTATCTAATATCTTTAATTTCGACAAAATTAAGAGCACTTTGCTTCGTCCCGAAATATTCATCGATTATTTCCACAACTTCACGCTGGCCAGGCCAGGCTAACATTTCAATGGCATCTTTTTTATTGACCCATTTATATTCTGTATGTTCTTCGGACAACCTTACACTGGAGTTTGAGTCAACAATTGCCGCAAAAACAGGGACAAAACAGATATGATCACGTTCCGGCAAATAAAAGGAATTTATTTTTGGTACAGCAAAAAATCGCTGTGGACTTAATCCAGTCTCTTCTTTTATCTCCCGAAGCGCTGCCCTGAATGCTTTTTCATTTTTCGAGATTGCACCACTGACCATCTGCCATAATCCGGGATACTTTTCTTTGGTACTCCTTTTTAGCATCAGGTAATATACTTCACCCTTGATTATCCTGATAACGTGGGCTTCAATAACATAAGATAATAATCTCACTGTTTCTCCTCTCAGAAATATGCGCGCGCTTCAGCACGCATTGTATGAATTGTTCTGCTTCCTGCAAGAATTCTGCCGTCATAAGCAACAGTTGTTTGTAAATTTGAAGCAATCCGATAATCAAAATTAAGTCTCCAGTAGTAATTTTTCCCAATAAAATTGCCTCTTGTCAATTCGAAGGGTATTGCATTTTCAGTTGTATTAGTTGTTAACTCGGTCCTTTCTGTTTCCATCCTCAGTCTCCCTTTTGTTGTCAAAGAAAGATTAAACCTGAGAATTTGAGAATTTATATCAATAACTGTCGGCTTTTCGGGGAAATAATCCGTGCTTCTGCCAGTTTTGAATTGGATACCGACTTCGATAATATCAATCGGTCGGTAGGAAAAATCTGTTACTACACTGTTTGAGATCACTGTCCTTGCTCTGTTGATTCCAGCTGGCGCAGTTACAAAATCATTTTCATTGATAAATTCTGTCTGATTTGCAATCTCTCTTATGAATCTGTATTTGACCCGAAGGGCACGTTCTTTATAGAATGATTTTTCGGGACCATTAGAATATTGATTCAGACTCCTTCTCTGCGTATATCTTAAACGAAGTGAAAATTCGGGATCGTTTTTCATAAGATGCAAATCCTGTTGAAAGTAAATGCTTCCTCTGACAGTGTTGGAATCACTCAGAAATCTTGAGAGATTCAGAAAATATATCTGTTTGGTGTCCTTTTCCTTTGTATTTTCCTCGATCCTGTAAACGGTTTCGGTTGAGAACAGTTTAAGAATGTTTTTAAAAGGCAGGTCATTTCTAAATTTTTCAAACTCAATGCGCCAGCGTGTGTTTGTCCTTAAATCGATAACCGGGAAAAGTTCATCTGTAGGTATTGTAGTAAGGATAAACTCGCCGTCAAATGTGGTAAGCTGAAATTCATATTCATCGGCAACGCCATTATCATTTAGGTCGCCTAAGTACAAATAATTGCCGGTACCTCTTGGTACCTTAAGAAAAACCCGTTCGTATTTTGCGGTCCTCTGTGTTTGAACCTCATAAAAAAGATCTCCATCGATTGCACTGTTAAAAAACCTGAATCTCGATTGGTTTTTAATCAGTATCGTAATATTATCGGAATATCCTTTTTCACGGAAAAAACGTGTAAAGTATTTTTCCCTGCGTGTAACCGATAAATTGGTGTTAATTTCCTCAATTCCGGAATATCTAAAGTCTAATTTAGCAGTGTTAGCATCCGATTCCTTTATAAAATATCCAGAATTCGTGCTGTAGTCATTCCTCATTGAATAAGCGCCCGAAATACTTATACCTTTTATACCTTCGTACAAAAGACTGGGACTTATCTCGCTGAATCGGAAACTTGTCGAATTAAGAGAATCCTGATTTCTATTTTCTTTTCTTTCTTCATTACTGAACTCAAAGCCGGGTGTTAGTCCAAGAAATTCGATACTGGTTCTTCCTCTCTGCTTCAACCATGAGGAGTTAAGATCACCCGCTGTGCTTTTCACAAAATCAATATCATAGTTTGCATGAACAAAATCCGGATAATTGTATCTCAAGCCCGATTGGAATTTGTCAGATCTTAAACTGCCTGTCCTAAGTAAACCGTACTTATTTGTAAAATCAATGGCATTCCCCAACTGATACCTTAATCCGGTTTCCTGAAGTGATTGATATGACTTTTCTATGTTCTGCGAATTATAATCTCTGTCGAATTCCACTGTATTAAATCTGTCTAATGACGTAAATCTTTTATCGATCTGCCTGTTTCTGTAATCTAATGTAATTTTGCCGAGATCTTTGCTATTGTACTTCATATTTTGCGGTGAAAACTTAATATAAATACTTCCGGCAAATCCATTATTATCCCCATCATCAAGAGACGAAAAATTATTTTTATCATAAGAGCTAGCAGCTAATTCGGCTTGAACCTCCAGAAAATTAAATGGCTTTATATCAAAGCCGACTGAACCAAGTTGTTTTAATTCAGGAAGAGGTAAAAATTTCACCGGAAGATAACCTCCATATCCTTTCCCCTTGAATTCATAATTGCCTAAAGTAATTCTGTCATAATCACCTTTGGCTTCTCCGACATATGTAAACTCGACATTATAAATAGCATCAGGAGTTCCTGGTGCGTATTTGTAATAACTTAAATTCTCCCCGGCGATTAATGTATCAACCTTTGTGTAAACTCCTCGAAAAATGCCGTTTGAATCCGCTTGTGCCTGAGAAACACCGCTTTTTGATGCCTTAATTCTATCGTCACCTGCAGATTCGAGCGCAGAGATATCGTTCTCGCTGAGAAAAAGATCAATCGGACTGTTCTCATTATCGCCCTCTCTGAAGTAATTTACGAAAACATTCATTTTATTTTTGATAACTTCACCTGAATAACTCCCGCCTAAAAAATTCCTGTTGTATCTGCGATCGGTGTATTCAAACTCAACGGTTATCCTGCTCGCGGAGGTTATCAATTTTGATGGAGTGAAAGTCAGCTCAGCATTTGAGTATTCAATAGTGTACTGATTCTGTTCGCCTCTTTTCATCTCCTCACCATCTACGAACACTTTTTCACTGCCGGCAATTACAATTATATCATTTTCATTGTTTGCTCCGTAAAGTCTGTAAGGCCCCTGCACACCTTCAAGACCGCTGAAGCTATTAGAATTATATTTACCTCTGGCTCCGGCAAGCGAAAATATTCCCCTTTGACCCTCAAAAATAGCTTCGCCTTTTAGGCCCTGTAATTTTCTGTTGACTCTTGCAAACTCCCCAGCCTTCTCGCCGATTTCAAAATCACCGAAAGTGCCAATAGCATTTGGATGCCTTATTTCAATAAATACTTTGTCTAATTCTTCAAGCCTCTCAGTATTTCCCTCCGGCTGAATGGGCGTGTTTTCATCAGTCAGTGCAGCCACAATTTCTATATTTTCGGATAGTTTACCAGCCATCTGAAGCCGCAAACCGCTATTTAACGTGAAATCACGTGTTGTCCCGACAGTAAAACCCCGCACCAGAGTACCGGATTTCTGGATATCTCTACCGAAAATATCTTCATTTGATAAATTGACTCTTGCAGCGGATGATGTGTAAACAGTGTCCTTTCCGCCAATAATCTCTTTAATCAGGATGCGTTTTTTGTATTCGCCTTTTAAGGTCGTGAACAAGTAATTATAATTTATTATTAATGAATCAAATAGCGAATAATTCAAAGTATCGCTTAGAGCAAAGCAATTATTAATAACGTCAAAAGAATAGTCGCGTGGATGTAAGCTTTTACCTCGAAGAATAATTTCTTCACTGCCCGCAATAATCGTATTCTTTTGAATAAAGTATTTATTCTGGAAATTTATTGCGAATGTATCCGATTCAAAAAAATTGATTATCGGTTGCTGAGCATTTGTTTCCTGCACAATAAAAAGGAACAGGAAGAAAGATGTTAAAAGGAGTTTATGGAACAAAAGAGCAAATCTTTATTTGACAATCTAATACCGGAATAATTGATATTCAATACTAAAATGAATGTATGTTTATGGATGATAAACGATATTGGAGCCAATCCAGGTTTTCCCTTTATTAAAATCAACACCCATCATTTTGCCTTTGCTGGTTCTTAAAAGATTATTAACAAGTGTCGGTTTATCCTTCCATATAAACATCATACGAATTTCTGCTTTCGAAAATCCATCAGGTGTCTCAATAACTGGTTCGTAACTGACTTTTTTCTGAAGGATATAATTTTGTTTATCTTTAATGGAAAGCAATGTATCAATATCAGGATCAATGTTCACACCACTGCCAGCAAAAGAGTATAATGGTTTTAGAACAAAATCAGAAACTTGAATTTCTTTCAGATTAATTTTATCAAGGAAAAAACTTTCCGGTGAGTATATGCTTTTCAGATATGGCAGCGTATGCTTGCTCACTTTAAAGAACCAGTTGGGATGCCCTGCCCACTCAATATCCAGATCATCAGTAAAATTAAAATTGGGCGAAATTTCTTTTCTACTTAGCTCATCAAAAATTACGCGGTTATAAACACGTTTAATCCTAATTTTTTTACCATTTTTTTCATAAAACAATTTATCCCTTTCTTTTTTTACATCCAGCAGATCAATTACGGAGATTCCGGTCATCTGTGCTGTAAGAAAAAAATCAATCTTTGTTTTCTGATTCCATGGATCAATCTCAAGAAGAATAACCTCATTAGGATCGTGATCGTTCAGAATAACTGAAGAAAGTAATTCGGAGTATTTTTTATGATCGAGGTTATTATAGAAAGTGTCGAATCCTTCCGGTATCCATAGATGCTTTCTTACCATCTTATCCAGAAAGGATTGATATGCATATAGACTTGGGAAACCCTGAAGTTCGATCAACTGAGGAATAAAATCCCCATCCTGACGGACTATTCCAAAATCGATCTGAAGGAATAGAGGATGGTCGGATTCATATGGAACATGTAGCCCCACAGGTACCGAATTTGCAGAATGTTGTGTAAATTCGGGCAGCGTCAATTGCCCTATTATCTCGTCACAGGCAGAGATTAGTTTTTCATTAAAACTCTTATCAATAAAAAGCGGTGTTTCACAGATCTTGAAATCAAGCAGACCACCTGTACTTTTCTGAATATCGTCAATAAATTTATCATAACCCGACTGATTAAAACCTGTGTTGTATTTTTCTCGGATATCAGGAATCATTTGAACTATAGCCCTCTGTTTGTCTGCTCAACTATAAAATCTACAACCGCTTTGAGGTCTTGTGTCTGTTCCCAGATCTGAAGCTGCCTCTTTGCTCCGGTTCCTGTCTCAAGCATTTTATAGATGTACCCAATCTCTTCCCGGCTTCCGAGTTCATCCACAACATCATCAACAAAATCAAGAAGTTCTTTCAACAAATCTTTGGTAGGGATCTCAATTTTCTTTCCAAAATCGATCATTTTTCCTTCCAGACCATATCTTGCCGCACGCCATTTGTTCTCATTAATAAGTAGTCTTCTGTAAAGGCGGAAACCGAGATTTTGTTTTAAAAGCTTATACAGTTTCGCAACAATTGCCTGGATAAGCGCAGCAATGGCAATTGTTTCCTCCACGAGCATACAGACATCGCAAATTCTGAATTCGACAGTATTAAAATATGGGTGAGGACGAATATCCCACCATATTTTTTTACCGTCATCGATACAACCGGTTTTTATTAAAAGATTAACATAACTTTCAAATTCCTGGTAGCTTTGAAAATGGTCCGGAATACCTGTACGTGGGAATCTGTCAAATATTTTTGACCGATATGATTTAAATCCGGTATTACGTCCTTTCCAGAATGGAGAGTTAGTCGAGAGTGAAAAAATATGCGGCAGAAAATAACGTGCTGCATTCATAATCTGAATACCGGTTTCGCGGTCATCTAATCCAATATGCACGTGCAGACCAAATATTAAATTTGCTCTGGCTACCTGCTGCATATCTTCAACGACTCCGGCGTATCTTGGGTGGTCAGTTATTCTTTGGTCTTCCCACCGCGAAAATGGATGTGTCCCTGCTGCACCAACAACCAGTCCCTGATGCTTTGCGACCTCTGCCAGGCTTTTCCTCAGTTTTCTAACCTCTTTTTCAGCATCCTGAATGGTATAGCAGATATCTGAGCCAACTTCGACAACTGACTGATGCATCTCGGCTTTAACCTGCTCCTTCAAAACCATTTTGCCTTCATCAAGAAGCTGCTGTATATGAGACTTTAATTCGCGGGTCTTGGGATCAATAATTTGAAATTCCTCTTCAATCCCTATTGAGAATAACTTTCCGGATTCCATAATCACACTTTATTTTTGTTTTTATTCGCTTTAATTTTTTTATTCGAAGCATATGAGGTAATGAAATCTCCCCATGTAAGATTGTTCTGACCCGCTTTCTGAGCTTTAGCTCGGCGTATCGCCATATTTGCAGCCGCTTCAACTACCCACTCAAAATTATCTTCACCAACTGAATTAATGTCAGCATCAGGTGCAGGATTACAAAAATCTATTGCATATGGAATCCCATTCCTGACAGCAAATTCAACAGTATTAAAATCATACCCGAGTCCGTTATTTATTTTTAATACGTCTTCTTCAATCCTTTTTAAAAGTTTTGCTTCCACGGGTTTTGGGTTCCGAACGTATCTAAGATGATGTGGCTGTTTTGGATCATACTGCATAATTCTTATATCTGTCCGGTCAATTGAATAACATCTGAAGTATTCTGTGAATTCAATTTCTTCCTGAAGCATCATAACAAGTTGTCCGGTCTCATGATAAGCTTTAAAAAACTCATCAGGACCATTAACTCTGTAAACATTTTTCCATCCGCCGCCTGCGAAAGGCTTAAAAAAAGCCGGGAAACCAATGTAGCTGAATATGCCTTCCCAATCTAAGGGATATGCTAAATTTCTCATTGACATCTCATTCGTGTTATCCGGATGCTGGTGAGATGGAAGAATAACAGTTTTTGGAACCACTACATCTATCTTGGTTGCCAGCGCATTATTAAAAAATTTGTCATCTGCTGTCCACCAGAAAGGATTGTTGAGAACAGCGGTGCCAGTAAGCGATGCATTTTTAAGAAATGTTCTGTAGAATGGTATATCCTGTGATATTCTATCTATTATGACAGCATAATCTGTCGCTTCACCCTGAATAACTTTATTAACCTGCACAAATTCTGCTTCAATTCCTTTTATTTTTTTCGAATTTACTCTGTCAATAAAAGCCTTTGGAAAGGTATTTTCCTGCCCAAAAAGAATTCCTATCTTTTTCATTGTATTATCCATTTAGTCTGGTAAAATTTGAAATGCGATTTATTTGGACAAATATATAAAAAGTATTGTTTCTTTTAAACTTACTTGAAAAATAAAACGTTTATATTTGAGTAGTTCTTCTGAAAATACTCCCTTTTGAGCATTATCATCAAAACTTAATTTTCTATGTGCATAATACCAGATTTCAATATTATCTAGTCTCTGGTTTTTGCTTTAACCTAATAATTAACCAACTATTTGAGTTTTTTTCATTATGATTTTGAAGTTATTCGAACAGTTTTCATCTTCCAAAATGCCGGATAATTGCTCTGATTTTTTATCAGAGCATAGTTTAAGAACGGGATTTTTTATATTTTAAAGGTTGAAAACACTTAAAATCTAAGGATAATCATGAGTATTCTTTTAGACAAAAAGACAAAAGTAATTGTTCAGGGAATTACCGGAAGTGAAGGCAGTTTCCATACACAGCAAATGATTGAGTATGGGACAAATGTAGTCGGCGGTATTACTCCTGGTAAAGGAGGTACGGAGTTTAATGGAATTCCGGTTTTTAATACTGTTGCTGAAGCTGTATCTGCCACAAAAGCTGAAGCAACTGCAATTTTCGTCCCCCCTGCTTTCGCTGCAGACGCTATTCTTGAAGCAGCTTCCGCTGGTATAAAACTTATCGTATGTATCACCGAAGGTATTCCTGCAAAAGATATGGTCACTGTATATGATGCCATCAGAGATGAAGAAATCAGACTTATCGGACCAAATTGCCCCGGTATTATCTCACCCGGAAAGGCTAAAATTGGTATCATGCCTGGATTTATTCATAAGAAAGGAAAAGTTGGTGTAGTTTCAAGAAGTGGAACATTAACTTATGAAGCAGTAAAGCAATTATCAGATCTGAAAATCGGGCAATCTACCTGCGTCGGCATCGGTGGTGACCCGGTCATCGGTTCACAGTTCATTCATATCATTAAACTATTCAATGAGGACATTGATACTGAAGGAATTGTAATGATTGGTGAAATTGGAGGATCAGCAGAGGAAGAGGCGGCTGAGTATATCAAAAAACATGTAAAAAAACCCGTTGTTGGATTTATTGCTGGACAAACAGCACCTCCGGGCCGCAGAATGGGTCATGCTGGAGCAATTATCTCTGGGGGTAAGGGCACTGCTTCTGAAAAAATGGCAGCGATGAAAAAAGCCGGGATTTATGTTGTTGATTCCCCTGCTGAAATTGGCATCACCATGCAAAAAGCTTTAAATAAAATCAAAAAATAAACGGAGTAGTAATTTGAGCAACAGAACGCTTGCAATTCTTAAACCGGATTGCGTTAAGAAAAACCTGATCGGACAAGTAGTTTCGAAAATAAATGAAGCAGGATTTAAAATACTTGCGGTGAAAATGGTTAAATTGAATAAAGATTCCGCTTCGGGTTTTTATGAAGTTCACAAAGAAAGACCTTTCTTTGGTGAATTAGTAGATTTTATGACCTCAGGACCATGTGTTCCGATAGTTTTACAGAAAGATAATGCCGTTGCGGAATTCCGCAAACTTATTGGTGCAACTAATCCTGCCAATGCTGAACCTGGGACAATCCGCAAATTATATGCAGATAGTATGGGTGAAAATATTGTTCACGGTTCTGATTCTGATGAAAATGCTGCAATCGAAATTGCTCATTTCTTTTCCAGAAAAGAATTGCTTGAGCTGAATGGTTTTTGATGTTCGATAAGCTCTGGAGTAAAAAGGGAGAGAACATTCTCTTCAAAAACGATTTCTGGACTTATAAAATTGACCATTTTTATATTGATCAAAATAGAACTTCGGAGTATCACTATGTGCATACTCCGGGTTCTGTTATGATAATCCCTCTACTAAGTAACTCTGAAGTTTTATTAGTTTCTCAATTCAGATATCTGCTTCAAAAAACAAGTTTAGAATTTCCCGGCGGCGGTATAAAAACTGGTGGCGTTCCTAATGAAGAAGCCATAAGAGAACTTAGGGAAGAAACAGGTTTTTCAGCAGAGAAGATCATCAAAGCAGGCGAATTTGCCCCTTATAACGGAGTGGCGGATGAGATTTGTTCTGTATTTATTGCAATGAATCTTTACGAATCGCCTCTGAAAGGCGATGAACCTGAGTTTCCTGAGAATCATGTTTTTGCGCCTGAACAAGTTGATAAGATGATAGCTACCGGAGAATTGTGGGACGGAATGACAATCGCAAGCTGGACAATTGCAAAAAGGCTTATGAAATGAAATCTTTTATCTTTTTATTTGTTATACTTTTCTTCGCTTTTAATTCAGGGTGCAACGGACAATACAATGATTTTGTCAGGACAGGCGCTGACATGCTCTTATCCGCCCCCAATAGGTACGTGAAGGGAGCAAAACTTGGGATTGTAACTAATCACACGGCAATACTTCGGGACGGTTCTCACCTCGTGGATTCTCTCATCAAAATTGACGGAGTTAGCATTACTGCTCTTTTCGGTCCGGAGCATGGTATTCGGGGAGACAATGCTGACGGGAAAATAATTTCTCACGGGAAAGATCAAAAAACAGGTATTCCAGTTTTCTCTCTGTATGGTGAAAATCGAAAACCAACGCCGGAAATGTTGGGGAATATTGATATCCTGATATTTGATATCCAGGATGTTGGTGCAAGATTTTACACATATATTTCAACGTTATATTATGCGATAGAGGCTGCGTCAGAAAATCACAAAAAGATTATTATTCTTGACAGGCCAAATCCTATCGGCGGAATCCAGGTGGAAGGCTCTGTTCTCGAAGATGCTCACAGGTCTTTTGTCGGTATCACTAAACTGCCTATCAGACATGGGATGACAGTTGGTGAACTATCCCTCTATTTCAAGGATGAGATTGAAATAAAAACAGGAAATAAAACCGAACTCATCGTTATCCGGATGGAAGGCTGGAAACGCGATTATTATTTTGATCAGTGTGGATTGCCATGGGTTAAGCCCTCCCCTAATATGACAGATCTTGAAACTGCGATCGTATATCCCGGATTGTGTCTAATTGAAGGTACAAATATCTCTGAGGGTCGTGGGACGAATACTCCTTTTTTAAAAATCGGGGCTCCCTATATAAAATCTTCAGATTTGATCTCAAGCCTGAATAATTTTAAAAATGATGGATTAGAGTATTTACCCGCCGAATTTATTCCGGAAGAAATTCCGGGAATGGCTGTAAATCCTAAATATAAATCACAAAGATGTTATGGTATTGAGATCGTTATCAAGGATCGGAAACAATTTAGACCAGTTGAATTAGGTGTAAAGATAATTTCAACAATTGCCAAACTCTATCCTAATGACTTTCTATTCCGTGAAAATAGTATAGTCAGATTATACGGAAGTCGTGGCTTATCAGATTCGGTCAGGGAACAGGATTCTCCGGAAAGTATTTTCAAAAGTTGGGACCAGGGATTAATTTATTTTAATGAACTAAGAAGGAAATATCTGATATATGAATAGCATACGAACATTAATTATTCTTCCGCTCGCATTTCTCTTAGCTTTTTGCAGCGTGGATAAAAAAGAAGAAGCAAAAGACGGAGTTCAGGATAGCACAAAAATATCTATTGAAAACACTGTATCCCGGCCTAAATCGAAAGAGATTCTTTCTCTGAAATATAAGATCAATCCCGGAGAAATAATTAAATACCGGTTAATAGTAGATACAGATAACACACAAAAAATTAAAGCAGATTCTGTAATTACTCAGAAAATGAAACAAAGAGTTGACCATTTTATTGAGGTTAAGGGTCTGAAAAATGATGATAAAAAAGGCTCATCAGATATCCAGTTTAAAATAACGGGAATAAATATCGATGCGGAAGTCGGGGGAGAAAAATACACTTATAAATCAGGTCAGACTCTTGACGAAAAAGGCAAAATGCTTTTTGGGCAATACGAAATGCTGATGAATGTCCCGGTTACAATAAAGGTGCAAAGCAATGGGGAAATAACTTCGATCAAAGGCTCAGATCCAATACTGAAAAAACTGATTGAAATGCAGCCGGCTGGTGCTCCCCAACCTAGCTCTGAGGAAAAAGCGAATTTTATTGAAATGATGAACCAAGAAGTACTCAAACCCATTGCACAGAAAGTTTTTAGATTGCTTTCAGATAAAGTTGTTGGTGTGGACTCTTCATGGTCTCAAACTTTTCCAACTAAATTAGGCATCTTTAATCTTTCGAATGTCATAACATCAACAGTCACAGAAATTGCTGAAGAGGAAGGCGACAAGGTGGCTAAACTGAGAGTTGATCTGGGCGTTCTCTCCGGTCGGGATCCTATCCCTGATTCCGGTGAGATTAAATATGAATTTGAAGACCCCGAAATCACCGGTGATGGAGAAATTCTATTCTCTGTCACTAACAATAGATTGTTTTCTTCGAAAACGATAACAAAAGTTTACTATAAGGCTAAAATGACATCAAAGGACAGCGAAGGTAAAACTGTTGTGATTGAAAAAGAAGACAATACTGTGACTGTAAATAATATATATATCGCAAAATAGAACCACCGTTTTGCTGCAAAGAGTAATAATTTAATTAATAAAAAAATCCCTGATACATTGCATCAGGGATTTTTTTTATACAGTTTAATATTCTAAAAAACCTTACGGGATGTTTAATTCAGTGCAATTTTGTATCATCTAAGATTTTGAAATTTTGATTAATAGGCTGCCAAATACGACAGCCTATTGTTAAAATTCTGAATTCGTCACTATTTGATAAGTAGCATCTTGGATGTCAGAATATTTTCACCTGATTTCAACTTATAGAAATATACGCCTGAAGAAAGGTTGTTCCCTGAAAATTCAACATCATAAAATTTACCTGGTTCAGCGATTCCATTAAATAAATCCCCTACTTTTTCACCAATTAAGTTGAAGACTTCAAGAGAAGTAATTGCAGATTGTGCAACACTAAACCGAATATTGGTAACGGGATTGAAGGGATTTGGATAATTCTGACACAATTCGAAGGCAGTCGGAGTTTCAGCAATCTCTAAAGTAATAACCGGGCTGAATTCAAATTGTCCGCTGTAATCAATTTGTTTGAGACGGAAATAGATGATTCCTCTCTCATGATTTTCGACATTATATACATAATTCCGGGGTTCAGTTGTATTTCCTGCCCCTGCAACAAATCCAACATTACTGAAGTTTTTGCCGTCAATACTTTTTTCGATTTCAAAGCCCATATTATTAATTTCGGTCGCGGTAGTCCATTCCAAGCGGACGCTGTTTCCACTTTGATTAGCTTTAAACGTGATGAGTTCAACAGGAAGCTGAACCATCATAGAATGAAACGGGCCTCCTGAGATCGTATTGAAGTCAGGGTTATCTCCCGGATTACCAGTCGTGACATTTCCCGGCACCATCACATCACTGAAATATGCAGTACTCGATACAACAATTCCAAAGACTTCAATAAAGTCGCTGAGTGTAGCTCCACCTAATTGCACCAACGGAATCCGCATTTCAATTCCTCTGTTTGTTCCATCCGAGTTTGTCATGGCAAATCTGATAGAGTTGGTGGAAAATATTCCATCTTCCATCGGACCATCAGCAGCGCCACCATTTTGTCGGCTGCGACCTATAAACTGGGCGGTTTTTGTGCCATTATGATATCGAACGGCATCAAGATACACTGCTGTATCGGTAGCGCCCGGATTAAATGCAAATCCATAATGGGTTTCGAAGTCGTTCTTGAAGTTTCCGTTTGCAGCTCCGAATAAGTGTCCTCCGTTAACTGCATTACCAAGGGCAGTACCAGCAGGTGCACCAGCTCCCTGGAGATTTGACATATTCAGAAACAGAACTATTCCGTCTGTGCTCGCAATATTCAAAACTCCCCTTATTGTCAGATACAGGTACTCATTATCAAAATTGTAAGCAATTTTGCTTACTTCAATATCAGGTCCGAATCCGGCATTTTCATTTTGCTTCCATGCAATTCCCTCATATTTTTCATTGTACCTGCCGTTAATAAGGAAAGGATAGCTGATTGTATAAGCCCCAACACCATTATTGGTACTCAGAACATACATAGTTTGTGTGCCATCAGGATTGTATCTTATTTCAATGTCACCAGTGCCATTCGCATTATTATTCAGGTACATTGAAGGACTTGACACATATGTAATTGACTCATGAGGATCTCCATCGACCATAATTGTCCTGAAATTCTCAGTTGTTGATCCATATTGGAAAGTGGCGATGTAAGGACAATTATTTACCTCATAATATATGAGTGAATTTGAGCCGGTACCGACAATAGTACCCGGAATATCACCGAGCAGATTTGCGTTAAGATCCCAGGCTGTGATATATTTGCCATTTCCATTCAGCAAAAACATGGGCGGATCGGCTTCAAGAAGCGGATAAACAGAGGGAGAAGTGCCAATAGTACTGGCTGGTAATGTTATTGTCTGAGCTAATGTAAATGTTTGCCCGTTGTCACTTGTAGTTAACCTGTGGACACAATTTGTTGCGGCAGTTGGATCAGCAAACCATATTTCAGCCGTATTATCTGATGCTTTACCAATAACAGTGAACTTGTCACCCATTCTCTTGGGAACAACACCACCAAAATTACTTGAAAAAGCTACAGAAGGGACTGCCGAGTCATCTGACCACTTGTAAATGGTGAACACACCAGCTTCGTTTATAACAAGGTTACACCCGTAAATAACACCATCCTGCGTTACACCCATATCATTAAGAGGGAATGTTCCACCGGCAATACCTGTCACATCCATTGTCCCAAGTTCTGCACCAC
Source organism: Ignavibacteriales bacterium (assembly GCA_021740915.1). Taxonomy (GTDB): domain Bacteria; phylum Bacteroidota; class Ignavibacteria; order Ignavibacteriales; family Melioribacteraceae; genus JAIOYW01. Next base: position 35,496 of record JAIOYW010000001.1, on the reverse strand, counting down.
TGATAGCATCTAATTTTTGAACAAAGAGTCCGCCGTTTCTGCTGACAACATATACACGATCACTGACAGGGTTATAGCCGAATCCTCTTTCTGTATTCCCTGTTGGTGAAAACCATGAATAGAGGTTACCACTTTTTGCCGATTTTTCCCACAAAACATCAATTTGAGCAAAAACAGCGGAGGATAAAAACAGTATAGCAAATAACATAAATAGTTTTTTCATTTTCAGTCCTTTAACTTATTTGACTAAATTCATTTTTTTTGTGATTGTTCTGCTTTCAGAATTAAGACTGTAAAAATAAATTCCGCTTGGTAGTTCCGATGCATTAAAAAGCATATTATAAGTTCCCGGGGATTTTGTCTCATCAACAAGTATAGCAATTTCTCTCCCAAGCACATCTGAAACTGTTAATTTAATTTTCGAAGTTTTATCTACATTATAAGAAATCAAAGTCGATGGATTAAATGGATTTGGATAATTCTGCAAAAGCGAAAAATTAATATCAGTCAAAGGGTCTTTCACGGAGGATACTGATTTATATTCAAAAAGATATCCGCAATCAGCATAAGCATCAATAACAAGTGCCCTTAGTCCGTCTTTTGTAAACACAACATCACTTGGTGCAACCATTGGAGCGCCATCCGGGTTTGGATTATCGAAACTATTCTGACTGGGCAATTCATCAGCAACCGCAGCAAATGCTCCAAGGAGGTCAAAGCCTTTAACCCATCTTCTTAATGAATCTATTCCTGCAACCCATAGTCTGGATTGATTATCGATCGTTATACCATAAGGTATTGCAGAATCAAAATTCAAGAGACTCGCAGGGTCCTCTATAGATTGTCCTGAATAAGTGGAAGGATCGGAATAAGAGCCGCCTTCCCATAAAGTTACACCGCCTGTAAGCTGTGTTGAAGAATAGGAATTCCTTGATGAAAAGAACGGTGTTGAACTTGCGCTGTAATCCCCGTCCGGAACTGTGGCGACATCACGAATCGCGTCAAATCCGTTTGTATGCGGACCGCCCGGATCCAATGGCTGAGAAGCCATAAAGAAATATGATCCATAACCCGGGCTGGGTATCATGGTTGAAAAATTGTAAAATCTAAATGAAGGTCCCTGATAAAGTATTCCTCCGATCAACACAGAATCCTTTGTTGAACTGATCCCATAAACTGGGGTACCCCAACCACTGCCCTGAATTCCAAAACCATAAACCTGAACCTGATTCGTGTCGGCATCCGGATAATAAAATACTGCAGTTGCCCCTGCTGGAACATTTGGCAACCTTGCACTTACAACGACATCGTTACCGACTGTGGTTATGCCCAGAAGTGAATGAACTCTGCCCGATGCGCTATCCTGTTCACCATTGAGATAATAATCAACCAGTTTAGTAAACTGATTATCAGAAGTATCGGCGAAAAAGATAGCATTTCTTGCAGTGCTGCTTGTTACTTTTGAAGAGATTACATAAAAACGGTCGTTCTCATCCGCGGCACAAAGCAGAGGTTGAACAAATGCAGAATCAGCGACAGGAAATGTTATCTTTTTTAAATACTTCCATTCTGCGTCCTGAGAGAAAACCTTAAAAGTAGTAAGAATAATAAAACTTAGCATAAACATCGTAATCTTTTTGATCATTGATCCTCCTGTTTGTTAGTAATTTTCTTAGTTTTAACTATAAAAATAAAACATTTTAAATATAGTTATTTATTCTACTAAAATTTTTATTCCATATGAAATCAACACTTAGAATTGATAGTTTGGACACACTGAGAGGCTTTGCAATCCTGACGATGTCACTCTCAGGTTTACTTCCTTTTTATACAAACACCCTGCCTGACTGGATGTATCATGGACAATTACCGCCTCCAAAACACAAATTTAATCCGGGAGTTCCCGGAATAACGTGGGTTGATCTCGTTTTTCCTATGTTTTTATTCGCAATGGGTGCAGCTATCCCGCTTGCTCTTTCAAAATTGACAGGACAAAAAAAGAATATCAGCATTTTTTTTACAATTTTGAAAAGAAGCCTTTCTCTCGCTTTTTTCGCGATTGTTTTACAGCATTTTAAGCCATATACCTTAAATCCTGCCCCTGGATTTGGAACCTGGATTCTTGCACTCTCCGGTATGGTTCTGTTATGTTTATTATTCCTCAGATTTAAAAATGGAGGAAGATCCTCAGACATCATTAAGACTTCAACTGTTTCACTTTTAGTGTTAGTATTGTTTTTTCTAAAATATCCCGATGGTTCCGGCTTCGATTTTTACCGCAGTGATATAATAATTCTGGTTCTTTCAAATGTTTATTTTTTCGGTGCAATTATCTGGTTACTTACCAGAAAGGAAATAATTATCAGAGTTGGATTTATTGGCTTTATACTTGCCCTGCGGCTTTCCCATGAATTTGCTGCCTGGACAGAATGGATTTGGAATATTTCTCCATTCCCCTGGTTATTCAAAGTTTATTACCTGCAATATCTCGTCCTGGTGATACCAGGAACTATCGCAGGAGATTATCTGCTTGAGAAATACGATAATTTCCCAAAAAAAAGCTACTCCTTAGTTTACCAGTTTATGTATTCACTGATTTATCTTTCACTTGTGGTTATCAGCCTCGCTTTATTAAAAATGAGGGAAACACATATCCTTCTAATATTTGCAATTGTTTTAGCTGGGATAGTTTTTGCTTTAAGGAAAAAGAATTTATGTCCATTGATACCCCAAATCAGAAAAATTATTCCCCTTGGATTTTCTTTGTTTTTTATAGGATTATTTCTCGAACCCTTTGAAGGCGGTATAAGAAAAGATAGTGCAACAATAAGCTACTATTTTGTAACAGGCGGTTTATCAATATTTTCCCTGGCATTTTTCTCGGCTATGATTGATAACCTGAAGCAAAATAAATTTTTTAATGTACTGATTTTGAATGGTCAAAACCCGGTTTTTGCATATGCGGCAATAAGCAACCTGATGTATCCATTATTGGGATTAACCGGGCTCGATATTGTTTTTTCGATGATGGTTATTTCTCCCTGGTTAGGTTTTCTTAAAGGATTAATTATCACTGTGGCTCTGGCATTTATTGTTGCATTCGCCACAAGGCGGCATTTTATTTTACGCGCTTAATTGGAAAGAGTTTCTATTTCACTGAAATGACTAAGTATATATGGCAATAGTATTTACCGCCAGGGTTCTCGATTCCATGGCTTTTAAACTCAACCGTTTTACAAGCTGAAGTCTGTTGTCAAGATTGCTGAAATGCCCGGGAGAAGCGCCAATGTCTCAACAACGTATTTTGGCTTGACTCTATTGAATTATTAGGTTTGAAAGAAAAATTCTACGCAAATTACTTCACCAATAGCGCTTTCCTGAAGAGTTGCTGAGCCGGAGTAGAAAGTTTAATAAGATACACACCTGAACTAAGGTTCTCGCCATTAAAAATATATCTTCTCAGACCTGAATCCATTTCACCATTGAATAATTCAGCAACTCTCCTTCCAAGTATATCAAATACTTCAAGTTTAATATTCGATCTTGTATTCAGATTAATCTCAATTGTTGTGCTGGGATTAAATGGGTTTGGATAATTCTCGGAAAGCATAAAATTTTCCGGGTTTTCAATATTAGTATTTTTAATATTTTTGTCTTTCATTCCCGTAACGATGACATCCGGACTAAGCTTCCTGTTCAGAAGGAGCATTGATGCATCAGCGGTAATATATTTACCGCTCTCCAATCCTTTGTTTGTAAGACGCACGACTTTATGATTGCCATCAGGCAAATTTACTGTCCCTAAATAATACCATCCTCTGTTGCTGCTGTTTTTCTGATCCACATATACAATTGTCGAATCTGTATCTCCAAAAATTGTAAATTCTGCGGCAGTGGTATTTGGAGTATTGGTAACTATATAAGTATAAACATCATAATAAGCTGCTGAATTAATTTCAAAATTGTATTCTATTGAGCAAAAAGCTGTATCATTTGTCAATAATATATTTGGTTTGAATCCGGGAATAGGAAACTGCGTCCAATTACCAGTAAGATTAACACCAGAATCATCTTCATTAAGAATGTTACCTTTGGGTCTCCGTAAATTTCCATTCCTATATGGAAGCAGCGCAGGTTCGTTATAGAAAGTTGATAAAAGCGTATCTCCGAGCTGATTATTATTAGCCCTTAGAGCTTCATAAAAGAAAAATGTTTCGCCTGCAATACTTGAATCCCTATTCGCCTGAATTGAACCGAGAAGCAGGGAAGGACTTATAACGTAACCGCCGACTTTGGCAAGAACGCCTGAAAAGAATATTTTCTTTTTTGCAAAAGGGATTTGTCTGATTGCCTGCTGCAATTCATATTTGTAGGAACCAAGATCCTGCCGGTATAATTGAGGGATAAAATTATCTATCATCCCATCTGTAACCCATGTTTTAGTATCCTGAAGGTATTCCTGATATCCCCAGGGATAATTACTTGGAGCCGAAGATACAACCAGGTTGGTATCCCGTGATTTTACCGAATCACGCATTCTTACCATATAATCATTTAACTTATCCGCTCTCCATCGCATCCATTGGGTATTTCCGTAATTTGACGGGGGTGATTGACCACTATTTTCCGACTGATAAAGCTGAACAGTATAGTCCTCATACCCTCCTTCTACGGGCATAGCAGGAAGCCTGTCATCCCCCTGGATTCCATCGACATCATAATTATCTATAACTTCCATGATCAGTTTCAGCATAAAATCCTGTGGCCCGGAATGAATACCCGACATCCAGTCAAACCCATTTTTCACAACAAGGTTTCCCTGATTGTTTTTAAGCGCCCAATCCGGGTATTTTGCTATTATGTGTCCGCCGCTGAGCGAGTACGAAGTGGAGAATCCAAATTCAAACCAGGGAATAACTTCAATACCATTTCTGTGTGCTTCGAGAATAACTTTTTTTAATGGATCCCTGTTGGCAAACTGGGGAATTATTTCAATTCCGAATAGTTCAAGCATAGTCGGGCTGGGGTAGATGGTATAGCCTTTATTCCAGACTACCGGAAAAACTACATTTACTCCAATTTCTGCAAGGTAATCCATGGCATCGGCAATACGTTCATCAGTTGACAAAACATCTGAATCAACATTTGTAATCCAGACACCTCTTAATTCTGCCTTATTTTGAGCAACAGTAATGGTATTTATGAATAATAAAACTATTACAACTAAAAATCTTTTCAACCCTGATCCTCGCATAAAATTAAAAATCAATAAATACTATTCTGAGTTTACATCCTCAGCCCATTTGCATTTGAGTATTGAAATTCTCCACTAAGCAGTGGGTTTTTGTAACTGATTATTTTTATTTGGACAATTCCGGGAAACCTACTTGTTCCTTATAAAAATTTTTACCAAAATAACCAGGATATTTCTTAATCCCTTCAAAAAAGAAAAACACCTCACCTTTGATTCCAGCTTTTCTGTTTATTGCTATCATCTCATTGAGAAATTTCTCTGAAGCATAATAATCACCTAACTTAAGTAATATTCCAGGATAAAGTCTGTGCAAATCTTTTTCCGCGATCTGTGAATCAACAATGTCCCTTATTGCCGTTCGATATTCATCCAAAGAGTATCTGTAAACCTGTGGGCAAATAAAGTCCACATAACCTTTTTCAAGCCAAGCTGGCCAGTCCTGAAGATATTCTTCTTTACTCCAGGGATATATACTTGGAGACATCGAAATTAGAATTTCCGGCTTAATACTTTTCACCTTTCGGAAAATCCTTTCCATAAACTGACTCATCAGATCAGCTCTAAACTGCACCCAGGCAGAATCTTTGCTGTCTGTTGGAGGTAATTTTCCGCCATGCATATTTTTGTATAGCCCAATCGTATAATCATCATATCCTGCTTCAGAGGGCATAGCCGGTAAACGGTCATCACCTTGAATTCCGTCGATATCATAATTGACAATAACTTCCTCAATTAATGATACCATAAAATCCTGAACTTCCGGATCAAAGCCGTTCATCCAGTCAAAACCATTCTTTGTTACTAGCTTGCCGTCGGCCCCAATGGACCGCCATTCTGGTTTGGCTGCAAGCAATTCTCCCCCATCTAATTTGTAAGATGATGAAAAACCGAATTCAAACCAGGCGAATATTTTTATCCCTTTATTATGGGAATATTCAACAAGTGTTTTAAGCGGATCAAATTCTGCAACGACCGAATCAATTTTAACTCCTGTTATTCGCTCCATAACACTGCTGGGATAAAGAGTCCGCCCTTTATTCCATACCACTGCAAATATTGTATTAAAACCCTCTTCTGCAGCCAGATCAACCGCTTTGCTAATATTTTCTTCAGAGAACATGGCTTCGCTGTCCACATTTGTCAGCCAGACTCCTCTTATCGCACCAACCTGTGCTTTATCCTGACAGGAAATTAGAAGTATTGCAACAATAATAATCGTATATAATCTTTTCACTTTTACCTTCATCTCTTAAAACTCGGCTTTTACACCGGCTCTCATATCAAACATCTGAAAACCGCTTATATTTTCAAAACCGATCTCAAGACTCGGCCATAGCTCTCCTATAACCAATTTATATCTCGGTGAAAAATAAAGTGTAAAGGGCGCATATACAGGAATTTTAATTTCAACCCCGAGATTTATGCCGCCGCTCCAATCTGTTTGAGTCAATTCAGGAACCTTTAGCACTGCCGCCAATAATGGCTGGCTTGTTTCCGGATTCGTGACAAACAAACTATCGAAACTTCCACTTCTGTATGAGTACCACCTGTATATACCAAAACCAAAACTAAAATCAGTGTTAAGAAATCCGAAATCAAAAGCTTTGTAAGACACATCTGCACTTAATCCGGCAATCTCCAACTCGACTCGAATGTTTTTCAAGGGTATGTTGAAAGAATAATTGTTTGTATTAACCTGGACTTCTTTGGTGACAGTGAATTTTTCGGCATTAGCATCACCAAAACTTATATATTCAATTGTCCCGCTCCAATTCCATTTCTGTTTATTATTCTCACCAACTCCCAAAAAATAGCCTGCTGCGGAAAGGAATCTGTTATTCAGGCTGCTGACAGGTGCCTGGTAAGAAAATCCTCCGGTTACCGATACCCCATATTTCTGAGCATTTGTCGTAACCGATATCAAAATAATAACAGCAATAATTTCTAATTTAATTTTCATAATTCTTCAGAGACTAATAATTAATAACAAGACCGGCTGCAATGTTAAAAGCATTATTATATGGGAAATATGCGAAGCCGAGATCACCCTTAGTATCCACTAACTGCACGTAATTCAACTGCATTGTCAGGTCCAGAAAATCGGTAAGAATATATCTGGCATTTAATCCTGTTGTGAAAGCTATCGGATTCCCCTTTTTCTGTGGTGCAATATTGTAATAGCTGTAAGAAAACGTATAATCTATTTCCTCGAAATACTTTTGCCAATATTCTTCAACATAAAACCTTCTGGTGTAAATAAAAACACCACCGGCAACAGATGGCTCCAAAAGAAAATCATTTGAAATTTCAATACTATAGGATAAGCCGAGCATAATAGGGATTAAATCCATTTTCTGAACAACACCGATTCTTGACTGATAATCAGGACCCTGTAAGGTAATATTAATATAATCATCGTAACGATCCCAAAAACGCCAATCCCATCTGGCAATCGCATTCTCCTGGTGAATTGTGTAGCTTTGAATACCGCCGTTAATAAAAAAAGAAAGGTCACTGCCTATGTCGTAATTGATTCTGACAGATAGTCCATTTGCTTTGGAGTCAGTTATTCCAATTCGTTTTCCGAGGGGAGTAATATTTTCAAAGCTAACCTGTACATCTTTCAACTGTGCAAATAAAAAAGAACTGAAAGAGACAATAATGATCGTAATTATTCTGAACATTTTCATCATATCCCCATCGAAAGTGAGAATCTCATTAAATTACCAAGCCTCCCATAATCGGACCATGAGAAATCAAGATTGACCGGCAGATAAACTCCGGGTGAAATTCCGATTCCCAGACTCAGGCTTTCTTCATCATAGAAGAATTTGTAACCAGCCCTAATCTGAAATAAACGAATGAAACTGAACTCAGTTCCCAGATTAAGTCGTTCTTCATTATCACCAGGGTGAAGCGCTTCTACAAGTAAAGTAAGCCGATATGTGTCCGCATTATCAAGATAAAAATCATCTGCTATACCCAGCCTTAAAACTGACGGCATTCTGAAAGAATCATTAATAAATTTGGCATCCACACCAAAATTTTGCACAGTTGCAGCTATTCTAAGATTCCTGAATCCTGTGAAATAAATCATTCCTCCATCGAAAAGAACATTCGATGCAGAATAAATATCAATACTTTCTTTCACGTACTTAAAATTAAATCCGAACGAAAATTTGTCCGTTAATCTTTTTGCATATCCTGCATATAATGCAACAGCATTTGCAGAATAAGTACCAACAATTTCAAAAAATCGCTGTCCGGTTGATTTAACAGTCCGTTGAAATGTTCCATAATCAAGGACATTGGCTCCAATAGCAAATCTACCGAATTCGGTAGAAAAAGAATAGGCTGCTGAATAATGTTTGATATCAGCTATCCATGGCGAATAAGAGACAGCTACCGAATGTTCGTCGGTTCCAAAGTCCAGCACCGCGGGATTAATAAAAATTGCTGCTGAATTGAGATCCTGAAGAGTAATGGACGCCTCACCAAGTGCGGCTGTTCTGGCGTGAACCGGAATGCCAAGGAATACAAATCCAGCGGTACCGGCTTTCTTAAACTCCTGCGCTATAATATTTGCAGCAGAGCATAGAATAAGAATAAATAATATTATCTTTTTCATAACCGACATTTTACCTGATGATGGAAAATTTGCCAATAAATTTACCAAACGGTGATTCAACATGATATATATATACTCCGGAAACTACGAATTGACCAAAATCAGTTACCTGATCCCATTCTGCAATTGCGCCTGATCCGGCATCAACCTCAAGAGTTTTTACAAGATCACCTCTAACATTGAAAATTCTAATGGTACAGGGATTTGGAATGTTGACAAATTGAATTCTATCCTGATCACCGGGTAATGAATACCCCTCACCTATAACAAATGGATTCGGGACGACAAAAATATTATTCACATTGTCGACAGGTGCAATGGTCGCCGTAAACGGTGATGTTTTTCTGTTAGAAAATATAGATGACTCCAATACCGGTACCCTTATAGAACGAGTATCCGGCATCCTGGCAGCTGGGTTAATATTCCAGAAAGTCCTTCCGGAATCCAGTGCTGTCAGTGCATAATAATAACTGGCTCCAATTGATACAGTAGTATCGAGAAACTTATAGACACCTGTTCCAGGTTCATAAAAAGCGGGATCACCCTTTGAGATTGTTGCAACACTGTCCCAGGGCCCGATTGGAAGATAATTCGAACGATATATTTTGTATTTCACAAGATCATTAAGCCCATCGTCAGGATCAGGAATACTTTCCTTAGTATCGTCCCAGGATATCACAATAGCCAGTTGTTCTTCATTATCTCTATTGAAGTCCACAGTAAAATCAGGAGCCTGAGGCGGATCGGGATGATTAAAATTATTATCGAAGGTGAATTTTGCCTTATCTGCGCTTTCCTGAAATATTTTCAGCCCCAGACTGCCTATTGCCGAGAGTGCACCAGCATCAATGGCATATTTGTAATCAGCGCCGTCCACTAACTCAGCGAATACAACTTTAATTGAATCACCCGGATAGAAATTCCAGGGACCCAGCGACATCATCGACCACATTCTGTTCCTTCTCATAAATAATGTATCGAGTGGACTTGATACCGGATTCGCCGCCAATGAGGGATTTTGCAAAACTTCATATCTTGCTTCCGCTGTCCCTTTCCCATCCATCGGACCAATAAGATCCTGCAAATTATCTCCTGCAGACCATCCCAATTTATTTATGTATGTCTCCCTGTTATTTTTATTCTTTGATGAATATAATAACATAAATCCAACGTAACCAGGTGCAAGCCATTCACCGGTCTGCCTCCCGTCAATTATTGGTCCCCTTGAAGGTGAAAATCCAAATTCACCCTTGCCCTCGGAATTCCCGAGATAAGTTGCAGCTCTTCCATAAATCATCTTTCTTGAAGGATCAGGGAAAAACCAGGTGTTTCTTGCACCTGATTTTTCGGTGGGAAATAAAATCGTCCATGATCTGGAGTTGGCATGAATCCCATAATTCAATAAGAGATAAAAATCTTTTAGCGAATCAGTAATTGCCCGATTTGGATATAATGTCTGTAATTCATTTGATATATTTTTGAAAATATATTCATGAATGATATAATTCTGGTCACGTTCACTCCCATTCCATTGATGGCTATATCGGGTGACTCTTATAGGAAGCTGCCGTTCTAGATCGAATTCATTCTGATACAGATGATTATATTCCCATACAGTTTTAATATACTCTTCGCCAAGGTCAGTGCCATCCTGAAAGACATGATTCTCATACTTCCTGTGCCTTGTTACAATATATTTGGCGATTGGATCCGCGGAGATAGAACCCCCGTAGATAGACCAATCCTCAACAGTCAATACACTGTCATTCATCTTTTTAGCTCCGACCCAAAAACCGCCGGTCGCCAGGTAGGAGGGTGATCCGCCAAGATTTTCACGAACCCAGGTTGGATCGAATCCGGGCCAATCTAATCCAATTCCTAAACGTCTCCAGTCACTAAATGAACTCGGTCCGTGTTTACCAAGATACATACTTTGCCAAAGTTCACCCCTGTTAAAAATAAGCAGAGGTGATTCGATATCCTGAGATTGTGCCTTAAAAACACTTAACGGCATTATAATCATGATAAAGAGCGATAAGAACGATTTCTTAATCTTCATAATATTAAAACCCGAATCCTAAAGTAAAGTATATTTGTCGTGGAACATTCCGATAAGCACGGTATTGATACAGGAGATAACTTTTCCTTGTTGGATCAATGCCCGGATTATCAACTGTAACGCCCTTCTCCACCCAATCCTTTCTGTTATCCTGTTCATTATAAGAGTCCATGGGTGTAAGCCATTTATTGTCAAAAAGATTCATAATCCTTAAACCGACAATTATTTTGTAATCGTCAATCATAATATTTTTATTAAAGTTGAAATCAAAATTGGATTCCAGAGGATATCGCCTGTTATTTAATATTCCTTTAAGCGCTGATTCCGGTGGATAAGTAAATGGGATTCCTGATTTGGCTGTATAAGAAATGCTGAATACTGAATTTTCAAATAGTTTAATTCCTAAAAATTCAATCCCCTCTTTATCTCTCAGGAAATACTGAACCATTCCCCGGAAATTGTGAGTCCTGTCTGATTCAGATAAAAATTCACCCGTAGCTTCCCTGGTTGTAAGGTTTATCAATTCATCGGGGAAAACGACACTGCTTCCATATCTTCCCCGGGTTGTATGCGACAGGTTGTAGCTTAACCGGTATGTCCATCTGTCAATATTAATTTTTTCAAATGTCAACTCGAATCCAATCGTAGATCCGAACGCATTATTCGCATAGGACTGATAGAGATACAACGGATCACTTTCAAGATACCCGGAACCATTCCGCAGATCGCCTGTGAGTGCGGCAATGTTTTGAACATCGATCTGGGAAACACGGTCGTTATAGTATAAAACAGCGTCAATTCTGAAATCACTTTCTATTACTTGCTGAAGCCCAAATTCATAATTGATTGTTTTTTTTGGTTCCAGATCAGGATTCCCTATCGCACTCCATCCACTGAATGTTTTAGTTGTCAAAGCCTGAGTGAATGCGGGCATAGAGGCAAAATGACCATACTGAATACGAAATGCCGTATTCTCACCGATAGGGAAAGATATTCCGAGTCTGGGAAGAATCACGCTCTTCCATTCTGAAGATTTAGTTAAAGGAGATCCGGTATAACCGGGTCCCTGAGTCCCCTGATAGAATGGACTGAACCTGTCCAGAGGCTGGTTGCTCTGAAAATTATAACCCTCAATCCTCAAGCCAAGATTAGCAACCATTCCTTCATATTCCATTTTATCCTGGATATAAAAAGAATAATCAAGCGGAAAAGCCCTATAATATTCAGCCACGGCATAATGTGCAACATAGCTGTTCGCCCGGAAACTTGAATTAACACCGTTATTAAAAACATCCCAGTAATTCAAACGCATACCAGCTTTAAGGAGATTAGTCTGAGTCACCTGATTTGTGTAATCAGCTTTCAGATTATAGTTTTTTGCCCGGTAATCCTGATAAAAATTCGTACTTATTGCTTCGAGCTGTCTGAAATAGCTTGACTCCCACCATATTCCCCTCTTTAAAACCACTCCCTGCGGGTCACCTAAACTATCTAACCTGTCATTTTCACTATTAATAGTAACAAGGTAAAGATACGGCAGTTCATATTTTTCATTTTGATGCGAAACATTTGTCTCGAGAAAAGATGTATTTGTGATAGTATAAACCCACTTAAAACTACCTGAAACTGTCTGTTCAGTTCTGACCGGTTCAAAATAAACATGATATTTTCCGGATTCGGCAACAGAGTTTAAGCCTGCCCATCTGATATCTGATGATCCTGAAAAAAGACCGCCTCGATATTTCTGAAATGTCCCTGTAGCCTGAAATTTATGCCCGAGTAATGGAGTTGCGGTTACGTTTAATATATAATTCTGATAAACCTGATCTTTTTCCGGAGTAGGAAGTCTTGTCGGATTACTCCTGTATTCTCCTGAAAAGTAAAATTTGAGAATATCAGGTCTTTTGCCTAATGGGCCGCCAAAACCTATAAGATATCTTTTATAAGCTCTGTCACGGTAATCATAGACGCCTAATGGATTTTCTTCAGACGGAGAATGATTATCAACCCAAACCTTGTGAGCCCATTCAATTTCTTTTTTTGCGGAAAGTGAATCCTGCAGCGTAGCGGTGTTATATACATACATTTTATTATATAGATTAATATCCAGATCTTTCAGAACAACATTCTGACGCTGGAACCAATAATCCAGATTTCCCCATCGCTGCCATTCAAAGTTCGATTGATCGTAGATATAAGGTCCATAATGATATTGACCTGCAGGGCGGTATTCCATTCGAACCTCACCGTTGAACTTTTGCCCGCCCTCTTTTAAAGCGACATTTACAACCCCGGCCTGAGCATTACCATATTCCGCAGAAAATCCGCCTGTAATTAACTGTATCTGCTGAATACCGAGTGGATTGACATCAAATTTCCACGAATTGTCAGCTTTTTCCGCGCCTCCGTAACCGGGAATACTCGTATTTGTGGTGGACTGAGTAACTCCGTTTACCATAAACTGTACTTCGTTTGATCCGGATCCTCTTACTGAATAATCTCCCTTTTCATTCTTTTCAAAACTTGCGGAGAGATCCATTGCGCCTCTTAAACCTTCAATAGGTGCGGCTTTAATCTGTTCATCCTCAATTGTCGTGGACGAAGAAGTCCTGTCCTTAACAATTTTCGGCTTTTCCGCCTTAATAATTATTTGTTCAATCTGAATAGATTCATCTTTTAATCTGAAATTAATTTCTGTGGTACGATCAATTGAAACTCTTACGTCACTGACTGTTACCCGTGCGAATCCCACCATACTCGCTGTTACAGAATATTTTCCGGGATTAATATTGATAATTACAAATCGTCCTTGTGGATCAGTAGTCGCTCCTGTAGTTGTACCCTCAATAAATACATTTACACCAATTAGAGGATCATTTAGCTGATCATCAAAAACGGTGCCCGATATTTTTCCTTTCTGAGCATAGGAGGAATGGAGGGCTGTCAGAAACAATAATATGGTAATGCATTTCAATCCGTAAGTTCTAAATCTCTGGCTCATAGCTGAATACTATTTGTTATATGTAAAATAATAAAATTATTATGACTAAATAAAACCAGCTTTCACATATCAATTTCAATATTGATTATTTTTTCGGTAAAATCTTTTGTTTGAATAATATCTCCAAAAAATTCACTTCCGTTTATCATGACTTTATTATTATTCCCTTCACCTTCTTTTCTATTATTAACGGCAATCATGATATCTTTACCTCTGAATCGGCGATTGAGAGTAAATCCATCCCAATGAGCAGGGATGTTCGGTTTAATTGTGAATCCGGAAGCAGATGTTCTGAAACCGAGAATATGATCAAGCGCAATCCGGTACATCCAGACCGCTGTTCCGGTTAACCATGAGTGACTTGCCTGATTTGCAGTCTCATGCTCCGGACTTGTAATATACTCGGCAAAAACATATGGTTCAACTTCATATTTATCAATTTCCTCTGAAGAGTTGACAGGGAGCATTTTCTTATAAATACGGAAGCCATCCTCATTATTCCCTGCAAGTATCGAGGCAAGAATAAACCAGGAAGACGCATGATTGAATACTGCTCCATTCTCCTTTTTCCCTGGCACACACCTGCTGATAAGCCCAATATCATCTTCAATTTCTCTATACGCCGGATAAACTATCTGCATACCAAAAGGTGTTTCCAGGTATTTCTTACACGAATCAAGTGCACTTTTTGCCCGGTCTTTTGGTGCAAGCCCGGAGATAACAGACCAGGTCTGTGTGTTCAGAAATATCTTCCCTTGATTGTGGACTTTTGAACCAACCGGTTTTCCATTATCCCTGAATGCTCTTAGATACCATTCACCGTCCCAACAGAGATCATTTGTCACTTTTCCAAGTTTTTCATAAGCTGATTTCCATCTTTCTAATGTAGTCCAATCATTATGTAATTCAATCACTTCAAAACTTTTTTTCAAAACATACGCAAGAAAAAAAGCGCCCCAGACTGTTTCGCCCTTACCGTGCGGCCCGATATGATCAAGAGTGTCATTCCAGTCACCGTTCATTATTTTTGGCATTCCCCGTTCTGTTGTTGCAGCAATGCAAAAATCGAGTGCTCTTACCATATGATCATAAACAGTAGCGTCCCCATCATCATAAAATGGCACATTTTCTTTGAAGATAGATAAATCGCCGGTCTCATTTAAATATTCAATAAGACCAAAAGGAATCCAGAGAGGTGTATCTGAATGATTGGTTTTTTCACCGCTTCCGGTCATTTTAAAGAAATTATGGAGGGTTGATCCGTTTGAAAACTGAAATTTCAATGCATTCAATAAACGATTCCTGACTCTATCAGGCTCAGCGATTACAACTCCCAGAATATCCTGGAACTGATCCCGGATACCGGTTCCAAATAAAAGTCCGCCATGATAATAACCTGAATTTCTTGCCATATCAAAAGTCACGGCAGTTTGATACTGGTTCCAGACATTCAGCATTAGATTCACATCTTCATCAGGAGTTTTAACTGAAACATGTGATAAATAATTTGTCCAGTATTCCTTTACTTTCTGTAATTCTGCCCGACTGTTAACCGGATTCCGGAGGTAGATTCCATCATCATTTTCCGGAGCAGATTTTTCTCTGATTGCAAGAACAAATGAGAACTCCGTCTCAGAGTCAGCATTAATTAAAAGAGATGATTTTAATGCAGCAACCGGATCACCGGCAGTAATCTCAGAATCGGACATTTTTCCGGTCTCAACAGAGATTGGATTAGCTTCTGAACGCCATTTTCCAATAAATTTATCCAGACTTCCATCAAAACCCTCTATATTCAGACTGGTCGTGAAACTTAATTCGTATTTCCAATCAATATTAGGCTGTGCAACTGATACTTTTTTATTAAGAACCCAGTATCTTCGTGTTGCTTTAAGCATCATCTGATCTTTATCAAATCTTATCTCTGTGAAATGTTTGTCGTTGGGCTGATTAATGATATCATTAAGCGCATTGCCCATCATCAATTCCTGAAATCCATAAATTTCTAGTTTTTTGTCATGTCCCGAAACATTCTTTATTGACACATACCAAACTTCTGCATTTCTATCTCTTGGCACGAAATAGGTAATAGTCGCTTCTATTCCATTGTAAATAGTGGTTATAGCGGTATATCCCTGACCATGCCGGCATTCATATTTATCATATTTCACAGAAATTGTGGGCGCCCAGCTTAGTGACCAGAATTCTCCAGAGTCAGTATCCTTGAGTATAACATATCGCCCGGGTCTATCCCAGGGGAGACAATTATAGCGCATTCTTGAAATTCTGTTATCTCTGGGGCAATCCAGATAACTGAATCCCCCTCCTGTGTGCGATATAAGTCCGGCATAATTTTGATTCCACATATAGTTGAACCATGGCCTGGGTGTCATCGGATCAGTTATGATAAATTCCCTGTAATCATCGCTGAAATAGCCATATTTGTTTTTCATATTGCTTTATCTTAATTGGTTAAACTTTGAAATTTTTTAATTCTTTTTCCTTCCAAACTCAAATATTCATGATACATGTCCACGGTTAGACATGAATGCACTGGAAGAATTCCAATAATATCCCCCGGTTTCAGCCGGCAATCGCCGTTAAAATGCAACACTCCATGTTCCTGTGAAATACTTTTCAAATATGCCGAACAAGGAAAATGAACCCACTTGTCCTGCTTAAGAATAACAGGGATTCCAAAAATCTTCCGTCCTTCATGAACAATATATTCTTTCGATAGATGAACCGAACCGCAATAAATAAGAACTTCCGACCTAACTGTATAATCCGATATAACAGGAGCAGCAACTGCGACTCCGATTTCATCGGCGGAGCATACTCCGCTGCTCCACTGCATCAAATCATAAAATACAAAGTTGCCGGGTCTCAACTCCGTAATTTTCTCAAAGGATTCAATGTGAGTAGCCGAAGGTGTATCACCCATCGAGATTCCAGTTTCGGTTCCGATTCTATCTCGGATGATCTCGGACAACGAAACCATTTTTTGTTTTGCCGATTCGAATATTCTTTTGATTTCCGCTTCTGAATTTTCCTGATAAGTGTTTCCTGTATGATTCAATAATCCAGCGAATCTGTGCTTATCGGAGTTCTGAATAAGTGTGATAAGAGTGATTATTTCATCATTTGAAGCGATATCAATCCCGCTTCTTTTTTCTCCCGAATCAATTTCAATCCAGAAATTAACCGGATGAGTTAATTTTTTAAGCAAAAACCTAAGTTTTACAATGTCTTCAACTAGAAGATGAAGACTAATTCTTTCTGCGATAAAGTTATATTTATTAATCTCCCTTATATTTGCCGGAAATGCTATCGTAATATCTTCCCAATAACCACCCATAAAATAAAGCGCCATATCGGCAGAACTCACAGTTATCTTTGTTATTCCCTCTTCTCTAAACCAACTGCCGATCACGATTGATTGATGTGTCTTAAAATGCGGTCGAAAGTCAATCCCCGATGCTTTCAGTTTGACTGCAATCTTCCTGATATTTCTCCGCACAGTAGCCTCATCAATCAGCAGTGTCGGTTTCTGAATCTGACTCTTAAACATTATAGAATGGAGTTTATTTTCATTAAGTAAGTTTTAATTTGTTTTGGCTTTAAGAAAAGAATATATGAACCTTTTTTCTCAATGATTTCAGAATGACTTTCTGTTTCCTCAAGATTAATTTCTGTGATGCTCTCTATCGGAAGAATTGAGTCGAGAGTTGTTGATATTTCATTTTCCGTGGGATTATAAATCCTGATCACTAAATTATTTCCAGAACTCTGTTCCGGTTTTTTAATTGTCGAGAAAACTATTTCCTGAGAAGAAAACCATATAAAAGAAATTTCAGATGGTAGAAATCCTTTTGTGATACCTGACTGAACAGCTCGCAAAGGATAATTAAAAATATGCGCCTGTTCCATTACGCGACCCTCGGACCATGTACCCTTATGAGGAAATAATCCTATCCGAAAATGATTCTTTCCAAGATTTTGAGAACCTTTTTTATACGAGTAATCCTCAAGAGAACTGGGCTGTATTTTATACTCAAATCCCCGGAATACAGTGATGGCTAATGTCTGCTCCTCATCATTCAGCACTTCATATTCCTTCAAACCATCTACAAGAACAGCAAAACCATCCTTTGAATCGGAGAGATCGACAAAATGATGCATCGGGTAATCATACATCGGTTGTTCTATCCATCCGGTTGAATCGATCCTTTTGGTACTCCGTGCAACTACGTCAAACTGCCCTTCTGCGAAAGAATGACTGGCAGAAAGATTGAGCGGAAACATTATCCTCATTCTATGACTTTCCGCATTGTTCTCAATATGACCTTCCATTACAAGATATTTATCTGTCTTGCGGAGTGATAAAGTGTACTCTATTTTTATTTCTCTGGAATTGCCAAGCCCTTCCCCTCTGCTCTTAAGGTCTTCCGGCACAAGTATTGAGAATATTATCCGTGAACACTGAACCAGCTCATTTGAAACTAAATTTACTATCTCAGCATTTACATTTTTCGAGTCAATAAATGGCCCGATAGGAGTATGAACCCAGGCATGACCAGCCTCACCCTCATCCGCGAAGAATCCAAGACCGGAAAATGTTTTACCGGTCATTTTGGAACTGACGTTAAAACTCCCATTGCCCAGAATTTCAACTCTTAGAAAATCATTTTCAAGAATATTGCTTTTTCTTACTCTTATATCTGTATTATTGGTGAGTCGATTGTCTTCAACAGGTTCCACCCTGAATTGTTTGTAACCCATTGAGGGAATACCATCCAACTCTGCATCAATAATATATCTCACCATATCAATATACATCGGTCGATTTTTCATCTGTTCAAGCACAGGTTGAATATCCGTTTTTGATTGAATTGAGATATTAATTTCAGCGCCTGTATAGTCAAATATTTTAATATGACCTTTATCCATCGATTTAGGTACATCAACGGATATCCTGCACACCTCTTTTCTTGTATAAAATAAAGAATTAATGACAGTCAGTATAAAAGAACCTTTATTTACTCCAAGAATTTTAATGCTATTCGTCATAAGAATTAACATTTTAATTGATCTTTCAAAGACTCCTCTTGAAATCTCGATGCAATGGCGGTATCGGGTAATCATATCATCATGGATTTCGTCCAGGCTGCAACCACCAATAGAATCATGAGCCGAATTTTGGATCAGCAGATCCCATGCCAGCTCAACATATTTATCCTGAGTGTCGCAACCAAGAGCAGTCATTAAGCCATTGAAAGGTTCGGCATAATATTGCAGATTCCGCTCAGCATCAAAATTCAATATCTTCAAATCCATCCGTGCTGAAGTCGTATAACCATATAGATTGCCGCTTCTTCTGTCAAACTGCGCACTACGTCTTTCTCCATGAACTTTCACTAAACTTCCAGTATTGATGTCACTCTTCAGCGCAGTTGCGTATTCCAATAGTGTGGAATGTCTGACATCAAGCTCTGGAAATTCTTTGCGAATATCATTAATTATCCTCACAGTCATTTCATCAGGTCCGCTTGAATCGTGTCCTTCCATCCAAATCACATTTTGTGTTGTGAAATCATCAGCCTGATCTTTTATTATTTTTTCTACCCAGGGTCGTATATTTTCCGGATAATAACCCGGTTCTTCTTCAAGCAGGAAATAATCCTCTTTCCCCTGGAGATCGTCAGCAAAATGAAATGGAATTCTGTCATGCTCCCATTTATATTCCGATTGGTAGTAGTCCTCATTATACCTCACAGGACGATATATGTAGAAATAAAAATTGTAACGAGGCATGGTTGAAAACCTTGAGGAAATCGTTTCTGTTCCATCAGCGCCTACCCATAGAAATTCAGCTTTGGGACTATCAATCGAATTAATTCCACGATAAAACATTATGACATCAATTCCAAAGCCACTGTAAATCTGGGGAAGTTGTGATATCTGTCCCCATGAGAATGGTGAATATCCAATTTTGGATACTTTGCCAAATTTTTTTGCGATCTTATGCCCCAGCAGCAGATTACGAATCAGATTCTCGCCTCCGACCTGATATTCCTCAGGCAGTATATACCATGGACCAATGAGAAGCCTGTCAGATTCGACCAGTCCTTTAATCTTTTCGGCATTTTGAGGTTTTATTTCGAGATAATCGCGAAGGACGACTGTTTGACTGTCTAGATGAAAAGCCCTATAATCTTTATTATTTTCCAATATTCTTATGGTTTCATCAATCATGTTCACAAGCATCTGCCGGTTACGTTGAAACGGGAATCTCCATTCCCTGTCCCAGTGTGTATTAGATATAACGTGATAAATTCTTTTCATATAAATATTTATGCTTTATTATATAATTTATTTTTAAGTATTATCTCGGGTAATCCGCCAGCGCAAATGTGAGAGGCTGCTCCAAAATTATGTCCGGCAGTCTGATGAAAAGGCAGTGCCACTGACATTCCGATACCTGCCGCTCTGATAGCAATTGTACCGCTCTCACTGTCTTCCAAACCAATAACTCTGTTAAAATCTTCTCTTTTGATTCCAAGCTGATTCAAAGCGATAGAATATAAATCCCTGTGAGGTTTCAATCTTATTTCATTAGAGTCGGAGGCTGTTATGAATGCATCATAAATATTGTCCTTACTGGAAAACTTATCAAGCAGGAAATCCTTGTCAGCTTCATTTATCCCGAGGTCTGAAATAATATTCCGCAAAATTGACAGAAGTTCGTTGATAACAATTTCGGCTTCGTAGCGGATTGATGATGTAACAAGGGCAAACTTCGCTGGATTTTGCTTAAAAGAATCAACTAACCACTGAAAATCAGAAAATGATTTTTCCTGAAAACGAGCAGGAAATTTATCTCCTGTTTTTAATAAAAATTCTTTAACTAACTGTTCGTAAAATATTGTTTCGTTATTATTTATCCATCCCTTTACAAGCGGAATAAAAACACCGATTCCAGGCATAGGTTCAATTAGTTTTATATCCGGATTCCCAAATAAATCCCTGCTGATTGCCTCTGAATTTCCATCTGATATCTGATCAAGAATCTCATGATATCTTGCATAATAGATATCAATCCCGATACGTACCTTTTCATTGTGATTTAATTTCAAGAATCGGTTAAGATATTGTTTTTCTAACTTTTTATACTCTTCTTCTTTAGCTTTTTCATCATCAGTATTTATGAATTTTACAGGGCGGTTCTCCTCAATAGAAAAATATTTCAGGTTATTTAGTACTTCCCCTTTCCTCCCCGGATCTTTTCCAAAATATATTGTTCTTCCTGCTGCGGTTAAGTAACTTTTTAAAATATTGCGGGGATCAAAATTATTCTCGTAGGTATTTATAAGGTATTCAACGTGCCGGGTAGTGCTGTTACCAATTATGTTAGGATAATCCTTAACAGAATCAAGGCCGATCCACTCATTTTTTAACATTTTGCCAGACATTAGTCGAACCATATATTCAAGTGAATGAATACAAAGTTCTTCGGTGGATGTTGTTGTTCCGTCCATATCGGATACAACAGCTTTAATTGGTTTTTCAAAAAAAAGAAGTTTTTCGGCAAGCGGTACAATCTCAAATGGCGGATAAATGAATGAAGGGTTATTTATCAGCGTAAAATCGGATTTATATTCGCTTAATTTTTCCTGTGCTTCTTTAATACCAAAAAATTTATTTTTCATATTTTCCTGGGAATATTTGTCAGCTGATTGATAGCTGTTGAAATCATATTTTCCGCATCCTTGATCGAATGTGATTCAGAATAAAATCTTAGAATTGGTTCAGTCTCCGAAGCCCTGATTAAAAGCCAGGAAAAGCCATCCTGTGACTCAAATTTTGTACCGTTAATGATACCATGTGAACTAAAATACGGAATTATTTCTCTGACATTTATCCCGGCAAATGTTTTTGGCTTTTTATTATATAAGGAGGGAAGCAGCTCAATTCTGTCCACTTTCTCATAAGCTAAATCAATCCTGCAATAATTATCGCTGCCATATTGTTCGATCACACCTGCAGCATATTCAGATAGTTTTTTCATCCCTGAGACTGCCATCATCTCCATTAACAACAAAGCTGAAAATATGCCATCCCGCTCGGGAAGATGACTGCCGAAACCGTATCCCCCGCTTTCTTCGAATCCCGCAATGCTTTTTGTATTAATCATCTTCTCAGTGATATATTTAAATCCAACCTGCACTTCATCGATTGGAATGTTAAAGTTTGCACATAATTTATCAAGCCTTTTAGTCACAGAATTTGTCTTGATAATCGATCCTTCGAGTTTTTTTTGCCTGATCAGATAATCAGTGAAAAGCATAATAGTGTCCTGAGCTGAGAACCATTCACCTTTTTCATTAAGTACACCAAGTCTGTCTCCATCTCCATCTGTCGCAACGCCAAAAGAGTAGTCCGAAGATTCCTTAATGATTTTTGCTAAAGGCTTAAGATTTTTTTCAATGGGTTCAGGATTTCTGCTATAAAAATCGGGTGCAGGGATTTCGTAAATAGCCTCATTCGGAATCTCAATACTGGTCAGCAGATCAGAAAGGAGCTTCCCTCCGGCACCGCCCATTGAGTCAATTGCCACATAAATGTCACTGTTTTTAATTATGTTAAAGTTAAATATTGATTTTAAGTAAGATAGATAAGGTGTTATAATATCAGTTGTTAATGGCTTTTGCTTAAATTCTGTTGTTAGACTGGCAGGCAACAATTTTTCGATCTTTAAAGTCTCTTCTGTTCTAAAAGGGCCTCCGTAAAAGTCCTTAAATTTAATACCATTATATTCCGGAGGATTGTGGGATGCAGTAATCATTACACCTGCATCAAGATTAAAATTCTTAACATACCAGGAAACAACCGGTGTCGGTACAATTCTATCAGATAGAATTACTTCAATTTTTTTATAACGACAATATTCAGCGAAAACAGAAGCGAATCTCTCCGAATATGCCCGTCCATCATATCCGATAACTATTCCAGGTTGTTGTTTTTTTTGAAGTATATATTCCGAGAATGCGTATGCAACCCTTGCAACTGATTCGAGATTAATCTCTGCCCCAATTATTCCACGCCAACCGTCGGTTCCGAATATTATTTCCATTATCTTAGAGGTTTTTTAGATTGTAGCTTAATTCCCTGAAAAGATCAGAATAAATTAGTTGTCTCAATCCTGTTCCTTTTCTCACACTGAGTGCTGCCGCAGCTCCCGCCGCTTCACCTGTTGCCGAAGATGTCGGCATAATTCGCAGGGCTGAATGACCTTCTCTTGTCGATGAAATACATCTGCCTGCAACAAGAAGATTGTCTGCATCCTTAACCATAAGTGAACGGAAAGGTATCTCATAATATTCTCCTTCCCTAAGATGCTCCATTCTGCTGTTTTCACCTTTCTGCCCATGAATATCAATTCCATAGCATCCCCTCGCTATGGCGTCCTCAAATTTTGAACCAGAACTTATATCAATTCCTGTGACAACGTAATCGCCTATGGCTCTTCTTGTCTCTCTCACTCCGATTTGTGTAGCAGTTTCGAGCAGATAAGAATTTTCGAATCCGGGGACCTCATCCTGCAAAAGCTTTACCACATCATTTGCCTGTTTACGTCCGATAAGTTCTGCTTTTGTAAGATCACTGCTTGTTGATCCATCAAGTCCAAGTACGTTTGAAGTGTTAAAAGACCCTTCCTCGCTTTCCGGGAGTGTTGTAAAAAAAATATATTCGATTTCTTTTGGGAGTCGTCCTTCATTGATAGCGCGTTTAACAAAACTGAAAAAACCGGCAACAGAGATTATTTTGTCAAAATTAAAATTGTAGTCCATCCAATTAAAAAAATCATGTCTGTTTGCAGAAGCATATTCAGCAACTTTTACAAGATTAATTCCTCCCATCCTGAAAAATAGAGTTAGCGCCTGCAGATATCCTGTCTTTTCATCACCCTTCACCCAATTAAAACCACCCGTATAAACCAGATAAGCATCACCAGTTGTATCAATGAAGACTTTTCCCTTTATCTCAAATCTATTTTGTTCTGCAAAAAGGTGGATTTCTGTGATTTCTCTTTCATTTTTTTTGAGTGCCTCAATCTCGCAGTGCAAAAGTACGGTAACATTGGCTGAACTCAACAAATTGAAAGCCGCTGATCTGAAAGAATTTGCATAAAACCCATTATCGATCATACCGCCAATTTTTCTCATTTCTTTTTCGATACTCTGAAATACACCCTCAACAAGAGAAACGCCATTAATTGAATGCTTCATGAACGGAGATACCATTCCCGCTGTGGACATGCCGCCGACAAAACCATAATGTTCAATCAGGAGCACACTTGCTCCCATATTCCCTGCTTTTATTGCCGCACTGATTCCAGCTATGCCTGCTCCCGCAACAATGATATCATATTCGTGCAAAAGTTGCATTAATACTCCTTTGCGGCTTCGGTTATTGCAGAATTAAACCAGGAAGTAATTACATGCGGTCGCGTAATCGCTGTACCGACTACAACTGCCCAAACACCGTTCCGGATCATCTGTGCAGCATCAGATGGAGTGTTAATCCGACCTTCAGCGATGACAGGAATTTTTGCGGACATCACTAATTTTTTTGCAAGCTCAAAGTCAGGTCCTTTTACTTTTTGGACTGATGTTTCCGGAGTGTAACCGCTTAAAGTCGTTGAGATGCAATCAGCTCCGGCTTCTATACAGGCAATTCCATCCTCAAAAGTTGAGATATCAGCCATCACGGGGTAATCAAACCGATTCTTTATCTCTCTGATAAAATCGGGTCCTGTAAACCCTTCTCTTACACGATATGTCCCGTCAACTGCAATCATATCACACCGGGTGTCCATCATTTTTTCAAAATCGCTGAAAGTACCGGTAATTCTCACAAATCCATCATCAAATCTTGACTTCAGCAATCCAATAACAGGCACCTCAACATTTTTCTTAATGTGAAGTGTTTTTTCAAAGCCTTCAGATCGAATACCTGCTGCTCCGCCGGCTATTGCAGATAATGCAAAACCCAGAACTCCCTGTGGTGAATTAAATGGGGAATCATCTTCTGCCTGGGCCGAAACAATAAGTTTATACCTTAACTTGTCCAATATTAGCATGTTATTTTTTTTGTTAGCCTGATTTCAAATTCTTTTGCCTTAATGAACTCTTCATCAGGTGAAAAGTGAAAGGAATCATTTTCATAATTAGCGATTATCGTTCCTTCTGATGTTTCCGGAATCGATGCACTTTTTTGTATGTGTGACTGAGCCGGCAGCAGTTGAATTCTCCTGCCAGTATTATTGAAATGTTCGGAAAGTTTATTAATGAGTATTTGTGCAGATAATTCTGAAAAAAGATTGTTAATTGGCTGAAGTGCAAATGAATACCAGACTCTCCCATCTTCCAGTATTACTTGATTATAGATATTAAATTCAGCCGGAAGAGTAAATTTTTGGCCTGAATTAATAAAAATATTATAAAAGTAACGGAAGGAGGCATTTACGCTGCTTTCGCTCATAATACCAGAAAGATCATCTGAAGCATCTATAAAATTTTTAGAATAAACCTCAATTATTCCTTCCTTTGCAATGAGCGTTATTTTCATCGTATCAAATTCTTTAGTAACCTCTTTCGGAACAACATGATACAGAACATCCGTCCCGATATCTTCAAGAAATTCCTGCAATGATATTTTCACAACTTCCGGGTTGAACAAATATTTGTCAGTGTCTGATTTTAAAAAATATTGTTTCTTTTTCCGGAGTGATTCGAAAATTAAGGAGAGGTTTTCAGGTAATGTTTTGGGAATCTTTTGAGAGCAATTTAAAGATTCGGTGATGCTTCCCCCAGGAAACCCATAACGATTTAATATTTTCACCCTAAACCCGCGTCCGCGAAGCAGAGAAGCAGCAGCAATACCCTGCAATGTTGCTCCCCAGATACAATAGTCAAAAATAATTGAGTTTTTACTCATCGTTTCTTTGCTGCAATTAAAATTATTTTTTCTGTCAAAAGATAATTTGCAATCTCAATATCGATAAGACTCATTATCTGATTTTCGTTTATTAATCCGGTCAGATCAAGAATTCTGTTGCCAATAACGAGAAAGATATCCGGAACGAGAGCCCCGGCATCACCAAAAATGGTAAGCTCAGAAACAATCTCTTTAAGTACTGATTTAATTGTTTGCTTAGATGCGGTTCTAAGAAGGCAGTTATTTATCTGCAGTTTTATCGTTCCCTCTTTATCGATTACTCTAAGATGATTTTCAGTTTCTTTAAAAAGTCCGAACATTCGTTTAACGGTATTTCGCACATAGAATGCAAATAAAAAATCTGTATTATCAAAAAATTCGACTGATGATTGTGGAACCTTGAAAGAAATTGCTGCTATTTTTGATAATTCCGGAGTACTAAGTGGTTTGAAATCCGGATCCTTAACTCTGAGTTCACTTGAACCTGTTGCAATAGCTATGACTTTTTTATTTTTGGAGTCGATTTCTATTGAAACCTCAATACTCTCCTCTGAAGCGCCCATATTATGAACTGATTCGTACGCCTCCTTTCGGATTGATTGCAGGTCGGTTTCCGATGGATTAATGATGTTCCTCTCAACACTGTCGCGGATAAGTCCAAGAGCAGCTCCAATAGCTGAAACCACTTCTGTATTTTCGGCAATAGAATGATCGTATCCAAGATATTCTGCGGTGTAAGGTACCAATGCAGATGCACCTCCTCCTCCGCCAATCAACTTAATCAAATCCTTGTCGAGTTTGTACTCCCGCGAAAGACCGGCAATCACAGGTTTTATCTTTTCTGCCGATATCTGGAGTATTTTATTAGCGAGATCGGCAGGATTTTTGCCCATTATTTGTCCGAACCGCGCAAAAGCACTTTTTAAAGCAGTAAAATTTGCAGCGCCATGCCCATGAATTTTTACTTTACCTAAGTAATAGGATGCCCCTGTAGGCGTAATAGTAAATTTTTCACCGGGATGTTTGGGAGATATTAAACCAAGAAAATCATTGCTGTCGCCTTTCAGGGGGCGTATCTTCTCAATCTCAAGATCAGAAAAATCCTCAAATTTGCTGTATGCTGCATAAGAAAGATTTGCAATATGAGCACTCCTGGGACCAACATCAATAATCTCATTGTTGTGTATTCTTGGAATCGAACCGCCCGCGATGCCAAGTGTTCTTACATCAAGAGTCCTCAAATAAAGCCTGTTTCCGCCGATTTGAGCACTTTTAAGCTGAGGTTTACCATTTTTAATGACAGAAATATCTGTTGAAGTACCCCCTACCTCAAGAAAAATTCCATCTGATATTTTAACATACATAAGCGCAGCTGCAACACCCGCCGCCGGACCCGATAGCATTGTGAGTATCGGCCTTCGCCGCATTTCGTTAATATCCATAATACCGCCATCGGAGCGCATTACCATCAATGGGGCTTTTATTCCACTCTCTCTTATCGATTTTTCAGTCTTATTTGCCGTCTCAAGCATTTTGGGCATCATTGAAGCATTTAATACAGCAGTCCTTGTCCTTACCCTGAGTCCGTATAGTTTTGATATACTGCTGGCTGCTGTTGCAAGATATCCCATTTTATTAATTATAGCGGCAATATTTTCTTCATTTGAAGGATCATCAACACCAAAAGCTTCACTGATAACAAATATCTCAGACCCTTCATCAAGTAACTGGTCAATAAGTTTAAGTATCTCAGATTTATTCAAACCCTTCGAATTATCATAAAATTTAAAAAAAGTTTTAAGATATTTTCCTGGAGAAAGTGCTATGTTTTTAATATTAATTTCATTCTTGGCTCTTCTGCCTTCAAGCCCCTTGCCTATTCCAATGATACCAACAGTGGCCACATCTCCTTCTAATAAAGCATTTGTAGCCTGAGTTGTGGAATGTGCGATAAGAACAACTTCGTCGTTTGATATTTTGCTGCATTCAAGAAGAGTGTGCAGTGACTGTACAACCCCGGCAGCAACTCCAGAATCCGAAGAATGTGTGGTCGGTACACAAGCCTTCCCTGCAATGGAATAATCCTTCAGATCTATTGCTACAGCGTGGGTGAATGTTCCTCCAACATCTATACCGATTTTTATTTTGCGGCTCATATCTGATATCTCATCACATAAACATTATTGCTGCAATAATTAATCCTATGACTGCCAATATCCATGTATATGGAAGAGTAGTCCACAGTATTTTCTGAACATCAACCCTCATTTCATTTGCAAGCCAAACATTATGAGTATTTGTGGGATCACTTATTCCCTGTATCTGTCCAACCGACAGAAGCAATCCCATAACAGCACCGGGAGCTAATCCGCTCGCGAGGAACACTGCAGCAAGTCCATAACCCATGCCCCAGACATTAAAAGGGCCTCTGTATAAAGCAAGGGGAGCAAGAAACGCAAATATAAGGATATAGGTCAATTTAGTCTGTGGTACAATATTAGCCAAAACAGGCTTTAACAATCCCAGTACGGGCCATCCGCCCGGATATTCAGAGAGAGGGGTGCCTGGTCCCATAATAGCTACAAGCAGCATTCCAATTCCGAACATAAGTACCACGGCGGGCATTACAATACTTCCCCCCTCAAAAATAGATTGGATGAGCAGATTTAACGAACCTTTCCTATATGTCAACAGAAATACAAACAAAAGCCCGGCAACAAAAGCAGCAATAAAGTCCATTTCAAACAGCAGAATGAGTAATAGCGGGTATATGGGAGCAAGATAACTCACAGGGTCATGAGTTTTTTTAAGATATTGAATGATAAAAGGTTTAATAAGTGCATATATAAATAGAAGGATTACAATTGTCCTGGATACAAAACCAATAATATTTCCCGTCATCGTAAAAATTTGATCAACTACCTCAACCACATTTAATGGAAGTAAATACTTATAGATGACAAACAACGAGATGAATGGAGTCAACACAAGAAAAAAAGTAATTAAATAACGAAGCGGATTAATTTCCTGACCATCCCGGTAAAGCTGAATCGTAATAAAAATAACGGAAGCAAATAAAGTCAGAAAGAACATTAATGATGCAAAAGGTAATATTTGAGATATTTTTAACCCCATAACACTTGTATATACAGCCCAGTTGCCCGCATTGAGCGTTCCACCGGCACTCAATCCGATAAGAAATATTCCCACAGTTGTCAACGGACTTAGTCCAACAGAAGACATAATCGGAAGAACGATTGTTGCTACCATAATGATTGCACCAAGTCCACCGATTGTTGTGAATAGGAGTGTTATCATCAAGAGCATAATAAATGCTATTATAAAGGGATTATCACCTGTCAGTTCAGCGCCCTTTTTAATAATATTTTCCGCAATCCCTGTTTTTTGCAATAGAATACTTAACATACTGCCAAACATTGCAACTGTGTATGCGCTGTGAAGTTTTAGAGTCCCGAATCCAATGACATATCTTAAAACACCATCGCTATTAATACCACCAATGAATGCAATTAGAATTGCCATGAAAGGCAGAGCCATTAATGCCGGCATTTTTCTTAAGAACATCAACACCGACATTATCACAAAAACACTAATTAGTAAGATGATTTGAATGTTTTCAATCATAAAAAACTTTTTTGAAGGTTAACTAATATATCAAATAATGTTAATTTTCTTTAGAAATATGAAAATTTTCGCAATAATAATAAAGTTTTTGAGGAGTGTATCATTAGACTACTTTTAATATATTACATGTTTGATTTAAAAATTCTGAAAAAATGTATTTATTACAATTAGCCGATTTATTACATAAGTTTGGGAATTCCGGACAAGCACTGAATTTAAAGATCGCTGCGGTTTGTTCCTCACTCAGGACAATATTGGAACTTGACGATCTTAGTATCTATAAATTGACTCTGTCAGGAGAATTGCTTTGTCTGGGAAGTTCAAATATTGACCGCAAAGTTGGACAATTATATGCTTGTCAGGGATGTAGTCTTATTAATGAGCGGAATAATATCGGCATAAATTCTGCGGAATTCTGTGAGCTAAAAGATAACCCGGCGGCTGAATTCAATTTCTGCATGAATTACCCCTCCGGTGCTAATTTTTTTCTAATGAATGCCTGCTCCCGAAACCTGCCGGATGAAAGTGCCATGTCGCTCCTGATTGACTTCCTTCAACTAATTGATAAATACTATCAGAATGATTCTGACTTCTTAAATTTATTTGTAAATGAATCTACTGTACCGAATCCCGGCACTAATTCAGCTAATACCGTATTTTCAGATGAAGACCGCAATTTTTTTCGTGAGTATTTGATCAGAGCAAAGTCATCAGGCATCTCGGAATTTGAAAAAAGCTCTACTCCGGAAAAAGAGATTTTCGATAATATTCTTAATGATCTTAATATTTTATTAAGACAAAATTTAAACTCTCAAATATTACCTCAAAGTGATAACATATCGATACATGACGTATATTTCGAAAAGAATTTACTCGGGAACATTCTTTTATTTATAACTCTGTTTCTTACTGCAAATAAAATTCGCCAAAATATCACAATTAAAGTTGAAGATAACGTCAATAATAATTACCGATTTTTATTAAATTTTAAAAATGAATTTTTCGGGGACATAGATTTTCGATTACTGAAAAGTTTATTTGAGAGCCAAAGTTCTACTGAACTTAAAAACTTTCACTACACGGATTTTCTCTCGCATTCGATTGAATTGGTGAGTGTTTCCGGTAATAAGCTCATTTTTTATTTCGATGAGAGTAGTTTTACTTTTGAATTTGAATTAAAGGGAGAAAGGATGACTGACTTTACTCAGACCTTATCGCAATTACCCAAAACTGATGGAAAGAGTAATATCCTTGTAATTGAAGATGATTATGCCACCTCAAGGATGATGACTAATTATCTGCAAAAGTGGGGATACACTCCCAAAGTTGTAAATTCCGCCGAGGAAACTTTTCAATCGCTAAAATCGGAACACTATCTCGCGGTTATTTTGGATATCGAATTGCCGACTTATAATGGCCTTGAATTATTAAAAGAGCTAAGAGAATCACCGGATACAAAACACATCCCTGTTATTGTCTTTTCAGTTCATCCTGAACAGCAGAAAGCCTTCTTGATGGGTGCTGTTGAATATTTCGTCAAACCTATTAATTATAATTTCTTAGTCGAAGTTCTTACAAATTACAAATTGAGAAGTAATTCGAAGATTTTATGTGTGGATGATGATGTTCCTACATTGAATTTGATTAAAAGCGCCATAGAAACCTCAGGGTTTATTCCGATTGCTGAAAATGTGTCAGCAAATGTGATGGACAGGATTAGCGATATTGACCTCGACCTGGCTATAGTTGATCTGGACATGCCATATCCTAATGGATTTGAACTGATTAAGCTGATTAAATCAAGTGAGAAATTTGCCAGACTTCCGATCATAATTTATACCGGTAAGGAAAATTTCACAGAAGACTTGAAAGAAATTGATGGTCTTTTTGATGACCTTCTCAGTAAAAGAAGTACAAGTATTGAAGCATTAGGTGAAGCTATCAACTCCATGATCAACCGCTATGAAACTCCCCCGCCGGTTGAAGAAATTATTCAAAAAGAAGATGCAGTCAAAATATTGTTAGCAGAAGATTACAAGCATTCGCAGATAATAGTTACTCGATTGCTTAAGAAAAATGGATTTGAGAATATTGTTGTTGTAGAAAATGGTCAGGAAGCTCTTGAAATGGCAAAAAAAGAACATTTTGCACTAATTCTGATGGATATGCAGATGCCAATCATGAATGGTTTCGAAGCTACCGGATTCATTCGAGAATTACCAGAATACAAAGATACTCCGATCATTGCGCTTACAGCCTTTGCGATGAAAGGAGACAGGGAAAAGTGCCTTGAATCCGGGGCTACTGATTATATTCCGAAACCAATAGACAGTAAAGAATTTATCGAAAAAGTAAGGCATTTTACAAGCGCAGGAGCCTGATACCTGCTGCTTTTACTCTTCATTAATTTCCTGAATTTGAGTATATTTATTGTTTATATTTATTCGAATTCAGGATATGATCAACGATAAACCCAGAGTAAGATTTGCACCCAGTCCCACAGGTTACCTTCACGTTGGAGGTTTAAGAACCGCCCTTTATAATTATCTTTTTGCCAGGAAAAATGATGGTGAAATCATTCTCCGCATTGAGGATACTGACCGCAGCCGTTTTGTTGAAGGAGCTCTCGAAGGATTGCTCACAGCATTCAAATGGGCAGGCATTGAATTTGATGAAGGTCCCGATAAAGGAGGCAATTACGGCCCATATATGCAAAGTCAAAGGCTTGATATCTATGCAAAATATGCACTGCAATTGATTAAAAGCGGAAAGGCATATTATGCCTTTGATACTCCGGAAAGGCTTGAAGAACTTCGGGCAGAACTCTCAGCAAAAAAAATGCAACCCAAATATGATAAACATGATCTCTATCTATCTGAAGAACAAATTCGGGAAAAATTAGAGTCAGGAGTGCCGCACGTAATTCGGTTAAATGTTGAACCGGGTCCAAAGGTTGTTTTCGAGGATGTGGTTCGTGGAAAAGTTGAGTTTGATCGCGACACAATTGACGATCAGATACTTATTAAAAGCGATGGTTACCCGACCTATCATCTTGCAAATGTCGTCGATGATCATCTTATGAAAATTACACATGTTATCAGAGGTGAAGAATGGTTATCATCAACTCCAAAACACGTATTATTATATGATTACTTTGGA
This sequence comes from Ignavibacteriales bacterium, assembly GCA_021740915.1. Lineage (GTDB taxonomy): Bacteria > Bacteroidota > Ignavibacteria > Ignavibacteriales > Melioribacteraceae > JAIOYW01. The sequence continues at coordinate 2,750 of JAIOYW010000001.1, read as the reverse complement.
TGGGATAAACCTGTCTTCGCCCACCTTCCCCTGCTTCTGAATCCGGACAAAAGTAAATTGAGCAAACGACAAGGGGATGTTGCTGTTGAGGATTACAAGGATAAAGGCTATCTGAAAGAAGCACTTCTGAACTTTGTTGCACTATTAGGATGGAGCCCGGGTGAAAATCTCGAATATATGAATATTGAAGATATGATTGCGAATTTTGAGTTGGGAAAAGTCCATAAAGCCGGAGCGGTTTTTAATCTCGAAAAACTAAACTGGCTTAATTCTGAACATATTAAAAGAAAAGATAAAGAAACACTTCTTGAAATGCTGAAAAATGAAATGCAATATCATGCTTATAATGCTTCAGATTACAAGGAAGATTATCTGCTTAAGGTTGCCGATGTAATGAAAGACAGATGTGTTTTTATTCGTGATTATTTTGAGAGATCCCCATATTTCTTTAAAGCACCAGATTCTTATGACCCGGATATAAAGGAAAAAAGGTGGAAAGAAAATTCATCAGGGTACATACTAAAACTTGCTGACACATATGAAAACGGTGTTGGAGGAGATAAAGAATTTTTTGAATTGAATCTGAAAAAAACTGCTGAGTCTCTCGGTGTTGGAGCTGGTCAATTGATTCACCCTGTCAGACTCGCCGTATCCGGGATTGGTGTAGGTCCAGGACTTTATGAGATTTTGGAAATATTAGGAAAAAATGAAGTTGTTAAACGAATCCGAACTGCTGCAGAGAAGTTGAAATAAAGGGAGTTAGAATGAACGAAAATATTGATGCCCAAGAGAAAAAAGATTTACCTTCAAATTTTATACGAGATATTATTGATGAACATAACTTGTCAGGACGGTTTGGTGCGAAAGTTCACACTCGGTTTCCACCAGAACCCAATGGTTATCTGCATATTGGACATGCCAAGTCAATATGCCTGAATTTTGGACTTGCAAAAGATTATAATGGAGCAACTAATCTAAGATTCGATGACACAAATCCCGTTACCGAAGACGTGGAATATGTAGATTCAATCAGAGAAGATGTTAAATGGCTCGGCTTTGATTGGGAGGACAGAGAATTCTATGCTTCAGATTATTTTGACCGGATGTATGAACTGGCTGAAATATTGATTGAGAAAGGTCTTGCATATATCGACAGCCTTACTCCGGAAGAAATTAGACATTACCGCGGCTGGCCTACTTCTCCGGGAAAAGAAAGTCCTTACCGTAACAGGTCAGTTGAAGAAAACCTTGATCTGTTCAGGAGGATGAAGACAGGGGAATTCAATGAAGGTGACCATATTCTTCGGGCAAAAATTGATATGAGTTCACCAAATATGAATATGCGTGATCCTGCTGTTTACCGGATTAAAAAATCCAGCCATCATAGAACTAAGGATAAGTGGTGCATATATCCTATGTATGATTACGCTCATTGTTTATCAGATTCATTTGAGGGCATTACACATTCGATCTGCACACTGGAATTCGAAAACCATCGTCCGCTATATGACTGGTTTCTCGATAAACTGGAACTTTACCATCCGCAGCAAATAGAATTTGCCAGATTAAACCTTAGTTACACAGTAATGAGTAAAAGGAAACTCTTATTTCTCGTTAAAGAAAAATACGTCGATGGATGGGATGATCCCCGAATGCCGACAATCTCCGGACTACGAAGAAGAGGTTACACACCTTCCTCTATCAGAGATTTTGCAGAGAAAGTTGGCGTTGCCAGAAGAGATAATGTCATTGATGTCGCAGTTTTAGAACATAGTATAAGAAATGATCTGAATAAACATGCTTCCAGATATATGGCAGTTATCAACCCTATTAAATTAACAATTATAAATTATCCTGAGAATGATATCGAATATCTTGAAGCCGTGAATAATCCTGAAGATTCTGCCATGGGGATGCGGAAAGTGCCGTTTTCTCGTCACTTATTCATTGAGAGGGATGATTTCAGAGAGGATCCGCCAAAAAAATTCCATAGACTTTTTCCAGGCTCAGAAGTAAGATTAAGATATGCCTATATCATAATTTGCACTGGCTTTAAGAAGAATGATATCTCAGGAGAGATTGATGAAATATACTGCGAGTATTATCCTGATACAAAAAGCGGTGGTTTGGGTGCCAGCAGAAAGGTCAAAGGGACTATTCATTGGGTCTCGGCATCCCATGCAGGAAACGTCGAGGCAAGGCTTTATGATCGTCTTTTCAACCATCCTGATCCCCTCGAAAGTGATGATGACGCGGGAGGATTCCTGCAGCATATTAATCCAGATTCTCTAAAAATCGTTTCGAATTGTAAGGTTGAGCCTGAATTGCTTAATGCAAAACCTGGTGATCGATTCCAGTTCGAGCGCGTTGGTTATTTTTGTGCTGATACAAAATTATCGACTTCTGGTAATCCTGTATTCAACAGAACTGTTACGCTTAAGGACACCTGGGCAAAAATTGAAAATCAAACAAATAATCAATAAAGATTGTTTGTTTGACATAGTGATAATTTTGTAGATTTGCAGTTCGAATCTATACTCGCCGGAGTGGCGGAATTGGTAGACGCGCTGGACTCAAAATCCAGTGAGGCTGAAACCTCGTGCCGGTTCGAGTCCGGCCTTCGGTACTCATTTAGCCGTTTCATTTTTTGGAACGGCTTTTTTATTTGAGAATATATGTACTCAGTTTACGCGATACGTAGTATTAATAGAAATTATATCTATATCGGTCTTACTAATAATATTCGAAGA
>JAIOYW010000031.1 GCA_021740915.1 Ignavibacteriales bacterium | reverse complement strand
ACAAAATGAGACAATTTTTCACAAATTGTTTGAGCATTATTTACAGGATTGTAATATCAGTATTTGAGTTCGCTGCGCCTCTTTAAAAATATATGAGGCTTGCCATGCACTCCGCACCGGAAACAGGTTAGAAAACGAACCCCATCTTCACAGTGACTCTGACGTTGACATGCAGCCTCTTTTAGCAGCCCGAAGGCAGGGGATGAAATTATTATAGAAATGAAACCACCCGGCAAACCACGGACCCCGAAGGGGTCACATGTTTGTAGCCAAAACGCACGACGGAATATTATTGACCTCGAAGGGCCTGCCTGCGGCAAGCGCTGGAATTACGTCAGAAGGTCGAAGACAACAGGTCAGGGGACGGAGAGAGAAGAAAGAATACTTAATCCGTTTGGTTCGAATTTTCCGTTGCCAAGAGAATAAGTTGCAATTGCAGTAAAATTCTTCCCATCGGAATTTCTTCTGATTTTCCACACAATCGTTTCAGCGGTATTAAATCCCTCCTTCACGGTGGTTGTGTTGTCGTTGCCCCAAACGGCGACAGGAACGCTCGTTGAGCCGTTCCAGACAGCAAAACCGGCACATGCAGGCACACCGCTTGAATCGTAAAATGCACCGATCAGATCGCCGGGTGAGAGCGGATCACCTTTGATGTTCGGATTGATACCGGTTGGAATCGAAAAAATGTGATTAGTTCCGGTGTTTTTGAATTCCCAGTATAAAACTTCATTGGTATCTGGAGGCACCACAACTTTATTTGTGAGGTACAGCCGCACAATAAGCGTATCGTCTGCCGTTGCGGTAATTGCAGCCGAAACTGTATCATATCCCGATTTAGTTGCGCTGATTGAATAATCCCCGGGTTCAACTCCGGATATTGCAAAATAACCGCCGAGGTCGGTAATAATACTAAGTGTATCTATTGTGATTGTTGCGCTGGGGATTGGCGCAAGGTCTGAAGTTTCGCGGATATATCCAAATATCGTTGCTTTTCCGATTTCGCGTTTAAGGAAAAAATTCGCAAAAGAAGTATCGCCCTGAACGACTGAAACTCTTGATGTACCCTGGGTATAACCTGATTTCCGCGCTGAGAGCTCGTAATTATCCGGTGAAACATTTGGGATACTGTAATGCCCGGTGGAATCGGTAACCACCTGTTTATTTCCCAGTATCACTATTGTTTCAGGAAGGTATTCCAGCGTAACGCTATCTCTGACATAACCAAAGATATAGCCATTGTTGTCTGCATCGACGATGGAACTATCGTGCTTGCAGCCGTACATTAATAATACGGCTGCAAAAATTGTGAATCCTTTTCTCATTTTACTTCAATAACATCATTCTGCCGGAATAATTATTTTCGCCGGCTAAAATATGATAATAATAAACTCCGCTCGAAAATCCTGCCATATCGAAGTTAATATGGTGATAACCAGCGCTTAACTGTCCTGCATCAATTTGCTGAACTTTCTGTCCGAGTGAGTTAAATATTGTAACAGAAACTCTGGAATCAACCGGGAGCGAAAGGTCAACACGGGTTGAAGGATTGAACGGATTCGGATAATTCGGGCTGACCGTAAACGCAGCAGGAATAATATCTCCTGCTGCAACAGCGCCTGAAAATATGCTCATACCGTTTGTGGTAAAGATATTTTCGCCGAAACTGAATGCCAGATTCTGAAGCGTTTTCTCTTCACCTGTCTCCGCAGATACCACTCTGATTGTGAATTCTTCACCGTCTGAAAGTCCTGCATTGCCGGTATTGATATCTTTGCCCCATACTGTGACGGCAGTTGAATTTCCGTTAAAAACAGCGCTTCCGCTGAGGATTCCTTCGCTGTTAAAGACTCCGATCTCATCTCCTGCAGAAACAAAAGCCGAAATTTTTGATGCCGGGAAAGCTATCACGGCATTTTTGCTCGAGTTAAAGTTTACAGAATAAATTCCCGGTACCGGATTAGAGGGAGCGCCCGATGGTTTTTCGGTTCCTGTATTCGCAGGATAGAGAAGCACATCCGCCGAATTAAGTTTTATCATGTATGCGCTTCCGGGATTCAGAGCGCTCAGGGAAGTGATACTCTGTGAAGGCCAGTAAACATTTCCATCCTGATCTTTTACTATCTCAAGCTGATCAAGAATTGTCGCAAGCGCAAGCTGTGTCGGCATTGCAGTTTTTCTGAGATACGGGACCATATTCCATCCCTGGCGGAGTGATAGCGGGACAGACTGAGGCAGAATTTCTGTGCCAACAACTCTTAAATAATTAGTCTGCGTCGATTCCATAAGAATATAATAACCTTCCCTGTAATCCCACTGCGTAAGGTTTGCAGTAATCACCGGAGAAGCAGGATTTGAATTATCGGTCACCCAGTAAACATTTCCGTCGTCATTTTTGAGCATGACAAAAGATCCGGGTGAAGGATAAATACCCTGATTGATTCCGCCCTGTGAAACCGGTTTCGGGGCGGTTAGCAGATTATCATTAATCAGCACGCTGCTGAATGACAAAGTTTTATTTGTGCCGGGATCGGCATAACTTGAAATATAACTCCATCCGTTACGAAGAGTGACAACCTGTTCAACTTCAGTAACCACCGGCGGCTCGTTGGAAGATCGCTGGTATTTAAGATTTGCAACAACTTTGTCATCATTCAGATGATAAAGAAGATTTGTTGAGGGATTTGCATTGCGGTCAAAAATATCCCCTGGATAAGTTGTTTCTTCCGGGTCATCAATTGCCGACCAGCCGATTCTCCATATTTTGAATATCAGCGATTTTCCTTCAGGAACGCCTTCAATAACGCCCGATGTTGTCGGATCATCACCCCAGATTGTCAGAAGAACAGGATTAGATGCCTGTAAGGGATCATAGCCCAGATACTGGGAGCCGACGCACACGAGATTTCCGCTTGTATTTACGTAAAAGGCTCCGATATACATATCATCCTCTGTGTTCAGTATCGGGTCGTCATCAGCATCGAGCAAAATAACATCCTCAAAAAGAACAGTCATATTATGCCCGGTATTGCCGTTATACGCCCAGAGGCTTCCGGTTGTTGTCGGGGGTGCGGGACGGATTGAAAATACGCCTGAAAATCCATCAGCAAGCCCGTTGTTATCGTCAGTAATACGCATTAAGGCAAATGGGGCAACTATATCATTCGGTACTTCCCACAATAATTCAGCCGTTTCTGAGGGGATGCTTTCGCCGCCGGGTATAACTTCCCAAACCATTTCGTTGAAAGGCAGATCAGCATCAGTAGTATATAGGAGGGTCACAGTTTCGCCCGCCGGGGCTTCCCATTCGATAAGATAATCAGAGCCGCCGAGAATGAGTTCTCCATTCTGCGGCTGGAACAATGCAAGATAGCTCGCAGGTAATATTACCAAGCCATTGGCAATAACTGCGCCATCAGGATAGGATTCAAGAAATACCCGCGTCGTTGTTGCATCTCCGGTGAAAGTATATTCACCGGTATTCGATAAAACCTGCGAATAAGTGTTATTAATATTTCCAAAGTCATCGGTGATTGTTACTTCAACCATCGGAACAAAACCCGTTGTTATCCATTTGATTGTCACATCGTTCCCTATATTGAAGGGGGATGCATTATCAGGGCTGTATATTGTCAGCGATTTTGAGAGATTTGTCAAAGTGTTCTGAACTGTGCCGTTAAAAATCCAGTTACTGTAATCGATTGAATTAATATTAACAAACTGGACAAGATCGGCAACGCCTGTCTGCTGTCCCCACCAGTTCTGTCTGAAATTAGCCTGGGGTGAACTCGGCGCTGAACTGTTGACCTGAATATTTGTGGCTATATCGTTGCTGTGAATATTTGAATTGTTAAAGGTTGTAGCAATTATTGGTGGTTCAGAATTTCCTGCCGGGACTTTAAGATCTTCAGTCAGTTTGATTGCTTTGAGATCAACCCCGTAACCAACGTTTCCGGTAACTGAGACGTAAGTGATATTGCTTTCCGAAGCGCCTGCAAGAAGGATGCCGAGCGAATCGTTATCCTTGATTTCAGATTGCTGCACCCAGACGTATCCGCTCGAATTTACTATGCCGTGATAACCGTTGGCATAAACGAGCGTGTTCTGTATTCTGTTTATTTTGCCGTCGAGATTAAAAATTCCCGATTTTGCGCAGTTAAAAATGGATGAATTTTCAATAAGTGTATTAGTTGCATTAGGACCGTTAAAAATACCGGTGCCGTTAATTCCTGAAATCTCGCAATTATCAATAAAAATATTTGGAGCATTAAGATAGAGACCGTAATCATCAGTGCCGGTAATGCTCACGTAGCTCAAATGCGTGTTTGGATTATTGATCTGAAGTCCCTGACCGCCGGGGTTATTGATTGTAAGCGATGTAATATAAAGCGGTTCGTTCGAGTTAAAATTATTGATGACAAAAGGAATTCCTGCAATATTTTCAGCCTGCATACCTTTGAGCAATAAATTTCGAGTAAGGGTAAGTCCTTCGGATGCATTACGGATAATAAAATAGCAGAGAGTATCGTATGAAGGAGAGGAAGCTTCAAAGTAGATCCTGCGCCAGTGCATATTTTCGCTTCCCGGAGGAGCAGGGTCGCCCGAAGGTCCGAAGATAACGGGAGAAGCCGGCGTACCGAACACCTTAAGAGTGCCGCCCTGTTTGATGAGCAATTCAAGGTCGCCAATGCCATCGAGGTTAAGATCAACCCACTCAAATCCCACGTAAACACCTGCCACTATAGTCAGGGTAGCGCCATCCTCAACAACCACGTGAGTATTGAAAGACTTATCTGTAGTCCAGGTAACATCTTCCGTAATATATAAAGAAGCCTGTCCATACAGTGTAAGCCGGGTTAATAAAACGCAAAATACCATTAGTAAATACTTCTTCATCTCCATCCTCCTGCTTAAAGGTATTTTTTAATATAAACCCAGTAAAGTATTATAATATAATATACAAATTATTTTAGGAATTAGGTAATATATTTTACCGGAACCGATTTACAGCACAATATTTATAGGCAAATTTTGAGTTTTTTACGGTGTGATGCGGGAATTGAGTATTTTTGCATAAACATCGGAAAATAATCATGTCGAAAACTTCATTTTCAGCGCTTGTTATTATTTTTTTTATGAGCATTTCTTCGGGAATTTTTGCTCAGGATGAATCCCTGGAAGTTTATCTGATTGAAGCTTATGTGCCGTCTGATTCAGCGACAAAGTTTATCCTTTCCTTTGCCGCTTCTGAACCATGCAAAGCAACTCTGGTTCTTGATGAGCGTTTTCGCCTGACAGTTTCCGATACTCTTTCGGAAGATCACCGCAGGACATTCGACATATCCGGAATGCGTTTCGATACAAATTACGTGCTGTTTTATATTCTGACAGAAAATGCCGCCGGAAATAAATTCCGTTCGGAATATTTCGACCTTATTCTCCCTGAGTATAATCTGATCCATAAAGACATTGATAACGGATTCCTGACTATCTGTTTCGGAGGGGTGATTTTCGGATTTCCATCTCCCTCGGCGGTTTTGTTTGAAAACAAATCATACTTTGCCCTGAATAAACAAATACCTCTGGTCTCGTTTTATTCAGGCGGTTTTAATTATCCTATGCATACACTCGGTATTGGTTACTCATATCTTTTCAATGCGCCGTTCAATCATATTTTCCGCGCTGATTATCATTTTATGAGGGAATTGCCTGTAATTGAATATGCAGCCGCTGGTATAGGCGGATTCACAAATTTCAACAGGTTCTCCGGCTATTCGTTCGATATTACGCTGGGGCTTTTTGAAATCTACGAATCATTCATTCTCTATACTTCGCTAAGGCATAACCGTGAACCCGATAATCTGAAACGGAATTACAGCGAAATTATGCTCGGTCTCCATTCGAACTTCTTTTCAATAAATATATATTAATATGATTTTAAGAACTTTGACACCGGCCGATGAGAAGTATCTGACACCGCTTTTTAACCGGTCTATGTATCTCGATCATTTCACTCCTGAACTCGTGAGAGAAAATGTTTACGATGATGAGAATTTTGACCCCGGACTTACATTCGTTTCTGAAGACGAATACGGGATCAATGGATTTGTAATGGGAGTTATCCGGAAGAGGGAAGAGGCTGATCATGGTTATATCAAACTGATATGCGTCGATCCTGCCATACAAAGGAAAGGCATCGGGACGATGCTGCTAAAAGCGGTTGAAGCTGAATTGAAAGCTGCGAAGGTTCAGTTTATAAGAATTTATGAATCGTACCCGAATTATTATATGCCCGGTGTTGATCCGTTTTATACCGAAGCAGTCTGCTTTTTCGAAAGATCAGGCTACAGGAAATTCGGGGACACATCGAATCTTTCGGCTGATCTTTTGGCTTGGGATTTTGACACTTCTGCGGAAGCAATAAAACTTGAATCGGAAGGATTCTCTATAAGCAGAGCCGCTATTGATGAAAAAGATATGATGCTGGACTGGACACTCAAAAACTTCAGGGGCTGGATCGGAGAGGTTACAAATAGTTTTAAAAATGATCCGGTTTCACTGCATATCTGCAAAAAAGATGGCAGAATAATTGCATTTTCGGCTTATGAAGCCAATAATAAAGGAACAGGCTGGTTCGGTCCTATGGGAACGGGAATGGAAACAAGAGGCAAAGGAATTGGCGGAATTCTTCTCAAACGCTGCCTTGCCGACTTAAAACAGCTCGGTTTCGACAAAGCTATTATTCCATGGGTAGGACCAATTCCTTTTTATATGCATTACTGCGGATCGAAGGTAAGCCGTGTATTCTGGCGCTATGAAAAAATGGAATGATTTTCCTTCCCAGATTGTTCTGACATTAAAGCTCACAGGAAAAAATTGAAAATACTCTTTGTTTATCTGCTGTTTGTTTCATTAATAATTGCTCAGACCGGGGGAATCCAGGGAAAAATAAGCAGTGAGGGTTTACCGCTGCCGGGCGTGAATATTCTTGTCCTTGGCACCTCAATTGGAGGGATATCTGATGATGAAGGCTTTTTCAGAATACGCGGGATACCTGCGGGTGAAATAGAGGCTCGCTTTTCAAATGTCGGCTATGAAACCAGAATATTTAATATTACTGTTGTTTCCGGCAAGCTAACTGAAATAAATGTGGAAATGAAGGAGCAGGCAATTGAATTCGGAGAAGTCCGTGTGATTGATAAACTGCTTCAGGAGCAGGATGATCCGCGCCCCAGTCTTATTGAATTAAAACCTGCTGAAGCTCGCAGACTGCCGGGCGCAGTTACAGATGTTTTCAGAACACTCCAGTCCCTGCCCGGAGTTCTTGCCCCCAATGATTTCTCCTCGCAGCTTATAATCCGCGGGAGCGGTCCCGATCAAAATCTCATAATTATGGACGATGTTGAGATTTTCAATCCATACAGGCTTTACGGTGTGATCAGTATGTTCAACCCGGAGGCTGTATCCGATATTAGTCTTATCACCGGAGGGTTTCCTGTGAATTATGGCGACAGGCTTTCAGCGGTGCTCGACGTGACAAACAGACAGGGCGATGCGGGAGTTTTGATTAAGGGTAATCTTAATGCAAGTATTGTTGCCGCTAATCTCCTGTTGGAAGGAAAAAATCCGTTCGGTATTCCGGGAAGCTGGCTTATTAATTCAAGACGCACTTATTATGACCTCATAATTGAGCCTTTTGTAAAGAAAACAGGACTTGTTGAAGATAATGTTTCGTTTCCCAATTTTACGGATGTTCAGACAAAAATTGCATTCGGTCCTTTTAACGGGCATAAATTCTTTTTTAACGCCGTGCTTTCGAGGGATGCAGTTCAGGTAATAAGCGGCAAGGACAGGCAGACGCCTGACAGCGTGGGGATATCCGACCTTTCCAAAAACGATCTCGCATCTTTTTCATGGCATTTTGCTCCGAGCAAAAAAACATTGAATAAATTTGTCGCCTCATGGTACAGGAATGGAGGGGATACCAATTTCGAGAGTGAATTCCTTGATCCTTCACTTAATCGTGAAGATTTCAGCGATGCTTTGAAGGATACCTTGTCCCCTTATCTTCTCGGTTTCGGTTTCAAATCAAATTATACTTTCAGCAAATATTCAATTGATGATAAGTTCCTGCATTTCTGGGGAAAAGGCAATTCATTCGAAGCCGGAATCGGCGTTGATTTTATGGAGACAGTTTTTGATTTCGATGTGGAATTGAGTCCGGAACTTGAGGCGGTATTCAGGGCAAACCCAAGAGCAAGATCAGCTATCAGCGATCTCAGGGATGTGAAATATTACAACAGGTACCGCACATATCTCAGCAACAAATTTGCAATAGGTGAAAAACTTTTTCTGCAGCCCGGGATTCGCTACGATTATTATAATCTGCTTGGTAAGGGTTACTTTGCGCCAAGAGTTTCGCTCTCTTATCTGTTCGATAACCTTACCACCCTGCGCGCTGTCTGGGGGAGGTACTATCAGTCGCCCGGTTATGAAAAACTGCGTGATGCGAATATTTTCTTCGATCTTGCTGATAAATACACCGCTCCTCTCGAAGCTGAAAATTCAACACATTATGTGCTGAACCTTGAACGCTGGCTTACAGCCGAATGGAAACTTAAGGGTGAAACTTATTACAAACATTTCGATGATCTTATTGTTCCATTTGTTGCCGAAGGGACAAAGTATTATACGGAGCCGGTTCCCGGAAAAGATCCCAGACATGTTAATGGCTGGACGAGGCCTGTCCCCGAACCTGCTGATTCCGTTACTCAGATACCGGTTAACAACTCGAACGGAGAGGCTTACGGCATTGAAATAATGCTCGAAAAACGGAACATAATAGGAGAAGGCAAAATAAGCGGCTGGGTTTCGTATGCGCTGGCATTTGCCAATAGATACGAGGACGGACTGAAGATACCCTTCCGCTATGACCAGAGACATACAATAAATCTTGTGCTCGATTATAAGATAAATAACTGGATTGACCTCGGATTCCGGTTTCAGTATGGTTCGGGTTTTCCTTACCGCGAGGCTCAGGGCATAAAACCGCGGATCACTTTACAGGATACTGACGGCGATCTGATACCTGAAACTCCGGTTGTTGCAACAAGAAGGTCAGTAAACGATCCTGAGATTGAAGAGGTTATCTACGATGTGGATTACGGTGAAAACAGGAATATTTATAACGCTGTAAAACCGGATTATCACAGACTTGATGTCAGGGTTAATTTTTACAGGAGTTTTTGGGGTTTCGACTGGACGTTTTATCTCGATGTGATTAATGTTTATAATCATACAAATGTTTCGAATTATAATTATTACATTACAAAAGATCTGAAACTCGGCAGGGAGATCAACGGAATGTTTCCAATCCTGCCGACAATCGGGTTTAATGCCCGGTTCTGACGGGTTTTTTCACTCCCCGTCGCCATTACATTTTTGAATAATTAACCATTAACAATTATGCATCAGGCAAGTCAATTCATGAACATGCGTAGAGACATGCCATGGCATGTCTCTACCTGAAACCCGTTTTTCAATATCTTTCTTGCAAAGCGCTGCTTGGCAGGGCAGGCAGGCCCTTCGGGGTTTGTGTCATTGTATTAAATCCTTTTCTATAATACTGTCACTCCTTCGGAGTTTATAAGAATTTCACAACACACACAGCCTTTCTTCAATAGCTGAATAGCAAGGGCATATTTGCCGAAAAATCGTATTCCGATGATTTAGCATAGCTGCGTAGCAGCGATATGTTTGTAGCATATGATAAAACGACCAATTAAAAGCTCCGTAGGAGTGGCATGTAAATTCTCGGAATGTCTGAGGGCTGCCCGGCGGCTGAGGCTCCCTAAGCCCGGGCACGAAGAAGATGCGCCTGAGAAAATCATGCTAATCATTTAATCATATGAATCATGGTTCAGACAATTATTCCTGCAAAGCAGGGCTCTCCGATCCGCATAATATTATCTTCCGGTTCAATTAACATTCAGGCAGGTTTTATCTGAGCATATATAGCTATTTGATATTTTTTATATATTATTATTATATTTTTCTTAAGTCAATTTTAGGATAATATGACTTCCTTCCTTATACTGATTGTAATTCTGGCTATTGGCTATCTCAGCGCAGAATTTATCTTCAAAAAACTCCAATCAAGGTTTTATGCCCCATCCGGAATTGAATATATTCTGCTGGGCATCCTTGTCGGACCTTCATTCGCAAACTGGATTTCAGGATTGGGCTGGATCAGTTTCCAGCCGCTCATAAGCAAAGATATTCTCAGACAGATCAATCCCGGTATTTCCGCTGCAATCGGCGTGACTGGTTTTGTATATGGTCTGAATTTCAGATTTGCCGATCTCCGCGGTTCACGACCCGAATACTGGCGGCTCACATTCTTTATACTTCTCGCCGCCGCTCTCATTCTGGGTGGAATATCTTATCTGATATTCAGTTATTCAGGACTATTTGACGTCAGCCCGGGTGTAGCTTTAGCATCTTCTTACGCACTCGCTATCGCCGGAGCTGTAACCTCAAATTTTCTCATCAGATCAGTTATCAGCGGCAATCATGCCGAGGGTCCCGTAACAGATACGCTGAATAAAACATCTCTGCTTTTAATCAGCATTTCAATTCTTACATTCGGGCTACTCTTTTCGATTGTGCACCTCGGCGAAAAACGCGGTCTTAATTTATCACCCACTGAGTGGATTGTGCTGAGCGTTCTACTCTCTGTTTTTATCGGATTTATGTTCTTTGTTTTTGTTGCAAGGGAAACTGATTCGAATAAATTATTCGTTGCAGTTCTTGGCATTGTGCTTTTCAGTGCAGGTGCGGCATATTATCTTAACTTCTCACCGCTTTTTGCCAACTTTATTCTTGGAATGGTACTCACTAATCTTTCACGTTTCAGCGATAAACTCCGAAAGTCTTTTGAAACTCTGCTGCATCCTCTCGGAATACTTATTGTTATTGCAGCAGGATTTTATTGGGTCCCTGCGCCAATACTCACATTTATACCCGCAGTATTGTTATATATAGGTCTCCGTTATCTTGCAATTTACTGGGGCGGGAAAATCGCATATTTCACAGCTTACGATAAAATCCATCTTGCCCCGGCAATTGGGAAAGGATTGCTTTCAAGCGATATTATTGTCTGCGCTATCGTCCTCGATTATATATATGTATATAATAACACCCTCACTCCCGTTGTTATTAGCGCTATTCTTTCATCAATGATTTATTTTGGAATAACAGGATTTTCGGAAACGAAAAAGCTGCTTATTGATTCCGGAGAAATTAAAGGAGACCTTTTATGATTGGCGTGATCAGAAGACTCCTTATCATTTCCCTGCTCTTTTCAATTATTCTGCTTATTCAGTCGATTTCGGTTCATAATATATCGGATGCCGAACCAAGGCTGCTCGTTGCGCTTGGTTTCTCAATACTCGCATCCTTCACTCTAGGCGAAATTCTTGCAATTATCGGGCTTCCCCGCGTAATCGGTTATCTTTTGATCGGTATAATATTTGGTCCATATTCAGCCGAACTGCTCGGCATTGATCTCCTGACAGTTTTTAATAAACGCCTGATAACAGAATTATCATTGATCAATATTATTACTGTCAGCCTTATTGCGATCTCAGCGGGTATGGAATTAAAGATCAAAAACCTCAGAAATTCCATCAAGTTTATCACAGTGGTGCTGCTCCTTAAAACTGTAATTATTTTTGCTTTTGTTACGGGCACTGTTATTCTGCTCTCACACTTTATTCCATTCCTTTCCGGAGCTCCATTTAATACTATACTTGCCGCCGGTCTGCTTATTTCTGTGATATCTATGGGCACCTCTATCGAACTTACGATGGTCGTTGCCGGTGAGAGTGATTCAAAAGGACATTTTATTGATACAATACTTGGCACGGCAATTGTTAAGGATATTCTTGTAATTCTTCTTTTTGCCGTTGTCCTTTCAGTCTCAATAGGAATGCTTAATCCTGCTGCTTCCGGGAACGAAAACGTGATGGCAGCCCTGGCTTTCGAATTACTTTTTTCTGTTATTGCCGGAGCCATTCTCGGTTTTCTTGTTGTATTATATCTTAAACACGTCCGTAAAGAACTGCTGCTTTTTATACTTGGATTTGTTGTTATCGGGGCGGAACTTTCCTCAGTTCTGCACCTCGAAACTCTTATCGTATTTGTCGTAGCGGGATTTATTGTCCAGAATTTCTCTCCCCATGAATCAGAGTTCCATCATCAGCTTCAGAAACTTTCGCTCCCGATATTTATCGTTTTCTTCACTCTTGCAGGAGCCGCAATAAATATTACCACAGTTATTTCAGCAGCCATTATAGGAGTGATAATATTTGCTGTAAGGGGACTGGCGCTTTATCTATCCGTCAAAAATGCCTCGAAACTGACAGGTGAAAAATCACCGATAAAGGATTACGGCTGGCTCGGCTTCTTTTCTATCGGCGGACTGATGCTCGGATTTGCGATTGTTATCGAAGCCAAACTCCCCGGATTTGGCGCCGATCTGAAAACGATAATTACTTCACTGGTGGCACTTAATATATTTATTGGTCCTGTTCTTCTGAAATTTGCACTTGCTAAATCAGCGGCAGCCTCAGAAATCAGGCCAACTCCCAAAGAACCTGAAGCCGCCAAAGTACAGGAACCAATAAAGCCTTTAAGATCAGCCGCATTTCACACTCCCGGGAATGAAGATGACGTCCTTCGCCGTTCAATGTTCGACATACTCCTAAAACTCAATGATATTATTTCCGATTTCAAACGAAAATTTATCGTGAGAAGAACCGAGGAATCACTTGAACTTATTATCAGTATTACCGAATACTATGTTGATAATCATATAAAATTAAAATCCGGTGCGGTTTCAGCAAAAACTCCGCGGGAATTAATGAATAATCTGCTTCAGACGAAAAAGGAATTCTCGGATGTTTTTCTGAACCTTTGCAAAGAACGAAAAATAACCGAAAAGCAGATACTCGAACTTGAACCGCTTATCAAAGACTTGTTTTATTCACTCAACGATCTGAGCGATGAACTGCCTCGTGAATTTAAGGTTAAACTCGAAAAGAAATTCTACGAGCTTTCACATCAGGATAGCTATCTGATCAAGATGCGCAAACTGGTTTTAAGGTCTAAACTTACAATCCGCGGACTGCTCAAGAAGGAGAAAGTACTCTACCGGAAGATTGAGTACAGAAACCTTGCGAAATACTACCTGGTTGGGGAATCTTCGGGTGAACTGCTCGAAACCGTCAGCCTTGTGGGTGCGGAAAGACTTTCAACTTTCCGGCAGATACGCAAACTTTTTAACGATTATAACGAAAATCTCGATAAAATATTCCTTTTTCTCTCCGAGAATAAAAATCCTGAAACACTTTTCAGTGATTATACAAAAATGATCGAGGATCTTCATATTGAATTCACAGGTGAATTGCAGGCTCTTCAGAATTCAATTGCTGTTACAACCGATGAATTGAATAACAGATTGCAGTATGCACTTGCAGTGCCTTTTAATCAGCTTCTCGATAAACTCGATACTGCCGGCACATATATGTCAGTGAATGTATCGTCAGGTTATTCTTCAATTTTTACGAAAAGTGAAAAAGCAAGAGAAGAAACTCTCTCAACAATCCGTTACTGGCTGAATTATTATCTCGGATTTCTCGGCATCCTTTCCAAGGAGGTAATTTTCCGGCAGATTAAAACTGAACTTTATCTCAAAATTTCTTTATCTCTGCTTACTCATTCCGATAATATCCATAAAAAGATAGAACAGGCAAAAGAAAGCATCCATGATGGAATTGAAACCTTTATCAATGGACTTGTTAAAACCGGAGAGAACGATGCCGCCGCACTCGAAGTTTATTATTCCGATTCACTGAATGAATGTTTCCTCAAAAGAATAAATATTTACGCTAACGAACTTGAGGAATACGAAAGGCTGATAATCAGCTCCTCAGCGCTTGAAAATCTGCTCTCGAAAATTGTTTCGATGCTGAAAGAACAGCCTGAATCAATCGAGCTTATAGAAGAATCCCAGATGCAGCTCAAAAACAGGCTCCCGGTATATCTGCCTCTGAAAAGAATAAATCTCCGAAAAACACTTGCTTCTTTCTTCGAACATAAATTACCCAGAGAGATTGCCGAATCGCATCAAATGATTACAGATAATCTTTCTTCTGCTGTAAGCGAACTCAAAAATCTTACTGTAATTGTCAGTTATCATTTCAGAGCAGCGCAGAAAGAACTCGATTCCACTCAGGCAAGCATAGCCCAATCACTTAATATAGCGGGGGGACTTGCCGATAAGATCAGATTCAGGGCAGAACAGATGGAAACTCAGAGCGATATGCTCGTGAAAACAATTCAGCTAAGGATAAGAGATAATATCGGTAACATTGTTAACCAGATTAATGAACTGATCGTTTTGAGTTCGGTCAGGAAAAGCGATTTTCTTACCGAGGCTGATGAAGGCAAGCGCAAAGCCCTTGAAATTGTTCACGATACCTATTTCCTTCTATTCGGTAAAATAAGATCGGGGCTTTCGGCTGTAAACGCTTTCTATCAAAAGTATTTCAGGTCGCTCCTTAATGATTGGCTGATCCGTTACGGACTTATTGTGCCGCCGAAGTCAAAGGAAGGCAAAAAGTCTCTTTTCTCCAACAGTGATGTTCTGGAAACACTTCCGATCGTTTATAAAAGACTTTTTGATGCCTCTCCTATTGAGACTACTGATATTCTTACTCATTCTAAAAGCTTTGAACCATTTATTGAGGAGGTTTACACTGAATATCAGAAAGGTGAGCCTATCGCCGCTGTTTTTATCGGTGAACCGGGAAGCGGAAAGCAGTCACTTATCCGCTCGCTCAAAACTAATCTTTCAGCAAAATCCGAAATTCTCTATCTTGAGATTACTCAGACTATTACCGATAATGATTCACTTTCCTCATTTCTGTCTTCTTCTTTTGGTTTCGAAAAAGTTATGAGTATTGAAGAACTTACTATTCTTCTCAAAGAGGATTTTCATTCAAAGGTTTGTATTGTAGATAATATCTCTAAACTTTTCCTGAAAAAAGTTGGAAAATATCAGGCTCTGCAATCAATGCTTAATATTATTTCTGAAACTTCATCAAATATTCTATGGATTTTCTCTGCGAACAGGCATGTGTGGACTTTCCTCAATTCATATTTCGATATTTCGAGGGTATTCCAGAAACAATTTTATTCTACGAAAATACTTGAACATGAAATCCGGCACATAGCGCTTAACCGCCACAATGCCACCGGGAATAATCTTGTTTTTTTACCGGATGAGTTTTCAGTAATTAAAAGTAAGATACTCAGAACAAAATCAGTTAAGGATTTCGAGATTGAGAATAAGGAGAATTTTTTCCGCCACCTCGAAAAATTTGCTGGTGGAAATATCTCAGCCGGAATATTTTACTGGCTGATTTCAATTGTGAAAGCCGAAAATAATACCATATATCTTAAACCAAAGCTTAATAACAGGTTCGAACTAATCGCCGAACTCGAAGATATATATCTGCTTTCTCTTGTTGAAATACTAATTCACGATAATCTTAGCATTCACGAACTCAGCCTCGTATTCGGCACTCACCCGGCACGCTGCCGCGAAATTATCCGCAGGCTCATGTCGCTCGGTCTGATAACCAAAAAAGCCGGCACTATTGGCGAAGAGAGATTCACGATTAATAAATTATTCTATAAGCCTGTCTTTCTTGAATTGAACAGAAGGAATTTCCTGAGTTGAAAAAATTATTTATAATATTGCTTTGTATCCTATCCGGCTCCCGAATAATTCCGGGGCAGGAAGTGGCTGACCGGATTGATTCAATTTCGGCTGCCAGGGACAGCGCCATAAGTCTGCCGGCGCCTGTCATTACAAAACCATTGCCGGTTCTTGATTCAGTCATTTCTAAAACTGCGAAAGCTCAGCAGGATACGATAATCTCAGTTACAAAAACAGAACCGGAGATTCTCCCGCAGGAGTACTCAGGATTACTGGATAAATTCACAAAACTGAACATCATTGCGCTCGCTGAGATATTTTTCCTTTTTCTGCTTGGTGTTTTCCTTGTCAAACTTATCGATTTTATTACAAATAAGTTTTTCGGAAAACTTACTGTCAGTTTTATCCGGACTTCATCGGCACTCCTGAAAATCTCGCTCTGGATAATTATTATTTATATTGTTATCAAGCAGTCTGTGATCTATCCTGAATATTTTCTGCTATACATAATTCTGCTTTCAATACTTGTGTTTTCAATTGCGGCAATCCCGTTCCTCAAGAGTATTGTCGGGGGATATTATCTTACAGTGAACATGCCTTTCCGTAAAGGAGACCTGATATCTGCCGGAGAATTCAGCGGCGAAGTTTCAGAATCGAATATGAGGATAACAGTCCTGAAAACCGAAAGCGGCAACGTCATCTCTATCCCGAACTCATTTTTCCTTTCTAATCCTGTTAAAAACATCAACAGAAACGAAAAGGAATTTCTCGTGGATTATCAGTTTGAGATACCGGTCGATTTCGATCCGGAAGAAATTATTTCCCTGATTTTTCAGACTGCAATTTCGGCGCCTTACACTTTCGTCCACTCAAAACCCTCAGTCACTCTGATGAAAAGTGATTATTCCCGCGGGCTCAGGATTTATGAGATTTCGGTTTATATTACTGATTCAAGCTATGACCGCGAAATGAGGTCGTATCTGAACAAAGAGATAGATTCTGCAATACAGAAATTAAAATCCGGAAATAGTTTATGAGAAGCGGTGATAAAAAAGAATTTATCGCAAAATTATCGCTTATCTCGAAGATAATTATTGCAATAACTGCCATTGTTGGTCTCGCTTCAGTTATACTCGAATATGGTTTCAGGCTGGATCGTGAGGAAATTGTAATTCTGCATTACATCTCCATAACAGTTGTTTTTGTTTTCGTTGCCTATGTAACTTTCCAGTTTATTATCGCTCCGAAAAAATCGGCTTTCCTCAGGTCTCACTTTATCGAATCGATATTCGTTTTATTGATGTTTATTGAATTTGTTTTCTATCTTACAGATTATAGCCTTGTCGAACAGATTGGAAATATCCTCCGTTTCAAAAACATAGCTTATTTATATGTTGTTTTTGCACAGATAATAGTAGTAATCGGACTGCTATCAGGCTTATTCCGATATAATAAAAATATTCTGATGCTCAGGATAGACCCTTCCCGGCTTCTTGTTCTCAGTTTTCTTATTACAATAGTAATCGGCACTTTGCTGCTGATGCTGCCCGCTGCAACAATCAGCGGCACAAATAACTGGCTCGATGCTTTTTTCACTTCAACAAGCGCCGTATGCGTTACCGGTCTTATCTCGGTTGATACTGCTACTTATTATTCCACATTCGGTCAGGTCATTATTCTGGGGCTTTTCCAGATCGGCGGTTTAGGTCTGATGAGTTTCACAACTTTCTTCGCGCTGTTTTTTGCCGGCGGTCTCGGCATCAAGGAAAGGATTATGATACACGACCTTCTGGAGGAAGAGAATATCGGAGAAGTCGCGAAAATACTTACATTCCTTCTTATTGCCACTTTTCTTATCGAATTGGCTGGCGCAGCCGTACTCTTCTGGTCAATAAAAGATTCCATTCCCGATTTAGGAACAGCATTCTATATCTCAGTTTTTCATTCCATTTCTGCATTCTGTAATGCAGGGTTCTCAATCTTTACTCTTAACCTTATGGACCCGCTTGTGCAGTCGAATTATCTTTTCACTACCACAATAAGTATTCTGATTATCCTCGGTGGAATTGGTTTCCCGACAATCCTGAGTTTCTGGAAGGCGGGTTCTTCAGCTCTTACTTTCAGACCCTCATCGCGCCGTTTCCCGCTTCAGGCAAAAATAGTTATTTACGTGACGGTGTTCCTTGTCATTCTCGGCAGTTTCGCAATATATTTCACTGAATATCATAGCTCCATGAAATCTCTCGATACCTTCGGTAAGATCCACGCTGCATATTTTCAGTCAGTAACAGCAAGAACAGCAGGCTTTAATACTATCGATTTCGCACAGTTCACACTTCCCACAGTAATTATTTTCTTTGTGCTTATGTTCATTGGGGCTTCCCCCGGCGGCACCGGAGGCGGAATTAAAACCACAACGATTACGCTGTTGTTTTACGGAACGTATTCGATAGTCAGAGATCAGAAAAATGTTACTATAGGAAACCGGACAATACCGCGGGATGTGGTTCTCAGGGCTCTGCTTAAATCATTTCTGAGTATTGCGTTTATTTCCCTGGGGATTTTTCTCCTTGCGCTGACTGAATCGCACAGCCTGACCGATATCTCTTTTGAAGCTTTCAGTGCATTCGGTACCGTGGGGCTTTCAAGGGGAATTACAGGCGCACTTTCCGGATGGGGGAAAATTATTATTATTGCGCTGATGTTTATTGGGCGTGTTGGCGCTCTTGCATTTATTTTCAGCATTCTCAAAGGCGGAGAAAGTTCTCAGGTAGAATTCCCCTCAGAGAATATTTCAATTTTATAGGAGTTTAAATGGCTAATAAATTTGCTGTTATCGGTTTAGATGCGTTTGGAATGAATATCGCTGTTAATCTTGCACGCAGAGGCGCGGAAGTTATTGCCGTTGACGAAGACATGGAATTAATTGAGGATGTTAAGGATAAAGTAACTTATGCCGCAAAACTCGATCCGACTGATTCAAAAGCGCTTAAAAGTGCAGGGATAGATAAAGTTGATGCAGTTGTTATTTCTATCGGGAGCGATTTCGAAAAAACGATGCTTACTGCAATGATGCTCCGGCAGATAGGAATCGTTCGAATTGTGGCAAGGGCAAGAACACAGATTCAGGAATCAATCCTTGAAAGAATCGGTGTTCATCAGGTTGTTAACCCCGATCTCGAGATATCATCCAAAATAGCTTCCAATCTTATAAATAAAGATGTGCTTGATTATATACAGATCGGCGGTGAATACAATATAATTCAGGTAAAAGCGCCGAGAAATATGATCGGGAAATCCCTTCAGGAGCTCGACCTCAGGATCAGGTATAATCTCAACCTGATCACTTTAAAAAGGCAGTATGAAATAATGGATGAAATCACAAATCAAAAGATATCAAAAGAGCGGATATACGGTGTACCCACCGCAGGAACAGTTATACAGGAAAACGATATCCTTATTATTCTCGGAAGAGATAAAGACCTCATGAAACTCGTCGAATAATAGACAAGCATTAATCATTGTCCGCATGAACCCGGGGGGTGGTTTGTGCGGGATAACTCACCATGCCTGCTCCGCCAAGCGGAGTTTGCAAGGTAAACATGGAAAACGCGTTTGTAGAGACATGCCATGGCATGTCTCTACAGAGTTTCTCGAAGTCGCCTGCCTGCCGAATAATTATTAATTGTTAATGGTGAATTGTTAA
>JAIOYW010000014.1 GCA_021740915.1 Ignavibacteriales bacterium | reverse complement strand
ACGTTATCCGGGAATACAAAACGTGCATCAAAGATTCCTGCCGGTGGTGCCGGTGGTAGTTCTGCTTCGCCAAGTCCTGCATCCAGTCCGTCTGTTCCAAGAGGATCGATTCCTGCTGCCATATTGTATGTGCCCCCTAGGCCGTCAACTACGTTGAATGCGATTTCGTACATTGCTGCCAATGTGCCGTCTTTTTCACCGTCTTTATTCACATTACCGAGAACAAGCTCCCCTGCAGAACTGGCTTTAACCCAGTATCCTTTGCCCGGATTCAGTTGGGCGGCAAAAGAATAGCTTCCATTATATTCAAAAAAGGCTGAGGATATAATACCTGATGGAATTGACCCAATACCAGAAACTGGCACCGGGTAATGGAACGGGCCGACAAGATTCCAGCCTTCTGACACTTGAATATTACCTGCTGCTGATGAACCAGAATGTTGAACGCTACCGCCGGAACCGAACTTAAGCCAGTAACCCTCACCATTACCGAGAGCGCTTACCGGTGAATATCCATTATTATAAGCGAATGCCTGCGAAACAGCGTCCGGGAAAAGCACAGATACGCTCATATCCGCAGTGAGTACAGGCGCTGAAACAATATTCCAACCTGTTGAGAAATCAACTGCCGAACTCAGAGTCCCGCTCTGAACAACATCCAGAATCACCGGGATCTGAACTGAAGAATTCAGCGGATCATTGCTCGTCAGAAGCAGCCCAAGTGAATAAGTGCCATATTCAAGATCAGTGGTGTTGAACTCAAGTTGTATATCTGCCGATTGCCCGTTATAAAGATATCCGTTCTGATTTGAAAGCAGAAGCCATTCAGGTTCAGCCGATATCATAATCGCAAGATTCTGCTTGACATAGCTTGCGTTATATGCCATCTGCAAACCAGTCGAACCGGTTGCATCTTCAATACCTGTTGTTCCCTGAGTTGCCGAAAAAGAAATTGTTTTATAATAAATCATTATTTTCCCTGAAGCATACAATACTACCTGAAAATCAATAACTCCTGCAGAATTATATTTTCCCCAGTTTGAGTACTGAACGGTAAATTTACCGTCTTCAGCTTTATAATATACATTTCCCCCGCTCGTCCCGTCTAAATCATCCCAATACGGGGCGATAAAATCATTTGGCGCAGCCGCAGCCGGTATAGAGACGTTGGAAAATGTATTACCCGATATAGCTGTAAAAGAAAGAAAACCGTTGGAGCCAAAGTATATCTGAGATTTTGAAACTCCGTAGAATTTAAAATCGAAACCGGTGTTGAATGGCCCGGCAAACCCCTCATCCTTTGCCCCGAAACTACCGGTCGGTGTCCAGTTACTTACCAGAGTACCGGAAGTTGATATATCTTCCCAGACATAATCAGGTCCGTTTGGTTCATCGCTGTCTATCCATTCATATCCGAATGCATCGGGACCGCCGGCGCCTTTTATTGCACTACCACCGCCTTTCGGGTTATCGCCTTTCTGTGAGTAATTCTTTTTAGAAGGTTCCTGCGATGGCAGCATTCTGGCTTTCAGTAAACTGCCGGATACACTTTTCCCGCCGATCTGCACTTCAAATTCCATTGTCGAATTATAGACTGATATATTTGAAACCGTTACAGTGTCATAAAAAACAGAGTTCAGGTCTGCAGAAGCATTGATCTGCTGCGGATTCCAGCTCATCAGTGGCGCACCCATAGTGTTTCCGAAAGCGGAGTTCGAAATCGGCGACTTGTTCTGCCAGATATCACTCGCTCTGACAGCAAAATAATATTGATGGTCAAACTCAAGTCCGGCTAGAGTATATGATTCTGTGTTTCCCGGCTCCTGAGGTTCGCTGAGATTTTCTGCCTGAGCAGCATTTTCAAAATCCTCTTCAGAAAGTATGGGAGTATCTGAGTATCTGAGATCATAAGAGATCACGCCACCGGCAGAACTGTCCCAGGGGGCAGTCCACTGAAGTGAAACTGAACCCGAAGTTGAATCTGTCACAGTCAGATCAGTAATTTTGGAAGGAGGAATTGAATCGGGAGCTCCAAATTCCGAAATCAGAGAGACATTGAGCAGTGTGGATGCGTTGTTCGAAATCGAGACTCCGCTGATGGTTTTTGCGAAATAAGTATCCGCAGAGAACTTCAGGTCGTAAGTCCCGGCATAGATCATCCGTACATACCTTCCGGTAACAGAATCGCTGTAAACCCATGAATTATCAATATCATGCTGTAAAACTTCGATTTTAGCTTTAACGGGATTGCCTGCTTCGTCTGTAACAACGCCATAAATACCATTTAGCGCCTGCTTCATATAATTAATAAAAGAGCGCTTATTGTAATTCCAGTGTGCAGGTAAAAGCGAAGGACTCAGCAGCTTGGTATCGGAAATCTCGATAGTGACTTCTCTGCCGCCAAAAAAGTACGTGTAGTAATCCTGTCTTCCTCCCGCAACTTCATACCAGTCATATCCGTTTGTTATACCATTATCAAATCCGTTCATGTAAGTCGAAGGTGCAAAGGCATGGACAGTATCAGCATATTGTCTTGAAATAAGCCTCATCCAGCTATCATCAGCATGTCTCCGCACCCAGGTATCCCAGGGATAGTTTACTACTTCAGTTCCTCCATGAAAATTAGCTGACATCACAAAATTATTTGTCTGAGCCAGGTTCATCATAACAATATTTTCAGGCTGCCAGGCATTGCCATCGGGATGCTGACCATCTTCAGGATCAGGAAAATTCCGGTTCAGATCAACTCCATTGATATTATAGCGGACGGCGCCATTGACAGTGCTGTTACCCGTACGATAAGTACCATCCGGATTTGAATTGGGATTGATCCAGATATCCAGGTTATCTACAAGCATTTTAACTTCCGGATCAGAATCATATCGCGAAAGCAGATAGTCAATTAGTCGGAGCATGAGCACGTAACCTGTTGTTTCATCCCCGTGTATTGTCGCTGTGTACATGAACTGAGGCTCGGCTTCCCTGGTATCAATATTGTCGGATATCCTCGCAAAAAGAATTTTTCTTCCCTGAACTGAACTGCCGGCATCAACAATCTTGCAAAGTCCGGGATAATCAGTCTCAAACTGATACATCATTGCCACATATGCCTCGTATGTCGGATAAGTGTCCCATTCTTTCAGATCTTTGAGATTATCGGACATCGCCACATCACCCACATCACCTGGTTTCTTAAGTAATTCATAGCTATAACCCAGCTCAAGGAATGCCATATACTCTTTATAATTAGCGTATGCAAATACTTTTGATTTTTCTACCTTATCGATTGAAATGATTTTTGAGAGGAAATTAATTTGTGTTTTTGAAGTTTCTTCAAATGAAAAATATATCTCGATGTTTTCATCAAAATAAGATTTTGTCAGTTGCTGTGAAAATATCACCGAAGATATGAAAAAAAACAGCAGGATAGGTATGGAT
This sequence comes from Ignavibacteriales bacterium, assembly GCA_021740915.1. Lineage (GTDB taxonomy): Bacteria > Bacteroidota > Ignavibacteria > Ignavibacteriales > Melioribacteraceae > JAIOYW01. Next base: position 157,401 of record JAIOYW010000014.1, on the reverse strand, counting down.
CTGCACATTTATGCCTCAGGTTTTTGCAAAAAAAATATTAAAATTTCGTTTTATCAAATCACTTAAAATAAGTAAATTAAAGGTTTCGATCATCACAATTTTGACCTAATGTCCAAACCTGTCTTTACTTAGTAATATTAGTTGTGATTTCTGTAACAATATTTATTAATTTTTAAATATATTTTAAGAAGATGGATCTTTAACGGAATTCAATTCCCTGATTGCCTTACTTGTTTTCCCGCATGGTCTAAACCCTCTGTATAATAACTAACAAACAAATTCGGAGATTTTATGAGAAAAAACCTTCAACTGTTCCTGCTGTTCTTCATCCTCTCTACAGTAATAATTTCTGCTCAGTCTAAAGAAGAAATAGTCAGAGCCAGAAAAGAATTCCGCTACCGGAATGCACAATTAGATAAAATTGACACAAGAATAGATAATATGCATTACTGGAGAGAAATGGCCAAGAAAGGTTATATCCAGGTGCAGCCGGAATATGAAGTTGAGGCTCCCGTTTACACTTCATCAAATATTGACGGGATAAATGTCATCACAGATAATTCACCTGATGTGCCGGTTAGTTCAGCCACCAATAATGGTCAGAGTGAAAATTCGATTTTTGTCAACCCTTTCCAGAAAAATATGGTGTTGAATTCGAATAACTCGACAAACTATCCTGTAAGCACATTATACGGAACGAGTTATTTTCTAACTGATAGTTATGGAAATACCTGGGGTGGTTCTCCAAACGGTGCAGGCGGATCGAATTCTGGTGACCCTGCTGCAGCCATAAGCCTCACAGGAAGGTATTACATTGGTTTTATTAATAACAACTACGGACAGGGTGTTTCTTATTCAACCAATTCAGGACTCAGCTGGACTCCTGTAGTCGTTGCAAATGCTCCTTCGGGTTTCTCAAACCTGCTCGATAAAAATCATCTCTGGATCGACAACAGCCCAACAAGCCCTTATCAGGGATACCTTTACGATGCATGGACACCTTTCGGCGGCGGTAACGATAGCGAGATTGAAATTTCCCGCTCAACAAATAACGGAGTTTCCTGGGGAACTGCACTTAATATAAGCAGCGCTGTCAATGCTGGGAGCCATAATCAGGGCGTGAATGTTCAGACAGGTCCCAATGGCGAAGTTTATGCTATCTGGGCAATTTACGATTCCTGGCCGCAGGATGAAAAAGCGATCGGGTTTGCTAAATCGACAAACGGCGGTACTTCATTCCAGCCGGCTACAAGAATAATAAACAACATTCGCGGTATCCGTAATACTGAAACTTCAAAAAATATGAGAGTTAACTCATTCCCGAGTATGGCTGTTGATATCAGCGGCGGAGCGAATAGCGGTTCTATTTATGTTGTCTGGGCTAATATTGGTTTTCCGGGAATTAACAGCGGGTCAACGAGTGATATTTATATGATCCGTTCAACAAATCAGGGAAGTACATGGTCAACCCCAATAAAAGTGAACACAGATCCAATAGGGAGTGAACACTATTTCCCATGGATCACCTGTGACCCTGAAACCGGAATTCTCAGTGTGATTTTTTATGACGACCGTAACGTATCAAGTTCTCAGGTTGAAGTCTGGGTCGCAAACTCTTATGATGGCGGTGCAACCTGGGAAGACATGAAGATCAGCGATATTGCATTCACTCCTGCACCTATCTCGGGTCTTGCTTCAGGTTATTTCGGAGATTATCTTGGAATTTCAGCGCGTGGAGGTTACGTTTATCCGGTATGGACGGATAACCGCAACAGCAGGCCGATGGCTTATGTTTCGCCTTATCAGGTCAGTTCTGCCCCTATAGCAAGATTTAATGCAACCCCTACTTCCGGAACTGATCCTCTTCTAGTTTCATTCAGTGATGATTCTTTCCCCGGCCTTGGTACGCTTGTTTCCTGGAACTGGAATTTTGGTGACGGCAATTCCAGCACTGAACAAAACCCCCAACATCTCTATTCTAATGTCGGGACTTATACAGTTAGTCTGACAGTATCTGATGGGACCAATGAAAGCACAGTTGAAAAGGTGGATTTTATTGACGTGTTTGACAATTATATCGTACCGATAAACGTTAATGCATACTGGAACATGGTTTCGGTGCCATTGCTTACATCTGATATGGCTGTGCAGAGTGTTTTCCCAGGAGCCGTTTCTCAGGCATTCAGTTTTGAAAACGGTTATGTATCTCATGACCAGCTTGATAATGGCATAGGATACTGGATCAAATTCAGCAGCCCCGCTTCAATTGATGTTGTCGGTGAACTGGCACAGTTTAATGAACCATATGTTGCCGAAGGATGGAATATCATCGGACCATTCAGGAATAAAGTTCCGGTTTCATCAGTAACCTCAAATCCCGCGGGTCTTATTCAATCAGCATTTTTTGGTTATGAAGATAATTATTTCCTTGCAGATACCCTCTACCCCGGAAAAGGATATTGGGTAAAAACGAGCGGCGCAGGAGTTTTGAATTACAACACATCCGCAAAAAAAATTAATCAGCTTCCGGCAATCAAATTACCTGCGAATTATGCAACATTAAAAATTGGTGAAGATCCAAACAAACTCACGGTACTCGGGCTCGGCTGGGATAGTCAGGCAACTAATGGAATAGATATTCATTTAGGTGAATCGGAAATGCCGCCGTTTGCTCCGGAAGGCTTTGATGCCCGATTAAATATTTCCGGTAATTTATCTGTCAATGCTGATATCAGAGAAATCCCTTCTGATGGCAATATCGACTTTAATTACTATATCTCATTAAAAAGAACTGACAAAGAAAGCAGGCTAAATATTCTATTCAACATTCCTTCCGGTATGTCCGCAACACTTAAAGATGGAATTAATGGATTATTATTCAGTAAAACCCTTGCTGCCGGAGAACATTCGGTAAGTGTTGATGTTCCTGGTCTTGAGAGCCTTATAATTAATCTTAGGTCAGAGCAGTCACCGCTCGTCAACTTCACCTCTTTTAAAGCCGCAGAACAAAACGGCACAATGAATGTATCCTGGATTGTTGCTTCCGAAAAGAATGTGGCAGGGTATGAACTTCAGCGTAGCAGTGATAACGAGTCCTGGTTAAAAGTTGTTGATTTAAAGGCAGATGCCGGAAGTCAAAATTTCCTCTATACGTTTACAGATACTAATCCCGGAGTAGGCGAAGTTTTCTACAGAATAAAACTTATCGGTTCAGACGGCAGTTTTGCTTTTAGTTCGGTATTAAGCGCCGGATCATCTCTGCCCGGGGAATTCGATCTCTCACAGAACTACCCCAACCCGGCTAATCCATCGACAGTTATTGCTTTCAATCTGCCTGTTGATGCAGCTGTTAATCTAAGAATTTATGATATGATCGGACGTGAAATTTCAAGCCACCTGAATAAAAATTATTCGGCTGGAAGGCATGAAATTAAATTTGTTGCGGGCGATCTTGCAAGTGGAATGTACATTTATAACATCAGTGTGGTTGGCAGCGATGGCTCCAAATACACAATGAGTAAAAAAATGATGATCCTGAAATAATTATAATCAACCCGGGGCGGATAATCCGCTCCGGGTTTTATTAATAAAATCATTGTCTATTAGTTGTCTATATTTTCCAACCCCTTGTTTCCCTGTTTATTCCGATATTTACTTATTTTAAAGGTTTGCGTTTTACCTATTTCAAAGTTTAACAAAGAAGGTACATCAATTGAACAAACATTTTTTACTCTCAATTTTGTTTCTAGTTTTTAATCTGAACATATATTCACAGATCACTTCATCCACCCAGTCATTGTCGTTTTCACAAACAACTGTAGGACAGTCAAATTCAAAAACATTATACATCCGGAATCTTGGCAGCGAGGCTGAAACAATTTATCAATCGTCTTTTTCGGGATATTTTTCAATCCTGCCGGCAAATTTGACTATCAACCCGAATGACAGCATCCTTGTCACAGTGAATTTTCTTCCCGGAACAAATATTCTTGTCAATGATGTAATTTACTTTTACAATTCGGATACTTCCGCGGGCACGGCAATAAATGTATCGGGTATTGCCAAATTTAATGATCTCTACGACAGTTTCACATACAATAAGTTTGACGCTGAACTAAAATCAGCTTTAAGCAGCTATACGGCTAATCATACTTCTCTTGGTTATAATACTGCCAGGGACAGGATGTTCGATACAATTGACAAGCAGCCCGGAGACACAATTGAATGTGTTTATACAGGAAGAAAGATCAAAGCAGTTGACAGAACTGCTGCTCAGAATCAGAACTTCAATACCGAACATTCATGGCCTCAGAGTACTTTTTCAGAAGCTGAGCCTATGCGATCTGACATTTATCATCTTTATCCGACTGATGCAACAGCAAACTCTATCAGGTCAAATTATCCTTTTGGAGCAGCAGTATCAAATATTACCTGGCAAATTGGCGGCAGTAAAAGAGGTACAGGTAGTAACGGGGCAATCGTCTTCGAACCAAGAGATTCCCATAAAGGCGACGTCAGCCGAGCTATGCTGTATTTTGTGATCCGTTATCCTGTAAATTACGGCAGTTTTATGTCCACATATCAGGAGGATTTTTTCAGGTCATGGGGCGAGTCCGATCCGGTTAGTGCCCGTGAATTAGCCCGCAATACATCAATTGCCGGTTATCAGGGGAAAAGAAATCCTTTTATTGATCATCCGGATTTTGTTGATAGGATTTACAGTTTTTCCACCTCCAGTGTACGACCCCAGATTGCTTTAGCAGAGCTCTTCCCGGCTGAACTGAATATGCCCGCTGTTTCTGCCGGCAGCAATTCCGACCTTGCTTTTTTTATAGTAAATTCAGGAAATGCATCGCTAACTGTTTCCAACATTTCAGCAAGCAACAATACCTTTACAATATTAAATACGGTTTCCAGTGTGGCGGCACATTCATCCGCCCGGATATATGTGAGATTTAGCCCGCAGGCTGCAGGTACATTTTCCGAATTAATTTCTGTGACTACTTCTGCGGGGAATAGAACAATAATGGTTTCCGGAACAACTCAGAACCCCGGGGGCAACTCGTCCACTTTTACGGTTTCCTCCGGCTGGAATATTATTTCGGTACCTCTGGCAGCACCTGATATGAACGTCCTGACTCTTTTCCCAACGGCAACCTCCCAGGCATACACCTTTAATAATGGTTATCAATCCGTCTCAACACTCAGTAATGGCGAAGGATATTGGCTGAAATTTGATCAGGCATCTGATGTCACCATTAATGGAAATACGATATTACAAAACATACCAATTTCTTCAGGCTGGAATATGGTCGGACCATTTGGGCAGCAGGTTCTGGTTTCAGCAATATCAACAAATCCTCCCGGAATTATTAATTCTAATTTCTTTGGTTATCAGAATTCATACTCACAGGTAAATATTCTTAATCCCGGAAATGGTTATTGGGTTAAGTCGCTTCAGTCCGGAGAACTTGTCCTGAGTTCACCGGGAAAAAATTCAGAATTTATGAGTTTTAACGGATTTCCATACATCAAAATAACGGATGCCTCCGGTATTGAATTTATACTTTATACACGTCTTCAGGAAAAGGAATTCAATGAACTTCCGCCGTTACCACCCCATGGTATTAAAGATGTCAGATACGATAACGGAACTTACGCTGAAAATCTGGATAGCAGAATTCTCGGAATTGATATCCAGTCGCTTGAATATCCTATTAAAATAGCCTCTGTTGGGAATCAACTTGATATCTATTATTATTCCTTATCCGGGGATATTCGTCATACCCTCACAGAAGGAGCAGAGTACATAATTAACGATGCTTCTGTTAATAAGATTTTTGCTGGCGCGTCATTATCCCCGAAACATTTTTCACTTTCCCAGAATTACCCCAACCCGTTCAACCCTGAAACTGTCATTCATTATGAATTACCCATCAGAAGTACAATTAGCCTGAAAGTTTATGATGTTCTCGGCAACCTGATTTCTGAACTTGTGAATGGTTTGCAGGAGGCAGGTGTTTATTCTGTAAGTTTTAATGCATCTGAGCTTACAAGCGGAGTTTATTTTTATGCAATTGCTGTAAATGGGGGCAAAGGAAATATTTTCAACGAGGTGAAAAAGATGATGCTTATGAAATAATGACAATTGTCATAATTGTTATTAACTTCAATTGAAAAATTGCAGGTATTCAATATAAAAAAAGCCGGCCATAAGTTTGAGCGGCTTTTTTTATTTCCAAACCGATTTCTACTTCACAAGAAGCATTTTTCTATTCAGTTTTACACCATTGCCGGTCAAAGTGTAGAAATATACCCCTGTACTAAGGCTTGAAGCATTAAAAACAACATTATGCTTTCCTGAAGAAAAATCTCTATCAGCAAGTATCTCCACCAATTCGCCGATCGAATTGTAAATTGAAAGTCTGTATTTCTCTTCCTCCGCCACTGTAAAAGAAATATTGGTTGAAGGATTGAAAGGATTCGGATAATTCTGTTCAAGCATTATTGCCCCTGGAATAAATGAGGCCTTAACCTCAACTCCTGTCAGAGGACTGCTGTTCGAGTATATCCTCCCATTTGCTGCTCCGGCATAGAGTACTCCGTTTTGCAACCACAGAGAGCTAACCCCAAGACCGCCCATTCCAAGTGATCCCCAGATTTCTGATTTGTCGGGACCAAGAACATAAACACCGGAAGACCAGCCAGTGACGAATACATTATCGTTATCATCAATTCTTATCGCATAAATATGGCTTGCATTCAGGTTTTCATTGATTGGATACCAGACCTCCCCGCTATTCTGTGAACGGTAAACCCCGCCTCCATAAGTACCTGCGTATATATGTCCCTGTGAATTTATACCGAGTGACCAAATGAATAAATATCCAACATTCAGTTGTTCCCAGGATTCCCCGCCATCTTTGGAACGGAGTACCTGACTCCCAAAAGTTCCCGCAAAAATATTACCCGCCTGATCAACTTCCATAGCATGTACCGGGAGTCCGCTCAATTCCTTTGCTGATGAAGACCATGTGGCTCCCTCATCCGATGATCGGAAAATTCCTTCCCCCCAGGTGCCGGCAAAAATCACATTCCCGGCAATTGCAAGAGCCCGGGTATCTTTGGCCGCAAGCCCGGTAATTGCCCAGTCTGCCCCGTTGTTGACCGATTTAAACACTCCCTGTTCAGTTGCGGCATAGATTATTTGTTCATCAACTAAAATGTCCCAGATATATGCAGCATTCATTCCCGGGTTTATCTGAATCCAGGACACACCGTTATCGGTTGATCTGTTTATCTTACCGCCCCATGTGCCGGCAAGCAGGTCTCCCTGGAAATCTTCTTCCATAACCCATACAATCTCACCGGCGGCTGTCCCACCAATCAGATCCCATTCTCCTGACCCGGTATTCCCGGGATCACCAAATCCGGCAAGAGTAAGGGTTATTTCTGCCGAATTGTTTCCCGGATTCGGATCCTGTTGTGCAGAAGCAATTATTTTTGCAATATTAGAAATAAATCTTGATACTGGAATATTTCCGATAAAATGAGTGCTGTTGTTATCTCCTGAATTGAACTGTCCTGTTCCTAAAATATTTTTTGCAATAACCTGACCATTAATTACTCCACTCGGAAAGTCAAGGGTTGCTTTTGGAGCAAGCACTGAACCACGGACATCAATACCCTGAATTTTAAGATCAGTTGCATCATAAAAATTATATAATACATTGCTGATTGCCGTGCCGCTGACTGTATGCCCGCCATTCCAGTTCATTGATTCTCCTGAAATATTAAGCAGAACTACTGCACCGTTCGGAACACTTATTGAAAGTTCCACCGCTGCATCCAGGAGTGTGCCTTCGACTGAAAACACATTAAGGAATGGATCATTTCCAGTGAGAACCAGCCCGCTGTTAATAATTTCCACCTCTCCATTTGCTTCATAAGCTTTAAGTGAGACAGAAAGTTCATTGAAATAGATCTCAGCTGCTTCAAAATCAATAACACTGTCTCTGCGAGCGGTCCCATCTATGATGCTCACCATGTCAGCCGGAAGATTCGAGCCGCTGCCGTAAACCACGTTCCCGCCGGAAACGCTTCCGCTGACAAAAGTAAGATTCTGACCTATTATCATTACATCTTCTGTTCCACCGGATGATGGGAGACGGTCACCGACACTATAATTTGAGAAAAATCCGTCTCTTCCAATCGCCATCTTTCCTTCAGTATCCGAAGAAGGCTGGGACATGTCATCAAAAACAAAAACGTTAAAATCCACTGCGAGACCCAGATCAAATGCACTCTGACTAATTGCCGCAATATTAACTGCAGCTTTAACAGTAAGCTGGGATGAAGCGCCATTGCCCAAAACCGGTACACTCCATAATCCCGTTGAGACATCATAAGTCCCTGACGCTGCTGTATGAGATTTATAAAGAAGTCCTTGCGGAAGGATATCAGAAACTTTTACATCAGATGCATTATCCGGTCCTTGATTAGTAAGCGTAATTGTATAGGTTACTATTTCCCCATCACCAGGATTACTGTTGTTTATCGATTTTGTGAGCGAGAGATCTGCGACAAGGTTCTCTACAGGGTCATCTATAAGCACAATATCTTCGTAACTAATCGAATTAATCGGGTTAGCCGTAACGTAATACAATGCGTCGTTGAAATCTTCATCACAACCGCCCATATCTCTTCTGATATCTTCAAAGCCTAATATTACTCTACCTGATCCGAGATCATTCAGAAGAACATTGTGCTGCTTTTTCAAAGTATCGGATTCAGGATTAAGATTTTTATTCGAATAAATCACCCAATTTCCATTACCCGGGATTTTATTACGATAACCGTCTGCAGCGAGAAACCAGCCAATAACTGTTCCGGGATGAAAAGTGCCAATTTTTACTTTATCGCCTACCTTTAGTCCGCCTCCGCTTCCGGCCAGCGATGAGTTAGGGAAAATAACTGTTCGTGAAGCTTCAATATCAGCGATGCTCTGAGGAGGGTTCCCTGAATCGTAGGTATAAAATCCCAGAACATTACGATAAGCAGCACCTTCTCCGACAAATGTCACGAAGACGTCTGCAGTCTGCAATACTGTGATATTTTTCTGCACAGAGTCAGCAATGAATTCAGGATGATACTGAGGCACCCTCTTATACTCCGGGAGTGAAAAAGCAATTCTTTCAAGGAGCTCTGCAGATACATTATCGCCTGCCGGTTCAAGATAATTTGGTACACCCTGATCGTTCCAGGTGCCGAGCGTCTGAAAATTCTGCCCTGAGGCAATCGATGTGATAAATAATAAGATAGTAAAAATCGTTCTTTTCATAATAGTGTTCCTTTTAATACATTATTAAAATATCCACACCTGTGTGTAAATTTTGATTTTTTCGATCGACACACAATTTTTATCGATGAATCTCTGGATTGATCCGGTGAAGTATTTCTTAATTAGGACTTAACCGTTTAAAACTGATCTGAAAAATTTGTCATTTTTATTATTATGCTTTATCTGCCGGTGTATTGGGATTCAGAAACCAGATAAAACAAAAATATTTGCACTGATCTCCTCATAAGATATCCAGCCGATAAGCTGCTGCCCAAATTTGTGATGATTTTGTGATAGTGTTAATTTTATGACTCAAAAAGTTTATATTAATAAATAAAGTCGTAAACTCGGTCTGGAGGTTATTCTATGAGATTAATTGTCCTGATAATTACATTGAATTCGGCTATAACTTTCGCACAGTTTTCGGTAACATTTTTATCCGGATATGATCCAAAGGAGATGGCGTTGTATAATACTTCTCCTGAAGATGGCAATAATGCTTACTGGGATAAAGGAATAACATTCGGGATAGGTATTGAGCATAAATTATCAGAAAATTTACAGATAGGTGCTCTTTTTCACTATACAAAATTTAGTTTTGCGAGATATGAAGATAGTGGTTTTCATATTCCGGAAATATTGTTCAAGGGCGCAGAAGGTTCAGGCTCCATACTCAGACGCACATCAATTGAAGTCAGGTTTTTCCCTTATCCGGAAAATAAATTACGGTTTTATTTCCTGACGGGCATTGGCAACTTATACGAAGAACTTGGTTCTATCAGAGTCCAATTTTCCGGAATGATTGAAAATAATAGTCAAACAACCATAATAAAACCACGTAAAATAAGCCGTTTTGTTCACTCTCTTGGAGCAGGACTTCGTATTACTCTGCCCGCTAATCTGCATGCCGATATTAGCGGCTTGTATTATTCCGATTACCTGGATAGGTTCCAGACTTTTTTAGGTTTAGGGCTTGGTTACTCATTCACAAAATAATATTCACTGCTCAGGGGCTGAATTCTCAGAAAGTTTGAATATTAAAGATTGTTTTTGATCAGACTTTAGGTTTTGAGTATTTAATTATAGCGATTGAAACATCATCGCTGGCATTAACTTTACCGCGATAGATTTCAATTCCTGACACAATCTTCGAACAAAGGTCCTTCGGATCAAGATCTTTATATTTCCTCAGAATCGCCAGAAATCTTGGAAGACCGAACAGCCTCATATCCTCGTTGCAGGTCTCCGTAACGCCATCGCTGTATAATACCAATGTGCCGCCCTTCGAAAGATCAATCTGTTTAAGGGAGTACTCAGCTCCTGTTTTCAGTCCGACAGCGAGGTCGCCTTTCTCCTCCTCAGTAAGTTCTTCTCCTCTTATGATAATCGGCGGATTATGTCCCGCATTTACATATTCTGCAACACCAGAATCGTAATTAATTTTGAAATGGAGTAATGAAGCAAAATTTCCAGGTGACGTATCTCTTTTGATAATATCATTAACAGCGCTGACAAGTTCTGAAGGTGTCTTATATAACGGCAGTAATGCTCTGATTGTTGCCTGGAGTTTCGACATAAGCAACGCTGCACCGAGCCCTTTTCCGCTGACATCTCCAAGGGAGATATGGGCGCTGTTTTCATTAATGTTCTGAATATCAATCAGATCACCGCCCACCTCAATTGCCGCCTTTGAGTAAAGCCAGATATTCCAATTTCCAAGTCTGTGTTCCTGCGCAGGCAAAAGGGAACTTTGCACCTTTTTTGCTATGTTCAGTTCATCCGAATAGAGCAGACGGTCTTTGATCTCCAGAACAAGCAAAAAAAGTAAAAAGATAAGTCCTATTACATTCTGACCATTGATGGTCTGACCTTTCTGGTTACTTATAATAATTAAAAAAATGCCAATAAGTAGAATTATCCTTCGGAATGAACTAAGTTTATAGAATAATGCCTCAAGTGACCAGCCAGTCAGATATATTGCCTTTTTAAAACCACCGAATGCCCGGTATCGCAGTTTCTGCTCTTCTGATAAATAATACTCTTTTATATCGAACAGTTCCTTATCCAATTCATCCCTGAATGAATTACTATTCAGGTCGCCCTTGACTGTGTGAATGAATTTCTTTCCGCGGGATTCTTTTTCCATCTAAAATCATTAATCCAATATGATGATAATTTATTCTTTAAAATAAGTAAATATATGCTGCTGTAACAAAGGGGGGATGGTGAATAGACTAAAAACCGGCTTTGTAACCTTAGAAACCGGGTGAAAAATCCAGTATAAAATTCCTTGATCGATCAGAAGAAATTTTCCGAACTGTTGGCGGATGTTTTTTTCTTCAATATTATCGGGATAAATTGTATTTTTATACAAAAGAATGTTTGCTGAATGACCGAAAATATTAACTTTATCCTTAACTCAGCCCTTATTTCGACTCTGATTGATCCCACGATTACATTACTCGATTTTATCAGGGAAGACAGAAAGCTCACAGGGACGAAAACCGGCTGCCGCGAAGGTGACTGCGGAGCATGCACAGTGCTTGCAGGAATTTATTCCGGCGGGACACTAACGTATAAGACAGTGAATTCTTGTCTGCTTCCCCTGGGAAACATCAAAGGACAACACATTGTTACTATCGAAGGCTTATCGACAGAAGAGATAAGCCCGGTTCAGAAAGCTTTTATCGAGGAGGGCGCTTCTCAATGTGGCTTCTGCACTCCCGGCTTCATCGTCTCTCTAACCGGCTACCTGCTCAGTGGCGGGAGTTCCGATAGAGATAAAGCGCTGGATTCGATTGGCGGGAATATTTGCCGATGCACAGGATACTCATCAATAAAAAGAGCTGCGGATAAAGTTGTTAAGATTTTTAACAGCGAATCTTATTCCGGAAAAACTGATATTGAAAGTTTAATAAATACGGGGCTCCTGCCAGGTTACTTCAAAGACATACCTGCCCGGCTGGCAGAATTACAGGAAAAACCTCAAAGAGTTCGAGCGGAGACTGATAAATTTATTGGAGGAGGCACTGACCTCTACGTTCAGCAGCCCGGAAAGCTAAGGGAAATTCGGACTGAGTTCCTTAAAGGACACATTCCCGAAACGATCGACTCAGAGGGCGGAATCTGCCGCATCGGCGGCGGCACAACATTCGAAGCAATGAACAGTTCGCCGCTCCTCCACAGTCTTTTCCCTGAAATTGAAAAATATTTTCGACTCATCGCATCACTGCCTATAAGGAACAGCGCTACGATAGGCGGAAATATCGTAAACGCTTCACCAATTGGTGATACTACGATAATATTCCTTGCCCTTGATGCATGGGTTGAGTTGAATTCCGGCACGAAAAAAAGAACACTTCCGCTAAAAGAACTTTATACAGGTTATAAAACCCTTAAAATCGAAAAGGGAGAGTATCTTGAGTATATTGGTTTTTATATACCGACAGGAAAATATGCTTTCAATTTTGAGAAAGTATCAAAAAGAAGCCATCTTGATATTGCGAGCGTAAACAGCGCTGCTTTTTTTGAGTATAGTGAGGGAGTTATAACAAATGCCCGCATATCTGCCGGCGGTGTTTCACCAGTGCCTTTGTTTCTCTCAAAATCTTCAGAATTTCTGGCTGGAAAAGCGATCAGTTATGAGACACTTTCAAATACTCTCGGGATAATGCAAACAGAAATTTTACCAATCAGCGATGTGAGAGGTTCCGGTGAGTATAAAAGGCTTCTACTCAATCAGTTGTGTAAAGCCCATTTTATATCAATGTTTCCTGAAATCATCAAAGAGGAAGCACTGTTGTGAGAAAAAACGATTTAGAAAAACATGTAACGGGTGAATCCCTTTTTGCTGACGACATAAATACTCCGGAGGGCACTCTGTATGCCGTGGTTTTCGATTCTCCCATTGCACATGCCCGGATTGTTAATTTAGATATTAGTCCGGCAATGATATCCCGCGGTGTTGCGGCTGTATTAACTGCTGATGATATCCCCGGAGTTAATCAGGTTGGCGGAATAATTCCCGATGAATCCCTTTTTGCGGAAAAGGAAACTCATTTTATTGGAGAACCTATCGCACTGGTAATTGCTGATACATATCTGAATGCAGCAATTGCAGCAAAAAAAATTAAAGCCGGATTTGAAAAGCTGGAAATTATAACCGATCCCCGCGAAGCATTTATTAAGGGAAAGCTAATAATGCCGCCCAGAACTTTTTCAAGAGGCAGCACCGATGCCGCATGGAGAGAATGCCGGTATATTTTCGAAGGAAAAGTTGACTCGGGAGGACAGGAACATCTTTACCTCGAAACGCAGGGAGCCATTGCCATACCAGGCGAGGGGGGAAGGATCAGACTTATTTCTTCAACTCAAAGCCCGACTTCTGTTCAAAAGACTGTTGCACGGGTATTGGATATCCCGATGAATTTTGTTGAAGTCGATGTACTCAGACTCGGGGGAGGTTTTGGCGGGAAAGAAGATCAGGCGACACATTGGGCGGTCATGGCTGCATTAGCCGCTTATAAATTAAAAAAGCCGGTTAAATTGATTTTAAGCCGGATAGACGACCTGCGAATGACTGGCAAACGACACCCCTATTCCTCTGATTTTAAGATCGGCTTAGACGATAATTTAATGATGATTGCTTATGAGGCGGTCTATTATCAAAATGCCGGTGCTGTTGCGGATCTTTCGCCCGCGATTTTGGACAGAACGCTTTTCCATGCCACAAACAGCTACTTTATCCCCAATGTTAAGGCGACCGGAATCAGCTGCCGGACTAATCTCCCTCCGAACACTGCTTTCAGAGGATTCGGCGGCCCGCAAGGAAAATTTGTCATCGAAGCAGCTATATATAAAGCTGCAGAGGAACTTGGAATCGAACCTTCTGTTATTCAGAGAAAAAATCTTCTCAAAGAGGGTGATATTTTTCATTACGGACAGGCGGCAAAGAACTGCCAGGCGATAAATTGCTGGAATGATGCTGAACAAAAATTCAATTACAATGAACTTAAAGCAGAAGCGGCGGAATTTAACAGAAACAGCACCCTGATTAAAAAGGGCATCTCCGTTATGCCTATCTGCTTCGGGATTTCCTTCACAAACACATTCCTGAACCAGGCTGGAGCACTCGTCCACGTTTATATGGATGGCAGTGTTGGAGTCAGCACGGCTGCGGTCGAGATGGGTCAGGGTGTGAATGAGAAGATAAAAACGGTTGTTTCGCAGACTTTTTCAATAAACAGAGATAAAGTCCGCGTTGAGAGCACTAACACTACACGCATTGCTAACACTTCAGCCACTGCCGCAAGCAGTGGAGCCGATCTGAATGGCAATGCCGCTATTATCGCTGCGCAAAACATCAGGCAGAGGCTGCTTGATTTTGCTTCCGGACTTCCCGGATATTCTTCCGCGGTAAAACCCGAAATTCGTGATGGTGAAGTTTTTCTGGGCGGCGAGAAAACCGGACTGCTATGGGAAGATCTTATTCTTAAGGCTTATCAGTCGAGGATAAACCTTTCTTCACATGCTCTCTATGCTACGCCGGGACTGCATTTCGATAAAGAGACAAATACAGGAAACCCGTTTGCCTATCATGTTTATGGCGCTGCAATAACAACTGTTTCACTTGACTGCCTCAGAGGAATATATTCAATCGATTCTGTCAGGATTGTGCATGATTCCGGGAAAAGCCTTGATGAACTGATTGACAGGGGACAGATTGAAGGCGCATTGACGCAGGGTATTGGTTGGCTGACCCTCGAAGAGGTTGTGCACTCGCCTGAAGGAAGATTGCTCTCGAATAGTCTTTCGACATACAAAGTGCCCGATATCTATTCGGCACCAAAAGAAATTCAGGTGATTTTTCTGGAAGGATCGGAAAACGATTTCGGGCCATTGCGGTCAAAGGCAGTTGGAGAACCCCCATTAATGTATGGGATTGGAGCATATTTCGCTATCATGAATGCCATGAAGGCTTTTAGACCCGGAAAGGTTTTCGGAATTGACGCTCCTCTTACACCCGAAAAAGTATTAACAGCCCTTTATGATAAAATTTAGGCTTATATGAAAGAAATTGATATATGGGAATTCGCTTCCGAATGCATCAGATCAGGCTTAAAAGCCGCTCTGTTAATTGTTGCTGAATCCGGCAAATCCTCCCCGGGAAGGGCTGGATTTAAGATGGTGCTTTCGGAAAGCGGCGAGATAATGGGAACGATCGGAGGCGGAATAATGGAACACCGCCTAATAGAAGAAGCAAAAGAAAATTTTTCAGCTCAAACCGGTTTCTCTTTTATTAAAAAACTTGTCCATAGCAAAAAAACATCCGGCAACGAATCCGGACTAATATGCGGTGGAACTCAGACAATGATAATCAGGTCGCTCTCGGAAAAAGACCTCAATCCTATTTCGGAATTAATCAGTCATTACTCGAATCTTATACCTGGTGTATTATCGCTTGATCCAAAAGGAATCGTTTTCACCTCATCTGCAAAAATCGATGGATTAATTTCTTTCAGGTATAAATCAGACAGCGATTGGTATTACTCGGAAATGAACGGATATCCGGATACAGTATATGTCATTGGCGGCGGGCATGTTGGTCTCGCGGTTTCTAAAGTTATGGCTACTCAGGATTTTTATGTCATAACCATAGATGCAAGAAAAGATTTATTTACTATGAAGCGGAATACCTTTTCAGACAGAAAACTGACGATGCCTTATTCCGAAGCCGGAAACATCATAATTGAGAGTGAAAGGTCATACGTTGTGATTGTGACTTCAGAGCATGACAATGATATGGCTGCGCTTAAAAGTGTGATCAGTAAGAATGTAAAGTATATCGGGATGATGGGCAGTAAGGTAAAGATCAGGAGTATATTCAGATCATTGATTGAACAAGGCATTGACGCTTCGCTGCTTGATAAAGTTCATACGCCCATAGGCATTGAAATAGGCGCTGACACTCCGGAAGAAATTGCAGTCAGCATTGCAGCCGAAATAATCAGTGTGAAAAACGTAAGGAAAACTGAAGCAGATGATTAGACAGAGGAAAATTCGATCATCAAACCTTTTTCCGGTTATTGTATGAGCGATAAATTGTACAGGATACCTTTCCGAAAGTTAGCGCAGTGGGTATTTAACGAAGAATCCACAAAGGGTAGTATTTTCGGTATTTATAAAGAAAATTTTTTCAAGCCTGACGCCTCAGACAATTTTCAGATGAGGCGCTACGGTCAAATGCTTGAAACCCCTGTCGGAGTTGCTGCAGGACCACACACCCAGCTTTCTCAGAACATTATTGCCTCATGGCTCTGCGGCGCAAGGTATATCGAACTGAAGACTGTTCAGACCCTTGATGAAATTGAGGTGACAAAACCCTGCATTGATATGGAGGATGAAGGCTATAACTGTGAGTGGTCACAGGAACTCAAAATAAATGAATCGTTTGATGAATATCTGAACGCCTGGGTTATTATTCACGCGCTCAGACATAAATACGGATGGGGAAATTCAAGTTCTGGATTTATTTTCAACATGAGTGTCGGCTACGATCTTAAAGGAATACTTAATCCAAACGTACAGTGGTTCCTCGATAAAATGACCGGATGCGGTGAGGAACTGGAAAAAAAAGTCCGGGAACTTGCTGAATTCTATCCTGAAGCAGACAAAATTGATATCCCGGATTGTATCTCCGATAACGTGACACTTTCAACAATGCACGGATGCCCTCCCGGAGAAATTGAAAGTATATGCCGGTATCTCATCGAAAAACGGAAAATCCATACAACTCTGAAATTGAATCCCACACTGCTCGGGCAGGAATTCCTCAGGGAAATTCTCAATAAAAAGCTTGGCTACGATATTATTGTTCCTGATGAAGCGTTCGGGCATGATCTGAAATATGACGATGCGAAAAGGATAATAAATGACCTGCGAAAAAGCGCTTCGGTAAACAATGTCGAATTCGGACTAAAGCTAACAAATACACTTGAATCGCTGAACAGGACCCGGTGGCTTCCCGGAAGTGAAAAGATGGTATATACAAGCGGAAGAGCCCTGCATCCTCTCAGTATTAATCTTGCCTGGAAATTGCAGGAGGATTTCGAAGGTTCACTCGATATTTCATTCTCAGCCGGAATTGACTGCTTCAACGCTGCTGATACTCTTGCCTGCAACATCCGTCCCTTGACCGTCTGCTCCGATTTACTGAAACCGGGAGGATATCTCAGAATTAAACAATACCTGTCAGAGATAAGCAGCGCCGTTTCCTTATCAGGCAGTAGCAGCCTCGATGGATTCATTATGTCCAGAGGAAATGAAACAAATCTCTCTTCTGCCGGCTTAATAAACCTGAGAAAATACGCCGGTGAAGTTTTTGAAAATAAATATTACAATAAAAGCAGTTTTCCGTACGAAAACATTAAAACACCGCGTAAACTTACCGAATACGACTGCATACATGCCCCATGCATTGAGGCATGCGCCGTTGATCAGAATGTGCCCGATTACATGTATCACACCAGCAGGCGGGAATATGACGAGGCATATAAGGCAGTCCTAATGAACAATCCATTGCCTAATATGACAGGTAATGTATGCGATCACCTCTGCCAGACAAAATGCACAAGAATGAATTATGATAATCCCCTGCTGATCAGAGGAATCAAACGGTTCATCGCCGAAAAGGCAGGTGATTCGCAAAAAATTCAGATTAGGCCCGCATCAAAAAGAAAGGCTGCAATAATTGGCGCCGGACCTTCAGGGCTTACATGTGCTTATTTTCTGGCAGCGGCGGACGTTGATGTTGATTTATATGAAAGCAGAGAATATGCCGGAGGAATGGTCGCAGGTCAGATCCCCTATTTCAGACTGAGTGATGAAAGTATTACATCCGATATTGGGATAATTCGTTCAATGGGTGTCAGGTTTTATTTCGGGACGAGAGTTGACACTCAATTATTTGATCAGCTAAGAAAAAAATATGATTTCATTTATATTGGAATCGGAGCCGAAAAAGGAAAAAAACTCAACATCCCCTGGGAAGATTCTGCCGATGTGCTTGATCAACTGAATTTTCTCGAAAAAGTACGCTCTGGAAACGCGATAAATATTGGCAAAAACATAGCAATTATCGGCGGCGGTCTCTCCGCAATTGACGCAGCAAGAACAGCTATTAGGATTGTCGGAGAAAACGGCAATGTTACAATGGTTTACCGCAGGACAAAAAAAGAGATGCCTGCAGGCGCGGATGAGATTAATGCAATGCTCGAAGAAGGAGTCAGCCTTCTTGAACTCACCGCCCCGGTTGCAATAGAAGAAACAGATGGTAAACGCCTCGCATTGAAATGTATCAAAATGAAGCTGGGAGAAGCTGCTCCGGGAGAACGTCCTAAGCCGGAGCCTGTAGAAGGCTCTGAACATGAATTGATATTTGATACTGTAATTACAGCAATAGGACAAGATATTATTCCTGATTTCCTTCCTGATACGGAGATCGGAAATCGGAAAGGCTCTTTCGAAACACAGATCAGCGGAGTTTTTGCCGGCGGGGATGCTATCAGAGGAGCGGATTCGCTTATAAATGCGATGGGCGATGGACGAAAGACCGCCCTGGAAATAATTGCACGTATTGGAAAACCGGAATCTTTTAATAACCCGACAGGTGAAAAGATAACTGATCGCGCCGCCCATCAAAATAAGCTGGCATTCCGGGTGTTCGGAAAAGCGCTTCCTGAAATTCCGGTCAGCGGAAGAAAAGATTTTACTCTTGTCCACCCCGCTCTTGATGAGGAAGCGGCAGTTGCCGAAGCAGAAAGATGCCTTTACTGTGATGATGTTTGTAATATCTGTGTAACTGTATGCCCGAATTTTGCGAACATGAGCTACGAGGCAGAAACCGGAGAACTCCCTGTTTTTACTGCCAAACGTTCCGGGGAGCAAATCACATATTCGGTGACTGAAAAATTCAGAATTGAACAAAAAGAACAGATAATCACAATAGCCGGTTTCTGCAATGAATGCGGAAACTGCAGCACTTTTTGCCCGACCTCCGGCGCGCCATATAAAACCAAGCCCCATTTCCACCTTACAGAGGAAAGTTTTAATTCTGAGGAAAGCGGATATTTCATTACCGGTGAAAGATTGCTTTACAAAGAAAACGGCGCAATTCATACGCTTTCGGTGAATGGTTCTGAGATTCGTTATTACTGCAAAGCAGCCTCCGCATGTTTTGATGCAGCGAATTTTTCTATTTCTGAAATAACTCTTTTAGCGGATGGTCCTGAAAGTTTTTCCTTCCGGAAAGCGGCAGAAATGTACTTTTTACTTAAAAACGCCGGCAAACTTACAGTTTTGTCGGGTAAATAATATTTGAAGAACGAAGAAAGAAATAATATGCAATTCACGATAAACGGAATAAAAAAGGAATATAACGGCGATCCTGAATTGCCTTTGCTAAGATACCTGCGGGAGCGGGAACATATCCTTTCACCAAAGGATGGCTGTGCCCCACAGGCTGCCTGCGGCTGCTGTACGGTTGAACTCAACGGGAAAAGTGTTCTTTCATGTGTTATCCCGATGCGGAAGGTAGCGGACGGGCATGTGGTAACAATTGAAGGTATCGGTGAATACAGACAAAGGGTGTTTGCGAACGCATTCGTCGAAAAAAGCGGCGTTCAATGCGGATTTTGCACTCCGGGTATTGTTATGCAGGCTAAAGTTCTGATCGATCACAATCCGTCACCGAGCCGTGAAGATATTGCCGCAGCGCTGAACCATAATCTTTGCCGGTGTACCGGATATAAGAAGATAATCGATTCAATTCTTTTTGCAGCCGAAGCTATTCGTGATCTGAAGGAAATCCCGGCAGTAACCACCGACGGCAGAGTTGGCAGACGGCACCCTAAATACGATTCCGCTGATGCGGTACTCGGCAGAAGTCCGTTCGTAGCTGATGTTCAGCTCGATGGAATGGTGCATGGCGCTCTTAAATTCAGCGACCATCCAAGGGCAAAAGTTCTTTCGATTGATGTTTCAAGAGCAAAAAAACTCGATGGAGTGATCAGGGTGATCACTGCCGGAGATATACCTGGCAACCGATATACCGGATTGATTGTACCAGACTGGCCTCTGATGATTGCGCTCGGTGAAGAAACCCGATATATCGGAGATGTAATCGCTGCCGTAATAGCTGAGACAGAAGATATTGCGCGGGCTGCTGCCGGACTTATTGATATAAGGTATCAGGTTCTCCCTCCCCTTACAGACCCTGAAACTGCACTCGCTCCTGACATTAATAAAATCCACCCAAAAGGCAACTTGCTCTCAGAAACAAACATCGACCGGGGCAAAACTGAAATTGCATTGAAGGAATCGGCTTACATTTCCTCCGGAGTTTACAACACACAAAGGATTGAACACGGATTCATGGAGACTGAATGCTCGGTCGCTCGTATGTCCGGCGATACTGTTGAAGTCCTTTCTCAGGGACAGGGAGTTTATGAGGACAGAAAGCAGATTGCAGGTCTGCTTGGACTTCCGCTTGAAAAAGTCAGAGTGATTCTTGTTCCTAACGGAGGTGGTTTCGGAGGCAAAGAAGATCTGACAGTTCAGGGTCATGCAGCACTGTTTGCATTTCTCCTCAAAAAACCAGTGAGAGTCGCACTTACAAGAGAGGAGTCTATTATCATGCATCCCAAGCGGCACCCCCTACGTATGAAATACACCCTTGGATGCGATAAAAACGGAAAACTTACAGCGCTCAAGGCTGATATTCTCGGCGATACCGGGGCTTATGCTTCAGTTGGAATGAAAGTGCTTGAGAGAGCCGCGGGCCATGCAACCGGAGCTTATTTTATACCAAACGTTATAGTGAGAAGTAAAGCTGTTTACACTAATAATATCCCCTGCGGAGCTATGCGCGGTTTTGGGGTAAACCAGGTAACCTTTGCCATCGAAAACTGCATTGATGATCTATGTGAGCAGGGCGGTTTCGACCGCTGGCAGTTCCGTTACGATAATGCCCTAACTGAGGGAGATATGACTTCAACCGGACAGATTATCCGTGCCGGAGCCGGTGTAAAAGAGACGCTCCTTTCCGTTAAGGATATTTTCCGGAATGCAAAATATGCCGGTATTGCATGCGGCATTAAAAATACCGGAATTGGTAATGGTATGGCTGACGAGGGAAGGATCAGGATCGAGATAATTTCGGGCGAAAAAGTGATCCTGCACCATGGATGGACCGAGATGGGACAGGGAGTTAATACAATGGCAGTGCAGTTCCTTTGTGAAGAAACCGGAATCAATCCGGATATCATCGAGGTGATCGTGGATACTGCATCTGGCGCCATTTCCGGAATGACAACCGCTTCACGGGCTACCTCAATCATCGGAAATTCTATCCATGATACCTGTAAAAAACTACGTGCAGACCTCGCTGGAAATTCGCTTTCGGAGCTCTCCGGAAATGTGTATCACGGACATTGGACCTGCGACTGGACCACAAAACCGGGTGACACATCCCGCGAAATCGTAACTCATTATTCATATAGTTATGCTACTCAGGTTGTTACTCTGGATGACGAAGGAAATATTGATACTATATATGCTGCTCACGATGCCGGCAAAATTATCAATCCCTCGCTTTTTGAAGGACAAATTGAGGGTTCGGTACATATGGGACTGGGATATGCAATTTCAGAGGATCTTGAAATGAAAGATGGTTTCCCTGTCAGTACCAAATTGCGGAATTGCGGAATATTAAGAGCAAAGCAGATGCCTGAAGTAAAAGTTATCGGCATTGAAGTACCCGACCCAAATGGACCGCACGGGGCAAAAGGTGTGGGCGAGATCGGGCTTGTACCCACTGCCGGAGCAGTCGCTAATGCGTTTTATCAGTATGACGGCACAAGATATTTTACTCTGCCTATTAAAACTCGCGTGAAGTCCGTTAGAAAAAATTAACCGCGAAGACGCAAAGAGAGAAATTATTTTATATTTTCCTTTGTGTTCATTGTAGTTGGTTTTTTATCTCACAAGCATCATCTTTTTCGTTTCAGTAAAACTGCCAGAAGTAAGACGATAGAAATAGATGCCTGAAGATAGACCTGAAGCATACCATTTTGCGTTATAAACACCGGGCTTTTGCACTTCGTTTATTAGTGTTGTTATTTCATTCCCGAGTATATCATAGACTTTAAGCTTAACTAATCCCTCCTTTGGTATTTCGTAGCTAATATTAGTTGAAGGATTGAAGGGATTTGGATAATTCTGGGATAATTCGAATACCTTAGTCAGTATATTGTCCATGTCAATGGAAACGACCGAAGAATATTCAAATTTACCGTCTGTGTCTATCTGCTTGAGGCGGTAGTTTCTCACAGGCTCAGCTATCAGGGAATCGTCATTAAAAAAATACAATTTTGGTGAATTGCTGTTTCCGTGCCCCGGAAC
Organism: Ignavibacteriales bacterium; assembly: GCA_021740915.1. Classification (GTDB taxonomy): domain Bacteria; phylum Bacteroidota; class Ignavibacteria; order Ignavibacteriales; family Melioribacteraceae; genus JAIOYW01. Next base: position 134,603 of record JAIOYW010000014.1, on the reverse strand, counting down.
GAAACCTATTTTTTCCCAATCAAGATCACCATCATTTGGAGATAAAGCGCGTTCAATTTCGAAACCGTAATTGTTTTGTTCTGTTGCGGTTTGCCAGGTGAGTCGAACCTTGTTCTCAAACACTTTTGCAGAGAAAGAAATTAGTTCTACTGGTAATATATCATACTTATCACCGGCTGTAAAATAGGAGTAATTCATTTCCCCAACCCAAGTTACTGTATTTGCCGTAGCATCAACTTGAGTCCAAACAAAAGGGTTCCAGGTTAATCTATCAGTCGATCCGTATAAATCTAAATTTGATTCTGTTAAGCCATGCAATTCATTTTCATTATAGTTAAAAACCAATTTTGAAAGTAGGCTATTATTATTCGACTCAATATTATAATACCTGTAAATACTGTTAAGATGTCCTGAGTGCCCACGGGTTATCGTAGTATTTCCAAGAACGGGTGTAGTTTCCTCTACACTCAAATTTGAGGCAAACCACTGCCCCCAGTACCTATCATAATAATTCCATCCTGAAGCAGGAGGGTCTTCTGCTGTAGAAATATTAAGAAAAGCATAATTAGTTCCACTTACATTAATACGCCATCCTCCCCAGGATGGATCATAAAACATGTCATAACCACTTTTACTATAAGCGTTTTTACCATTTATTACACCTGAAAAAATATAGTTCCCATTAGCAGAAATCCAATAATCTTCCGCATTCGAAACCGTCATTTGCTCAAATCCTGCTGAAATTACTGCTCCCAAACCAGCAATATTTTTATCCGTAATGACACCGAAATTTCGTGTTGTTGTAATAGTTCCATTTGTGCCGTAAAATCTGTAATTACCTTCGTATAAATAACCATTCTCACCAAGTGTAATTTTGCTGCTTCCGAAATTGATATCTTTTCCAAGAGAAATAATACCATTAACAGTAAGATCACTGCTAAAAGCGGGTGAAGCACCAGAGGAAAACCATATATTGTTTATTGTGGGGTTTCCACTTATTGTGATTTCATTTCCTAAATCCCATTTATATAAACCGACATTATCAGTTGCTGACGGAACTAAACCACGACTCCAATTGCCTGGAGTTGACCAATCAGAACTTTCAGCGCCAGTCCACGTATTATAAGCTGTTGAAGCAACCCAGTCAGTTGCCGCTTCCATATTGGTTAAAGTCCCATCATATTCGTTTGAAGTTGCATCGTAAAGAGTTGTGCCATCGTATTGATCAAAACGATAGTAAGCAAACAAGCCCGGTTCATTGCCGGATAAATTTCTGCACATAATTTCACGAACCTGGTCTTCGGTCAAACTGATATTCCAGAACGAAAATTCATCAAAGTTGCCGCCCTTAAAGTAACTGCCGTTCTCGTACTTCCCAAGATAAACGGATTCAAATCCTGATGAAAGATAATAAGGAAATTGGAACCAACCAACATCTGCTCCTGTATAGACTTCAGATTTCCCATTGACGTAAATTTCTAATGCATCATAAATACCAGCCTTGGTACCATCAAAAACTACTGCCAGGTGGTTCCATTCATTTAATCTAAGTACATTAGTCGTAGTATATAATTCTATCCAGCCATTATAATTCAGATAAGTACTGTCAGGATTACTGATTACTATATAAATATCGTCTGACTGGCTATAGACATTATTTGGGAGTTGCCATATACCAAATCTTTTACTTGGCCAATTACTTGCCGGTGATTTGCGGCTAAAGATTGTTCCCCAATTATTATCATCTAACTGAGTGGGAAATATCCAGCCGCACATAGAAAAATTCGCAAGGTTATCTAATTCAGCGCTAAAATCAGATGAAAGACTCACGCAATCATCTGTACCGTCAAATTCCAATGCCTGCCTTGGGTCTGTAAAGACAGAGGATAGCGACCAAGCGGCTCCTATAATAATTCCATTATTCGCTGCCCCCGATTTGTTATTTGTTAATGTGGCACCGCTTCCATCGCTCATTTTGAAATATGAGGCAAGATTCTCCTCAGCGCCCGTGAGTTCTTTGTACATATTCCTAATAATCTGTTCCTGTGTTCTGGCAGTGTTCCAAAGACGTACCTCATCAATTTTACCATTAAAAAAGACATTATTATTCATGCCTATATAAAACGGGGTGTAAAGATCTGATGAAAGTGAACCTGCACAAGCGTTGGATGCGTTAAGTTTACCATTAATATAGATACTTGCAAGACTGCCATCATAAACCGCAGCTATGTGATACCATGTGTTAGCGGAAAGTTCTTGCGAGGCTATAACCCTCTTTGCCCAAGTTCCCCCAATTTTTAGGTATAATGCAGGTTTCCTAGTATCGCTATCAAGAATTAATCCATAATAACCGTAACCGTCTATTTGTTTACCGGCAATAGCCTGCCAAGGCTGATCAATATCAGCCGTATTGATCAGAGCTTCAATTGTGATTTTATCGCCGTTAATGTCAAACGAACTGCCAGAGCCACAATTAACATAAGCATCCGATCCGTTGAACGCAAGGGCGTAATTATTAACGAGCTCAATATTTGTCTCACTTTTCGACGTTACACCTGAACTTGAAGTTGAAAAATCTACTGCACCTTTAGACTTAAACATTAAAATATCGAAATCTAGGATGGAATTATCTTCAATAATGTTTACGACAGCGGCAAGGTTTTGATTTGCAAACATATTGACATAAACAAAAAGCACAGAAAGCAAACAAAAATTATTAATTCTTTTCATAGCAATTGTTCGGGTTGATATTTATTAATTATATTTTTTCCTAAAAATATGGTTTTTATTAATGAAAATCGGTTTCAAGAGTGTCCTGTTTTAACAAATTGACATTAATGAACATATATTTGGAATAACGATAATTATTGTTGGAATGAAATCCAGGCTTGTATTTTACACAATATTAATATTGAGTCCTTTTTTTTCTATAATGGCTGATCCCATCCGGGATATCGATATAAATATTAGAAGTATCTCCGTTATTAAAGGACAAGAACTTGAGGACTCCGTTAAATCCTTCATTGAAAAATTATTGCTGCTCCCGGACGACCGTGCAGTCCATTACACTGATATTTTGTTGCCAATTCTGAAAAAAAACGAAGAACTCTATATCATCGTATATGGGAATAAGGCTAGATTCATAAAATCTGGACTGAAGTACGAAATTTTAAATAATGCAATCAGATTCGCAGAATCCTCTGGGCAAGACCACTTGCTTGGGAATCTTTATCTTAGCAAATGTGAAACATTTAAAGCAGATGGACTATATGATAGTTCAATGATATACATTTTAAAAGCAAAAGAAAATTTTGAAAAGTCACAATTATCATCAGAGGATTTAGTAAATGTTTATCACTATATAGGCGATCTTCATTTTGCCGCCGGACTACTTGATTTAGCAGAATCTTACTATATGAGAGCAATGAATTTAAAAGGAGATCTTAAACAGTGGAAGCTTTGGCGAAAAAATGTAATCATTAATAATTTAGGATTGATCGAGAAAGAGAGAAAAAATTATGACAAGGCTATTGCCATTTTCTCAAATTCCTTCAATAAAATACGGCAGCCGTTAGAAAACCGAGGTGACTCAACTTATTTTTCTTATATAAATGCCGAATTATCTGATCTTTACAGAATAATAAAGAACAAACCAAAACAAATGCTTCATCTGAATGCCGGGCTCATTATTGCTGAAAAACTCGAACTTAAAGATGATATATTTGCATATATTATAAATATTTCTCAGACATTACTTGAGGAAAAGAAATTCAATGAAGCCAGAATTTCTATCGAAAAAATTGTGAACCAGATTGGATACGATAATCTTAGACTCGATCAAAAGTTGAAAGTTGCTATTCTCCTGACAAAGCTATTCTTGAACGAGGAAGATTATTCTAATGCTACACTCCATTTTGAAGAATCATTAAAACTTACTAAAGAACATAACAGCCTGCTTGCGAGAAAAACTTTCATTAATATATATTCAGAGTATAAAATTGAACAACTTAATTCACAGGTTGAAAAAGATAGATTTGAGAAAATTCTGTTGATCCTTTTGTCTATTTCTGGTATAATTATAACCTCGTTAGTGATCACCCACAGCATAATTCTGCAGCGAAAAAATAAACTTCTTATTAGGAAGAATCTCGAAAATGTTGCATCGTCACAAATTAATCCCAGCAATTTAGATGACTTCGAATTAAAGGACAGACAAGAAAATTTATGTTATTTTTCGTTGTACGAAAAAGCAGACATAATGGTAAAAGAGAGAAAACTGTTTGTGGACCACTGCCTCACCTTAATAAAACTTGCGGAAATGATGGATTCGAATAGGACATATTTATCCAAGGCTTTTAGCTATTCGAAATATGGTAATTTTTCTAATTACATTAAAACACTGAGAATATCTGAGGCGATCAAAATAATAAAAACCCCAGGTGAGAATCACAAATTCTCAATTGAGGGTATTGCAAGATCGGTTGGCTATTTCTCCAGAACTGCATTTATTCAGGCATTTAAGGAACACACTGGGGTAACCCCTTCAGTATTTATTAGGGGTTGGGAAAAAATTAATGACGAAGATAAAAAGAAACATTCGGTCGAATAGTTTGTCCCCCCGTTTGACTCCGATGGAATTTGAGAATATTTGAATACATGATTGAGATTCTCAAATAAGTATTTATCAATTACCTCAAAAAGCTCGTAATATTGCAGTGAAATCTAAAATTCCGGATAATATTATGTGCAATTCACTTATTTGGGTTTGTTAAAAAAGATTTTTGTGAATGGTATTAATATATAGAAGCGATGTCCCTTTCAAGACTGAAGATAAAAATGCTTGCTTATAATTAGTTTTGCCATCACAATGGCGTTAAGGATAAAAACCCTTTAGATTCCTCAAAAATTTTTCTGTTTGTATCCCTGTCATTCCATTCATTGTTGTTGATCTGTTTCTTTACTATTTTTCGGCATGGAAGAATACTATCAAATAATCGGTTATACCGGCTCTCTGCTTATTGGTGTGAGCCTGATGATGAAAAATATACGCCACCTCAGGAAAGTGAACCTTTTCGGCGCAGCCACATTTGCTACTTACGGACTGCTCGTCGGCGCTTATCCGGTACTTATCCTCAATAGTTTTATTACCATTGTCGATATTTATTATCTCGTTCAGATGAACAGGAAAAAGGAACTTTTCAGTCTGATGCCTGTTCTCGATAACCGGCACCTTTTTCTTAATAAATTCCTCGATCATTATTCAAAAGACATTCACAGATTTTTTCCGTCATGTAGCCGGGAAGAGATCGATACGGCTCATTGTTATTTCATACTCCGGAATCTGCTGCCGGTTGGTCTCTTTATCTATAAAGAGCTTTCTCCGGAAAAAATTGAAGTACTCATCGATTACGCCATCCCCGATTACCGCGACATGAAAAATGCCCGCTTTATCTATGATGCGGAATCAGATTTTCTGAAAGAAAAAGGCTATAAGGAAATATCCGCAGTAAGCACTGTACCCAAACACCGGCGCTATCTGCTTAATGTTGGATTTCTGAAGGATAATAAAATGCAGGACAAATTTATCCGCAGGATAGGAATTTAGTTTTTTCTCAGGCGCGCCAATAATCAGTCTTATTTCACACCAAGTTCTTGCATCCATTCAACAGTTGATTTCACTGGTGGAAGCGGATTCCATTTTTCAAGCGATGCTGTATCCTTCATTCCGTTGCCAGTTATAAGGAGCAGAATATTCTCTGCCGGGTTTATCTGATCTGTTTTTTTCAATCTGAGATAACCGGCATAAGATGCGGCGCATGAAGGCTCGGCAAGTATTCCCGTTATTCGTATGAACTCTGATTGAGCTTTTAGTATCTCTTCATCGGTAACAGAGACTGCAGCTCCTCCTGTTTCCAAAATACCGGCGGCAGCCATATAAAGATTTCGCGGCGCCCCGGCGGAAATGCTGTCTGCAATTGTTTCAGCGGGAACAAAACTAAAACTCCCTTCACTGATGAATCTTACGAGAGCATCGCTTCCCGCTGCCTGAACAGCGATAAGTTTTGGCATTTTTTCAATCCAGCCGAGTTCCAGGAGTTCACGGAAGCCCTTGTAAACACCTGCGATTATCACGCCGTCACCAACGGGCACAATCAAAATATCCGGGATTTTACCACCGGATGAAATAAAAATATCATAAGCGGCTGATTTTTTTCCTTCAATTGTCAGGGGATTATAGGCAGTGTTGCGGTTGTACCAGCCTTTTGCCTCTGAAATTTCGAGGCAAAGATCGAATGCATCGTCATAACTTCCATCCACAATAAACAGCTCTGCACCAAAAGCCTGTATCTGTATCCTTTTTGCTGCCGGAATTGCCGAGGGCACAAAAACTTTAGCTTTTAAACCCAGCCTGGCAGATATGCCGGCAATCGAGGAACCGGCATTCCCGGTTGAAGCTGCCGCAATCTCGCCAATACCTTTCTGGAGAGCTTTGAGAGCAACAAGGGAAGATGCGCGGTCTTTGAATGAGAGAGTCGGGTTCCGGGTTTCATCAAGAACGAGGAATCGATCCGCGCCATTTCGAAACTGGAAAAGAGAAGAATTTCCAAGCGACAATCTTTCCGGCAGTTCCGATGAAATATTATCAAGAAGAACACTGTTATTCTTACGTGAGTATCCGAGCGGCCAAAGTTCCGGATAGAGCCATGGTTTACCAGCCGGCAGTTTTAGGAACTCCTCTCTACCCAAAGATTTAGTTATTAACGAATAATCATAAAGCACTTCGAGAACTCCCTCGAGCGGAGAGTTCTTTCCGGCTTTTCCGCAGTCAGGACAAAGATAGATCTGCTCGTCCTTGCTTTGTCCCGGATCAATTTCCCTTCCGCAATCCCTGCATTTATATATATAATGAGCCATACTTTTCAGGGGATCACATCGTCATCGACATTATTGCCTTGGCAGTATGCAATCTGTTCTCAGCTTCATCAAAAACTATCGAAATATTCTCGTTATCAAGTATTTCATCGGTAACTTCATGTCCTCTGTCTGCCGGAAGTGCATGCATTAGCTTTACGTTTTTATCAGCAAGTTTTATCCGTCTTTCATCGCAGATCCAAGAATGATATTTTTCCAGATTGGATTTCATTTCTTTCTTACATTCATTCTCGTTAGCCAGATAATCGGGAACAGAATAAGCTCCGAATCCGCCCCAATTTTTAGGAATAACAATATGAGCGCCTTCGAATGCTTCGTCCATATCATTTGTAAATTTGATCGAACCTCCGCCAACAGCGGCATTTTTTTTCGCCTTTTCAATTATATCAGCACTTAACGGAAATTCTTTTGGATTGGCGACAGTAACATCAATCCCGTAACGAGGGAAAAGCAGTATCTGAGTCTGCGGAACTGAAAGCGGCTTTGAATGAGTATCCGCATAAGCCCAGGAGATTGTGACCTTGAGCCCCTTTGTGTTTTTACCAAAATGTTCAAAAACAGTCATCAGATCAGCGAGTCCCTGAAAAGGATGATAAACATCATCCTGAAGCGACATCACAGGACGGCGTGAATACTTAGCCATTTCAGCAAGATAGTCTTTGCCTATACCATAGAAGCAATTACGCGATGCAATTCCGTGCCCCATCCTTGAAAGGATAATCGCAGTGTCTTTTGCAGATTCACCATGCGAGAGCTGCATCTTATCAGCCGTGAGGTCATGTGCATGTCCGCCAAGCTGAGTCATTCCTGCTTCCATCGAATTTCTTGTCCTTGTGGACTGCTCAAAAAATATCATAAACAAAGTCTTATGAAGAAGATCCAGATGCGCTTCTTCTTTCAGAAACTGGTCTTTGAGTTCGAAAGATTTATCGAATACCTGATCAAGTTCTTTTTTTGTCCAATCTTCGCAGGTAAGGAAGTGTTTTCCTTTAAATTTCTTATCCATATTTAATCTCCTGTATTTATTATGATTCAACATGATCTTTTGTAATTCGGGAGCCCGGCAATCCCACTGTTCAATCCCGGGCACAGCGGCTATATACGCTGCTGTGTTTAAGTTTTGTTCTTGTTAATACTCATAGCAGAACATTGCATAAAAAGCAGATGCTTTTAACAGATGCTCAACCGGCACTTTCTCATTCGGAGCGTGGGCTAATTCTTCATTCCCGGGGCCGAATCCGATAACCGGTATTTTGTGCTTGCCGTTGATTGTTACGCCATTTGTTGAAAAAGTCCACTTATCCACTTTAGGAGCGTGTCCGAAAACACCTTCAAACGCTTTCACCCCGCTTTTGATAACATGATGGCTCTCTTCTATTTTCCATGTGGGATAGTATTTTTCCATTCCATAATTCAAACCGGTATAGGCGGTCTTTTCATAATTAAGGAGTTCAACCTTTGCATTCATTCCTTCGACAATCTCCCGTACCTGTTCAAGAGCAAGTTCTTTATCCTCTCCCCAGGTAAGCCTGCGATCTAAATGAATTTTTGCAAAATCCGAAACAGCACAAAGGGAGGGACTGGAAGAAATAAATTCTGTAACTGTAACGGTTCCCTTTCCAAGGAATGGATCGGATGCAAGTTTTTCATTCAGTTTTTCAATTTCAAGCGCTGCCTTCGAAGCCATATAAATTGCATTTTTACCGCGTTCCGGTGCAGAACCATGCGATGAAAGCCCGTAAAATGATACTTCGATCTCCATCCGCCCACGATGTCCACGGTAAATATTGAGGTTCGTAGGTTCAGTAACCACAACACATTCCGGTCTGATCTTTTCTTCTTCTACAATATAGTTCCAGCAGAGTCCGTCGCAATCCTCTTCCATCACCGAACCGGTAAAATAGATAGTCATATCCTCAGGTATCCCAATCTCTTTTATTATTTTGCCGGCTGTAACAAAAGCAGCAGGACCCCCGAGCTGGTCAACTGATCCTCTGCCATGAACAAAGCCGTCTTTAATTTCACCGCCCAGAGGATCAAAATTCCAGGCATCAAGATTTCCAAGATCAACCGTGTCTATATGTCCGTCGAAGGCTATTATTCTTTTTCCGTTACCAATCCTCCCGATAACATTGCCAAGTCCGTCAATCTTTACTTCATCGAACCCTGCATTTTCCATCATTGCTTTGAGCACCCCGGCAGTACCTTTCTCCTCACCGCTTAATCCTTTGATTTTGATCAGCTCTGAAAGGTTTTTCGCCGTAAGTCCGGAATATTCCTCTGCTTTTAATTTTATTTTTTCTACTTTATCCATTTTAATTCCCGAATTGATTTTCAATTTAATTCTGCCATTTTACCAAATAATTTTTTGCCTTGTTTAAGGATATTCTCCTGAATTGGTTTTTCGTCTATGTTTATCCTGAAATTATCCATAAGAATACTGCCATTCTGTACAACGCTGTGAATTGTCCTGTCCAGCATTCCATAAATATAATGCCCCCAGAAATTATCTTCTCTGAAGGGAGTAGGGGGGATATAATCCCATATGATAAAATCTGCCCTGTCACCTGAAACCAGCCCGGGATAGTCAGGAAAATACCTGCGAACAAATGTAATCTGATCGAAATAGATTTTTTTGATCAGGGAAAAAGCCTCCGAGAATGTCATTCCGCTGTGCCTTGCAAAAAGAAACGCTTGTTTAAGCGTGCGGGCAGGATTCGAATTCATTCCGTCAGTTCCGGTAAGCAGCGGAATATCTGAAGGAAAAATGGGGAATTGCGTAATGCCGACCGCATTATTCATGTTCGAATCAAGATTCACTGCAATCGCAGCACCGTTATTCGTTATTTTCGCAAAGTCGTTCCCGGTAAGATGAATTCCGTGAGCAAGAATTGTTTTAGAATTAATAAGTCCAAATCTGTTTAACCTCTCAACAGGTGAACTCCCGTAAAGCCGCTGACTTTCCCTGCGATCTGAAACATCTTCACAGAGATGGACATGAACCCCAAATCCAGTCTCCTGCAGCAGTCTGCCGGCCGCTTCAAGAGTAGCATCATCAATCGTGAATGATGCGTGCAGCCCAAACATCCCCCGGATATTATCATCAGCCAGGTTATGAAGAAAATCAATATTCTCTGCAATTCCTTTTGCTGATAAATCCTTGCCGTTCCTGTCGGTTGTCTCGAAACAAAGCACTCCCCTAAGTCCGGACTTTTTCAGAATATCTGCAATTTTTCCCAGGCTACCGGCAGAGAAGCGCGGGGACGAATGATGATCGAATATATATGTGACACCGCATCTGACCGATTCCAGCGCCGCCATCTGCGCTGAAGCTTCAGTAATATCAGCATCCATCAAAAGATCAAGTTTCCACCAGAGATTTTTCAGTATTTCAGGAAAATTGCTCATAGAACCTTTGGAAGGAAGTCCTTTCGCTAACCGGGAATAAAAATGATCGTGAAAATTAACGAGAGGTACTGTGCTCACCCGTCCTCCAGCATCAATACTACCCGGTTCGGTGCTTTCGGAAGTTCTGAAATTATATGCGGAAAAATCTTTCGGAATAATCCCGCTAATTTTTCCGCTAGTAATAATTATATCACCAAATACCGGTATTATTCGGTCGTTCTGAATTTCACAAATCCAGGTATTCAGTATTTTCAATGTTTTATCCATTTAAGTTGCCCTCCACTTTCCGGCTAATGCCGATAAACTGACCATAGCCTGTTTTTCCGGTCTGCTTTCTGTTCTGATCAATAATCATCGTTCCGCGCAGAAATGTACCAATTACAACCGCATTCAACTGCTTTCCCTGAAAAGGAGTGAACTTACCTTTGCTATGCATTGCAGAAGCAGTAATTGTCTGCGAAGCCCAGAGATCAATCAGGGCGAAATCAGCATCAAGCCCTTCCCGGATGCTGCCTTTTGAATTAAGATTAAAATACTCTGCTACATTTGTGGAAAGCAATCTGATAGTCTGCTCAAGATCAATCCTCCCTTTCAGAAAACCTTCGCTGAAAAGGAAAGGCACACGGTGTTCGACACCCGGAATTCCACCGTAAATCTTCCAGAAGTCGGGATCAGTTTTTTCAGCATCGGGATTGCAGCCGGCATGATCTGTAACTACAAACGCAATTGAACCATCAGCAAGTCCCTGCCAGAGCGCTTCTCTGTCAGCATCGTGTTTAACGGGGGGCGCCGTTTTCAGTAATGCTGAAATCTCCTGATTTTCAAAGTCCTTTTGGGTAAAATATAAGTAATGCGGACAAGTTTCAGCGCTAACCGGCAATCCTTCCGACTTCGCTTTGCGAATCAGTTCAAGCCCCGCGCCGGAACTCAGGTGTACTATATGCGCGCGGCATCCTGTTTTGCGGACGGCATCAATAACCGTCGCAACTGCTTTTACCTCGGCTTCTACATCACGGGCGCTACAATAATCCTGCCAGCCTTTTAAACCGGCATTTTTAAATTTTTCAGTTTTTTCAAATATAAGCGCCTTATCCTCTGCGTGAACCCCCATCGGCTTACCAGTCTTTTTTATTTGAGCGGCTGCTTCAACAAGCTGTTCGGGATACAGGTCTTTGAATGTATCCATTCCGGAAATGAGGTAAACCTTAAAAGAAGAAACTCCGGCTGAATCAAGTTCTTTAACTAATTCACCGATATCGCGGTTACTGCAGAAATCATTCCCGCGCACTCCGCCCCAGAAAGCGTAATCCACCAGACTTCTGCCCTTGAGCGCATTTAGTTTTATTCCGAAATTATCAGCGGAGGTAACCGGGGGCAGCGAAGTGCATGGCATATCAATAACCGTGGTAACTCCGCCGAAAGCTGCAGCGGTGGAGCCGTGTTCGAAATCGTCACGAAATTCAAAACCCGGAGTATCGAAATGAACATGGGAATCAATAGCACCGGGAATAGCGACCATAAAACCGCCGTCATAGAAGTGAGCCTCAGGCAGATAATAGTTTTCTTCGAGAGTACCTACATAAGCAGCCCTCTTCTCCGGAGTGCTGATCTCTTCCCATTCCACCGGATTTTCAGAGCGGAAAACTATCTGCCCGAATTTTTCCGTAAACATTATGTCGGCGGGTCTTAATTTATTATCGCCGGCAGAAAGAAATATATTTTTAAGTATTTTTCCCGGTTTTTCCTCCATAGCTCAACTCCGGTCTATCGTTGTCAGACTTTCACTCCTGTTTTAGCATTAAATTCATCTATCATCATATCCCATTTCGGCACGATTGAAAATCTTTCTTTCCAGTAGTTTTCATCATACCATTGAGCGTTAAGTTCTTCAACGCTTTTTCCCTGCTGTTCCACCCAGGTGAAATATTTTAGATTATGTACGGCTTTTTTATCCGGATATGTAAATTCCTTAAAATTATCAATTCCCTGGTTTTTAAGTACGCTTGTCCAGTCAACTTCTGCCTGCCGCTCCGAGTAATTTCCCCACTGCTCATTCATTTCAGCAAGGCGGGAATTGTAAAGATCGGTAGAGTCAGTAAATACAGTGAAAATAACATCGTTTTCATTAAATTCGAAATGTTTCGCAAGTTTTATAGCACTCAGCATATTGCAGATTGAAGAAATACCAAGATATGGCAGTTTTTTAAGCGTATCGGCAGGAACACCGAGTTTTGCCAGCCATTTATGTCCTTCCGGTTCATTGAATAACCTTAGTATTCTCAAAGTATGCTCATCATCAATCGCTGCAACTGCATCCGAATTTTTCACATTATGTATCCAGGGAACATGCTTATCGCCGATACCTTCTATCCTGTGACCGCCGAATCCGTTCATAAGGAGGGTAGGGCATTGCAGGGCTTCGGAGCATACCACTTTAAGCGATGGGAATTTTTCGCGGAGATAATCGCCGGCGGCTAACGTTCCTGCTGAGCCTGTTGCGCTGACGTATCCGCTGAACCTCTGGCCTTCCCTGCCGATTTTGCTGAACAGATCTTCAATGGTATAACCGGTAACCTCATAATGCCAGATAGCATTGCCGAACTGATCGAACTGATTGAGTACAAGATATTCATCACTCTGCGCCTCGAGCTCGTGACATTTATCGTATATTTCCTTCACATTGCTTTCACAGCCGTGAGTTGCGTAAACCTCGGCGCCAATCTCCCTGAGCCAGTCAAATCTTTCACGGCTCATCTCTTCGGGCAGGATTGCAACAGCATGAACATTCAGCAGTGCAGAATTGAATGAGCCGCCCCGGCAGTAATTGCCTGTTGATGGCCACACAGCCTTATGATAGTCCGGATTGAATTTCCCGCTGACCATATATGGCGCCAGACATCCATAAGTTGCACCCACTTTATGCGCCCCTGTCGGGAAAAACTTCCCGACAAGTCCAATGATCCGTGCATTTACTCCTGTGATCTCTTTTGGTATCTCAACATAATTGATATCGCCGATAGATCCGGTGTTACTATCATTTCGCCAGTTTATTCTGAAAAGGTTAAGAGGATGAAGCTCCTGAAGGTCTATTGATTTTAATTTTTCGGTTATCTTTCCGGAAATTGTTTCCGGATGTTTTAATTCTTTGAATGTCGGAAGAATGATATTTTTTTCTTTACACCTTTCGATCGTTCTGTTCAGAAAATCTTCATTCTCGATTTTCCAGTCCCAATCATACATCGCTGCTCCGCAAAAACTGAATAATAAACGTATTAATAATATTTTAGCCGAACCTTAAATATACCATAATACATATTCAGAAACACAGAGTAAAGGTAAAAATGAATTGAAATTTTTTCAATATACGCAGTGGTTGATATTTTCCAGGATTTCTTTCTTTGCACCTTCGCACCCTTGCGGTGAATAACTCGTAAAAAAATTGGACATAACGGGAGAGATTATTGAGAGGAGCATCTTAGTTATTTTTGCAATATTCCGGAAATATCATCTGTCGAAAAATACGGAGATTAATGATTTCTTGATCTTTTTAATAACAACCTCACATATTCGAAATTATTTACCAAGGGATAATACCAATATTAATGAAAATTCTGACCGAAGGAGTTAATGATAATCATGTCTTAAAAAGTTTTCGTATTTTCACGATAAACAATCGAAATTTAATTGCTTATAAATATTGGCTTACATTTTTAGCAGAACAAAACTGGGTTGATAAATTCTTATTAATGTTGATAATTAAGGTGGCTGTGCAGAGGATTGCTCTTATTTTTATTATGACGAAAAATCAGTTGTGAAACTGAGCAATTAAATAGGGACACTACGGCTTGACAACACTTATAGATGTACCATCTAAATATTTGTCGATCGATTTATAAAAATAAATTTTCTCAGGAGATATTATGTCATTTTCTGCCTATTTGCTCGCGAAATTTGAGACTGCTCATGAAAACCAGTTCTGTAAAAAGTTAGCTGACGAACTTCGGAAAAAATTCGGCAACGATCAGGGAGAACATGTTTTATTAGCAAATGTAGCCTGCAATGGACATCAGATCGATGCGATTTTTATTAAAAGCGGTCAGATCACTATAATTGATTTTAAGGATTATTCAGGAAAACTTGAATTTTCAGAAAATAATCCCTGGAAACTTACAGACCCAGCCGGCACATTACAATTTGTTCAGGGAGGTAACCAGAACCGTAATCCTTTTCAACAGGTAAAAGCCTATAGATTTGTACTTGCTGAATTTCTTACAGCTAATGAGCAGAAGATAATTGAGGGAGTTCGTCAACCAGTTGAATGGATACATACCGGAACGATAGTTTTATTTCATCAGGATATAATTTTTGATAATGACACCCTGCCCCAGGGAATTAAAAGGTATTTCAGAGTCTCTGATTTTGAGCATATTGCGGATGAATTATTTAATCTCAATTCAAAAAGCCTAAATTTAACTGACAATGAAATCACAAGAATCTTGCAGGTTTTTAATGTCGGCGCAGATAATTTATTGGAAAAATTTGATATTGAAATGGCTCCTCCCCCGGCTCATGCTGGAACAGGGAATCTTGCACTGATAGATAGCCTTACAACAGATATCCCTCCTTCTGAGTTTGCACGCATGATAATGTATTATAAAACTTTAATAGAAATAGAGAAGTTTCATGATGTCAAATCCGATAATTTATTTCCGGTCCCATTCCAGATCAACAACGAATCCGGCATAATAAGTTTTAATATCCATGATTCACCTGACTTAGAAAATACTTGGATTTCAAACCTGACTCAAAATTTCCCTAAAAATCTGTTTATAGGCATTGACTTTAACATTGGTGGTATTATTTATCCTTTACTTTACAGTGTTTTATTATACAACGATGTTGACATAGACAGTAACAACGAAATTTACACTGATTCGATTTTAATAAATACAAATATTTTATTAACAATGGGATTAAGCGAAGACTTAATAGATGAAATTTCTTCTTCGGTGTCAGAGGTTTCTTCATTAAATGAAAAGATAGAAAAATTAAGCACATTTCTTGAACTTGAGATTACTATAGCAGAGAATCTTAAGGTGGGATTAAGCGCTGAGGGATTTTATACAGCACAACTTATTTCAGAGTTAAAGAAAATACTGCAACTAATAATTGGCGATGATCGACTATTCACAAATTTTCTTTTTAAGAGGCAGATTCAACCGATTGAAAAAATTAATTTAGAGCCTCTTGTACAAATTACCCGATTGAACTCAAGTCAAAAGAAGGCTATTGAAAAAACTTTTCAGCAGCCGCTCACCGTTATCACAGGTCCTCCTGGGACTGGTAAATCACAGGTGATTCTAAATATTATTGCGAATGCTATTAATAATAACCTCAGTGTTCTTTTTGCCAGCAAAAACAATAAAGCAGTTGATACCGTTAAGGAGAGGTTTGATCAGATCCTTGGTGATAAATATCTGATCCGTTTTGGCAATGCCGATGAGGTCAATACAAAGACAAGACCTCATTTGCATATGATACTAGGAAAGAAGGCTGCCGGTGGTTTTATTAATGATGCTAATAGCCTGGCGCAATTAAAATTTAAAAATATTCGGAATTATGGTAGATTAAATACAATTATCAGCCAACTTGAAAAATTATCAAGAAAAAAAGAGGAATATACTTCCTTATGCGAAAAACTTGAAAAGCAAAAAGTAGAATTCTCCGATTGGGAAAACAATATTGATCCCGAAATAAATACTCTCATGATTGTTAATGGAAATCGAATTATTGCAGATCAACGCGCACTTGATTATACTTTGTCAGAGATTATTGATTGGGATGCTAATTGGTTAAGCAGGATATTTTTTAACCTCTTCAAAAGAGAAAAACTTATAACAAAACTGCAGCAATTAGAGAATGAAGAAGAAAAAGTTATTAAAGATTTTATTTATAATAGAGCGCCATTAATAGATCCCAGCAAGCGCTTTTTGGTCACTGCCCGAGTATTTCTGGAAAATCTGCGACAATTAAAGAAAATTAGTGAGAAGAAATCAGAGTTCGAAGGAGGCATTCGCGACAGTGAAAACCGATTGCAGACATTAAAAGATGAAATATCAGTGGAGCCTGAATTATTAATTGAACTTGATAATGCTGAATCCGATTATGTAAATTCAGGTATCAATTTTATTCAAAGAACCATAATAAATAAACTTTCAGAACTTGATTTAACAGTTTTGCAAAGTTTTTACGATTCTCTGCCTGCAAAAAATATCTGGATGGATGGTCCAGTTGCCGAATTTATAAAAACAACGAAGAATTTCTTAAAAGATTTTAATGCCGTTTGTGCAACAAATCTATCTATTAAAAATGGAATGCCTCTTTCTGAATCATTATTCGATATGCTTGTGATTGATGAAGCATCACAGTGTGACATTGCATCCGCCTTACCTTTAATTCTTAGGGCGAAACGGGTTGTTCTGATTGGAGACCCGCTCCAATTGAAACAAATTACCAAAGTTAAGCCATTCGAAGAAAAATATTTAATCACTAAAATGGGACTGGATAATTTTACTCTTAATTATTGTGAAAATTCCCTTTTTGATTTCAGTTTTAATGTATCAAACTTATCCAAACTTGAAAGTGTTTTTCTTGCTGAACATTACAGAAGTCATAGTCAGATAATAAACTTCTCCAACCATGAATTTTATGAAAAGAAACTTGGGCAGACTATTCTTATTAAAACTAAGGACAGCGACTTTGCTTTTGGCGAAGGCGGCTTAATCTGGATAAATGTAAAAGGCATAATGGATATTCATCAAAACATCAATCCACAAGAAAATAACAGGTGCATTGAACAAGCACGGATGCTTAGGGAACAATATCCGGATGCTAGTATTGGAATTGTGACCCCTTTCAGACATCAGTACTTAGCAATCAGAGATCGTGCACTATTTCACGGCTTGCATGATGTTAAAGTTGACACAGTTCATAATTACCAGGGAGACGAAAAGGATATCATGATCTTAAGTCTTGTAGTTACAGACAATGCAACGCCTGGCAAGGCATATTTTATCAATAAAGAAAGTTATCTGATTAATGTTGCAGTAACACGTGCCCGCAGCACATTATATATTGTAGGCAATTATAATTATTGTAGAAACTTGACAAACGGAAATTCTGATACGCCACTTTCCTCTTTGGCGAAATATGCAGAAACTGAAGGAAGAGTTATCGTGTAGATCATCCGACATATATCACCTGTGCCACTTTCAGTTTATTTTCGTAAAAAACTGGTTTGTAACTCTTTTTTGCCATTCTTGATACTGTTAAGTTAATCTTTTCGATGACATTTTATTATCTCTTCCACGATCTTTGCACTTTCGCGCCCTTGCGGTGAATAACTGACACTGATCCCGACCCAATAAACCGCTCTGAGTTGGATTGATTATTATTCAGGATATCTAAATATTATCAGGAATCTTCAGCAATTTCCGGGTAACTATCAAAGTTCAGGCTTTGTAAATCCCGATTATTGATGCATAATAAAATCTCTCGGGCCCCTTTTCACTTCATAAGTATCATTTTCTTCACAGCCCGGTATCCGCTTCCATCTTTACCTTTTGCTTCAAGCGAATAAAAATAAACGCCGCTTGAAAGATCTGAGGCATCAAATGAAATACTGTGTTTACCTTCAGCCTGCATTGAATTCACTAACACAGCCGCTTCCCTGCCAAGCACATCAAAAACACGGAGGGAAACCTGACTGACAGATTTCAATTCATAAGTTATTACGGTTGCAGGATTGAACGGATTGGGATAATTATCATAGAGCCGGTAAGAATCGAGCTTAATTGTCTGGGATACTTTCAGTAAAGTAATTGAAGGATCAGCAAGAATATATTTTTCGCCCTGTACGACTCTGGATTCTGGTATGCCCTTACGCATGAGAACGATATCGCCATTCTTCACTTCGATTGAAAGGGGAAATACTGCTTTCTCAATTAATATTTCGCCGGATGATTCGGCAGTCCCTATTTTATTCCCGGTAAAAGAAACTTCAAAACTGCGATCCGGAGCAGATGGCGGCATATCGAAAGATCCGGAAAAGTCAGATGCAAGCAATAACACTGCCTTGTCCCCGCTGGCATCAGTAATAATTATCTCTATTCCATTGACGGTTTCTGATGCTGAATTTTTCTGTGCGGAAGTATTCAGGTTCAGTTCGCCTGATTCAGAAGTACGCACCCAGTAACCTTTTCCAGGTTCAAGAGATGACGCAGTGGAGTAACCTCCGTTATATCCAAAGAAAAAAGTTTCAACAATCCCCGGCGGATTGGAAGTTATTTGTGAAACAGCAACTGAAGTATCGTTTCCCCCTATAATATTCCAACCAGCCATTACCGGGATTATCCCGTCAATCCGATTACCGCAGATATTCACCATACCTTCCTGGCTGAATTTTACCCAGTATCCATAATCGTTGGTGAGGATATCAGACAAAACATAGCCATCGTTATAACCAAAAGCGGGGGATGCCGCTGAGGGGAATAAATATGCCGCGCTCATATTCGATGCAAGAACCGGGACAGAGAGCAGGTTCCATCCTGAAATGAAAGCTACGTCCACACATTTAAAATTGGAAGAATTTGCCCCGTAGTAATAAATCTGAATGTCATCGAGATACCATCCATCTTTTTGCAATGAACCATCCGATCTCAGTTCGAATTTAATTTTGACATCATTTCCTACATAATCTGAGAGATCTATTTCTTCATAGACCCAGGCTGTCTGAGCGCCTTCATAAACAGGTTCGTTTGCCGGCTGAGCGCCTTGTCCGGCTCCCGGGACAGTAAAACTGCCCGCTAATACCTGCCATGTTGTGCCGTTATTAGTCGAGATATATACCTGCCCGCAGTCCCAGTTAGCCTCAATATCCCATTTTGACCAGTAACTAAGTACCGCAGACGAAATCCCATTCAAACTCACCGGATCTTTCATTATCATTTTCACATTGGCGTTATTGGCGTATGTGCCTGTCTTACTGTCAGTATAAGCTGTCGGAGAACTATAAAAAGCCGAAGTCGTCGCTTCCCACTTTGGGGTGGCTGGTGAAGCCGTAATGGTCCAGAGCAATGAAGGATCGTTATTAGTATCGTTAAAAATAAAAACAGGCATTCCGGGAATCATCCAGAGAGTATCCCGGGACATTACTGTACTGCTGATCACGGTTTTTACTTCGTAGAATAATTTCTGACCAGTCGGAGCGAATTCATTCAGGCTGAAACTGACCGGAGTAACCGGAATAAACTCTTCTCTTGGGGGTATTGAATCTATTACGAAACTGGCATTTTCAAATTCAAGATATTCATTTAAAGATACGATTTCTATTAAGAGATCGTTAGCTGTGGACAATCCTTTATTTTTGAATTTCGGTATAAGAGTGTAACTCTCCCCGGGTAATAAGTATTCCGATGAATACTGTGCCTCAGTAAAACTAACATATTCACCTGCCACCCAGGTATTATAGAGATTAGGACGGAGATTTCCCTGCGCCAGAGGAAAAATCCTGCTCTGCGAGGGCCAGAATCCATCAGCATCACTGCCGACTTCAAATGTGTAACCGAACGCCTTTATTTTTGCATTCTGTTCGCCGTAAAACCAGTCTCTTGCTGTTCCGTTTGAAGCATAGCCGATTGTCTGAGTCGAATTGCCTGTAATATATCCGTTCCAGCGGCTCATATCCGATGCATACTCTCTGTAAATCAATGAATCCGGGGTTTCCTGATCTATATACCCCCATGGATAAATTATGGCATTTGTATATGAATGGTAATTAATGTACGTCTTGAAATTTTTAGAAACTGCAAGGTTCCTGATTGCCTGCGTCTCAGGTTCAGAAAAAGCCGAAGGACCCCGGTATGTTTCTGAAGACGGGATTGAACTCGATCCAATATTGTCGTATCCCCACATATAGCCAAAATTACGGTTAAGATCCACTCCGTCATTATCAGAGTTATTCCTTCGGTTCTTTCTCCACATCCCGCCGCCGGAAGGATTCGTTGTTCTGTTATATTCGTACCCGTCGGGATTAAAACATGGCACAAAATAAATTTCCCTGTTATTGACAAGATAAGTAACTTCCGGATCGGTGCCGTAATTTTCCAGAAGGTAAAACATATAATACATTACGCTTGCCATCGAAGCCGGCTCCCTTGCATGTATAAGTGCATCGAAGAAGGCTTGAGGTTCATCTTCTGAAATATTTGGATTGTCGGAAATTTTCACTGCCCAGATTGTCCTGCCTCCCCATGACGTACCTATTGAATATTTTTCGGTGATAAGGTTTGGAAACTGTGAGTACATTTCATCAAGTTTTTGAACAATCTCGGCATAAGTATAAAATCCGCCCATCGAGCCGTAGCCAAAACCTTCAACTCCGTAAAAACTTTTGCTTTCAGAAATGAACTGTGCTTTTTCCTCTTCAGTAAGCTGAGGCAGACTCTTATAGTATAATTCCCAATCTTCGATAAGCACTGTAAATGGAAGCCCCGAATCCTGCAGTATTTTGAACTCATCATTATTTACAAAAAATTCCAGCGCTCCATCTTTCGCCCCGATATAATTTTCAATAGCAAAGCCAAATTGCTGAAGTTGTTCAATCTGATTAGCTGAAAGATTCTCAGTCCTTACTTTTTTATAATTTGAAGCCTGCAAAGTAACTGCTGCTGATATAATCAAAACTGCCGCTGCAAGTAATAATTTTTTCATTTTATCCATTTATTTAATGATTTTTATGCTGTAAGGATACCGGAAGGGAAGACCATCGTTTGACCTGATCGATGCCTGTACTACGAAAATGAATCCGGTAATGACTGTGGCGAGAAGCATTATAATTCCGATCAAAAAAAAGATCAGCATCACTGAAATTCCAATCGCTATAGTAACAGTGATCTGAAAGTTTATCGACTCTTTCCCCTGCTCTTCAACGAAAGCATATTCCTCTTTTTTGATTAGCCAGATAACCAGAGGTCCAATTATATTCCCGAAAGGTATTATAAAAAAAGCAAAAGCGGAAAGATGTGTGAGCATACCCCAAAGTCTCTCATCACGGCTCATTGTTATCTCGTTCATTTTAATCCAGAATTATGCAGAATAAAATATAAATAATTCCTGCAACTATTTAAAAATAGTAAGGGCTTGAGCAAGACTTGCAGTATGGAAAAGAATAAATTACAACTGAGGCGAATGGTATTTTGGGGAAATTTTTAAACAAAATGATTTTGTTGCGGGGCAATTAGCGAATACAAAAATCAACCGGGATCGGAAGGCGAATTCTTTCAATCCCGGTCGAAAATTTTAAGAATAATATCAATTATTCAGAATAAGCTCATCTATTTCCTTGTGGTAATCGGAGGGTTTACCTTCAAGCATTCTGAAACCTTTTTGCTTCCATGCCGAGATACCACCGGTCAGGTTATAAACATTTGAATAACCCATTTTCAGGAGAATACTTGCGGCAATGCTGCTTCTATCACCAGCGGCACAATGCAGAACAACATTCTTATCCTTGGGGATAATATCAAGACTCCGGGCAATATACCCTGCCGGAATATTTACTGCTCCCGAAATTCTTTCCTTTTCGTATTCTGATTTACCCCTTACATCAATAATCTCGAATTCGCCGGTTTCCAGCTTTTCTTCAAGATCACAAACTGAAATCTGATTCAGCGTCTCAAGTTCAAAGCCCTGGTTTGTCCAGATATTCAGATCAGAAATGTATCCATGAATTTTATCAAGACCGATACGAATCAGTCCCCTTGTTATTTCTGCTATTCTTTCATCGGAGGCTACCAGCAAAAAAGGTGCATCGTAATTCAGCATCCAGCCAGCCCAGGTGCTGAATGAACTGTCGTCCCTGATATTAATAGCGCCGGGAATATGTCCTCCGGCAAAGGATATCTTGTCCCTTGTGTCAACAAGTGTGATACCGGACTCCAATGCTGATTTGAACTGACCGAGGGTCAGCTTTGCCGGGTGTGGTTCTCCACCTAAAACTTCGGGTCCGGTCTTATTCAATTTTTTCATCATGGCGAAATAGCGCGGTGGTTCTGGCTGACCTTCAAGTAATTTTTCGACAAATTCAGCTTCATCATTCATTTTCAGCGCCCAGTTGACAAACTTCTCATAACCGACAGTGCTGCTTGGAACTGCTCCTAATGCCTTTCCACATGCACTTCCTGCCCCGTGACCAGGCCATACCTGAACAAAATCCGGCAAATTCCTGAATTTTTTTAATGATGCGAACATTTGTTTTGCGCCATCAACTTTGGTCCCTTTAAATCCTGCGGCTTCTTCAAGCAGATCTGGTCTTCCGACATCACCCACAAAGACAAAATCCCCTGTGAAAACCATAACAGGGACATCGCCGGCAGGTTTATCTGTAAGAAGAAAACTTATATGCTCGGGAGTATGACCCGGAGTATGTATTACTTCCAGAGACAGATTTCCTAATTTTATTATGCTGCCATCCCGCAAACCCTTATGTGGAAAATCATATTTCCATTCATCACCGCCTTCATCTGAAAGAAGCAATTCACCCCCGGTGGCAGCAGCCAATTCTCTTGCTCCGCTGAGGAAATCTGCATGAATATGCGTCTCGGTGATATATCGTATTTTCAGTTTTTCAATTTCAGCAATTTCAAGATAAGTTGAAATATCTCTTTTGGGATCAATAACTATTGCTTCTCCTGTAGCCTGGCAGCCTATTATATAACTTGCCTGGGCAAGACCTTTCTCATAAACGTGTTGAAAAAACATAATATCTCCTGAAATTACCTTACTATTTTACCTTCCCAACCAATTATACCATCGGCCAGGTTGAATACTTTTTCAAAACCAATCTGCTTCATCAGTTTGCAGGCATGATAGCTTCGATTCCCGCTCCTGCAATAAACATAATATGATTTCGAAGTATCCAGTTTCGAGATATCATCTTTGAATTTCGGGGACATGAAGTCTATTAGAACTGAATTAGGAATATGCCCGTCGTTAAATTCCGCTTTTGTACGTGTATCAAGCAAAACAGCAAGTGGATCGCTTTTGATACCTTCAGCAAAGGCAGCATAATCCAGATTTTCAACTATGGTCCGCTGACCAAAGATTGACGATATTATACTCATTTATATACCTTTATTTTATTATTATTTCTTTTATAAGAATAAATGCACCCATCACTAGTACAAACCATCCAAAGGCTGGTTTTAGTTTCTCACCGGATATTTTTGAAGCAGAATATATCCCAATAATTATTCCGACCGCAGTAAGTGCAGAAAAAACTGCCAGAAAAAGCGGATCAATGACTATATGACCAAAGTCTCCGGAAAAGCCGATAACCGATTTCACAGCAATAATTAAAAGTGAAGTACCAACTGCCTTTTTCATATCTATCCCGGTAAGAACTACAAGTGCGGGAATAATTAAAAACCCGCCACCCGCCCCGACAAGACCTGTGAGGAGTCCTTCGCCTGCACCGGCGAGAATTATTATCAAAGGATCAGGTTTTTCTCCATTTTCTGACGAAAAGTATTTTTTCTTCCTGATCATTGATACCGCCGAAATCACCATAAGAATTGAAAATAAAACCATGATGGCAGTTTGTTTGTTTATTTCGAACATTCCAAAAAACGGAATAAATTCCGGCAGCGATGGCAGGATTATTTTCCTTGTAAAGAACACGGAGACCATCGAAGGAAAGCCAAAATAAAGAGCTGCCTTGAAATCAATTTCTTTGTTCCTGTAATAATTCCATGCCCCGATAAACGCTGTGAATCCAACAATAAAAAGTGAGTATGAAGTTGAAATAACCGGCTGAAAACCAAAAAGATAGACAAGAACAGGAACAGCCAGGATCGATCCGCCGCCGCCCATTATTCCAAGCACTAATCCAATTAAAATTGCTGCAAAATATCCTGCAAATTCCATTATTTTCCTTTTAATATAGGATATGATGTCTTATTATATTTTTGGTTTCATCAAATAGATTAATAAACATCAATTATTAATGATAAGTTTACTTTTGCAGCCCTCTTCTCCCAGAGGTTAATGCAAAATGATTGAGCAAGGTCAGGTAATTGAGTGAATTTTTAAGCATTTCATTCAGTATATATGGGGTATTCGTGGTCAGATATCGGGCAATCTTTTGTAAGGCATTGTAATTAAATAAGATACTAAGTTTTGTCAAAACAAAATATATTAATATATTTCTTTTTTTATATGGAGAAATATTTGTTTTGGAAATAAATCTGATCAAAAACCCTGTCCTGCGCCGGCTTTTTATTATTGCGGGCTGGTTTTTTATTGGTTTAGGCATACTGGGGATCATTCTTCCTGTATTGCCGACCACAGTATTTTTTCTGCTTGCGACCTACTTTTTTTCAAGAAGTTCTGAAAAATTTTATCATTCTCTATTACACAATAAATATTTTGGTAAATATATCAGGAATTACAGGAAACACCGCGGTATGCCTGTTAAAGCAAAATTTTTTGCAATTCTGATGCTTAACATATCTTTGTTTTATTCTGCATTATATGTTGTAGATTCAATGTTCTTTAAAGCTATGCTGTTTTCACTTGCTGCGGGGTTAACATCGCTGATCATTTCATTGAAAACGGTTTACGGAACAACAGAAACCGAATAACTTTATTTAATTTTGTGATTCTGAATTTTTATTTCAATATTTTTATCTAATGAGATTAAGCGGTTTTATGTTAAAAAATGACTTAATATATCCCATTCCGAGGAAAAAATGAGTATTCTCAAAAGAAACAGGGATGATGTCGATCGTCTTATCGAAGAGAATGACGAATTAAAGAATCAGCTTCACGTTATACTTGAAAAAAGCGGCAGCCTTGAAGAATTAGATAAAAGAGTTAGCGGCGCAAGAGAAGAGCTCTCGGACATTGCCCGGGAAAAAAATGCACTACTTAATAGTATTAAAAATTTAAGCAATGATGAGGAAGAAAAAAATTCTCTTATAAAACAACTCGAAAAACGTATTGCTGAGCTCGAGCTACAGAAGATTCAATTTGAGAAACTGGTTGACGTCCAGGAAGATGAGATCGATGAATTATCAGAGAATAAATCGTTATTAACAAAATCTGCTGAAGAACTCGATGAACTAATAACTGAGAGACAGAATGCAGTTGACGATCTTGAAGAAAAAATCCGTGATCTTTCAGTAAAATACGAAACTCTCGATATACAGATACTTGATTACGAACAAAAGGTATCTACTCTCAAAGAATCTGAAACTAAGGTAGAAGAAGATCTGGCAGTAAATACTCAGAAACTCGCTGATACAAAAAGCCAGACAGATGATCTCCAGGCTAAAATTTCAGCTTACGAAAAAGAGATCAGGGAAACCGAACAACGAATTCTCCGGTTTCGTGAAGAAAATGAAGCGATCAGCAACAAAATCATTAATCTAAAAAAAGAAGAGGCCGAGAAACAAGAACTGCTGAGGGAAATCAATGACAGGATTTCATTTAATCAGGAGTTAAAGAATTCCCTTGAATACGGAATTACAAGCCTCGCTAATCAACTCGCTGAAAAAGATAAGTTGTATAACGACTATAATATTAAAAAGGATGCCTTAACCGAAGAGATTCAATTTAAACGCGGCGACCTTTTAAGAATTGAAGACGAGATCAGCTCCAGAAAGACTTTATTGAAATCGATGAACGATGAATTAGCTGTCGGGGAAAAGAGGAAAAACGGACTGACTGAGGAGATCAAAAAACTGGAGACTTTACTTTCCGATCTTAAAACTTCAGTGCTTGAACATAAAGAGAATGAAGATACACTCCGTGAGGGGATTGCCGCATTAAATTCTCAGATGGATGAGATTGAGAAAAACCGCTTTAAAATGGAAGAGACTTATCTCACAATTGAAAGTAAACTCTCCGAAACCATGCAGAATTTTCTTTCTGAAATATCTGAGACGAAAAATAAAATTTCGGCGATGAAACAGGAAATGCTTCTGCTGGATAGAAAGATCAAGGAAAAAGAGAAATTCATTCTTGAAAAAAACACTCAGATTGCCGAATATAACGGGCTTATTAAAGTACTTCAGAAAGAGCGTAAATCCACAGAATTGGCTGTGACCGATCTTGAGAATGAAAAATCCGCAGTTGCTGCTTCTTTACTCGCTCTGAAAGATCAGGAAAACAGACAAAAAATGTTCCTTATGGAACTTAAGAACGACAACGAGAGACTTCAGAATCAGCGCAACTCACTCCAGGATCAAATGAGGCAGATTCTTGCGGACTCCTCTAAAACATACAATGAACTTGAAGGCCGTGAAAGGCTGGTCCTGGAAGAGTTGAAAAAATTCGAGGAGGAGCTTGAAAAACAACAGGCTGATCTCTCGGATGTTAAAACTTCCCTGACTAACGCAAAAGAAGAGAATGCTCACCTGGATATCAAAAAGGAAGAACTTACAGCAAAGATCTCCCAGTTGATAACTATGGAAAAAAACTTACTTGCCCAGATTGAGCAATACGAAAATGATCTTGGACTTCATGCCGACCGGAAAGACAATAATTCGGAAACAGGTCTGACACCTTCCCCTGACGGCACAGAGAACCCGGTATAGTTAACTGTAATTTTTCTGAAAGAAGACTAACGCGATTTACCTTCTTCTTTTTAGACATTCAGTACCGGCTTTATCAAAAGAATATCAAGGAATACTTATATCACGCGTTTCCTCGTGTGCACAATAATTTATAAATTCGATATCAATTAAGTGAGATTAATGGACTACCTCCCCCAGCTTAAAAAATTTTTTGGTTTTGATAGTTTTCTGGATATTCAGCAGCAAGTTGTTAACACACTTCTTGAGGACAAGAAAAATGTTCTGCTCATTATGCCGACTGGCAGCGGTAAATCGCTTTGTTACCAGTTCCCTGCAATGGTCATGGAAGGAAGAACAATTATAATAAGTCCTCTTATCGCATTGATGCAGGACCAGGTAGATAAATTGCGAAAAGCGGGATTACCTGCAACTTTTATTAATTCGTCCATCACTTCTGACAAACGCGAACGTCGGCTTGCAGATTTTGTGGCCGGGAAAACCCGCCTGCTTTATGTCACTCCCGAAAGATTCCGCAAAACTGAATTTATTGATGCGGTAAAAAAAACAGGGATTTCTTTACTTGCTGTTGATGAAGCACACTGTATATCGGAGTGGGGACATGACTTCCGGCCGGATTATTCACGAGTCGGTGAATTCAGAGACTTACTGGGAAATCCTCTCACAATCGCCCTTACAGCCACTGCAACTCCGGAAGTTCAGAATGATATTATTAAAAAGCTGCATCTTGAGAACAATAACACCGCTGTTTTCCACCGCGGTATTGAAAGGGAGAATTTATTTCTTGGGGCTTTTGATGTTTATGGGAGCAGTGCAAAATTCGAAAAAATTATTTCTGTTATCAATTCTGTGAGCGGCGCAGGAATAATATATTTTTCCCTGATCAAGACTCTCGATGAGTTTTCAGCAAAACTGACAAAAGCTGGAATTAAGCATGGAATATATCATGGTAATCTAAGTGCAAAAGAGCGAAAAAAGAGGCAAAATGATTTTATTTTTGGAAATGAAAAAATTATGCTCGCAACAAATGCTTTCGGCATGGGCGTTGATAAACCAGATATACGTTTTGTAATACATGCTGAGCTGCCGGGTTCCATTGAGTCATACTACCAGGAAATAGGGAGAGCCGGAAGAGATGGAAAACCTTCATTTTGCTACCTCCTTTATGATCAGAATGATTTATACATCCAGATGGACTTTATCAAATGGTCGAATCCTGAATCAAGATTTTATTACAGCCTCTATGAATTACTAAAAAACCGGATTGTGGAAGTTAATTCTTTGGGATTGGAGTTTTTACGAGAAAATCTTGTTTATAAGAATAGGACTGATTTCCGGCTCGAAACTGCTCTTGGTATGCTTGACCGATATGGCGCCACTGAAGGAGATGTCGAAAACCGGGACCTGAAAGTTGTGGATGCGCTTCCACTGCAACTATCCGATGAAAAATTTATTGAAGCTAAAATAATGAGTGACAGAAAAAAACTGCTCTCTGTTGTGAACTACTTTAAGGCGGAAAAATGCCGGAAATTAATTATTTTCGAGTACTTTGGAATAACTGAAACTGCCCCTTGCAATAATTGTGATAGATGCCATGCTGAAGAATAATATAAAGTATAAGAACACCGATCCAGCAGAACTTAACCAGTTGAAAAATTCCGGTGAATTCGTGGCTCTCTACTTTTCGACTCCCGAATGTAATGTATGTAAGGTTGTCAAACCCCAGATTATCGATCTGCTTTCTTCAACCGATTTATTTAATTTCGTGGATATTGATTCAACCTTAACTCCTGAAGCGGCAGCGCAGAATAATATTTTCACTGCACCTGTACTTGTTCTCTATCATCAGGGGGTTGAATTTCTCAGACAGCCCCGCATCATCGATCTTTATCAGATTAAGCAAAAAATAGAACGGATTTTAGAAATAACCCGATCGTAAATATGAAAATCGGTAAATATATTGTAAAAGAACTTAGAACGTCATTATTCGCACTTGATGGTGGAGCAATGTTTGGTATTATTCCGAAATCGCTCTGGGAAAAAACTAATCCCTCCGATGCGCGGAACCGGATTCGTCTTGGTGCAAGGTGTCTTCTTCTTATTAGCGATGAAAAAAAAATACTCGTAGATACCGGACTTGGCGGCTGCTGGGATGAGAAATTTATTTCTATTTATGATGTCCGGAATAATTCCTATTCAATTCTCGAGGCATTAGCTTCTGAAGGAATTGCCCCCGTCGAAATTACAGACATTATTTTGACGCATCTGCATTTTGATCATACCGGGGGCTCGGTCGTATTCGAAAATGGAAAAACATACCCGGCGTTTCCAAATGCAATCTACCATGTCCAACAGGCTCATTATGACTGGGCTATGAATCCTTCTGACCGCGACAAAGCCAGTTTCGTTAAAAGCCGGTTTGAACCAATTGTAATTGAAGGACTTTTTAAATTCTATAACGGTTATGACTTTTTTGATGAATGCATCGCATTTCATCCTATTAATGGACACACATTTTCACAGCAGGCTGTCAGGATTTTCGACTCTTCAAACACATTATTCTATTGCGCCGACCTTATACCTACTGCATCCCATATTCCTGTTCCATATGTTATGGGATATGATCTGCAGCCTCTTGTCACAGTTGAGGAAAAGAAAGGATTTTTACAGATGGCAGTTGAACAAAACTGGTATTTTGTTTTCGAACATGATCCGACAATTGCTGCGGCAACTATACAGTCGGGTGATACAGGTTTTTCCTTAAAAGAAAAATTTGAAATATTGCCATAATCCATGCAAAAGGTAAAGACATTCCCGGTAAACCAATTAATAGACAAACGTGGAAAACGATTTGTCTTTGAGGATCATGACATTGCTATTTTCAGAGTTGATTCTGAAATTTTTGCGATCAGCAATATCTGCCCGCATAAACTTTCTGCTATTTTATTTGACGGTTTTATTGAAGATGAAAATATTGTCTGCCCGGCACATGGCTGGGAATTTTCTCTCCGGACCGGCATCTGTCCGGGTACCGAACGAAAACTGCAAACCTATAAGACTACTGTTATAGAAGGCTTTGTTTTTATTGAAATCCCGCCGCCTAAAGAAAAAAAGTGGGGACTTTTTTGAGACTGCAAATTCCGAATACAATTATTACCCGCTTAGCACAAGAGCAGGGATTTGATCTATTCGGTTTTTCGGAATATACTGTCCTGAAGGAAGAAACACAGAGGCTTACAGAATGGCTTAAACGCGGGTTTCATGCCGGTATGAATTATATGTCCAAAAATATTGAAAAACGATCGGACCCCGCACTCATCCTTCCTGAAATTAAAAGTGTCATTTCACTTGGCATTTTCTATAAAACCGATGATGTTTTTCCTGACAACCCCGGTGAAGGAAAAGTGTCCCGGTATGCCTGGGGAAAAGACTACCATATTGTCATAAAAGAAAAACTGGAAGCCTTTACATCAAAAATTGCTGCATTATATCCCGGGTTTAATTACTGCTTTTATACTGATACGGGACCTGTAATGGATAAGGTATGGGCTCAGAGATCCGGAATTGGCTGGATGGGGAAGCACACGAATATTATAAACAGGGAAAAGGGCAGTTGGTTTTTTATTTCGAACATTTTTTCCAATGCCGAATTCGAATATTCTGAATTAAGTGAGGACTATTGCGGAACGTGCACTGCCTGCATTGACGCCTGTCCTACAGATGCAATAATTTCCGAATATCAATTGGACTCATCAAAATGTATATCGTATCTGACTATTGAAAACAAGGGTGATATACCCGGGAAATATAGGGATAAATTCAACAACTGGATTTTCGGCTGTGATATCTGCCAAGATGTTTGCCCCTGGAATATTAGGTTCTCATCATTAACGAAAGAACCTGACTTCCTTGACACCAAAAACAAAACAATCAAATTCGCGGATCTTGATAACCTGACTAATTCAACATTTATGAAAAAGTATGGTGATTCCCCAATCAGCCGGGCAAGGCTCAAAGGAATCAGACGAAATGCCGGTTTTATTTCAAAAACGTTGAAGTAAAATCATAATTCCGTATCATCATAGCCAAGTGTTGGTCTCAGCCATCGCTCCGTTTCCTTCAAACTTAAGCCTTTTCTTTTCGCATAGTCAACGACCTGATCTTTCCCAATCTTACCGGTGGTAAAATATTTTGCATGAGGGCTGGCAAAATACAGACCAGAAACTGAGGCAGCAGGATGCATTGCAAGATTTTCAGTAAGAGTTATTCCCGTGTTTTCCTCAACATGGAGCAACTCAAAAATTATCGGTTTTTCAGTATGATCCGGCTGTGCAGGATACCCCGGTGCTGGTCTTATTCCGGTATATTTTTCTCTGATCAGTTCTTCCGAACTTAAATTTTCATCTTCTGCATAACCCCAAATCTCCTTACGCACCAATTCATGAAGGTATTCGGCAAATGCCTCTGCAAACCGATCGGCAACAGACTTTATCATTATTGAATTATAATCATCATGCGCCGCTTCATATCGGGCAGCAAGTTCATCCACTCCAATTCCGGCAGTAACAGCAAATGCCCCAATATAATCATTTCTGCCCGAGTCTTTCGGAGCTATAAAATCAGAGAGTGCAAGATTCGGTGCGGTGCCGGATTTTTGCTGCTGCTGTCTGATAGTATGTAATTCAGCCAGAAGTCCTTCCCTGCCCGGGCTGGTATAAACTTCAATATCATCTCCGGCTGAATTTGCTGGAAATATACCGCAAACACCATTGGCAGATATTAATTTCTCTTCAATAATCATGTCAATTAGCCGATTCGCATCATCAAATACTTTTTTTGCCTCAATGCCATATGTCTTGTTTGTAAGAATCTCCGGATATTTTCCTTTTAATTCCCATGTCTGGAAGAATGGTGTCCAGTCAATATAATCCCGAAGCAGGTTGAGATCTATATTTGTAATCTTTCGAACACCTGTAAATTTCGGCGTAATAATTTTCTCAATATTCCAATCCAACAGAGACCTGTTTCGCCGTGCATCCTGAATTTTGATAAGCTCCTTCGCATTCATTCTTTTTTTATGATCTTCACGCAAATCATCATACTCCTTACGGATTCCTGCAGTGAAAGAATCACCTGTGTTCCTGCTCAGCAAATCGCCGGAGACAGTTACACTTTTTGAAGCATCAAGAACGTGAATAACCGGACCGCTGTAATTTGGAGCAATTTTAACTGCTGTATGAATTCTGGAAGTTGTTGCACCGCCAATAAGCAAAGGAATCTTCAGACCAAGCCTTTCCATCTCCTTTGCCACATGAACCATTTCATCGAGAGAGGGCGTGATCAGTCCGCTTAAACCAAGAATATCCGCTTTCATTTCTATTGCAGCCTTAAGAATTTTATCGGCAGGCACCATTACCCCTAAATCAATTACTTCGTAATTATTACAGCCAAGCACAACACCAACTATGTTTTTACCGATATCATGTACATCACCTTTTACAGTGGCTAGCACAACTTTGCCTGTACTTCGGCTTCCGCCTGAAGCTTTTTTATCCTCTTCGATGTATGGTATAAGATAAGCCACCGATTTTTTCATAACCCGCGCACTTTTTACAACCTGCGGCAGGAACATTTTACCGGAACCAAAAAGATCGCCGACGATATTCATACCATCCATTAGCGGACCTTCAATAACATCCAGCGGTGCTTTTAGTTTTTTTCTCGCTTCTTCAGTATCTTGTTCAATAAAGTCAACAATTCCTTTAACAAGTGCATGTTTTAATCTCTCTTCAACCGGAGCCGAACGCCATTCCAGTTCCTGCACTTCTGATTTTTCCCGCGGTTTTACACTCTCGGCAAATTCAACAAGCCTTTCTGTCGCATCAGAACGTCTGTTCAGGATTACATCTTCCACTCTGAGCAGCAGTTCTTTTGGTATTTCTTCATAAATTCCAAGTTGTCCGGGATTTACAATACCCATGTCCATGCCTGCTTTTATAGCATGAAAGAGGAATACAGAGTGTATTGCCTCTCTTACAGCATCATTTCCTCGGAAAGAAAAAGAGACATTGCTTACTCCTCCGGATACTTTCGCATAAGGCAGATTTTGCTTAATCCAGCGGGTTGCCTCAATAAAATCCACCGCATAATTATTATGCTCTTCAATTCCTGTAGCAATTGCAAAAACATTCGGGTCAAGAATAATATCCTGAGGAGGAAATCCAACTTTTTCTGTTAACAGCTTATAAGCGCGGGCACAAATTTCAATTTTCCTCTGGAAAGTATCTGCCTGCCCTTTTTCATCGAAAGCCATCACAATCACTGCGGCTCCGTATGAAAGTACCTTTTTAGCATGTTCAATAAAAGCATCTTCTCCTTCTTTCATCGATATTGAATTAACGATACCTTTCCCCTGAAGACATTTTAATCCTGCTTCAATAACGCTCCATTTAGAAGAATCGAGCATCACAGGCAAACGGGCTATATCCGGTTCCGCACCAACAAGGTTTAAGAATTTAATCATTACGGCTCCGGAATCGATCATTCCCTCATCCATATTAATATCAAGTACCTGTGCTCCGCCTTCCACCTGATCTCTTGCGATAGAAAGGGCTTCTTCATAATTACCTGATTTAATAAGTCTGGCAAATTTTTTGGAACCGGTAACATTTGTTCTTTCACCGACATTGACAAAATTCAGATCGGTTCTGAATTCAAGAGGTTCAAGACCGCTTAGCCGCAGTAAATTATCTGACTGTTTAAGTACTTTTGGCTTATGTTTCGAAGCAACCTCAGAAAATGCTCTGATGTGGTCAGGTGTTGTTCCGCAGCAGCCGCCAACTATATTAAAAAATCCGTTCTTTGCGTATTCATCTAGTACTTTTGCCATCGCTTCGGGAGATTCATCATACTGACCGAATTCATTCGGGAGCCCGGCGTTTGGATAAAGACTGACAAAGGTATGGGTTATTGAAGATAATTCCTCAATAAAGGGACGCATCTGCGAAGGACCGAGCGAGCAGTTTAATCCCACACTCAAAAGATTTTTCGTATGTGCTATAGAAATATAAAATGCCGCTGTGGTCTGACCGGAAAGAGTCCTGCCGCTCTGATCAACAATCGTCCCGGATATCATTACCGGAAGATTGATGCCAGTCTGAGCGGAATATTTATCAATTGCAAAAATTGCGGCTTTGGCATTTAATGTATCAAAAATCGTCTCTACAAGAAGGATATCTGCGCCGCCTTCAACAAGCCCGCGTGTCTGCTCAAAATAAGCTTCAACAAGATCATCAAAACTAACAGCCCGGTACCCGGGATCATTGACATCCGGCGAAAGCGAGGCTGTTTTATTTGTCGGTCCCAAAGCGCCAGCTACGAATCTTGGTTTTTCAGGATTGTTAATTGTGAATGCTGTCGCACATTCCTTAGCTATTTTTGCCGATTCGTAGTTAATCTCATAAACAAACGATTCAAGTTGATAATCTGCCTGAGAAAATTTATTTGCGCTGAATGTATTAGTTTCAATAATATCCGATCCGGCTTCCAGATATGCATTGTGAATATTTTTAATGATGTCTGGTCTTACGATTGAAAGCAGGTCATTATTGCCTTTAAGATCGAGCGGATGGGAGAATAATCTTGTGCCTCTGAAATCTTCTTCAGTAAGTTTATATCTCTGGATCATCGTGCCCATAGCCCCGTCAAGCACAAGTATTCTTTTTTCTAAAATCTTTCTAATGTCAATATCTTTCATATAATTCAATTTCTTTGGTTACACAGTATGCTTTGAAACAAACATTTAATATACTTAAATTACCCCTTAGTTAAAATGAAGATTTCGGGGAGAAATATGATAGTAATTACCGGTGGTGCTGGTTTTATTGGAAGTTCAATTGTATGGGAACTGAATACAAGAGGAAGATCGGACATACTCATTGTTGATGACCTTAAAAAGGCTGAGAAATGGAAAAATATTAACGGGCTGATTTTTGACGACATTATGAGCCGTACAACCTTTTATGAGAAAGTGCAGAACGATTCCCTGCGTTTTGTCCCGGAAGCAGTGATCCATATGGGTGCCTGCTCATCCACAACTGAGACGGATGCTGATTATCTGCTCGAAAATAATTTCCGGTATTCAAAAGCGCTTGCAAATTTGTGTGTTAAGAAAAAAATCAGATTTATATATGCATCTTCGGCAGCGACTTATGGCGATGGCGCTGAAGGCTACGCCGATGATCTGTCGCAGATCAGAAGACTCCGTCCGTTAAATATGTATGGCTACTCAAAACATCTTTTCGATTTGTGGCTGCAGCGAAATAACATGCTCGGTTCCGCAGTGGGAATCAAATTTTTTAATGTCTTTGGCCCCAACGAGTACCATAAAGGCGAAATGAGGAGTGTCATTCATAAAGCATATGAACAAATACATAATACAGGAAAAGCCAGTTTATTCAAATCTTATAAAACTGAATATAAAGACGGCGAACAAATGCGCGACTTTATTTATGTAAAAGATGCTGTTAAAATGACTCTCTTCTTCCTGGCTAACCCTGAAATCACTGGGATTTATAATGTTGGCACCGGTAAGGCAAGATCATGGAACGACCTTGTTAAGGCAATTTTTAACGCAATGGATAAACCAGTGAACATTGAATATATCGAGATGCCTGAATATCTTAAGCCAAAATACCAGTACTACACCGAAGCTGATAATTCAAAAATAATTTCAGCCGGATATAAAGAGCCTATAGCATCACTCGAAGATTCGGTCAGAGATTATGTTAGAAATTATCTGATGGCAGATATGTACCTGGGTTATTGAGAATATCCATCACAAATTCCTCAAATTAGTGATACTCATTTGATAATCAGGCTGCACAAAATCTTCCCATAAATAATTTCAGATAAACGGAAACCATACTTGATATTATGGTTTCCGTTTTATATTTTAGAAACCATTAATACTATTTTAGTTTCTTATGAGCCATGAGAGAAAGAATTTTAACCCATTGCAGATCAAAATTCCTTGCTGAAGGTTTTAGCAAAACCTCGATGGATGAAATTGCAGCCGAATTAAAAATAAGTAAAAAAACTATCTATAAACATTTTCCCTCCAAATCTGAACTTGTTATGCAGACTATACAGGGGCTTCTTTATCAAAAAAATGATGAAATTGTCCACATAATAAATTCAGAGCAGAATGCCATTGAGAAACTTAAAGGTATTTTCGATGCACTTCTTTCACTGACAATCCAGATCAGTACAAAATTTCTTGAAGATGTGAGGATAACGGAACCTGAAATCTGGGATTTTATAGATAAATTCAGGACTAAAGCGATTTCAGAAAATGTCAGCAGGATTTTCGAACAAGGTATTCAGGAAAAGTTATTCCTGCCCTACCCTCCTGAAATAATATTAACAATTTTCAGTAATGGCATCAGATCAATAATCCATCCTGATTTTATTCTCAACAATAATTTTTCAATTCGTTATGCATCTCAGACCGCACTAGATATAATTATCCGCGGCACACTGAGCAAAAAGGGCCGTAAAATTTATAAACATATCGCACAGGTTGATGACAATGAAGATTTTTAAATTCACAGTCTTTGTATTACTTTTAGCAATTACCGCATGTTCTGAGGATAGTTCTCCTGGTACAGTAGAAGAATCAGGGAATCTCGAAGCAGTAACAGTAACTGTAAGTGCTTCAACCGGTGGTAAAGTTATAAGTGTTCTTATAACCGAGGGTTTAAAAGTATCAAAGGAAGATACAATAATGATTATCGACCCGGAGACCCTGATTTTTCAACTACGCCAATCAGAAGCCTCACTGAGTATAGCACAGGCACAGTATAATCTTATGCGAAAAGGAGCCAGGCATGAAGATATTTCACAGGCTGAGCAAGTGCTAAAACAATCCGAAGCAAATCTCATTCCTGCCAGGACAGATAAAGAAAGGGCTGAAAACCTGCTCTCAACAGGCTCAATCACCAAAAAACAGGTTGATGATATCACTGCACGATATGAGGTCATTCTTGCACAATATAATCAGGCAAAAGCTAATTTTGAAAAAATTATGAATGTTTTCAGACCCGAAGAATTAATTCAGGCTGAAGCCAATGTAAAGAAAGCCGGGGCAGCAGTTGATCTTATTAAAAAATCACTTCGGGAGTGTTATGTCCTCGCCCCGCGTGATGGAATTATATCCGATATTTATCTGAAGGAAGGAGAGTCGGCAGCTCCTTTGTCATCGCTTTTTAAACTAACAGATCTGTCGAATATTGAAATTGATGTTTTTGTTTCAAATGATAAACTCCCCTTTATAAAAACTGGTCAGAAAGCAGATATATATATCGATGCAATGCCTGAAAAAGCATTTCCCGGTGTTGTCAGAAAAATTTCACCTGAAGCTGAGTTCACACCAAAAAATATTCAGACGAAAGAAGAGCGAAGCCGGTTGGTTTATGCCGTAACAATTTCGGCTGAAAATCCCGATAATTTCCTGAAATCCGGGATGCCGGCTGATGTTAAAATATTTACCAGCCAAAAATGACCGATATGATTATTGCAGTTGATGGTTTAGTTAAAAGCTATAAGGATGTTCAGGCTGTCCGGGACATTTCGTTCAGTGTAAGAAAAGGTGAAATGTTTGGTTTTGTCGGTCCTGATGGAGCCGGTAAAACAACCGTAATTAGAATATTATGCGGGTTGGTAATGCCAAATGAAGGCGAAATATCAATTCTCGATTTTGACCTGAAAATAAACAGGCAGGAAATCCAGAAAAAAATTGGTTACCTTTCTCAGAAATTCAGTCTCTATGGCGACCTGACAGTTGATGAGAACATTGAATTTTTTGCCGAGATTCATAATGTCAGAAACTATCACTCAAGAAGAGAGGAATTACTTGAGTTCACAAGACTGACACCTTTCAGAGACAGGCTTGCAGATAAATTATCCGGCGGCATGAAACAAAAACTCGCGCTCGCATGCAGTCTAATACATAAACCAGCGATTATTTTTTTAGATGAGCCAACAACTGGAGTTGACCCGGTATCCCGGCGAGATTTTTGGAAAATTCTGGCAAAACTGCTGAAAGAAGAAATAACAATTATTATGTCAACTCCTTATCTCGATGAAGCCGAAAGATGTCATCGCGTTGCACTATTCAATAACGGAAAAATCATCGCTCTCGATAGCCCTGATACCCTGAAAAAAGGGACAGGCATGAGTGTTTTGGAAATTGTAAGTTTCCAGGCACGCAAAGGTTATTCTGTTATTAATTCAAAAACAAGCCACAGCGTGCAATTATTCGGAGACCGTATTAACGTAATGCTGCCTCTGGATACCGATCCCCAGACTATATTGAATATCCTCAGAGATGATAATATCATAATTGAGGATTCGAGGCTTACTTCACCAAACCTTGAGAATGTATTTATCTATAATATTCAGGGAAAAACTAAATGAAAATCAGAAACCTGATAATTATCTCATTTATATTAATTTATTCGCAATCTCTCTCAGCGCAGGATGAAATGCTTACTTTAGAAAAAAGTATTGCGCTTGCATTGATAAATAATGATGAAATAAAAATCGCCGACATACGCATTGATAAATCAAAAGCGAAAGTCAATGAGATATCATCTCAGTTCTACCCGACATTTACATTTGCCGGGACTTACTCACACCTGAGCGATGTACCTCCTTTTAAGATTAATCTGCCGATTCTTCCTCAGCCAATCACAATCCAGGAAGCTGTTCTTGATGCATTCAACTTTAAATTATCTTTTATTCAGCCGTTATTTACCGGATTCAAACTTTCCTCTTTGCAGGATGCGGCTGAATCGGGTTTGAATGCTGATAAATATGAGAGTAATCTAAAAAGGAATGAAACTGTTTTTACGGTAACGACTGCCTTCTGGAATTATTATAAGGCATTACAGGCTGATAAACTCGTCCAGGCAAATATTGTTCTTGTTGAAAAATTCCTTGCGGATGCAAATGCACATTTTGCCAATGGAATGATGACAAAAATGGATGTCCTGAAGATTGAAGTCCGGCTTAATGCTCTCTTAAGCAAAAAAGTGGAGACGGGAAACAGTGTCGAGATTGCGCGAGGTGCATTTAATAAAGCTATTGGTGTAGAGATTGACAGGAAAACAGGAATACTTCCAGCCACTGAAATTTCCGAGCCAATTAACAGGCAGATTTCTGAACTTTTTTCCGAAGCGCTGACTTCAAGAGAGGAGTTAA
Organism: Ignavibacteriales bacterium; assembly: GCA_021740915.1. Classification (GTDB taxonomy): domain Bacteria; phylum Bacteroidota; class Ignavibacteria; order Ignavibacteriales; family Melioribacteraceae; genus JAIOYW01. The sequence goes on along the minus strand of JAIOYW010000014.1, from coordinate 95,349 downwards.
AACAGCTTAATTCCAGAATACTTGCCAGCAAGGACATGGAAACATCTGCGTTATCCGAATGGTATCCTTCTCTCGCACTGTTTGGTAATCTATACTACAGTAAACCAAATCAGCGTTATTTCCCTATCAAAGACGAATTTAATGATTCCTGGGATATTGGTGTAAGTCTGACCTGGGAATTTCTTAATTGGGGAAAGACTTCGAGCAGAACTGAACAAAGTCGTCTTCAGACAAAAGAAATTGAACACCTGAAATCGAATTTCGACAAAAACATACAACTCCAGGTATATAGTGAATATCTCAATTTGAAAAAACAATATCAGCTTGTAAAATCATTTGAACTTTTACATGAGTCCGCAGATGAGAATTACAGGGTGACTTCTGAAAGATTTCATTTGCAAAGCGCCTCCAGCTCAGAAATGCTCGATGCTGAAACCGGTCTGCTTGAGGTAAAGATAAATAAATCCATTGCAGAAGCTGATTACATGATCGCCATCAAAAAATTTGATTTAGTGATGGGCAAAAGTTTATGGTGAGGATATTTTGAACTCAATAGAAATTTCCCATCTGACGAAAAAATTCGGGAATTTTGTTTCCGTTGACAACATCTCCTTCAATGTTAAAAAGGGGGAGATTTTTGGTTTTCTCGGTGCAAACGGGGCTGGGAAATCAACAACTATAAGGATGCTTTGCGGAATCCTCGCTCCTACTTCAGGAGACGCAACCGTAAACGGCTTCAGTATTACTAAGGAAACCGAAAAGGTTAAAAAAAGTATCGGGTATATGTCCCAAAAATTCTCACTTTACGATGACCTTACTGTCGGCGAAAATATTGATTTTTTTGGCGGGGTTTATGGTTTATACGGAGCACAGCTTAAAGCCAGAAAGGAATGGACTCTAGAAATTTCCGATCTGAAAGGCAAAGAGAATCTTCTCACAGGATCTTTACCGGGCGGCATAAAGCAAAGACTTGCGCTGGGCACTGCTGTAATACATAAACCTGCTATATTATTCCTTGATGAGCCAACCAGCGGAGTCGATCCTATTTCAAGGAGAAATTTCTGGGACCTTATCAATACCCTTTCTTCAGATGGAACAACTTTACTTGTGACAACCCATTATCTTGAAGAAGCAGAGTTCTGCCACAATATCATGCTGATTAACGCTGGTAAAATTATTGCCGGAGGCACTTCCAAGGAACTAAAAAGTAAATTCATTAAGGGGAAAATCCTTGAAATTGAAAGTAATAATCCTGTTACTTTAATGGAGGATTTCACTGCCCTGCCTTTTATCAATGATATCTCCATTTTCGGAAAGAAACTCCACCTTTTTGTTAATGAATTATATCCGGGTGATGAACAATTGCGCAAAATTGCATATACCAAGTACGAAAGTGAAATAATCTCTGTTAACCAGATAACGCCGACACTTGAGGATGTATTTATCCATCTGCTTGAGGGATCACATGTTAAATAGAATTATGTCAGTGCTGGTTAAGGAGATCAGGCAGCTCAGACGCGACACAAAACTTCTCATTGTGATATTCACTTTTCCTGCTTTTCTTCTTGTCATGTTTGGATATGCAGTTAATTTTGATGTACAGAATATCAGAATTGGCATCTCTGATGGCGCTAAAAACGAAATGTCCCGACAAATAATTGAATATTTTTCAAGTTCTGATTACTTCCTTCTTGTATCTATGCCGGATTCACCGGACGACATTATTCACTTACTTGATGAGAAAAAAGTTCAGGCTGTAATTGTGATTCCATCAGACATAAGTATTATAACGTATGGCAAAGGGAAAAACCCGCAACTTCAATTCCTTATTGATGGTGTTGACGGCAATACAGCAACAATTATAAAAAATTACTTTAATCTGGTGGTGACAAAACTTAATTCTCAGATAAACTCGGAGATATTAGCAAAATACGGCAGAAAATTTTCTGCACCCATTGAACCTGAAATCGTATTGTGGTTCAACCCGGAATTAAAATCAACCCGATTTCTGCTGCCGGGACTAATCGCCATGATACTGGTAGTCACTGCGGTAGTTACGGTCTCATTGTCGCTTGTTAGAGAAAAGGAACGAGGTACGATTGAACAAATAAATGTTTCATCAATCAATAACACAGAACTTTTGATCGGGAAATCAACACCTTATGTTGCAATCGCCTTCATCAATGCCGCGCTTGTCCTGCTCGCCGGATATCTTTTTTTTGATGTGAGTGTCAAAGGCAATTATTTTTTGTTAATGTTAACAACTCTCATATTTCTTTTTGCCTCAACTTCAATAGGGGTTTTCATCTCGGTTATTTCAGATTCGCAGCAAGTTGCTTTTACGGCAGCAACACTTGTTTCTATGCTTCCTTCGCTGCTGCTTTCAGGTTTTATTTTCCCGATTGAAAGTATGCCCTTTATAATTCAATTGATCACTAACCTTTCGCCGGCAAAATTTTATTTAGTCACTCTCCGTGCCATAATCTTAAAGGGTTCAGGTCTCGGTACATTTTATATGCAATTGTTTTATCTAATAATATTCGGTCTCATTTTTCTCGGACTATCAATTGTGATAAGAAAAAAGGAATCTGTTTCGGTGTAATATGAAAATGATCATCAATTTTATAATTAAGGAATTCATCCAGTTCCGGCGCGACCCCAAAATGTTCGTGCTGATTCTTATTGCCCCTGTTGTCCAGCTAACATTGCTTGGATATGCGGTCAACTTTGATGTTGAGAACGTACATACAGTAGTTATGGATAATTCGAGAAGCAGCGAATCCCGACAGCTTCTGAACAAACTAAAAGGATCAGGATATTTTTCTTTTGAGAGTTTCGTTGATAATTATCAAGACCTCGAAGAACAGATTATGAGTGGAACGGCTATAATGGGACTCGTAATCCCGGAGGATTTTTCCACCGCAATCAACACGGGAAAAAGTGCAAAGATACAAACTATCTTTGACGGATCCGATGGGAATTCAGCATCAATAGCCTCAGGATATTTCATGGAGGTTATCAGGGATTTTTCCTCAAGTATTACCGTTAAAAGATTCGAATTGAGCGGCACCAAAGTCATGCCCCTGGTAAACCTGGAGAATCAAACCCGGGTATGGTATAACCCGGAACTTAAAACCAGGCATTTTATGATACCGGGAATAGTTGGCTTATTACTAATGCTGATAACAATTATCCTGACTTCCCTTGCAGTCGTCAAAGAAAAAGAGATCGGTACATTTGAACAGCTAATTGTTACACCGCTTAAACCTTACCAGATACTGATAGGAAAACTTGCTCCTTTTTCGATCCTCGGCTTCATTTCGGTTATTATTGTGCTGAGTGCCATGCGTATTATTTTTGGAATTCCAGTAAAAGGCAGTATCGTTTTTCTATTTTTTTCATCGACAATTTTTATTATTTCCACACTTGGACTTGGACTTTTTGTCTCAACAATATCCAAAAATCAGCAGCAGGCAATGATGATGGCAATTTTCCTTGTGATGATGCCGATGATATTCCTGTCTGGTTTTACATTCCCAATTGAGAATATGCCGTGGATAATCCGGCAACTTACCTACCTTATCCCCCTTCGTTACTTCATGCTGATAATAAGGGGAGTTATTCTGAAAGGAATAGGCATTGCAGAACTATGGCAGGAACTGCTTGTACTGTTTCTTATGGGGATAGGTATTATGTGGCTGGCTTCAAAAAGGTTTAGTAAACGCCTTGAATAATTCCGTATTTGTCAGTAATAATACCCGATCGTAAAGTAGAAGAAAAGAGGTCCCCACGCGGCAATATTTTCGGAAGTAACCTTCTTAATGATAAAACTTCTGCCAAGTGAAAAATCTGCCGGGCCAATTGGTGTATCCAGCGAAAAACTCGCTCCGATACCATGTTTGAAATCTTTGAATTTCAATTCTTCCCTTTTAGACCATATTGATCCAAGGTCATATCTTGCCTTAATGTATGCATCAAAAAAAAGCTTAACAGGCAGTTTGAAACGGTATTCAATTGAAGTGAGGAAAATTTGTCTGCCTCTGAATTCATGATCACGAAGACCAAAAAATGTATTTTGTCCGCCAAGTGAAAACTGCTCACTGAGCGGAAGTGTTTCATCTGCAAAACCTGCTACAAATCTTGGGCTTAGCGTATGATCTTCGGCTATCTCAGATATACTCTTATAATCAAAAAACAGTTTTGAAAATGCAAGATCAGTGCCGAGCAATTTCTGAGCGGTCTCATAAAATCCTTTCACCAGAAATCCTTTTGTGGGGAATGGGTATTTATTCTGAGAATCAACACTTAAACCCACCCGCAAAGAAGCAACATTTTGTTTATAACTGTCGCCAGTATAATCTATTTTATTCTTTACTTCTGCCTCAAACAGTCGTCCCTCAATCGTAAGATTACCAAATTTCCGCACCTGTGTTCCGATGGCAAGTGATAATCCGCTATTTATTTGCCGGTATTCAGATAATTTTGATCTTGAAAAACGTGAATCTGATACTGTGGAATCATTGATATATGTATTAATATCATTGAAATTCAAAAAAGCGCGTAATTTGTAATTAAAATAAGAATCAAAAACACGGTTTGCTTTGTGTTCAAGCACGAAAGACCTTGATCTGCTTCCAAACTGTATAACAGAGCCAATTTCAGTTCCGGTACCAAATACATTTTCATCCCTGAGATCGACAAGTAATTGTGTCAGATATTCGTTGTCAATTCTTAGTCCAAAGCGAACCAGACTCGAAATTTTTTCATCTACCAGTATCTCAACCTGATTTCCCATCAAGGTTCTATTGCTGACTAATTCGATTTTATTAAAAAGGTTTGTGCCCCTTAGATTTGCAAGTCCCTCTTCTGCTTCCCTGTAATTAAATATCTTTCCCTGATGAAGTTTGATTTCCCTGAAAATAACAGGATCATTTGTTTTATCGTTACCGTTAAGCACCAATTCATTTATGATGCCTTCCGAAAAGCTGAGATTAAGATGCCCTTCTTTACTAAATTCGATGCTCTCAAGAGTTGCGAGTGAATACCCAAGTTTTCTGTATGCCCGGAGAACTTGCAGGATACTCTCAAATAGAACCCGGGAATTATAAGGTTTTCCGGTGTGTAAACTGAATACAGAATCCACATATATGGGATTGAGAAGTGTGTGTCCGGAAACTGTTACATTCTGAACTATCGGATTCTGCTCTGCGATCAGAGTTATTTTGGCTGTGTCCGATACTGTCTGGAGTTTTACTGCAAGTGAATTGTACTCCCCGGTGCGTGAGAATTCGTATAGTGAATAAAGAATCGTTTCTTCGGTAATTTCAGATTTATCAACATAATTATCGATAAAATCTATTGTATTCACATCGGCAGAATCAGCGGGAAGTATCACAGAGTAATGATTTGTTCTGATGTTAGTATTCTGTAGAAATTTCTTTTTAATCCCTTGTCTGATACGCTCAATCTGACGCATTGTAGCAGCATATCCGCTATCAATTAATTCGCTCATCAATGAAAAGTCGTTATTTGTATATCTCTCAATATCCGGAGAAATTACCACATCCGCATATTTGAGTTGTTCTTCATTAAGGAGTTTCATCGGAATACTGATGATCTGGTCAGCAAGATTCCAGGGATATTTTAACTCTTCTCTGTCATAAAGAGGACTTGTTGTATTCGTCGCAATAATAAAAGTGCTTCCAAGTTCATCCGCTATTTTTACAGGAATGTTTGCAACCAGCCCGCCATCAACGAGCAACAGAGAATCATATTCCACAGGTGCAAGAAGAAAAGATACACTCGAACTCGCTCGCATTGCAAGACTAAGCGACCCTCTCTCAAGAATTACCTGTTTACCATTCAGTAAATTTGCACATACTGCTCTGTAGCGGTAACGAAGTTCATCAAAGGAATCCTTAACATGGAGTGGAGCATGTAATGTAAGTAAATTGAGAAAGTTTGTAACTTTTTGCCCCGAATTAAACGAAGTTGGCAAAATTGGGTTCAATCCATCCAGCCTCATTGCCAGGAATGCCCTGTCCTCAGTTATTTTTTGATCCACAAATAATTCATTGCGGTCTGTTTCTTCAAGTGCAAAAAAGTCGTCCCAAGGGGCGGCAAGCACTATCGAATCGAGATCATCAGCTGAATATCCGGAAGAATACAGACCTCCAAGAATGCTTCCCATTGAAGTGCCTACGATATTCTGTATAGGGATGTTATTTTCAGCGAAAGCTTTAATTACGCCGACCTGTGAGACACCGCGCGCTCCTCCGCCCGAAAGAACGAGGCTTATTTCGGGAAGCGCGGCAGGTATTTTTTCTGAAAGCCCAAAGGGAAGAGGATGGTCTTTCAGATCAAGTTGAAGTATTTTGGTCTGCTGGGCATACATCTCCCAGTTCAAACCAACAATAAGAAAAAAAGAAATAAATAATGCCTTTTTCAGCATCCAACTAATCAATTATTAAAATTTTTTCTTTTTCTTCGGAGGATTTTTCTGTGCATGTTTCTGCTGTTCAGCCATTTCCATCATCCTTTGCATAAAACCGCCGGATTTTCTTTTGGATTTTTCAACAGGGACAAGTTCAGTGCCATCGTTCCGTTTGTTGATATATAGCTGCTGACCATATGACAGAAAGTTAAACATCAAATAATATATATTTAATCCCGCAGGAAAAGTCATAAACAAAATTGTCAGCATTACCGGCATTATATAAACAAGAGCTTTCTGAGAAGGATCGGTTGTTGTCATCTTCTGCTGCAGGAACATCGAAACACCAAGCAGCAAAGCAGTGCCACTTATGATCTGAATTCCAAATAACGGAATCGCAAACGGGAGACGGAAAATGACATCGGGCGCAGCAAGATTTGTAATCCACCAGACAAATGGTTCATTTCGTATTTCGACTGCCACATTAAAAAAAGTAAACAAGGCGATAAGAATAGGCATCTGCAGAAGCATCGGCAGACATCCGCCAAAGGGACTGACACCATAGGTGCTATAAAGTCCCATAAGCTCCTTCTGCTGCTTAGCCGGGTCATCCTTGTATTTTTCCTTAAGTTCTTTCATTTTGGGCTGTAGCAACTGCATTTTCTTTATCGACGTATAACTTTGTTTGGTGAGAGGAGTGAGAATAAGTTTAATTATAATCGAGAAAATAATGATAACCCAGCCGTAATTTGGTATAAATCGATGTAGGAATGTAAAAAGTGGAAGTAAAATATATTCCGAAATCGGACGGGTGATAAATTTCAATCCGAAAAAACTACCGAAATCGTAAATAACTTCGTATGATTTTTCATAAGAACTAAGAAGGTCATACTGCAATGGTCCGATATAGATGCTGAAATTATCCTTCTGATAATCTTTTCCCTGGAAAGGAACTTTGAGCCTTGCAGTGTAATATTCACGGGGACCGAGTGTAGGGCTTTCAGTTCTGTTTCCGGATAAATATGCTCCGCCATCGGCATCAGGTTTATCGGGAGACATTATCATCCCGAAATATTTGGTTTTAATTCCGACCCAATCTATTTTACCTGCGGCTTCTTTTGAGACAGCTTCGTCGCCACTTGCATCAATAATTATTTGTTCTTCACCAGAATATACGCTCGCGCTTGAGTAATTGGCCTCATCAACAGTGTTTTTTTCGACAAAATTTAAACCGTTTGCCCAGACAAGATCGTAACTGCCTCCTGATAAATATGACCCCATACCGGTGATCTCAACCGAAAAACCAATCTCGTATAAATCACCCTTAAACTTTAGAGTCCGTTTAAGTTCGCCGCCCTGCGAAAGATCAGCTGATAGAACGAATTCAAGTGAATCGCCTGCAGCAAGAATATATGGACTTTTCTCTGAGGGAGGTGAGAAATCGAGAGCTGAAGAATTTACTAATTCCCCGTTTTTGGTTACGAAAACAACATCAAGTTCGCCGCCGTCAAATTTTGAATTAATGAGCTGAACTTCGCGCCGGTAATATACTGAGTCAGGATACTCTGAATAATACCAGGTTTTAAATTCTTTAAGGAAAACCCTGCGAAGTTTTCCACCTTTGCTTGTAATTTCAAAACGGGCTTTTTCTGTTTCAACAGTATATATTTTTTCAGGAATATCCGATTTTACAATCTGCTGCTCAATAACTTCGGATTTCTTTTCAGACGATGGGGCTATAATTGTATCATTTTTTTCTGCGACTATACTCGAATCAGCCTTTGAAGGGTTGACAGGAACTGGTTCGGGAGAATTGATATAAAGCCAGCTGATAAGGATAAGCCCGATCAGAACAAAAGCCAGTGTAGTTTGTTTGTCCATTACTAATTTCCGGTGGATTTTCTTATCTGTTGCTGTTTGACGAAATCCGTTTACCACTATCGCGGATCGCCGACAACAATTCTATCACATCATCAGAAACATCACTCAGCCGAAGCGTCGGATGTTTTTGCTGTCTGAAAAAGATATTAATTAAAACGATATGGTATATGTATCCGGGAAATATTTCCGCCGGAGACAATATATGTTTGTTAAGTCTGTATGCTTCCTTAAGCAGCCTTCTGAGGCGGTTTCGCCAGAAAGCTTTTCCGGATTTTTTTGGTACAATAAATGCTGTTTTAGCGTAAAATCCGGGAAATTCCGAAGGAACAAGAACGTATCCGCTTCTGAGTCTCCCGGACGCCGTATTAAAAAAAGCTCCCTCATCAAAAAGATATGAAATATCCTTCTTCGAAGAAAGCCTCTCGTTTTTCGGAAGTCCGAAAGTACTCAAAATTTGGGTTCGTCGCTTACCGTAAGTTTTCTTCTTCCACGTGCTCTTCTCCTCGACAAAACCTTCCTGCCATTTGCGCTAGCCATTCTTGCACGAAATCCATGCTTGTTCCTTCTTTTCCTGCGGCTAGGCTGATAAGTGCGTTTCATTGTAACTCCTTAAAAAATAAAGATTTTAAAAATATAGAAATAATTCAAATTTTACAATTTTTTAAATCACTTGAGCAATAACTTTTCCGCCCTTATTACAATCTTATAGCTTACTGGGTTTCCTTTTTTTTCGCTGAAAAGTTTTACTGGATTCACCTAAAATCCGGATCCCCGGCCATTTACTAATGCTTCATCAATTCCAAAGACGTAAATAAGGACATTTGTTAAGCAAATCTCAGATTAATCATATTGACAATCCCGATATTTCTATTCAATTAAGATTCTCCTGTATTTCGTAAACTATTTACAGCGAATCAATTCCACCGGAAAATCCGGTTAATGCTTAATAATGTTATTTACCCCGGATAATAGTATAAAATGTGCAATGATCTGGCAACTTCAGGCTGACACCGTGTGCCTGGATACTATGATTTCGCATTGAAAAAAAACGTTGAACTCAATATTTGCTTAATGGGAGGGGGGAACCTGTTATCCTTAATTTGCTTGATGGCACAGTTAAAATATATTTTTTTAATACTAATAGAACAAGTTACATCAGATCAAATCGCATCCTTGTTTTCAAATGAATGAAAATAAGATTCAGCCAACTTTAGAAAATTATTTCGAATCGTTTTCCCTTTTTTTGTAAATTATTCTCCTCAAAAACAAACGACTATCATGGAAAAAATTGACCTCACAAAGATTTACAAAGATTACTACACAGCAAAAAATAAACCGGAAATAAATTTCTTTTCAAAAACATATTCATATTACCATTAAAAAGATATGCTGCAAGAATGATCTTTGCTTTGGCTGTTTCTAAATTGAATGAATGAAAAGCCAATTTTTGATTTTCTCCAAACCTGACTGAATTAATTCCATTTGAAGTTATACTAACAATATTCCGCTTGCAGGATCAAGTATTCCCCTGGACAGAGTCTATAATCTTGAAAGGTGTTCGGCTTAGTAGTTTCTGAATTGGAATCATAGAGACAAGCAGAAAAATAGCTTCGTAATGACTTTATATCAGACGGCATACCAACCAAGCCAATTGAGAGAAAAGCGCATTCATCCAATGAAAGATTAACAAAGAAAAGGTACTCTGGCTGAGGTGCATCTTGCATCCAGCCAATTAATCCCTCCGGATCATTTCTGTTCGGCATTTTTATCCATTTTACCTGCAAACTACTGATTTTCCCAACTAACTCTTCTGCACATATCTTAATCCTGTTAATCCCATTGAAAAGATTAATATTCTCGCCCCACCGGAAAGGACCATTAGTAATATTGTTCCCCGAATTATCTTGAAAAACATAAAGTTTAGAATAATATTCATTTGGAACACGATGAAAATGATCATCCCTGATCTCGAAGCCGAGAGAGATATAGGACGGCAAATTCGATAGAAATTGGCTAATAAAAAATCTTCCGGCCTTTCCCCGCATAAAAAAATGATCGAACCTTGGATCGTCCTTATCGGAAGTAATTACCGTAAAACATGGTCTAGTTTTTTTGTCCATAAAACCAAGATAGTTGCTGAAAACTCCAGCAAACTCAACCGAACCAAGAGCTGTTGATTGAAGGTCCCCGAGAACGGCATCGGCATTGGATTCTTCAAGATGCTCCATTTCATTACCATATGCCATTACATTATCTGGAGCTAAAAATGATTCGGCAAGATAAGCAAAATAGGGTGCATTGTTGCTGATCTGCACACTGGTTTTGACAGCTTTTAACGGATCATAAAATGAAGTTGGATTTTTCGGAATACCCTCTGGCCTCATCTGAACATGTGACATATCTCCCCGCATAAAATCGAAGTCGAACTCTTTCTGGAACTGAGTGTATTTTGTGCAGAAATACTCCCACACTTTAACTTGAGGACGGTCGAAATCTAGCTCCCAGTTTTTGTTGTCATCTTTTGCTTCGAAAAATTTATAGCGGGTTAACGGACCAAATACTCTAGACATTGGACTTGGATGAGCCATTTTATAGTCCCACCATTCAAGTCCGTGCTCATCAATTAGTTTGTCTGTAGAATTTTCATCCACAATAATATTCCGGTACGGAGGAGCCATTGTTACCGGAACGGTTTCCAAACCATTACGATTTAGCATCCGAATTATCGAAAGCCGCCTTTTTAGTCTGTTTTCCCGATCCTCAGGCTCACCAAATAATATTCTGTTTCTTTCAGATTCAGTCACATTTTCACCGAAAATATCCTCTTCCTTTTCCGGAACATCACCCTCCCCCGATGCTCTGCCTTCTTTTTGTATAAAATCGAAAATCAATAACATAACAACTCTATAAATCCCAGATGATTTATCTAATATCTTTTTACCTTTCCTTTTTATCCACTCAAAATAGTCAGGATATGCAAGTGCTATTTCTGAAAACCTATCTGTATGTGGGATTACGTCCATTCCAACTGCTTTACCCATTATATGCAACAAATTAACTGTTGCCTTCAATTGTTTTGCAGGTGAATTGAGAAAGCGATTTTCGCAACAAAATTCTTCCGAATAGAATTCTTCGTTAATATTCCAACTTACTATTCCATAAATACTTTTAAGAACCCCTGGTTCCCAGACAGGGAGAATATGAATTGCATTCTGCAGAGAGTTGAGTGTTAGAGCATATTTCACTAAATTAATAAATGATTGAATTGTCCTTATATTCACCCCAACAATATTTGAACTTTTAAGCCAATCTGTTGTATTTTGTTGATGGAATAGACCTTGGGTTTGGAGCTGACCTCTGAACATCATCGATGGAATTGCGTCTTCTATTCTAAGAGCATCATCCACAATCGAACCGAATCTTAATTTAAGTAAGAAAATCACTTCTCCTACAGGTAGACTGATAACATCTGAGGGAAGTATTCCCGCAATAAATGAACGTGACCCTTTAAGATATGCCTCTGTTTCAGAAAAATACTTATTAAAAAGTATGCTGTCGGGATATTTCTGTCCGAAGACAATGATTTTTTTATCTTCCATAAATAAATGTTATTTTTTCTTGTATTTATTTGTTAGCATATTTTATTTCTTACATCTCTGACTGTATAATCTCTATCGATTAGAATATCAGCAAGCATTCTATGAGAATTAATAATTTGATGCTCTAACTCAAGCACTGAATCTATGAAAGGATCGAGTTCATGTATTGCTCTAGCCCTTTTAAGCCGATTCTCATATGTATCATGATAATTTCTATCTATAAATATTCTAAGGGATGGCTTCTTAAGCAAAGAAACATAAGTACCTTCAACAATGAGAATTTCGAATCCTTTTAGATCTGTAGCAATGTTATAGATTTGATTTTCATGATAATTTATGAGTGGCTTTGTAATATTGTTTTCTCCCTGCAGAAAACTTCCGATGTGTGAATCAAGCAGGTCGAGCCTGACTTCACCAGGGCCTACCCAGCTGCAATCTTCTCTGCGTTTAATATCGTTAGAATAAGGAGGAAGGATAAAATAGTCATCCTGCGAAAACACAATGCTCTTCTGTCCCATATTCTCAAAAAGCATCGAAAGTGCATTTGCAGTAATTGTTTTCCCGCTGCCTGATTCACCGGCAACGGCTATGACCATTTTTTTTTCTGAAGCTAAAACATCTTCTAAAATAAATTTGATAATAGCTCTGGCTGTTCCTAAATATTCTTCATTTAAATTAATTTTATCTCCGTCCACTTTATTCCTTTATTTTAATGAATGATAATCCAATGCATCAAGATTTTTCAGCTGTTGCTTTGTTGGATCAAAAATCCAGTTAAACAATGCCCCAAGAAAAAGTATAGCCGCAAAAATTGCTGCAAGAATGAACCCATAAAATGCATCTGAACCGAACATATCACTCACTAACCCCATTGCAAGTGGTCCAAGGGCGGCACCTCCAGCTGTGAAAAAGAGTATTATCCCAGCAACTGAACCATGTCTTTCTTTAGGAAAACAGCTTATTCCTTTTGAATTAATTGTTGGGTAAATCACTGACATGAACAAGCCCGAGGCCGGTAAGAGAATCAGTGCGGCTTCGGCACCCAATATTACTGACACAGAAAAAAAGATAAGAATAAAAAAACTGGATATTGTCATAACAACTGTCCAATTAAACCTTGAGATCATCCAGATACCAAAAAATCTTCCCATTGCCCTGAGAATAAAGAATATAGGAAGCGCATAAACTAACATAATTTCCAAACTACCATCGTAATCTTTAAGAAGCGTAGGCATCCAGACATAGATAGCACATTCCACTGCGACATAAAAAAAAGCGGCAAGAGAAAATCCGATTGCATACTTATTCTTCATAAGTTTAAAGGTGTCTTTAAAATTTACAATCTCCGTAGATTTTTTAGTATTCTTAGGATATTTAATAAAAATTGCCATCAACATTAGAACAAGACTCAATGTTCCGGCTATTAAATAAAGCCATTTCCAGTCCATGCCCTTCTGAAGCAGTTTCCCAACAATTAGAGGCCCTACAAAAGCTCCGATGCCAAAGAACCCTTCAACAGCATTCATAGTAGATGTATGTTCTTTCGTTGAAATCGAAATATCTCCGATAAGTGCAAGTGCGCCAGTCTTAAAAATTCCTATCGACATTCCTGAGACAACCATGAGTGAAAGGAAGAAAACGAAAGAATCGCCAAGAACGAATAAGTATGAATTGATAACGAATAAGGCGAGCCCCAAGGCAATTGTATTTTTTCTCCCTAATTTATCTGCCCAATAGCCAAAAAGTATTCCGGAAAAGGCGATTGCAATCATCGGGGCATAATGTAGCATACCGGCGGCTGTCATGCTGAGTTCAAATTGTCTCATCACTTCAGGAATTATAACCCCAACCGCATCTGTTGTCATGGCAAACATCATGAACATCATAAAAGTTAGCCATTTTATTATCGTGTTTTTGTTCTTTGATGGGTTCATTTATTAATTATCGCTTTCTTTTGTTATATTTTTCAATGGTATTATAAGTGAGGCGGGTTTCAATCCCGCCTCTGAATAAACTAAAGTTGCACTGACAGCGATGTAATTATTGATCTTCCAAGGATTGGACGGGCATAGTAGTAAGCCGATTTCGCACCTGGGGCTAGGCCAGCACTTGGATTTCCTTCTGTCAGACCAATAACATTGGTTACATTGTTAGCATAAATGCCCCAGTTTATTGTTTTGGTCAAACTATACTCAGCTCCGAGATTAAGTTGATAGAATGCCGGCAATGTCTGAATGTTATCAGGCGAAGTATATCTATCACTGAAATATTCTACTGCTGCATTAAGATTAAGAGAACCCAACTGATAGCTTGGTCTGAAAATAAAATATAAAGCTGGAATCCTTTGGATCTGTTTTCCGTCAAAGTTGAACTCCTTTCCTGTTGCATCATGGTAAATCCAATCATTATATCTGAGATCCTGGATAGTCCCAGAAAGGTTAAGGCTAAGGTCTCCAAGTTTAGTAACAACCTCAACCTCGAGTCCCATAGCGGTAGTATTATAAGCCTCTTTTACTGCGCCAGCGCTTGTCAGATCAACAAAGGTTTTATCATCAGAAAGAGAATAGAAAAGGTTAGCAAAGAAAGCAACTGTAGGTGAAGCATATTTACCGCCAAGTTCAATCTGAGTTATTGTTTCTGCTTTCGTCCCTTCCGGCATTCCATCTTGTGTTGCTTCGGTTGCGCCAAATGCATAATCCCTATCTGCTGGAGCACGTTTACCCTGACTTGCACGTGCAAATACAGCCATATTCGATGCTATCGAATAATTTGCTCCCAACGACCATGACAAGCCATTATAATCGAAGTTGAAAGGAATTGAAACACCTGTTCCGAAATGTACGTTAGTCTCAGCCGAAGTGATCGTTCCATCCCCGTCAACATCATATGAATAAGTGTTATCTTTTTCACTCCAACCAACTAACTGTCCAATATCATAACGCAAACCTGCTTCTATATTTAGATCGCTTATTGGCTTATATTCTAAGTAAACAAATGGAGCATTAATTGTTGTTGTTGCAGAATAGTTTTTATAAAAAAGGTCTCCGAACTGTGTGTATCCGTTCGAAGTAAGCATTTTGTTCGAGGCATTATCAAATAAATTCAGGGTTCTGGTGCCTTCAGAATTGAAATCAATAAGCATTGTGTGCCACCACCATACGGACTTCACACGATTAACTGAAAAATAATCACCGACTTTGACATTGAGTTTATCAAACTGCTTCGAAAATGTGATATTATTTGTAAAATACTCGAGAGGTATATTCACATCCCACCACCATGCCGTGCCTACAAGTCCATTTCCATTCAGCGCATCCGGATTTGCAATGGCAACTCCGGCATTGTATCCTCGTGCATAGCTATATGTATAATTAGTGAGGCCACGGCTCTGAGCGTACTCAGATGCCTTCCATGGTCCTCCGTTGAGATAGATCGAGTTGAATTGCCCGTTCATACTTGAATAACGGAAATTGTTCTCAATAGTATAGCCACCGTCAAGACTATATACGAATTCAGACCCTATTGATGATACTTGTGGGTGCATACCATCAGAAAGATTCCTCGAAAATTCACTTCCTCTAGGAGTGAAGATATGAAGGTTCATTAGGTCTACACTATGCACAGTTCCGTAATTTGGATCGAATCCAGTGATCCCGGATGGATCATCGCCAGTAAGCGGGATAGGAAGATAGCTAATTACTTTATCATCGAGATATTTAAAACTAACTTTGACATAGCCTTTATCCATCAGGTAAGTTAGATTTCCCTTGATCTGACCTCCCTGATTTGCAGTATATCCTGGACTGCGGATACCTTTGTCTGTTCTGTAAAAACCTCCCAGGAAAAATCTAAGATTCTCTGTGACAGGACCTCCAAAATACATATCAGTTCTATATAAACCGTAATCTCCGGTTGTAAATTTTGCGGCACCGCTGAAAGTCGGGCCTCCGGTTCTTGAAACAAAATTGATAATACCGCCTGGTGCATTGCTTGTCAGAATAGAAGAAGAACCTCCCCTTACTCCTTCCAGTCTGTCAACAGTATTGTCAACCCGTACCCATATATCGGAATTACCAAACATTAGATCGCCATATTCGAAAACTGGCAGATTGTCCTCCTGAAGCTGGACGTAACGAAGTCCACCTGAATTATCGAGACCTCTTGCCATAACATTAGCATTCCCTTCACCACCAGAACTTTCGGTGTAGAAACCTGGAACTAATTTAACAAGATCCATAGCGTTTCGCGGAGAAATGCGTTCGAGTTCCTTTGCTGGTAGTGTGGTGATTGCTACGCTGGACTCGAGTTTTGTTTTTGGATTTGAAGTACCTGTTACAACAACCTGATCCATATTTAGAATATCTTCCCCAAGGACAAAATCTCTGATCAATTCCTGTCCTTTCTCCAGAGTTAGATCAACGCTCTGTGATTGATATCCAACGGCTGAAATCTTAATCGTATATTTACCGGCATCGGGAATTTGAAGCCAGTACTTTCCTGCCATATCTGCAGCGGTTCCAAGTTGTGTCGTCATTACCTGAACTGATGCGTACATTATCCCTTCACCCTTATTATCTTTAATGGTGCCGGAAATTTTTGCTTTTTGTGCATATCCTGTCTGAGGAAAAATAAACATTAGCCCCAGAAGCATTAAAATACCAATAATTGATTGGTTGAAGTTTTTCATAAAGATCCCTGTGTTATGAATAAAATGAACTTTTAATCAAAGAATGAAGTTGGGCGTGGGAAGACGACACAAATTACTATATGTCGATGGATGCAATCCCCTGAGTGCAAAACTTCATTATCCCTTTTATTCAAAAGTTGTACCAGAGAAATCCAGAAAGTATCTGAACCTTAGTTATAATTTCGAAAAAATATCTAATAGACTGAATTATCAACCCTGTTCTGTTTATCTGAACAAGGCCTTATCAATCGGAAAATTGTGACAGTATTCGATATGTAAAGCTATTAAACATTATTTAAACCTGATAGAATAATTTGTGTTATCAGAATTATTACGATGTTATAGAAATGATAACAATATCGCGGGATTATTTTAGTCCAAGTTCCTTAAGTAATCTATGAAAATTCGAACGGGCCATTCCTAACTTTACAGCAGCTTCTGCATCATTCTTTGAATTCGTCCTCACATACTCACAGTAATTCTTTCGGAATTCAAATTCAGCTTGCCAAAGTGGTTTGACAATCTGAGGAGCTTTTGTGAATAAATCAGGCCGTTGATCATGATCCCAAATTTCAATACACTGACGAATAGAATCCCGACCTGCTTCTTTTAGATTCATCAGAAGGATTCGTTGCACAAAATTCTTGAGATGTCTGACATTCCCAGGCCATGAATATTCGATGAGGCATTGCCTACCCTCTTCATTGATTAATGGGATGTTTGTATGAAATTCTCCCGAATATTTTTCCATATAATGTCCTAAAAGAAATAGAATATCTGTTTTTCTTTTACGCAATGGGGAGATATTTATATTAAGGATATTCAGACGGTAAAAAAGATCTTCTCTGAACTGTTTTTCAGTTATCATCTGCTGAAGATCCTTGTTTGTGGCGGAGAGCACTCTGACATTTACGCTATAAGATTTTTTTCTGCCGATCTTATCAATTTCACCAGTTTCAAGTACTCTTAATAGTTTTGCCTGCAACCCTAGTGGAAGATCTCCTACCTCATCCAAAAAAAGAGTACCCATGTGCGCCTGCTCAAAAAGCCCAATTTTCTCATGCCTTGCATCGGTAAAGGAACCCTTTTCATATCCAAAGAGTTCACTCTCCATTAATTCAGTAGGAATTGCAGAACAATTTACAGTAATAAAATTTTCGTATCTTCTTTCACTTAGATAATGGATATTTCTGGCAACAAGCTCCTTCCCAGTCCCAGATTCTCCCGTAATCAGGAGATTAGCCTCAGCTGAAGCATATCGTTGAATAATATCAAGGAGTAACTTTGTTTCTTCTGAATTGCCGAGAATCGACCATTTTTTCATTAGAAAATGAATATTATTCTGTAGTAGCCTGTTAGAAGCTTCATTTTTCCTGAGTATCCTTTTATTCGCCTGCTCAAGTTTCCTTTTTTCCACAGCATTAGTGATGGCTAAGATAAAATCTGTAGGATGATAAATAAAATCTTCAATATCAGAAGGGTTTTTTGTCCCGAACCAAAATGCCCCACTTTCCAGCATCTCGTTTGCAAGTGAAAGATCAGTTTGATTTAAAGTCATTTTCGTAATTATTATTACCTGAAGAGTGTCATCAATCGCTTTGATCTTTAAGACCAATTCCTTTCCGTGGAGTGATCCTGATATTTGATAATCTAAAATAATGACATCATACTTTTCCGGTTCCTGATTCAGAGCCGCAAGCGTGTCCTCTCCAGTCGAAAGGATATTTCTGATGCAAATCCTGTCACTGAATGGATGCAGTGTGTTTTCAATTCGTCTGACATCGTATTCCTCGTCTTCAACCAATAATACATTTATTATTTCCAAACCACTCAGCCCAATTGTTTAGTCGATATTGTTATTTTAGCCCCTGTTCCAGTGTTTTCAGCATTTATTGTGAAACCGCACAGCCGACAGTTCTCAAAGGCAATATAGCAACCATAGCCAGATTTTTGCTGC
Source organism: Ignavibacteriales bacterium (assembly GCA_021740915.1). Taxonomy (GTDB): domain Bacteria; phylum Bacteroidota; class Ignavibacteria; order Ignavibacteriales; family Melioribacteraceae; genus JAIOYW01. Next base: position 76,792 of record JAIOYW010000014.1, on the reverse strand, counting down.
AGTTCCCTTGTACTTGTGTTTTCTAAAAATATCTTCTTTCTTCCTGAACTGTCCTTCTCCAATAATTCAGCTGCTATACCTTTCCCATTGTCTTCAATTTCTATGATAATGGAATCCTTCATGTTTTTAGTTCTAACAAAAATTTTTAACCCTGGATCAGGATTATGGTCAATCGCATTTTTGATCAATGGTTCTAATATTTCCCAGATCACGAATTCGTTTATATGCAAAATTGGAATTTCTGAATCAGGTTCAAGTACAAATGAATAATTATTTCCGGCACGATAAACCCTTTGGAACATATTGTCGATAAGGAAACTTATGACATTATTGAGATCGACATTAAATGCTGGATTTCGGATCACATTTATCGGGGGCTTATGGGTTTTCATGTCAAAGATTATTCTTCCCAGAAAATTTACATATTTGGTAAGTTTGTACCGTGTATCCTCAAGATTTCCAGGTGTAAGTTTCCTAAGATCTTCTTTGATAAAGCCAACCACTTTTTCGGATTTATGATGGGCATGATAGATTCTCCGAGTAAATGATGCTTCCTTTTGTTTCCCTATTTTTTCCTTTAATATGTTTTCTTTTTCGAGATAAAGTAATTCTCTAGCATCATCTCTTTCCTTAGAAATATAAAATGTTATAAAGAACATTGCAAAAAGGCTTATCAAGGTGATCACAACAAACCATGCCCCACTGTTGTCGAATGAATCGTATATCGTAAGCGCAAGTTGGGAAAAATCGGGAGATATCTGCATGTAAACAGCTCCAATTACTTCTCCTCTTATCCTGTAGGGAGTAAATACATGAAATATATGAGTTCCTTCCTTATAACTGCAGATCATTTCATTCCGAAATAGGTCATTGTAAGAAATCCTAAAGTACCGCTTGGCCTCAATCCTCTTATACCTGTCAGTATTTTGCGGTACTATTCCCTCATTAACAAAATTAAAAATTTGATCTCCGTCCTCTAAATCGTGTATTTGTCCTTCAGACTGAAATATAAGACAAATATCGTCAATGTCTTTCAGCATTTTTTGCTGCTTTAAGATATAATCAAAGGTCTCTTCAATTCTTAAGCGCTGGGGAGTATCAATTTTTTCCTGATGAGGATGAAGAAGAAGTTCCAGTCCAAAGGTGGTGAGATCGGCGAGCCTTTCAGCAGTATCTTTGCGGTATATCTCCATTGATTGATCAAATAAATCGGACATTGACCTAACATTAATGAATGCCAGAAAAAGTTGTGAGATGATCACAATAATGATCAGGATAAGAAAATGATACACTTGGAAACGCAAAAGTCCAAATCTGCCAGCAGCAAACATCAGGGTTCATCCTCAGATTCTAACTTGAAAAAACCTGTAAGGCGAAGGCTCCTTAAGTAATTTGATACAGAATGATCAAGGCTTTCCTTCCTGTAAAGATAATTATGAAGATTAGAGGTCAGAGCATCAGAAATCTTTGTATAATCTGGGTGTGCAAATCTGGTGATTGAGTTTTCGATCTGGGTTCTTAGAAAATATTTCCGGCGTGTTGTATCTCTTTTCTCATCATAAAAATCAGTAAGAACTGGCAAATAGCCATTCTTTTTAAAAAGTATTTGCTGTGCTTCATCTGAAATGAGAAATTTCACGAATTCTGCGGCTTGAATTTTAACCTTTGAATTACTGGCAATCATAAGATTCCAACCGCCGAGTACAGGCATAGATTTGCCTGGAATTGAACTAGGTATTGGAGCCATTCTTAGATCATCCACTTCTGCTTTACCATCATTCGTCCGGCTAAGACTTTTTGCGGCCGATGCCCATCCTCTGAAAAAAGGAAGTCCATTTTGTAATGCATGGTTAAAACTGTCATTTTCATTGAAGTCAAGCACTTCTATTCCGGCGACATGGTGTTTGTAAATCAAATCATGGATAAATCTGAAAGCAACTTTTGTTTCATTTACAGCTGTAACTCCTCCCAAAAATGATTTCCCATTTATATCTGGCCAGTTAATAATTTCTAGAAAATTACACATTAATCCTTCATAGTTTGCGCCCTGGAAAGAGTATATCTCCTTTCGGTTAAAATACTCGGACTGTATTTCTATCATCTCATTCCAAGTCAGCCCTTTCTCCACCATTTCTAAGAGCGGTACTCCTCCCGCAGCTTTGAGCATTGTCTGCCTGTAGTACAATATTCCTACATCAAGAAAAAACGGCATTCCATAAAGAACATTGTTATACTTGCAAAGTCCGATTGCCGAATGCAGAATTTTTGACAGTTCTTCCTGATTGAAATACTGATCCATGGGCTCAGCCCATTTTGAGAAGCGTGGCATCCAAATATGATCGATTGCAAAAATATCTATTTTACTCGTTTGATTTCCAAGAATTCTACTTATCAATTCTTTGCGCCTGTTTGTTGTGAATTTGGAGTAAGGAAGATCAACTGGCATGACTTTTATTTTACCTTTAAACCTTCTGTTAAACAAATCTATCAATTCATAATGCGCTGGTGTCATATTTTCGGCGAAATAAACCAAACTTTCTTTTTCTGCCGAACTAGGGTAAAAATTGAAAGGGGAGAAATAGAGTAGCCCGATAGTTACTATTGAAGAAATTACAAGAAAGAAAACAATAGGAGTCTGATACTTTGCGAAATTGAATGTATTCATTGATAAACCAAAATTTACTGGGTCTGTATCTTTAAATTGACTGGATTTTTTTTAGCATTTCGGGTTCATCCACACCTTGCAGTTAATTAATTCTATTTTTGATCAACCCTACTCTAAAATTAATTACTCCAAGTTATTTAATATATTTGTTTTGGTCAAAATCTAAAAAAATATATTTCAAGGATAATAATACCAATAATTTAAAGTTAAAAATAAGGGAAAAATAACGAATGTTGTTGTCTAATTCTTTGTTTACAGACTAAAAATATTCCAGGACTGTAGTTTAATTCCGAAGAATATTCGTCATAGATCTTATAAACAATTCGAGTTTAAATGTAATGATAGAGAATGTTGCAATTTTAGGTTCGTTTTAATTCTTCTACTTATTATTCACTTCACTAAATTTGTGAAAATATTATATTTTAAGAATTTGATTCTCTCAATAAATAATTTGGCTCATGGAAAAAATTGACCTCACAAAGATTTGCAAAGATTATTACACAGCTAAAAATAAACCGGAAATAGTTAATTTCGGTAAAGTCCCTTATATCACAATTTCCGGAAATGGTGAACCTGCAGGGAAAGAGTTTTCTGAAAAAGCCGGGGCAATTTACCCCGCTGCTTACGGCATCAAAAAAATCTGTAAAACAAACCAGATGGATTTCGGAGTACCAAAACTTGAAGGATTGTGGTGGGTTAATGATAAGCGACCCGCACTGGAAGTACCCCGTTCGGAATGGCGATGGAAACTGCTGATCCGGATGCCCGATTTTGTCAGCGAAGAAATGGTTGCTGAAGCAGTTTCAGCCGCAGACAAAAAATCCCCCTTTATTGGCTCGGTCTTCTATGAAATTATAAACGAAGGTGACATTGTCAGTATTCTGCATACCGGTCCATACGTAAATGAGCCTGAAACGATTCGTTTAATGGATGAATTCATTGAGCAGCGCAGGCTTTCCAGAAACGGGCTTCATCATGAAATTTATATCTCCGACCCGAACAAAACAGCGCCGGAAAAACTTAAAACAATTCTTCGGCAACCGGTAAAATAGGCAGAGTTAAATTCCGGCCAAACATCCGCTCGCTGATTTTATTCTTAGGAATCGATGTTTCCATTTATTATTGTTGTAAGGCTGTTAAACAGAATTATAAGCTGATTCTAAAGAGATACTTCAAATTGTTGGAATTGATGATTCATGAGATTAAATAAAACAGTCATTTCAGCTTTCATTATCGTTACATTTTTAATTGCGATGTACGGAAGCAGAATTCTTTCCGGAATAATAATAATACCCTTTTCATCGGATTATTTCAAAATAGCCTACTTCTATACGTGGTGGCTTGCGCCAGTAATAATCCTGACTGGATTTCTATTCGGGTTCAGGAATATTACTAAAGAAATGTGTCTGACAAAAGGGTTTTTTACTGGTCTCGTTTTTTCGGGCATAACAGTTCTGCCTATGCTGATCAGTTCTGCTTTTGCCGGAAAAGTTAACCCCGATTTTAGCCTGTCTTCCCTGATCCACAAAACCCTAGCAGCCGGCTTCATGGAGGAAATTTTCTTCCGCGGATTTTTATTCGGATTATTATTCAGGAAAGCCGGGTGGGGATTTATTCCAGCTTCAATACTGGGGGCTTTGATCTTTGGCTTAGGGCATATCTATCAGGGGTCTTCAATTGCGGAGATTTTAGCTGTCTTTTTAATAACTGCAATAGGCGCTGTCTGGTTCGCCTGGCTTTTTATTGAGTGGAATGAAAATTTATGGGTGCCGATATTTCTGCATATTTTTATGAATTTATCCTGGGTACTGTTTGATGTGAGCAGCAACGCCGTGGGCGGTATCTATACGAATATTTTCAGAGCCGTTACTATTGCATCTACTATTGTTATCACCATTTATTTTAACAAAAAATCAGGATTAAGAATAAAGAAAAACAATCTGTTAATTAATAACAACGCCGCTTAAAGATATTGTTATGCATCAGCTCTTCAGCGTTTTTACGTTGCCGCGGCGCTAATCTAAGTTAAATAAATAAACGGATATTGAAACTTTTTATCCTTTTTTATATTATAACAGGTATGAAAAAAGTTTTTCGGTTGTCATTTATACTAATATATTTTTTTGCTACGGCAGGAATTACCATTACAACACATTTCTGCGGAAGCGAAATTAGTTCTGTAAGTCTTTTCCGCTCTGCCGGCGAAGACGGTAAATGCGGCTGTCCTGAAAATTCCTGCTGTTCCTGCTGCTGTATCGATGACATAAAACTGATCAAAGTGAATGATTCATTCATCGGTGAAGTTAAATTTGAACAAAAACTTTTCTCTTCCGAATCTGTTATTATTACTGAGAATCTTCCAGACTTGATGGTTTCTGACAAGTGCCATTTTTTTCCTCCGGAACCGGATTTTTCTTTATACTCTCCCGATATCATAACCCTCAACTGCACATATCTGATCTGATCTGTTAAGCGGACAACTTTTCCTTTTGTGTAAGTTTTTCACTCTTACTTTAGGGGTGAAGTATATACTTTTTAACAGAATTCTTAATCAAATTTTTGAGGAAAATATGAAAACCTTAGTGTTCAGTTGTATAATTTTATTCATTTTCGTCGGATCTGCGCTAGCGCAGGATTCCAAAGTTATTGATACCGAAATCAAAGTTCACGGCAACTGTGGGATGTGTAAGGATAGAATCGAGCAAGCCGTTGACATAAAAGAGGTTAAATACGCCAAATGGGATAAAAATTCAAAAATGCTGAGAGTTGCTTTTGAGGCCACTGTCTCCGCTGATTCTCTTCAAAAGAGAATTGCGGCAGTTGGTCATGATACTGATAAGTACAAAGCTGATAATGAAGTTTATTCCGCCCTGCCCAAATGCTGCCTTTACAGAGACAATGCCAAAACGCACTGAAATTAAGTAAAGGATAAACAATGAAAATATTTATGACTCTCCTTCTGGGGATCCTCCTGCCCGTTTCATTTTCCGGGCAGGAGTTTTTCCGGGGAAAAGTGTACAGTCTGGAGAACTCTGAGAACTTCAGGCCTTTGCCCGGAGCTAATATTATCTGGCTCGGAACGGATTCAGGTACCTCGACGGATATCTTCGGGAATTTTGAACTTTTAAAAAATAGCAGTTCAAACAAATTAATTATTTCTTTTACAGGATATAAAAGTGACACCCTGATAATTACGAATCAGAACTACATAGAAGTAAAATTGCTCTCTGAGGTATTCGAAGTAAAGGATGTCGAGGTCACCGGCAAACAATCCGGGATCGCTCTTGATTATTTTGGAACTGAGAATACGAGCAAAGTGACGACAAAAGAACTGCAGAAAGCTGCCTGCTGTAATTTATCGGAGAGCTTCGAGACTAATCCTTCTGTTGACGTTTCCTTCACAGATGCGCTTACCGGTGTTAAACAAATTGAGATGCTCGGATTGTCAGGAACCTATACACAACTCACCATGGAAAATCTGCCCTACCTGAGAGGACTGATGTCTAATACCGGACTTGGATTCATGCCCGGCCCCTGGATGAATTCAATTAATATCTCGAAAGGTGTCGGTTCTGTCGCAAACGGGTTCGAGTCCATCACCGGGCAAATTGATATAGACGTAAACGAGCCTTTCGACATAAACGGAAAGCCGCTCTATCTAAATTTCTATGGGGATAGGGATCAGAGGTATGAAGGGAATTTGAATTACCGGTTTAATTTTGGTGAACATCTTGCCGGCATTACCCTGTTCCATAGCAGTCGCAGACAACATGAATTTGATTTAAATTCCGATAACTTTATTGATATGCCCCGGATAAACAACCTGAATTTTATGCAGCGGTTTCATTTCGTAACCGATTCAGGCTGGGAAAGCCAGGTTGGGATTCAGTTTCTTAGAGACGAGAAAAGAGGCGGGACCATTTCAAACGGTGGAGTGTCAGCTTCGGACTATAGTTACGGTTCTGATATTGATTTTATCAATCTGTTTACTAAAACCGGCTTTGTTTTTCCTGATCATCCGGAAAGAAGTTTTGGAGTACAACTCAGTTATACCGGGTATAGAAACTCTTCTCAGTTCGGACTCAGGAATTATCTTGGCAGACAGAACAGCGCTTATCTGAATTTCATATACCAGGATATGCTAATCGAAGGCCGGCTGAAATATCGGGCTGGTTTCAGTTTTCTATACGATAATTATGATGAAGCGTTCTCAGGCATGAATTTTGCCAGAGTAGAACGTATTCCAGGTGTGTTTCTGGAAACAACATTTACTCCAGATGAAAAAATCACTGCTGTTGTGGGATTAAGATTGGACAGGCATAATTTTTTCGGCGCTTTTCTTACCCCAAGGCTTCATCTCAGGTATGCCCCCGATCCTGATCTTGTTTTTAGACTCACGGCCGGTAAAGGCATTAGAACGCCGAATATATTAACGGAAAACAGTTCCTCTTTTGCAAGTTCCCGGAATATTTTTATCAGGTCTGATAACACATATGGAACAGGACTTCCGCAAGAAAGCGCCTGGAATTTTGGTCTCAGCACCATTTATTATTTCCTTTATGACTGGCGCGAAGCAACATTCAGTATCGATTTTCACCGGACTCAGTTTACAAGAATTACTATAGCTGATCTTGATCAGAATCCCCGGGCAGTAAATTTTTATTCTGTCGATGATGGGGCTTATTCGAACTCAGTGCAGACGGAACTGAACATCGAGCCATTTGAATCTTTTAGTACAAGAATTGCTTACCGCTTTCTTGATGTAAGACAAAATTATCAATCGGGATGGAAATCCAAACCGTTTATTTCAGGACATCGCATCCTCTTTAATGCAGGTTATTCTTCAGAAAGGATTTCACCTGATGATGCCCAGATGCTTTATGATTTGACTGTGCAGTGGTTTGGCTCCAAGCGAATTCCTTCAACTGTTTCTAATCCTGCGGATTTTAGAATCCAGGAATCTTCCCCTTCATTTTTTATTGTTAATGCACAAATTACGCGTTCTTTCTTCGAAAATTTCGATATTTATCTCGGAGTTGAGAACCTGTTTGATTTCCGGCAGACAGATGCTATTATTGATCATGAAAATCCTGAAAGCAGCTACTTTGATGCTTCTATGATATGGGGACCACTCAATGGCAGAATGCTATATTCAGGGCTGAGATACAGGATCTGATTTTGATCCTCCGCCATTAATACTTTATCCTCTCCTGGCTGCAATCGGGAGGGGATAATAAAAAAAACTCCTGTGAAACCAAAAGCCCTGCCTTTTTGTTGACTCCTATTAGAGATTAATTCCCAAACCAATTAATTCAATAAAACCAAATAATTTGAAATACGTCAAATTATTATTGGCTTTTTATGTAAATCTGTAATTCCGTATTTTGGAAACAAATATAAATTACCATTGTTGCAATAGATCATCTCTAAAAATCATTTTTTATGAATCAAAGGAGAAATAATGAAAAAACTGCTTATTTTATTAACAATTCTGGCTTCAATTATGACCACGTATGCTCAAATGCCGCCGCTTATCGAGAGAGAAGTATTTTTCGGCGATCCTGAAATTTCAGGCGCTCAGATATCACCAGACGGCAATTATATTACTTTTATCAAACCTTTTGATGGTGTCAGGAATATCTGGGTAAAAGAAAGAAATGCAAAATTTGAGGAAGCGAAACCTCTGACAAATGACAGAAATCGTCCCGTTACAAGTTATTTCTGGTCAAGAAACAGCCGTTATGTTCTTTTTGTGCAGGATAAAGGCGGTGACGAAAATTTCCGCGTTTATGCAGTTGATCCGAAAGCCTCTGGAAATCCTGTTCCCGATGCGATGGATCTCACACCTTATGAAGGCATCAGGGCAATTATCTATGATGTTCCTAAAAATGATCCCGATAAAATCATTGTCGGACTTAATGACCGGAATCCCCAGCTACATGATGTTTACAAAATAAGTCTCACCACAGGTGAAAGATCGCTAATAAGAGAAAACAATGATAATGTTGCCGGATGGGATTTCGATCTGAACGGCAATCTAAGATTAGGAGTTCGTCAGACCGAAGACGGCGGTACAGAGATACTAAAAGTTACTGAATCCGGTCTGGAACAAATTTATGCTGTTAACAACGAGGAATCAGCCGGTGTTGTCAGATTTTTCCCTGACGGCAAACGCGTCTATATGATTACCAATAAAGGCGCCGATAGAGATATAACTGAACTTGTTGAGTTTAATCTTGACACTCAGGAAATAAAATCAATCGAAAAAGATCCTGAAAACGAAGTTGACTTTGGAGGAGCAGTATTCTCAGATATAACCAATGAGCTTGTTGCAACTGCATATGTCGGCGACAGGGTTCGTGTTTATCCCAAGAATAAAGAATTTGCATCCCATTATGAAAATCTGAAAAAAATTCTTCCTGAAGGTGAACTCAGCATTACCTCACAAACTGAAGATGAAAAAATATGGCTGGTCGCTGTCTCAAGAGATGTCGATCCGGGTTCAGTTTATGTATATGATTTGGAGAAAGGCAAGGCAGATCTGCTCTATAAGTCCCGTCCGAACCTGCCCAGCGAGAATCTTGCTCCGATGAAGCCTATAAGATACAAATCAAAAGATGGTCTTGTGATACCTGCTTATCTTACGCTTCCCAAAGGGATTCCGGCAAAAAATCTGCCAACAGTCCTTTTGATCCATGGCGGTCCCTGGGCTCGTGATGATTGGGGCTATGATGGGCTTGCTCAATTTCTTGCCAACAGGGGATATGCTGTTATGCAGCCGAATTTCCGCGGTTCCACTGGCTATGGGAAGAAATTCCTGAATGCAGGGAACAAGGAGTGGGGCACCGGATATATGCAGCATGATCTCACTTATGGAGTTGACTACCTCGTAAAAGAAGGCATTTCTGATCCGAAACGTATCGCAATTGCCGGGGGTTCCTACGGTGGGTATGCGACTCTTGCCGGACTTGCTTTCACACCTGAATTATACGCATGCGGCTTCGACATTGTCGGTCCATCTAATATTATTACACTTTTGAATTCTATACCACCTTACTGGGCGCCTCTTAAAAAAATGTTCGCTGTCCGTGTCGGGGATATGGATATTCCTGAAGAAAAGAAAATGCTTGAAGATCAGTCTCCTTTTTTCCATGCTAAAAATATCGTCCGTCCGCTTTTTGTTGCTCAGGGTGCAAATGACCCCAGAGTTAAAAAAGCTGAATCAGATATGATCGTCGTCGCACTTAGAGACCTAAACAGAGACGTAGAATATATGCTTGCTCCTGATGAAGGTCACGGTTATGCCGGACTTGAAAACAGAGTGGCAATGTTTTACGCAATGGAAAAATTCTTTAACAAATACCTGAAAGGACGTTACCAGGAAGATTTACGCCCGGCTATTGCCGATCGTTACAAGTCGCTGATGGTCGATATCGCCTCGGTAAAACTCCCTGAAAGTGTTCAGGGCGAATCCTCAAGTAAATTATACGATAAATTCAATGGTTCAAAAATATCGGATTACAGCTATTCAATGTCGATATTAGTCGAGACTCAGGGTCAGAAAATTCCAATGGATGCTTCACGAGAAGTGATTAAAACCGAATACGAAGGCAAAGCCGCCTTAATGGTTCTCGATAAAACAACCGGCATGATGTCTGCCTCTGATACACTTTGGCTCGATGCTGAAACGCTCATGCCTATTGCCCGCCGAGCCTCTCAGGGACCAGTAATTCTCAGCGTTGACTTTCAGGACGGAAAAATTGTCGGTCTTATTAATATGAACGGTCAGAAAATGCCTCTTGACGTTAAAGTTGATGGTACTGTTCTGAGCGAAAATGCCGGTGTGGAAATTCCGCTTACAACTCTTGAACTTAAAGCCGGACTTGAAGGCACTGTCAATCAGTTTGATATGATGACTGCCGGAGTAAAGACTCTTAAATTCAAAGTCGAAAGTGAAGAAATGGTTTCGATTGCTGCCGGTGACTTTGATTCATACAAAGTTTCTCTGTCTCCCCTTGAATCTGATGGAACTGCTGTTACTCACTGGATTTCAAAGGATAAAAGAATTGTAGTTAAAACAATTGCTTCACTTCCTCCTATGATGGGAGGCGGCACAGTTACTTCTGAAATGAAGTAATTTCTTCTGTCAACATATAACAGTTTTGAGCGCCGATTATTTAATTGTGAATAATCGGCGTTTTTTTTGCTTTTGTCATTATTACCTGTAATTATTTCTATTTTTCAGTAATTTTATTTGGTTTATCGTACAAATATTTCAATATTTACCAATGATTTCTTTCTTTTTATAATTTCAAAACCTTTGGAGGTTTTATGATTAAAAAAATACTTGTGTTGTCGCTTCTTACTTTGCTTTTTCTCCCCGGATCTGAAAAGGCTCAGATTGATATGAACAAAGATCGTATCTGGGTTCAGTTCAATCCGCTTATCCCTGCAAATGAATTTAATTTCGAACGCGGTTTGAAATTTACTTATGATGCACGTGCTTTATGGAGACACAACCTTGCCGAAACCTATGGGCTCGAAATCGGCGCCGGATATGCGAATTACAAAGGAATCCATAATCTGGCCCCGTTTGACCAATATTATCAGACTACAATTATTGGCGCTGATGGACGATTTCTTTATATGCCGTTCAAATTCGAACAGACCAGACCCTATTTTTATGGCGGTCTTGGACTCTTTTATTTCAATGTGGTTAAAGACACATATGAGAACTGGAATAATAATGTTAAAGGTCTTGACAAGTCAGGTGTTGCCCTGCAGGTGCCGATCGGTTTAGGATTTGAATACTATTTTGCGGATAATTTCGCTGTCGATCTGAGTGCGGGACTTATGCTTTCAACGACCGACCTTTTGAACCATTTTGAAGATGGCAGCCTGACAGATGGATATTACAAATTCGGGCTTGGTTTACACTACAAATTCTCAGGTCCTGCAGATTCAGACAAAGATGGTCTGACTGATAATGAGGAAAAACAGATCGGTACCGACCCGATGAATCCGGATACTGATGGCGATAAGATTAAGGACATTGACGAAGTTAGGAAAACAAATACCAATCCTACGAAAGCTGATACAGATAATGATGGACTGAATGATTACGAAGAAATTTACACATATAAAACTGACCCTAAAAAGGCAGATACTGACAACGATAAGCTAAGTGACGGCGATGAAGTTAATCGTTATAAGACTGATCCATTAAAAGATGATACTGATGGTGATTATCTTACAGATGGCAACGAAGTTATGACCTACAAAACAAATCCGCTAAATAAAGATACCGATGGTGACACATTAGCTGATAACGATGAATTACAAAAATATCGCACTGATCCGCTTAAAGCCGATACAGACAGTGATACCCTTGCTGATAACGTCGAAATTAATTCGCACAAAACCGACCCGACCTTATATGATACTGATGCTGATGGTCTGAATGATGCTGACGAAATTAACAAATATAAAACTAATCCGCTGGAAGCTGATACTGATAAAGGTTCTGTAAATGATGGTGTTGAAGTCAAACGTGGGACAGATGCACTTAACGCAGATGATGATATAATTAAAGCAGAAGTTGCTATCGTTTTGGAAGGCATCACTTTTGAAACCGGCAAAGCTGAAATCAAGCCGGAATCTGAGATAAAACTTAACGAAGCTCTGCGCACTCTGAATGTTTACTCCGAAATAGTTGTTGAGGTTAGCGGTCACACAGATAATGTTGGGAACGCTGCCAAGAATAAAACTCTTTCACAGGAACGCGCTGAATCTGTAAGAAATTGGCTCATCGAAAAAGGAATTGACGCTGAAAGACTTGTTGCAAAAGGATATGGAGCTGATAAACCAATTGCAAATAATAAGACTGCCGAAGGCAAAGCTAAAAACAGAAGAATTGAGTTTAAACGTATCAGGTAATTTTTGAAATTTCCAAAGAAGGCTGTCTCCATTAGGGGGCAGCCTTTTTTTATATAGACTCTTCATTTTCGAACAATATTATCACATTTATGATGCGCTGACTTGAGAGCAAATTCTACATTGCCGTTTTAATAAAATTCTCGACCCTTGCAGGATCGACAGGGTTATACCATTTTCCATCAATCTTAAAATCTGAGCCGATTATTGCAGCATCTATGTGCGGGAAATACTTCGCGGCATTGCGTGCAGTAATACCTGATCCTGCAAGTACAGGTATATTGATCTTTCCTCTGATACTTAAAATTTCATCGAGTGAGGGCTCAATGCCAGTTGCTTCGCCGGTTATAATTACTCCATCGCTCAGGAAAAATTCCGCCGCTCTGGCAGTTTCGGCAATGCTAACATCTGAGGTAAGAGCGTGTGAACTATGCTTTTTCTTTATGTCTGTGAATACTTTCACCCGATCTGCGCCTATCTGTTTCCTGTACCTTAGCAATTCACCGGCATCCGAATTCATAATCCCTTCATCAGCAATATGCGAAAAAACAAATCCTTCAGCCCTGATGAAGGAAGCCCCTGCCGAGTTTGCTGCAGCAATCGCTGCTTTATTGGCTCCGGCAAGTATCTGTAATCCGGTTTCAACCGGATATTTTGCAAGAATTTCATAAAGCACGAGTGTCATTATTGTCGATATCTCATGACCTGCCTCACGATTCAGATAGGGGACATCGTGCATGTTCTCGATCATTATTTTACGAATACCCTTCGAATAGTATATCCCGGCTTCCTCTGTAGCTTTCCTGATTATTTTTTTTACATCGTCCTCATATTTTGGGGTACCCGGAAGTGCATCCAGATGAACCATTGCGATTATTTTATCCCTGATATCATTCATATTTGCTTCAATTAATATTTGTAATTCCGCCACAAAATTACAAAATAAAGCGTTATTCAGCGAGTATTCGCCTCGTTGATATGATCAGCAGTTAATTACTTAAGATAGGTGCCAGGATTGCTCTTCGTTTAACCAATAATTCGATAGAATTATTTAGATTCATGACTGAGAAAAAAAATATCGGTCTTTTTTTCTCTCGGATCATACTGGAAATAATCACCTATACGACCAGAGGGAAATTTTGTGGATACTGCCCTGCGATCTTCGGCAGAAAAATAAAATCCGGGGAAACTGCCCTGCTCATTTTTCCCTAAGGAACAAACAAAATAATTTTCTCTTAATTCTCTCATTGCAAAAACTTTGGCGATAACCTTATTAGATACGACTGTCATTTTGACACTGTTGTTATCAAGACCATAAGAGCTAAAAACATAAGCACCAATAGTTATCACATTATCATGTTCTGAAATATCGGGTTCATTGGAAAATGCAGGACCGAAATAGGATACAGCTTTTTCAGCATCAGGAATCCCCCAGCCTGTGAAGTTATCAGGTTTTTCCGGATGTGAAGCAGATTTTTTTAACGCCTCCGCCACCTGAAAATTTTTGAGTTCGGGATGAGCCGATAATATTAACGCTGCAATCCCCGCAATTATTGGAGCAGAAAGTGATGTACCGTGATTCCAGCCAAAATCATTTTTCAATCCGGGGAGGTAATTCGCTGTCCAGACACCTTCACCCGGTGCGGAGAGATCAGGTTTAATCCTGCCATCTGCTGAGGGACCGCAGGAACTAAAAAAAGAATGGACACAGTTTTTATCAACTGATCCCGCAGCAAGAACACCATAACCATCAGAAGGGGCTTCGATAATACGCCAGTTATTATCAAAATTATTTCCTGCTGACGCGGTAAAGACCACTCCTTCCTGCACAAGGCTGTCAGCAATTTTTGTAAGACGGGAATGTTCCCCATCCATCTGCCCCGGAGAATAATAATCAGCATCGTCGAATTTGTTGAAACTTAGTGATGTCGTAATAATGTCAGCAGCTTCGGTAAAAAGCCACTTTGCGGCTGAAACGGCGAGCAATTCTTCACAACGGAACCTGTCTGATGAGATATCCGTTTTTGCCAGAATAAAATCCGCCCCATATGCAATACCAATGAGTTTATTCTTCTCATAACCTCCGACAACAGAGAGCACATTTGTTCCATGATCTGCCCCGGGGATATGGTTAGTATCAGCAACCTGCCGGCTGTTATCTGCAAAATTAAATTTATCGACAATATTGGTTTGTGTGAAAACACTGTGTTTGGTGAAAAAGCCGGCATCTATCAATCCAATTCGGACTCTTCTGCCTGTAATTCCATACTTATGCAGTCTGATCGTATTGACCATATAGTTCTGCCTGAATGAATTTCCATAATGATACTCATCCGTTGAACGATTAAAGATAATCAGGGCAAAAATCACGAGAGTGATCAGAAAAACTGTGATAATTAAAATCTTTTGATTTTTCATCGTATTCAAAATAAATAACTATAAAACTGATCGCAATAACTGCGTGTAAAGAGGATTTTTTTTGCACTAAAAATAATTTGAGATGACAGAAACAATAATTAACTTTGCAGTTAAAAGTACTTTGCATATGACAAAAAGAAAAGACTACTCAAAGGACATATCCGAGATTCGCTCAATGATGGAGCGTTCATCAAAATTTCTCGCACTTTCAGGCTGGGCAGGAATAATGGCAGGAATCATTGCTCTTGCCGGCTCATATTACGCTGTGTACATCATCGGTTTTAATCCCGGTGAAGTATCTCCGCATCTGCCGGAAGGCACTCTGTACAATATCACCGTAACCGCCTTTCTGGTATTCATGCTTGCATTGAGTGCCTCTGTTATGTTTTCACGAAGCAGAGCAAAGCGGAAGGGAGAAAAAATTTGGAATGCCGCTTCAAGGCAGCTGCTTATTCAGACGGCTGTCCCTCTTGTCACAGGAGGAATTCTGATAACGATCAGCATTTTGAAAGGGCTTATCGGACTTGCCGCTCCCCTCTCACTGATTTTTTACGGATTATCTTTATTCAATGCTGGTAAACACACAGTCAGTGAAGTACAGTATCTTGGTTTTGTACAAATATTATTCGGATTGGCGGGTGTGACATTCATTCATTTGGGGATGATCTTCTGGGCAGGCGGATTTGGCGCTGCTCATATCGCCTATGGACTATATATGTATATCAGGTATGAAAGATGAAAGGGCTGATCGGGCACCTGAACAAATCTTTCGAGAGCCGCGTAAGGCTTGGAATAATGTCTGCTCTTGCCGTCAATGATAAACTTGACTTCAATTCATTGAAAGATTTTTTGGAAGTGACCGATGGCAATCTTGCCAGTCATATTAAGGCGCTGGAGAAAGAAGATTTTATTCGTGTAGAAAAATCATTTATTGGTAAGAAGCCAAATACAAAATATTTCCAGACTGCTAAAGGCAGGAAGGCATTCGAAAATCATCTGAAAGCGCTGGAGGAAATGATAAGCTTGCAAAAATAATTTATTTGTGCCTTTATACTTTGTAATTCAAAGTACATTTGGCATAATTTGTAATATATACGATAATTTTCAGTTCAAAACTTTAATAAAACATATATTGATGGAGCAATAATGAATTCAAAAAATAATTTTCGAGATTCTGAGGAAAGGCCTAATTCTATTTCGCGCAATTTATCTATACTTTTTTTGTGCGCTTCATTTATCTGGCCCTGGATTGTAGTTGCTACCGGCGATGGGATCAAACTTCAGGATATTTCAACAATTGCTGCCCTATCGATGCTGAGTTCAATAATCATTGGAACAATTATTTCATTACTTGCAACAAGGAAGTCCAATAAATACTATCGTGCGGGTGTTGGATTCGCTCTTGCAGGAGCTTTTATCATGAATTGGGCAATCCCGGCAGTCGGAATTATCGGCGCTGAAGGAGATACTGCCGATCTGATGTATTTCGGTGTTCAGTTAATTGGGATCACCAGCGCTTTATACTATCGCTTCCAACCCCGTGGGATGTCATTCACTATGACTGCTATGACGGTATCACTAATATTGGTTATCGCAATTGCTTTCCTGCTCGGCAGACACAATTCTCCTGTCAGTTCTGTTGGTGAAATACTAATGGTAAACTGTTTTTTCGCGATTTTCTGGATACCATCCGCCCTGTTTTTTCGGTCGGCAGCAAAAATCGGAAATAAAAATTGATTGCTGTGGAGGATGAGGTTAAAATCGTGTCCGGACTAAAGATCGATATTATCATTGCCTATGTGCAGCGATATAAATTCGGACATGAGATCGATTTTGTCCCGCCCATAACGGGTATTCATCTTGCCGCAATCACTCCGAAAAAACATCTAGTACGCGTATTCCATCAGCAGTTGGAATCTCTCGATTTTAATTCAAATGCTGATATTATTGCAATTTCATTTTTTAGCGGATTCGCCGAAATGGCGTATAAGCTTGCTGGAATTTTCCGGGCTAAGGGGAAAATGGTTGTTGCCGGTGGACCACATGTTACGTTCTGTCAGGAAGAAGCGCTGATCCATTTCGACTCAATAGTAACCGGTGAGGCTGAAAACGTCTGGCCGCAGCTGCTTGATGACGTTATAGACGGCAAACCTGAGAGAATCTACAATGGCACTCCTTGTGATATGCTGTCCTTGCCGACACCAAGATACGATCTTCTTCCTTCTGCATTTTTTATAAAAAAAGTTATTCAGGCAACGCGAGGCTGCCCGTTTTTATGTTCATTTTGCACTGTGCCATCTCTGAATCCCGGATTTAGATTCAGACCGTTAGAACATGTAATCAGAGATGCATCTTACGACAATTTCAGGTTCTGGTGGCAGAAAAAGGTTGTCTGGTTCTGGGATGATAATCTAACAATCTCCCGCCCTTACATAAAAGTTCTGCTTAAAAAGATGATCCCATTAAAAAAGTGGTGGCTGACCCAGGCAAGTATGGATATTGCCAACGATCCGGAACTGCTGGAACTTATGAAAGAATCCGGATGCATTGGCGTATTCCTGGGAATTGAGTCATTCGGTAAGGAATCCCTTCGGGATGCACATAAAGGTCAAAATAAAGCTGAGAATTACAGGAATGCTATAAACGAAATCCATAAAATGGGCATTGCAGTTATGGCTGGATTTATAGCCGGATTTGATCACGACAGTTATGAGGATATCTCTTCAATGGCAGAGAAATTGATGGAAATAGGTGTTGATGTTCCTTTTCTCAGCATTATGACACCATTCAATGGCACACCAATATACAGCAAATTATCGTCTGAGGGAAGAATTATCAGTGATCGCGGCTGGAATTATTACAATGGTTATAACGTTGCGTTCAAACCGGCAAAACTGAGTGAAAAGGATCTGCTGCTGGCTCATAGAATGCTTTGGAAAAAGGCGTTCTCGTTCAAATATTCTTTCAAAAGGATTTTTCGATCAGCAATCACTCTCCGACCTGGAGCTTTTCTGCTCTCATTCTTCATGAATTCATTCTATTGCTATAAAAAGCTAAGAAAAAATCACCCTGCAGATGCCTGTAATTTATAAGGTATTTCCAATTGCTTATATGTTACGTTTTAAACAACCTCAATACATTCCTGAATTAGAGTCCGAATAGAAATTTCAAAACATATGTGTTGTGTTTAAGTATTTATTAATAATAATCGTGTCAGGTAGTCTATTAATAGTGCTGAGGATTGCGAACTTTTAGGCATCAATAAAATTCAAATGCCGTTGTCACCTTGTATTGAATTGCGCTACGGAAAACCAAAACTCCCAAATCAGATCTTATAATTCTTGTTCCTCCTGGTGAACAAAAATCTGCCGGACCATACTGTCCGATTGCCTGAATATAAAACAGAGCAGAAAAAAATACCCTTACGTTAATTAAACTCATTTCAATAACAAACTGTCAAACAACAATTATCATAATTTTTGGAACTGCCGGATGATGACTAAAATTAATTTGATCATTCTTTCACTTATTCTGACTTCAACAAATATATTTTCTCAGGTTTCACATGATATCAAGGGCTATATCATAGACAGCAAAAGCGGGGAAACACTCGTTTGGGCAAATATAATAATTGAAAATTCAAAATTCGGCACAACAACGAATAACAGAGGTTATTTCATAATTGTTGATGCGCCAAAGGATACAGTTACATTAATTGTTTCTTACATTGGTTATGTTACAGAAAAGTTAAAGTTTGATAATTCGAAGGGAAATACCGGGCTTTTACAGATTGAACTTACACCGAGTCCAATTATCTCTGAGGAAGTTTTAGTGGTTGCTGATGAATACAAAATCTGGAAAAATGCAAGGGAAGTTAGTCAGATAAAAGTTTCACCGAAACAAATTGCATATCTCCCCCGGCTTGGTGAAGTAGATATCTTTCGATCACTCCAGCTACTGCCTGGCATAAGTGGAATAAGTGATGGTTCCTCAGGTTTATATATACGGGGCGGAACCCCTGATCAGAATCTTGTTTTGCTTGATGGCATGACTATCTATCATGTTGATCATTTCTTTGGAGTTTTTAGCGCTTTTAATTCCGATGCAATCAAGGACGTGCAGGTGTATAAGGGCGGCTATCCGGCAAACTTTGGCGGAAGATTATCGAGTGTTGTTGATTTAACAGGGAAAACAGGCGATATCAATAAATTCAAACTGAGTCTTGGAGCCAATTTGCTTAATCTCAGCGGTGTGGCTGAGATTCCTCTGTTCAAAAAAGGAAGTATTCTGATCTCTGCACGCCGCTCCTTTGCAGACTTCTTCGAAAGTCCGACATACAATTCTATCTATTCATTTCTAAGTGGCGATGAGAAGACAAAAAGCAATCCCGGCTCTCAGAGATTTGGTCAGACTCAGCAAACCGTCTTACCCTCATTTTATTTTTATGATCTGAATGCAAAAGTATCTTACAATGTGAGCGATGATGATTTTATTTCCCTTAGTTTTTATAACGGAGGGGATTATCTGGACGAATCTGAAGACCCGCAAGACGTAAATCTATTTGGAGGTTCTCAAAGCGCAAGCAGGGAGGTTACTGATTTAACTGAATGGGGTAATCTTGGTTCAAGCTTAAAATGGAGCAGACGCTGGAGCGACCGTTTCTATTCTGATTTTACTGCATCGTATTCAAATTATTACAGCGATAATGATCTTATACGCAGTTTTAATTTAAATGTTGAAAATGATACAAACAGTTTTTCTTCAAACTCGTTTAATTCAATTCAAAGAAATGATATCTATGATTTTACTCTCAGGCTGGATAATGAGTGGAAAATTTTTCAATCACATTCTCTTGGCTTTGGCGCTTGGGCCTCTTCAATAAAAACAAATTATAATTTTTTAATAAATGACTCGCTGACAGTTCTTGATTTTAATAATAATGCAATTCAGGCTTCTTTTTATTTGCAGGACAAATGGTCAGTTTCCGAAGATTTCGATTTCACTTTAGGTCTCAGGGAAGTTTATTTCGATCAGACAAACTCCCTGTACCACGAACCACGGGCGTCATTTACTTATAACTTTTTCAATAATTTTCGAATCAAAGGCGCCTGGGGACATATGCATCAATTCATTAACCAGGTGACGAATGAAGATGTTCTTGAAGGCAACAGAGACTTTTGGGTATTAGCTGATGAAGATATGCCCCCGGGATTTTCTGATCATTACATACTTGGATTAGAGTTTGAGACTAATGGTTACCTGTTCAGTGTTGAAGGATACTATAAGAATTTCGAAAATCTGCTTGAGTTCACACAGAGAATTCAAAGAAATCCCAGAGAACTCGGAAACGATCCGGGAAATTACCTTGCTAACTTTTTCCTGGGTACCGGTTATGCGAAAGGTTTAGAATTTCTTGCACAGAAAAAATTCGGCTCATTCAACGGATGGCTGGGTTATACTCTCGGAAATGTTGAAAATACTTTCCCGGGAATTGATAATGGAGACCCGTTTCCAGCATCTCAGGACAGACTTCATGAAGTAAAACTTGTCGGGACTTACACAGTCGGTAAATGGGCATTCAGCAGTGCATGGATTTTTGCAACAGGACAAGCTTATACTTCACCCGAAAGTCAGTACTTTATAACATTATTGAACGGAGATACCGAGAGCTACATTCATGTCAGTGAGAAAAATTCCAACAGACTGCCTGATTATCAAAGGCTGGATTTAAGCGCTGCTTATAGATTCGAGAATAAATCTTTTAATGGGGAAATGGGACTCTCTGTTTTTAATGTTTATAACCATAAAAATGTTTGGTATCGGAAATATGATTTAGAAGTGTATCCAATCGTTATCAGCGACGTGGCTATGCTGGGGATTACACCGACTGTATTTATTAAACTTAATTTTTAATCGGGAATATCATGATGAAGAAAATATTTATTTTTACTGCTGTCTTATCAATGATTATTGGCTGTAATGAAGAATCCTTAGTAGAAAGCGATACCAATATTTTTGTCATAAGTGCATTTTTATATCAGGGTGAACAAGTTAACAATGTTCAAATCACATCAACTTTACCCCTTGGCTCTGCAGATTCTACAGCCCCTCCTATTAATGATGCAGTCGTTATATTAATTAAAGAAGGCAATAGGTTTTTACTCACACAAACTTTCGATAAGCCTGGATACTATCATTATGAGGGTAGTGTTCTTACTGTTCATTCCGGTGATCTGTTAAGGATTGAAGTTACCTATGATGGTGTGATTGCGTATGGGGAAACTATTGTACCAGATAAACCCGAAAATATCTCATTATCCGCTGATACTCTTCGAATACCTGAGTTCACACTCGGGGGCGGATTCTCAAATTCAGATGATAATAGCATACTCCTCAACTGGGATAATTCTGATGCTTCTTATTACTATGTTGTGACTGAACCTCTTGAATTAAACCCTGAACTTATTTTTGAAGATATGCCATCCCGACCTGCCAGAAAATTTATCTCAACCCCATCAAAAACGGCTGAGTTCAGCATTAACCCCAGGAGTGTTTCCTATTTCGGAAATCATCGTGTTATATTATATAAAGTCAATCAGGAGTATGCCGATTTATATGAATCGAGACAGCAGGATTCCCGCAATCTCCAGGAACCGCTTACAAACATTGTAAATGCACTTGGTGTATTCAGCGCCTTTGCAAGTGATACTCTATACTTTAGTGTAATTCCCGAATAAAAATAGAATTCAAAAAAATGATTAAAAATTTAGCTGCAGCAGCAATTATCCTCTCAATATTTACAGTCAGTTGTGGTGAGGAAAAACTTTTTAGCAAATGGGATAATAATTCGATCATTGTTGATGGTGATCAGACAGATTGGCAGGGTAAACTTTACTATTTGGCTGATGAGCAAACTGCGATAGGCATTGCAAACAATTCAGATTTCCTCAGTCTGTGTTTGGTGACCAACGACTCAAAAAAGATATCTCAAATACTCGGTACTGGTTTTACTGTGTGGATTGAATCAGAACAAACTTCTGAAAAACTGGGCATTCAATATCCTGTCAATTCTGATGAAGCCGGAAGAATAGTGCAGATGAAAAATCAATCTATGGAATGGGAAAATCCTGGCATAAAAAGCCGGGTGACTGAGTTGAAAAGAAATCAGAATGAAATAAGACTGGTAAATGAAAATAGTATTCCACTAAGTGTTCACTCTCTCGATAATAATTCGGGAATAAAAGTTGCTGCCGAGTTTCAAATGGGGAAAGTAATTTATGAAATGCAGGTACCGATGACAAAACCCCCTTTCAGCGATCACAATTTAAGTCTTCAGCCGGGAGAAAATATTACACTCGGATTTGAATCAGGCGAATTTCTTAAAGAGTTTTCCGGCCATTTGAAAAAATCAGCAGAATTTAGTGGAGCAGGCGGAAGAGGATCAGGTAGTAAAGGAAAATCGGGAGGAGGCAATATTGGCAGAGAGAGGTTGCAGAATCTTGAAAAAATCGACTTTCAGGTAAAAATATTACTTGCGCATAACGAATAAGCACTAAATAAGTTTTGACTTTTGGTATAATAACTAAATTGTAATAAACAAAAAAATTCCATTTATTCACCTAAGTTTTTGCAAATATTCAGGAAGATGACTATATTTACAGTCCAAATAGAAAATAACATCGCGGGGTGGAGCAAATGGTAGCTCGTCGGGCTCATAACCCGAAGGTTGTAGGTTCAAGTCCTGCCCCCGCTACTAAGAAAGCCTGAAAACAATTGTTTTCGGGCTTTTTTATTTTAATAGGCTGCTTGTTTACATGTTATTCAAAAACGGGTGGTGGTGGAGAATTTCCCGACTCTAAATTGTTGTAGGGCTCATAATTCGCCGCGGCGAATTTTAGGTTCATCCGCCCGGCGGACTGCCCCCGGTTTACCCCGCCTTGCGGGGTTTGCGGGACCTCTAAGAAAACTTGGTTGAGAGAATCCTGGCTTTTGTTTTAATAATTAATTCTTGACAGGCTCTGGAATTGAAGTTAATCCGAACTAAATAACTGCGATTTTTTAGCAGAGATCGAATTTAGAAGCAGTGTCAGCCTCGGTTATTTTTACTTTCCCAGTGATTTTTTAATCTTTTCGACTGTCTCTGCTGCATAATAATTGCAAGCTCCTTTTTTTGAATCCGGCTCTATTTTCAGAGTCTCAATTGCTTTTTTGATCTGACCCGCAGAAACATTTAATGACTCTGCGATTTTTCCTGCCGTGAATAAAACTGGTTTTTCACCCATTTTGCGAACTCCTGGTTAACTCTGATGAACAATAAATTTGAGACTTAAAAATACTTCGCCAAATACTGAGTGAAAAGTTACAAATTTACTGATTCGATTCAAATATAAGCTCTGGATTTTTCGAAGGAAGAGTAATAAGCTTAAGTATTTCATCGTTTTTATTCGCATTATTCAATCAATGAACACAATAAATGATAGATTGTTATCAATATATTGAACTGTTTTACAAACACATATATTACTCAGATGCATAAATGAATAAGAATGATATTTTATCCTGCTTAACAACTTATTTCCCAATTGATTGGCAGTAGAATATTCAGCATATTTGATTCTATTATAGTTTATCATTGTATAGGGATAATTGGCGATGAGAATTTCGATCATACTCAAAAAAGTAACTTTAATAATTATTCTCGCAATAATTACAGTGCCATCAATTATTGCACAGCCAGCCATTGACCTTTCCGGCACATGGTCGGGTCCGCTTACCGTTGGGAATAATTCGCTTAAAATTGTTTTCCGTATAACTGAAAACCCGTATGGAGGTTATTCAGGATTTCTGGACAGCCCCGATCAGGGCGCTTTCGGACTTGCACTTGATACTGTTATTATTATTGCTGATTCGGTAGAATTTCAGCTTAAGACTCCTCCGGCATCTTTTTCCGGGATGTTCATACAAAATCCAAAAGCATTAACGGGTTACTGGAATCAGGGCGGAATGCGCTTCCCTTTGACATTAGGCATTGATGCTGATTATAGTACACCGCGACGTCCGCAGGAGCCGGTTCCTCCATTCCCTTATGATACTAACGAAGTTTCCTTCAGGCATTATGAAAAGAATATTTCATTTTCCGGAATACTTACAACGCCAACACCGGAGGTTGATAAAAAGCTGGTTGTTATCCTTGTATCCGGAAGCGGGCCGCAGGATAGGGACGGCGCCGTTTTTGGGCATAAGAATTTCCTCGTTTTGGCTGATAGGTTTGCAAAATCCGGGATTTCAACTTTGAGGTTTGATGAACGCGGTGTGGGAAAATCAACCGGGATCTTTGCAGGGACAACAACTCCGGAATTCGCTACTGATGTTTTATCTGCAGTTGAATTTCTTGCGGCACTCCCCAAAATGGATGGATGTGGAATAGGTCTGCTCGGATTAAGCGAAGGAGGAATAATCCTGCCCCTCGTTGCGAACTCAAGCGATAAAGTCTCTTTTCTTGTGCTGCTTGCAGGTCCTGCAACTTCAGGAAAAGATATTCTGCTTAAGCAGACCGAACTTGTTTACAGAGCAGAAGGCGCTGAAGAACCACTCATCGAAGCTGTACTCGGGCTAAATAAAATAATATATGAGACAATAGCTCAGGAAAGTGACTCCCTGAAAATGCATGAAATAATAATGGAGCGCGGCATTAAATATCTCAGCGATTTGCCGGAGCCGTTAAATACTCTACCTGTATTTTCAAAACAGATGCTGCAATCTTCACTTGATCAGGCGCTCAGCCCGTGGTTCAGGTTTTTTATTTCTTACGATCCGGGACCGGCTCTCGAATCCCTTGAAATTCCAACTCTTGCCTTGTATGGCACTACCGATTTGCAGGTAAGCGCCGAGCAAAACATCTCAGTTATGAAAAAATATCTTGAGACCTCAGGCATTAAGAACTCAAAGGCATTAAAAATGGATGGACTAAACCATCTGTTCCAAAAATCAGACACTGGTGCAATTAGTGAATATGCCGGACTTGAAGAAACATTTAATGAAGAAGCGATATCACTGATAATCAATTGGATAATATTATTGAAAATATAGTGCTTCAATTGTTGACGAAGGGCACTAAAGCTGAAAGTATCTTTTGTATTTTAATAAGTTATTGTTAAATTTGCAGTAATAAATAATGTTTTCTTTTTATGGTGCGGTAACTTATTACTTACAAACATGTAAGAGTTCTTAGTGCCGCTTTTTACGTCCAGGGATCCTTGCAAGGGAATTGTAAGGATTTTTTTATACTTTTTTTGAATATTATCACAGGAGAATATATGTCACTTAAAAAGCAGTTCAACAAAGACAAAACAAAATGCAAAGTAACTTTCCGCATTGGAAAAGACATTGCCAAGGACATTGATAGCGCCAGCCTTGTCGGAGATTTTAACAACTGGAATGCAACGGCAAACGAGATGAACAAACTCAAAAAAGATGGTTCATTTTCAATAATAATTGAGCTCGATGCTTCAAAAGAATATCTTTTCAGATATCTTCTTAATGGTAACGTTTGGATAAATGAGCCGGAAGCTGATGCTCAGATTCCAACACCTTATGGCGATTCAGAGAATTCTGTAATTAAACTCTGATCTCTTTCAAAATTGGGAGAAAAAAAGCCTCGAAATTCGAGGCTTTTTTTATATAAAACTTAAATAGCACGTCTGGTCTATTTTGTTTTCATTTCGAAAACTCCATCCCAATCTGGTTCTGGTGGATTTTCCATGTAAAATTTGCACCGCTTCGCATATACGATGGAGGGAGGATCTGATTCCTCCTCGGAGATAAGACTCTCGAAGAAAGGCAGAGCATCTTCGAATCGTTTCTCCTTGTAAAAAGCTAAACCCTGGAGAAAAGGCTGAAGATAGGCGATCTTTTTCTCGGCTGATTCATTGCCCTTTTCACCAATGAGTTCAAATATTTTAGTTGGAACTTTTTTGCCTTTCACTGTTATCTTGTCCAGTTCTCTTGCAAGAAAAGAATCTTTTACATGCTCATAAGTTGTTTCACTTATTATTGCGCGGGTTCCGTATTGTTTGTTAACCCCTTCCAGTCGTGATGCGAGATTTACGGTATCTCCCATTACAGTGAAATCAAAACGGCTTGCACTTCCTACGTTTCCAACAATTACATCGCCGGTATTTACCCCGATACGAATGTCTATACTTGGAAGTCCCCGTTCATTCCAGCGCTTTCTTAAATCATCAAGCTTTTCAAGCATAGTAATAGATGAAATACAAGCTTTATGAGCATGGTCCTCATAGAATACAGGAGCACCCCAGAAAGACATGATTGCGTCGCCAACGTATTTATCAAGTGTACCTTTATTCTGGAATACAATATTAGTCATCTCTGTAAGGTATTCATTCATCAGACCGACGAGTTCTTCTGGTTCCATTTTTTCTGAAAATGTTGAAAAACCTGCAATATCACTAAAAAATATTGTCAGCTCTTTCCTGTCGCCGCCAAGTTTCAGTTTATCGGGGTGATTGATAAGTTCATTTACTAATTCCCCACTGACATAATGCGTAAACATCCTTTTTATTTCCGTACTCTGGTATCGCTCAACAAGAAAATTATATGCGGTGCTGCCAAAATAGCCTAATGTTAAAGCGACAGCCTGTGGTACAATAGTAAGAATAAGCTTGGAATGGATAAAAAGCTGCATCGAAAACTCATAGAATCCATACATGATCCCAAGGATCAGCAGAAGATTCGCAATTTCGAGCAAAACTCCATATTTGGATTTGATTGATTTAATCCATGATGAAATAAAAAAACCAAAAAACGTAATTACAATCGTAAGGATTATTTCCCAGTTTTTGGACTGAACCCTTATAAAATCATTAATAATGATATTCTGGAGAGCTGTTGCATGGAGTTCAACCCCATACATCTGGTTATCTCCTGCTCTTTTTCCTCTGGAAATCGCAACTGAGATAACATCTCGGTCTTCAGGCATTGTTGACCCGACAAGCACAACTTTATCCTTGAATATACCTGAATATTTTAGTCCAAAATCCGGATCATCCCAGGTGTTTATCTCTTCCTCAAGATCAATTTCATCAACGGTGTTAAAGTCTTTATCATCAATAACATCTACAAAATTTATGTGTTTGAATGTCTGAAGATTACTGATTCCATAAAAATTCACGAGCATTGTCGTATTATCATATTTGGGAATACGATAGGGGCCCAATTCAAAATAATTAGGTTTAATTTCAGCGGTTGTGTTTGCCGGCAATCCCAGATACTTATTCAGAACAGCAAAGCTAAAGCTGGGGACACGGCTATCGGACGATGCTGAATAAACAAAAGGTGTATATCTTCTGTGAACCCCGTCTTTATCGGAGATTACCTGTACAATTCCTATAGAACTATCAGCCTGATAAAAAAGGCTGGAATAATCCTCAACACTTTTCTTAACGATTGCAACTGAACTGCTGTAATCCGAAAATGTCCCCTCAAGCATTGCCTCCCTGACCTCATTGACTTTGCCGGCAACGACAACATTTCCGTACCTGCGAATTGCATTGATCAGCTTTTGATCATTCTTAGGATCAAGCCTGTCAGTATTAGACATAACAACATCTATCCCGATAGCTTTTGCCCCGGCTTCGTTGAGATTTTCAATTAGCCGCGCATAAAGATTTCTTGGCCATGGGGCAGCACGGTATGGTGGGGGTATCTGATCGTAGGAAGCCTGAGTCATTTCAACAATGACCACATCCGAACTATCGAGGGTTATTTCACCACGTCGGTCGAACCTCTCATCGATAAATTTTAACTTGAGGTCATTTAGCGGTCCAATTGAAAAAAATATGTCCCGCGTTATTATTACAGCGAGAACTGCAACGCCAATCGCAACATATAATTGAGCCGCCCAGTTTTTTTTCCGGGTGCCTTTTTTATCCATATATCAGGAACAGTATATTAAAAGCCGTACCTGGTGTTAACACCCACTATTGTGTTTGTTCCCTGAGACGGTATATGGAAAACACGTGACTGGAAGGTCACATCGAAATTCGGCATAATAAAATACTGAGCTAAGAATTCAAAAGACTGCCGCTTAAAATCTCCGAAACTGGGGCCAATTGATCCGGTAAGAATTAATCTATTCTCCATCAGTTTATATTTGCCGCCAAGACTGAAGGCAAAATAATTAAACTGAGTTGCAATAATTTCACTTGTGTAGTAAGTGGAACTAAAAAATGATGTGAAATTTTTGCGCCAGTCACTTGCAAGAGACAAAGAACCTGTGAAGTTCTTCGCATTCGAATTTCGTAAGCTCCTATCCTTTCTGTCTGAAATCGAGACATTAAGAACAGCATTGTGACGAATACTCCAGATAAAATCATAATTAAATTGGCCGAAATATCTGTCTGTAATATCATCAACGGCGTATAAACCATAATTTGGATCAAATATTGTAATATCACTCTGGTTCTCGAATCTATTATAACCCAGGGTTATATTTGGCATATTTATCCGGGGAAAGATTGAGACTGTTCCGGTAAATTTATTAAAAGTTGTTGTTGTTATTTTGGTCTTTTGAAGGTTGTCACTCAGACTTTCATAAGCTACTGTAATAAAAAGTCTGTTATCAAAAAGTCTGATCCTGTCGCTGAATTCATATCCTTTCACGTCGAGACGAAGATAAGACTGACCGAAAGAAGTGTATTCATTTCCTCTGTAAATATACTTACCACTGATATTATTATGGAAGTAATTCAACTGAAGCTGGGCTTCACTTGCAAGAGATGACATTTTCTCAGGATTAAGCGGACCAATAAATTGATTAACGGTCATAAAACTGCCAAGATACTGTTTGATATCTTTGACATTCTGCGGATCAATATTAATATAATCACTCGTTCCAAAAATACTGTCAATCTCTGCATCAGTAAGTGTTCCACCGCTAATATCGGTATTAAACAAACTGACTGCGGCTTGTCCGGTAAAAAGAATGTTCCTGTCATCAAATGCGACAAGGAGATCAGAACCAAAAACAACATTCTCTTTTGGTCTCGCAGCAAATTCAATTGATTTGGGGTCATCTTTCGAGTGAAGATATGAAAGCCCCCACTGGAAATTCTCGCCTTTTCCAAAATAAGGTCTTAATGCAAAAAGTTTTCTCTCGTAGGTTCCGGTATTCACCTCGCCATACGGATTACCATATTTCACTGAATCAATTCCAATAATGTTGGAAGCGATCGGAGCGTTGTTCCGGCTGTATGTCTGAAGCAAAGCGCCCTCAACGGCTCGGTTCGCCTGTCCGTAAATAACGTGCAGATTGAATGCACCAAGTTCTAATCGTCCGGTGGCGCCCCGGATTCTTCTGCCGCTCATAATAAGATTCGGAAATACCGGGTAAATATCGCCAACTCTTACTTTAAGCCAGTCACTTTCAATGCCAAGGTAATATCTGTTTTGAGGCTGAAGATATTTTTTCTCTTCAGAAGTGGCATAAACTTTTGTGTTAAATTTCCAATTTCCCCAACCGGCACTCGCATCAACACCAATATTATTATACCATAAATTCTGTCCTGTTCCCGAAAATCCTTCATTGCGGGATTCAGCCTTAACATTTCCGCGATAGGTGAATTTACCGCCGATTAACTCAACTTCTTGTGTCTGCCGAACAATGAAATTCCGCACGAGTGAATGATAAAGATTCCCTTCCTGATCGTAAAGTTCAACACGCAGCTGGTTCGAACCCATATACACATTTTTAGGAAGATTATCAGGGTAATAAAGTATCATGTCGCCGGCAAAAATCAGATTTGGAGTCAGGTCGAGCGCTCCAAGGTATATTTTCGTTGCTTCTTTCTTTACTTTTTCCGATGCACGCAGCAGAGAAATTGATATAAAGAATTCATCCTCCGGAATATTTTCTCCTTTAGCTCCGGGACTCAGAAAAATCAGTTCAGAATCTTTGTCCTGAGGAATACTGACCATAATCCTGCTCGGAGGAGCATTATCAGGTGCTCCGAGAGGATAATTTTCAAATGATCCATCATTCATCCTTACCTGAATATAATAGGCAAGGAAAGGAGGAACAACCTCATCCGCCGGTATTGTATATCCGGCATTTGTTCCAATTAATTCCATTTCGGCTTCTCGATATTCGCTGGCTTCCACCGGCTTATAATAGAGAAGAACAGCTTCGGCATTTGTGTTATATAACTCAACTTGAATGTTGAGTTCGCTTTTTTCTTTGGCATCGCCGACGATCACTTTCGAAATATTCTGACTGATTTGTGCATGAATATTGCCCGAAAGTAATGAAAGCAAAACAACTGCTGAAAAGAACTTTGAAATCATTTGTATGAGGTTGTTCATTTTCAATCCGGTTAATAGTTATTACAAACTTATTTATTCACCGCTCAGATATTCAATTACGATTGTACCAGCCGGTGTTTTAATCCTGATCGTTTTAGTATCGGTATTTTGAATTTGATTAGCATTATTACTTTGCTGCTGTGTAGTTAGTTCAATAACCACGTTTCCATTACTGTCAATCGTTGCAGTCTGCCCGGGATTAAGTGTGCCGCTTTGTTTCTCTCCTAAAGTTGCTACAATTTCCATAAGCCCTGTCAGCAGAGTTGCCATTGTAAATCCATCCTGTCCAACTTCAATAGAACCGGAAGTGCCTCGGATCGAAGCCACCATTGTCGGTGTGGTGAACTTAAATTCTTCGTCTTCCTGTTTTTTGACGTCGAAACCAACGGCACCTTTATCGATATAAACATTCTTGTCTAATTTTTTCTCTGCTTTGTTGCCGTAAATTGTAAGGTCTGAGTTCTCTCTGAGACGGACAACTGAGCCATCAAGAAAACTGACTACTGCAAGTGATTTTGCACCGGTTTTAATAACATCATGATCAAGAAGGGTAACGCCTGGTTTGGCATTCTGCCAATCACTTTCCCCACGTTTAAAATTCACATCTTTAACGACTTTATTAATAACAGCAACCGATTCATCTTTCATATTGTCAGATGCCATAAATACAAATGACATAACGAAGGCTAAACTCATAATAAATAATTTCTTTTTCATTTTTTCCCTCTCCCTAATTACTGCTCAAAAATAATTCTAATTACTCTATCCGGATCTGACTGAAGTTCGAGCAACAAAGCTGCAAGCTCTTCAGTGCTGACAAGCTGTCCGTCAAGCAAAATCTCAGTCATCTGCCCCATATCGCCATTAAGAAGCTGATTTGCAAGGTCAGGCGGCAGCAGCCCGCTAAGGGTTTGCCCCAAAGCAAGCAAAGTCTGGTTTAATTGTTGGGTTTGGTTAGTCTGTTGACCTCTTATAAAGAAATTGATGATCTGGCTATAAAAATACTTATTGCCGCCAGGTGCAGGCAATACAGCCCTTACCTGGAAAACGATTTCCTGTCCTGCAAGCCATTCTCTTTGCAAAATTGTCCTGAGATCAACCTGAGTCGCAGTACCGACAGATACATTATCTGCCAAAGGTGTCCCTGCATCAAGTGCTTCTTCGAGACTTTGATTCGGATCTTCGCGATAATTTATCTTCACTTCAAAACGATCGATTCCTTCAACCTGATCCCACAATGCCAAAACAGATCCGATCTCCTGAGTAGATCCAAGGTCTGGCATCGATATACTTATCGTCTGTGAAGGGTTAATGAATTCTTTTGTGGTCTGAAATTCGCTTCTCAAAACACCATCAGCAGTAAACAATTTTACATAAATATTAAAACTGCCAGTCGGCTTACCTTTTGCTCTGATCTCATCGGCGAGAGCACCGTCAATGTCGGACTGATCGAGTTTTACAGTGGTTCCGAGCATATCGTTATACACTCGCTGGCTATTATATACTTTAGTTTTGAACCAGAATAGCTGCTGATAAGTAGCGCTGCCAACCCGTGCCCACTGAGTTGTCACTTCAAGATAGACCGGCACATTCAGCGGCAAGACATCAATATAGAATATCCTGGGCGTGTTCTGCAGGTTATTCGCAAGCGCAAATGCCTGGAATTCTCCTTCAGTAAACGAGTCAGGAATAAAAAGATCTACTGTATATTGAGCTCTCAGAGGCGTAATCAGCAGTAAGCCCCATAAGATCAGTGTAAACAGATGTTTCGTTTTCATATATACCTCAATAATAATAATTAATTAAACCTGCTCAAAAATACATCATAGACCGCTGAAAATACGTGATACAGGATAAATGCATTCAATAAATGCAGAATGTTATGATCTGCATCAAAATATATCAAAAATGAAATATATTCTTAATCTACATATTGTTTTTAAATATAGCAATCATTTTCAATTTTTGCAGGGGATTTGATAATAAATCCATATCCCTTCAGAAAAATTTTTACAATATATTTATTTCAGCATACTGATCATGGCTCCTAATTCATTAACTAATTCTTCAGAACTCCCCCCAAAACCAACCGATTTGAATTTAATGCTGCCATCCTTGCCGACAATAAATTTTGTTGGAATACCCTGTACCTTATAACTTTCAATTACCTTATTATCAAGATCGAGGAGGACATTAAAAGAATATTTATTCTCCTTAATAAATTTATCGGCATTATCCTTTTTGTCGGGAACATTTTCCCATGTGTTTATAAACAGGAATTCAACATCATCTCCGCCGAATTTGTCAAGTGCCTGCTGCATCCCCGGAAAAGAGGATCTGCAGGGACCACACCATGTTGCCCAGAAATCGATAATTACAATCTTTCCTTTAAGATCATTAAGAGAAATTGTTTTGCCAGCCAGATTAATCAGTGTAAAAAGCGGAGCTGGTTCATTCATTTCTTTCTCTTTTAATCCGGAAATAATTTTTGCATAAGCTTTTGCTTTTAATGTTTTGATCTTTTCAGTGAGGTCTGCACCCGGATTGAGTTCCAAATAATATTTTGAAAACAACTCTTCAATCTTTGAAGTCTTCTTACCAGTTGCAATAAAACTTTCTGCCACTTTAATCAGTTTTTCCTTTTCACCGGTTTTTTCAAGAGAAACAATTAACTTTTCATTTATTTCCGGAGAATCGCCTTTTGTTTTTTCAACTGCTTTTGCATAATTATCTGCTGACGATTTATAATCCCCTTTTATGTCGAGAATATATGCATAAGTATCAAGCATCATACCATAAGAATAATCAAGATTTTCAAAGTATTCTTTTGGTGACTGGTATTGCTGACGGAACATGTCGTTTTTATTTTTAAGAATATCTTCAAATAAATTCACACCTGTCTGAGCATAATTTGCAGCTTTGTCAATTGCCACACCTTTTTCAGCAAAGTCCCAGGCTGCCTGATTTAATGACATCGGGTTTATCTTATCTGCAAAGGCATTATATACTTTTTCGAACTGAACGGGATCACCGCTTCTTATTGTCAGCGAAACCAGACGTGAAAGCAGATTGTTTTTATTAAAACTATCTGAATATTTTTCAAGCGCTTTTTTTGCCAGTTCGATTTTTTTGTCAATGTCCTGCTCAGCGCTCAGCAATTTAATGTCTTCACTCAAAGCCATTCTGCCTGATGGTTTAATCTCAATAAGTTTATTTAGGGCAGTCTCAGGCTTAAAACCAGCGATATATTTCTCCCCGTATAAGTAAAGCAGCATATAATCTTCATATGATTTGTCGGTCAGCCCGTTAACACGTTCTGCTTCTGCGGCAGCCATCGCCGGAAGTCTCTCCTTATCATTCCTCTCAATAAATGATAAATACGGCAGCATTGCCTTTGAGCCTGGATATTTTGATAATTCTTCACGATAAAGCGTTGAAACGGTGGCTGTATCTTTTTCGAGATCGGAAAGTGATCTTCCCCAGGAATTCAATGAAGTAGCATGTCCGGAAAGCGCCCCCTGAACCGGGATATCACCATCATGCAGATAAATAAAATAACCCTTCCCTTCATTATTATCAATAGTTTCACCATCGTAAAATTTTATAAGCAGCCCTTCAGCATCAGATGTGGGTTTAAAACTTCCCTTCCAGAGAGAATCTTCCTTCTTTAATTCAATATCAGCAGCAGAAAATTCATCGGAATAATATGCATAAACAATTGCAGAAATATTAGCTTTGTCCTGAAGTTTACTTCCTGATGGATTATAATATATATCAACAGCATTACCTTTTTCCGGTTTTGCGGGTTCATAGGAAAGCATCCCGTCATTGAATCTTTCTCTGCTGCATCCCGCTAAAAAAATCAGGATTATTAGCAAACCAAAATACTTTTTCATTGTTCTCCCTTGATTACTGAAAGTAATATTACTTCATGGTTATAAAATATAAAAAAATTGTCAGGCTGGAAATATTAATGTGATCATTTAACCCAATTATAAAGACATTCTGATTAATATTCAGGGTCATTCAAACCTGTTCAGGTAAAACGATCATTTTTCTATTAACGATGCGCATCAAAATATCTTCGGGATAAACCCCGGAGTCTTTTTTGCGTATTTGGTCCATTCATCCCCGAATTTTTCTGCAAGAATTTTTTCCTCGACACTTATGCGCCTTTTAAGAGTGAGAAATATCAGCAAGGAAATAATTATACCTGCTAAAGAATTAAAAATAAGAGCAATTCCAAGACTGAAAATCACAATACCAAGATACCTCGGATGCCGCACATAACTGAACGGTCCATTCTTAATGAGCTGATGGTTTTCCTGAATTGTAATCTCCACACTAAAAAATCTTCCCATAAATATCTGAACATAATGCATGAGGACAAATCCAAAACCATATAATAACAGCCCTATAAATCTTGGATAATCAGTTGAGCCCAACAGAAATAAGTCCCTTCTATCGAGGAATGGAGGGATCAGAACAAGAAGCAGGCTCAGAACCTGCAGGATAAAAAGTGACCCGGAGAGTTTTTTCTCATGTGTAGCTTTGTTCTTATGTTCTAAGGGGATTGCTGACATTTGCCAGGATGCAATGGAATTCAGGATTATTACGAGTATAATATAAAGTACTCTTGCCGGATTTCCGAAAAACCCCTGAAATTCCGCCAAACCCCAGCTTAAAAGTGGAAATAGAATAAATATACCTGCGCCGATTAAAAAAGTGAGAAAAGATTGTATTATGCGGCTCAAAAAAAATCTCCTGTGATAATATTAACTATAATTATTGAATTCTTCGGATTTACAGGACAAAAAAATTCTGGCGATAATAAATCCAATTCATCCGTAAAAAATTTGAAGCCGGAACCACTGGCCATTCAACCAAATATTTGCAGGATTTATAACTCAGGCATAGCATATAACCAATAATTCTCAAGACTTCATCAAGCGAATCGATCATATATTGTCAGTACAACTCATAAACATGGAATAT
Source organism: Ignavibacteriales bacterium (assembly GCA_021740915.1). Lineage (GTDB taxonomy): Bacteria > Bacteroidota > Ignavibacteria > Ignavibacteriales > Melioribacteraceae > JAIOYW01. The sequence continues at coordinate 41,403 of JAIOYW010000014.1, read as the reverse complement.
CATTTTTATTAATGTATGCTACAGATTTATTTCAGTCCTTCCAGACAAAATCAAACAGCATATATGAAGCTGCAAGCATAATAACATCATAGCACACAAGGACAGCCAGTTCCACAAATGATCCAGCGATAGTGTCGCCATCGATGGCAAATTTCGTTAGTTCAAGGAGTGTCAGGATAAGAGGCAGTAAAATGGGAAAAGAAAGAACGGGATAGAGTGTGCCCTTCGAACCGGCTTTTGAAATAATCGCTGCGATTATTGTTGATGAGACAGATATCCCGATATTCCCGAGAACAATTGCAAAAAGAAATAGTGAATAATTTTTAACAATAAACGAGTCAAATAGTGTGATATATAGAAATGTTATGACGAAATTCATTAGGAAAACGAGCAGAAGATTAAAAAGCAGTTTTCCGGTGAAGATAGATGAGGGAGGCGCCGAGAGCTGGAGTGTAAGAGTTGTGCCGCGCTCCTCTTCAGAGACAAATGCCCTCGAAAGTCCGGACATAGCAGAGAAAAAGATCACGACCCACAAAAGTCCTCCTGAGAGATACTCGGTTATCTTTTCATCTCCAATTGAAAAGAGTATCACACTGATTGTTACAAGAATGAACATCGCCAGGGCATTGATAGCATAACGTGTTCTGATCTCCGACTGCCAATCCTTTTTAAATAACGCCAGGGGTCTGATACTCATCTTCATACTTTATAGTTTTCGACAGATATAATTTCGGAACAAAGATCAAGATCACTCTGTTCATTCGAAGCAATTATTGTAATTCGTTCATTTGAATTTTCGAGTAACGCTTTATAAACAGAACTCTTCCCTTCTGCGTCCAAATTCGAAACCGGCTCATCGGCAATCAGAACAGCGGGATGATCAGCAAGTGCAGAAATGATTTTCATTCGCTGCTTCATTCCCGAAGAGTAACCTTTTAAGAGCTCATCCTTCCGGTCGCCAAGTTTAAATTCATCGAGCAATCTGAGTATATACTCATTATCAGGGGAATTACCCCTGAGCCCTGAAAGGAAATGCAGGTTTTCTATTGCGGTAAATTCATCATAAAGAATCAAGTACGGCGCTGCATAACCCAGATAATCACAATATTTTTCACTTTCCAGCGCAATACCGTTTTTTACCCAGTTCAGTTTTCCTTTATTCGGAGTTAATACACCAGCGATAATTTTTACGAGAGTTGATTTTCCTGCGCCATTGTGTCCAGCAATTCCATAAATTTGCCCCGTCTTAAGGGTAAAATCCAGATTTCTAAAAATCTGGCGCCTTCCGAAATTCTTCGAGATATTTGCTAATTCAATATTAAAATCAGTCATTTATTATCGCAATTTTTCCGGTTTTAACAGTATCACCATAGTTAACCGCATAAAAATAAACCCCCGAGGGCATTCGGCTTCCTTTTTCATCAAGTGCATTCCAAAGAACGCATTTTCGTGTTAATGATTTTTCACCACTTTCATTTGATACCGAAACTACGGGAAGTGATCCCGTAAAACATTGTTTCATTGCGGTTGAATAAACAGCTAATTCCACGTTCCCTGAACTTGAAACAGGGGCAGGAATCCATATTCCCTGCATTGCATATGGTGCAGAATATTTGTATGGCTGCGGATAAGCATAATCAATCTCATAACGCACCGTATCCTTGCTTATTACATCCACATTGAAAATATTCGCTTCACTCCAAAGGGCCGGATTAGCAGTCTCAATTTTCGAAAACAATCCATCTGTAATCTGATTGGAACCGCTTTCTTCAAAATCTGAGAGACTGTAGCTGACCGGAAGTACAACCGCTGAATTTAAAAGCGCACTGGTGATATCCCCATTGCTTAATGTTGTAGAAAGAGTATCTGTTGTTACACCGGAAGGGATGATAAATGTGAGAAAATTATTTGACAATGCCTCTGCATTGAGTGACACAGTCTTTTTAGGAGAATCGAACAAAATTTTTGCAGATTGCTGAATGAGCGGGAAAAGGGCTCCCTCTTCAAAATACTGACCAGAACGCCATCTATAATTCGTAAAATACGTCCAAACTCCAAACTCGTTTAGTTCAGCCTGAAACGAGGACCCGAAATCCCTGATTGCAAGATCGATTGAAGTTAACGCACGGTTTTCAGGCATGTATTCCCACATACGTCTGAGGATGTTAGAATTAAAGCGCTGACTTAAAAAAATATTCCAGATACCAAGGTTATATCCGTCATTGCGTGGAAAACTTCTTTCCGGATGAGAAAAATATGATCTTAGATAACCGAGATAATCATTCACTTCATCGAATACCAATTCTTCCATTGAAACTGAAGTTATCTCATAAAAAAATCCATCTGAACTATAACGGTTTATGTAATTTCCAATTTGAATTGCATGATGATATTCATGAGCAATTGTTACTTTGGCAGCATCAAGTCCTTCAGTAAAATAATTTGTAAAGTCATTATCGAGGACAGTATAACATGTGTATTTATCTCCCGGATATTTTGTTTCCGGTTGTGTGTATCCGTATAAACTTCCCCCAAGATTCATAATGTAAATATCGTAAAACTGATCCCCGCCTTCCTGACCATCCGGAAGTGCAGGAAGAAAGCCCAGTTTATTCACCTCATACCGGTAGGAGGAATCGGCTGCTTTAGCGAATTCCAGGATAGAATAACCCGGTTTATTAAGAGATGAAGCAGAGGTATCAAAATGAATTCTGAATAAAGATGCTGGGGAAAGGATACTGGTTTCAAGTATTGGTCTCGTTGAAAGCAACGTAATCTCCTGCTGTTTTTCCGGACTGAACTTTTCGAAATTCTCTGCTATTGATGCAGTAATTCCAGTCCCACATTTATTCCGGTGAACAACGGAGTCCGGAAATTCCGTAACAGGAAAATCGAATTTTCCCTTAATGTACAGAAACTCCGTATATAAACTATCGACATTCTGTGATTGCAGAACCGATACCAAAAATAATGCCGCAAATATAATTCTAATCATTAAGAGGCTCAATTGAGATCGTATTTAATTTGTTGTTTTTATAAAGAAGATAATTTGTCAAATATAGTGATTTAACAAAGAAATTTCGTGTCCCAATATTTTCAATCTTCTGATTCAGGTTCATTTTTTTTGAATCCGCATCAAATTTTACTGAATAAAATATATCGCCCTTCGGATCAGTTCCAAAAAATACATTCAGATTTTTCTTATATCGTATTTTCCCGGCAACCCTTGAAAAATTCGATAGATTTTTCATCCGATCGTCGATAAGCAAATTTTCACGCCGGTTTCTCTTGCTATCGGTCATAAGAAAAACGGAATTTATATTATCCGCATAATGTATTATCGACCTATATTCATCAATTGATTCAATATTCATCTGAGGTCTCAGAATGGGCATTCTGGGTTTTCTTAGCTGCAGGATTTTTTTTACAACCGCGCCACGTTTGAGAGTAAGGGAAAATTCGTGGAGGTTTAGCTGATCGTTGAGTCTTTTTGTATAGAATATATGTCCGTATTGATTATTGGTAACAACTGACGCAATTACATTTGTATCTATTTCGGAATGTGTGTAATCTGTGAATTTGTTGTTTTTATTTGCGAATGTAAAATACCCGAACTTTCCTCCAGATAAGGTTGTTCCCAATAAGTCTGATTGCCCATAAATATTCAGATCGCTTATCGGCTGCAATGTGTAAAGAATTTCTGTCCTGAAAGATCCGCGGTTAAGGTTTAGCTCAGCAGTACAGATCATTCTGCCGCCCTTGTTAAAAAGGAATAAGTTCCTGAGTGAATCCGTCTGATGTTCCGGACTGATAAAAGATGTAAACTTACCAGGAAGATTGAAAGACCAGTATTTTTCGAAGAATCTGTTTTTTCCGGAGTAGATAATGCTGATTTTATTATCTATAGTATCTATAGCACATAAATCCGGAAGATTTCTCCCCTGATTATTAAGTGAAAAAATTAGTTCGGATGAACCTGGAATTAGAAAATCCATTCTGGCAACTTTTTGAAATCTGTTCAGGGCATAAAGATTCCCGCCCTGTGCGAGTATAAGTAAGCCTTGTCCTCCAATCCCGTCCATTTTCCTTATCCGGATAACAGGATAATTAAGATTATAGGAAGCAATTTTTCTTCCATTTGTAAAATCAAAAAGAATTTCAAAACTGGAAGGATCATCTCTAACATAGGCAATATCTAAATTGCCATTATCATTAAAATCGGCGGCAACAAATCCGGAAGACATTGATTTTGTCTCGATACTGAATGACTCTGAAAATGAAGAAACAGAATCACCATAATAGAATGTAAACCCCTTGCCGGTTTGTGATACAACATCCAAAAAGCCGTCGAGATTGAAGTCAACAAATTGATACGAAAGCAGATCGATAGGCATCGACATCTCTCGCTCAAGCTGAAAACCACTTTCACGGTCATTAAAGAAAAAATATAAGGAGCCGCTTAGCATCTCGAGGGCAATAATATCATTATATCCATCGTAATCAAGATCATTAAATTCGGCTTTAAGAAACGGCTTATTCTCAGCGATACTCTCAGTTGTAATTGTATTCCCTTTATTCCTGACCAGCATTAATCCGTTGAAAGATGGTCCGCAGATAACGGATTCATCAATTCTATCATCGTCAATATCCGCAGAACTCAGACTTGCAGGAAAGGAATCAAATTTTTTGGTTCTCAAAATCCTTGGATTACCCTTATTGCTGAAAGTAAGTACCCCGAGAGTTTTATTCTCCCGGGAAATAAACTGAAAGAGGTGTCGGCGGCGATCAATGATTTTGATATCGGTGAAGTTAATTTTTGTGTGCGAATTACCGACTGTAACCAGCTTATTATTATCGAAAGCTGCTATGCTTATTTCCCGATTTTTATCGCCAAAGCAAAATATTTCAGACTTATTATCTCTGTCGATATCAAACTGAATAATGTTAGTTACACTCGGATGAACCGCTGTTGAGGTAAACCTGCCGAAACTGTTCAGAAACACCTGTGCTGATAGAGAAGATGCTAATACAAACAGCAGAATAAAAAATCTATTTGGCGCTATACCTGATTTTAAGTCTTTGCTCTCTTCTGAATAAAGCGTCTTCAAATCTTCTGATCTCATCTTTCGTTTCGGGCCTTAATTCAATCGTTTTCTGCGGCTTACCATCTGCGTCCACCCCGACAAAAGTCAGATAAGCAGTATTCGTGTGCACTCTGATACCTTCGGAAAAGGATTCCGAAAACACCTTGACACCAACTTCCATCGAAGTGTTAAATGTCCTGTTAACCGAAGCGGATAAAGTAACAACATGGCCCAGTTTTACAGGGTGGTGAAAATCTATGCTGTCAACAGATGCTGTTACGCATACTCTCTGCGAGTGTTTTGCCGCGGAAAGAGCTGCACAGATATCAATCCAGTGCATCAGTTGTCCTCCCAAAAGATTCCCAAGTTGATTTGTGTGGTGCGGGAGTACCAATTCTGTCATTGTTATAGTAGAATCTTTAACAAATTTGAATGGTGGGATTGTCATTTATTAGTTTCCCTCGCCAATCTCAGAATAAAGTTTGACTATCTCTTCACGTTCACCTGAATCCGGATATCTTTCAAGAAAAATACGCATATTCGAAACTGCTTCTGGCTTTTTATCAGTACTTATAAGAAGTTTTATTTTCCTGTAAAGTGCCATCGGTGCATAAGGGGTGTCATGGTATATTTCAAAAACGGAATTGTAATAATCAAGGGCGGCTTTATTATATTCCATCTTCTCATAGATCACCGCATTATTGTACTCTTTTCTGGCAAGTTTTTCATTCATCTCATCTATTTTCTTCTCTGCAGCATCAACTAAAGGATTCGCCGGAAAATAATCTATAAATGCCTGAAACTCCTCTTTTGCTTTTCGTGTGTACGCCTGATCAAGCTGAAATGAGGGAGAAAGCTGATAATACGATTCTGCGAGCATATACTGAGCATCAGCCACAAAAGGGCTTCCGGGAATATCCCTGATTAATTTGCTGTATTCATAGGCTGCAAGAAGGAATTCTTCTCTCTTGAAATATGTTTGAGAAAGAAAATACTGGGCATCGTCATTGACAGTGCTTCCCGGATATTGAAGAACAATATTCTGGAATTCCTTTAAAGCATCTTCGTAATCCTCCTCAGAAAAAAGATCGAAGGCATACTGGAAATGCTCTTCAGCATTCAACTGAGTTGTGTCAACTGAACTGGAACAGGCAGTAAAAACTATTGTAAAGAAAACTAGTAGATAAGGTATTGATTTCATTTTAACCATTTAATTTCGAACTACAAATTTATGTAAAAGTGTGGATTCCTCAAATGCAGAATTCTATCACCTGGAACGAACAGTAAAGAATAATGCGAGTGAAGCTGCTGCGGTTGTAACAATTATCGCGGTTTCCCAAAATGAATCCCAGAATGGTTCGCCGGGTTTTTTTCCTGAGGTAAAAGGATAATCAGGTTTTTCAACTTCGCTTATATCACTGTATGCAATAGTATCAGAGACGCTCACCGAGAAAACATCTCCGGCTTCATTTTTTGTGTAATTGTAAAATCCGGTCAGTGTTATCTTCCTGCATGACAGATAATCTCCTAAAAAACTTTCTCTGTAAGGTTCTGCATAATCGATAATAATATTCTCAAGATATAAATTCAGCGTATCCTTTTTATCGTCAACATCCCGGATATTTTTCAGCGCTTTCTCTGCAATATAATTCACTCTTCCCTGAAAAACGGCATTTTCCGCAAAGGAATGAAACCTGAAGACACCCGCTTTATTATTGCTGCTGTTTATTACATCAGAGATGGTTGAATCGAGCAGACTGATTATACGATTATAATTCGATATAGGTTGAGAAAATATTTCAGTTGAAACTGAAAATAAGAAAATGACTAAAAGCAATCTCTTCAAATTATTACCATTTAATAGTTGAGGGGATTTCCGACATAGAATCCCCTGACACTAAAATAAACAAAATCAAATTCTCCTGCCGTCTGCAATTTCTTTAAGACGAGCAATTCTTTCTTCTGTAGCAGGATGAGTTGAAAACAATTTCGCAAATGATTTTCCGCTGAGCGGATTAACAATAAACATATGCGCACTCGACGCTCCGGCATTCTGTAGGGGTATGCGGTCATTAGCCGTTGATAATTTGTTGAGTGCTGAAGCCAGACCCAGAGGCTTGCCGGAAATCTCAGCACCACCGGCATCTGCCATATATTCTCTTGATCTTGAAATTGCCATTTGAATCAGTAATGCAACAATAGGTGAAATTATCATCAGCACGAGAGAATAGACAGCATTGCTGTCCTCTTTTTCCCTGCCGCCAAAAAGCATTGCCCAACCGGCCATCCTCGCGATGAATGTGATTGTTCCAACCAGTGTTGCAGCTATTGTGCCAACAAGAATATCACGGTTTTTGATATGGCTGAGTTCATGCGCAATCACACCTTCAAGTTCGTCCTTGTTTAATATTCGCATTATTCCGGTTGTCACAGCAACTGCGCCGTTTTCCGGATTTCGCCCTGTTGCAAAAGCATTTGGAGTTGCGCTTTCCATAATATAAACTCTCGGCATAGGTAAATTTGCTTTCGAGGACAGATTTTCGACAATATCATATAACTGTGGGTTGTCGTTCCTTTGTATCTCAACAGCTCCATACATCTTTAAAACAATTTTATCTGAAAACCAATAAGAACCGAAATTCATTGCAATTGAAAAAATAAATGCTATTACCAGTCCGGTCTGACCGCCAAGTGCTGATCCTACAAGAAGGAACAGAACCATCATTGCTGCCATTAAAAGAGCGGTTTTCATTGCATTCATAAATAACTCCTGATCAATATTCTTTCACGATTCTAACAGCAACTAAAGGTAAATTGTTCCATATATAAATCACCCGTATAAAGGTTTAATAAGAATCAGGGGCAAAATTTGTTTATTTTTATTAACTTGAAAAATTCTTAATTTTATTGTTTCTTAAGCAGCCAAATTTGAGGATATATGTCCAGGAAATTATTATTAATATTATTTTTATCCGGGTTTTCAATAATTCGGGCTCAATCCGTCTATGAATTTCTCGATCTCGACCTTAGCCCCCGCGCGGCTGCATTAGCCGGCAGTTTTGTTGCATCAAATGATGATCCGAACGTTCTTTTTTATAATCCGGCAGGTACCTATTTCCTGAATGGGAGACAGATTTCATTCTCCTTTCTCAAACACCTGAAAGACATTAATTCAGCAGGACTTGTTTTTTCAGATGAAATAGAATCTGTCGGCAGACTTAGTGCAGGTATTTCATATATAAATTACGGGAATTTTCAGAGAGCAGACGAATTTGGGAATAAAACGGGTGAATTTGGTGCCGGTGATGTGGCTTTAATGGCTGCATATTCGAACGAACTCGATAAAAATCTTTCTTATGGAGCCAGTGTTAAATTTATTTATTCCGGAATTGATGAGTATTCCTCCACCGCTGCGGCTGTTGACCTGGGGCTGCTCTATGCAATTCCTGAAGAACGTTGGTCATTTGGTTTTTCCATACTTAATGCCGGCGCTCAGATAACTACATATAATGGAACAAAGGAGGATCTTCCCCTCGATTTCCGGCTGGGTTTCAGTAAAGAACTGCTTCATCTGCCGCTTAAATTCTTTTTCTCTTTCAACCATCTTAATTCTGAAAGTGAAAAAATTACAGACAGATTTAAAAAATTTACTTTTGGAGGAGAATTAAGGCTGAGCAGGATTTTGAAACTCAGATTTGGTTATGACAACGAGAAACGTTCTGATCTGAAAATCGGTTCTTCAGCAGGTCTCGCAGGTTTTAATCTTGGACTTGGAGCAATAATCGAGCAGTATCTTTTTGATTATGCTTTTTCATCTCTCGGCTCTATCGGAACTCTCCATCGAATTGGTATCACAACTGAATTCTAAAAGGAAAACATGATTCATAATTATAGAAAAATTTATTTGCTGGTGCTTCTGACGTTCGTAGTATTTTCATGCAGTAAATCAAAAGAAGAAAAATCAAATCTTATTAAACCGAAAAAGCCCTGGCTCATCACTCAGGAAGACGTGGAAGAGAAAAAGGCTTTGCAGCTTGGGGTAAAAAAACGTGATGCTTACACTTACTTTTACGATATGTACGGAAAAGTAGCCGAACGTGGAGACATCGTTGAAGAGGTGTTTTTTAATGAGGATGGTCTCAAAGAAAAGCAGATCCGATACGGCGGCGGGAAAATGGTTGATCGTGAATGGGATTTTGAATACGACGATGATGGGAATATTCTTATTGCAAAAACTTATGATCATTCCGGCAAGATTGTTTATGAGAGCATAAATGATTTTAATGGAGATGGTCTTGAGGAAAGCAGCGAAGTTTTCGATGCGAATTTTAAGAAAAAAAGATTTATTACAAATTCGTATAACAAAACCCAGATTACTTCCACAACCATTAAAGCTGAAAATGGTGATATTATTGAAAGACTTATTTACTCCTATAACCCTGATTCATCATATAGTGTGACCAAAACAGGTGCTCAGGAGAGATTTCTGCAGAGAACTGAAAGATATTTTGATAACAAAAGTATGCTTGCGGCTGAAATTATTACAGATAACCGGCCTGCCACCGATACAACATATTTTAGATATGACTCCAAAGGAAACCTTATTCTTAAAAAAAACAGTATGTACACTTATACTTTTTTATATGATGAGAATAATAACCGGGTTGAAGAAGTGATGTATTATACAGATAAAAAGGGCTTTGAATTTAAACAGATGAAACTTGTTTACGTGTATGGTGAAAAAGGTTTGCTGTACGAAAGATACAGATACGATAGTGACGATAATCCAATTATTGTAACGAGGTATAATTATCTTTATTATTGACACGATACCGGAAATATTTTGCCTGTAACATTTCTGCCGCTTGGCGGAGCAGGAGAAGTCGGGGCAAATTGTAATTATTTCAATTTTGAGGGATTGGGAATAATTGTTGACGCGGGGATGCATCCCCGTAAAGAAGGGCTGGATGCTCTTCCGCTACTTGGTCTGATAGAAAACGATCCGGTTGATTTCATCATAATTACTCACGCACATCATGATCATATCGGTTCGCTGCCTGTTCTTATTAAAAAGTTTCCCCATGCCAGGGTTATTTGCTCAGAAGCCACTCGGGAGATTGCAGGAATTGTCCTGCATAATTCTGTTGAAATTCTAAAATGGAGCAGCCATGATGAGACCAACCGGGATCTCATTTACGGGCACGATGATATTGACCGCCTCACAGCTTTTTTCATCGATCTTCATTATGAACAGGAATTTGAACTTGACTCATTAAGTTACCATTCAACCAGGCGCCTTACAGTAACCCTTTACGATGCCGGTCATATACTTGGAAGCGCCTCGGTCCTGCTTCAATTCGGCGATTTCAGACTGTTTGTTACCGGGGATATTAAACCGGATGACCAGATAATACTTAAAGGGGCAGTAATTCCGGACAAACCTGTTGATATCATTATATCAGAATCGACTTACGGCGATTATGATAAAGATTTTTTCAGCCTTCCTCATGAAATCGAACGATTCACCACCTCACTCAATTCAGTTATTTCTGGCGGCGGATCCGCAATGGTTCCGGTTTTTTCTCTTGGTAAAACTCAGGAAATGTTAATGCTTGTTAACAAATTAATGGAGAAAGGTAAACTGCCCGAAGTTCCTGTTTATACAGGCGGTATTTCAAGAAAAATTAACCGCATTTACGATAATTTCCGATATAAAACGAACAGAAAGGAAAAAAACATAGAACTGATGTCCTTTCCGCAGACTGATATTTACGAGGTTACGGATTTTTCAGATTTCGAAAGAAACAATGGGATTGTGCTGGCACCGGGAGGTATGGTTGAAAAAGGTACGATGTCTTTCAGATTAACACCATATTGGTTAAAAAATGAAAAATTTGCAATATTTTTTGCCGGTTATATAGATCCTGATTCCTCCGGTTTTGTTGTTGCAAACGCCTCACAAGGAGATAAATTAAAACTGACCCGCAACGGAATGATGCGGGAAGTGAAATGCAGGATCGAAAGATTCAAATTTCCCTCACATCCTTTCAGGGGTGAATTATTCAATATTTATGAGAGTCTTAAACCGTCAGCAATTGTTTTGGTCCATGGCAGCCAGGAGGCTGTTGATAATCTCGGGTCAAAAATACTGAACCGATTCCCCGGGATAAAACTTTATGCAGCCGCTGCCGGAAAAGCAATATTTTTCAACACCTAAAAAATTTCCTTTTCAACAGGTCTGATAAATGTCGCAACTTTCACGTCCTGGTCTTTTTTAAAGTCGTAACCTTCTTCTAAAATAAACTTAACCCTGAGACCTTCCCTTATGGCTCTCCGATTGCCGAGATATTCACTCATTTGAAAATAATAGGAACCACCCAAATCGGATTTAACAAAACCCGAATGACCGTTAGGGAGAATTCTCAATACAGCTCCATGCTGATTTTCCGGTGATTCGAAAAGCAATTCTTTCCAAAGGTTGGCGAGATCTTCCTGTATTTCAATAATCGGTTTAGCAGTTATTGAATTTTCAAGTTTGGTCAGTAAATTTAATACTCCTTCATCGGGCTCAAGACCGAGAGTTTCACGCATATCCTTTATCAGGAAAAGATGATCGGCGGCTTCCTGCTCCATTCCCTTCTCCATTAGGAGCTCGTAGAGAAGCATATACAATTCCTGACGAAGATCACCATTTCTGTCGCGAAGCGCAGATTGCAGCGAATATAACAGTGCAGATTCTGAATCACCGACTTCATAAAGCATTTCCGCAAAATCGTAAAATGCCCGCCAGTCTTTTTTCACCCTAATAATATCGTGCATTATGGAAAGTGCCTTGTCATAATTTTTCATCTCTTTATAAACGAGTGCTTTCTGACGTTTAAACCAATAAGACTGGTTGTACATAGGCTTTTCGGTCATCCTGATTGCAATATCACAACTCTGAAGACATTCTTCAAACAGCCCAAATTCCAGAAGAGCCGATGTTTTGAGCATATAGTATTTTTCTCTCAGAGTTGAAGTAGGTGGGAATCCGGCCTCATCGTTATTTTTTTGGATAGTATCATCAAGTTCTTTGGGATGTACTTTCTCAATCCACTCAAAAAAGGTTTCCGCTTCCTTCGAACCTTCTTTTTTCAGCATTTCAAGCAATTTAAAAACAGTACTATGATACGGGGTAAATTTATTCTTGGGATTAGTATAACGAATTATTTCTTCCCCGGCTTGCAGAGCGTCAGAAAGAACAGGCTGTTCCACTTTTATGTGCTTATAGTACAATGCCCATCCGTAATTATTATTTCCCGTCTCAAAATCAGGATACATATTATAAAGCTGGCGACAAATATCCATACATTCGTCGTATCTTCTCAATCTAAGAAGGCAGTATGACAATCCCCAGTAATCCCATTTGGTTTCATCGCTGAGTGTATCAACACATAGTTCCTGAAAAATAACTAATGCTTCAGGATAGTTTTTCTGGGTTCTTAGATAATTGGCATGTTTTCTTTTTTGTTCTTTTTCGTCCATTTAGAAACCTGTGACGCTTTGTTTTAAGTAACTATTAATTTTAGGGGATATTATTTAAGTAAAGTCATTTTACCGGTTAATATTTTCTTCCCATTTCCTATTGAATAAAAATACACACCGCTACCGGGAATTATCGGTAACGCCACTGAATTAAATTCATATTTATGCAGTCCTGAAGGTTTGTAACCTTCTTCAAGAACTGAAATAAGTGCACCGCTGATATCATAGAGACAGATCCGTATATTACCAGTTTCGGTTGTGTAATACGAAATTGTTGTCGTGGGATTAAAAGGATTAGGATAATTCCCTATTATTCTGAATTCATCGGGCATTAATTCAAAATCAGTCAAACCTGTGGTTGAATTCACATCCTTCATAATCCACTTATCAGGATCGAACAACAGCGCTGAGGGTTTGCCGTTTACAACAAAATTAAAATCCTGTATCTGCTGGTCATTAAAAATTCGGAAAGTTGTGTCTCCAATTGCTGTGATAATTTTGAGATCGACAGGCATTGTAAAATAAAGCGGATTTGAATTTGCCGTCTGTGAAAGAGTAACTCGCACATCATAAATATTCGAACCGTTCGTTGAGTAACCCCAGTCAATATTATATTTAGGATATTTAACCCCGTAAACCCATTCCTGGAAAAAGTAATCAAGTTCAAGTCCGGAAATTTCTTCACAAACCCGTTGAAAATCCTCGGTGGATGCTACTCCGTATCCTAATTCCGGATCGGCAGCATAAGCCTTAAGAATTGTGAAAAAATCTTCATCGCCAACCACTCCCCGCAGCATATGCAGAACGATGGAGCCTTTCAGATAAGAACGGGCATAATCAAAAATTGAATTTACAGAAGAAATATCCTGACAGTAGAGTGATCCAACCGCACCCTTGGCTGAAAACGGGTTGGTAGATGTGCCAATCTGATTGCTAACATAATTAATGTATGAGTCTCTGCCATAAAGTGCTTCGAAGTACAAGGCTTCAGCATACGAGGCAAAACCCTCATTAAGCCATATATTATGCCAGTCAATACACGTGACTTTGTCGCCATACCATTGATGTGCAAGTTCATGAGCGACAACACTCTCACTGAAAGTACCCATCGAAGAGACAGTCTGATGCTCCATTCCGCCTCCCCACCCAAATTCAGCATGTCCGTATTTTTCTTCAAGAAAAGGATAGGGGCCGAAGAGTTCGGAAAAAATGGTTATCATATTAAGAGTTCTGTCCACATTTACTTTTCTGGCAGCATTCCACTTTTCCGGGTACATATAATGTATAACAGGCATTGTCTGACCATTGCCGTATATATATTCAGTTTCATAAATATAGTAATTGGTCATCGCCAATGAGATTAGATACTGCGCTATCGGATATTTATTCTTCCAGATAAACGTTTTTGTGCCGTCATCATGGGTAATAATTTCTGTCAGTTTTCCGTTGGATACAGTGTAAAAAACAGAATCAGCCCGAACTCTTACTTCGCTCGAATCGGCTTTATCTGCCGGTGTATCCTTACAAGGCCACCAATCCGAGGCGCCGTAAGGTTCGCTCAAAGTCCAGATAGCCGGTTTTGTTCCACTGTTATGAGTTGAAAACTCGAAACTCCCGAAACCGGAGCTGCCCGGTGTTCCGTGGTAATATATCACGCAGGAGTATTTTGTTCCGGTGGTCAACTGCGCAGAACTTTGCAGATTAATTTTATTCACAGAATGTTGAAATTGAATTTCGGGACCCGAAAAAATTATAGAATCAACCGTAAACGTGTTCTGGAGATCAAAGAAAAAATCTGTTGTCCCCTCACTAAGCACCATGAAATCAATTGTTACTGCTCCGTTCAGGAAGGATTGTACATAGTTGATATTAAGATCAAGTTTATAGTACGTCACATCAATATTCTGATCCCCAGGATAATTTACCTGATTCTGTGAAATTACCCTTCCAGGAATTTTACAAAATCCATCTGACTGATCCTGAGATAAAATTAAGGATGGCAGCAAAAAACTGACCATTAATATGGAGATTAATATATTTTTCATTTTGTTTTGGCTCTAATATTGTTTGACTGACTAAATTTTTTTCCAGTCAGTTTATATCCAATATACGAAAATGGAAGAAAGATCAAAATCCCTGATACAATAAACCAGGCAGAGTGAGGCATCATAATCATATTTATTATTCCACTCAGCATTAGCAACAATCCCGCAATTAATGCCGGAAAGCGGTTATTTTTCCTGATCACCAATGTTGAAACCATTCCAGCGGTAATACTTCCAAACGCCCACGAAATAAGGACAATATAAAAAACTCCATCTGGTAATGCCGAAAAATAAGTCGCGCCGGAAGAAGGATCTTTTAAACTAATTTCATGTCCTGCCGGGTATAACATCCATCCAAGAGTTTCCATAAGTGCGATTATGGTGACGCCTGCCGCAAAACCGAAGATAACGGCAATTATTTTACGGAGCATTTTGGTTCAGTAAATAATATTTTAATAAAATAAATAATTAGTTTGTAATATTAAACAATTTAGTCCAAAATCAAGGTAAATAATTATGACTTTATAATTATTTACCTGCAGAATTTAAAAACTTATGAATTTTTGCCGGGAAATCTGTTGTTAAATATTCGGCACCCAGAGATCTCACCGCAGAGGCATCCTCCGAATTATCAATACCATACATACAGATTTCCTGATTCAGATTTTTTAATTTTTGCGATAGTGTATTATTGAAAAATTTACCATACCGCAGATCAATTCCGTCACATTCTATTTTTTTTATCACCGAAATAATATATCGATGCACAAATGGATTAAAAAAATGAAGCAACGAAAAACAATTGCTGAATAGCCAGAACACTTTTATCCCGGGCAGAATTATCCGCGAAAATTTTACAATATTTTTACTAAAACAAATAACTATGATTTTTTCAGGAGTGATTTTCTTCGCAAAGATTGCTTTAAACAATATTTCCTGGAGTTTTAGAAGAAAATCCAACTGATAATCTTTGATCTCAATAAAAATTCCTTTTCCTTCAGGGATCATGTCTAAAACTTCACTGAGCGATGGGATTTTCACCTCTGCGCCCTCAGTCCTTTTTCCTGAAAGGCTGACTGATAACCGTCTTAGTTCTTCAAAAGTTGACCTGCGAACATTTAATGATTTGTATCCCGGAGCTATCCGGGATGTATTTATATCATGCAGACAAACAATTTCCCCGTCTTTCGTCATCCGAAAATCACCCTCAATATAATCAGCATTTTCTGAAAATGCTTCCTGAAAAGAGATAAGAGTGTTTTCGGGAAATGCATAGGAGGCTCCCCTGTGTGCAACTATTGATATTTTTTGTTGTGAATCACTCAAGATAATAGCCTTTTGCAAGTTCATTATACTGCCTTTCCTGCGCTTCTGCCCATGACCGGTCACGACCAAGTTCCTTAGCCATTAATACCGATGTATGATGCGCCATCCTTGAACTCGTTCGGGCATCAAGAAAAAGCGCCCTGACCCGGCGTGCAAGAAAATCCTCAGTTGTCCGAGCCATTTCCTCCCTTACGGCCCACACAATTTCAGCTTTGATAAAGGGTAGATCGGAGTGTATTTTTTCACCAAGACCCGGCTCAGATGCAATAATTTCTTCAATACCTTGAGAATCAGAGCCATAATAGGCTAAAGCATCCTCAAAACCGGAGTATGTTTTATACCCATGCACATGCAGATCTTCAGTAAAACACTCCACGTGATTGAGACCCCCGACTAAAATTGCATGATCTATTAAATCCTCTGCCATTTTTCTGTAGATTGTCCATTTCCCCCCTGTTATAGATATTAATCCCGAAACCGCAACTGTTATCTGGTGTTTTCTTGAAATATTTTTCGTGGGGGTATCTGAATCTTCAGTAAACGCAAGAGGTCTGATACCACTGAAAACACTTAGAACATCCTCTTTCCCGGGGCCCTTGATAAGATAGAGTGATGAAGTGTTAAGCAGAAAGTCGATTTCTTCCTCCAAAAACCTTGGTTCCGGGGAGGGATCCGAAACCGGGATATCGGTAGTCCCGACTATAACTCTGTCGTACCATGGCACGGCAAAAAGTACCCTTCCATCATCAGTATGCGGTATCATCACAGCAGAATCTCCCTGCAGAAATGATCTGTCCAGCACAATATGAGAACCCTGGCTTAATTTTAACTGACGTTTATGAGCCACATTATCCATCTCCATTACCTGATCGGCGAAGACTCCGGCTGCATTAATAAAGGACTTTCCCCTAACCTCTATCTCTGCTCCTGTCTCCATATCCATCAGTTTCACTCCGTTAATCAGTCCGGAAGCATCCTTCAAAAAACCGCTAACTTTAAGGTAGTTCAAAACAGTGGCTCCAAAATCTGAGGCTGTCTGAGCAAGATTAATCGCCAGGCGTGCATCGTCGAACTGGCAGTCGTGATAAATAACGCCGCCACTGAGTCCCTTGTGATCAAGATTAGGAATGGCTGCCATTGTATCGTCTATCGAGATTTTTTTTGAAGTGCCTATCCCATACTTTCCGGCCATCAGATCATAAACTTTCATTCCGATGTTATAAAATGGTCCTTCCCACCAGTCATAAACAGGAATTATAAATTGAGTATTCCTCACAAGATGGGGTGCGTTTTTCATAAGAATACCCCGCTCCTGCAGAGATTCGAAAACGAGGGAAAGGTCGCCTTGTGCAAGGTAACGAACTCCTCCATGAACAAGTTTTGTGCTTCTGGAAGAAGTTCCTTTTGCAAAATCCCATTGTTCTGCAAGTAATGTGCTGAATCCCCTTGAAGCTGCATCAACTGCGGCGCCAAGACCAGTTGCACCACCCCCGATAATTATCACATCCCAAATTTTATCTGGGTTTTGAGTCAATGCCCTGATAGCTGAATCCCTATTCATAATAGTCTTTCTACATTTCCCCTTTCATTTTTTTTATAAAATGCTCTACTTCAAGTAAATAGGAATTTCTATTTATCAACTGCAAAATGCTTTCGATATTCGCCCGTGCCTCTGCTTCCCCTGCTGCAATGATATCATAAATTTTATCAAAATCAGCCCATCCATACTCATTCACTTTGGGTCTTAATATCAGATCAGCGGATTTCAGCCTGATCTCAGAGAGATGGAAAGATGTTATATCCTCAGTTCTGTAAAGAATTTCAACAAAGTTTTTCGGCTGCTTAATTGTTTTTAATTTTCTTGAGACATTAACTGCCAGTACTCTATCCGACCCGATCTCTCTTGCCTGCCTTGCAGGAACACTTTCTGAAGCATAGCCATCAACAAGCAAATATCCTGCAAATGGAACAGGCGGGAAAATCCCCGGAATTGCAGCACTTGCTTTTAATGCTGTCCTCAGACTTCCTGCTGTGAAATTAACTTCCTGACCCGATATCAGATCAGTGGCAATAGCTGAGAATTTGAGGCTTAAATCTTCGATTGGTACATCCGGGATCATATCGAATAATTCGTCCGTTTCGTCTTCATCAAAATAGGAAACACGATCGAGACTGGAAGCAGCTTTTAATCTCATGGCGATAAGGTCAAAAAACTGCTCAAAATAATTTTTTTCGGTTTTTTGATAAGAGGCCACACTTTTTTTTCCAAATTCTTTAAAAGATGGGCTTTTAAGCACATTCCTTACAAAATCCCAAACCTGCGCGGAATTTCCGTAATACGCATATAAACCCCCTATTACGGCACCCATGCTGCATCCTGAGATTGTGGTGATCTTTATTTGTTTTTCTTCGAGGACTTTTAATATACCAAGATGAGCCAGCCCTCTGGCTCCGCCACCGCCCAGCGCCAATCCTAATTCAGACATTTAAACACCTGGTCATTTTAACAAAAATATGATAAAATTTGAAATTTGAGTATAACTATTAAATACTTATAAAAAGACTGCCTCCATATCTATACAATACTTATCATCTGAATTGCCGGCAATAATCAGCAAATAAGCATTGCAGAAGCTTTTACTCATTACTCCTCTCAATTAATATTTCAAAAATTCTCAACCCGATTGTTAAAGTTTATCTTTGTTGCTATTTTAAGTGAAATAATTGGTGAAAAATGAGAAAATTTATTTTTGTAGTTACAGCAGCATTAATAATGTGCTCCGGTTTAAAAGCGCAGGTTTCTTATTCAGGGCCTGCAGATGGTTCCGTGCCAAATGGTTCAGCAATCAACACTGAATCTTTCAGTAAATCTTTTGATGGATTTTCAAAAGGATTCCGGTTATTTAATAAATTTGACAGAGTAAAAAAGTATGGAAATACAGTATTATATCCGGACGGCATCGCTGCGAATATCCGCCTAAATGAAACCAGATCAAATTTAGTCGATGACAGCATAATTGTGTTTTCTTCCTTTCAGGGGATAGCAGACGAAGGCTCATCAATCCCGCCTGATCCCTACATCGCTGCCGGACCTGATCACGTAATACATTGTGTAAACAGTTACTTCCGTATCAGCGATAAAAATGGAACCACTGTTAAAACAATCGATGCTGATAGCTGGTACACCAATGTCATTCAAAACCCGGGAGCTTTCGACCCAAAGGTTATATACGACCATTACTCTAATCGCTGGATAATGGCGTGGCTGCATCTCGGATCATCAAACAGTGAGAGTTATTATCTGCTTTCTGTTTCAGATGATTCCGACCCGAACGGAATCTGGTTTAACTGGGCTCTGCCCGGTAATGTAAATGGGACAACCATTGATGGAAACTGGGCTGATTACACTGGCATCGGATATGATGATAAAGCAATTTATCTGGCATCCGATCAGTTCACATTTGTCGGTGATATCTTCCAATACGAACGGATCCGAATTGTAAACAAATCTGACCTGTATGCACCCTCACCGGGGGTTGTAAGATGGAAAGATCTCTGGAATATCACATATCCGGGCACCGGCATATATCCTTATATGATCCGCCCTTCTCGGCAATATGGCTCCTCTGACGGTTTTTATCTCGCCGTCACTGAGCCGGACGAGATCAGCTTTCAGAAAACATCCGTGGGTATATATAAAATCACCAATCCATTAGGTAGTCCACAGCTTTCAGGATATACCGTGCCTGTCGGGCTTTATACCGATCCGGAAAATCCCGGTCAGCAGGGCGGAGGGCTGGGACTCAAAATCTGGGGCAGTAATCTGATGAACGAGCCTGTTTTCAGGGATAATTACCTTCATATAACTCATACAGTCAGGGATAATTCTTTCTGCGGAGTAAAATATACTGTTATTGATCTTTCTGCTCAGAACACTTTTTACGATGCAATATTAACGATACCGGAAAAATATCTTTTTTATTCTGCTCTTGACGTAAATGATTCAGGTGAAACTTTATTGACTTACAGCCGGTCAGGACCGGACGAATACATCAGCGCCTGTGCAACATTCGTTTTTCCATTCGAAGGAAGGACATCATCATCTATAATGCTTCAAACCGGACGTGCAAATTACATCAAAACTTTTGGAGGCGGCGATAATCGCTGGGGCGATTATATGGGTGTCTGGCTCGATCCTGCTGATCAGAGTTTTTGGATCTCTACTGAATATGTGCCATCCAGAAATGTATGGGGAGTCTGGAATGCCGGATTACGTCCAAAACCTTTTGAAGGTATTAAAGCAAATTTTTCGGAGATGCACTACGATTTTGGGGATATCGAATTACCTTTCAGCAGCAAAACGGATTCACTGATTATCAAAAATTTTGGAGATCAGGACCTGATAATTAATTCTTTAAGCATGACGGAACCGGTATTTCACTTTATGATTGCCGAGAATCTGCCTGTAAATATTCCCTGCTATGATTCACTTGTCGTATATCTGCATTATCAGCCGGATCAGCCGGGAAGAATAAGCGGCAATTTGATTATTGAGACAAATGATTTGCAAAATCCCGCATTTGCTGTTCAATTACAGGGAAGAGGCTACGAGATAGCCCCGTCGCTCAGCGGAAAAATATATGCTTCCGGCGTATCCTCCGCCAATGGAGGAATATTCATCCTGAATGGAAATACAGGCAGCGCTCAACTAATTGGAGAATCAGGCTATTCTGCTGTTACCGATCTTTCAATAAACCCTGCCAGCTCGGAAATTATGGGTTTGTTCAATTCACCCGGATTAACAAAAATTATCAGAATCAATTCCGCAGGCGGGGATGCTTATACTTATTTTGACCTGCCTGGCGATTACACGGCTTTGGCGGTTTCAAATTCGGGAATCATCTTTCTTGCTGATAATTCCGGGATCATTTACCGGCTCGAAAGTGAGGATAATCTATTACAGGTCTTTGATGCTTCATCCGGGATTGCCTCCCTTGAATTCGACCCGGTTGATGCTTCTCTCTGGTTCACATATATCACCGGAACTGACAGAGATGCTGTTTTCCGGATAACTCCGGACTTTTCCGGATTTTCCAAAATTGGGAACACCGGAACCGGATTGCCTATTGATGATCTGGCATTCGGTGCAGATGGGAATATCTACGGCATTTACGGCTTGAGTTTCCAGCCTGCAAATCTAATTAAGATTAATAAAACTGACGGTTCCTCTGAACTTATCGGCAGCACAGGAATAAAGGGATTGAAAGGGCTTGCTCTTAACGGGATTCTCTCTTTGTTAAACAAAGATGAAATAGAACTTCCGGAAAAATTTTCCCTTGATCAAAACTATCCTAATCCATTTAATCCCGAAACAACTATAAGTTTTTCTATTCCGTTTAAAACTTTTGTCAGGATCGAATTGTTTAACCCTCTCGGAAGTCACGTAAAAACATTATTAAAAAAGGAATTGCCTGCCGGAAAACATAAAATCCGGTTCGATGGAGAAAATCTTGCAACCGGTATCTACATTTATAAAGTCAGCATCCCGGGATATTCATTAAGCAAAAAGTGTTTATTGTTAAAATAAGAGCGAGTATATCATATGCATAAAAAAATTGCAGCCGCATTATTACTTTTATTTATTGTTTCCTGTACAGCGCCTCTTAAAGTGCAGAAAACCCAGCGGTCAAACGACAGATCAGTTTCGATAATCGAAAAAGTTGCCGATCATGAATTGGCAGTTATAAAACCACATCCTGATTTGTGGGTTGAAACAGTGCTATATTCCGGGATGATGTCAGCATATCGTGTAACCGGCTACCAGAAGTATCTGGATGCTGTGATAGCCTGGGGCGATTCTAAAAAATGGCGCGAGGGTCCGATGGGCAGACACGCAGATGATGTCAGTGCGGGGCAGGTTTACCTGGAGGCATTTTTTGAGACTAAGGATCCCAAAATGCTTGAGCCGATCAAAAAGATTTATGACGAGATAGCCGCTACTCCGGTGCGGGGCAGGGAAGAATGGTGGTGGTGCGATGCGCTTTTTATGAGTCCGCCGACCCTCGCAAGACTTTACAAAGCCACAAATGATATAAAATACATTGATTACCTCGATGATATGTGGTGGGATGCCAGTGAATTCCTTTATGATGAGGAAGATCATCTTTTCTTCAGAGACAAAAGATTCATCCCGGGTGTGAGCGACAGCCTTATTCTTGAGAAAAATGGCAATAAAGTATTCTGGGGCAGAGGCAATGGTTGGGTTTTGGCAGGTCTTGCAAGAGTTCTCCAGCATTTCCCTGATGACTTTCCTTCAAAAAAGCGTTACATCAAACAATTTCGCGAAATGGCGGCTGCTATTATAAAGCACCAGGGTCCGGACGGACTCTGGAGAATGAGTCTGCTCGATCAGGAAAATCACCCTAACCCGGAATCATCCGGCACCGGACTTATCTGTTATGCACTTGCATGGGGAATCAACAGTGGATTGCTCGATAAAGAAACATTCCTCGAACCCGTGAGCCGCGCATGGAGCGGACTTGTACATGCAGTACATCCTTCCGGGAAAGTAGGCTGGGTTCAGCGTATCGGTTTTGCACCTGACGAAGTTTCCTATGATGACACTGAATTATATGGGACAGGAGCTTTTCTGCTTGCTGCAGAAGAAGTCATCAAATTGAATATAATCGAACTTTCAGCAGGAGAATTTTTTCCTTCACTCGCCTCAGATGGTGCATGGTGCTGGTTTGCCGACCCCAGGGCATTATATTACAAGGGCGCTCATGATAAAACATATCTTAGCTGGGTCAATAGTAAAGGAGATATTCAGGCTGCTGAATATGATTTTGGAAACGAGGTGCTGGCAACTTCCACACTCCGCGTCGGGCTGGATCAGGACGATCACGCAAATCCCGGGATGATTATCCGCCCCGATGGCAGAATTATGATTTTCTATTCCGGACACAATGGAAGGGATATGTATTACCGAATTTCAAGCACTCCCGAGCAGGTTCAGGCATGGGAGGATGAACAGATACTGCCGACAAATACTGAAGGTAATTCCGGCTACACTTACCCCAACCCTGTTCAGCTTAGTGCGGAAAACAATAAAATATACCTGTTTTTCAGAGGTAATAACTGGCAGCCCAATTTTTCCACTTCAGATGACGGAAAAGAATGGGCACCTGCAAAGTCGCTCCTTTCTGGCGGCGGGCTTCGTCCGTATATGAAAATGTATTCAAATGGTGTTGATGAAATTCATTTTATTTACACTGACGGTCACCCCCGAAATGAAAAACTCAACAGCATTTACTACGTTTATTATAAAAACGGAGTTTTTTATAAACGGACAGGAGAAAAAATTGCCGGCATCAACGAATTACCATTCGACTTAAAACAAGGTGATAAAATTTACGATGCATCAATAAGCGGTGAAAAAGCATGGATTTGGGACATTGCCCTTGACAAGGGGAATAAACCCGTGGTTGCATATGTCACTTTCCCTGACAGCCTTAATCATATTTACCGATATATGAAATGGGATGGGGAAAAATGGAATTCTCATCAGATAGTTAATGCAGGCAAATGGTTTCCACAAACTTCCGAAGGAGCTTCTGAAACAGAACCAAACTATTCCGGCGGATTAATTCTGAATAAGCAGAACACCTCTGAATTGTACCTTTCACGTGAAATTGAAGGAGTTTTTGAGATTGAGAGGTGGAATACTCCTGATGCCGGGGCAACCTGGAAATCTGAACCGGTTACCGCAAAATCCAAAGTTAATAATATGCGCCCTTATGTTCCCGAAGGACAATTACCGGGCAAAGTAAAGGTGTTATGGATGAATGGCTATTATATCCATTACAGAAATTATAACACTGCGATTAAAATGAATTGATGTTTAATGTTATTAGGACTTGTAGGGAGATAATTCAGAAATCTCCCGTGCAAGTCCTTTCATATCAATATCGGTGTACAACCAAAAAAAACAAAGCCCGATACAGAAAATTCCATACCGGGCTTTGACAAGAGGTAAGAAAGAACATCTTATCAATTCAATTATTTCAGAAGCATCATCTTTTTAGTTATTGTTTTGTTTTCAGTATTCAGGACATAGAAATAAATTCCGCTTGAAAGACTGCTTCCTGAAAACTCAGCATAATGAATACCTGCCGGCATAACTCCGTTGAACAATTCAGCGATTTCTCTTCCAAGAATATCAAACACTTTCAACGATATCTTTTGCTCTGCTGGTAATGAAAAACTTATTCTTGTTGAAGGATTGAACGGATTCGGATAATTCTGGCTGAGCTCCAGGTCTTCCGGGATCAGACTGCTGTTATTTTTTATTACAGCCGTCGTGCCGTTAGTACCGAAATGGGCGAATAGTCCATATTCTGTTCCGACAAGTAATTCATCATAGTATAGAAAATCTATCCGAGTACCTACTGCATAACTATAACCAAGTGTCCAGGTGGATGCGCCGGGTTCAATATAATAAACCTCATTATCAACAGCAACATAGATTGTATCGATACCCTGAGTAACAGCCATAGCCTGTTTACCCGCGAAAAACGGGAAACCGGTTGTGGTGAATGGAGTCCATAAAGCAGTAGTATTCAGAGGTTTATAGTATGCCATCGGGTGATTGATTCCTGCATCTGTTCCCGCTGCAAAGATAGTATCTCCGGTAACTGAAACATGCACATCGCGGATGGTGGCAACTATTACTGAGCCGGTAGATGTGCCTGATGGTCCGAAATCCTGTGATGGTGTCCAGAGAGTTCCGCTTTTCACAATCCTGTAAACACTGTATCCCTGAGGGTACGTCAGGTCATATTCAACACCAACATAAGCGACAGTATCTCCGCTTTCGA
Organism: Ignavibacteriales bacterium; assembly: GCA_021740915.1. GTDB lineage: Bacteria > Bacteroidota > Ignavibacteria > Ignavibacteriales > Melioribacteraceae > JAIOYW01. The sequence continues at coordinate 16,548 of JAIOYW010000014.1, read as the reverse complement.
TATTAAAGGCAATATCCTGTACATCAACGTCCTCGCCAATCGAGGATGCTTCAAGAAGAATCTGATTCCAGTTGTTTCCAGCATCTGTGCTGTAAAAAAGTCCGCCTTTTGCAGAATCCTGAACAGTGAATCCGGCAAATACAGTATTTCTTTCGAACTGGCAAACTTCAATAGCGAGAGCCTGGGATCCAACGCCGGAAAAGTTATACGGCGGATCTTCCGGTGTAAATACTCGGTTCCAGTTCATTCCATTATCGGTTGTTTTATAAACCCTTACATTCCCGACATATACTATGGTACTGTCAACAGGATCCATGTCCGCAGAATAGTATGGTGATCCGTCCCCCATTGGGAAAATGGCATTTGTCCAGGTTGGTGAAGTCAGGTAATTGTTGACTCGCCGGATGCCAGACTTTGAAGCCAGCCATGCCGTATTTTTTGATGCTGTCATATCAAAATCCCGCACCCACACAGCCTCAACGCCTTCGTCAATCTCAAAAATAGTAGCACCCCCATCCACCGAAGCGCCTATTCCCTGGTCTGTTGTCATATAAACAATATTATTGTTAGAGGGATCAGTAAACACACTTCCGTCATTAGGATGTGTTTCCATTCCTCCGGGATTTCCGAAACCATTCCAGAATCCCGAATTTCCTTTATCTGTATTATATCCGCTGGCAAAATATACACGGTAGGAAGCAGAATCGCCGGCTACATCTATATTGGGCCCTGATACTCCGCCTATTCCGGTATAATATTCTGTCCAGGATATGGCATCATCAGTATAAGCAAAATATTTGTTTGTAAAATCATTTCCGCCAGTCATCAGCCTGCCGTCATATCCAATACCGAATGCTTTCCAGAAAACTGAAGTACTAAGTGTTGCGGGTGATATATTCGTAAAAGTAGTAGCCGAATTAAATGCCGTATAATCATCAGAACTCATATAAATTACCGGGCTGTTGCCCTCAATAAACATATACACACGACCATTATATGGATTGACCTTCATTGAAACCATTCCAGGCATCCCCGGCAGAATAAGCGGCGAACCCGATCCTGCGGTAAAATTGGCGGAGGCATCTAATGTTCCGTAATGAAGCTGGTTACCGGAGAGGAAAAACAGATAATCACCCTTCAAAGCCATTGTCTGGACAAATCCGGTGTAAATGGAATATACCGATATTGAGAAAGGTTCACTGCTAAGAAGACCCGACTGATGAATAAATAAAACATGCCCTGAAACCTCGTGGGCAGCTATCTGCTGAATTCCAAGTCCATAACCTGCCGCTGCATTTACACCCGGCATAACTGTAAAGGGGCTGAATGTTTCCAGCCCGGCATGAGTATAAACATCGGCATAAAATATTGAATTCGCACTTTCTGTTGAGATAAATATTCGGCTGCTGTCTCCCGAATAGGAATAACCCGCCATAGCGTTTATTCTTCCGCCATAAACGCTTTCAACTTCCGGAGCGCTTAATTGTGCTTCGATTGAGTTTGTACTGAACAATAGCACGAATAATACCAAACTGTAAATTCTGCTTTTCATTTATTCTTTCCTTTTCTTTTTGTTTTATTTGAGACAAAAATATTAAATCAGGAAAGCCTTGTCTGTTAGCTGAGACAAAATCCGGTAAATGCCCCGAAATTTGTGACACACAATACAGACATTGACCTATTTAAAGGCAATAATAAGCTAAATGTGCGAAGATTTAGGATATTTGCCGGCGCTTAAAAGCCTGGCAAGGGTATAAATCTGGGGGAAATCACTTATCTAATCTGATTTTTGAGCCGATACTTTTAGTGATTTAAAATTGATATTAGACCCAAATATGCTTTTCATTTAAGAAATTGCTTTTAAAATAAATGAATCATTACTTGGATAAAAGGCAATAAAGGAAGCGAGAATTTGAAAATTATTTACTTTCTAAAAGCTGCCAGCCGGATGAAACACACTGATCAATTTTTACTCTATATCCATTTTAATATTATGTAATTTGAATCAGAGATTATCAAAATTTTAGTACTTCGGCAATCACTTTCTCAGCCAGAGGAGCCATAAATTCGTATCCGGCTTTATTAGGATGTACACCATCATAAGTAAATTCTGCCTTGAGTCCGCCCTGAGAATCCGCCATCTCTGAATAATAATCCAGATACACAATCCCCTTTTTCGCAGAATAGGTTCTTATCCACTTATTTAATTCAGCAATCTTTGGAGCAGGTTCCAGCCCCTTTTTCCATGGATAATCCATCGCCGGCAGCACAGAACAAAGGACAACCCTGATTCCATTGGCTACTGCAATATCACTCATTGATGCGAGATTATCTTCGATCATTTCGAGTGTGGAGGGTCCCGTATTACCGGCAATGTCATTTGTCCCGGCGAGAATAACCACAACAGCCGGGTTGAGAGAAATAACATCCTGCCTTAAACGGATGAGCATCTGGGGAGTGGTCTGCCCTCCGATACCCCGGTTAATATATAATTTATTCCGGAAAAAAGCCGGGTCTGATCCTTCCCACCCTTCAGTTATTGAATCGCCAAAAAACACAATCCTTTTTTCACCATCTGCCGGACTGCCAAGTTTTTCGTTCTGCGTTCTGTATTTTGCAAGATTTGCCCAGTCCTGGGCGCTTATCGCCTTACTGAAAAGCAGTGAAGCAAAAATTATCGCTAGAATTTTCATCCCCGGTTCCATATTTAACAGAATTAACAGAATTATTACTTTTACTTCAGCAAATTATTGATAATTGCCGATATATCATCATTTAATTTCTAATTTCTAATTTCTAATTTCTAATTTCTAATTTCTAATTTCTAATTTCAAAAAAATATGAACACTTACATATCTCTCTTACGCGGCATCAATGTCAGCGGAAAAAATATAATCAGAATGCAGGATCTTTCGCAGATGCTCACTGAAAAAGGGCTATCGAATGTCTGCACATATATACAAAGCGGTAATGTGATTTTCAGATCGGGTCAGATATCTGCTTTTGAATTGAGCCGTGAGATTGAAATGTGGATAATGTCCGAGTTCCATTATAAGATTGATGTTATAGTGCAAAAACACGAAGAAATGATATCTGTCCGGAACTCAAACCCGTTTGCGGCTGAAAATCCTGATCCCGGCAATATTTACGTTGTTTTTCTGAAATCGGTTCCCGCTGAAAAAAATATAAGATTATTGGAAAATAAAAATTTTACCGGCGAAAGATGGAAATTGGGTAAAGGCGTAATCTATCTTTATGCCCGTTGCGGATATGGCAAATCTAAACTAAACAATAATTTAATTGAGAAAATACTGGATGTAAGAGCAACAGCCCGGAATTGGAAAACATTACTGAAACTGATTGAATTATCAGGAAAGTAACACATTTTTTGCTGATAATTATTTACTCAAATACTCCCTTCCTTCTTCATTACGACAACTATTTCGGGGCTTTTCGCTATATTTACTGCCCTTAATATTTTTATTCTGCATACATAATAATAACTTTGCAATGGAAAGAGTAAGCGTAAATCTTGAATTACCCCAATGGCTCTGGGAAATGACTGAGGGCAAAGACATATTTCTTCCGGAAATTGAAGACCGAATGAAATTCACAATCGAACTATCCTCATTAAATGTTAAATACCGGACCGGCGGACCTTTCGGTGCGGCTGTTTTTGAATCAGAAACCGGTCAGCTCGCAGGTGCGGGAGTGAACATGGTTGTGACAGGCGGTTCCTCGGTTTTTCACGCTGAGATGACGGCAATTATGTTCGCTCAAAAGAATACCCGGAAATTTGAACTCAGCAACGGTGGTAATTCCTATGATCTTTTTGCAAGTACGGAGCCATGCGCAATGTGTTTTGGAGCGATGCCCTGGTCGGGAATAAAAAGACTTTTCTGTGCAGCCAAAGGTGAAGATGCTGAACGAATTGGTTTTGATGAAGGACCTAAATTACCGGACTGGGAAGAACATCTCCGCAAACGGGGGATCGAAGTTTACACATCAATCCTTAGGAATGAAGCCACGGCCGTCCTTAATGCCTATAAAAATACCGGCGGGGTAATATATAATTCGGATTTTTCCCTGAAGTAGCTTTCTATATTTTCATTCTGAAAATATCCGGACATTCAAAATGTCAAATTATTTGCGTTTAATCGATTGATTAATTTCAGTTTTCGTAAGTTCACTTTAAATTAAGCATTTCTGCTGACTAAAAATTTCACTCAGTTCAAATATTGATTGTCTCTATTTCAGCGCCTGAATCGCCGGGAATAAAGAATTACCCGGCATCTCAATTGATATGTGCTACTTCACAGGCTATTTATTAAGTATATACCGACAATTTTCTCCAGAACGTTGACACAATTTTGCGAAATCAGAGCGCACTACAGATTGAATCGGTATCGTCTCAGTTTTAGTCAATCGGGATGAAGATCCTTTTTCATTTTCGGAGGACTATGGAAGTAAACTACTTTAGATTTTGAGCAGTTAGTTTTTTCACTCCGATACTATCCCCCCAGTTATTAAGATTTTATTGATGAACAACCTCATGCAGATTATTGAGTTATGGACTGAAACAGAAAGATACTGTCGCGAAAACCGAATACTCGAATATAATAACTTTGGATATGGGGCATGACCCGTCTCCGCCTATGGAATTTACATTGTACCGGAATTACCGAAATCCGTTTAATCCGACAACCACAATAATGTTTTCTGTAACGACGCCAAATCATATTGAACTTAAGGTTTTCGATGCGCTTGGGACAGAACTGGCAACTCTTGTTGGTGAGAAGAAAGATGCTGGGAATTACGCTACCAATTTTAATGGAACTAATTTATCCGCCGGAATGTTACTATACAGATTTCTGACAGGTAATTTTTTCAGGTTCGTTAGCTGATGCCGGTAAAATGATATGAGAGGTAATTTCTCTCAAGTACTGAAATCAGAATGATCTTTCATTAAGAATATATTACACCTAAGGTATTTATGAAAAAACTCATGCTTCTTTTATTAGTCGGATTGTACATAGTCCCGGTCATCAGCAAAGCACAACCGTGGATCTATAATTTTGGCACTTCTACAGGAACGTATAACACTGCATCCGGTATTAGTACTGATTTCTTATCAAATCCTGAACTAAATGCCGGGAATGACAGGGTCAGGATCGGAACACAGGGTGGAAGTTGGAATTTGGAAGATCAGGTGATTTCTTTTGGCGGAAGCAGTTATTTACGTGGTGTTGCGCCAACAGGAACTTCAGTTAATAAATTTTCCATCTATGATTATACCGGGGCGAAATCGTTCACTATGCGATTCAAAATACGGCTTGGTGATGCGAGCGGCTCAAATACGGCAACTGCGGGAACCTGGTCTTTATTTATTGGCGATGGTTCCGGATACAGCGATAATACATCTTTTTCCGGAAGTCAGGTATTCACCGGCATAAGATTTGTTTTCGGCGCTTCAGGAGCTATTACGGCTTCTTACAGAAATGGGGCTTCGTGGACTCAGCTTTCCGGCACTCCATTTGTCCAGGGAGTGACTTACACAGTTGATATTTATGGAAATAATACAACCTCCTCAATTGACTATACATACTCAACTTCCCAGTCAGTTGCTTCAAACAAGTTTGATCTATGGATAGATGGAGTTTTAGTCGGTGATGATTTATCCAAAGCACAACTGGCGAATAACGTTAACATTGATTCCTGGATGATTTACGGGGAATCAAGCGCCAGTAATCAGGCGAACATATTCCTTGATGATTTTGACTATACAAATTCAATTTCCGATAACCCTCTGCCTGTTGAACTGACATCGTTTACTGCTGCTTCAACAAGCTCAGTAACCGGGGATTTAAATGTTGTACTAAACTGGCAAACCGCAACTGAAGTAAATAATTACGGATTTGAAATAGAAAGGTCATGCTTCCAGGGCAGCGCTGACCGCGAATGGGAAACAATTGGATTTGTGCCTGGATACGGTAATACTAACAGCCCCAAACGATATGATTTTATTGATGAACAACCGTATGCAGGTTCATTAAGATACAGACTGAAACAGATAGATACTGATGGGGAAATCGAATACTCGAATATCATAACATTGGATATGGGGCATGACCCGTCTCTGCCTATGGAATTTACATTGTACCAGAATTATCCAAATCCGTTCAATCCTTTGACAGTTATTTCCTTCGAATTGCCGGAAGCCTCAAAAGTAACTCTGCAGGTCTTCAACACACTCGGGGAGGAAGTAGCAGTGCTTGCAAACGGCGAACAATTCCAGGCCGGAAGTCATCAAAAATCGTTTGATGCCGGCAAACTTACAAGCGGAATGTACTTATATAAAATTACGACAAGTAATTTTACTGCCACTAAAAAGATGATGCTCATCAAATAGTGTAAAACGGAATTACAGGGGAGTGAAACTCTCACTCCCCATTATTATCCCAATAACATTTCGGCAAAGAATTTAGATATATTTTAAATTGATTTGGTTTTTTATCTGTTCTAACATTTCTTGTAATTATTTTATCAAACATATCTCTGGTCACCCAAATTTTTCCTGCTTCACAATCTTCGAAACCGCTTCACAGGCTATTTTTTAAGTATATGCCGACAATTTTCTCCAGAACGTTGACACAATTTTGCGAAATCAGAGCGCACTACAGATTGAATCGGTATCGTTTCAGTTTTAGTCAATCGGGATGAAGATCCTTTTTCATTTTCGGAGGACTATGGAAGTAAACTACTTTAGATTTTGAGCAGTTAGTTTTTTCACTCCGATACTATCCCCCCAGTTATTAAGATTTTATTGATGAACAACCGCATGCAGGTTCATTGTGATACGGACTGAAACAGATAGATACTGACGGTAAACAATGTGAAAACAATTTTGAGTTTCAGCTCTGTAATACAGATTTATTAGACTGTATATGAATTCAGACCAAAAAATGAGAGGATATATCAGTTAACTCTTATAAAATATTAATAACCTGCTTCCATCACTGGCCATAGAATGAATTTACCGCCGGATATGAAACCCCATTAAAAGTTTATTAATTTGACGTTGAACATATTTTTTTTCGTTCATTGAATGTATATTTTAAGATAGGAATATAAACTTATGTTTTTATAACAGCTATGCTATGGCGATATCGGTTTCAAAAAATTTTGCACCCAGTATTAATCTGTCTGCTGCATTTTACCTCAGTCGTCTATACTCAAAGCAAATTTGAAAACTTCAATTTACGTGACGGACTTCCTTCAAACAAAATTTATTGCTCTTTAAAGGATGCAAGGGGCTTTTTATGGTTCGGCACAGATAATGGACTCTGCCGGTTCGACGGCATTCGATTTTCCACTTTCAAATCCGACAGTTCAAACAATCATTCTCTTCCTGAAAACGTAGTTACATTCCTTTATCAATTAAACCAGGACAGGATCCTGGTAATAACGCTCAGCGGCTCAGTTTATTACTATGATTATTCCACCGGTCAATTTGATGATCTGGCAGATAATCATCCATGGATGAGAAAGTACAGCATCTCTAACTATTTCCATGATTCTAATAACTTCAATTGGTTTACGACAGATCGTGGAATAATAAAAGCTTCAGGCAGCTTTAATTTTATCAAAGAGTATATTATTCCTGAAAAAGTTAAGGGGCATGAATTCGCGAATAAAGTTAATCTCATCTGCGAAGATAAAAACGGTCTTTTCTGGCTGGGTATGTTTTACCGCGGTCTGGTTTTATTCGATCCTGTAAAGGGATCGTTTGATACAAAAACCACATCGTCATTTATTCCACATGTACAAATAGAATCTATTACGACTAAAAGAAAAAGCGATTATGTTTATGCTGCGGTAACCGGCGAAGGGATCTATAAAATAAACATTAAAGATTTCTCCTTTAAAAAGTGGGACGAAAATAATTCCGCTCTTCTCTCAAATCTTGTAAGCGAGTTGTGCTTTGAAAACGACAGCATCTTATGGGCGGGAACGAACAGCGGATTGAGTAAAATAAATATAGCTAATTCTACTTTTGTCAACTATGTGAATGTAGCTGATAATCCGAATTCAATTGTCAACAACATTATATTCGATCTGTTCATCGATGATCAGCGTATTCTGTGGATTTCCACTTTCGGCGGATTAAGCAAACTTAATCTCAGAACAGAAAGATTCAAAAAGCTGCTCTCCGACAATTCTTCCGCCAATTGCCTTCTATCAAATAAAATAGCCGGCTGCTTCGTTGATAAGTTTCAAAATATATGGATAGCTACGTCAGAAGGACTGAATATCTTCACCCCCGATCTGCTGCGCTGCGCAAGCTACATTCTTCCTAAGTCACATAAGTTTCATACCAATAACGATCTTGTCTGTATTTATGAGGATAATAAAAATAATATATGGATTGGTACATGGGGAGGAGGAATAAGCAGAACAAAACTGCATGAACACTTCTCTCCCGGAGACAGACTGATTTTCTCAAATTTCTATTACGATTCATTGGATGTACACTCTTTAAGCAGTAATTTTATCAGATGGTTTTCAGAGGATGATGAGGGTAATTTGTGGATATCCACCTGGAACGGAGGCATGAATAAAATCGGCAATGAGCGTAAAAGCTCTCGAAAAATCATGTTTGAGAGGCTCAAGGAAAATAATGACCCATCGAAAGGTCTCGCTTCAAACTATATCGGACACTTTGTCAGGGATGATAATTCTAATTTTTGGCTTGGCACTGGAAGCGGAGTTCAACAATATAATTTCAAAGATTCTAAATTTACACTATATATGCCGGGAAGAGGCGGAATAAATAATCTCATCAACTCTTCATCGTTCCTGTTATATGACAATAAAAAGGACATTTTAAGCGGCGGTTTCGGGGGACTTGTCAGGTTCTTTAATACCGGAAAGGATAAATACAGTTCCGAGATTATTTTCGAAGATGCCAACAGGGGCATCTACAGCATGAAGGCAGATAATCAGGGAAAAGTATGGTTCACCACCCAAAACTCGGAAGTGGGATGTTATGAGCCGGGTTCAAAGGACATTAAGTTTTATTCCATGATTGAAGAAGTAAACGGATGCGATTTCTATTCGGGATTTCCGGCAATGAATAAGGAAGGCGTAATCTTTTTTCCAAGTTTTTCTGGTCTCCTCTATTTTAATCCGAAAAGTGTGTACACGAATCAAAAAATACCGCCTGTTGCTATAACAAAAATATTAGTCGCCGGCAATGAATTGCAAAAACATTGCGATGTTTCATTATTGAAGGAGATTGAACTCGATTACACCGATGCCAATATTTCAGTATTTGCAGCTTCATTGAACTATTTACTGCCGCAAAACAATAACTACAAATACAAGCTTGCCGGATATCAGGATAAATGGATAAATCTCGGAAGAAAATCTGAGATAAACTTTGCGGGCTTATCACCCGGCAGATATGAATTAAAAATTCTTGGTTCGAATAACGACGGCATTTGGAATAACAAGCCAGCCGTGTTAGTTATAGCTATCAATCCGCCGTTCTATCTAAATACTTTTTTTATTTCTTTAACCGCGGGGCTCCTGATATTATTGACAGCATATACTGTAAACAAACGTATCCGGCATCTTAAAAAAGAGAAGGCACAGCATCACATGTTTTCCAGGCAGTTAATCGAGTTACAGGAAGAAGAGAGAAAAAGAATATCAAGCGAATTGCACGACAGTCTTGGGCAAAACTTACTCGTAATTAAAAACTTACTTTATTTGTATCGCAACAGCGATAGTAAAAATGAAGATGACCTTGAACAGGTATCAGGATTAATAAAAGAATCAATTGACGAAATAAAAGAACTGTCAACAAATCTTCATCCGCATCAGCTTGAAAAACTTGGCTTGATTAAAGCAATAAGTTCGATGATTGCAAAAGTAGAAAGAGCCTCAGGAATAAAAATCGTATCGGAATTGCACGATATTGCTCAATCGGTTCCCTCTGAATACAAAATAAATATATACCGTATTATTCAGGAGGCGCTGAATAATGTTGTAAAACATTCAAAGGCAGCTAATGCATCCGTCAAAATTATGACTTCGGGAGATTCAATAGTCATCGAGATAAAAGATGATGGCAGGGGAATTGATTTTTCCGATGTCGCAGTTCAATCGAATCTGGTGGAAGGATTCGGCTTAAAAAGCCTAAAAGAACGCGCCCGCCTGATCAACGGCGAACTAACGATTAAATCTTCATTAAATTCCGGTACGCAAATTACTATATTAATTGCCGTTAAATAGCTATGTTAAAAGAAACCAAAATAATTGTCGCTGATGATCATCCGATTTTTCGTGAAGGCTTGCTTAATATAATTAAAAAGGAAAGCTCATTTAATGTAATAGCAACCGCCTGCAGTGGTACCGAAGCCTGGGAATTGATTAAAGCGAAAAAACCCGCTGTTGTAATTCTTGATATCTCAATGCCGGGCTTAAATGGGCTTGACGTTGCAAAACTTATTAAAGATAATCAACTTGATATTCGCCCTATAATACTTACTATGTACAGCGAGCCTGAATACCTTGATGAGGCTCTCGAAAACGGCGTCACCGGCTATCTGCTTAAAGACGCGACATTAAATGAGATTAACGACTGCATAAAAACAGTTATTAACGGAGGATATTTTATAAGTAAAGAGCTTCAGGATCACCTTATTCACGGCGCAAAATTCAAACAATCCAAAGACGATATCATAAATATGATAAGCACGCTCAGCACAGCGGAAAAAAAAGTGCTGAAACTGCTATCCATGAATAAAACAAGTGTGCAAATTGCTGAAGAAATGTTCATTAGCTTCAGAACCGTCCAAAATCATCGTACTAACATCAGTAATAAACTCGATTTACACGGACATAATAGTCTATTGCTATTTGCTATCAAGATAAAAGCCTACTTATAACTGCCTCATAATAAAACTTTGCCTGCATTTTAAAAAAGCGCCTTTCTTTCTCTGAGTACTTCTACTTAGAGAAGTGTACCTAATAAAATTGAGTACACTTATCTATTTATTTTCCTCTCTGCCCTGCTTAGTTTTTCCTTTAGTTAAATAATTAAAAAGTATGAAACTTTTAATTGCCGATGATAACACCGATATCCGTAATCTTCTAAGAAGACTCTCAAAGTTCTGCCCGCAGTGTACGGAGATTATTGAATCCACAAGAGGTGATGAGACGATAGCCGCCGCGGCTGAAGAAAGACCGAATATCATACTAATGGACATAGTAATGGAGGGAACGAACGGCCTCGAAGCAACTAAAGCTATTAAGGAGTTTTTACCTTCAGTTAAAATCATCGTTATCACACAGCTTCCTGAGATAGACTACAAAAACGAATCAATACAGGCAGGGGCGGATATTTTCCTTATTAAAGAAGAGCTTTACAAACTTCCGGAAATTCTAAACAAAATTACATCAAACATCAACTAATAATTTAATGGAGTGGCGCTATGAAACATCTGATAATACTTATAGTTCTTGTTACCAGCCTGGGCTTTGCACAGCATAATGTACAGACGCCGGGCAGTTACGGTAATCGTATTAATCAACAAAATGCCGGTGACAGCGGAAATGAAACCAGTGGTTTAATCGGGAACAGGTATAACGGTCATGCCGCCGGAGAACAATTCGGCACTTGCACTGTGGGAGCGGGAGACCTTAATGCCGACGGATACCCTGATATTGCAATTAGCGCCTTTGCATACGGCAATAATAAGGGAAGGGTATATATCTATCTGGGATCTAATGATGTAGATAAAAACGAAGACGTTGTAATCAGCGGCGAATCTGAAGGTGATCGCTTTGGATTTTCCCTTTCTTCTGCCGGGGATTTTAACGGCGATGGCTTTGATGATCTTTTAGTCGGCGCTTATAATTATGCGACAACCGGTAAGGCATATCTTTATCTCGGCGGCTCGAAATTTGATAATTTTCCCGATGCAGTTTTTCTTAATAACTCCCCTAACAGCTTTTTCGGAACGAGTGTGGCTTGTGCAGGCGATGTCAACGGCGATGGTTACTCGGATATTATTGTCGGCGCAAACGGGTACAATTCAAATAATGGGAGAGCATATATCTACTTCGGAGGGGCGACAATAAACCCCGATGCCGACTTAACAATAGACGGAACTGCCGCCAGTTTTTTTGCCTCTAATGTAGCCGGAATAAAGGATATGAACGGAGATGGTTATGATGACGTGGCAATCGGTGAATATCCTTTCAGCACAAATGACGGACGCGCATTTGTTTATTTAGGCGGAATCAACATGGATGCAGTAAGCGATTTGACCCTGACGGGCAGCAGTGATGATAAACTCAGCAGGTCAATGACTGGCGGAGATGTAAACGGAGACGGTTATTCCGACCTGATAATAGGCGGTCCGGGGGCTGAATTAAATTTCGGATTTGTAATCATCTACTACGGTGCTGCTTCCCTTGATTCCCAATCTGATAAATTACTTTATCCTGAGTCTGTCGCCGCCGGCGCCGGTTCTTTCGGATATTCCGTAGCTGCTGCAGACATTAACGGCGATTGCTTCGATGATGTTATTGTTGGCGCATATACTAATAATACTGCCACCGGAAAGGTCTATGGATTCTTCGGAGGTACTGTAATGGACAGCTATGCCGATATGATGTACATAGGTTCGTCAGCCAATAGTTATTTCGGCTGTGCAGTAGCAAATGCAGGGGACCTTAATGATGATGGTTTCGATGAAATTATTGCTGGCGCTACAGGCTTTAATTCTAACAGAGGCGAAGCAATATTGCTGCAAAACAGAATTGATGGATATGATAGTCCCGATATTATCATACCTGGCAGTCCCTATGATTATTGTAATGCCGGTGACGTAAACGGAGACGGGTATAATGACCTGCTCATTCTTTACAATACAGGTTTCAGTTTATATTACTTAGGCCCTAATATGGTAACCACTCCTGCCGCAACAGCAAATGGAACATTTGGCACCATGTATTCTGCAGGCGATGTAAACGGGGATGGTTATGATGATGTACTCTTAACTGATTATAGTAGTGGTTCAAATTCGGGAGCTGCATATTTATTTTTAGGGTCAGAGAACTTTGATTTCACGGTGGACCTAACCTTTATTGGTACGGATTCAGCAAAATTGGGTTATGATGTTACTGCTTTGGATTACAATAATGACGGTTATTCGGATATTGCAATTAGTTCTCCGAATGCAAAAAATAGCACCTACACATATTCAAGAACGGGAAATGTAAAAATATTCTACGGCGGAGCTAATATTGACAATATACATGACGCGCTTTTTGAGGGATATGATCATAATTCTCTGTTTGGAGCATCTATTGCCAATGCAGGAGATATAAATCACTCAGGCCGCGAAAGTATTATTATTGGCGTCCCCGGCGGTACTGGTACCGGCCGCGCCACATTTTATGACGCCTTTTTTAGCTTGCAAGGAGAGGCATCGGGAGACAGATTCGGAACCTGGGTCACAGGAGGCGGTGATTTTAATGGGGATGGATTTAATGATATTGCTGTCAGCGCTACTCACTATGGAGGAGTTTCATCACGGGGTAAAATTTATGTTTATTTCGGGGGGACAAACCTGGATGTCGCATACGATTTATCAATTACCGGATACACTTATAGCAATATCGGATATTGTGATATCGCCGGTGATATTAATGGTGACGGATTTGACGATTTAATTGCCTCAACACCAGCGGGAAGTTTTGGAATTTATTTCGGGGGAAGAGAAATGGACAATCAGCCCGATGTTTTCTTCAGTTACTATCCTATTCCGATTGGTGACATTAATAATGACGGCTTCGATGACCTTGTGTGTTACCCGTCCGTATTAATTGGTGCAGGCACGGGTATTTATCTGAGTTCTCCTCCGCCCGCTAAGCCAAGAATAATGCGAATAGAAGATGTTCCATTTGATGAAGGTGGGCAGTTAAACATTAAATTTGCACGCAGCGGTTTTGATATGCCCGGAAATGGCGCTGTAACAAATTACATTGTGCAGCGGAGCGCGGCGCCCGGGCTGCAGGGCTACTTTTGGGAAAGCATTGAAGAAGTAACTCCTATTGGTTTGAAAAGATACCTCGTTACTATAGACACGCAGGCGGATTCCTTAAATACATTTTACCGGGTAATTGCCCAGACTGCTGACGAGGATTATTACTGGGTTTCCAATATTGTAGCGGCGCAAAGTATTGATAATATCTCTCCTTCTGCCGTAAGGATGTTCCGCGGAAGCTTCGGCGGAAATTCCGTAACATTGAACTGGAACGAAAACAGAGAAGAAGACCTGTTCGGATATTATATATACCGTAGTCCTGTTGCTTTTATAAATCCCGATGAGGTTTCTCCGCTTGCAATAGTACACGACACATTATATATAGACAGTAACCCTCCTTCGGGAAGTCTGTTTTACTTTATCAGGGCAAAAGATATTCACGGCAATTTCAGTCCTCTTATCAGCGCCTCCAATAATCCTCTGCCGGTTGAACTTTCAGCTTTCACAGCCTCTGTTTCTGATTACAATGTTACTCTTAATTGGCAGACAATTACAGAGGTGGACAATTATGGTTTCCAGGTAGAACGTGCAATTATAAACGCACCCTCTCCTGATGGCGGACAGGAAGTTAAAATTACAGACTGGCTGAGCCTTGGTTTTGTGGCGGGCGCGGGGTACAGTAATTCTCCCAGGAGTTATTCATTCACGGACAAGAATGTTTTTGAAGGAACTTATACTTACAGACTAAAGCAAATAGATAACATTGGCAATTACAAATACTCTAATATTGTTGAAGTTACTGTTAACCATCATTCTTTAAGTTTTGAATTGTTTCAGAATTACCCGAATCCGTTTAATCCGGCTACAAAAATAATGTTTAATATTCCTTCTGAAGATCAGGTTGAAATAAAAGTTTTTAATGCTCTTGGACTGGAAATTGCAACCCTGTTAAATGAAAAAATGCCCGGCGGCGCTCACAGTATTGAATTCAATGCTGAAAATTTATCGAGCGGTATATACTTTTACAGAATAATTAGCGGTAAATACTCCGAAACTAAAAAGATGATCCTGCTCAGATAAAAATTCACCCTCACCAATATTGTCCCCGGATAATTATTTTCGGGGACAATAATTATCCTGGAAAAGTCAATTTTAACAAAAGTAAAAACATTCCTTCATAAAAAGCCACGATTAATATTTTACGTTGTTTATTGTTTTCTTCTGTCAGATTCGCTGCATTTGCTTTCTGATAAATGATTGATTTAACAAATTAACTTAACTTCTTAGGTTAGTTTAAAACCCAATATTGTTTATTATTTCTGAGAATTCAAATTATAATCCCATGCAATTTTAAAGAATGGCCTTTTGACCATGCCCGGAAACTTATGTACATGAGATGAGATATTAATTCATCTGTCGAAGTTCTCGGCATCGGCATCAGCAACTTTACTCAAAGCTTCTCTAAACTTTGCTTTACTTGCTCTTCCGGCTCTTTCCTGAATATAGTCTTCAGCCATTAAAGCCGATATTTTTTCAGCAAGGGCAGAGGATACGAGCTGATTAATTGAAGTTTTTTCCTTCTTTGCCAATGCCCTTGCTTTTTTATGTAATGAATCCGGCAGCCTTAAACTTATGGTACTCATATTTTTTCTCCTATCCTTTTCAAAAATTCTTTCGGCGTCAATGTCCTTATGCCAAATTTTTCACTGCCCTTAAAGTCTTTCTCATTAAATGTAATTATAAAATCACTCTCTGATTCTACTGCCAATTCTAAAAACATATCATCTTTGGGATCCCTTAAAAATGGACGCCACAGATAAAATATTTTTCTTTCTTCGCATATCGAACACATGTAGTCTAAAATAGTTTCTATATCATTTTTGTTCAATTTTATCCTGGTTTTTTCCCGATTGATCGCATCTTCATATTCAAGTATTACCGGAACCGAGATAAAAACCTTAAATCGTTTATCGTCAATTATTGATAATAATTTGAATGAAAATCCATTTTTTGATTTAAGAGCAGAAACAATAACGTTTGTATCTATAACAATTCTGTAAATTTCCATATTGGTATTATATATAATACCTCGCTAAAAAGCAAGAGGCTATATTTTGCCCAAGGGGCTATAACAAAGTGGCTTTTCAACTGCCTGTCATTCTTGCGGAGTCCGCCCCAAACAACAAAGCAGAACTGAAAAGCTTCTCCCAACCTGTCTGCCATCTTTTGGGCAGATAATTTCTAACAATTTTATTTAGTATAACAGTGTTACAAACTATGCTTACTTTTTTCACCAAACCACAAAGCTTTGAAAATGCCGCACAAAAAAGGCGGTCAGCTTGAGGCACGGGTCAGGCATTTTGATAAATACAGGCATCTAATATAGCAAGCACTTCATCTATAATATTTTTTGGTGCTTTTTCAATTAATTTTATTTTACGACTATAAAAATCAATCGATTTCAATTGTTCAACCATAATATAACCGG
>JAIOYW010000030.1 GCA_021740915.1 Ignavibacteriales bacterium | reverse complement strand
GGTAAACTGAACCCCATTTTTCCGGGGTGAAGCAATCTCCGGAAAAGTCTGAACCATGATTCATATGATTAAATGATTACCATGATTCCCTCAGTTAGAATATATTCTGTATTAATAAAATGAAGAACCCCGAAGGGGTGACATTATTATCTGTCTTTTAAAGAAGCATAGTCAGGGGTTAAAAACATGTTGCAGCCTTTGAGCGATCAGCCGGGATAAAATAAAAAGCCCTTATAAATCAAAGACTTATAAGGGCTTATTGTTGTCCTGCCAGGACTCGAACCTGGAGACTTCTGATCCAGAGTCAGACGTGTTGCCAATTACACCACAGGACAATATTTCCCAAACGCTGTTCGATTGGGATTCCAAATTTAATCATAACTTATTTCAAATTCAAACAGCAAAAAATAATATTTTTTTACCGTGACGACTTTTCAAGTTGTAGATTTAATTCAGCCGTTAACCCCGGCGGATAAACGTTCACCCCGATCAGAATAATTCCTTCAATTTTTCTACCGGGCGGGCAAGCACAACTTTACCGCCGCGGATTATCAGCGGTCTCTGTATCAGTTCAGGATTTGCGATCAGCAATCCCAGTATCTGTTCTTCGGTGAAGCCCCCGGCTGCTATCCCCAGCTCCTTATATTTTGCTTCTTTTTTCCTGAGTATATCCGAAGGTTTTAGTCCCGCTTTTTTCAGCAGAGATTCCAGTGTCTCAGCATCAAAATTCTCCTCAAAATAATTTATTCGAGTGAAATCCGTATCAAATTCCTGAAGCATTTTAACCGCTTTCCGGCAGGTTGTACATGTCGGTTTTTCATAGATAATTGTTTTCAAATTAGGATCCTTTTTCTATTAGAAATTAATATTAAATAAACAAGTTGGAAAAAATGTAATTTTAAGTTTGTTTTGAACATTCAAAAATTATGGAATTATGATGAATATACCTTTCGTGATATCCCGGGAAATGGGAATAACAGAATCGCAGGTAAATAAAGTTATTGAAATGTTTGAGGAAGGCGCTACTGTTCCTTTTATTGCGCGTTACAGAAAGGAGCATACGGGCGGACTTGATGAAGATCAGCTCAGAGTAATTGAAGAAAGACAGAATTATCTCACAATACTTGAAGATAGAAAAGAGACCGTTCTTAAAAGCATAGAAGAGCAAGGCAAACTTACAGATGAACTGAGGGATAAAATTATTGCGGCAACAAAACTGCAGGAAGTTGAAGACCTATATCTGCCATATAAACCAAAAAGAAAAACCCGCGGCACAATTGCAAAAGCAAAAGGACTCGAACCGCTTGCGTTGTTTATGCTTGAAAATCCCCTTTTCGAAGGAGATTTTGATGAAATTGTTGCAGCTTATGTTGACCCCGAAAAAGGTGTGAATACGCCGGCTGAGGCTCTTCAGGGGGCACAGGATATAATTGCCGAAATGATCAGTGATACCGCTGAAGTTCGTCAGGCTGTAAGGGAATTTCTTTTTGCCGAATCATCCGCTGTTTCAAAGAAGGCGCCTGATAGAGAAGCGGATAAAAATAAAACGAAAAAAGATGTTTACGAAACGTATCACGAATTTAAGGGACAGTTGTTCTCACTTAAGCCGTATCAGATACTCGCGCTTAACAGAGGTGAAAGAGACGGATTCCTCCGGGTCTCACTTGAATTTGATAAAGATTTTATAGTGGAGCAGATTTATAAGGTTTTTATAAAGCATGATTCAGCATTCGAAGATATTTTAAGACCCGTTGCTGATGATTCTTTCACCCGGCTGATATTTCCTTCAGTCGAAAGGGAAGTGCGGGCGGAACTAACGGAGAAAGCAGACCTTCATGCGATTGAGGTTTTCGCCGCCAACCTGCGGCAGCTTCTGCTTCAGCCCCCGATTCATCTTGAAGCAATAATGGGGATTGACCCGGGATTTGTGTCGGGTTCCAAAATCGCTATAATCGATAAAACCGGTAAATATCTTGATGGAAAAACTATTTATCCGCATCCGCCCCAGAACAGATACGAGGACGCCAAAAAGCAGATCCTTCAGATGATCGTAAAATATAATGTGGGTCTTATTGCAATAGGCAACGGCACTGCAAGCCGTGAAACTGAGTTTATGGTTGCAGAGCTGATAAACGAAAGCGCTAAAGATTGCCGTTACCTGATAGTGAACGAGGCGGGCGCATCAGTTTACAGCGCATCGGAGATTGCCAAACAGGAGTTCCCTGATCTTGAAGCAAGCCAGCGCGGAAATATTTCAATCGCCCGCAGGGTTCTCGATCCGCTCTCTGAACTCGTGAAAATTGATCCCAAATCAATCGGGGTTGGTTTATATCAGCATGATGTCGATCAGAAACTGCTTGCGAAAAAGCTGGACGACGTTGTTGTAAGCTGCGTGAATTACGTCGGTGTTGATCTGAATACTTCCTCTGCACCGCTGCTCACTTACGTTTCGGGACTTAACCGCACAGTTGCCAGGAGAATTATTGATTACCGGGATAAAATCGGCGGATTTACTTCACGCGAAGAATTGATGAAGGTTGCAGGTCTTGGTGATAAAATGTTTGAGCAATGCGCAGGATTTCTTAAAATAAGCGATGGTATAAATCCTCTGGATAACACATTTATTCACCCGGAATCATACGAAGTCACAAAAAAACTGCTTGCAATCTGTAAACTTTCAGAAAATGATGTAAAAACAAAAGGCAGTATGGTGAAGCTTTTTCTGAAGAATACAAGGATTGAAAAAGTGGCTGCCGAAATTAATGCCGGAGTCCCCACACTTAACGATATTATTGAGAACCTTTCGAGACCCGGCAGAGATCCCAGGGAGGATATGCCCAAACCAATCCTGAGAAGCGATGTTCTGAAAATGGAAGACCTGCAGAAAGGTATGCGTCTCAAAGGAACCGTAAGGAATATTGTGGATTTCGGGGCTTTTGTGGATATAGGAGTTAAGCAGGACGGGCTTCTTCATATATCCCGAATGGCGGGAAAGTTTATTAAAAATCCGCTCGATGTGCTTAAAGTTGCCGATGTTATTGAAGTGACGGTTATTGAGGTTGATCCTGTAAAAGGAAGGATTTCTCTCTCAATGAAGGACTGATTTTTTTGCCGAAATCTTTAGCTTTTAATGGTCCGGGAACGAAAAATTTCCCGGATCATTTTATTTATCGCTCGTTTTATTTGATTTCTGCGCGAAACATCTGTTGTGCTTATTGTTATATCTTTTAAAGAAACTGCACCAGACTGCAAGATCTTTTCTGCACGCTCCTATTGCATCAGGGTCTGCAAAACCGGAATGTCTGCAGGTATAATCACAGAAAAGCGGGAAATCCTGGACTTCATCTGTTTTTTCTTTTTGTGTACTCATAAAGCTATTATATAATAATTATTTATGGGAACTTTATTATTTTTAACTTTTGCTTAAGCCAATATAAGTTATTCGAATGAAAGTATATAACTATCTTGAACAGGTAATAGGGGAGAAGGGAGCATCTTTCCTTGTGCTTGTCGATCCAGATAAACTGAGTCCGGGAAAAACCGCAGAATTTGCTAAAATGACAAAATCTGCGGGCGTTGACGGATACCTTCTGGGCGGGAGTCTTCTTCTTAAAGGTAATATGGAAGAATATATCAGTCTGCTCCAGAAAAATTCAGGACTGCCGGTAATTATTTTTCCGGGAAGTGTTTCGCAGGTCTATCCCGGAGCAGATGCCGTGCTTTATATCTCTCTTGTCAGCGGAAGAAACCCCGATCACCTGATTGGCAACCACGTAATGGCGGCGCCGTACATAAAAAAAATCGGAATTGAAACATTATCCACTGGTTATATTCTTGTCGAATCCGGAAAAGTGACTACCGCTGAATATATGAGCGGAAGCAAACCTATTCCGCGCGACAAGCCTGAAATTGCAATGGCTACTGCACTTGCTTCAGAATTTATGGGTATGAAACTGATCTATCTTGAAGGCGGTTCAGGCGCAGAGAAACCTGTGCCCGATATAATGGTAAAGATGGTTTCTTCATCGGTAAATATTCCTGTTATTGTCGGCGGCGGCATTAAGGATGCTGCAACCGCTGCTCAGAAAGTAAAACACGGCGCAAAAATTATTGTTACCGGCAATCATTTCGAAGACGAAGAAAACTGGGAAAGCATTAAAGATTTTGCTTCGGCTGTGCATTATAAGAATCAAGTAATAATCTGAGGGAAGTAATTGGATAACAGAAAATTTTTAATTGATTCATTGAAGGAAAGTTCGCTGGTTAAAATCAGCATGATCGAGAAGAACGGCGATGAAATCCTAAGAGCGGTTGACTTGCTTAGCTCTGCTTATCGTGATGGAAAAAAACTCCTGCTCTGCGGTAATGGCGGCAGCGCTGCCGATTGCCAGCATATTGCCACTGAATTTATGATAAGGCTCAGCCATCATATCCAGAGACCTGCCCTGCCTGCTATTGCCCTTACTACCGATTCTTCAAATCTCACTGCCGGTGGAAATGATATCGGTTTCGAAAATGTGTTTGCAAGAAATATTGAGGGACTCGGAAATACCGGCGATGTTCTTCTTGCAATTTCAACAAGCGGGAATTCTCCGAATATCCTTAAAGCGATTGAAATGGCGAAAAGCAAAGGTATGACCGTGATCGGGCTTTCAGGCGACAGCGGAGGAAAAATGAGCGGTCTTGCTGATGTTGCAGTCGTAATTCCTTCGAACAATGTTCAGCGGATACAGGAAGGTCATATAACCGCAGCACATATTATCTGTGAGCTTGTAGAGGATAACCTCTACGGTCAAAAGCCCTGAGAAAAACCTAACGCAAAGACGCGAAGGCGCCAAGAAAAGAGGGGTGGAATAAATATTGTTTGAATCATTAATAAAAAAACCCTTTGCGGCTCTGCGTCTTAGCGAGAGGATATTTTGACAAAATGACTGAAAACGAAATTGCAGCAATAATTGTAAATACGGCTTACGACATTCATGTTAAACTTGGTCCCGGTTTATTAGAATCCGTTTATGAAGAAATAATGTCTTATGAACTGATTAAACATGGACTTAAAGTTGAAAGACAAAAAGCGATCCCGTTAATTTGGGATGATCTGAAAATGGATATAGGTTACCGCGCTGATCTGATAGTTGAAAACAAAGTAATTGTTGAATTAAAATCAGTTGAGCAAATAGCCCCCGTCCATCCCAAACAATTGCTGACTTATTTGAAAATAGCTGATAAACGATTGGGCCTTTTAATCAATTTTAATGAAAGACTAATCAAGAACGGCATAACAAGAATCGTGAATAACCTTTAAATATATCACGCCAAGCCGCAGAGGCGCAAAGGGGAATAATTTAGATTTTTTTTCATTATAATGTTTATCTCTTAGCGTCTTAGCGTCTTAGCGAGAGAAAATTCCTTTGCGTCCCTGCCTGCGGCAGGCAGGTTTGCGAGAGAAAATCTTTATTTTTCAAAGATGAAATTCAGGACAGAACTTTCAAATATCAACCTTCAGCACAAAATCAATTATCGTGATAAGATTTTTGCTGTAGGCTCCTGTTTCACCGATAATATCGGAGAGAAACTGCACAGCGCCAGATTTGAAGCGATTGTAAACCCATTCGGCGTGATGTTCAATCCGGTAAGCATTTCCAATTGTTTTAAGCTTATTACTACCGGCAGGCTGTTAAAAAAAGATGATCTCGTTTACGAGCAGGGAGAATGGCATAGTTTTTATCATAGCAGCAGCTTTTCCCATCATCAGCCGGAAAAAGCCCTTGAAATGATTAACAGTGATATCGAAAAATATCGCAAATTCCTTGCTGAAAGCTCTGTAATACTGATAACCCCCGGGACGTCAATTGTCTATGAATATCTTAAAAGGGGCGAGATAGTTTCCAATTGCCACAGGATACCCGGTAAGGAATTCCTGAGGAAAAGGCTGGATCCTGAGGAAGTTGCAGAAATATTTTCAGAATTGATCGAATCATTAAGAAATTCCGGAAAAGACAAAAAATACATTTTCACAATCAGTCCGGTCAGGCATCTGAAAGAAGGATTTCATGAAAATCAGTTGAGCAAAGCCTCGCTTATGCTTGGCATCGAAAAGATCATCCGGCAATATCCGGAAGCTGAATATTTCCCTGCATACGAACTGCTTCTTGATGATCTACGCGATTACCGGTTTTTCGGAGATGATCTTATGCATCCATCTGTTGAGGCGATTGAATATATCTGGAAAAAATTCAACAGCGCTGTTTTTGATGCTGATACACACACATTTCTTACGCGCATTGAGAAATTAAACGTTTTAATGAGGCATAAATTGAGGAATCCCCAATCTGAAACCGGAAGGAAATTCCTTGAATCGGCTCTTGCCGAAGCAGTGTCTATCCAGCGTGAATATGAAGGGATTGATTTTTCAGAGGAGATAAATAAAATCAGGGCTTTACTTTAGTATCCGGCTTTCTGAAGCGGTATAACATTTCTGCAATAACCAATCCAATAAGAATAAAGTAGATTATCAGTATTTCGATCGGCATAATTTCGACCGAATGTCCCGTCTCTGTGTTAAAATCGTAAACTTTCCTGAAAACAAATGTCATAAACAACTGTGTGATTATTGCAAGAACAAGCAGCCTTATCTTAATGGCGTCAATAGTTTCCGCTTTCCTTTCATCACTCAGCCAGTAATCGCGGTTGGGCAGGTTTATCATATTATTCGGAACCTTACCGATGATATAATTAACTCCTAAAAACGTGGCGGGTATTAAAATGAAAATGAATAATTTCAGGACTGTGAAGGAGTCTCTGTTCATGAACGAATCAGGTTCCCCTGAAAGTGAAAAATGCGATGCGACAAGATCAGGGAGCTGTGAATACTCAATGATGATAAAGACAATGTTTATCAGGGTGATAAGTATCAGTAATCTTGTTAAAAATTTTGCGTTCATCTCTGTCTTCCTATAAATGATGGAAATAATTCTCCAATAATTACCTTCATTCTTTCAGCTTCCTGATATTTTCATTCAGTGCCAATGGTTTCATTTGATTTATTGCAGTTTGGTTCAGCTTTATCAATCGCTCAGTCTGTGCTGATCCCATTTATGAGGTGTAAGCACATAACTATTTAACCCGGCCTGTTTTCTAAACCCCTCGAATTCGACCCCTTTAAAATCCGGGTTAGTGATCTGTTCCCATAAACCTAAAAACTCAATGGTACTTCGATTTCCCGGTGTCTGCTGCGTCTGTTTTATAATATTTCCCGTCAGCCGAAAGCATTTTCAGCTGGTTACAATTTGTAACCAACTCACTGCCTTCAGCTTTTAGCCGCGATTTAGCCATTTATCTGAAGCAAATCAATCATTAATATACTGACTTCCCATCATAACCGATGAGGCTCCGGACAAAAATATTTTCGCCGATTTTATTTTGCCGGGCTGTTTTTTTTCTTTGTAATTTCTAATTTCCTGAGATTGCTTTTAAGGGTGCATTACAAAAGTTTATAAGTCAAATCACTAAACTTTTTCATTTATTATTGTCATCTAAATTAATCACCTAACGACGTTGTGCCTAAGCCGAAGCCCTGAACAGCAATTCCGAATAAAAAGCTACGGCCAACCTGTCTGCCATCTTTTGGGCAAATAATTATTAATAAATTTATTTAATAGAACAATGTTACAAGCGATGCTTACCTTATTAACCAAACCCAAAAAATTTACCAATACCGCAATGAAAAAAGCGGGCGGGGGTAGGTTAAACAAACTGCACTTAACTTGCGTCAGCAGAAGTGTGGTTTGTAAGTTAATTAATTAGAACGAACACTCAGAATAACAAACTAAAACACAATTTCAAAAACCTCAAATCCGCCGAACCAGAATGGCGGTCAGTGTGTGCTGCTTGTTATGGTACTTTTTTAAATGCATTTAGTAAGTTTTAATTTATGCAAATTCTTTATTTAATTTCTTTCTCGTATTCATTAAGCTTGCATTCCGAAAACGTTTATTTACTTCATTTACTAATTTATAGGGTCTGTTAAAAGCCTCTTGCGAAATGTTAAAGTGATTTGAAAGTTTACGAATTGTTTCTTTGGAAAGACCTTTTTGATAATTCAAAATCTTTGACATCGTTCCTTTTGATAAATCCAATATCTCCGCCAAATCTTTTGCTCTCAGATTATTATTTTCCATCAATGTTTTTATTAATTCGATTGGATCAACATCTTCAAATGAATTATGCTCATCATCCCATTTCTCTATAAGAATAGTTATTAATTCTATTTCATCTGAAAACTTATCATCCTCTTTAGAAATAAGTATTTCTAAAATATTACAATATTCGTCATATTGTTTTTTATTTTTTATTACAGTGTATTTTAGTTTTTCCATTTTTATTCCTCTTTTAATCTAATAGACCTCAACGGTATATTGTTTTCCTTCAGCACACAATTTTGTGTATTCAGAATGAGTTCCAATCCATTTGATAAATAAATGAATTTTCTTTTCCCCAAAATAATAACTGCATATCATTCTGTATTTATTTCCACTAATATTAAATACAACTCTTCTCGAACTCTCTCCAAGAATATCCGCACTATTAAAAGTAGAAATCATATCTTTCGGTGCTTTCCATTTAACCCATTTAATTATTGAAAGCCAATTCTCAAATGCTGATTTACTTTGAGTATTTTCTGAAACATACTTTTCTATAGTCTGTTTTCGGATTAGGTGTATTTTCATATACTGTAAATTTACAAAAATGTTTCACAATGGGAAACTCTTTTTTTTTGTGCCATAACGGCGTTGCCGCTAAGCCGCCGCCCAACACAGCAATGCTTAACTAACAACCGATGTTTATAATTTGTAGCCGCCAGTAAATTCCACCACACTGGCGGCGACCTAACTTACATTTACAAACTACTTAGAACAAAATGCCGAACGAAAAAACCAAACCCTAAAATTGCAATACACCCAAACCGTTTCGGTGGTCGGTCTTGAGCGGCTGGTTAGCTTCGATCACTTTAACAATACAGCTTTCTTCATTTTAATAATATCATCAGTTAACAAACGATAATAATAAATTCCGCTTGAATACTCTCCAGCATTAAAAGTGACCGAATAGCTGCCTACAGATAAATACTGATTTATAAGTTCTTTCACTTCTCTTCCGAGTGCATCAAATATTTCTAATTTAACAAAGCCGCTTTTAGGAATAGAAAATTCTATTCTTGTAGACGGATTAAATGGATTCGGATAATTCTGCTTAAGAGAATATTCTGTCGGTAAAAATGATTTTTGTTGCTCGATATTCGTCCCTAACTTTTGAGTGATTTTTAAGGCAAAGAAATTCCAGCCATTTGTTGAATCAGCTACATCGCCAACTATAAATACATTGTTGCTATCATCAAGAAAAATAAAACCGGGATTTTCGAATATGCTATGTGGTGCATCATATTTAAATTGCCATAGTAATTCACCATCGGGATTATATTTTAATGTATTACACACACCTTGCGTAATCATATCGTGAGTTGACCCGGTTATATAAATATTATCATCATCATCAACAGCTACAGCCATTGCGAAGTCCCTCAAATTTTCATTGCTGTTAAATGTTGAACTCCACATAAAACTCCCATCACTAGCCACTTTGCTTATCATATAATCCATTCCGCCGATACCACCAGCATATCCACTGAGTAAAATATTGTTTTCTTTATCAATTTTTATATCTGTTAATAAACCGCTTGCGTCAAAGCACCATAATGAATCTCCTTCAACATTGTATTTGATTACTTTGCCATCACCGTGTGTTTCTAATAACAAGTTTGACGCATTATCAAATATTAGCTTGCGCGGCGTATCAACATTCAACGATTTTGTCCAAACACTATTCCCATTTTGGTCATATTTTAAGAATATGACTTTTGTTTCAGCAACGACACCACCAGCATAATACGACTGAGTTACAGTTGAATAAATATTATTATCAGAATCTATTATAATATTATTAATACTATAATTGCTAGTGTCATCCGAGATTTTAACTGTCCATAATGAATCACCAGCCGAGGTATACTTTGTAAAACAAGCACCATTAAGATTGTAGCCGGCAATTACATTGTCAGTTTTGTCAAGTGCTAATTTTGCCCCTTCGGAATATTGTTCGGAAGTGTTATAAAAATTTTTATTCCAGATTATATCTCCATCAGATGAATACTTTTGGATTATGGCATAAAATGATGATGTTCCAAAGGAAGCACTGCCAATACAGTATATATTACCAGCCGAATCAATGGCAATTGAATTTGCTTCCTCCCAAGATGCCGGAGCCGAAACATATCGTATCTCGGCAATCAACTCACCAAAACGGGAATATTTAAGAATTAATAAATCTTGACTGCCATCTATGCCAGCACTTCTTCCGGCTAAATAAAGGTTATAATTTTTATCAATTTTTGAATCATTTGTCATATCGATACTTTCACCAATCCCGTCATATATATTGACCCATTCAATTGATGGATTTAATTGCGCATAAACAGCATTTAGGCTTGATATTAAGAAAATAAACAGCATTAAAAACCGATTCATATTTCACTCATAATTTAGAAGCTAACTATTAATTAACCCGCAAAAAATTGTTGCATCCCGGAATGTTATCGAGCACATAGCTGCCGGATAAAAAACCGTTCTTATTTAGATATTTAGTTCTTAACTTACTATATAATAACATATTACAAACTTTAATAATTTTTTAAGAAAGTATGTTACCCTGCATTTGTTTGCAGCATAACATACCTAAACTTTTATCCGTCTAACGGACTTTTAATTCCTGCACCTGAAATTCCTGAATCAATGAATTTCGTTTTTTATACATTTTTAATAATTTCCGAAAAGTATTTGTTTTGTGATCATTATTATCTGAACCGCTGAGATATTTCCCCGCAATTTGTCGGAAGGCGCTCAGATTACTGAGCGTTTAAGTGAACTGACTTGATATTACTGAAGAAAAATCCCGCACAGAATGATCCCTCATTTAGTTAATTTCAAAATAATAATTATCCGCTCAAAAACAAAAATAAGATATGCTGTACTTTAGATACTGCTGAGGAACGGTGAATAAATTTATTACAAAACAGGAATAAAGGCTGCAAAGAAGGGGCATATGAAAAGAGCAAAAATGAACCGCAGCAAAATGCAGGGCTGTAATGCTTCTCATGAAAATGGAAAGTACTTAAATTATATTTATTGACAAGAAGGCTTTTTCTATGAGCAGAAAAACGCGTAAAATCGGAGTATAAAAACTCATATTCTTAGAGGCATTCTCAAAGAACAGAAATCAATCAGCAGTGAAGTGAAGAAAACCATGCTGCCCCGCAGGATATCTGCCGTTGGGAAAAACGCTTTTTTGAATCTGCTCCGGATATTCCTGCCTCAAAGGCAGTCAGACAACAGGAACCGGATTCATCAGCCTGCCAGGCTGTTTTTTTTTGCTTCGTAATTTCTATTTACCTAAGATTGCTTTTAAGCCGCCCCCCCAAAAAAAATGAAGACCGAATCAATCAATTCCCCATTACTGTTAATCATCACAATAACCCCAACTTTCAACTTTATAACTTTCAACTTTATAACTTTATAACTTTCAACTTTCAACTTTATAACTTTATAACTTTATAACTTCCCGGAACATTTTCCGCCCGCAGTTTTAAAAATAAAACCCTTACATTAAAACATATAAATAATAATTACGTCTAATAACGCAGATCAATTCTAAAAACGGACTTATTTTGGAAGACCTTATTATAAAAGTTGAAAAGCTTACAAAGAAGTTTAAAAATTTTACCGCTGTTGACGACCTTCATCTGAACGTTCACAGGGGCGATATTTTCGGCTTCCTCGGACCGAACGGCGCCGGAAAAAGCACGACAATACGTATGCTGCTTACTCTTGTGAAACCGACTGCCGGAGATATACAGATATTCGGAAAGAACATACTTTCTTCACGCAACGATATTCTGAGAAAGATCGGGGCGATAGTTGAAAAACCCGATTTCTATATGTATCTGAGCGCTTATAAAAATCTGGAGATACTTGGTAAATTATCCGGCGCAGATACATCGAAGAAAAAAATTATGGAACAGTTAGGAGTTGTCGGACTTGATAAACGCGCCAAAAGCAAAGTAAAAACTTTTTCGCATGGCATGAAACAGAAGCTCGGTCTTGCCCAGGCTCTGCTGCACGATCCTGAACTGATCATTCTTGATGAACCTACCACAGGACTGGATCCCCAGGGCATGAAGGAAGTGCGCGAACTTATCCGTGAATTAAAAGATAAAGGCAAAACGATATTTCTCTCCTCGCATATACTAAGGGAAGTTGAACTGATTGCCAACCGGATGATAATAATAAATAAAGGTAAAACCCTCGTGGAAGGAACTGTTGATGAACTTCTGAAATCGGATACACTTGATGTGACTTTCGAATTTGCCGATAGCATTAAAGCTTCGCAGATAATAAACGAAAGCCGTTTTGCGGGAATGATCGGCTCCGCCGAAAAAAATGAATATACCTTTAAGTTACTGAAAGAGGAAATTCCTGAAGCGAACAGGTTTTTTGTCTCGAAAGATATTGATGTGATCGCAATATCTCCGCGTAAATCGCTCGAAGAGTATTTCCTTAAAATTACGGAGCAGCAGTGATGTTCGGAAAACTGATATCAATAGAATTATACAAGATCTTCCGCAAGTGGAGAACATACATCGGATTTATCGCAATTGGCGTTCTTCTGCCTATCATCCTTACTGCTCTTTATTATGAAGGCAGCAATTATATCAATTTTTCGATGCGGGCACTTAAAGGCTCTTTCCTTGTTGTAGGGAATCTGTTAAATGGCTACCTTGTGGGATACCTTATCCTGCAGGCGCTTATTATTCATATCCCTTTCCTTATTGTGCTTGTCGGCGGTGATCTGATGGCAGGGGAAGCGACCGCCGGCACTTACAGGATGCTTGCAATAAGACCTGTTTCCAGATTCAAAATACTGACTGCAAAATACCTCTCAGGAATCATGTATATCGGGATTCTCCTTCTTTTTCTTGCATTTATGAGTATCGGGGTCGGGAGCATTATTTTTGGAACCGGGGAACTTCTCGTATATTCGAATAAAATTTATATCTTTCCCGCTTCCGATGTGATCTGGCGTTTCCTCCTCTCATATATGTTCGCAATGTTAAGTATGTCAACCGTTTTCGGGCTTTCGTTCCTGTTCTCGTCAATAGTTGAAAATGCCATTGGTCCGATCGTTGCCACAATGGCGCTGATAATTATTTTTATAATACTCTCAGCGCTGCCGATAGAATCTCTTGCCTGGATAAAACCTTATCTTTTTACGAATCACATGAACGGCTGGATGACCTTTTTTGCTGATCCGGTTGACTGGTCTGAAATCACAGAATCGGCTCTCGTTTTAGGCGCACACTCTGTCGGGCTCTATCTTGTTTCACTAATACTTTTCCTTAAAAAAGATATTCTTTCATAGGAGTAAATATGTTTAGAATTTTGCTTATCGCTCTCCTTTTCCTTTCAAATGATGCATTTACCCAGGATAAGGATGCAGATGAAATAATAAAAAAAATGCAGACTGTTTTTGACGGGATAAAAGATTACAAAGTTGATATGACTATCTCCGTGGATATGAGTTTTCTGAAAGTGCCGAAAAGCAAGGCAACGCTATATTTTAAGCAGCCCGATAAGGTTAAGCTCGATTCAAAAGGATTTGCGATGCTTCCGAAAGAGGGGCTTACGTTCTCGCCTGGTAAAATGCTCGATTTTGCTTACAGCGCATTTTATATTAAAGAAGAAAAAGTCGGTGAGAGCAATACTCATGTAATAAAGATTATACCGGATGCCGACAGCGCCAGGGTACTTCTGACA
The DNA here is from genome assembly GCA_021740915.1 of Ignavibacteriales bacterium. Classification (GTDB taxonomy): domain Bacteria; phylum Bacteroidota; class Ignavibacteria; order Ignavibacteriales; family Melioribacteraceae; genus JAIOYW01. The sequence goes on along the minus strand of JAIOYW010000030.1, from coordinate 11,301 downwards.
ACTTTATGGGTTGACAGTAAATTCAATATACTAAGGAAAATAAAAAGTACAACCAAAAGCGCAGGCGAATTCGAGATAGAACTCACTTACGCTGATCCGGCAAATATCAAACTGCCCTCAACAGCCGAACTGACGTTCACGTTCGATCAGAATAAAATTCCTGCGCGTATCCGGGAAGAGATACAAAAAGAAAGCAAAGATCAGAAGAATCAAAATTCAATGAACGGAAAAGTAACAATCCGTTATGAAAATTACAGTATTAATAAAGGACTTCCGGACGATCTTTTTAAGGAAGATCAGTAAAGCCGGTTTTGCATCCTGATCTCAATCCCGCGGAATTCAGGCTCATATCTGCAGACACCTCCGATGCAGATATTTCCAGCCTGCCGCGATCCGATAAGCACAGAAAGATCGGTGTGTTCGGCTAACTGGTATCCGAACTGGATAAAATTCCACATCCTTCGGACACGATTGCCCGGAAGCGGCTCTGTTGTGAGCATTTCCGAAACAAGGCTGATGCTGAGATCCGGTGAATTTGTATATTCAAGTAGCAGGACATCATCGAAGTATTTTTCGCTTGTCAGATTGTCCGTAGTTTGCTGATGTTCAAATATTCCGCGAACGGCGTTATAATCATCAATAAAATACTTAATATCGAATATCGGTGTGAAACTTTCCGTATTTGTTGCCAATTCTTTCTTATAACCTAAACCCGCAGCCAGGTGAAATTTGTCGTTCAATTCATGATTAACCTGAAACCAGACCTCATCGAGCAGATCCTGGACCGGCAGATTGAGATTTCTTGACCTCTGGTATAAGCTTCTGCTGCTCAAGGATGCTGTCTTTGCATAATTCAGATTAATAAAAGTCTTCTCACTCATTCCGTATGTAAGCTCCACCTGAGCGCCCTGTTCATTATCTGCATTAAGCGCCGAAGGATGACGGTTTGGCAATATGTATGCGTAATCCTTCCTTAGAGAGGGCGGGGTATTGTAATCGGTGGAAAGGTCAGAGGTACGCAAACCAAAATTATCGTAAAGTTTATATTCTGTTGAGATTGAAAGAGCGCCGAGATAATAATTCAGATTGGCATAAACCGCCCTTCCTGCAATAGGCACATCCTGCAGCGCTGCATCTTTAATATCTTTATTAAAACGTGCGCCGCCTTCAAAATACATGTCAAAATTATCGAAACGCGGGGCTGCCCTAAATGCAGCGAGCATATCTCTTGATTTTCCGTTTGGCGGCAGATTCGAGACGAAACTCATTCCTGTTGTTAAGTATTTAAGCCCTCTGAATTCAAGATCAGCTCCGTGCAGAATATTTTCCCTTACATCAGCAAAATTTGCCGGCATACCGCTGAGAGCCTTGAAATATAAGTCTTTATAATTTCCTTCGAGTTTCATTCCGAGGAGGTTATTATCTATCCTAACATTACGGTCTTCATAACTTTTAAGTGTGAGACCGCGTCCGAAAAGTGCGTAATAGTTTCCGGCTGTTATACTGAAATTGGAATTAGCCCCTTCGAGATCGAAACGGAGGTACTTATAATTGATATCCGAAAAACGGTCTTTGTTCCGGCTTATAGAAGGATTCGGGTCGTTCGGCTGATATGTTTCGAGCCTTAATCCGGCAGAAAAAATGCCTTTCCTGTAATCAAGATTCAGCCAGTCTTCAAATATCTCCAGATCCTTCTTTGTATCGAGCGAATATTTCATCTGGTTAGAAAAACTGACTCCTTCAGGAAGAAGGTTTTCCTGCGGTCTTATTGATGAGACAAACAGAAATGAAAACAGAAATAACAAATACATTTTTTTCATATTAAAACCGGGGTAAAATTATTGTTGTGTTCATTTATTAATTATCCGGGAAGTATCCGCCTGTGTGATCCGAAAGATAAATACCGGGCAGAGTTCCGCCGCACTGATTTCCTGGTACAGTCATCACTGAATATCTATGAGGATCAGTAATTCGCTGATATGTCTGCTGAAAAGTTATTTCTCCGCCAGCATTTTACTTATTAGCTCTTCCATCTTTTTCTCGTCCCCTTTTTTATATCCAAGATGGGAATAGACGATATTTCCGTTTTTATCAAGAAGGACAGAGTATGGAATATTCTGGGCATAAAATTTGCGCGCACCGTCCATATTTGTATCGAGCAGGACTTCAAAATCGAAACCTTTGGCATTGATAAACGGCTTCACTTTTGATACGCTTTTTTCAGAGTCTGTTGAAACACCTAAGAGTGTAAGACCTTTTTCTTTATACTTATCGTTGATTTTCTGGTACTCTTTTAATTCTTCGACGCAGGGCTTGCACCATGTAGCCCAGAAACTTAAGAGAACAGGTCCCTTCCCGTAATATGAGGATAAAGAAACAGTTTCTCCTTCCAGGCTCTGGAACTTAACGTTTGGGGCTTTTTTGCCCGCGCTTTCATCCTGGGCATTAATATTTAACGAAAGAAAAAGTAAAATCAGAGGCAAAATTAATTTTCTCATTATTTCTCCAGGATCATTTTAATTGTTTTTGAGAATTTTTCTGAATTGAGCCGCAGCAGGTAAATTCCGCTTGCCTGATCCTGCAGGTCGATATTTATTGAATAATTTCCTGCAGCAGCATTTCCTGAATAAATCTCCTTTATTTTCGCCCCGAGAATATTGTAGAGTTCAATTGTAATCTGTGATGCCTCGGGCAGTCCGAAACCAACTCTGGTCGATGGATTAAAAGGGTTCGGATAATTTCCTGAAAGAAAAAAAATCTGCGGAATATTTTCCGTCCTCTCCAATCCGGTAGTTAGAGCATGGGTGGTAAAATGAGATTCCACAGGAGATTCCGGGAAAAGTGTATTCGATATTTTTAGGTCGGTATATCCAGTCCCTTCAGTGAGAAGAGGAAAAACATGAACTGAGATGCTTCTTTCTTCCCCGGGAGAAAGAGGCGAACTCCCGAATTCGTCGGTTGTTCTTATAATGCTTATTTGCGGGGCAAAACAGACATCAAAACACAGCGCCGAATACCAGCCTGCAGGTAATTGGTCGAGAGTTCTTTCAATTTCAAAGATCAATGGAACTTCGGATGTGTTTTTAAGGTCAAGTTCAAAGATAAGTTCCTCTCCGAACATTCCCGAAAGGGTATCTTCGGTTGCTAAAACTGCTGTGAATCCAGGATTCAGCGATGAGAGCAATGTTGTGCCGAAGAACTGGAAATTATAGGTGTCGCCATCAAGTAATGGATTATTTACTTTCAGAATAACGTCACCTGTTCCTTCGTTAACAAGAGGAAAAATGTGCAGTGAAAATGGACGGGTTTCCGCGGGCATGAGGGGAGAGCTTGCGAAAGTCTCAGTAGTTGAAACGCTGTCAATAAACGGAGGAAAACATACATCAAAACACATCGAGGACGTCCAGTCTGCGGGAAGGTCGTTCTGAGTTCTGATAATATCTATTAAAAGCGGGACAGGTGAATTATTTGTAATGTCCGCTTCAAAAATAATTTCGGAGCCGAGACTGCCGTAATTTACAGTAATATGAGGCGAAAAACTGAACACATGGGAAAGACCAGTGAGTTCGGTTGTTGCATATAGTTTTTTTGTTATCACTTCTGAAGCATTCGCAAGATTTAATACCTTGAGGTTTACTGTGCCGGTTCCCTGATTATTCTGCGTGAATACATGCAGTGAGAATTCCCTTGATTCTCCGGGGGAAAGAGGCGAACTTGCAAAATCGGGGGTTGTGGCGATGCTGTCGAGGAATGGGGGAAAGCAGGCATCGAAGCACATGGAGGAACTCCAGTCTGCCGGGAGCGATTCTGATGTTCTTACTATTCCAAGTGTAAGGTTTGAACCGGAATTATTTGTGATCACATAATCAAAAATCAATTCTTTGCCGAGTGTGTCCGATACTACATCGTGACCGCCGGTGATTGAAAAACTTTGCGGAAAAAGCAGCCCTGCACTTAATACAAAGGCTGAAAATAATTTAAGGACTTTCATCCTGTCTCCAAAAATATTATTGCTGTAAACATAATCTGTAACTTTAAAAAATAGGCATTTTTCCGTTAAGATTAAATTCTGAAGTTAGAAGGTAGAAGGTAGAAGGTAGAAATTAGAAGGTAGAAGGTAGAAATTAGAAGGTAGAAGTTAGAAGGTAGAAGGTAGAAGTTAGAAATTGGAAGATTTTTGGTTCATTGTTTTTAGGCTGCTCACGAAAATAGAGGTTAGTTCATCTGCTTCTTTTAGATAGGCATCAACATTTTGCCAATTTTTAGTCTGAATAATTTCCAGCCAAAAACAGCATTCATCAACTTCTTCTAAAACAATATTGAGCTTTGCAATAAATTCTTTATCGCTTCTTGCCCTGCAAGCCGCTCTGTAATTCGCACCAACCGAAGTAGCAGCACGAACCAGTTGATTCATCACCACTTTTTTTGAAAGGGAATAATCAATCTTTTCTACTAAATCAATAATTGAAAGTGAAAAAGCTTTTGTCCTTTCCTTCAAATTGTTCTTCATAATTCTGCCTCCTAATTTCTAACTCAAAACTGAAATTATTAAATTTCTAACTTCTACCTTCTGACTTCTAACTTCTGACTTCTAACTTCTACCTTCTACCTTCTACCTTCTACCTTCTACCTTCTACCTTCTGACTTCTACCTTCTGACTTCTACCTTCTGACTTATACCTTCTGACTTATACCTTCTGACTTCTAACTTCTGACTTCTGACTTCTAACTTCTGACTTCTGACTTCTGACTTCTGACTTCTGACTTCTAACTTCTGACTTCTAACTTCTAACTTCTGACTTCTAACTTCTGACTTCTAACTTCTAACTTCTAACTTCTGACTTCTAACTTCTGACTTCTAACTTCTGACTTCTAACTTCTAACTTCTGACTTCTGACTTCTGACTTCTGACTTCTGACTTCTGACTTCTGACTTCTGACTTCTCTGTGATTAAAAAAATCCGGTCCGGGTAATTTTAGCGCCCAATTAAAACAGAACAGGCTGCCCGATTGAGCAGCCCGTTCGAAGTAATTTATGTTAAGAGGCAGGTATTACTTGAGCAAAGTCATTTTGCCTGATAAAATTTTATCACCGGCTTTAAGCACATAAACATAAATTCCCGATGAAAGATTGCTTCCATCAAAATTATATGTGTGAACGCCTGCTCCGGCTTTTCCTTTGAAAATCTCACCGGCTTTTCTGCCAAGAAGATCGAAAACATCGAGACTGATCTCGGAATCGAATGGCAGCGATACAGTAATTGAAGTTGACGGATTAAACGGATTAGGGTAATTCTGCCCGAGTGAGAGGTCAGCCGGTATGCCTGTGAATTCCACTGTGAATTCGTTTGTGTTTTTCCCGAGTGTAAAGGAATCGCCGTCTTTCAAAATTCTCGAAGTAAAATTGCTGCCGGATATACTGATATCCTGCCCCTGGTTTCTGATTGTGACAGGGTATCTGGCAGAACTTAATTCGATTGTTTTTGGCGATTCTTTTCCTCCTTCAAGGAATTTCCCGGATGAATAACGGACATCAAACGCTCCTGCCGGGGGTACCGGAGGCATATCGTAATAGCCTGAAATAACATTGTCGGGACTCAGATACAGATCAGCAGTGTTCCCTGAAATATCGGTTACTGTTATTTTATTCCAGGAGTCTTCGATTAACGCTGCCGGCTGGTTTACCTGGTTTTTTGCCGAAGTGGTATTAAAGTTCAGTTCACCGGCTGCGGAGGATTTAACCCAATAGCCTTTGCCCGGAAGCAATTGGCTTGACACAAAATACGAAGTCGAAAACCCGAAGAAAGTCGATTCAAGAAGCGAGGGAGGATTAGTAGTAATATTGCTTACAGTTACAGCTTTATCGTAAGGTCCGATAATATTCCAGCCTTCCTGCAGGGCGACCGGGTCATTTACCGTGCTTCCTTCGATCAGATAACCATTGATACTGTTAAATTTTACCCAGTAGCCTTTTCCGTTCTGAAGAGTTGAGGCAGTCTGATACCCGTTCGTAAAATAGTATGCCGGTGATGCAGCGTCAGGGAAAAGCGTTGTTGTTGACATATCGGTTGTCAGATAAGGGACTGAAAGGATATTCCATCCTTCCGAAACGAACATATTAGCCATTGAAGTTCCGGTAAGGTCATACTGTTCAGCCTGCTGAATCTGCCCCTGATTAAACGGACCGGTGTTTTTCTTATAAACGAGCACAACGAGGTGGCAATTATCTGCAATAAATCCCGACCCGATCACGAAATTAAATGTATAATATTTTGAGGTGTTATTAGCCCAGACTTCACCCTGATTTAATGAAATTCCCGAGGGCCCGTTCAGCATATCCCTGACAACGTGCTCGTGAACGTAATTTGTTCCTCCGATGCATCCGCTGTTTCCGGTTTGCGGATAAACGAGATTATCCTCAGTGAGTATCATATTGACATAATAATCTCCGGTGAGTTCCTGATAACTTAGAACTTCAACAAAACCGGAGAGAATTCTTGTTTCCGGATTGTAATTTTTTATTATGCTTATTTCTACCGGCGAGGTAATTGTGTTCCGGCTTGAAACAACGCCATACCATGATGACCTGCTTAAAGGAGCCGATGTTCTGTCAACAATACCTGTCGGGTAACCTGAAAAACCCAACATTCCGATAATTGAGTTTCCGTTAAAGCCCGCATAAGGATCACCGGAACCTGAAGGACCATGATATCCCAGAATAATAGCGTTCGGGAATGCTGGTACGATCTGCCCGCGAATGATCTCATGACCGCAGGGACAATACTGGCACCAGGTTCCTGTGCAGTATTCCAATACGGGGTTTCTCTGCACCTGTCCAAAAGTTTCAAAATTCAGGATAATAAGACAAATATATGCTAAATACTTTAGCGATTTGTAAAGATGTTTCATAAGAGCCTCTTAATAATATTAATTAAAAGTTGAACCAGTCTGAAGAATTTTTTTTGTGTTTTTATTCTGTATAAACGCAATAACCGCAAGTTTGGAAATGTCCCAGCCGGAACCGACTGAAACATTGTTGTTAAATTCATAGATGCCTGCGGCGGAAACGGCTGAAAGATCAGTTCCGCTGTTCGAAGGCAGCATTGTTCTTGTCACATCATAAAAAACTGTTTCACCGTTAGGGGCGTTATAGTGTATATCCGATTCAGTGATAACTGTATGAAGTACGAGTTCACTCATACTTATCCCTGAAAGATCAATAACAGTAACAGTTACACCGGTGAGAATATTCTGCCCGGCGATTGTAAATGCCGGATCAATTTTAAATTTCGGGATTTCTGTCAGTGCGTTGTCAATTTTTGCGATGATTTCGTTCTCATCAGTTGAAGAAGTTGCTTTAACCCCGTCAATATATGTGCTGGGAGCAAAAAGAATTGAGTAATAACTCATTCTCGCATCGTTGTTGTTCTTATTTGCAAGATAGAACGGGTCATTTGGAGCCGGAAAATTTGTTGAATATTTCACGGCGACTATCTTCGAAAATCCATAAACATTTCTTGTCAGGTTTTCAATTATCATATTGGAAGTAACGCAGGGCTGGCAACTGATATTGGCGAAATCCTCGATGAGTACAATTTTCTGTGCCGTTTGCAGCATAAGGCTGAATGTAAGCGTGGAAGGCGTATCTTTGCTCAGAGTGACTGTCTGTTCAGAAGGGGCATAGTTTTCCTTTTCGAGCCTTACCAGATAATTACCAATTGCAAGACTTAGTGTATCAGGGGTATATCTGCCGGTAAAGACACCATCAATAAATATTGATGAACTGTCAATATTAGAAAGCACAATCAAATCCTGATAAATTGCCGGTTGATCGGAAGATACCGGAGGCGAAGTTTCGCATGATACAAATATCGAAAAGGTGAGCAGGAATGCGAATCTGCTCAGGTATCTAAGTCTCATCAAGATGCTTCAGGAATATTTATAATTTCTTAAAATAAGGATTATTAGTAAATTCCCAAAGAAATTTCTGAATTGAGAAAAGAAATTTCTAAATCGGGTTAAATTCAATTTAAATTTTGCCTGAAAAGTTCTATTTTTATTAATTATAATCTTCGAGGATATTATGGTGCAGGATAAAGACCTTCAGTCGATACAGGAAGTAAGAGATGCTCTTAGGATTGCAAAAGAAGCGCAGCTCGAATTTAAGCACTATAATCAGAAACAGGTTGACAAAATTGTGGCAGCTATGGCTGATGCAGGATACGCCGCTGCTGAAAAACTTGCACGGATGGCACACGAGGAAACAGGTTTTGGTAATGTAAAAGATAAAATCATAAAAAACCAGTTCGGTACCCGTAATGTTTACGAGTCCATCAGGGAACTGGCAACCGTTGGAGTTATTGGTATTGAGAAAAACGGAAAAGTGCTCAAAATTGCTGAACCTATGGGCGTTGTTGCTGCTCTTATTCCTTCTACAAATCCCACTTCAACAGTTATGTTCAAGTCGATAATTGCTTTGAAATGCAGAAATGCAATTGTTGCAAGTCCCCATCCCCGTGCTGTAAAATGTACCGCTGAGGCGCTGAATATTTTAAGGGAAGCAGCGGAAAGCGCAGGCGCACCGCGGGGACTGATGCATAGTCTTTCTATCCCGACTCTTGAGGGAACCGAAGAATTGATGCGGCATAAACTTACTGCAGTAATTCTGGCTACCGGCAGCAATCCGATGGTAAAAGCCGCATACAGCGCCGGTAAGCCTGCTTATGGAGTTGGTTCGGGCAATGTTCCGGCATTTATTGAGCGGACTGCCGACGTTTCAAAAGCCGTGAAGGATATAATTACAGGAACCACATTCGATTACGGTACTCTCTGTTCCTCGGAACAGGCGATGATTGTTGACAGACCCTTGCGTGAAAAAGCTATTGCAGAAGCCAAAAAAGCCGGTGCATATTTCGTTGATGGCGATGATAAGAAAAAACTTGAAGCAGCAGTTATTAAATCAGGGAAAATAAATCCTGAAATTGTCGGCAAACCTGCTGAATGGATTGCAAACTATGCAGGCATCAAAGTGCCGCCTTCAACAAGTGTGCTTATCGCAGAATGTACCGAAGTTGGAAGACAGGAGCCGCTTTCAATGGAAAAGCTTTCTCCCGTGCTTGCTTTCTATACGGTTGACGGCTGGCTCGAAGGCTGCCATAAATGTATTGATCTGCTGAATTTCGGAGGTGTTGGGCACACAATGGTAATCCACTCAAACGATAAAGAGATCATAATGAAATTTGCCCTTGAGAAACCGGCGTTCAGGATACTTGTGAACACGGTTTCATCAGTTGGTGCGGTCGGTTATACCACTGCACTTAATCCTTCCCTGACATTAGGAGTCGGAACCTGGGGCGGTTCGATAATTTCGGAAAATGTAACTGCCCGGCACCTGATGAACGTTAAAACTCTGGCATTCGAGACGACTCCGTTAAACAGCGGCAATACAGTAAATGATTTTGGACTGCGGAACTCTCCTGCGGACGCAAAACCGGGGGGATTTATGAAAGAAATTGAGGAAAGATTAACAGCAAGAGCTGGAAATCCGCCCTCAGTATTCACTCCCGTCACACCAAAATCTGATCAGCAGCCCCCAAAAGATACGTCATTCGGAGCTGGAATTTCCGAATCTGAAATACAGAAAATTATTAGAGAGTTTAATGGATAGAATTTTTTCAAATGCGGGCTTTTTACTATTTATTATGGTATTTTAGTACATAATCATAAAAAATTATTTGAAAAGGACTTTGCAATTTCTTTTAAGGTGAAATTTTTTATAAATTTACACAATTCCATTACAAGGAGGTAAGAAAACATGAAAAAATTCGTACTGGGATTTTTTCTCATTTTAGGTATAGCATTTAGTACAAATGCTCAGATGTACAATGATGCCTGGGTTTTAGGCGTAGGTCTCAATTCGGTTCGTTTGATGTCCGATATCAATGCCGAGCAATTGGATTTCGGCGCTGGTTTATCTTTGCGTCGCGATGTGAATGAGAGAACCGGATTCAGGGCAACATTGAATTACAATCATTTTACTACTACAACAAACAATACCAATAACCCTTTCGGAGTGACAGTAGATCACATCTCTTTTGGTTTTGATTATCAGTTCAGATTTTTTATTGGTGAAATTGTAACTCCGTATCTTGGCGCAGGATTTTCCATTCAGTATTTTGATGTTCAGAATGCATTAGTTGCTGCAAGAAATGGCGGAAAATTTGGCGAAATCGGCGCTGATATTATGGTTGGCGCTATCGTTGACGTCCTCGGACCTGACTGGAAACTATTCGGCGAATTGCAGAACACAACAATTTCTTCAGACCGTTTTGATGGAACTGAAGGCGCTAACGGCGGTATTTTCGGCGGCTGGCTCGATTCTTATATAAAAGGTTCTGTCGGTGTTCAGTATTATTTCAGTAAAGGCGAAGAGTATAAAGAGGAGCTCCCGGGCGGAGTTGATTACGCTAAAATTGACGGCATTGCGAAAAAATATGCAGCCGGAGATAACAGCAAACTCGAAGCCAAAGTTGACCAGTTAACTGAACGCATTGCAGCTCTTGAAAAGAAATCAGATGGTAAGGATGCTAAAACCCTTCAGGAAATCAAAGATGCTCTCAGAGCTTCCGGAAAGGGCTTTGCAGTTGAAGATCTCAAACCGATCTATTTCAAAAAGAATACTGCAAACATGGAACTCGACTCATATCAGTCACTCGTTCATGCAGCAAACGTGCTGAATTCACTCGGTGGTGAATATGAAGTTGCCGGTTATACTGATAACACTGGCTCGGCAGAGTATAACAAATCTCTTTCAGTTCAGAGAGCTGAATTTGTTAAGAATTACCTCGTTTCAAGAGGTGTGGATGCAGCTAAACTGACTGTTAAGGGTTATGGTCAGGAAAGTCCTGCTTCCGATAACAGCACAGATGACGGCAAGAAGATGAACCGCAGAGTCGTTATCTCCAAAATTAAATAATTTGTTTTTTTGTTTTAATATCCTCCGTCTGTTTTTCAGGCGGAGGATATTTTATTTTAAACAGAAAGAATTATTATCCCGCAAGTACCTCAGCACAAACAGGTTAGAAAACGAACCCTATCTTCAGAGGGACTCTGCCGTTGATATGCAGCCTCTTTTTGCAGCCTGAATAAATTGCTGATGGTCGTGTCTTTGGGATAACTCACCCCTGTGAGGAGAAAGTAGATTCACTTTGCATTTTCCCCTCTCTTGAAAGAGAGGGGTTTGGGGTGAGTTTCAACAACAAAATGAGACAATTTTTCACAAATTGTTTGAGCATTATTTACAG
>JAIOYW010000013.1 GCA_021740915.1 Ignavibacteriales bacterium | reverse complement strand
ATGTTCAGTGCAGTATCCTCTTAGATCAGAAGACCGGTAAAAGGTATGGTGTGCCTTCTTCTGTGACTCAACACATTAGAAAGATCTATCAGATCATGGGTAAAAAGATAGACAACATACCCTTCGAAATAAAATAAATACCTCTCAAATATTACCTTACAAAAATCTGTAGTGCCTATGGTGAAATCTATCCTATTGTATTACAATACTTTAGTCGTTTTTACCTTGGAAGTCAGGAGTGATTTAATGGACGGCATTAAAATTGCAGACAAAGAAAATTTCTTCAGTTTTACCAACGGTAGAATACTTACGATAGATTATTAAAAAATTTTCTGCCTGTTTATTAATTTCGTTTAATATTTTTCCCGGCGCTTTGTATGAAAAGACAAGGCGCCATTGTAAATATCATATCGACTAAAAATAAAACGTTGCTTTAAGAAACGGAAAGAAAAGAAAATTTCCGGATGTTTCCTCCAGAGGACGGATACCGGCTAATTCCCATGCGGTGTTTTCTCCCCTGAATCTGACTCCTATCGAAATTATCCCGTTGAATTTATGTTCCATCAATTCCTTTGCGTTTGTATATTCAATGATCCCGCTAAGTTTTCCGGATAGTTTCTGGTTTATTCCACCCATAATTAAAAAGGAATTCCCGCCTTCTGCCAAATCTCCCATAAATGCAAAGGCAATATGAAAGCTCGTTTTGGGCTTGCTATAACTGAAAACATTGCCAATTGAGTACAATTGATTCTTAAAGGTCAATGATCCCCATACGGCTGATTGAAATTCTTTAGTCCTGAAAAAATTATGTTTAACTCCAAGAGTAAAACTCTCAATAAACTCAGCGGTGATCGGAAAAAGAAAAAAGCCGCCAATGTGGGTTCGGGATCCCGCGCTGAAGGTGAAATTAAGAAAGATTATCTCGTAACTTGAAAAATATGCACCGCTGTCCATCGTGTTCGCAGTCGGCATTAAAAACAATTCATGGCTTCCCGGCTCATAGACGTATCCATTAACGCTGTTTTCCGATTGAGCAAAAACAGATAAGTAAAAAAACAGACACAAAGTCAACACAAAATATTTTACGCGTAACATTGAACCTCCAAATTAAACCACCTTTTATCTGACCTTTCCTGTGATCCTCTCCCTTAACTGGGAAAAACGTAAACCTGAACGATAATTACTGATCGCGAGTTGAAGAGCGGCTGGATCGCCAAGTAAAAAAACTTTTTGTTTACCTCTGGTGACGGCAGTATAAATCAATTTTCTCTGAAGCATAATTGAAAATTCCTTAAGTACAGGAATTACAACAACGGGGTATTCACTGCCCTGTGATTTATGAATTGAGACGGCATAAGCCAGAACTAGATCGTCACTTTCTTCTGGTTTATAAAACACATTTTTTTCATCAAATTCAACGTGTACAATCTGATTGATTTTATTATAGGCAGCAATCTTACCGATATCTCCGTTGTAAACATCCTTGTCATAATTATTCCGCATCTGCATGACTTTGTCTCCAACGCGAAAAATCCGGTCACCTCTTCTGAATTCAGCCCCATCGGGATTAATCGCCGCCTGTAATCTAATATTCAGATTATCCACACCTGCGGCTCCGCGGTACATGGGAGAGAGCACCTGAATATCTGCCATAGGTTCAAATCCATAATTCTGAGGAAGATATTTTGAAACAAGATTTACGATCTTCTCAGAAACAGTGTTCGAGTCATAAACATTTCCAAAGAAAAAATCAGGGTTGTTTTCAAGCTTCTGATCAGTCGCCGGCATTTCGCCATTGTTTATCATATGGGCATTAACAACAATTGAACTTTGTTCTTCCTGGCGGAATATTTTTTCAAGCTTCACGGAAACAACTTCGCCCGAGTCAATTATATCTTTTAACACTGTACCCGGTCCTACAGATGGAAGCTGATCAGCATCGCCAACAAGGATTATCCTGGCATCTTCCGGCAGCGCAAGTGCAAGATGTGAAAAGAGTACTATGTCCACCATCGACATCTCATCAACAATCAGCATATCGGTTTCTAAAGGATTGTCTTCATTTTTGTTGAATCTGCCATCGAGCGGAGAGTATTCCAAAAGCCTGTGAATTGTTTTAGCTTCCCGCCCCGTTGCCTCAGCGAGTCTTTTTGCTGCTCGTCCGGTAGGTGCCGCAAGCATAGGCTGCATTTCGAGTATCTCACATATATCAATTATAAACCGGATTATTGTTGTTTTACCTGTACCGGGACCTCCGGTAATTACAACAATATTCTTTTCGAAAGCCGCCAGAATAGCCTTTAGCTGTTCATCTGCCGGAGTTATACCTGTCTGGTCTGAAATTTTATTGATAAATTGTTTAATATCATGAAAATAATCAGAACTTCGGGTGGACAGCAAAATTTTCTGTGCGGTTACCCTTTCTGCATACTCCATTCCTTTCAGATAAACTGGATTACTTCCTGAGTCTTCGGTAAGAAAATTATTTTCGTCGATAAAGACTCTCCCTTTATATGAAAGCCGCTTGAGAGAATCTGTGATCTGTTCAGAGAATACCCCGAGCGTGGCTGCAGATTTTGTAACAAGTCGATCATAAGGATAGCAAACATGCCCTTCATCTGAGAGAGAGCGAAGAGTATAAACAACCGCTGCATCAATTCTTCTGGGATCATCATGAGTAAATCCGAGTTTCTCAGCAATTTTATCTGCCGTAATAAATCCGATACCATATATATCATCAATAAGTTTATATGGATTATCGCTTATAACAATTTTTACGGCTGCTCCGTATTGTTTCAATATTTTACCAGCCGTTCCGTGTGTTATACCCAGCTCCTGAAGGAATATCAGATTTGCCCGTTGTTTTTTCTGTTCTTCCCATTGAGCAGAAACATCAGCAAATCTCTTTTGTCCAAACCCGGGAACATCCAACAGGCAATTAATATCACCATCGATTTTGAGGAGTGCATCTGGTCCCAGAGATTTAACTATCTTCTTTGCCATTGCCGGCCCGATTCCTTTAAATACACGAGAGGCTAAATATTTTTCAATATCAATTGCGGAAGTAGGAAGAACGGTATTGTATTTCTCAACCTGAAACTGTTTACCGAATTTGGAATGAATTGTCCATTTGCCTGTCAACTCAAATTCATCACCCTCGTTGAGGTCGTGAATATATCCGGTTATGGTGTCAATCGTAAAGGCATCACGTTTGAACTTTGCAACAGTATAACCGTTTTCTTCATTTCTGAAAACAATTTTGAGTATTTTTCCCTGAATAGTATCCATCATGAATGTTTTATCGATTACTGAAAAAAAAGAAATTCAATAAAAATATCCGCCTGAGAGCTGATGCAAAATAACGAAATAATTCCTCTGAACAGCGCTGATTGTTAATCTATTAGTCCAAAATCTTATATTGGAATAAAACCCCATTGACCAAAGGATTTATGCCGGACACTATTAGAAATTCTACGTCATTGTTTGTGGGCGACAGCAGAAATAAGGTTATTTAGGGAGCATGATTTCTGAGCTTCTCATAGCCCTTGGAAACTGAGATTTTAATCCTTCTGCAGTAAGTATAGCTGCGCCAAGATATAGTCCATCATATCGTATTATCTTTTGTCCCGGATTTTCGGAAAAGGATTTGAGAGTCCCGCCTCCGAAATATGTGTTAAATTCATCGGGTGTCTGCAAATCAATAATATTCTTTGAAGAGTGTTTTCCGAACACTCTTACCGCCTGAGAGTGTACAGCAAGTTTTCCGTGTTTATCAATGCTGCCGAGTTTCTGGCCTATCCTTGCGAAAATATCCAGCGGTTTGATCTCCCAGCCAGCGTTGTTAAAAAATATATCCGTACCCTTCATAAAAAAAGTATATCCTTCGAGTACAGACCAATCAACACAAAATTTTTCCGAAAAATATTCAAGGTGTGGTCTGAGATCTTTATGTGCCGGCAGAACCTGTCTGAATACGGATCGGTTGTTGTTCTGCATAGGTTTTAATGGTTCAGTTTCGGCAGTTTTTACTATTTTAGCCAGAAAAAAACCCTCGCTTCCAATCTCCCAGGGTAATAACCTTTTGGAATAATGAACTGATGAGTTTTCTATTGAATATTTTTCACCCGTAAATCCGCTATGTGTGGGAAGGGGAATATCAATTTCCTGAATTTCTGCCGGGTATTTTTTTAACAGTTTATCTATTACCTGTTCATTCTCTTCGATAGTCAGAGTACACGTTGAATAAACAAGAGTGCCTCCGGGTTTAAGCATTTTTAGTGCAGCTATGATAAGCTTGAGTTGTTGTATTGCAAGTTTATCCGCATGGTTTTTATGCCACCAGTTATTAATATCACTTTTTTTTTGAAGTATCCCAAGTCCGCTGCAGGGAACATCCACAAGAATTTTATCGAAATAATTTTCAAAAATTTTACTTAGAAGTTCCCCCTTGAAATTAGAAACTGAAAAGTTGGGATGATTCATCCTTTCAAGGTTATAAACAAGGGCTTTTGTTCTGTCTATTGAAATTTCATTCGCAGCCAGTGTTCCTTTTCCATCCATCATAGCAGCAATCTGCGTGGTTTTCGAACCCGGGGCTGCGCATAGATCAAGGACTTTATCATGGGGTTTTGGCTGTAATACAAGAGGAGGAAGCATTGAGGAAAGGCTCTGGATATAATAATGTCCAAGATTGTGTTCCAGGGTCTTCCCGATCCTGCTCCCACCAGAAATCACTTCGAGTGCGTTGTCTATTTTTTCAACTGGATGTACTACAATCTCATATTTTGCCAGTCTCCGGATCAACTCTCCAGGTTCTGTTTCGAGCGGATTGATTCGAATGAACGACCTTGAATTCTCAGAGGAATACTCTATGTAATTATTATAGAAAGCCTCGCCGAAATTATTTTTGAAGTATTCGCTGATACTATCATTGAATCCGTTCAAGCTATGCACATTATTTTACTGAATTAAAATTGATGTCTGCTTCATCCGGATTTTCAATCCATTCGGCAACGAAAATGTTTGTATCGCGCGTGGGGGTTCGGGAAGCATTTCGGTTTGAAGCGAAAACTAATCTTTTTCCATCAAAAGAAAACATCGGGAAAGCATCAAATGTACCTGAATTTGTAATTTGCTCAAGTCCGGTCCCGTCAGGATTTATCATAAATATGTCGAAAATCCTGCCGCCCTGGGCTAAGGAATGATGATTGGAAGAAAAAAGTATTTTCTCACCGTCTGGGTGAAAAAAGGGCGCCCAGTTTGCTCCGCCAAGATTAGTAACCTGCCGCACGTTCCCGCCATCAATATCGGAAATATAAATATTGAGTGCCTTTGGCTCAACAAGATTATCACTAAGAAGACGCATATACGATTCCGCCTCTTCCCCAGTGGGTCTGCTTGCACGCCAGACAATCGATCTTGAATCCGGAGAGAAAAATGCTCCGCCATCATAGCCGGGTGTATCGGTCAATTGCAGAATTTCACCTGTTGAAAATTCATATCTGTACAACTCAAGGTCACCTGAACGAGTAGAAGTGAAAACCATATATTTACCATCCGGTGAAACCGTTGCCTCTGCATCATAGCCTTCGTTTGTAATAAGAGACTCAGTTACCCTGGAGACAGGGTCATAAACAAAAATATCATATCCTGTATAAATCGGCCAAACATAACGACCTTCTTTGAACATCACGGTTTCAGGACACTTATGGTTTGCCTCATGTGTGGAAGCATATACAATTTTTCCATCCGCAAGAAAATAACTACATGTTGTCCGCCCAGTTCCGGTTGACATTAATTCATATCGACTTCCGCCTGCCAAGGGGCTTCCATCTGCATTCATGCGAAAAATCTGATCACAACCCTGGCCGTTAATCGCTGACCAGTCACTTTGAAAAATTAGTTGTTTGTTATCAAATGACCAGTAAGCTTCGGCATTATTACCGCCAAATGTAAGTTGTTTTATGTTACGAAGATGTTTTTCTCCCTGAAATCTGAGCGAATCTTTAAGTGGGTAGTATTCTGACTGCGGGAAATATATATTTGAAGAAATAATTGTCAATAAAATAATTACTCTTAACACTAATTTGTGCCTTTCTGATTTGTTGATATATTTTTTCTAAATAATAAATAAAAACCTAATAACACGAGAGGAATGCTAAGCAACTGTCCCATATTAAGAAGTAAACCTTCCTCAAAATATGTCTGGTTTTCTTTGATAAATTCAACGAAGAACCGGAATGAAAAAACGAGTATAAGAAATAATCCAAATATTGTACCTTGTGGTGTCCGTTCCTTTTTGGTAAGGTATAATTTATAAATTATTCCAAAAACTATAAAATAAGCAATTGATTCATATAGCTGAGCCGGATGTCTGACAACATCATCCACTCTTTCGAAAACGAAGCCCCATGGCAAATCAGTCGGAGTCCCTATTATTTCGGAATTAAAGAGATTTCCCAGCCTAATAAGAGCTCCACCAAGAGCAGCTGTAATAACAACTCTATCCATTACCCAAAGATACGATTGATTCTTTTTCTTCTTTGAATAATACCAGACTGCCGATAATATACCGATTGCTGCGCCATGGCTTGCGAGACCGCCATTCCATACTTTGATTATCTCAAGCGGATTTGTGAGATAGTATTCCGGATTGTAAAAAAGACAATGTCCGAGCCGTGCTCCAACAACTGTACCTATTATCACAAACCATAAAAGGTCGTTAACATCTTCCGGATTTTTTGATTCCCACCTGAAGATTTTTGTCATTATCTGATATCCGGCAAGGAAACCTGCCGCAAATAATATACCATACCATCTGACAGTTATAAATCCTATCGAAAATATTTCAGGGCTGATATTCCAGTTGATCACACTAATCCCATGAGTTGATACTTATTCCTTAATGAAGTATTCGCTAGCAAGATAACAGAGAGAAGCGATTAAAATTGTTAGTGAACCAGACGCCAAATTTAAATAATAAGAGCTAAATAACCCAATGAGAATAAAAGCAAGCCCGAAAAGCGCTGAAAAGAACATCATTGATGAGAAACTTTTGCTTAGTTTCAGGCTTATTGCCTGTGGGATTGAAAAAAGAGCTATTAGTAATACGATACCGACAATTTTGATAAGGATAATTGTGGATAAGGCGATAAGACAAAGCAGCAGCATATCGATAAGTCCCGTTTTAATACCCATTGATGCTGCAAATTCCTCATCAAAAGTTACTGCCTTAAATTGTTTATAAAACATGGAAACAAGTATTATTATTACTACATCAGCACCGAGAATAAAATAAATTTCAGATGTGGGCACCGTAATAATATTGCCGAATAAATATCCCATCAGGTTCGGAACATAACCCGGAGTAAAATTTATGAACAACACTCCTATGGACATTCCCAAAGCCCAGGCAATACTAATAAGCATATCTTCATTTTTCCTTTTTTTCCGCCGAAGTGATGATATAAATATTGCTGTAAGAAGTGCAAAACCCAATGCCCCGATCATAGGGTGGAATCCATAATAATAACTCATACCTATTCCACCATAGGAGGAATGGGCAATCCCTCCGCTGATAAACGTAATTCGCCTTAGATATACGAATGTGCCAACAATACCAATGGCTATACTTGAAAGAAACGCAGCATACAAAGAATTGATAAAAAACTGATTATTAAATAATTCTGATAACATAATTAATGAGTCTCCAAAACCCTGTGCGGAACACCATGAGCGATCAGATCCACCGGACATTTATAAACAGCTTCGAGAGTTTCCTGTGATATTTCCTTTGAATCATGATAATGGAGTTCCCGGTTAAGACAGGCAATTTTTTTTACATATCTTGAAATTACTCCGATATCATGCGAAACAAGCAGTATCGTTATATCTTTATTGAGCTCTTTAAGAATTTCAAAAAAATTTATATTTGATTCATAATCAATGCTTGCAGTCGGCTCATCAAGTATTAGAATTTTGGGCTGAACTGCAAGAGCTCTTGAAATAAGAACTCTTTGTTTTTCCCCTCCTGAAAGTTCCGAGACCTGTCTTTTTGCAAGATGTGAAAGCCTTGTTTTTTTAAGTATATCATCAATCAGCGAATCAATAATTACCTTCGATACTTTACTTGTATATGTACCCATTTTTATTACATCTGTAACATTCACTGGAAAATGGCTTTCGAAGGTTGAATACTGAGGAACGTACCCTATAGTCCCTCCTGAATCCTTTGGGGTTTTTCCAAAGATACTCACCGATCCTGCAGAGGGTGTAATAAAGCCCATTATTGTCTTAAGGAAAGTAGTCTTTCCTCCGCCGTTCGGACCAATTATTCCTAAAAATTCTTTCTCGGCGAGGTCCAGATTTATCGTATTAAGAATCGTCTGATTTCCAAACTTCACTGTCAGATTTTTAAGACTAACAGCATTTACTATTTCTCTATTTTGCTGTGGCAAATTTTTTACTCACTTCAATAAAGTTTGCAATAATATTTTCAGGTAATGGGTTAACCATAACAATATCAATTTTTAATTCATTACGAATCGTATTAACAACGCTGTTATCAAACTGTGGCTCAACAAATATTTTTTTAACTCCGCTTTCTCTGATCCGGGAAATTGTTTTAAGCATTTCACCAGCATTTGGTTCCTTTCCATGGCTTTCAATAGATATTTCCCGGATACCATATCTGGAAAGGAGATATTTCCATGCCGGATGATAAGTTACAATATATTGTTCTTTCAGGAGATATAAATTTTCAGAAACAATTATTTCAGCAGAATCAAGTTTTTCAGCAAAGGCTTTTTGCCTCTTCATAAAATCATTTGCTTTTTCAGGAAAAAGTGATGACAAACTCTCTGCGAGATTCATACTCATCTTTTTAACTTCTTCAATTCCGAGCCAGATATGAGGATTGTGTTCGAATATTTCGATTCCTTTTTCAAGAGTAATTGTACGTATATCCGGTGATTTATCCCATCCGGAGATGGTTTTCTCAAAAAGCAGATCGGTTCCGGTCAGGATAAGGGCTTTCGCTTTTGCCATTTTCTTCACGACCTGCACCTCCGGCTCATATGTTTCATGAGACGACCCTGCAGGAATAAGAGCTTCTACCTCGAAATCAGTACCCGTGATATTCAGCACAATATCCTTTAATGGGATGATAGATGTGAGAATAATAGGTTTTTCGGGAACCCCGGAGTTGTTTTCGCTTTTCGAGCATGAAGAGATAGTAACTAAAATAACCATAAGAAATATCAGTCTGCGCATTCAGGACAAATCCCCTTAAATTCAATAATATGTTCGGAAATATTAAAACCGGTTTCAGCCTGAACCTGACCTACACAACAAATTGAGATCTCTTTTATTTTTCCGCATTTTAAACAGATAATCTTATGTTTATGGGAATCATACTGAAGTTCATAACCTGCTATTCTGTTACCGGTAAATACTTTCCTGACAAGACCAGCTTTGTTAAAAAGCTCAATATTTCTGTAAACAGAAGCAAAATCAGTATAATTGCACACGTTATGAATATCACGAACTGTCATTGGATATCTTGCTGAGTGAAGTACTTCGATTATCTCAGTACGCTGTCGTGTCAGTTTAAATCCTGATTGTTTTAGTTTGTCAAGAAATTTTTCCATAGCCAAAAATAATGCTAATATTCCCCAGATGCAAATTGCTTGCAATTAAGTTATTCACATTTTAACTGCTGCTTTATTTATTTTATATATTCTTTAAATAGAATAAGAAACAATAATAGTAATAATGATGTTGATAAGTTGATAAGTCGGTAAATATATTAGTCTTCTGAATTTAGATACGTTTTGACTACTTATCCGGTACAGAAAAAATTGTTAACTTTGAATCACTTATTAACACTGTGTTGATAACCTGCCATAATTCACAAATTAGACATACGTTATTCACATACTTATTAACACTGTGAATAGTAAAAATATTAAACTGAAAGAAAAGGATTGCCGGTGCTTCTGATTGAAATACTACCTGATAAATGCGATTTTTGCGGCTGCTGTGTGGGTGTTTGTCCTGAAGATGCAATTGAACTGAAAGAAGCTGAGATCAGCATTATTGAAAGTTTATGTACGAACTGTTCGAAATGCATCTGGGCTTGCCCAATTGAAGTAATAAAATTCGATATAGAAAAGTATAAGAAAGCCAAGAATGAAAAACTATTATGATATAGTGGTAGTAGGCGGTGGTCCGGCTGGGACGGTTGCTGCCCGATTCGCTGCAGAGCGGGGAATGTCTGTGCTGATCCTGGAAAAGGACCGTGATATAGGTTATCCTGTCAGATGCGGCGAAGCGATTTCCCACGCCGGGGTTGCAGAATTTATTGATCCTGATCCGGCATTTATTTCTTCAACAATATCAAAATTTGCTTTCATTGCCCCGGACGGGACAGAAGTGGTTATCCCTCTTGAAGAAAAGGGATACATTTTGGAACGCAGGATATTTGATTATGAACTCGCAAAAAAAGCCGCAGATAAAGGCGCCGAAATTCTTACTCGTGCCTATGTAAATGGGCTAATAATTGACTCAGGTAGGGTATGCGGAGTAAAATATGAATTCCGCGGAGAACAGAAAGAAATCCTGTGCAAAGTTGTAATTGCCGCCGATGGGGTTGAATCGAGAGTGGGACGCTGGGCAGGGATTAAAACTTACACAGATTTCCGTGACATGGAGTGCTGCGTCCAGATGACAGTGGCAAATATTACTGACCGTGATCGGGACACATGCTATTTTTATTTTGGTGAGAAATTTGCACCCCAGGGTTATTTCTGGATATTTCCTAAATCCAATGGTGCAGCAAACATCGGGCTTGGTGTGAGCGGGAAAGTTGGTAAAAAACGTCCGGCAATATCCTTTCTTAACGATTTTATGGAGAAAAAATATCCCGAATCAGCGGTATTGACAAGTATCGCCGGCGGTGTTCCATCTGTTACCACCCTTGAGAAAATCTCAGCACCGGGTATTATTATTGTCGGGGATGCAGCCAGGCAAGTTAACCCGCTTTCGGGCGGCGGAATAGCCAGTGGTATGATTGGAGGATCAATTGGCGGCAGAATTGCTGCCGAGAGCATTTTGGCGGGAGATGAAAAACACTTACTTACTTACGACAAAGCCTGGAACGAAAGGCTCGGTAAACGTCATGAAATCTTTGATCGCATTAAAAACGGTATTTATTACTTTACGGATGAAAAATTTAATGCAATTGCACATTCATTCAGTAAGATCGAATATGAGAAACGCACGATTGGAAATCTTTTTAAGACCGCTCTTTTAAATCACCCGTCGCTGTTGATTGATATTGCGAGGGTATTTCTGGTCAGATAAATAAATCCCCTATTTTTTCTGATCTGATATTGCACGAGAGTCTCTTTGATCAGATTTTTTGATATTCCGCCTCAACAATATTCACTTCGGGGAGACTGTATTTATTTAAGGCGTTCCCCAGAAAAAATCACTTTGCACACCAAGAATATTAGATTGTGAAACAACAGAAAGCAAATTAATATCGGGCGTGTAATCCTTAAAGATTTTATATTTGTTTTCTGAAAACTTCTAACTTATGAAAAAACTTCTTTTAGAATTACTCAAACAGCATTTTTATCTGATCATTCAGATATGGTCGGAAAAAATTAATCAAGGCTACCAATCTAAACTCAACAGCGCCCAGACAACTACATTCGTTGAAAACACACTTAACACGATA
Source organism: Ignavibacteriales bacterium (assembly GCA_021740915.1). Lineage (GTDB taxonomy): Bacteria > Bacteroidota > Ignavibacteria > Ignavibacteriales > Melioribacteraceae > JAIOYW01. The sequence continues at coordinate 158,588 of JAIOYW010000013.1, read as the reverse complement.
ATGGAAATTATCGAAACAGCGGATTATTCAGTTGCAGATCAATATCTAATCGATATTTACTCATTATTTACAAAAAATGACCTGAACCTTCTTGAAATCAGCAATTTGTTCAGTCAGGGCAGGTTTTCAATAATTAATATTATAGAAAATGATAAATCTTATGATTTCGATGCAATAATTCTGCTCCGTTTCCTCGATGAAGTTATCGAACAACTTTACGCCCGCTTCGGTATGCTTTATCAGGAGACCAAGCTGAAAGAAATGAAGACTGACAGGGACAGGATTGAATCAAAACTGCTTGTAAGCCAGCAATACCTGAAAAATATTCTTTCATCTTCTGACTCAGCTATAATGGAGGTTGATGAAAAAGAAAAATTTATTTCATGGAATAAGGGTGCGGAAAAAATTTTCGGCTACAAGGAAGAAGAAGTTATTGGAAAACATTCGGGTCTCCTGCTCCCCGATGGTGAAAAATACTCGGGAGAACTTTATAACATAATTGAATCTGTTAAATCTGTCGGGAGTTTATCTCTGAATGAAACAGAGAGAAAAACGAAGGACGGCAGACTTATCTCAGTAAATCTTACGGTTACAAAACTCCCCAGTAACGATGGAGAATACGTCGGTAGGTCAATTATTATTAAAGATCATTCAGAGGTAAAGAAATTACAGCAGCAGGTAGATCAATCCGAAAAACTTGCTGTTATTGGTAAATTAGCCGCAGGAGTTGCACACGAGATAGGAAACCCGCTGGCGTCAATCTCGTCGCTTGTCCAGATACTTCAGAGAAAATCGAATGAAGAGTTTACCCGCGAACAGCTATCAACAATCAAGGAAAATATTGACAGGATAAGCAGAATTGTTAGAGAATTGGTGGATTTTTCCCGACCCCCAAGTCATGAACTGCAACTGACAAAAATTATGGATGTGGTTAAAACAGCTTTGGGTATTGTTAAATACGACAAAAGAGTAAAAAAAGTACAATTCATAAATGACTTTTATCCGGAATTGCCGCAAATTAATATTGTTCCAGATCAGCTTTTGCAGGTTCTGGTTAATATACTGCTTAACGCATTGGACGCAATTGAGGGAAATGGCACTATCAGAGTAAGCACTTATGTTGTGCAGGATTATATAATAATCGAAATAAATGATGATGGATGCGGTATGGATGAATCAGTTATCCGGAATATTTTCGACCCGTTCTTTACTACAAAGGAGGTTGGAAAAGGCACTGGTCTTGGGTTATCGGTCAGTTACGGAATAGTTAAAAAATTCAGAGGTGATATTCTGGTTGAAAGTGCGCCCGGAAAAGGAAGCACATTTTTTGTGAAGCTGCCGGTAGATGTGTGATTATTATAACCTATAAATTTTACAGAACATATCGTATCGATGGATATCCTTTCAACTTTTCGTAATCGCTGTTACGCTGAGTTTCATCGATAACCATAACTCTTAATACCAGGCCGAAGTAATTTCCTTTTTTGCTGATATTGGAAGCCTGAAGATCATATTCTCTTTTCTCCATAACTTCAGTGATTGCAGAAACTGTTTTTTCCACATTATCACAAATTATGCGGAATTCCCACTCGGCGGGATATTGAATTGCAGGCACTTTATCTGGTAAAACTTCCATAATTCTTTCGTTATAGTTGATTGTTTTTGATAAGTAAAGCTACAGCCTCAATATGGAATGTATGCGGAAACATATCAACAGGCTTAACTTTTACGAGCGAATAGCCCCCGGCGGTAAGTAATTTTACATCTCTTGCCTGGGTTGCCGGATTACAGCTTATGTAAACAATTTTTTTAGGAGACAATTCAATAATATCCTGTACCGTGTTGTTGTGCATACCGTTTCTTGGAGGATCCGTTATAAGTACATCAGGCATCGGAAGAGCATTATCCTTTATAAGTGGCATCAATGAGCTTTCAAGGTTTGCACTGAAAAATGTTGTGTTCGCGGCATCGTTAAAGCTGCTGTTTTCTCCGGCGTCGCTGACGGCGGACTCAACATATTCAAAACCATATACATGTTTGACCAATCCCGACATAAAAATTGCGATTGTGCCTGCGCCGCAATAAAGGTCATACATTATTTCGCTGCCGGAAAGAAAAGCAAAATCCCTCGCAATGGAGTAAAGTTTCTCCGCCTGCTTTGTATTTGTCTGGAAAAAAGAATTCGGACTGATTCTGAACGAATACCCACCGATTTTGTCAGTAATATAGCCGTTTCCAAAAATCACTTTTTCAAAATCTCCGGTGGCAACCTGTGCTTTTTTCAGATTAACATTATTGACGAGGGTTGTTACAAAAGGAAATGATTTGTGGATATATTCACCATATTCATTAATAAGTTCGGGGTTATCATATCCTGTAACTATATTGATCATCCACTCACCGGTATCAAAGGAATTCCGGACGACAAGGTTTCTGAGAAATCCGTCATGTGATCTTGTCGAATATATCGAAATACCCCGGCTCATAAAAAAATCACGGGTAGTATTGAGTAGCCGGTATCCATTATCTTTCTGCAAATGACATTCCCGCAGATCTATAATCTTGTCAAACATTCCGGGGGCATGAAGTCCGAGGGCAAACTCATCTGTAGAATTCCGGTTCTCTATTAGATCCAACTCGCTCTCGCTAAGCCATTTTCTGCGCCCAAAAGAATATTCCATCTTATTGCGGTACTCATATATTGGATCTGCACCAAGAATATCCTCAGCAAAAAAGTCCCTCAGTCCTGCGATTCTTTCAAAATGATCAAGAGACTGCTGATGTTTATATTCAAGCTGTTTCTGATACGCGAGAGCCTGGTTTTTACATCCTCCGCAAACTCCAAAATGCCGGCATTTCGGCTCAACCCTGTCTTGTGAATAAGAAAGAAGCTTGATTAATTTCGCTTCGAGGTGATTACTCTTTTTCTTCGTTATCCTGACTTCAGCGATATCTCCGGGATACGTACCAGATACAAAACATACAAGCCCTGCACCCTCCTGGCCGCCATCTGTTATTCTGCCGATTCCTTTCCCCTCGAAAGCATATCCGGTAATATTCAGTGTAATTATTTCGCCTTTTTTCATTGATCCAGCCTGAATATGTACGAATGAAAACCGACATGTTTTAAGCCATCCATTTTCAGGAAAATATTACATTCGTGAGAAATCTTATGTATTACTTTTTTGTGAAAGCTCTTTTCAGAGGATGACAGAGTTTTTGTACTTGACTTAAGCAGATCATTTACTTCTTTATAATATGGAGTTAGGGTGGAGGAAAGATCAATCTTCTGCAGCAGAGAAAAATTTCTTTCAGTATAAAATGTCAATAGTTCCTCTTCGCTTCTCAGCTTCAAACCATTGGCGCTGAAAAGATCTGCTATGAACACAGGTGTTTCAGGTGTTTTTTTAATAAATTCGCCGGTTACAACGATCCCGCCGCCGACAAGAATTCTTCTAAACTCCTTTATTATCGATTTCTGCTCAGCAGAAGAGAGGATACCCTGAGAATATATGATATCGAAAGTCTTATCCTTAAAATCAGTAGCGTCAAATGCCATTAGCTTCAAATTAACATCAGACCCATCGGGTCGTTTAAGCTTGGCGCTTAACAATGCATCGTGATCGCTTACTATGTGAGATACCTGATGACCAGAACTCATAGCTAATTTATGAGCAAGATATTCAGCAGATTCACCCGCAACAAGGATTTTTTTCCCGGCAGTCTCAATATTTTTTAAAGTAAACCCGAGCTGTTTATCAAGGCCCGGTAAAAGTATTTTTTCCATAAAGCAAATTTAAGTTATTTGCATAACATGAAAGTTAAAAAGCAAAACTGTTAATTCCGAAGGTGAAATTATTTCCGTTCCTGTAATTGAGTTTCCAGGTAAATTCGAATACAAGGGGAAACAATGGATGAGCAATCGAAAAACCGGATTCATAAAATGGTTTTTCGAACATTTCTGAAGGAACAAACGTCAGGGACGATAAGTTTTCATCTCTTATACTCGTTAAAGCTGAAGAAAGATAAAATGTGACAAAAAGGTTTGCATCCTTCAGCAGAGGGACCGAAAGCATTCTGAAAAAGTCATCATTAAAATTATATTCTAAAAAGAGGGTTGAGGTTTTATCGCCAAAAACTTCCCCGAATTTAAGAGTGCGGAAAGATTCCGATTTGCCTAAACCATTGATGTTTCCGGGCAAAGAAAAATACGTTTGGACAGGAAGGCTGCCGGTTGAAAAATTACTACTAACCCTGTAATTGATAACGTGTGAGCGGAATCCATTTTTTCTGCCATCAAGCGAAAGGGAAATTTTGCTAAAATCCCGATCACTTTTCATAATCGAATTATTTGCAAATTCGAAATCAACACCCCATATATCATAACCTGAAGAACCTGAAACGCGTCGGCGGAAAAATCCGTCTTCAATATAATTCCTATAGTCAAGGGTCACACCGGCACGAAAAATATTTCCGGAATATCTGTCGGCAGGAAGGTTAACAGGGTAAGTTTTGTCCTTTGCGAAAAAAGAATAATCAGAATTGATTCCGCCGGGATTGTCGGTAGTGTTTGTATAACCGATCCGGATGTTAAATATTTCTGCAAACTCGAATTTTATATCAGCATCAATCGCTTTTCTATAAAAATAACTTCTGAAATCATATTTACCAAAAAGACTCGTGACAGTTGATGTAAAGGCATTATAGTTATCACTTTCACCAAAAATAACTTCCTGGTCGTTTCGATATGAAAATGAGGTTTTTGTAGTTCTGTAATCACCTGAAAGATAAGAGCCGCCGAAATTCTGCAGCAGTCTTTTATCTGCAAAGCCATAATTAATCTGACCGTTCAGGGAGAGTCTTTTTCCGTCCGAGTCGTCATAATAAAATCCGGGTGAAAGCTGATGCCCGCGCATTCTGTTAAATTCATATATTGTTATCAGTCCGTCAGAAGCAAAATCATCGGAAAAGTTAATTCTGCCGGAAAGAATCGAAAAACGGTCCCAGAAAGATACCGGTATCGACTCGAGGCTGTCAATTCGGGTATATGCGGAAATTTCTTCGGCTGTATAGGGAATTTTCTGGGCGGATTTCCAGAAGAGAGAATCCTTAAACGCTGCACCAGAAACAACCTTCTGTATGTTTCGACCGAAAAAATCATCCTTATATACAAGATTTATATCATATTCCGACATAATCGATCCGATCTCAAAGCCGGCTTTAACTAAACCCAAAAAATTGATTTGAACGAACAGCCGGTAATCGATAGGCATATAAATCCCATCTTCATAAGGCAGGTACTGCTGAAATACACGCACTTCTTCAAAAATCCCCGCAGTATTTGCCGCCGAATTAAGCCGGGCATCAACCTTCAGCATATCGTATTTGCCATCGGCTATATAAACCGAACCATAAAACCCCGGGTCACTTTTATCCCGGGTTTCGAATTCTATAAGATAAACTTTCAGGTTATCCTGAAACAGGCTGTCCCTGAGAAGATAATCGTAATAATCAAGGGCTTCTGTGTCGATAGGTCCGGGCAGCCGTCTTCCGAGAAACTCAATGTCGTCATTGTAAAAGCTCTGAATGATCCGGTTTCCGGTAAGTCTGTTTATGCTTGAGGGAACATTTGCGCTCTGCTTTTGGGCAATGATTTCTTCTCTGTACTTATTCGGTGCCTGAAAATATCCCTTAGAGATATTCTCCAGAAGACCGGTGATTTTTAGCGTGTCATCTTCACCAACACCAATAGAAACACTGTTATCTCTTGCACTGATATCCGTGGTGGTTCTAATCAGACCTTTAGTGTATGCAGTAAAAGAATAAGAAGATATCCTTTCGTTTCTGCCGGCTTTGGCTTTAATTGCTTCCTGAATTATTCTTATTGCCGGATTTATCCCCGGAACAATTGTTACCTCGGGGAGCTGAAGACTAACGGGGGCAAGCGCTATTTCGAAATGGGCTGGTTTGCCTGGTGTGACTAAGAGCGTGTCTGAAAGGTAGCCAAGATATGATACAACAAGCCTGTGGTTTCCGTTTCTGAGTAAAAGCTCAAAAACACCATCCTGGTTTGCAGATGTGCCCATATTGGATTCCATTACACGGACGTTTGCAAAACTCAATGGTTCACCGGTAATCTTATCTGTGATTTTTCCCCTGACAAAAATATCCTGAGCCGAAGAGAACCTTGCCGTCATTAATGTGGTTAAAAAGATAATCAACGTGATTAAATGTTTATTCATAACAACCCTGTATTTTGCAATAATAATAATATCAAAAATTGATAAAATGACTAAAAACATATTAATAACCGGGGCAACAGGACTAATTGGTTCCCGGCTAACTGATGAACTAATTAGACGCCGACACACTGTTTATGTTCTTTCCAGATCCAAAGAGAGAGCCGAAAAAATATTTCCAAAAGAAGTTAATGTTTTAACCTGGGAAAATCTTTCTGATAAAAAATACGTATCCGGACTAAATATTACCACGATAATTAATCTTGCCGGCGAAAATGTGGCGGGGGGCAGATGGACAAACAAATTTAAACAGATAATACTCAACAGCCGATTGAATACAGTCAAGGAACTTAGCCGCTGTTTTCTGGGAATTAATACCCCGCCTGAAGTTTTTATAGGGGCTTCCGCGATAGGGTTTTATGGTGGAAATATTAATCTTACCGCCCAGGAATACACTCCACAGGGACAAGGCTTTCTTGCAGATGTTACAAAACAATGGGAGGATGCTGCAAATCCATTTTCAAATGCCGGGGTCAGAGTTGTTTTTCTTCGGATTGGCGTAGTGCTTGATTCGAAAGGCGGAGCGCTCGCAAAAATGCTGGTTCCATTCAAACTTTTTGCAGGCGGCCCGATCGGCTCAGGTAAGCAGTGGATCTCGTGGATACATATAAATGATTTAGTAAAAATTTTTACAGATGCAGTGGAAAGAGACGGCTATAAAGGCATGTATAATGCCACTGCACCAGAACCGGTCAGAATGGATGATTTCGCTGCAGCTTTGGGAAAAGCTTTAAGAAGACCGGCATTTTTTAGAGTCCCTGGAATTGTGATAAGGATCATGATGGGGGAAGCAGCGAGTATAGTCCTGGAAGGGGCAAAGGTTTTACCCGGAATGCTGCTGAAACATGGCTTTGTTTTCAGCTACAGTAATATTAATGATGCATTAAATGATCTGCTCAGGCGGAAATAAGCAAGAACTTTTTAGTACTCCGGATGTTTAAGAATAGTACACAAACGGAGTCAAAATGAAAGCGAAAAATTTTATTACATTCCTAATGGTCATTATACTTTTTGGAGTTTTTAATATGAAAGCGCAGGAAGTAAATCAGAAATCAGTTTCAGTCACAATCTACAACTCCGATCTTGGGGTAGTCCGGGATTTCCGTAACATTGATGTTAAAAAGGGCAGATCCAAAATCGAGATTTCAGATGTTGCTCAGCAAATCGATCCTTCAAGTGTGCTGATAGATCTTGAGGGCAGGGTTCTTGAGCAAAACTACCAGTATGATCTCGTGAGTTTGGAAAAAATTCTAAAGAGATACATTGGAAAAGACATTCAGATGATCGGTGAGAACGGAGAGCTGATAGAAGGTAAGCTTCTTTCCCCATACGGCGGACAGTTTGTGTTGCAAAAAAAAGAGGGCGGACTTTTAATGTTTCCGAATCTTAATAAATTCCAGATATCGGTGGGAGAACTGCCCGAAGGTCTTATTACAAAACCCACCCTGGTCTGGCTTGTTGAATCCGAAAAAGAAGGGCGCCAGAATACCGAGATCACTTATCAGACGAAAGGGCTGACATGGGAAGCAAGGTATGTTGCCCTTTTAAATGAGAATGATACCAGTATGGATCTTACTGCATGGGTAAATATCACAAACAATTCAGGCGCGACTTACCGCGACGCTTCCGTTAAGTTAGTTGCAGGTGATGTTAATCAGATTGAGGAAACAAACTATTCCCCCAGAATGAAAACACAAGTTCTATATGATGCTGTTGCCGCGCCGCAGTTTGAGGAGAAGGAGTTTTTTGAATATCATATCTATAAACTTCAGCGGAACTCAACGCTTGCCAACAATGAAACAAAACAGATTCAGCTTTTTGAAACAAAAAATATCAATGTTAACAAGATGTATTACTTCGATAGCCGTTATGGATACGGAGGGCAGCACGATGATTTTGATAATATCGAAGTGATCATCAGTTTTGATAATAACGAAAAAAACGGGCTCGGCATTCCGATGCCAAAGGGGAAAGTTCAGGTAAATAAGTCCGATGGAGAATCAGTTGAATTTGTAGGTGAGGATAGAATTGATCATACACCGAAGAACGAAAGAATAAAACTCCGCATAGGTGAAGCATTCGATATTCGTGCAAAAGAAGTGATGACCGATAATAAAAGGATCACCAATAGTGTTAATGAACAAACATTTGAAGCGACATTTAAGAACCGCAAGACTGAGGACGTAGAGATCATTTATGAAAAGCATCTTGGTTTAAATTGGGAAATATTATCATCATCGTTTCCATATGAGAAAATCGATGCATTTACAATCCGCTTTAAAATACCCGTCAAAAAAGATTCTGAAGAAAAAATGAGTATAAAAGTCAGATATAATTATTGATGAGATGAGCCGGACATTGAGCCGGCTCTTTTTTTTCTCCCGGAAATCAAAACTTAATATGACAGCTTGTCCGATTATTAATATATTTAAAATATAGTTTTCTTTTTCTTAAAATAATCTTTAATGGGAAAAGTTATGTTTATCGGACACTTTGGCGCCGCATTTGCAGCTAAAAAAATTGACAAATGCGTTTCTCTCGGTACCCTGATAGCAGCGTCCCAGTTTATCGATCTGCTATGGCCTGTTTTTTTGATACTCGGAATAGAAAAAGTAAAAATTGATCCTGGAAACACCGCGTTTACTCCCCTCAATTTTATACACTATCCATTTTCACACAGTTTTTTTAGCGTCCTGATTTGGGGAATATTATTTGGCGGGGTGTATTATTTGTTGAAAAAGAATTTACGGGGAGCAATTGTGACAGGCTCTCTTGTGATCAGCCACTGGATTCTCGATCTGCTAACGCACCGCCCGGACCTTCCAATATTTCCCTGGAGCGAAACAAAAGCCGGACTTGGACTCTGGAACAGCGTTCTTGCCACATTGTGTCTGGAAACCGGAATCTTTATTGCCGGAGTATGGATTTATTTAAAAACCACTCGCAAAAAAAATAATAAAGGCGGCTTCACCTTGTATTCCCTTGTTTCTTTTCTGCTTATTTCCTACCTGATGAATGTATTTGGCCCTCCACCGACCTCGGAAGAGCCAATTGCATATGTTACTCTTTCCATGTGGCTTTTCGTTTTGTGGGGCTATTGGACTGACAGAAACAGGGAGTCGTTTGAATAACAACGTAAAACGATAAATCCTGCAGTTTTTAATGATCATAAGCTTAAGTTTAACAACGACTTGATAATCCCGGATCATTTTAATTTTTCTTTCGGACAAATATTTTTTTGGAATATAACTATATTTTAAAGCTATTTTATTAATGAAAAACTATTCCAATAATGAACAAACTCAGAACAACCCGATCTGTCTGCCCGGTCTGTAAAAAGCCCATCTCTGCTACATTGTACGAAAAAGACGAAAAAATATTTATGCATAAAGCCTGTAAGGAACACGGTGAATTTACTGATCTTTATTATGGCGATGCAGAACTTTATAAACGTTTAATGAAAAGCTTTTACTCTGGAAAAGGAGTTTCAAATCCGATTACAAAATATCACGGCAATTGCGCATATGACTGCGGAATTTGTGAGAAGCATAAAAGCAGTCCCATTATCGGTATAATTGACATTACAAATGAGTGTAATCTTACCTGTCCCGTGTGTTTTGCACAGTGTAATTCATCAAGGGCATTATACGAACCCACAATTGATGAACTATCGGAGATGATGGACAATCTCAGAAACATGATTCCTCCCTGTCCCGTTGTTCTTTTTAGCGGCGGTGAGCCCACAATCAGGGAAGATTTTCCTGATATCTGCCGGATGGCGCACAAAAAAGGATTTTCGCACATCATTGTTGCCACCAACGGCAAAAGACTTGCCGAAGAGCCGGATTATCACAGAAAACTCGATGAAGCCCATGTTGATATCATTTACTTGCAGTTTGATGGGGTAACTCCGGAGCCATTTATTAAACTCAGGGGTGAAAATCTCCTGCCGATGAAATTAAAGGCAATTGAGAATATTCATAAATCAAGCCGTTTTCCTACTGTGGTTCTTGTGCCTACACTTGCAAAGGGAGTTAATGATCATCAGGTCGGAGATATCGTTAAATTTGCCGCAGACAATATCAAATCTGTGCGTGGTGTATTATTTCAGCCAATTGCGCTTATGGGTAGAGTTGATAGCGAGGAATTACTAAAAACGAGGATAACTTCTGCCGACGGAATAAATGAACTTGGCCGAAGTTTTAATGGTGCGATAGACAAAACAGATTTTCTTCCAACAGTTATAATAAATAATTTTCTCGATCATTTAAGAAAATCTCATGATGCCGAAAATGTTGTTGAATGCAGCGTGCATCCGCTTTGCTTTACACTTTCTTATATCATAAAAAGCAATAATGAGCTTATCCCGCTGAACAGAGTTATTGACCTCGAAAAACTCGCACAGATGATCTCTGAGTTTGACCCCCGCTCTAAGACAAAGATGTTTTTAAAAGTGTTAAAAACTCTCCCAAAACTTATTAAAAAATCCTCACTTAAATTCACCCCAAAGATTATTGTGTTGCTCTATAATATGCTAATGCGCGGCTCAGTTGAAGCTGCTCTCAGGTTCCATGAACAAAGCGTTCTGCTTGTTGGTTTTGATCATGGCTCCGATCTGAATAATTATGACTGTGAAAAAGTTGAACGCTGTTTTATTAATTATTCTGCCCCAAACGGAAAAATAATTCCTTTTTGTTCATATAATATGTTTCATCGGGAAGATATTGAGAAAAGCTATTCAAGGAGTATTGAATAGTTAAAACTTCCCAACAATAAGGATTTTATTTAAGGAGCATCTGATTTATGCTCCTACAAAGTTAAACAAGAATTCACGGAGATCGAAATGAAACTGTTTATTAATTCTCTTGTTCTGTTTTTGCTGACACCTTTTATGGGCTTTGCACAATATGCGGGATATCCGACAGATTATTCGAAACCATTCCAGCTGCCATTTTCAAAAAATATTGAGATAATGTCAATTCCAGCCGTTATCTCAGCGGGTGACAGCGTCCTGATGGTTTTTTATTCGTCATCTACCACTAATGATACCATTTATACACATTCAAGCAGTGACGGCGGAATAATCTGGTCTTCCCGCAGGGTCGTGGGGATTGTTCAGAAAAATTCAAATACCGGGTTTCTTAGCTTCTCCGGTATTTCGGCAAACGATGGCAGAATAATTCTAAGTTATTCTTTGATCAATGTTGGAGGATCAAGTCCGACTAAAATAATTTATTCGGATGACGGCGGCGATAGCTGGTCAGAGCCGGCAAACATCATTGGAACAGTTTACATTCAAAATCCGGTTTTTACTAAATCACCAGAGGGGAGGATCTATATCTCTTCTTATGGAAACTATTTTTTTTACAGCTCCGATAATGGGGCAACATGGAAAAGTAAGAATATCGGGAGTCCTCATATGGCGCTCCTTGCTACAGATACCCTGAACCTTTCTGTTTACAGTACCAACATTAATGTGATTTACCAAAAGAAAAGTTCAGACGGAGGGAGCACCTGGTTACCATCGGAAACAATTTTATCGTCTCCGTTCTTTGTTGAAAGACCGAGAGCAATTCGGGATGACTCAGGGAACTCATATTTATTTTACCAGGTTAGAAAACCCGCCGATTTTAATATTCTTCAGGATGATATTAATTATATCAAAAGCATTGATGATGGATTAAACTGGTCCGAGGAAACTCAACTCACATATTTTGTAAATAATGATAGAAATATTTCAGTAACAACCTGGGATGGTTATCCATATCTGATTTTTACAAGCAATAGATGGACAGGATTAAATAATATTTGGGCTGCCAAAATATCGACCACAGAAGACACATCTCCACCGGCAACTATTTATTATTTTGTGCCGCAAAAAATCGGCTCCATTTTTCATCTTGCTGCATATGCCGGCGACGAGCAGGGAGTAAGATATATAAACGTCGCACTAACCCGCAACAACATACCGCTTTCTGACGTTAATATGTATGACGATGGACTTCACCTTGACAGCCTTGCGGGCGATAATAAATTTGGCACAACTCTTATTAATAATAATCCCGGGGACAGAGTAGATTTTTCATTTTATATTGTTGATGATGAACGCAATGCAGCAGAATTAAAGGGAGGTACATTCGTTTTTTCGCCCCAATTGAGAAATGTCTGGATGAATGCAGGTTCTTTTGTCAACTGGTATTCTTCAATGGGTATGGAAGTAGAAGAGGGAATCGAGCCAAACCAGCAGTCCGGTGCCAGGTACTCTGCATTATATAAAAACCAGGATATGCAGGCATCTAAAGGACTCTGGCTGGGAGCCGCTGATTTCACAGACGAGAGCGGAAATTTTTATCCGAATAAGGTCGTACACTGCGGCCCGAGAGTAAAAGGGGAAAACGAATTTTTCCCAGTAAAATTTGAAGTTATAAATAAATTTACGCCGCCATCAATAGTGGTTAACGGCGTGTCCTCATCTCTATATCCCGCAGAATACGATTCGATGGACGCAAATTTATTACCGGAACGAATGATCCTTAATGAGGTAAATACACAGCTTGGTCTGACCATGGAAAGAAAAATTATGCAATTTTCCAGTTTAGAACATGATAATTACATAATTACGGAGTATAAGTTTACAAATACCGGAAATACAAACGGAGATGGAATAATTGAGTTGCCGGGTAACACACTGAATGGAGTAATGATATATTTCCTTAACAGATACGCAATTAACAGAGATTCACGATATGTTATCGGAAATGCAACCGGCTGGGGAATCAACACGATGATAGACGGAAGAGGTGACGGGGTATTGCCAGATCCGGCAGGAGAAAATTTCAGGACTCAGTTTGCCTGGCATGGCAGATATTCGCAGTTCAATACATATGACAATATTGGCGCGCCGATCTGGCAGCCGGCATTACCATATAATTTACCCGGAGATACCGTCGGAAGGTTGGGCGCCGCACAGTTTATCGGGACACTTACTTTACATGCCGACCAATCTGCATCAATTACTGCTGATGACCCGGGCCAGCCAGCCACAACTTCTTATCTTGATAGCGATTCTCCAATTACAGTAAATAATGATCCGTACAATATCCCTAAAATGGTCTCAGAATATACTGAAATGACCCGGGGACACAGAAGTCCGCGACATGCATGGGCAGTGGAGCCGTCCGGGGATTTTGCCAATGCAGCGAACGATGCAAGTCTCGGATCGAGCGGCGGCTTCTCGGCAGCTACTGGATATGGTCCTTATAATCTTGTCCCCGGAGAAGATATTACGATTGTAATTGCGGAAGGTGCTGCAGGTCTGAGCCGGAGCGAATGTCTTAGAATCGGCAGGGAATACAAAGAGGGCACGATTGACCGTATAGCTAAAAACACTGCTGTACTCACCGGAAAAGACTCTCTGATGAAAACCTGGGCAAATGCGCTTTCTAATTATTCTTCAGGCTACAATATTTCCGAACCACCCTTCCCGCCGGCAGAATTCAGAATTTTATCAAAAAATCCGGCTATAAATCTTACATGGGTTTCAGCCTCCGGCAACTCTTCAGAATACTACAGAATTTATCGCAGAGCTGACCGTGCAGACAGTGTTTTTAAAATGATTTTCGAAACAGAGCCGGGAATCTATGCGTTTGATGATGAAAATGCCAGCCCGGACGAGAATTATTATTATTACATTGTCACAGTCGGCGTTAACGGAGGGACCAGCAATCCCATTTATACAGTAACGTCAGTTCCTGTAAATGTACTAACTTCCTTAAAGCAAAATCCGGAAAAGCCGGGAATCTATTCTTTGAGTCAGAATTATCCCAATCCCTTTAACCCCAATACCAGAATCAATTTTTCGCTACCGTCTGCTGGCAATGTATCGATTAAAGTATATGATATACTGGGACGGGAAATGAAAACACTGATCAGCGGGTGGAAAAACGTAGGCGCGTTTTCGGTCGATTTTAACGCTTCCGACTTAGCCAGCGGGATTTATATCCTGGAAATGCGGTCGGGCGGTTATTCGGAAAGAATTAAAATGAATCTGGTAAAATAAATCCGGAGGAAAAATGCTCTCGCAGTCAGGGACGCAAAGAAAATAAGCAATTATTTACTTCCTTTGCGTCGCTGCGTCTCTGCGGTAAGAAATCGCCATCACTTTAAAAGACACATTTTTTTTGTTTGAGAGAAATCCCCCGTACGGAGCGTGTAAAAATATACGCCGGCGGGTAAATTTTTCGCAAAAAAACGAACATGGCAGCTTCCTGCTTCCTGCACCTCATTAATAAGAGATGCAATCTCACACCCCAGCAGGTCATATACTTTCAGATTTACATGTTCCCTCTTCTTCAGTGTATATTCAATCGTTGTTTCCGGATTAAACGGATTCGGGTAATTCTGGGAAAGATCAAACCAACCCGGTGAGGAGGAATATTTATCATCTATATTTGTTGCAGAAAAAAGATTCACATAGTAAGAAAAATTGCCGTTATATTCTCCAATGACCATATCCTTTCTGGTATCACCATCCAGATCAGTAATGGCAGGAAAAGCATTCTGATCAACTTCGATACCCGCGAATATTTCTGTGTTTTGTGTCCATTGCGGAGATGAAGGGGTTCCGATATTTTCCCAAAGATTGATGGAGCCGGAAATTCTGCCTGTAACAAGATCATAATCGGCATCGTTATCGATATCAGCGAATACCGAGGAAGAATAATTCGGAAAAGTTATTCCTGAAAGGAGGGAATTATCAAGTGAATAATTATTGCTCCCGTCATTAATAAACAGCGAATAATCAGCAGAACTTTCACCTGAGACAAGAAGGTCATCATCGCCATCCCCATCAATATCGGCAAAAGATGGTACGCTGCTCCATGAAACGTCCACGAATCCGAAATATGAATCATTTCTTGTAAAAGATGTTCCATTGTTTACGTAAGTGTAAATTTTACCATTTAATGCACCTGAAACAATATCATAATCACCATCCTTATCAACATCATAGAATACTGGTTTTGAATAGCTGCTCTCCTGTCTGATATTTGTAAAGGCGGCAGTCGCTCTTCTGAAATAAGGTTTAGAATTATTGCCGTAATTCTTGAAATACACATAATCACCAAGTGCATTTCCGCTTATGAAATCTTTATCGCCATCCCCGTCAAAATCTGCGAACGAAACAGATGCGCCGGAGTTGGTATTTTTTACAATAAAAAAGTATGAAGAATTATACTGAAACTGTGCAGTCTGGGGAGTTCCTTTGTTCTGGTAGAAATAAATATTACCATTTGAAGTGCCATAAACAAGATCAAGATCAAAGTCATTGTCAATATCGACAAAAACAGGATTTTTCCAATAAGTGCTGCTTTCCGTAAATGAAAAAAATGAAGAATTGTTCGTCCATACCGGACTTTCCGGAGTTCCGGTATTCGTATAATAGACAAAAGTCTGCAAGTCCCTTCCTATCAGCAGATCAATTGTTCCATTTGCATTAAGATCAGCAAATGCCGGATAAGAATTTCGACCGACATCAGCGATTCCGGTTACAAGAGTATTGTCCTGTTCAAAATTCGGTTCTCTGGCGGAACCAATATTTCTGAAAGCCATTGTAATACCCGGTTCTGGTCCGCCAAAAAGAGATTCACCAATACCGCAATAAAGATCGAGATCGCCGTCATTATCAATATCAACAAGTACCGGCTTGGCGTCAGTTCCGATAACAGCATTAACATTCTGAAACACAGTTGAATCCGGAGCCCAGAAAGGGTTTGTCGAATCTCCCCGGTTCACATAATATTTAACGCCATTATAACCGCCTATAAGGAGGTCTGGTAAGCCGTCTCCGCTAAGATCAGCCATAAAAGGATAATCAGAGTTGGTGAACTGAGTCCCGCCGGAATAAACCGATGACAGAATGGAATCATTTTTTTGATAAACCGGTGGGGTAGTTCCTTTGATGCCGAAATAAAAATCAGTATATTCTGAAAGATTCCCAATGAATATATCCTGGGCTCCGTCCAGATCAACATCATAAAAAAATGGCGCAGAGAAACTTTTAAGTGTAATTCCGGAAGGATTAAACAATGTGTCAACAGGCTGCCAGAACTGACCAAATAGTGCCAGCGGAATAAAAAAAGCGGCTAAAAGACGGAACATCTTGATACCTGGAAAATATAATTAATAGATTTTATTAAATTAAGTAAAATCTACCGAACAACTGCAGGACAAGAAAATAGAACAAAACGGGTTTAACAAAAAAATCTTTTTTTGGATTCTGCCGGAATCTTTACATTTGTATAATGAAAACGAACGATAAAAGGAGACAAATATGAAAACCAAAGACGAAGTGCTGAAACAACTCAATGAAATCGGCATTAAAAACATAAATGATGTTTATTATAACCTTTCAACTGCCGCTTTGTATGAAAGGGCGGTCAGAAGACGTGAAGGTGAGATATCGCACCTTGGTCCGCTTGTTGTAAGAACCGGACACCATACCGGCAGAAGTCCGAACGATAAATTTATTGTTCAGGAACCATCCAGCGAAAGCAATATATGGTGGGGAAAGGTAAACAGACCAATGGATGATAAACAGTTTTATAGAATATATGCCAAGATGATGGCATATATCCAGAACAAAGACCTTTACATTCAGGATTGTTTTGCCGGGACTGATCCCGAATTCAGATTGCCGATCAGGATAATCACCGAGTATGCCTGGCATAATCTTTTTTCGAGGAACCTGTTTGTGCAGGCTACCGATGAGGAGTTAAAATCGCATTATCCTGAATTTACTGTAATTGATATGCCATCTCTTCAAGCCGATCCCGAAACAGACGGGACAAATTCCAATGTTTTTATTGTTGTGAATTTTGCTCGTAAACTTGTTCTTATTGGCGGAACCAGCTATGCCGGAGAAATTAAAAAATCGATATTCACGATTATGAATTACCTCATGCCGCTCAGGGGCGTAATGTCAATGCACTGCTCGGCAAACATTGGAAAGAATAATGATGTAGCCGTTCTTTTCGGTCTTTCCGGAACAGGAAAAACAACCCTTTCGGCTGATCCTGGGAGGAAACTTATCGGAGATGATGAACACGGCTGGTCAGATAAAGGTATTTTCAATTATGAGGGCGGCTGTTACGCAAAGGTTATTAGACTCTCTCAGGAAGCAGAACCGGAGATTTTCGAAACCACACGAAAATTCGGGACAATACTTGAAAACGTTGCTATGGATGAAAAATCCCGCCATCTTAATCTTGACGATGACAGTCTCACAGAGAACACAAGGGCAGGGTATCCTCTTACGCACATCAATAATATTCAGACAGGGGGTATCGGCGGACACCCCACAAATATTGTGATGCTTACAGCCGATGCTTTTGGAGTGCTTCCTCCTATTGCAAAACTTACTAAAGAACAGGCGATGTATCATTTCATTTCAGGTTATACGGCAAAAGTTGCAGGAACAGAGAAAGGCGTTACCGAGCCCAAAGCAACTTTCAGCACATGTTTTGGAGCTCCGTTCATGGCGCTGCATCCATCCGTATATGCATCTCTGCTGGGTGAGAAGATAGAGAAGCACGGTTCTTCATGCTGGCTGATAAATACCGGCTGGACAGGCGGACCTTACGGCGAAGGCAGCAGAATGAAGATCAAATACACAAGAGCAATGCTAAACGCTGCTCTAAGCGGAGAACTTGATAACGTTGAGACAACCGAAGATCCGATCTTTGGTCTAAGTGTGCCGGTCAGTATTAAGGGTATTCCAGCCGAAATACTTAATCCCCGGAACACATGGAAGGACAAGGAAAAATATGACGAAGCCGCAAAAAAACTTGCGATGATGTTCCATAATAATTTTAAGGAATTTGAAACAGGAGTCAGCGATAAAATCAAAAACTCAGGTCCCACATACCGGGGCTGATCTTCATCTAACCTTATTTTTATATCCGCTCCCATTTTCCCGGGAGCGGATATTTTATTTTGTAAAGAAATAAATTCGTGATTTTTCAAATTGTTAACGATATTTATTTATTGCAAATTTTATCATAATGTCAGTGTGGAGATAACCTCTGAAAATGCTACAGCCTGATACGCCAATATCATTACCTGAAGAATTGTCTCCGGAATTTTTACTTCGTCACATACCAATTGGTATTATTTACTTTAATCCCCAGTTTGAGATACTCGGTTTTAACGAGCAAATATATAATCTCGACCTTTCAGGCATCCTCGATATTTCAAAGATCACAGGAAAAAAACTTAAGTCATTACCGGTTTTTAAAGAAGATGATTTCAGAGAAATATCTGACACTTTACAGGAGGGCGAACCCTTCGAAAAAATCATCCGGAGTTTTAAAACAATTACCGATGACGAACTAAGACTTTCTTTAAGGCTGATTCCAATTATCAGAGAAGCAAAATTCAATGGCGGAATTCTCCTGATTGATGACCTTGTGATGCCAAAGTCATTTCAGCCGGGAATATTTTACAGATCACCGGAACTCAAACAACTCCTTGACAAATTATTCGACTTTTTCCTTATTACCGATCCCGAGGGAAATGTAATTTATATCCCCCAAAACGATTTTCTCCAGAAGATGAAAATTCTTTCAGGTGAAAACGTGGCAGCGCTTGCCGAATTTTTTCCGGGTCCCGCCGCAATTGAGATCAGAAGAGTTTTTTCACTATTGAAAATGAAAAAGGAGAGTGCCGTTGCTGATCTCTTATTTCCGCTTAATTCAGGAGATCTTCTTTTCGAAACAAAATTTATTGCTCATAAGGATTCGAAAGGCGCTATTGTTTACGTGTTATGTCTTTTTACTGAGATCACTGAAAAAAAGATAAAAGAAATAGAACGCAGCAAAGAAATTGAGCACTACAAAGAGTATTATGAGCTGACAAATGCGGTTGTTGATGCTGCTGTTTCACTCGATTTTAAGGGGATTATAACCGGATGGAATGTAAATGCTTCGAAATTATTCGGCATCGGCACAAATGAAGCAGTCGGTAAATTTATCGGCAATTTTATTACCCCTATT
Source organism: Ignavibacteriales bacterium (assembly GCA_021740915.1). Taxonomy (GTDB): domain Bacteria; phylum Bacteroidota; class Ignavibacteria; order Ignavibacteriales; family Melioribacteraceae; genus JAIOYW01. The sequence continues at coordinate 139,240 of JAIOYW010000013.1, read as the reverse complement.
AATCCGAGATATTTTTTCAAACTGAGAGACGAAATAAAAGCGAAAGGAATCTGGGAAAGTGAATTTCAACTCGTATTGAAAGGCTCGCATGTCCACTATCTAATTCTGAGATTTAGTTATTTTTTCTCGGCAAAAGAAAAAATAATGCTGTTAATTACTGATAATACCCATCGGACAAAAGCAGAAAAGCGGCTCAAAGAAGCGGAAAAGCGATTCCGCGAAATTATTACAAATACAAGCGATTATATATGCACTATTGATAAGGAACTTATCATTACCTACGCAAATCCCAATTTTGAAAATAGTTTTGAACATGATAGAAGTCTAAGAGGCAGAAAGTTTTCTGAACTCATTTCACGCGGTTCTACATACAGCAATTATCAGGAGATGCTGAATCTTGCGCTCAGGAATATCAAAAATGTTGAACTTCCTTTGATTAACAATAAAGGTGATTTGCTGATACTTCAGTCGGATTTTTCCTCCGTAAAAGATGAAAGCGGTGAGGTAAAGTATTTTGTCGTTGTACTGACTGATATAACGCTCCAAAAAGAGGCGGAAAAAGACCTGAGATTGACAGAAACTATATTTCTCACTTCATATGATGGTATAGCTGTCGATAACGGGGGCGAAATTGTTCTTGTCAATGATGCATTTCTTCAGATTTTCGGATTCACACGGCAAAACCAGGCGCTGGGTCAGCAGATAAATAAATTGTTGGGTACAGAAAAAAGTTTGATCCGGGATGATGTATTATCCCGTAAAAACGCCGGCTTTAAAGAGCGCACAAGATTTCTTTTAACGAGGACAGATGGAAAACGAATTGTAATTGAAAGATCAATGAACTCATTTCTTTCCGAAGATGATGTTCTGACAGTCTCAATACTCCGGGACGTTACCCAGGAGCAGACTGCAAGAAAAGCCTTAGCCGACTCAGAAGAGCGTTACAGGAGTATCACAGAAAATATTAATGTCTGTATCTGGACTTACGAGCGCATTGGAAAAAGACTCCAGCCAACATTCTATTCTCCGGCAATCCAAAAAATTACGGGATACGACTCGAAGGAATTTATTAACAGGGAAAAGCTTTGGATTCAGATTATCCACCCGGACTTCACCGAAGAGATCATTAATAAAACCCGGAGATTTTATGGTAATCGCGACAACTATTCCGGCAGGCTGGAATATCAGATTATTGATAAGGAGGGTAATTCGATCTGGGTCGAAAATAAGATAAATGTGGTCAGAGATGTTGATGGAAAAGTCACAAAAATATTTGGGCTGTTTTCTGACATATCATCGATAAAGAGAAGTGAAGATGCACTAACTCAAAAGACCGAAGATCTAAAAAAGCTAAATGACACCAAAGACAGATTCATTTCGATAATTTCACACGATCTCAGAACACCGTTCAGCTCAATTATTGGATTTACGGATGTTCTCTTGGGGAAAAAGCCCGTTCCCGAGGAGAAAAAAGTTGAATATATCGGCTATATCCGGGATTCAGCAAATAGTATGCTTTCTCTTGTAAATAGTCTGCTCGAATGGACAAGGCTGCAAACAGGCAGGATTAAATTTGAACCGCAAAGAATAGATGCCAGGGAAGTAATAACCCGATCTATCAATATGCTCAGGGGCAATGCGCTGAGAAAAAATATTGAGCTGGTTTCGGGGATCAATAAAGAAGTATTTGTTCATGCTGATGAAAATTTATTATTACAGGTTTTTAATAATTTGATTTCAAATGCCCTGAAATTTACGAATGAGGGCGGCTATGTTAGAATAAACGCATATCCGCGTGTTGAAGGACGTGAATATGAGTTTGTGATTGAAGATAATGGTGTTGGAATCAAAGATGAGGACAAAGGAAAACTCTTCAAAATCGATTCAAAATTTACTCTTGAAGGCACTTCGGGAGAAAAAGGCACCGGACTCGGACTTTCACTCGTTACAGAGATAGTAAATATACATGGCGGTGAGATTTGGGTGGAAAGCAAATTCGGAAGCGGATCAAAATTTCTTTTTACAATTGCAGTTTCCTCTGCCGAAATTCATATTGTTGATGATTCCCGCACAGATAGAATTCTTTATTCCAAACTGCTCCGCAGCATAATGCCGAAATATCATATTACTGAAAGCACAAACGGACTCGAAGCGCTTGAATATCTGCAAACCGCCACGCCCGCAATAATAATTTCAGATCACGGGATGCCGGTGATGAATGGGCTTGAGTTTGTGAAAAAAATAATGGAATCGGATTTTCGTTATAAGCCCCCGGTAATAATACTCAGCAGCGATCTCACGCGAACACTTACTGAAGACTACAGAGAGTCCGGAGTGGATTTTGTTTTCACAAAACCGGTCAATCTGTCGGCATTTAAAATTGCTATTGAAAAATCCCTGAAGAAAGCAATTTTCTGATCATTGTGGCTTCATAAAACGATTCGACCTGACAAATTTATTTTACCGCCACATCATAAAGTTTTCTATGATTGAAATGACAGCCCCAAATATTCATTTGAAAGCCGCCTCATCTTGTATTTGTTTATCCCTTTGAAAAAAGATATATTGTATTATTAAGCAATTACCGCTTGAAAGGAATTATGGACGATCAGACTAAATTGCGCGAATTTGAAGCGCGTATCCTAAATGGCGAATTGATTGAACCAAAGGACTGGATGCCTGAGAGGTACCGGAAGCAATTAATTCGTATGATTTCCCAGCATGCGCATTCAGAAGTTATCGGGATGCTTCCTGAGGGAAACTGGATTACCCGGGCACCAAACCTAAGGCGCAAGATATCCCTGCTGGCAAAAGTTCAGGACGAAGCTGGTCACGGATTATATCTGTACAGCGCAGCCGAAACGCTTGGCGCCGATAGAAACAGTCTTATAAATCAACTGCTTGATGGTCTCGCAAAATATTCCAGTATTTTCAATTATCCGACATTAACCTGGGCAGATATCGGGATAATCGGCTGGTTTGTGGACGGAGCAGCTATCGTTAATCAAACCATGCTTGCGAAATGTTCCTATGGACCATACGCAAGGGCAAACCTAAGAATATGTAAAGAAGAAAACTTTCATAAAAAACAGGGATATGAAATCATTGTAACTCTCGCACAGGGAACTGAAGAACAGCGTAAAATGGCGCAGGATTCTGTTAACAGGTGGTGGTGGCCTACGCTTATGATGTTCGGGCCCCCGGACGGACAGTCTCCCAACTCAGAAGAACTTATGAGATGGAAAATTAAGCTATACAGTAACGATGAACTTCGGCAGAGGTTTATTGATCTGACAATCCCTCAGGCAAAAGCGGTGAACCTCAATATTCCGGATCCTGATCTCAGGTTTAATGAAAAAAGCGGAAACTGGGAAACAGGCTCTATTGACTGGGATGAATTTTTCCGGGTGATCAAAGGGTATGGACCAATGAACCGGCAAAGGATTGAAGCGAGGAGAAACGCTGATAAAAACGGTCAGTGGGTTCGTGCAGCCGCTGATGCCTGGGCAGAAAAGCAAAGATTGAAACCGAATGAAATGGCAGGCAGTTGATGACAGAAAAAAATCAAAACTGGGAACCCTGGGAAGTCTTTATTCAGCCAGGACAAGGGGCACCGCATGAACACGCAGGCAATGTTCATGCATCGGATGCGGAAATGGCGCTTCAGAACGCCCGCGATTTATTTGCGCGCAGGGGAAAAGTGTTAAGCATCTGGGTGGTTCCTGCAAGAATGATCACAGCCAGTTCTCCATCCGATAGCGGACCTTTTTTTGACCCGGCTGATGACAAAGCCTATCGTCATCCGAAATTTTATACTGTGCCAAAGGGAGTGCGTGGAGTCTGATAATATGAAATCCGATAAGAATATGATTTCCCGTCTCGCTCTTTGGATGGGTGATGATGCGTTGATAATCGGGCACAGGCTTTCTGAGTGGTGTGGCCATGCCCCCATACTCGAGGAGGATATTGCTCTGGCGAATATAGCTCTCGATTGCCTCGGGCAGGCTAATTCCTGGTTAAAACTTGCAGCAGAATACGGTTATCCAAATAAAACTGAAGACGATCTTGCGTTTTTTCGTGAAGCCGGAGACTTCACAAATCTTCAATTGCTTGAACAGCCAAACGGAGATTTTGCAAAAACGATTGTCAGACAATTTCTTTTTGATGCCCTCAGGATATTGTTTTATGAAAAATTATTTTTGTTTGCAGATGAAAATGTTGCAGGCATATCCGGCAGAGCATTAAAGGAAATCAAGTATCATTTTCGGCATAGCCGCTCCTGGTTAATCAGACTCGGAGACGGAACACCAGAAAGCCATATGAGAATTATCAGAGCCCTCGAGGAATTATGGGAATTTACGAATGAGATGTTCGAGTATGACGAAACAGGCGCCAGATTAGCTTCACTGGACTTGATTCCGGGCACAGAATCACTGAAAGAAAATTGGTATATTTTGATTTCATCTGCTTTTAGAGAGGCAGGAATTGATATTCCTGGTCAGGACAGATATTTTTCCACAGGCAGCAGAAATGGAATGCACACCGAATATTTAGGACATCTGCTTGCCGAGATGCAAATAACAGCGAGATCATTTCCAGGAGCAAAATGGTAAAAGAACCTATAGAGATCAGAAAAGAAATATTTAATCTGCTTTCGCAGATTCCCGATCCGGAAATCCCGGTGCTGAATATCGTTGAAATGGGAATTGTCAGAGATGCCTATATTGTCAACGGCAAACTCAAAGTAAATATAACACCTACTTATTCAGGCTGCCCGGCAATGAAGCCCATCGAAGATGACATAGTAAAATTATTAGAGGAAAGTGGATATCAGGCAAGTGAGGTAAATCTTGTGTATTATCCGCCCTGGACTACCGACTGGCTCACTCATGAAGCGAAACATAAACTGGAAGAATACGGAATTGCACCACCTCAGAATACAGACGAATCGCATGATCTGAATTACCAGTTCACAGGAATTCTTTGTCCGTTCTGTAACTCTGCAGATACAAGGCTGACCAGCGTTTTCGGATCAACATCCTGCAAATCACTTCATTATTGCAATGCTTGTCAGCAGCCCTTCGAACACTTTAAGTGCAGTTGACAATATAGTTAATGCCGGGAAATTACAAATGCCATAGGAATCGTTGTTTCTGAAAAACGAAAAGAATTCCTGTTTTTTCTATTTTTGTATGTTTCCAATAATTGATAATCAAATTGAAGTCATCGCTTAAGAAAATTCTCATCTACCTGATTCTTTTGGTGTTTATTCCGCTCTCCGTTTACACCTTTATTCAGTTCCAATCATTAAATGAAAGCGAGAAGGTTATAAAGGGAATTTTTGAAAACCAGCTTGAAAGCGTATTAAACTCAGCCGGACAGTATAGCACTGATATTCTAACCACATGGCAGAGCAGAATATTGACTGTCGATCTCACCAATGAAAATAAAACCGATGCTTTCACACAATTGTTTTCAGGGAACAGATCATTAAGAACAATAGCCGTGATGGATACCGGATATTCCAGGATAAAAATTCTTTTCGGTGAGGCAGATTCTTCAATCTTAAATAATGCCGCCGGAATTTTAACAAAAGAAAAACTGACCAGACTTAAAACATACCGACGAGGCGGATATAATAAAATCGAACCGCTCGGAATTATTCAGGGGAAAACTATTCTTACTTTTCTGCACCCGCAAAAAGAATATTTGTTTTTTATGATCCTCCCGGTTGAAGATTTTATCCGCAATTCACTTTCGCCAAAACTCCAGGAGATCGCTGGGGATAAGCTCTCTATAGGAATAGAAAATGAGGAAGGTTCTATTATTTACAGCAATGTTGAATTGAAAGCAGGTGATGTTGAAATCAGAAAAGAAATCTGGAGTCTTCCGGGATACTCTTCCGTCATTGCATTCAACGATGCCACTATTGAAAGTTTAGTAAAAGCGCGTTCTTATATTAATTTATTATTGATTGGTGTGATAAATGTTTTTATGATACTTGCCGCAATTTTTCTATTCAGAAATATTAAGAGAGAAGTAGAGACGGCTCAGCTCAAAGCAGACTTTGTATCAAATGTTTCCCATGAACTTAGGACCCCGCTTGCTTTGATAAGTATGTTTTCAGAAACTCTCGAACTGGGAAGAGTGCGGACCGAAGAAAAAAAACAAGAATACTATGGCATAATAAGCCGGGAGGCTGGCAGACTCAGCAGAATAGTCAATAAAATCCTTAGTTTTAGTAAAATGGAAGCCGGTAAAAGAATCTTTCAGTTTGCCCGTTTCGATATTAACGAGGTAATTACTGAAGTGATGAATACTTATAGTTATCATCTGACAAGCAACGGTTTCGACTATTCAGTTGATCTTCATACTACGCATAACCTCATTATGGATGGGGACAAAGAAGCTTTTACAGAGGCGTTTATTAATATTCTTGATAATGCAATGAAATACTGTCGCTCTGTTAAAAGCATCAAGGTTTCGACAGGATTCAGAGATGAATACGTTTTTGCCGAAATAGCGGACTCTGGAATTGGTCTTAGTGATGCTGATATTCAAAAAATATTTGATAAATTTTTCAGGGTTGAGAGTGCGCTTGTTCATAATACAAAAGGGACAGGGTTGGGGCTGTCTTTGGTTAAATATATTATGGACGCACACAAAGGAAAAGTTGAAGTCATTAGTAAACCCGGAACCGGCAGCACATTCAGATTACTTTTCCCTTCTGCAGAAAAAAAACTTTTTTAGGAGATAATTATGGCAAGGATTCTGATTGTTGAAGATGAACCCTCCATGCGCCTGGGGTTGAAAGATAATTTGGAATTTGAAGGATATGAGGTTGAATTTGCCGAAGACGGCAAATCGGGACTTTCCAAAATTCTTTCAGCAAGGTTCGATCTGATTCTGCTGGATGTTATGCTGCCGCAGATGTCAGGATTTGATGTCTGCAAAAAGTCAAGAGAATCAGGTGTGGATGCGCCAATTATTTTGCTGACAGCGAAAGGCGATGAAATAGATAAAGTGCTTGGACTTGAACTTGGAGCCGATGATTATATCACAAAACCATTCTCATTAAGAGAATTACTCGCAAGGATAAAAGCAGTATTGAGAAGAAGCGGGGGTGAGGGCAGTGTGCAGGGCGAACCAATTAAAATAGGCAATTTGCTTGTCGATTTCCAGGCATATTCTGCTATGGATGGAACTGAAGAAGCACAGCTTTCGCATAAAGAATTTGAGATACTGCATCATCTTTGGAAAAACAGGAATAAAACTGTCAGCCGCGATTCGCTTCTGACTGAAATATGGGGATACGACTCCAGTCCGACTACCCGGACAGTCGATAATTTTATTTTAAGACTCCGGCAGAAGATTGAAGAAGACCACGAAAAACCCAGAATAATAATTACAGTTCATGGAATTGGCTATAAACTTGTGATATGATGTCTGCATCAATCGACTTAAAAAAAATCCCGCCGAAAATCCTCGCAAAAACTGAAAGATTTGAAGTGTCTGAATTTCTCGGAAAAGGAAAGTCCGGGTATTCTTTTTTGATCTTGTTTGGTTCCGGTGAATTTGTACTCAAAGTTATGCATAATGAGCCAAATCCTTATTATAACTTTTCCGGGAATAAGGTGGAATATGAAGTCCGTTCACATAATGTACTTGAAGAAATCGGGATAAAAGTACCTGTCCTCCTTGAATCATCAATTGAGGAAAATTACCTCATCAAAGAATATATTCCTGGGTTGACAGGTCCTGAAGTAATTTCAAATGGTGAAGTTACTGATGATATTATTAAATCTTTGATCTTTTATTCAATGAACGCAAAAACAAAAGGATTTAATCTGGACTATTTTCCGGCAAATTTTCTAATCACTAGCCGGGAGCTTTATTATATTGACTATGAAATCAATCCCTATTCTGAAGAATGGAATCTGGAAAACTGGGGAATATGGTATTGGGCAAATCAGCAGGGGTTCACCGAATATCTGAAAACAGGAGACCCAAAACTTATCAATGAAGACATAAACAAAGGCATTCCTGTAAAAAGAGGTTTTGAGGATATCGTAAAAAACTGGCTCCAATATTTTTGATAACGATAGTTTCCAATATTAATCAGCCAATAATTATCAGACTTTTACAGGCGAAAAATTTATTTTGATCTTAATTTGACCATCGGCAAAAATCAAAAAAAACATCGCCCGAAGGCAGTTATCATCATTTAGCGAAATAAACATAAAATAATTCCCGTGCCGCCGATCTTTTTTCTCATCGATTAACATTTTTACCCTGATTTATTAAGGCTTTGTTTGACCTCGTTTCAACCCACTTGAAATTAACAATGATTTTTTCCAATTTATATTTTTATTTCATAGGAGTGAGCATGAAGAGATTTACATTTTTGGTCGTTTTTTTGGCTGCCGGCATTTTCAGTGCCCAAAGCCTTGTTCAGGTTCTTCCTTGTCCGGGTAATGCATACGGGCTCACGTTTGACGGAACGTATCTCTGGGCATCAGGATCGTCAGGTTCCACCTTTTATAAAATTGATCCACAAAACGGCGATATTCTGGGAACCTATGCGGCTGCTGTTACCACCGAAACAAGGGGGCTGGCGTGGGATGGAATGAATATGTGGGGCTACAATTATATTTTTGGATCATCAACAGCAAATAAAGATAAAATTGTTAATTACGGACCCAACCTAATTCCGCAGGACACACTGCTTTCTCCATATGAGGATTATATCGGCGGAATGACTCATGGTTTGGGAGATCTTTGGATATCTGTTTATTATACAGGGTCAAGTTCTTACCCGACGTGGATTGTCAGAATTGATCCCGAAACGGGAAATTTTCTCGACACATTGATCACTCCGGGAAAACAGCCGCAGGGACTGGCTTTTGACGGGTCGAATTTGTGGCTGGCTATGGACGACAACGATGGCGATCCCGAGCGGATATGGAAAATCAATCCATCTACCGGTGATACTCTGATGTCTTTTCCTATTCCGCCTTATAACTCGACTGTTACAGCAAGTCCGAAAGATATGGCTTATGACGGGCAGTATCTGTACCTTGTTGTGGGACCAACTAACAACAAAGGCATTTATAAATTTGATGTCGGTGGTCAGGGGACACCTGCAATTAATCTCTCTCAGACTTTTTTCACTTTTCCAAATACAGCCGTCGGCGATACAGCTAGCGGTATAATTACCATATACAGCAACGGCAGTGCAGATCTGGTTGTTGATAATATTACATTCAATAATCCGGCATATTTTAGCGATCCCCTTCAACTGCCGATTAATATTCCACCGGGAGAATCTTTCGAAGTAAACATCAATTTTGCTCCGTCTGACTTTTCCTTTTATTCCGGTACTATGAATGTCAGTTCAAATGACCCGCTCCATCAAAATGTGCTTGTTTCATTGAACGGACAGGGCGTATTAAGCGGTCCTTCTATTTCGCTTACCCACGAATCACTCGAGTTCGGGCAGGTTTGGGTTGGATATGAAGGTATTGCCAGAAAATCTTTCGGAATAATTAATTCAGGAGATCAGACGATCACCATAGGGCAGATAAATAATAACTTAACTGAATATGTTATCGAGGACGCCTATTTCCCGATCCTGATTCCACAAAACGACACAACTTATCTGACAGTAGCGTTTTATCCTACTATGGCGGGAATGTATTCTGACACACTTGTGATTTTATCCACCGATCCCGATTCACCTGAAACCCGGCTACCATTGAACGGTCTCGGAAATTTTGGGGATTATAGTTATGGGCATACATTCTGGACAATGCAGGTACCGGATAATCCTAATACTTCAGCCGATGAATTCAGGGTTGAAGGATTAAAATGGATGAACGATATAACCGGAGATGGAATCAACGAAGTGCTGATTGCAACAGATAATTACTACGTCCTATGTGTTGACGGAGCAAGCAGCGGAACAGGGCAGATATTATGGAAATTTAATTCATACATGAATAATTCAAACGCCGGTTCTATTGGCGCAACCTGGGAATATGGAGTTCAGGACGCTATCCAGGTGCATCCCGACCTGAATAACGATGGATTTAATGATGTTGTTATTGGTACCGGTGGCGGAAATGAGCATGTTTATGCCCTTGATGGAACCAACGGACAAATAGTCTGGGAATTTGGTGATAATGTTAATTACAGTCTCGGCGATTTTTCAGCCATTGATGTTCAGCGTGATTTTAATCTTGATGGAAAAAATGATGTTCTTGCTATTGCGGATGGTAATGAAACAGGAACCGGTTACAAAAAAGCGTTCCTGTTCAATTCTACAAATGGCCAGATCATTTGGACATATACGTTCCCGGGGCCGAATCCTTCCTTCGGAAAAGCTATTATTTCCATCGATGATATTTCAGGCAATGGAAAGCCTGATGTTGTGATAGGTTACGGCAATAACGGCAGCACTAATCTTACAACGGCAGCCCTCAATGGAACGAATGCCGGAGTTTTGTGGACATTCAACTCAGTTGCTTATGAACCTAAAGAACTATTGGAATATCCGGTTGCGGGTGAAAAACCGGATGTGATAGTTGCTGAATATTTTGGAAGGGTTCACAGAATAGACGGAGAAACCGGTGCGCCGATGTGGACTAATTTCTTCGGAAGCAGCGCAGGAATGATCCAGATTAATCTTATCCGTGATGTAAATGCCGATGGATCAGATGATATTCTTGTGGCAGCTTTTTCCGGCGGAGTTGCCTGCATAAGCGGAGAAACAGGGCTATTAATCTGGTCATGGCCAATGAATTATCAGTATGGGGTTTATTCTGTTCCCGATCTGAACAATGACGGACTTGATGATGTAATAGCAGGCGACCAGAACGGTGTTGTTTTCCTTATCAGCGGAAATGGATCGGAAGTTTTCTATTCCTATACTTTTGCAGGTGACAGGGTAAGCGCAGTTAACTGTATGCCGTCAATCGATGGGAATGCAAGCTGGGAACTGCTCGCAGGATCAAGAGCCGGTAAACTTATCTGTTTCTCCGGCGGTCTTAATGCAATTTCCAGCGGCTGGATGGCAGAAATTTCAATTGCCGACAACGGCGTAAAAACAGGAACTCTTGAATTCGGACAGTTGCCCAATGCAAGTGATGGCATCGATCCGCAGTTGGGTGAACTTGAATTGCCGCCTGTTCCGCCGACAGGAGTTTTTGACATTCGTTTTATACTTCCAACCACACCCCAGCTTCCTTCTTTGATTGATTACAGGAATATCGAAAATACGGAGGCTGCCTGGGAAATTAAAATGCAGCCCGGCGCTGGCGGATATCCCCTTACGATTTCATGGGATCCCTCTGATTTGCCGGATGGCACATTTCTGTTAAAAGATCCATTCGGAGGGATGTTTGTTAATGTGGATATGAAATCAACAGATTCTTATATACTTACTAATACCGCTCTGAATACTTTGAAAATTGAATTTTCCGGAGCTTCAACCGCAATCGTTTCAGTCTCTCAGGGATGGAATATTCTTTCGGTTCCCCTTATTGCGGAGGACATGGCTGTTTCATCCTTATTCCCGGGGGCGTTGTCGAATGCCTTCGGTTTCGATAATGGATATTACCAGGCGGAAAATCTTGCCAACGGCGAAGGTTACTGGCTGAAATTTGCACAGGCAGAAGAAATATCCATTTCAGGAACGGCTGTTTCGGGCGACATAAATGTCAATGCCGGATGGAATCTTATCGGTCCGTATGATTTTCCGGCGCCGGTTTCCGGCATTATTACCGATCCCCCAGGTATTATACAAAGCCAATTTTTCGGATATGAAAACGGATATGTGCAGGCAGATGTGCTCTCCCCCGGAAAAGGCTACTGGTTAAAAGTATCACAGAATGGCGGGCTGATTCTAAGCGCTTCCGCAAAGGCTCAATCGGCTAAGGATGCATATTCAGGCGGCGCATCAATTATTATCAGAGACGCATCAGGCGCAGAATTCAGGCTCTTTGCCCTTTCGGAGCAAAAAGGATTTAATGAATTGCCGCCGCTACCACCTGCAGAAGTTAAGGACGTTCGTTTTGCGGATGGAACTTTTGCAACTGTAATCTCTGAAGAAGGTGAATATATCAATTTTCAGGGGCTTTCTTACCCAATATCAATTCTTGTGCAAAACTCTGAATTTTTAATCCGGTATTCTGCAAAGGGCAATGATCTCAGTTCGGCTGTTAAACATGGAGAAGAACTTGTTATCAGCGAGGCTTCAGCGAACAGGATTCATATTAGCGGAACAATCATTCCATCGGAATATTCGTTATCCCAGAATTATCCGAATCCCTTCAACCCGGAGACTATTATCAATTACCAGCTAAAGGTGGACGGGGAAGTGAGTCTGAAGATTTATGATGTTTTGGGCAGGGAAGTCGCAGGATTGGTAAACGCAAAAAAGGATGCCGGCTGGCATAAGACCACCTTTAATGCTGCAACTATGACAAGCGGAGTTTATTTTTATTCAATTGAAATAAAGGGCGCGGACGGTTCTGTTTTCAGCGATGTGAAAAAGATGCTGATGGTAAAGTGATTTTCAACTAATTGGAAAAGCTATTAACTCCTTTTTTGAGGGGCGGCAACGAACATTATGCCGCCCTTTTTTATGCCGATTTGAGCAAAGATTAATTCTTAGTATTATTCTACAGTTCCAGATTTGCAAAGAATTTGAAAAAAGAATAATGTTTACACTAACAGAATATTTAGAGAATCTTAGTCAGCACATAAAGAAGCCAAATATATTTTCTGTTTAACATCTCATTCATATGAGTGGATAACTTAATTTACTGAAGCGGCAGGATTGAATAATACCGATAATAATCATAAGTTAGTGAATGAATCCATGAAATAGTGGTTAATTCTCAATAATGATCAAAACACGCAAAAAAATCAGAATACGGACAAACAGAGACGTAAATATTCTTCTTGTTACAGTATCGGTCATTCTTGGTGTTGTTATCACTATCTATTTTTTTAATCTATTCAGTTCATTTGAAGTTTCCGCGAAAAGTTATTTTTTTCCTGGTCAGAATGAAACGAAATTTCAGAATTTTGGAGTCACAGACGAGGACACCAAACTGATAAATTCATACAGAGACCTGAATTTTGAAGATAAATTTATTTTTAAGATTGAAAATCCAGAGGGGTTTTTTGAAAAACAATACATTATCTCCGCGGACAATTTCTGGTTGAGGCAAGCCGAATTTTATGATCTGGACAGGGACGGAACAAAAGAAATTATTCTTCTCTATCACAGGGACGACTCTCTTTTCATTTCGATAATTGATCATACAAAAAGAGATTACTACCTGCAGGAATCTCTTGTTTTTGTAAGGGAAGGAGAAAAATTTTACAAAATCTGGGATATGCTGATCACAATTCCTGGAATTATTCAAAATAACAAAAGTGAACCGGTTTTATATTTTTCAATAAAAACCAGTTTTGCCGTTCTTCCCCGCGGCGTCTATTCTTATAATCTCGAAACAAAAAAACTAAACCAGTTTCAGTTTGGTGCAGCAATCGAAAACATCTTTTTTGTCGATTTTAATAAAGACGGCGAAGAAGAAATTGTTCTTGGAACTTTCGCGGCAGGCAATACCTGGCGGCTTGATCCGAGACCGCAATTTGATGATTTCAGCGCATGGTTTTTTATATTGGATCAGGATCTGAAAATATTAAAACACACGGGCATTCCCGGTGAATTTTCATCCATGATTCCAGGTAAACTGAAAAACGGAAATATTGTTGTTTTATCAAGAAAAGAAGATGGTCAAAGGGTAAGAAAGTACGATTCAAATGGTGATCTGATCCTCGAAAAGCAATTCCCGGAACACAATTTTATAAATTTAGCAACTAATCCTATGCCTGATGAAACAGATATCGTTCTATTGGCGCAGGACACATTATTCTTTTTTAATGAATATTTTGAGCAAACTAATGTTTTAATCCCTGAGATAAGAGACGGAACAATTTACTTTACGAACCTGGATGACGATGAATTCAGCGAAATTTTATTGAGTAACACTGAAAAACTCATTATTTATGACCACGACCTGAATTTGATATCTTCACAGCAAAGGGGTTTGCCAAGGTACCTGAATGGACATTTGCCAAGCTATCGGATATTAAATGACGGAACAAGAGAGATTCTCGAGAACGGTCATCACTCGTTATCAGAGGTTTTGGTTAAATATGAACCAAGGTACTACTTTTTGCCTTTATTTTTTATTTTCGTGCTTTTATCAAATGTTTTCATTTTGCTCACCACTAAATTTTTAATTGTCAAGATTTATACTATTATTTCATACTTTATTATTTCTACAAACAGAGCGACAGATCAAATATATATTTTTGACCTTAAGTTTAATCTGCTTTTCGCTAACAGAACTGCAAAAAACATGTTCGGACTGGAACCTGGATTCTTGATGGGAAAGAAGAATATCTTTCCCCTTAGTGAAAACCAGGATTTCAGCAAAATGCTCAGCTATAGTCTGAAAAGAAGAAGACCGGCTGAAACCATAGTTACTATTAATAAAAATGGAGTTATTCAAAAATTCAAATGCCGCGTTGTTCCATTTTCAGCGCCATGGAAAACACCAATAGCTCTATTTGTCAGGGCGGGCGACATCTCAAGACTAATATTCGAAGAAAGACAGAAAGTGCTGACACATTCGATTCAGAAGGTTGCCCATGAAATAAAAACACCTCTTTCATCAATTCTTCTTAATCTGGATTCTATTGAACAAAACGCCGAATCGAAAGGTCTCAAAAATTATGAAAGAGATATTTTTACTGCCCGTCAGGAAATTAACAGAATTAAAAGTTTTATTAATAAATTCCTGAAAATGACCAATTTACAGGAACCGAATCTTCAGGCGGTTTCCCCGTCCCTTCTTGTCAATTCAGCTCTTCTGAGGTTCTCAGCGTATCTTGAGAAAAATATTAATGTGATAATTGAAGGTGAAGAAAGGCTTTTTGTCTGGTGCGATCCTTTCCAGTTAGAAGATGTATTTCAGGTATTTATCGAAAACAGTATCGATGCGATGAGCGGAGCAGGGGAAATAAAAATTCGCTGGTTCCGTAAAGATTCAAGCCCCAGGGATCTTATCTTTTTTCAGATAGTTGATAACGGAGCGGGCATTGATGAAAAACTTCGTGACCAGGTATTTGATCCATATATGACTACAAAACCGCAGGGTACCGGAATGGGGCTGGCAATTGCGAAGAAAATACTTGAAGATCACGGCTCCGATATTAAAATCGTATCCCCTGATGGCGGGGGCACAATTATTGAGTTTTGTCTCACAGAAATATTAAAACCAGAAAAAAATGAAAAAGACGAAAATATTAGCGATTGACGATGACCGCACTTTTCTGGAATCTCTGCAAAGAGTTCTTGAGAACGATGAATACTCTTTTGAAGGATTAAGCGTATCTAATGATACTCTGAGTATAATCAGCAAAAAGGAATTCGATATTATTCTTCTGGATATGAAGATGCCGGGTATAGACGGAATTGAAGTACTTAAAAATATTATTCAGTATTCTCCATATTTACCGGTCATAGTTATCTCCGGACAAAGCAACATAAAAACAGCAGTTGAGGCAATGAAATTCGGAGCATATGATTTTATTGAAAAACCACCCGATATTCAGCGACTTAAAACAATAATCAAAAATGCAATGCTTAAACGTGATCTGGTTGAAACAAAAGAACGGCTGATTGGTGAAATTGAAGAAACTTACCGGATGGTTGGTGAAAGCCAGGCTCTTGCGGGCGTTTGCCAGGACATAAGCAAATTTTCGAAGGGAAATTCTAAAGTGCTTATAACTGGAGAAAGCGGGACAGGAAAAGAACTTGTAGCAAGAGCATTACATTCCGTTGGTACAAGGAGAGGAAAACCATTCATAAAAATCAACTGTGCCGCAATTCCAAATGAACTTCTTGAAAGCGAACTTTTCGGATATGTTAAAGGTGCATTTACGGGTGCAGTAAAAAACAAACCCGGAAAATTTGAGGCTGCTGAAGAAGGCACAATTTTTTTAGATGAAATTGCCGAGCTTGATAAGAGGCTTCAGGCAAAACTTTTAAGAGTACTTGAAGAGAATGAGATTGAGGTTTTGGGAGAGACCAAACTAAGAAAAATTAATGTTAAGGTTATTTCGGCAACCAATAAGGAATTGGGATTAAGGGTGGAACAGGGGCTGTTCAGGGAGGATTTGTTCCATAGGTTAAATGTTTTCAGAATTCACATACCGCCGCTCCGCGACAGGGAGGAGGATATTATTCCGCTTGCCAATCATTTTATAGCCAGGTTTAACAATGAGTACAATAAACAGATAAAAAGTATTTCGAACAGAGCGGCATCCGTTCTTATAGGCTATCACTGGCCCGGGAACGTCAGAGAATTGCGAAATGTCGTGGAAAATATCGTTGTGTTTAATAACAGTGCACGGGTTGAACTTGAGGACGTATTGTTTTCCCTGAGCAAAGTTAATCAGGATAACCACGATTTCAGCAAAAGATTTGAAAGTCTTTCGATTGCAAGGGATACTTTTGAAAAAGAGTATATTTTAAAAATTCTTATCGCGAATTCGTGGCACATGAACGATAGCGCAAAAGAGCTTGGAATTGACCGCATAAATCTATACAGGAGAATGCAGCGCCTGGGCATCAAAAAAGATTCCTCTGAATAGGGTGTTCATTTTTGTAACATTGGCGCTGAAAAGTCCATTTTCAGAAGATTGATCAGATGAAATTGACAACCAAATCGTGCGAATTTTCGCGAAAACTCTTTTGAGTTTATCGTATAACCTGTTTTAAGAAAATGCTTTAACAAGATTTATTAAATAATGACAAAGGATTCTTTTTTACCTCCCCGTTTCAGATTTTGCAATCAAATCACAGAAAATATAAACCTCGCCATTAATAATGTTGCAAAAATGTAACGCCATGTTGTGTTTTTGCAACGACACAAATTTCTATTTTCAATAAATACAACAACTTAATCCCGGCATAATAATTGAAGGTATTAATATAGAGCAAGGATGTGAATTCCTGAAATTGCAGGAAGATTCTATCGGACAGATAGAATATGCGTAGAGTTGTTGCAGTTGCTTTTTATTGATCCGGAGGCGCAAGACGGTTCACCTGCGTTATCCGAGGGCGGATCACAAAAGAATGGTATTACGGTAAGTTGTGATTGATAATATAAAATTGCGATCCACACCATTTCCACATAGGGCGGCGAGAGCCGCCCTATGTGTTTTAAAACGCGGCGTAAATATAACCAATAGTGTATTTCAAATTCTAATTTATAGTTTAAGGGTAAACGCCCATTGATAAAACTACTTCAGGCTTGACTACACAGCATTTTTTCTAACCCTTCGCTTCTTTGTTTCTAATTTGTGAACGAATCAATTTAAGAAGCTCATCTTTATTAACAGGTTTTGATATATGAGCATCTGCACCCGCACGCAGAGATTTATCTCTGTATTCTGCTAATGCGTGAGCAGTCTGAACAATGATCAATATTTCCTTGTTGAAAAGACGAATCTGACGTGTTGCTTCATATCCATCCATTTCGGGCATTCTGATATCCATAAGAACCAAATCTAAATCAGGATTATTGCGGCAGAGTTCAACAGCCTTGGTTCCACTTTCAGCCAAAAGAGTTTCTTTACTGACAGTTTTAATTATTTGAGAAATATATAATGCAGAGGGTGCATGATCTTCAACAACCAGTATCTTTAGACTTAATTTATCAGTGTTTTTCGGATCTGTGCCGTAGTTTTCCTTGCTGATTTGATCAGAAATCCCACTATATTCCTGGTGGGGTCCGCCGGGGATTGTAAAATAAAAAGTTGTTCCGGTTCCCACTACACTTTTAAGCCAGATTCTGCCTCCCAGCATTTCAACGTATGCCTTGGAAATTGATAATCCAAGACCAGAACCCTGATAAGCATTTTTATCAATAACATCAGCCTGAATGAATCGCTCAAAAACGGCTTTCTGCCTGTCAGCCGGAATACCGATGCCCGTATCTTTTACGAAAAACTCCACTTCATTTTTATCCACAAGGTCATTCTCATTCTTATGTGGTTTTATGGAACACCCGAATAGAATAACCCCCTTTTTCGTATATTTAATAGCATTTTTTACAAGGTTGAAGAGAATAGCATTCAGTTTTTCTTTATCAGTTTTAATTATTGCCTGCTCAGCCGTCAAGTTATTCCTTAATAGCAGCACTATCCCTTTGGAGTCAGCCTCGGACTGAAAGAAATGAAAAACGAAATTCATAATTTCATTAATATTTACTTCTACTTTATCTACCTCCATAAGCCCGGCTTCAATTTTTGATATATCAACTATCGCATTGATAGTGTTGAGCATTCTTGCCCCGCTCTTCTCAATTATCTGGATATACTTTTTATGCTCATCACCAGATAAATTGGGTTCTTTAAGTAATTCTGCAAAGCCCAGAATACCATTCATCGGAGTTCTGATCTCATGGCTCATATTGGCAAGGAATGCTGACTTAAGCCTGTCGCTTTCTTCAGCTTTTTCTTTCGCCGCCAGTATTTCATTCTCATAATTTTTTTGTCTTGTGATGTCCATAAACGCTGTGGCAAATTCCCCTCTTTTGGGTGAAAAAACAGAAACAAAAAAATACTTATTCATTGGTTCAAAATACTGCTCAAATAAAACTGGTTCGCCTGTCTCGGCAACCCTGGCATAAATATCAAGATTTGGCGCAGTTTGTACTCCAAAAAGTTCAGTGGCTAATTTCCCGATAGCGTTTTCTCTCTCTATGTTCAGATATTTTTCAGAAACGGAATTTGCTTCGATGATTCTGTAATTATTAGGTTTTCCATTATCATCGTAAATAATCTCATGCAGATAAACACCTTCCTGCATAGTATTGAACATACTTTGATATTTTTTTTCGTTTTCCTCGGCCCTGTTTTTAGCCTCAATTAAATCCCACTCAACCTGTTTCTGATGAGTAATGTCGTTATAAGTAATTGCAACCCCATATCCCTCAAGAGGAATAGGTTCGGCTGATACATTGAGCCACGTAATCGCATTTTTGTCCTTCACAATACCCATCTCGATATTGTGTACGGGACAACCCTCTTTAATTGCACGAACGCTGGCATATTCTGAAACCGGCATTGATGAGCCGTCTGGTCTTATAATACGCCATTCGCCGCCGCTTATTGTCCGCCGCACGTGCTCTTCGCGGGAGATGCCAAGCAGCTTTTCTGCAATTTTATTTGTCTCTTTTATATTTCCTCCCGAGTCAGTGATGGTGATGCCAACCGGGAATAGATCAAAAAGAACCTGATATTTAGTCAGGCTGACCTTTAAATCCTCTTCATTTTTTATATGCTCAGTAATATCAGTGGCGATACTCAGCACGGCAGACTGACCCTCATATTCTACTTTTTTTGCGAAAACCTCCATGGGGATAATATGTCCGTCTTTATGGAAATGGGCTACTTCGAAAGATGCATATCCAGTTTCGGCAATCTTCCGGAACCGCTCATTAAGTAAGGCTTCACTTTCCGGAACATCAAGATCGTGCAGATTAAGGGACATAAATTCGGACTTGGAATAACCATGCAATTCGAAGGTTTTTTTATTTGCAAACAAAAATCGACCGCTTGTATCGTGTACGGTGATAGAACCCGGGGCAATATCGAGCATTTCAGCCATTATTCGCTGCTGCTGCTCTGCCTGTTTACGTTCGGTGATATCGCGGAAATTTAACACTATTGATTCAACGCTTGGATTAGCCAAAAGGTTGCTGAATGTCGTTTCAACCCAATGCCAGTTACTCTGTTTATCCATAAAGCGATATATCAGAGTTGGGATATAATCCGCATTTGCGACTACTTTACCAAGTTCAGAAAGAACCATCATTAAATCATCGGGGTGTGTAAATTCTGCGGGATCATCTGGTATAATTTCCGAAAGATTATACCCAAACATTTTTAAAGCAGACGGGCTAACATATTTGATTCTGCCTTCTGCATTTAACAGCACAATGCCATCCGGCGCCTTTTCGATAAGAGCCTGATAATGCTTACCGATTTTACGTATTTCTTCATCTGCCTTTCGGCGTTCGGAAATATCGGTGTGCGTACCAACAATTCTTATTGCTTTTCCTTTTTCGTCAAAAATTGCTTTTGCCCTTGAAAGAATATCTACCCAATGACCGTCTTTGTGTTTCATTTTAAATTCAATCATGAAGCGGTCTATTTGCTTTAAAATGAGTTTCTGCTGCAGTTCCCATGATTTTTTTACATCTTCCGGGGCAGTTGTTGTTTCCCAAACCGAGAAATCATTTGGAATTTCATGATCTTCATAACCGATCATTTTTTTCCAGGCGGGTGAGTAATATATTTTATTGGTAAGAAGATTCCAATCAAACAGGCCATCATTGGAAGCATTCATGGCAAGATTAAAACGTTCTTCGCTCTCTTTTAAAGCTAATTCTGCTTTTTCACGTTCAGTTACGTCATCATATACAGCAACGATTTCTCCACTGGGAAGTTTGAATACCCTGTTTTCATAATAGTTAGAATACTTTTCATCTATGTAAACTTTAGCGGGAAAATAAGTTGATTCTCCAGTTTCCCACACCTTCCTAAAAATATCAATCAAGCCATATTCATCAATATTGGGTCGAATATCTTTCAGACTCTTACCTATAACCTCCTCTTTATTCAGCATCTCATGTTTCAAGGCAAACTGATTAAAATCCTGAATGATATAATCACTGCCAGACAAACCCTCATTCATTACTTTATAGATTGCAACACCACTATTTACAGCATTAACCAAACTTCTATATCTTTCTTCGCTTTCTTTAAGTTTTACTTCCGCCTGCTTGCGCTCGGTGATGTCCAAATGTGAACCGAGCATGCGAATTGGTTTTCCATGTTTATCATAAATTATTGATGCTTTGGCGAGTATCCAGCGATAACTTCCGTTTTTATGCCTGAAACGAAATTCATTTTCAAAATTCGGATATGGTTTTTCCAGAAAAGCATTTACCCGGCTCAGCGCTTTTTTCAGATCATCGGGATGAACATGGTTTTGCCATTCGCTGAAATCGCTACTGATTTCATGATCTTCATATCCAATCTGCTTTTTCCATTCAGAAGAAAAATACACTTTATTATTTGTCAGATCCCAATCCCATAACCCGGTATTTGATGCTTTAATCGCAGATTCGAGTTGTAGTTTACTTTCCCGCAGTTCTTCCTCTGCCTGCTTGCGCCCGGTGATGTCAATAAAATTTACAATAATTTTTTCCAGATCATTTCCGGAAAAAACAGGATTGGCATTTACATTCACCCAGGTGATATAATCTCTGTCTTTTGTTTTTATTCCCAATTGATAGGAGTCGAGTTTTTGTTTTGTGGCAATTACCCTGCTAACCGGATAATCTTCAACTTTCATTTTTGACAGATCTTCATTTACAAAGCACCAGGATGGATCAATCAACTCTTTCCCAAGCATTTGTTCGTGTGTTAATCCAAGTAAATGCGTGGCTTTAGGATTACAGAATATTACTCTGCCGACATTATTATGAACCGCCATTCCCACCTGAAGATTTTCTACTGTAGCCTTGTAATTCTCTTCACTTTCTTTCAGTTTTTCCACCGCCTGCTTGCGCTCGGTGATGTCCCAATTCACGCCAACCATACTTTTCGGAGTTCCATCAGAATCATGGTTCACTATTGCATGTGCTTCTATGAATCTGATTTGACCATCTGGCCAAACAACTCGAAACTGGGTGTGAAATTCTTTTTCTCCGGCAATTGCAGCTTGAACTTCTTTATCTGATCTTTCTAAATCATCAGGATGAACTCTCTTTTTCCAGGCTTCATAGGCTCCTCCAAAATTATCCGGTTCAATGCCGTAAAGTTCAAACATTCTTTTATCCCAGGTAAGAAGGTTTTTTTTCAGATCAAGGTCCCAAATACCTATCCTGGCAGATTCTGTAGATATCTTCAATCTTCTGTTAACCTTAACTATTTCGTTTTCCGCCTGCTTGCGGGCTTCCAGCTCCTGAACAAGTTCTTTGTTCCTTTCTTCTACCAATTTTTCCAGCCGTACTTTTTCATCTTTCTTGGCATCGTTGGCCTTCTTGATTTTTAGCATGGACCTTATCTGGGCTGTAAGTTCAATCTCATCAATGGGTTTGGTAAGAAATGCTTCCCCGCCACTTTCCAATGCCTTTACCAACGCTGCTTTGTTGTTTTCGATGGCTGTTACAAACACAACAGGGATATCACATAAATTTTTATCAGCTTTCAGTTTCTGGCAAACCTCATACCCATCCATACCAGGCATAAGAATATCCAGAAGGATAACCTCAGGCATTTCTTTGGCTGCCAGATCAAGTCCTGCTTTCCCGCTTTGTGTGTTTAGTGTAATTGCTTCAGGGAAGGCATCTGTTATCAATGCGTTCAACGTAATCAGGTTATCCTGAAGATCATCTATAACTAAAATCTTAATCTTTTTATTTTCCATAAAGCGTCTTATTTATAGTGTTAAAAAAATCTTGTTCATCAATAGGTTTTGCAATAAAAGCATCAAAGCCATACGCGAGTATAGCTGCCCTGTCCTGCGTCATGGCACTTGCTGTAAGTGCAATAACCTTCACTTGTTGCAATCGTGGGTCGTTTCTTATTTTATTAAAGGCTTCAATACCATCCATCTGTGGGAGTGCAATATCCATTAAAATGAGATTGGGCTTGAATTTCTTCGCTTTTTCAACACCCTCAGTACCGTTTACGGCTTCCAATACTGTAAAGTCATCGGAAAGCAGTGCTTTGGCAGAAAGCATATTATCGGGATTGTCTTCAACTATCAGAACAACCGGCTTTCCTTCAATATTTTGAGCCTGCCTGTCAGCAGACAGGGTTTCAGGTTTTGGGGTGTCTGATTTTACGGTTTCCGGGAAAAGCATATTTGCAACTGCTCCCAACATTTCATTGGCATTCACATCGCCTTTCTGAATGAGCAGGTGAACATTATTACCCTTTAAAAATTTCAGTTCATCTTTTGTAATATGTTTTGCTGTGAGTATCAGCACAGGGAGCGAGGAAGTTTGTTCTTTTTCACGAATTGATTTTAACACCTGGAATCCATCTACTTCAGGCATCATCAAATCCAGGATCATGGCGTCCGGAATCGTATGCTCAATGATTGCAAGTGCTTCACTTCCATCATGGGCGATTAAAACACGATAGCCTCTTTCCTCCAGTATGTCTTTCACCTGAATAAGGGCAGATTCGTTGTCATCCACCAACAAAATGGTCTTTTCGGAGTCGTCTGGATTAAGAATAGGCAGAGATTGAGTTCTGTGAGTCAAGGAACCTGAATCTTCTTCTTCAATCTGCCTGCTTTCAATGTTATACTGCAAAGGCAAAACAAGGGTAAATTCAGAGCCTTTCTCCGGATCGCTTTTTACGGAAATGTTACCACCGAGCATATTTGTATATTTTTTTGCAATGGCAAGTCCTAAACCGGTGCCGCCGTATTTCCTTGAGGTACTGCTGTCTGCCTGTTTAAACTCATCAAAAATATGCGCTGATTGATCTTCAGAAATACCGATTCCTGTATCGGTCACCGTAATCATTATGTTTTTATCAATTTGTTTTGCAGAAACTTCTA
The DNA here is from genome assembly GCA_021740915.1 of Ignavibacteriales bacterium. Taxonomy (GTDB): domain Bacteria; phylum Bacteroidota; class Ignavibacteria; order Ignavibacteriales; family Melioribacteraceae; genus JAIOYW01. Next base: position 115,509 of record JAIOYW010000013.1, on the reverse strand, counting down.
CCTTGCCTTTTTCAGTAAATTTTACCGCATTGCTGATCAGATTCTGCAAAATGTGGCGGCATTTTTTCAGATCAGAAGTAATGAATATTCCGGTATCAGTTTTTGAGTGAATGAGTTTGATGTTTTTCTGTTTTGCTTCCAGGCTCAAAGAGTTTACGAGTTCATCAATTAACCGGGTGCAATTAAACTCACAGGCTTCAATATCTTCATGACCGGCTTCTATACGCGCAATATCAAGTACCTCGTTAATGAGATTCAAAAGGTGTTTACCATTACGCTGAATAATTTCTATATAGCTGTATTCTTCTTCTGGAATTTTTTTAGCAAGTCGTTTATACAGTACTCCCGACAATGCAATAACCGAGTTAAGGGGTGTACGAAGTTCGTGGCTCATATTCGAAAAGAAAGCGGTTTTCATCTGACTGGCTTGAGACAATTGTCTCTTTTGCAATTCAAGTTCTGTATTCTGCTCAATAAGTTCAGCTGCTTGTGAGGAAAGCTCTCTTTGTGAAGCTTCCAGTTCGGTGTTTTGATGTTCCAGTTTAGCCGAAAATTCTTTAATCTTTCCGTAAGCCAGTAATCCTTCAATACGAGCGCTTAAGGTGTTTAGAATTTTATCAATCAACTTAATAGACTGGCTGCTGTATAATCCTAAACTTGCCAGCGAAATAATAGCATTAGTTCCCTTACTGGTTGTAACCGGGATGGTTAAAATTTCGCGCGGGATAAATTTTCCGCTCACGGTATGAAAAACAAAACGTGTATCTTCGGATATGTTTTTAATATGATGCACCTTGTGGGAAGAAAGGACAGTTCCAAATTCACCTTCGAAGTTCTCTGCTCTAAACGATTGTCTGGCATTCGTGTCCAAACCAATAGATTCGAAATGCTCATAGGTTTTTTGGTCATCGCTGAGCAGGTAAACCGCAGCAATTTGTGAATTGGTGTGTTGGGAAATGGCGTGAAGTGTTTTTTGGAAAAATAGTTTTGTATCGTCCTCGCTAAGCATTATTCCGGAGATGTTTTCGATATTTTCGCCTAAACTCAAATTCGCCTGAATGTCATCAGCCAAAGCATTGAATGATTTGGATAGTTCTCCAAACTCGTTTTGCGAAGTATTGGAGCTGCGGGCTGTTAAATCACCTTTGTGAAAGCGCTGGGTTGCCCCAATAAGCTCGTCAATGGGCTTGTGCATAGCCCGTAGTAAAAACCAACTTATAAGAAGCGATATGAAAAAAATGACAGTGATGAGGATTACTAATTGCTTGTTTAGTGCATTATTTAATTCCCTGGAATTGGCATACAACTCATCTCCCTTACCGGTAGCAAAAGCGCTGAGTTTCTCCAATGATCTATGTACGACTTCTGACTGCTGCCCGCTAATTCCTGATGATTTTGTGCGGCTTGCACCTTCTTGTAATTCTCCTGACCGGTGTAAACGGATAACTTCTGCACGAATGGATTTCCATTTTATATATTCGTATTCCAATGCATCAACATCACTGACAGGCCCGAGGTATCGTTCCCGAATCACTTCAATCTGTTTGAAGGCATTTGCATCCAAAACTTCCAGATTATGCAAATCGGCTTCTATCTCCGTGGTATCGCTTGTTAGAAAAATATTCTTCACATTAGCCTGTATGGCATAAACAGTTGCGGTTAATTCACCAATACTCGTTCGCACCCGTAAGGGATGGTTATACATATCTTCTGCCTGCTGTTGGATTCTGTCGGAATGCTGGTAGGAGATGAAACCAATTCCAATTACGAATAAAAGCAGGATAGCAAAGCCTGCTTTAAGGAGTGTTCCGATTTTTAGGTTTTCGAGTTTCATATTTAGTCTCTTCAATACAGTTAAATTAGAGCGCTGAGAAAGCGGATTTTCAAACGAATATTATCGCTAATTTTTTATCCGTGTTCATCCCTGTCTGCCGAAGCGTCAGCACAGGCAGGCGCGGTCCATCTTTTTCTGAAATATCCCCGACTGTGGAAATATTTCCTTAAAATCCACATATAATAAAATTTCTCTTTCTGCTTCACCTGTGATCAGGTATCCACTATTAGAAACAGTTTTGCTTACTTTGTCAAGTATCTGTCTCCGCTTTTTGGGGGTGAAATAAAATAACAGATTGGCACAAATAACTATATCAAAGTCTCCAAATATACTTGCTGAAGGACTGCTGATTTTTTTGTCGAGCAAATCAAAAACAGAAAAATCGATGTTTTCCTTCAGCTCAGGTTTTATCGTAAATGTATCCTTTTGCTTTGTGAACCATTTTTTTGCCCGTTTAAAATTTACGTTGTTTAGCGCAGAGGATGGGTATTGCCCGATTCTGGCTTTATTAATTTGTGCATCGCATTTATCGGTTGCAAAAATCCTATAATTAAACTTTTCATTACCACCATTCCTAAGTTCTTCCAAAAGGATGGCAATGCTATAAACCTCTTGCCCCTGTGCACATGCCGCCGACCAGATACGTATTTCCTTCTTTTTCTTTTTTTGCACTAAGGACGGAAGAACTATACGTTCCAAAACTGCAAAAGTGAGCGCATTGCGAAAAAACTCACTATAATTGTTTTGAAGCGAAGCGATTAAAAGATTTCCTTCAGTACTGCTTTGCTTAAGAAAAGTGGAGTACTCCTCAATGGAATTGGACTTAGATTCTGATATCCTTTTATGAAGTGTTTTTTTCAGGAATGAGTCTTCATAACTTGAAATATCAAAGCCCTGTGATTGCATGATAAAATCGCTGATATCTTTTATTTCTTTCATTATTCAACTATGGTATGTTTTTCATCCTGTCGATGTTTTCTAATTAGTTCGCTTACTTCCTTTTTTTGCGAATGTTTTTTTCTACTATAAAGAAAAACATTCATGGCAATTATAAAAATTAGTTGAAAAAGAAATGGCCATGATATATCAAGCAGTCTTTAATTGAGCATTCATTGTTACAGTTGCCAATGCAACGGTTAATTAATCCTTTTTCTAATTGGAAATAGAAGTTTTCTACAAGATTCGTCGTAGAAAAACTCTTACCGAGTTCTTTTCTCAATCCCAGTCTGTGGACCGTCAGAGTTTCTAAGTCCACCTCCATTAATTTCTCAACCGATGGGTTTATTCTGCCAAGTTCCTCAGACCATTTTACACGGTCGCTGAGTACATCCCATTCCCAGATACCAATTTTTGCAAGTTTCTGAACATCCTGAAACATTTTGAGGACTTGATTTGCATCTTCAGTCTCCTGAAGTAGATGTGGAAAACCTTTTTTGCGGAGGGCTTTTAGATCTTCGTTTTCCTGTCGCAATTTCTTTAACTCTTTAATAAGCGCTGATTTGGATTTTTCCAGGTCAGTCATCTTCAGGTTCCCGTTCAATATTTAATAAATATGCACCGGACTCTTATAGCAAAGACTATGTTTTGTGTTTTCAGTTAATATCTGGTTCTGATTCACTAATTAATATAATTACAAAACTGAAACACGGACAGCAGAAATATAGTGAAAATATGAAAACGAAATGTTTTAAATCACTCCAGGATTTGGCTTCATTGTTTTGTCTTTTCCCGAGTTGTGAAGAAATTGTACATTCTATTTCTACGGAGCGCGTGTGCAATAAAAGAAATTGTTTTTCATACCCCGATTCAGAACATTAATTCGATGGACTCCGATATCAATATTTTTCCTGAAGATGAATAATTTCGCAGAGTCAGACTTTCAGTCAAGCATAAAGGTGGTACGAGCCAGAAGCCCTGAAGTCAGTACTGTTTCGCCCGTTTTTTTAAGGATGTTTATGAGCTTTTTTTGCTTCTCATTATTTTTACGATACGACTATATATGATTTCCGCCAAATTCCAGTTATATCCATCAAAATTAGTTGTATTATTGAATTGGATAACAATCATGTCCATGTCTTTGTAATATTTTGCGATACTCTGATAGCCAACAATAAGACCCGTATGTTCGTAAACGTAAATGGAGGAATAGATTTCCTGTTCACCTTCCTTAAACACCGAACCATCGTTTAATGCACGTAAAAATATACCCACATCCTCCGCTGTTGCCAGCATTAAGCCAGTGTCTTCATACTTAAAATCAGCATCGACGCCGACATAATAGCCGCTCATCACATCGTCAATATCCACTTCACTAAGCGAGGTGAAAGTGTTTTTCAGCCCAAGAGGGTTCAAAATTTCCTCCCTGATATATTGCTGGTGTGGATAGCCCAACGTTTTATCAACGAGATCCTCAATCAACATATAATTGGTGTTTGAATAACCATAATCTTCACCAGGCTCAAAGTCAGCCGGTAAATCCAGTGCGTAATCAAGTGTTTCTTGTCTGCTTTTTGGAGGTTTTTTCCAAAAATCAGGATGTTCAACAAAATTGGGAATGCCACTCCGATGCTGCAACATCATTCTCAAGGTTATTTTGTCTGAATATTCAATTCTTCCCGCAAGTTCCGGAAAGTATTCAGCAATTGTTTCATCCAAAGACAAGTGCCCGGCTTTTACCAGCTTTGCGGCAGCAACAGCGACATATAGCTTTGTAATGCTGGCAATTTTAAATAATGCTTGCGGGTAGGCGGGTGTTTTACTTTTCCGGTTGTGCCAGCCTGCAGCATAAAACGCAGGGGGTTTACCTGCTTCGTCCACATAAACAATCATTCCATCAAATCCATATTTGATGCCTTCATCGAGTTGTTCCTGAACCGTATCAGGCAGCGGCATTATCCATGCCCGCACCAAAATCCATGGTACGAAGTATAAAGAGCCTACACTTGCCAAAATAAAGACTATTCTGAGTATTCGTTTTATTTGTTTCTTCTTCATAATATCCTATTTTCTGGACGAGGCCGCCGCTTTAAATTGCGCACAATGTTTAGTATTTGCAAATATATGCAAAGCGGACGATCCCGGGCTTCAAACTTATAATACCATTACGACTTTGAAGCGGGTTACAAACTTTGAATTTACTACTATTTCGCCTATTTTGTATATACATTGTTATGTGCTGGCTTTATTCCTTAATTCACTTTAGGTTTATAATAAAGCAAGATTGTACCACTTTTAAGAACTTTGCTTTTTGTCAGTTCGAGATTAATATTATCATTCAGATTGTCCAAAATCGGTTCTCCATTTTCGATGAATATTGGGTCAACCATTATTTGATATTCGTCCACTAAATTCGCATTCGAAAGTTGTTTTAAAATCTTTCCGCTCCCTAAAAGTGTAATGTTCTTTTTACTCGTCTTTTTTAATTCTGTTATTCTATCGATGAGATTTTCCTTAATAATTTGGGTGTTTTTCCAATCAGCTGATTTTAGTGATTTAGAAACAACAAGTTTTTCCGAGTTGTTCATTCCATATGCAACTTCGGGAAAGGAATCATAAGCCAGTTGAGTTGGCCAAAAACTTTTCATCATATCATAAGTCACTCTGCCGAATAGAAGAATGTCGTCCGATTTTAAGCTCTCAACTGAGTATTCCGCCTCTTCTCCTCCGTGTTGGTGCCAATTTATATCCTCGTTTATTCCTTTATAAAATCCATTTAAAGAAATGAATGTGAATGATGTCAATTTTGCCATAATTTTATTCTATCGTTGTTTTTTCAGCTTGCACATAACGGTGGCGGTATGGTTAGTAAGGGATTGCGGGCTTTTTCCTGTCAAGGTACAGCTTATTTTAGAGCGGGTTACTACGCCCCGAAAACCACTGAAACCCTTATTAACTATACCGCGTGTTGGCAACTGGTGTTCATTTATTTCTGTTTGTTTGTCAATTATTTAGCTCTATTTTCAAGTCATTGTTTAACTGCACCAACCTATACACGAAGCACAAACCCGCCTGTGGAACGGGCAGGTTTATTTTGTTTTTTGAGCGTGGGCAAATAAGCGAAGCGATTCACGAACACCTATAAAAAATAAGCAATTTGTGAGTAATCCTAAAACCGTCCTGAAAGGCGGTTAAGTGGGCTGGAGAGGCGGAAGCTCTTTTGCATTAACAATTTGTCTTGTATTCAATATTAGGCTCCGCAGCCATGCTTCGACCATCCTCAGCAGAGCTTAACAAACTATCATCTTTCAAACCCAACTCACCCCTAAACGCGTTTTGGCTTAAACTGCCATACAAATTTTCCAATTCCTGTAAGCTCTGTTGGTATTGGGTTTTAAGTGCTTCTGTTTTTTCTATTATTTGAGCAAATTGGTTTTGGAGTTCTATTGGAGGATTATAAACTCTGAATTGCTTAATGTCTTTAACATTAACATGACCAACTGTTTTTCTTTTTAGCTTGTCTGTAAACAAATTCAGAGCGAACCATTGCCCAAAGAAAAATACTATTTGTTTTTTTATAATCAGGTCTAAATAACATTGTTCTTTGACCTAATGAAAAATTATGAGTTGAAGGGATTCTGATTGCTTCACCATAACTACCTTCTCTACCGTAAACAATGTCGCCAGCTAAAGGGATTAATCGTTGAGTACGTTTTTTGTATTCATCTTCTTCCAAATATTGCATTGAATCCCATGAAATATATCCGTTTGTTAATTCAGAAGTTCTGATGCATGGAAAGTTAGTTGCATCTTTTGATTTCACTGGTGTTGAATGCGGACAATCAACAATTACAGCACACAACTTTTCAAGTTCTGTAAACGGCAAATTCTTTGGATTTTTTTCGGGGTCTCCAAACATCTCTAAAAAAGTGCTTTTTAAAAATTCATCCAGTAGGCAGATGCTTTCTTTTCGTAGGCTTATCAGGTTTTCGGCTTTGCTTAAGAGGTTGGCGATGTGGAGTTGGTCGGGTAGTGGGGGAAGGGGAACCTTGAAATCCGTAAGATTATTTAGTCTGATGTAGTTTGTAGCAGAACCAAACTGCTTATTCCTTAAACTGTTTTTCCACTGTGCTTTAAAATAAGCATAGATGTAATTAGGGTCAGCTTTGAAATTTTGAACCACATAAGTCCTTTGATATGCTTCAAATTTTCCATCGTAATAGAAAACTTCACCAACATTTGCCCCATTCCCAGGTAATATAATTGCAGGACCTTCAAAAGAGTAAGTCGGTGATTTGAATTGTCCAAATGCACAAGTATAGAATACGTATTCTCCATCAGGAGTAGAATGGTTTACATCATACTTGCCTGTTTTAATTGTTGCTATATCTCCAAGTTTCTCAAACTTCATCAGATCAACTCTTTTAATTCCGCCAATCCTTTTTGAATATCAGCTTCAATATTTTCCAAAAATAATCCCGAAGGGATTTGATGTTTATAGAAAAACATATACAATGAACGGTGCGACCCCGATGGGGTCGAATATCCTAAACATTGATATTTTCTATAAACATATGACCCTTTCAGGGTCGTATATAAACCGCAACAACCATTTCTATAAACATTTGAATCCTTCGGATTCTCTATTATTCTATCCATTTAAATAAATATTCGTCTTTAAATTCTATCTCAAACTTCTTCAAAAAATCCAGATACTCTTCTCTGAATGTGTGTTTCTTATGATGTTCCTTTTGATTCATGATATATTTCACCACGGAATCAATTTGTGAATGACTGTATGAAAACGCTCCATAGCCTTCTTGCCAATTAAATTTGAATTTCGTGAATTTCTTTTCTTTAATAAAATCATTCGATGATTTTTTAATTTCTCTAACTAAATCTGATAAGCAACAAGATGGTCTCATTCCTATAAAAAAATGAATATGGTCAGGCATTCCATTTATGGCTAACATTTTTTGTTCTTTATTCTTTACGATGCCAGAAATGTATTTGTACAATTCTTCTTCCCATGATGAATGAATCATGCACTCCCTGTTTTGCACTGCAAAAACAACCTGAATATATATTTGAGAAAATGTTCCTGCCATTAGATTATTTGTTTTAATTCAGCCAACCCTTTTTGAATATCGGCTTCAATGCTTTCCAATTTTACGAAAATCACATTCGGTTTTTCATACACCACTTCTTCATACACTTCTTCTTTGTAGGTGCTCAGGTTCAGGTCGTAGTTGTTTTCTACAATTTCGTTTTTCGGCACCATAAAGTATTTCTGCTTTCGGTCCCCTTCGGCTCCGCTCAGGGAACCGCGCTCCTTGAAGCGTTGCACAATGTCGGGCAAATCGCTTCCCGCCGTGCCGTCGGGCAGGTCTGCAATTTTATTTCGCTTATCGTCTAAACTATAGCCATCTGATTGCATATCGTAAAACCACACATTGTTGGTTTCACCGCCTTTTGTAAAAATCAAAATGGCAGTACTTACTCCTGCGTAGGGTTTAAATGCTCCGCTTGGAACGGCTATTACGGCTTTTAGTTCGGCTTTTTCAATAATCAGTTTTCGTAGGCTTTCAAATGCTTTTCCGCTGTTTTGTATTACACCACTGGGTACAATAACGGCAGCCGTTCCGCCCATTTTGAGCATGTTAAAAATACGTTCTACAAACAGCAGTTCGGTTTTGGTGGTGGGCAGTTTCAACCCTTCGTTAATATCGCCTTTGTCAATATTCCCCGTAAATGGCGGATTTGCCATAATTACATCGAACTGGCTGTCTTCGTTGTAGCTTTTGCTCAGCGTGTCTTTGTAGTCAATTTTGGGTTCATCAATGCCATGCATCATCAGGTTCATCAAACCTAAACGCACCATTGTGGTATCAATATCGTAACCTACAAAACTTTGGTCGAGAATGGTTTTTACATTTTGTGTCAAAACTGCACTAATGGCAGCACGTTCAAAACCGTCTTCGTCTTTTTCAATTGGCTTTCTGTCTCCTGCACTGAGCGACTTGTCCTGAGCGGAGCCGAAGGAAGTCGAAGTGTTTTTACGAACCAAATCGGTAAGAATGTATTGATATGCACCCAATAAGAAACCGCCTGTTCCACAAGCAGGGTCGGCAATGCGTTGTCCCAATTGCGGTGCAACCAGCTCAGCCATGAGTTTAATAATGTGGCGTGGGGTACGGAACTGTCCGTTTTTACCAGCAGTAGCGATTTCACTCAACAGCATTTCATACACATCACCTTGTATGTCCTGAAAAGCATGTCCGCCTTCGGTGGCATCTTTTTCAATTTCCTTGAAAATATCTTCTACAATATTGATGGCAGAAACCAGCAAACTTGCTTTTGGCATAATGAATACGGCATTTGCCATGTGACGGGTAAAACTGTCTGAACCTTGATTTATTTGATTTTCATGATTACCATGATTTTCATTTTCGTCTTTTCCATTTCCTATATTTTTCTTAATCACGGAAATCCCTGAATCATTTGAATCATGGTTCAGACTATTTATTTCCTTCAAAAACGGAAACACTTTCATTTGCACATGCAACAGCATTTCGTCAGCGGGCTTGTGTTTAAAAACACTCCAACGCAATTCGTTTTTGTCAATGCTTTCATTACTGCCCGGAACATTGAATTTGCCCGCAAATCGAGAAACATATTTTTCGCCTGTCCATTCGGCATCACGCTCACGTTTGGCTTCTAAATCGTCCAAACGCTTCATGAAAATAAGATAGGTAATTTGCTCAATGGCGGTTAAAGGGTTGGCAATACCACCTTCCCAAAAGTTCTGCCAGAGCTTGTCAATCAGCGATTTTAATTGTGCGTTGTTTTGGAGCATTGTCTGAACAGGATTTTAGGGATTTGTTTGATTAACAGGATTGCCTGTGGGGATTACTAATTTTTTATTGTAGAGCCTCTTAAATTCCAGTGATGGTCCACCAAAATTGATAAGCAATCCATCAGCAATATTGTACGCTTCAAGATAATTAATTGCTTGAGCTTTATGCACATCTTCAATTTTTTCCATTGCTTTTAGTTCTACCATCACACAATCCTCTACAAAAAAATCTACTCTTCTTGTACCGATTTGTTCCTCTCTGTAAAAAATTGGCATTTCCATTTCTCTTTGATAAGAAAGCTCAGCCAATCGCATTTCAATAGCTAATGCTCTTTGATAAATCACTTCTTGAAAGCCATTTCCAAGTGTATTGTGAACCTGCATTGCACAGCCAATTATTTTATGTGTGATGTTATTTATGTTTTTCTCCATCGTTTTTATCGTTTAATCCTATAATCGTGTTCAGACTTTTTTTGGCATTTAGAGAGGTAACTACATTTTTACCTGTTTTAGCTTCCAGTTCTTTGCGTGCCACTTTTGCTACATTACCGCCCTGTTTTGCTACTTTCTTGCTTTCTTCAAAATCTTTCGGATTGGTTGCGTCTGAGATATCCTTAGTGGATGCTTCGGCAAGCATGTTTAGAATTAGTTCAGTATTGGTCATGTTATCCCGCAGGTTTTCCTTTTTCAAACCTTTCAGTATTTTGTATTCTTTGGTAGTTCTATCGCTCCATGCTTTGGTAATAATATCGGTAAGCGTAGCAAACTGAACACCTTCTTTCAATCCCCGTTTTTTCCATTCGCCTGTTAATTCTTTTCGTATCTCAATGCTTTTGAGGCGTTGGTTAATCCAGTTTTCTGAATAACCAAGTTTCATGTATTGTTCAAGAGCCCTGTCAATGCTAAGTTCAGGGTCTTGCATTTCATCCAATCGTTCTGCGGCTACCTGTGCGAGCCATTGTTTAAAGGGTTCTGCTTTGGGCGATGGTATGGATTGAATTAGACGAAAAAGCTGTTCGGTATCAGCTACATCTGTCAATCTCATTTTACCGTCAGAGGCTGGCATTTTCAAAGCGTTACAATTTGTAACGGTTTCATTACCCTCGTCTTTTAATCTCTTTTTTAATACTCGCCAATACACCTGCGGATTAGGACTGTCAGTTAAAACTGCAATAACATCAACAATCGATAAATACCATTTTTCATTTTCGGCATCCCAAAGCGTTCTAACTTTTTTGTCCTCAAATATTTTTATTTCATTATTCTTTTCCATTGTCTGAATCGCTGATTTTACTGATTTATTGATTTCACCGATTTTTGAGAAAGAATAAGCCGTTTAAACTCCAAACTTTTTGATCCGAAATTGATTAGCAAACCAATTTCAAGTTGATACGCTTTCAGATAATTTAAAGCTTGTGCAATGTGGACATCCTCAAGTTTGGCTAATGCTTTTAACTCAACCAACACTTTTCTTTCTACAACAAAATCAGCCCTCCTTGTTCCAATTGGTTCTTCCAAATCCTTGTAATAAATATTCTGTTCTATTTCCCGGGCAAAATCAAGTCCTGCCTTTCTGAATTCATAAGTCAGGGCTCTTTGATAAATTACTTCCTGAAATCCATTGCCAAGAAATTTATGGACTTCAAAAGATGCTCCAATTATCTTCTCTGTTATGTCTTTATATTTCAACTCTTCCATAATCTGAATATTTCATTTCAGCGCAATCTTTTAATCTGTCTAATCAGTGATTCAGACATCATGCTGCTAATACTTTTTCGGTTAAACTTATAATTTCGTCAATCTCTCTTTGATTAAATACACCTCTGATGCCTTCTGGATGAAGCATAGTAAAAGGCGATTCAATCAGGTTGCGTTTGCTCACATCGCCTTTTTCCAATACAAAGTTTTTGAGCAAGTCAAGAAATTGAAGTTGTCGGCTAGTAAGATAACTATGTTTTGAAATAAAATCATCAAAAGCTTTGGTAACAGTTTCTGCAAAGGTTTCCAACTGTTCAATGCCTAAAATGTGTTTAATGAATTGCACCAATGCTGCTTTGCGGTGGTTGTAAACCTTGCGAAGCAAATCAATGGTAATGTGCGGATGCTCGTTGTGCAGTTCTTCGGCTAATTGTTCAGCTTCATCAGTTGTAATTTCCTGCCCCTGTTTAAGTTTTTGTAAAATCGGACTGCTTGAAACCAATTCATTGATTTTCTTTTCAACCAGTTCACGGTATTTGGCTACGCTCAAAGCTTCGTGTTGTGGTCCAAACTCAATAAATTCTTTTTCGGCAACAATGTCTTTTAAGTTAAATTTTGCAGGAGCTAACGGAATAACTGCCTCTCTGAATTTCATTAACGGTGAAAGTTTCTGAATCAGTTCCTCAAACTTGTCTTCATTGATGGTTGCCCAATAATGATTGCTTTGTGCCTGACGAATTAATTCCTGCTCTCTTGCCACAATGTTGATACTCAAAGGCAGTTCGCCAATTTCTTCAATGATGCTTTCTTTCAGCGTTTCAAATTTTTCTGTTTCTCCCGCTAAATGAGCTAATGAAACTTCCACAATGTCTTTTTCAAATCGCATAGCTTTGAAATCAACATCTGAAACCGTGCGAAGCAATGGTTTTACAACCGCTTCCAAAAATTCCATTTTGTCAGATGTCAAGTTGTTCCAGAAATTTTCATCTTCCAATCGTTGCAGTTCATTTCGGGCTTCCATAATAATCACCGAATTTTTCGGAAGCGCTTCAACTTGCTTTCTGATTTTCTGAACTTCTTTATTTACAATTTCAGATTTGCTTTGTGTTTGTGCTTCTTCAATCTTTTCCAATCGAACACTAAACAAGCGAACAGGCAAAGGAATTTGACCTTTTAATTCTTTACCTCTTGGATTGAGTTTGAAATATTCAAAATTATCCCAACAATCGAGAATTAGAAAATTGTCTTTTGTGAAAACACCAACGTATTTATATTTTGTCAGTCCTAAAATGTCTTTGTAGTGATAAAAGACTACTCTAACATGAATTTCTTGTGCATGATTATGATAATGTTCAGATTTCTTTTTCGGGTCTGAATGTGTTTCCGTGATTGTACCGTTGATTTCATTAAAATGGTTTAACCATCCACTTCTTGAATTTTCAGAAGGCCACCAAATAATTTGATGAGCATTTTTGAGATTTGAAATTCCACCCTTTCTTAAAAATCCTCTTTTAGTTTTCGTATAATCAGCATCAAATAGCAAACAAATATCATCAATCGTATTCATGGTAACTTCGTCCGAGATGCTTATATCGCCTTTCCTTTTCCAATAACTTGGGTTGTGTTCATTTTCGGGTTGCCATGGTTTGAATGTCTGGTTTTCTATTTGTTTTTTAACCTCAAATTTGATTTTTTCAATTAGCTCTTTGATTTGCGAATGAATGCCAATAATATCTTGACGACAATCTATCTCAAATAGTTGATGTCCTGTGTTGCTTTCAATTTCTTGTTTTCGTTTCAAATCTCTTTGTATTCTTTCTTCGCTTTCATAATGAGCAGGCTCATTAACTTCAACGTGCACCCCGATTTGAGGAAAATAAACATCAGTAAGCGCATATTGAGAATGTTCTCTTGAAACATATTGTTGTGGAGTCATTTTTATATCGTAATTGTCAAGTAAATGCCAAATACGAGAAATCACGTAATGCTCAATGCGCTTGCTGCTTGTTCTTTGCAACAATCTTGAAATATAGTCAAGTTTATAATTCATTTTTTATCAATCAGCTAATTTTCTCTACTTTAAAATTACCTGGACTTTTGTAAGATTGAGCTTGTTTGTTAAATCCCAATCTAATGATTTCTTTTTCTACATCTTGAGCAGTGGGAGTCGGTGATGTAGCAGAAGGAACTTGAAAAGTGTAACCTTTCGTCATATCTCCGAATTGTCTTGGTGCTGTTAGTTTGTAAAGTGCCATAATTTTTTTTGTTATAATTCTGCCTACTCTAAATCGGTTTTCGGCTTCTCCGTTTTATTGCTAATTTAAACTATCAATCCGTCAAAATATGTCGTTGTCAATTTACACGGTCGCTTTTTTTAACATAGCAGGTAACTGTCAAGTATAAGAGCAGTAGCGGATTTAAAGGTAATTACCTTTCCACACAAACAAAGTTTTATTAAAGTCACAGACCTTTTGATTAACTACCTCAGCCGCCATTGCTCTTATAAAATGTTGTTGCCAGTTTTTCCCTGTATTTTTTCTCTAAGGCAAGTGCAAAAGCTGCTTTGTCATTCCGCAAAAATTCCATTGCTTCACCATTTACAATGGTTGGATGGATTTCCCTAAGATGACTATCGCACCATGTTGCAAGCTCTACAAGTATAGGTGTCAAAGCCAATCCCTTATCGGTTAAAAGATAGAGGCTGGTCTTTTTATTATCCGGTCGTTTTGTTTTGATGATGATTCCCAGTTCTTCCAAGAGTTTGAGCTTGGTCGAAAGAATATTGGTAGCAATGGCTTCCTCACTATCCGTAAAGTCTTTAAAACTTTCTTTTCCTTCGATTAGCATTTGCTTTACGATAACCAACATCCACTTATCGCCTAAAATGTCAAGGGCTGAAGTAAACGGGCAATTACATCTGAAATCCTGTTGCATATGTTAACAATCTGTTAAATTTTACTTGCAAAATGAAATTTATTTGAATATCACTTGCAAATTGAAAGTTATTTATATATTTTTACTTGCGAAACAAAAGTAATAAATTTTAATCAGAAAGGAAAGTCAATGAAAAAAGTAATTTGTGTTATTATGTTATCAGGTATTCTCGCTTCCTCTGGCATAAGTCAAACAAAATCAACAAGCGGGCTTAATCAATCAAAAGGAATTAATATGAACAAGAAAGAAATCGTAGGCACTTTTTTAGGTGCTGTTGCTAAACAAGACGCTGAAACAATGCGTAAATTTGCAAATGTTGATTATATTCAGCACAATCCGTTTGTACCCACCGGACTTGAACCCTTTATCCAACTGCTACCTGTCTTAAAAGAACACGGAACATATGCCGAAAACGTGCGAATGTTTGAAGACGGCAACTATGTGTTTATGCACAACATTTGGAAAAACGCCAAACCTTTTGGAGCAGATGAAATGGTGGCATTTGATATTATCCGTATAGATGAAAACGGGAAAGTAGCTGAACACTGGGATGCAATGACAGTTTTAGTTAAAGAAACCGCTAGCGGAAGAACTCAAACCGATGGACCTACTAAAGTAGAAGACTTAGACAAAACCGATGCGAACAAAGCCTTGGCCGTAGCACTGATAGAAGATGTGCTGATGGGTAAAAACCCAAATAAGATTACCGAATACATCAGTGCCGAACAATACGACCAGCACAACCCGCAAATAAAAGATGGATTGAGCGGCATTGTAGAAGCCGTACAGTATCTCACTTCACAAAACAACATGTTTAAGTACACTAAAATCCACAAAGTATTGGGTGAAGGTAACTTCTTACTTACAGTAAGCGAAGGTGAATGGAGCGGCAAATCACAAGTGTTTTACGATTTATTCCGAATGAAAGCGGGTAAGATTGTAGAGCATTGGGATGTTATTCAGGAAATCCCAACCGAAGGTTTGGCAAACAATAATGGAATGTTTGGGTTTTAGTAAAAACAAATTATTAAAATAGGAGTATTGTTCGTGACTGAAAATTTAATTTCTACACTGGCCTTGGCAATATGTATGCTACCGGGCATTCTTCACTCATTGGAAGTCGTTTTTCCAATGTTGGCTCGATTGATCGTCAATTATGTCCTGCCATTTTTTGAACCTGGCTTGCCTAAGGGTAAGAATCAAATGACTGCTAATGAGCAGACAGCAATGCTGGATGCAGCGATTTCATCTGTGCCAACAGAGAAGAAGACAGCGGCGAAGGATTACATATTTCTTTTGCTTTTTGAACAGCGCCAGAACTCTCTGGCTTTCTATGCCGTTATAGCTGGTATCATTTACGGCTTGCAATTGCCTTTAGAAGAGCGTGCGGTTCTGCATTTCTTATTACTGGTATTGTCTGCATTGTTTACGCTGGTCAATGCCAATCATGCAGGAATTCCTTTTTTGGGTCACCACCCGAAAGTATCCCGGAACGGCCGGAATGTAGGTTTCGTGTTTGCTCCAGTCTGGCTCGTATCAACCGTACTTAATTATTTAGCATTTACGTATGCTTCAACGTAATCTAATTTTTCACTTTTTAAATAATTTTCAAAGTGAAAAATATAATCAGCGTTTTTGTGTTATCAGGTATTCTCGCTTCCTGTGGCACCAATCAAACAAAATCAACAAGCAAGATTAATCAATTAAAGGATATAAAAATGAAAAATGTAATCATAACAGGAAGCAGCAACGGATTTGGATTAAAGGCTGCCAAAGATCTTGCAGATAAAGGCTATCAGGTTTTTGCCACAATGCGTAATCCTGACGGAAAAAATGCTGCAGTAAAAGCTGAATTAGAAGCACATTCTGCCCACATCAAAGTGGTGGATATGGATGTAACCATAGATGCCTCTGTTAAAGAAGCGATGGCGAGTATTCTTGCAGAGGTAGGGAATGTTGATATTCTCATCAACAACGCGGGGATTATGTATCTCGGTATTACAGAGGCTTTTAGTGTTGCTCAGGCACACCAACAGATGGAGACCAACTATTATGGTGCCATTAGAACGATGCAAGCGGTTTTACCATCTATGCGTAAAGCAGGTTCAGGCTTAATCATTAATACATCTTCTTTGGTGGGTCGTATGTCACCACCGTTTTTTGGGACTTATACTGCAACCAAACACGCATTAGAAGGTTACTCACAAGCTTTGAGATATGAGGTATCGCCTTTTGGTGTAGATATCGTCATGGTAGAACCAGGTCCTTTTGGAACAGGACTATTGGCTTCAGGACAAGTACCTGCACACAGCGAAGTTTTAGAATCTTATGGTGAATTGGCAGGTGTTCCTTCTGCAATGGGCGAAAATTTTGCTCAAATGTTACAGAGTGAAAATGCACCCGACCCACAATGGGTAGTAGATGCGTATTTGAAATTGGCTGATTTACCTTTTGGAAGCCGTCCTACAAGAACAGTTGTTGGTATCACTTGGGGTACTGACGAAATCAACAACCTAACACAACCTATTCAAGACAGAATTTTGAAAGAAATGCAACTTGATTCGGTTTTAGGTGGTGCTTCTGCTTAATCATTAAGTTTACCTTCAATTTAATAAAATCACAAGGGTTTCGGCTCTTGTGATTTTTTTGTCAAGTAGTATTGTGCCGTTTCGTCCTAAAATTGGCTACAACATCCCGCTATACCCAATTGTATATAGCAGGAATATAAGTTATGTTTATTTGTATATATTAGGTAAAATACACTAATATTTATGAGAAAGCAAGAAATTTTACTAAGCTTCGAACGGCTGTTAAAAATTGAAAACTACTCGGAACAAACCATAAAAAACTACCTGTCCTCGATAAAACTTTTTCTTGAGTATGTTGAAAAGCACAAAATGGAAAAGGTAACTGATAAGGAGATTGGTGATTATTTATACTTTGCCAGCAGCGAAAAAAAATACTCATACTCATCTATGAAACAAGTGATCGCTTCGATCGGATATTTATATACTAAGGTTCTTCATAAAGAATATCCTCAGGCGTTAAAAATAGAATTAAGAAAACCGGAGAGGCTTCCTGTTGTCCTTTCAGCAGAAGAGGTTTCTAAAATTATCAAAGTAACTGAAAACATAAAACACAAAACAATTCTTATCCTAATATATTCAGCCGGTTTAAGACTTGGAGAATTGATAAATCTCAGAATAATGGATATTGATTCCAAAGCGATGAGAATTCATATAAGGCAGGGTAAAGGCAAAAAGGACCGGTATATAATGCTATCGGAAAACGCATTAGTATTATTGCGGGACTATTACAAAGAATATAAACCGGAAGAATTTCTTGTGGAGGGTCAGCCCGGAAAACCATACAGCACTCAGAGTGTTCAGACGGTATTTAAACAGGCGCTGAAAAAAGCGGGGATCAGGAAAAAAGCAACAGTTCATTCTCTAAGACATAGTTTTGCAACACATCTTCTTGATGAAGGAACTGATATCCGATACATTCAGGAATTGCTTGGTCACAAAAGAATTGAAACAACTCAGATTTATACTCATATATCATCGTATTCAATTAATAAGATAAAAAGCCCCGCCGATAAACTGAAAATATAATTTCCCGAAGCGAGGGGGAAATCGGCAAAAGCCAGCCTCGGTTTTAACAGACATTATCAGCCGGGTCTGCTTAATTTAATCCTCACTTTATGCTGCACCTTAACTGCCCAGCAGGCATTCTTCAAAGTATCCCCTCCTTTCAGTTGAATACATTCCCCCATTTTTTCTTATATTTCATTAAAGTTTAAAGGAATATAAAAGCAATAATCACGAGGTTTTAAGATGCGTTTAATAAGATTGACAGGTGTTTTAATGATACTGACCGCAGCCGCAGTTTTCGGCGGCGGAAAGATATACCTTGTGATAGGTTCTGATACAGCAATTTGGACAGGCATGGATGTCAGCAGGTATAATTGTTTCTATGACCCGGCGCTTTATACCGATCCGAATAGAAATGCGGCGAAGGTTATGGATCCGGCATTCCGTGCAGGCATGCTCGATTCTTACGGCAACACTATGAAACTTACATGGTGGATGATGGCGGGGAACATTTTCCGGTATGCCGTCAACACAAATATGCCTGTGCCGAATATTATGACGATGTACTTTATGAAAAAGTACCATGGCGAAAATGTGATTATCAATGGCGATGAATTATCATTGCATTATCATACATTTTTCTGGTCGGACTATGATCAGGACGGAAAATACTACTGGAATCAATCACTCACATTTAATGAAAGCCTTGATGATTTTAAGGTAACGCTTGCACAGCTTCTTTTGGAAGAAAACGTGTTTCCCGTGAGTTTCCGCAGCGGCTGGCACTTTATGGATAACGGCTGGCAAAGTTATCTCGATAATTACGTGCTGCCTTTCAGTTTTCATAATGATTTCCCTGCAGTAAGAACTGATACAACTGAGCCGCTTGATAATACTTTTGATTGGAAGCGATCACCTGCAACCTTTAAGCCATTCCGTCCATCGCCATTTGACTACAGGATTCCCGGCAACGGCAAAGGCTGGAATGTCCGTTCTGCAAGTTTTCCCGCTATTAAGAGCAAGAAGCTGATAGATTCTATCTATATAGCGGCAGCTTCAGGGGAGGATCAGATGCTTTGTATATGGGGGCATCTGCCGGAAACAGACTTTCTTGATAATCTGCAATATGTTGACAGTATGATGCATCTGAAAGCGCCTCTCTATCCAGATGTCACTTTCAAATATTGCACGGCAGTGGAAGCTATGCAGATCTGGCTTCAGGCTCCTCAGGAAGAATCCCCGGTTATCGGCTTTGCGGAGCATCCCTCGACAGGCGGAGTGAAACTTGAAGTTACAAGCGACAGAACAATTTTTCAAAATGTGCCATTTGTTGCATTTATGGACCGTTATGGGCGTTATTCGGCGGCAGAGATGGTCGGCGCCGGAACGAATAAATGGGTAACTGCCGAAACATACGAGCCGGGATTTATTGCACGCGCAGCAGTTTCGGTTTGTGATAATTACGGACGGCAGACAAATAAACACATCGGTAATTACCCCGCGGTAATATATATTGATAATGAGGACGCAGGGTATAATGAAATACTCGGAACCTGGTCAACACAAACGTCTGCCTCATGGGGGCTGAACTCCCGCAGTTCGGAAAATCCAGCCTCGGCTTCCTGGAACTGGGCAGTTACAAAATCATTAAAGTACAACATATTTGTACAGATTCCTGAACAATCGTTACAGAATGGAAATCAGGGATATATAATGAAAGTCGGCGGCGTCCCGGTTGATACAATTATCGTGGATTATTCCGGGGATAACTTTTACAGATGGAATTATCTCGGGACATTAGACCTTGATGAAGGGGAAACTCTGGAAATTCAGACGAAGACCGGACTGACCGGCTCAGTGCGACTTGTTTGTGATGCGGTTAGGATTGACCCCTACGTTAGCGACAGAGAACTGCTTCTTTCGGCAGATGTAATCGATTTCGGCGAAGTTGCTGCGAACGATACCGTTTTTTCGACACTCAGATTAAGAAATGCCGGTGTTGAGCAGTTGACAATTACAGGAATCAGCCTTCCCGGCGGAGTAACACTGGTAAACGGCAATCAGTCATTTGTAATTCCTTCGATGGGCGAAAGAACTATTGAATTCAGTTTCTCCTTCGCTCAGCCAGGCGGTTATTCCGACTCTGTCTTCATTTTTTCAAATGATCAATATAGTTCTATACGGGTAGTGCCGGTAAATGCGGTTGTTAAAAATTATTTCAGAATTGTGGATAATGAAGATAATGGAAGCTATTTTGAATCTGGAAACTGGGCAACAAGTGTAGCCCAGGCATGGGGACCGACAAGCAGGTTTGCATTTCTTAACGGAAGCCCAAGGGCGAAAGCATCCTTTGCAGCCAATCTTGAGAAAAGCGGTGAATATGAAGTTATGTATATTGTGCCCGTAACAACCAATTCTACCGACAAAGCAATCTATACAATTAAAAATAATGGAGCTACCCTCGGGGCAAAAATAATAAATCAGAACCTTGATAGCGGCGGATGGGTCTCGCTCGGTGTTTATTCATTCGAGGCAGGCGATGTGGCGGAAGTTGAAGTCAAGGATGAAGGGGGCAATACTGTGGGTGATGTTCTCAGAGCTGATGCTGTCCGGTTCAATCTGATGGAGGGTGTTTCAGGAACCCTGGATGAACTAACAGGAATGCCGGAAGAATATCGGCTTTATCCAAATTATCCGAATCCCTTTAATCCGGTGACCATTATTAATTACGACCTGAAGGAGAGATCACATATCAGGATTACAGTTTTCGATGTTTTGGGCAGGGAAGTTGCTTTGCTTGCAGACAAAGAGGAAGCAGCCGGGATGCATACTGTTAAATTTAATGCCGCAGGACTCACGAGCGGTATTTATTTTTACACAATGAGTACGCGAAGCGCCGATGGACAAATATTTTCTGACGTAAAAAAGATGATGCTTCTTAAATAACCCTGTGGAATAACCTAATAAGGGCAAAAGATTTTGAAAAAACACAGCAAAAATTTTGAAGCGGAAGATTATTTGGTCACGTTCATGTAATTTTCAGATGTGAAAACATGGGACTTTTATGTTTGAGATATCAACCGATAAATCAATAATGGACGTTAGCGCTGTTCATGCTTTCCTTACCCGGAGTTATTGGAGTGAAGGCATCCCGATAGAGATTGTAAGACGCCTGATTGAAAACTCACTTTGCTGGGGTGTTTTTTATGATAAAAAGCAGATTGGATTTGCAAGGGCTATAACAGACAGGACAACATTCGCCTACATTGCAGATGTTTATATCCTTGAAGAATTCCGCGGAAGGGGTTATTCCAAGCTCCTGATGAAAGAAATAATGACTCATCCGGAATTGCAGACTATCCGCGGCTTCCTGCTTAAAACTAAAGATGCCCACGGTTTATACAAGCAGTTCGGTTTCACTGAGGTCGCCCAACCGGAAAAGCTGATGGAGTTCGGCAGGCCCGATTTATATAAAAAAACTAAATGAATGCAGTTATTACCGGACTGACCGGAACGCTTGCTCCGGAGCTCGGAAAATATCTCGGAAAACAAGGCATTAAGGTTTTCGGATGGGACAGGAATATTTATCCGACTGATGATTTTCAATCAGCCGAAAAATATTTCAGAGACACCATGCCGGATATGTTTTTTCACCTTGCAGCAGGCAGCCCAATTTGGGCGGGAAATATTGCGAAACTTTGCTCTGAGCTGCGCACGCCATTGGTTTTTACGAGCTCTGTTTCTGTTTATGGAGGGCACCAGAAGGGACCGTTCACTATCGGGGTGTCACCTGAACCCGGCGACGATTACGGCAGGTATAAAATGCAATGTGAAGAAATTATCATGATGAATGATCCTGCCGCAAAGATTGCAAGAATCGGCTGGCAAATCGGTCTGCGGGCAGAGGGTAATACAATGACCCGGCATCTTTCGGAAGAAGCGCAAAAAAACAATGGGCAAATCTCTGCAAGCGCCAACTGGTTTCAGTCATGCTCTTTTCTTGAAGACACAGCGTCCGTCCTTTATGAGATTATGCTTACTGGGAATTCGGGTGTTTATTTGGTGAATTCGAATAATGATCTGAATTTCTTTGAACTGGTTTCTTTGCTGAGTGACAAACTCAAAACCGGCTGGAAAATAAACAGAACATCCAATCCTGAATTAAATAATCTTATGTTGGATGACCGGTTAGCAGTTAATGAATTATTCCTCGGAGAGTTCAGGCATAGAGCTTAATTCATTCCGGAGCAAGTCTTTTTGTGAAATTTATTAAACTTTAACAGGCAAAATGGTGTCCAACCATAGATAAAATACGGAAACTTTTATGATCAAATATTCTACACTTTTTTTGTTTTTATTAATCCCCTCGATTTTTTTAGCCCAAACATATAACCTTAGTGGTACGGTCCTGGACTCACTTTCCGGTCAACCCCTGATTGAGGCAAATATTTCTCTCGTTCAGACGAAGGATAAATCCGTTACAGGGGCAGCGTCAGATTCCAAAGGAAAATTCAGAATTGAAAAAGTCAGACCGGGTAACTATCAGTTAAAGGTTAGTTATATTGGTTATAACACAAAAAAAATCCCTGTTGAAATTAAGAATCGCTCAATAGATTTTGAAAAAATATATCTTGGTCCTGCCCCCGTAAATTCCGCAGAGGTGGAGGTAGTGGATGTGGTAATTCCTGTCGTGCAGAATGAAGACACTACTGAATTTAATGCTGATGCCTATAAGGTTAATAAAGATGCAAGCGCTGAGGATCTGATAACGAAAATGGCAGGTGTTACAGTTCAGGATGGAAAAGTTCAGGCACAGGGCGAAGAGGTTAAAAGAGTGCTCGTTGACGGACGGACATTTTTCGGTGATGATCCCAACGCTGTGCTTAAGAATATTCCTGCCGAGGTTGTCGAAAAAATACAGGTTTTCGACCAGCAATCGGAACAAGCGCAATTCACAGGATTTGATGATGGCAATGCAAGTAAAACTATCAACATAATTACCCGGATGCAATTCAGGGAAGGCACATTTGGTAAAACTCAGGCAGGATATGGTAATTATGATAAATACTTTGCCGGCGGGAATATCAATTTTTTTAATAATGATCAGCGTATTTCTGTTCTCGCTCAGTTTAATAACATTAACGAACAAAATTTTTCGAGTGAAGACCTTGCCGGTGTTCTGTCCTCGGGCAGTTCGCGGGGCGGGTTTCGCAGACCCGGCGGGGGAATGGGCGGTGGAAGACCTCCCGGCGGTGGGGGACCTCCATCAGGCGGCGGCGGAAGACCAGGCGGAGGGGGTGATGTCTCGCAGTTTCTTGTGAACACGAAGGATGGTCTTACAGAGACAGCGGCGTTTGGAGTTAATTATGCCGATAAATGGTCAGATAAAATTGAACTGACCGGAAGTTATTTCTACAATAAAACAGCAACAAATTCTTTGTCGCTTCTCAACCGGGACTATTTTGTTGATAATGCCGAAGGTCAGGAGTATTCTGAAAACAATTTTTCAAATTCTGACAATCTTAATCATAGATTTAATATGCGGCTTGAGTATAATATCGACAGCCTCAATTCAATTTTTCTGCGTCCGAGGCTTACAATTCAGCAGAACACAGGTGCGGGAAATGTTTTCGGAAAAACGGTATCGGGATTAACAGACTTGAATTCTACAAGCAACATTTTCAATTCTGATCTTGATGCATTGGATGGGAATATTGAATTGCTGTACCGCAGACGTTTTCAGGATAGGGGAAGGACAATATCGTTCAATTTCAATAACTCATTCAGCACAAACGATGGTAAAAACGATCTCTACTCTGAAAACACCTATTATAGCCCGACATTTTCTGCCGACACCATCGATCAGAATTCCGGCCTTAGTAAAAGCGGAAGGGGCTTAAACGGAAATATCACTTACACAGAACCTCTTGGCGAGAATAGTATGCTGCAATTCAGCGGTGGTTATTCTTACTCAAAGGATAACAGCGACCAAAAAACTTTTCTCGATCAACTGAACAACGGGGTTTATAATTACCTTGATTCGTCTCTGAGTAATGTTTATGAAAAGGTTTATACCACACAGAATTATGGCCTAGGCTATAGATATCAGCTCTCGGGATCTTCATTTATGGCAGGATTCAGTTACAACATTGCAAGCCTCAGGAATGAACAGGTTTTTCCTTATTCCGCATCTACGCAGAAGAAGTTCTTTTCCGTTCTTCCTTCTGTTATGCTCAGACATAATTTTTCCCGGGATGAAAATCTAAGACTATATTATCGCGCAAATAATAATTCGCCTGACGTCAGCCAGCTCCAGAACGTGCTCGATAATTCAAACCCGCTTCAACTCAGCATAGGTAATCCCGACCTGAGTCAGGATTACAGGCATAATCTTAATCTGAGATATTCTCGGATCGATCCGGAAGACATGTCCTCATTTTTTGTGATGCTCAGTACGACATATACAAATGACTATATTGGAAATGAACAGATTATTGCCGATACAGGCACAGTTATATATCAGGACATTACGCTTAATACAGGCACACAATTAACAAAACCTCAAAATCTGGATGGTTACGTAAATATTCGGTCTTTCCTTTCGTATGGTTTCCCAAGTGAATTTCTTGGGTCAAACCTGAACCTGATGTTAAATTATACATATGCCAAAACTCCGGGAATTATTAATGGTACGGAGAATTTTTCTTATTCAGGCATTTATGGGGGGGGGCTTGTTATAAGCAGTAATATAAGCGCTGATTTCGATTTTACCCTCGGCGGCGATGTAACTTTTAATCATGTAACAAACTCTCTGCGTGAGTCCCTGAATCAGGATTATTTTTCGTATCGTTCAAATCTCCGGTTTTTCTGGAAATTCTGGCTCGGATTCCTGCTGAAAACAGATTTCGAATATAAATATGAAGGCGGGCTTGGTGAGGCTTACGATCCGAATTCATATCTCTTAAATATTAGTTTCGGAAAAAAACTATTTGAGAATGAAAGAGGCGAACTCAGGGTCTCCGTTTACGATGTTCTTAATAAAAACAACAACGTGAGGCGGACTGTCAACGAATCGTATATTGAGGATACTACGACAAATGTTCTTGGCAGATATTATATGCTCTCATTTATTTATAATCTCAGAATGTTCTGATCCTGCGAAAAATATTTTAATTACAAAGGGGAGATATCAATGGGTGTTTCCCCTTTTTTTATTCTCATCTGTGCCTATAATCCATGTAAATTTAATATTTTAATCCAGGAAATTATTGAAATAAGGGGTTTACTATGCTGAAATTGAAAGCTGTCTTTCTTTTTTTCTTGTCCGCGGTAAGTATTAACGGTCAGGATTTAACCGAATTCATCAGAGCCGCAGATGGTCAGAAATTTCCCGAAGGTCCGGCATGGGATGGAAAAAATTCACTTTATTCATCCAATTGCTATGGGGACTGGATAACAAGAATTTCAGGAGATAAAACCGACACGCTGATAATTAAACCCACGAGTCCGGTGGATTTTGGGAAAACAAACGGACTTGCAATCGGGCTGGACGGTAACATCTATGCCTGTGATTACGGACTTGGTGCAATACTCCGAATTTCCCCGGCAGCTGGAACGTGTGATATTGTCAGCCCGGGATATAACGGCGAAAAATTTACCCGTCCCAATGACCTTGCTTTTGATGACTCAGGGAATATTTGGTTTACTGATCCCGAAAATTACGATGCGGCTAAACCCGATGGAGAGATTTATTATCTGAATGTTTCCACTGGTGAAGTAAAACATGCTTTCAGCGGACTGGCGTTTCCTAATGGAATAGCCCTGAATGAAAAGGGTGATAAATTATATGTGTGCGAATCTGCAAAAAACAGGGTGCTTGTATATCCGGTAAAAGGACCGGGTGAATTAGGCGATTTTGATGTCTTTGCAGAACTGCCCGGCGGAGACCCCGACGGCATCGCTTTCGATGTGGATGGTAATCTTTACGTTGCACATTTCGGCGGCGGGGCAATTCAGGTTTTTGACCAGGACGGGAACCTGCACAAAAAAATCAGTACACCCGGAAAAAAACCCAGCAATCTTGAATTTGCAGGTGAAGATATGAAAACAATCTATCTGACAGAAGATGAGACAAACGCCGTATATTTGTTCAGGAATGAGATACCGGGGTTGAAGCTGAGGGGAGTGAGATAAGGAAAAATCAGAAAGTTACAGATAATACGTTGGAATAAGAAAATTATTTAATATTGTAAATAATGTTTTCTGGAAGTCAAAAACAATCACAAGGTCACCTTATTATTCATAAAAGTATGAAGCTAATATCAGAGGACTAAAGATAATTTTTAGTTTTGGGCAAATTCAAAGAAATTCACTTTGTATGCAACATCTAACAGTTTTGCGGAACAAGATTATTTCCAGAATATTATTAACCATGACTTCTTAACCTTTATCAGATAAATTATTTTTTTGATAAACAGGAATAACATGATTATGAGAGAAACAATCACCCTTCCTGACAATATCACTGCAATTATTTTTTGCGGGTTATTCTTATACTTTCCACTGTCCGCTCAGCCACTTACCTACTCAGTTCAGCATATCACCGTGAATGACGGGTTATCCCAAAATATGATTTATGATATTGATCAAGATAATGCCGGGTTTATTTGGATTGCTACAGAAGTCGCCCTTGATAGACATGATGGGAAGAAGATAAGATCATATTCAATGAATAGGGTCGCAGAACAATTGTCCACAAATGATTTTTTCATCGTTTCATTTCCCGATCAGTTTAACAATATCATGGTCGCAGGAAATCCCTGGGGGTTGTTCACATATGATTATAATAAGGAGGAATTCTCTAAAATTGATCTGGTTAGCTTAGGTTTATCCTTTAAGCTGAATACTTTGCAGTATCTAAATTTATTGGATAATGGTAATATTTGGTTTGGGGATTACAGTAGGATCATTTTTTGTAACCCTTTAAGGAAAATAACCGACCAGTACCTCGTTTATAAAGGTGATGAAGCCTTATCAGATCTAAAAACAACCTCAGTCATTGAAACCCAGGATGCCGAGATGAGAGTTTGGAGTTCAACGAGAGAAGGGCTGTTTGTAAAAAAAGCGAAAGATAAAGTTTTTCAATACGTTCATCTTATGTTTGGAGAGAAAAAGAGTTTTCAGATAAATGATTTATACTCACTCAGCGATTCGAATCTTCTCCTTGCCGAAAGAGACGGACTATTTATTTATGATATAAACTCTGGGAATCTCCAGAAAATTTTTTTCAATGAATTCAATAACGAGGACTCCAATGTTTTTTCAATTATAAAGAGCAGGTTTTCCAACCAACTTGTAATAGGAACCTCTCGGGGGATTTATTTTTTCGATCCGAAATCCAAACAAATTGTTAAAGTTAAAATTTCAAATGATATTTCCGATAAAACCAATTTTGAAGATGGCAAAAGGTTGTTTGAGGATCGATCAGGAATTCTCTGGATCGGCACATCAAGAAACGGACTAATTAAACTAACCCCGAACTCAAAAATTTTCGATAATAATATTATTAATTCAGAATTGAAATCCAGGTTATCAGAATTATCAATTTGGTGTTATTCCGAATCGCAAGACGATAAAATCTTGATAGGCACATTAAATAACATTATTGAATTTTCACCATATTCAGAGAGTTTTAGGGAATTTAAAATACCAGGATCCAGTCTCAAAAATCCTTCCCAGATCCGAGCAATTCGAAGACTTCCAGGAAGCGAAAATGACTATTTGGTCGGAACCCTAGCTAATGGATTAATGATATTTAACGTGGAAAAAGGTGAATTCTCTTATCCATTTGAGTTTTCCGGTTATGAAATTTATGCGAAAGGACATGCATATATGTTTCATGAAACACCGGAGCGTAATTTTTTAATAGGTTTTAATGGAGAAGGTCTTATCCATTTGGATCTACGATCAAATCAATTAACAAAAATTCATCTGGTTGATAGTAAATTAATGCAGTTTTATTTTGTTCTCGCAATTGCCCAAGCTGGCACAAAATCATATTGGGTTGCTTTACTTAATCATGGATTGTTTCACGTTAATCTTTCAACCGAGCAGAATAAAAGGGTTGAATTAACAGATCATAGAGGCAGAGATTATTCTCGCTCAAGAATTTTATCTCTTTTCCAGGAAGACACAAATACACTGTGGATCGGCACGTGGGGCGATGGTCTGCTGAGTTGGGAAATACCAACAGGGAAATTAAAAGTTTTTGATCAAAAACAGGGACTGCCCGATAACACAATATACGCAATATTACAGGACCGTAATAACATACTCTGGTTAAGTTCAAACAAAGGACTTATTAGATTTAATCCCAGGGATAATTCTATGGTAAACTATACATATCAGGATGGTCTTCCCGATAACGAGTTTAACCTTGGAGCTTCTTATCAGGATAAAAACGGTTTGTTGTATTTTGGGACGAACAAAGGAATGGTGTGTTTTCATCCTGATTCTATCCGATCTCCTTTTATATATGAACCGGTCATCTCAAATTTTAAGGTCGCGGGAGAATTACGATATAACGAAATATCTCTCGCCGGAATTACAAAGGTGGAACTTTCGTCTTCAGAAACATCTTTTTCCT
This sequence comes from Ignavibacteriales bacterium, assembly GCA_021740915.1. Classification (GTDB taxonomy): domain Bacteria; phylum Bacteroidota; class Ignavibacteria; order Ignavibacteriales; family Melioribacteraceae; genus JAIOYW01. The sequence goes on along the minus strand of JAIOYW010000013.1, from coordinate 87,013 downwards.
TTGATCTTAATATCCCGGTTTTTCTAAATAAAGACAGAGGTTCACTCCAATGGATATTGGAAGGACACGACGACGATTGGCGAATAATAAAAGAAGATGGTACGATAAATTATTCGAAGATCTCGCCAGGCAATTATACCCTAAAAGTTAGAACTTCTGACCAGCATGATTCAACTTCAAAGCGAACCAAAATTTTACATTTAAGTATCGCAAAACCATTCTGGCAAAGCTGGGGTTTTTTTATTTTAATAATTTTTCTCTTTGGTGCCGCAATTTATTTTATAATTAGATGGAAGACTGAAAAGGCGCTTGCTGAGATAAAGATTAGAAATGCTGAAAGAGAACGGATCATCCTAAAAATCTCAGAAGATTTTCACGATGATTTAAGTGCACTGATTACAGGAATTAAGGGAAAAGCAAATAGGCTAATCAAGCGTAGCGATGAGCAATCAACAACATCTGATCTGAAGAGAATTATTAGCTTCTCAGATAAATTAAACACAGAAATAAGACAGATATTATGGGAAATCAACCCCAAAAATGAAACCCTCTATGATATTGTCCTAAACTTATACCAGTTTTATGAAACCCTGTTCGATGATGAAATTATCGATTTCCAGATAGTAGGATTGGAACCAGAGATTTCCAAATTGTTTTTACCAATTAACTGGCGTCAGCACCTCCCGCGTATTTTTAAGGAAGGATTCCATAATATAAAAAAACATGTTCCTGACTGTACTCTCATAAGGCTTAGTATTCAATTTAGCCAACAGGAATTACTAATTGACTTAAGGAATGATGGTAAGCCATTTGAAAACAAAAATGCAAATGGTTCCGGACTGAAAAACATGTTTAACCGGGCGAAGAGACTTAATGGAAAACTGGAAATAATCAGCAGTAAAAACAGAGAAACAATCTTAAGATTTTCCGGAAAACTACCCATATGGGTAGTGTTTTTTAATTGTCAAATATGTTATGTTTCAGTAAATCTTTTTTGATGATATGAAAAACACCGAAAAGTCCGATATCATATACGTTTCAATTATTGAAGACAACGAAATATATATTGAAACGTTGAAAGACATGTTCAGCGATGAACCTACCATAAGAATTTCTGGTGTTTATTATGATTGTCTTTCAGCCCTTAAGGATATTGAAACCAATTTGCCCGACATAGTTTTATTGGATGTTGAGCTTCCGGACAAATCCGGTGTAGATTTTATACGCGACCTAAAATTAAGACACCCGCGTCTTGAAATAATTATTCTAACCGTTTTCGAGGACGATAAGCTGATTTTTGATGCCGTAAAAAATGGTGCCACAGGATATCTTTTAAAGAATTATGATGGAAGCAGGATTGTGGAATCAATACAGAATGTATATGCCGGATTGGCTGCGATTAATAGCCGTACTGCCCGAAAAATAATAGACTTTATCCACAAAGACAATCCCGCAGTAGATCTTACTCACAGAGAACGTCAGGTTCTTGACCAAATTAGAGAAGGGAAGAGCAATAAGGAAATCTCTGAGGCGCTTAATGTTTCAGTTGATGATATTCGATTTCATTGTAAGAAAATCTATAGGAAACTTATGGTCAAAAACAAGATTGAAGCAATATTAAAAATGAAGAATAATAAGTAACCTGGATAAATACAATCAATGAATAATACTTATCAATATAATTGCGAATTTATTATGAAAACTGATAGTTAATGCCGACAACTTGTTGCTTTGTACAGATGCTTTTGAAATTTTGCTAATTTGTATAGCGCTATGAAACACCCCAAATTCTTTAGTGGTACAGTGGATATGATGCTATTTGCATGACCGGTTTCATTATTCGGAAAATTTGCAGGACTGATTGAAATCGACAGGGAATATACATAACCGGTCGCTTAATAATCATGATTATCAAAACATTCAATAATAAGGAGATATATGCAAAAAAAATTATTAACAATATTACTTGTGCTTTCAATTTCTTTTCTATCAGGCTGTATTCCGGAGGCTGTTTATTTGTCCGAAAATTACGATTCAATAAAGCCATCGTCAATAGTAATATATCCCTGGGCAGATAGTGTTATGTACTCAGAGGATAATATGGATATTATTAATACTCTGCAGGAAAAAATTGCAGACAGAAACTATGATGTGATCGGCATGATCACAGCCGATGCCGCTTTGAAATCTAATGATCTGAAAAAGGGTTTTTCTTTTGAAACCTCGGAGATAGCAAAAATCTGCTCGGTATGCAAGGCGGATGCTCTCATGTATTGTAACATGACCGAAACCTCAAGCGATTATGCAGTTCTTGCAAGCGGCACTTCCCTTCAGATGGATTTGAATCTTTTCAGCTCAGATGGCACACTGCTTTGGAAGCAGATAATTGATGAATCTCAGATTTCACTGGGATTAATTCCAGCTTTAATAAGCCCACTTGAAGAGTGGTTAACTGAATATACCAATTCTTTACCGGAGGGATCTGGAAATGGGGATGTCAGATAAATAACAGATTATTATAATACAGGGAAAATTCATGAAAAAATCAATTATTCTTTTTGTGTTTATTCAAACTCTTATGATTTCGGCTCAAAACAGACTTGAATCAGGAAAAACTTACAATCAAGTAATAATAGAATCAAAGGGCTATCCTATCGAAGCTTATTATTTTATATTAAAATCGGATACTCTGTTTTATCAGGCAAAAAACGGAACCGGTATGCAAAAAATGTCTTTAGCTGACGTTGATCTTATCCAGAAGCAAATTTCGACAAAAAGCAATTCCGGAAAAATTATTGGCGGTATTGTAGGTTTGGTAGGAGGTATTGCCTATGCGGCTTCCACGGTTCATACAGAAACAGACGGGATGTTTGAGGTAACGACAATGGATACATGGCCAATATATGTTTTTGGGCTTGTAGGAATTGCTTTAGGTTACGCGATAGATGAATCTGCAGAAGAATGGGAAACTATCTACAACAAATCGTCACCTCATATTAGTTTTATTCCGTTTAGTTCGAATGGAACCAGAGGCTGCCAATTAGCGGTGCACTATAAGTTTTAATTATTTAACTATAAACACAGGTATTTAAATGAAAAAAGTTCTTTTCGCAACAGTATTATTAATTGCCGGCGTTCTTTTTGCACAACAGCAGCAGCCGGATTATGATGGCGTAAAACCAGCAACTTATAAAGGATCTAAAGCGCTTGTTTTTGCATATACACCAATGCAGACAGATATCGGATCGGTACCTATCGGCAGCGTAAAAATGCCTAATTCTGGTTCTAGTGGTATATATTATACCGATTCAGAGGTAGGGGGAATAGGAATGAAATATTACTTAAAAGAGAATATGGAAGTAATGGTTTCGTTAGGGTTTGGATCTGCCAGCTCCGAGGAAGAATTCAGTTCTACGGACTATTACGGAAATTTGGTGTCCTGGAATGAAGAAGCCTCTGCCACCATAATTGGATTATCTATGGACTTTAATCTACACCTAAAAAGCCGCTATAGTGTCTCCCCCTATGGCGGAGTAAATATTAATATAGCAACTATTTCTTCAACAGCAGAAACCAGTTTTTCCACATCAGGTTATATTAACTCTAAGATTGAATATTCTCAAACTAATTTCGGATTGGGACTGAATCTTGGTTTTGACTGGTTTTTTACCGAGGGTATGTCGCTTGGAGGCAAATATACTTTGGGTTATACCAGTATTGGAGAGCCTGAGTATACTGACGACACAGAAACCGTAAAAGGACCTAGCGGAAGCTCCTTGGGTACAGGAACAGGGACAATCCTGCTGAGTGTACATTTTTGATTAGGAGAATTATGGGGTAGGAATAATTTACTACCCCATTCTACAAAAGTCATCTTGTAATAAAGAATCAGTAAGATTTTCGGAATAAGCTTTAAAAGTTTTTTTAAGGAGATATTTAAATGAAAAACCTGTTTTTCGCATTCATTTTTGCTTTTTCATCTCTTCACATCTCCGCCCAAACCAATACCCTTTGGCAGGAAACATGGGAAGGTAATTGGACGGCAGAATGGTACGTAGATAATGGCACCTGGCAGGTAGGAACGCCTAGCGGAAGTGGGCCAGGTAAAGCTTTTGCCGGGTCTCGTTGCGCAGCTACCGTCTTGAACGGGAATTACTCTGAAAATGTCAGTACACGACTGATTAAAATTTCAGCCCTCACGATTCCCTCGGATGCAATTGAACCTAGGATAAGGCTCTGGCAATGGTTCTCCTTCGGTGATGCAGACACAGGATTTTTCCAGGTGAAAATTCCCGGCGGTGACTGGGTTTCACTTGCAAAATATGCGGGTACAGGAGGAAGTGTCTGGAGTTCCCCGGAATATGATCTGTCTCAATATAGAGGCAAACAGATTCAAATATCCTTTCTCTTTAAATCAGTCTGGACTGGATATTACGGTAGTGCGGATCTGGGATGGTACCTGGATAATATTTCACTTGTATCCGGTAGCAGAGTATATTATTCTTCAGAAACATTTGAAAATGGCATTGGTGATTGGCAAGCCTCGCACGGCACCTGGGAAACCGGAATTCCTTCATCGGGCCCGGGTAAGGCTTATACGGGATCTAATTGTGTCGCAACGAACCTTAAGGGGAATTATAATGAAAATGCAGACTCAAGATTTGTAAGTCCGGCTTTCAGTATCCCTCAAAATGCCATATCACCTCGAATCAGATTCTGGCAATGGTATAGTTTTGGAGATGCCGATACAGGGCGTTTTCAGATCAGTGTTGATTTTGGGGATTGGCAGACTCTTGATAAATACACTGCATCGGGTGGAAGTGTGTGGAGTTGTCCGGAAATTGATTTAGAACTTTACAAAGGAAAATCCGTCAGGATAGCCTTTTATTTCAAATCACTTTGGACAGGATACTATGGAAGTGCCGACCTCGGGTGGTATATTGATGATGTTGATCTGAGGACAAGTGACAGAATTTTCCCTCTGCCGACAGAACAATTTGAGAATGGTATAAGAGATTGGTTTGCAACGCATGGCACTTGGGAGGTAGGCAAACCGACAAGCGGACCAAATGGAGGGTATCTTAGTCAGAATTGCCTTTCAACCAGACTTGCAGGTAATTATAACGAGGGAGTTAAAACGAGGTTTGTAAGTCCAAGGTTCAGAAAAGATCCGTCATCCAGTAACGCAAACTTAAGGTTTTGGCACTGGTATAGTTTTGGTGATTCCGATACTGGATATGTTGAAATCAGGGAGAGTGGCGGGTTTTGGCAAAAAGTCTCCAGCAGTTTCACAAGCAGTTCCAGTGGTGTTTGGACAAATTACTATATTGATCTTTCATCATATACCTCTGAAATCCAGATTGCATTTAAATTTATTTCTAATTGGACAGGATACTACGGTAGCTCAGATGTAGGCTGGTACGTAGATATGTTATACTTTACCGGTTGTCAAATCTTAACCGAAGTTGAAGAATCTTATAATATTCCCACATCCTACTCTCTCTCCCAGAACTATCCGAATCCCTTTAACCCTGAGACAAAAATAAATTATGAGCTTTCCAAACCCGGATATGTTACACTCAAGGTATATGATATGCTCGGCAGGGATATCGCGTCGCTTGTTGAAGGAGAAAAACCAGCGGGCAGCCACATTGTAAGTTTTGATGCCTCGCAGCTCGCGAGCGGGGTCTATTTCTACACAATTAAAGCCGGTAGTTTCAGCCGGACAAGGAAAATGGTGCTCATGAGATAGTATTTTGCCATTAATTCATTTGAGATAACAAATTACAAATTTTAAGAGGAAAAATTATGGATTCTGAGTCAATACAGAGACAAGATGAAATCAGACCTGAGGAAGCGGGTGAATTCAGAGGCTCGGGACACGATGATCTCCCGGGGAATGAACCCGAAGATTTCGGATTTAATATCGGCGCAGCAGTTCTTACCCCGCTTTGGCTGATGTTTCATGGCAGGATATTGACGGGCATTCTATTGATCATTTTTTCATTTTTTGCCCGATTATTAGGATTATTAGGTGCTGGAGGATTGTTCCTGTATCTGATCATTGTACTTGCAGTTATGGGCTGGGCAGGATTTGCAGGAAACAGGATAGCAGGTAAACACAAGAATATCTATCATCCTGAAGCAATCCAGGTAAGTGAAAAAGGATGGACAACAGCAGGTATAATTGTCGGCATTGTGATCGTGCTTCCAATGATGCTTTATAATTTTTACATCCTTTTTACTCTTAGATGATCACAATATGAGTGAAAAGATTTAAATGAAAAAGTATCTTATTCCTGCCGGAATTTTAACTTTCTTCTTGGTTATGTTGCTTTTTAGTTCAGTGCGCGACGAAATTTACTGGTCATGGTCAAAAATCCGGGATGGGAAAAGCAACTATCGCGGGTATCTTGAAAATTTCCCAAATGGCAATCACTCCGTTCAAGCCCGAAAAATTTATGACCAGCTTTTATGGCGAGAAGCAGAGGTTTCAAGTTCTGTTGAGGGTTATTCGGAATATTTGAAGGAAAGTCCCGGAAAGTTTTACGCATCAAAGGCATATTATCGGATTGATTCAATATCCTTTGATATCGCAAGTTCTGCAAATAACATCCTTGCATTAATAGTTTACAGGGAACAGTTTCCAGAGGGATTTTATACTCAGGAAGCATTTGATTTACAAAAAAAACTTGCAGATGACGAAACAATTTTCACAAACCAGATAAAAGATGGTACTGCCGAAGAGATCGAAAAGTTCCTGGAAGATTTTCCTGGACACAAAATGGTAGCCGCGGCACTCGAGGCAAAAAAGGATCTTAATGGAAAAGATATTGTGGATCTGATAAAAGAGAAAAAAATTCAGGTAAAAGTTAAAGGCAGCGGCATCCAAAATATGGACATAAGTATTAAACGCCTGGTGCCGTATCCTCTGAAAGTGCGCGTACCTGTCGGGACATATTTCGAGGCGGGCAGCAGCTCCACACAGAATATGGTATCCACCGGCGAAACGATCACCACACTTACAACCGATGACTGGATAAATATCTCGCCATCTGCTGCATGTGCTAACAGACCTCGGGATATTCCAACAGATGATGACCGTTTCAGTGTTCGCCGCTCACCTCATCAGGCAGAACTGGCAAGGCTGATGCCTGTACTTGAGCGTGAAACACGCAGCTACCCGGTGAAACAAGCCGCTGTATGGATAATTACTGACAACGCCTCTTACAACGATCTTGGCATTCTCGTTGATAGTCCTTACGGATATGGCGGAAACAGGGCAATAGACGAAGATGACGCAGCCAGAGCCATGGTCATATGCTCTAAAGCAGGAATAGATATCAAAGGAAAAAGAATCTGGAGCGATCGGGGGGAGATTCTTCACGGGATTGAGGATGCAGAAATTAAAGATAGTTTTAGAAAATTGTAATTAATAAATTCATGAACAATTTGGAGAGAAAAATCACGGAAAAAGAATCAAGTTACTAACTAATTAACACTTAAGTATTAACATTTCAAAACCAAAAGGATTAATATGAAGAATAACAAGTTTATTATTTTGCTTTTAGCTCTAATTACCATAAGTATTGGTTTTACCGGTTGTGCGACAATAATGAGCGGCACCACGCAGCTTGTTACAATTAGCTGTAATGTTGATGGCGCGGACATTGCGCTTGATGGACAATTCATAGGAAAAACACCATTTACTGGGGAAATAGATAAAAACGGAGAAATATTAGTTGTTTCTAAGAGTGGCTACAAACCTTTTAATATCGCACTTAGCACAAGCATTGATGCAATGTTTTGGGGTAATATTATTACAGGTGGAACTTTAGGAAGTATTACTGATTTTTCTTCGGGCGCAGCATATGAGTATTCCCCTTCAAATTTTTATGTGGAACTAGTGGCTGAGGGTGTTTCATTAATTGAGCAGCAAAAAAATTTCGAAATCAAAAAATTTGCAATGATGAATATGTCCGATATCGCGGTTGATATTGCGAACGGTTCAGGTCTTTATCTTGAATCACTTATTCATTTAGCAGGTTTAGAAAGTTCTGAGAATTCTATTGCCGTAATTGCTGAAAAACTGACAAAATCAAATGGTGATCAGTTGGTATTCGGCAAATTAATTACAGAATAATGTGCAATTAGTTACTACCAAATGGAGAATATCCATGTTGCTACTGGGTATTCTCCATCTATATACTGTTGATAATTTAAGCGCGATTTATGCGCAGGCAAACTCTATTGCCATTGAGCATTTTGATAGTCTATTTACGAAAAACAATGTTAGACTTGACACACAAAACAACAATTTATATCTTGTTTTTGCAGGTCCATATCCGGCAAGTCCCACTTCTTCTTTCGGACATATTTTTGTTTTAGCTAAGCCGAAAACAGATAAACCAATATTGTTGTGGGACGCCTTTGATTTCGCGGCAATACAGGGATCATCGGGCGGAATTGGTTTTTTCTTCAAAGGCTTATTTGGGGGCATATCTGGTCGGTTCAGGAAACAACCTTTTTATGAAAAAATAAGAGAATATACATTCCTTGAGTCAAGAAACCTATATCTGTTTCCACTGCGTTTTGATCAGTTGGAAAGTCTTAGTTTTCAGGATTTCCTTTTAGATTTAGAAAAAAAAGATTTTGACTACCTTATAATGAATGATAACTGCGCCGGACGTATTGATTCAGTGCTAAGGGAGGCTGGTAACAGACCAAAAAGTGAAAACAGTGCGCTGGTATTTCCAAAATCCGTAATTGAATATTGGACAGATCCAAATGATAATTATCTGGTTGTAATGAACAAAAACCCAAACCAGGAAGATGTTCAAATTTTATCGGAAATCAATAAAGGCGAATTATCCAAAGAAAAGTTACGAGAAGACGAGAAAGCAATACTTTTAAAGACGAATGAATGGTATTTTAATCGCCGACACGAGCACCTCAGTCCGGAAGAAAAAATGTTCATGGATAATTTGCGGATAGAAATAGCGCAATCGCAAAATTCGAGACCGTCACCGACACTCGAAAAGGAAAGTGGTTTCTATCTCCATCCGAATATGTTATTGGGATGCGGAATTAAAAATGCCATCAGAAACACAAACACTTTTTCTGTTTTTTTTAGATCAGGGATACATGAATTTTTTGAGGATTCGAAAATATATCCCAGTCGGGATTTTCTTGGCATATTTAAATTAGAAGTAGGATTATCTGCAAATCGAATGCATTTAATTGATTTGACCATTTTTGACCAAACAAGCCTGACTCCTTATTCATCTCTCACGGGAAGAGCATCATGGAAATTCAAGGCTGGTATATCACGCCGATATGAATTAACACACTCACCACCCGGGGGTGGAATTACCGTTGGATTCGGTTTAACTACGTCTGTATTTACTTCGGAAATGACCATAACGGCAATGATTCGAAACGAATTAGTTTACATTGATAACAATAATATATTAGATTATTTGGGACCCGAAATAATTTGTATAAACAATTTCGGGGAATATTTCACTTTTTCAGGAAATTATGGGTTTTTCAGGAAGGTTGACAATAACTTTAACTATTTTGAAATGACCAACAGTCTTTCTGCAAATCTTTTAAAAAATTATCACATTATATTTGAACAAAAAACTTATGGAAAAGAGAATATTTTGGGGCTCAGAATTCAAACTTATATTTTTTAAGCCCCGAAATATTCATTTCTCACCATTTTTTGAAAGCATCCACTAAAACATCACTTCTACAAAAAACTTTCTCAAAATACAAACGAAAGCCCGACTTTATAGTTCTCGTAGGTCAGCGGTGTTTCTGTAGAAAAAGGCCAGTTCATGTATTCTTTCTGCAGTGAGAAGAATGCGAATGAGAAAGCATTCTTAAGCACAAAATTCACAACGGGCGCTGCCGCAGGGGAGGAGTCAACTATCTCGTCAACAAAACCATCAATCAGAGCAATTCCAACTCTCTCAACAATAAAACTTCCCATATGTTTCCATAACATATATCTTGGGAAAATAACGGAGCCCTCATACCCGACACTTAATCCAATTGTTGAAGCTAATTCAATTTTTAGCCCGCCTTCAAACTTTGTTCCGAACCTGAAAGCGTCATGAAATCTTTCAGCAAAAGCAGAATCTGCCGAGGGCATCGTTGAAAAATCTTTCGCCTTGAATCGTGTCCATTCGATACCATGTTCGCTGTATGGAAGAACAGAAACATATTTCCAGCGATAACCGTACCCCTCTCTTTTCGAAAAGCCAAAAGCCCAGGCTTCGGTAATATATTCACCAATTGCAGGATTTGACGCAGCAAGATCGGTTGAATTGTTTTTTACGAAAAAGTATTTCTCGTCGAATTCTGTCAGATAGTTTTCATAGAAAAGATCGAGTGTGCTGTAACCAAGCCGGAATTCACCCAGACCTGTTTTTGCCATAGTACCCGAATAAAATTTATGTTTTGGCTGGCTGAGTCCGAAATTTGCTTCGATAAACGGTCGCCCGTCTTCATACCACTCAACAAAATCAAGTTCTTCATCCAAATCAAGATCTTTAAATCTGATCTGAGAAAAAACAGTTGACGACATAAACAGTACTAAAACGAATAGAGTCAGTTTCCGTTCCATATTAACCTCAATACAAGTTGTTTTCTGCCTCTTTAGACGCAGCATTAGGAAAGTAGTTGCGGGTGGAATATTAATATTTTTGGTTCAGGCTTTAATTCCTGTTTTTGCCTCTAAGGTTTTAACTAATGTATCCATCAAGGTATCGTTCGATACCGGTTTGGTAAGAAACACATCAACTCCGGCGTTATAGGCATTATCTTTATCTTTCTGAAAAGCATGGGCTGATAAGCCGATTATTGGCAGATGCTTGTATTTATCATTTTGCCTGAGTTCACGGGTGATCTGCAATCCGTCTTTTTTGCCTCTGAGTGAGATATCCATAAGAATGATATCGAATTTCGATTGTGTTATTTTTTGATCGAAACTTTCCGAAGAATCACAAACTTCAAGATCAAATCTTCGCTTCAGAAAAATCTGAAGGAATTTCTGGTTTTCGTAGTCGTCTTCAACAACCAACAATCTTGGTCTTACGTTTTCCTGCATAATGCATTCCAAGTTTTAGAATTCAGATATTCCAAGATAATAATAAATAACCTTATTTATCGTAAAGAATAAAATGAAATTACTAATATTAATTTGATCCGAATAATTTCTGTAAATCCCTGTAGTAAACAGTTTTCGGTACTAATTGTGAATAACGTGAGACGATCTTCCCTTCACGATCAAGGACAAAAGAAGTCGGAATGCTTTTAATACCGCCATATTTCTCGAGAAGCTCATTATCTCCAAAAACCACAGGGTAATTCATATTATTCTGCCTGATGAATCCTTCAACATCTTTTAACGTTTCACCCCCATTCGTAATTCCATCAAGTGAAATACCGATAATCTCAAATGATTCCACTTCAAATTGTTTTTTAAGCGAAACAAGATCAGGGATGCCTTCCTTACAGGGCAGACACCAGGTAGCCCAAAAATCGAGAATAACAACTTTTCCTTTGAAATCTGAGAGTCTGATTGTTTTCCCGTCCGGTGTTAAAAGTGAAAAATCGGGCGCCGGCTGCCTTTCATCTGCTTTCGAGGGGTTGTAATTCGGAGGATAAGGACCTTCAACGGATTCTCCGTTCGAGTTGTTCACAATAAAAAACACCAAAACGGTGAGAATAAACAAACCAGTATATATATAACTGCGTTGTTTTTTTGTTAACCCGAATAACCCGGGAGCATTTTCAACTGAAGCTTCTTTTTCACTTGTCTTTTTCTGGTTCATAATATTAGCTGGAATTTTTACGTAAAATTATTCATTTTAACGCTTAAAACCTATATGGTTCCACCAGTATATAATTTATTCAGATCTTCAACGAATTTATCTATCTGTTCGTCTGAAAAGCCCTTTTCCTTCGAGGCAGTTTCTAATGTACCCCAGATCGGTTCACCACAGCGTAAACACCTTATTCCGTTTTCCATCAGATATGCAACGGAATCGGGAAGTATCCTCACAAGATCTTCAATTTCGATATTACCGGTAATCTCAGCTATCCTTTCCATCTGTCGCCTCCTGCTTTTTTGATGGCATTGAAATAATCAGACCCGCAACTGCGCCATATACTGTTGAAATAATAGGATTTGAAGTCAAAGGACAACTTCCTGTCTGGCATCCGATGAAATAGTAATATGCGTAGCCAAGAACAGCTCCTGTTGACATTCCCAGAAGGAGTCTTGCCATGTTTGTCTTTATAAAATTCATTTTCTTCTTCTTTTTTTTAATAAGATGCAATGTATTAGTGGCGGGATTCAAAAATCTATCTGTATTTTTATTATTTTACAGGTTTAAATTTTGAAAAACTGACTAATGGGAGAGCAGATGCCAGAACTTAATAAACACCTATATATGATCGTTTATCCGATCAATGCTCTCGTTGCTTCTCAACTAAACCCCGAAAAATTCGGTGAGCATTATACTATGGGGAGCGCGAAACATACTACAGGAAAGGTGATTTTTGCTGAAATAGACATTAACTACAGAAACCCGTATTTTGAAATCGATAATTACCTTGCTCAGACGGTAGCTCATGAAGATGGAGAACCTAAAAAAACTAAGTTCATCGCCTCGTATAAAGTTCTGGAGCATGTGGATTTAGCCGCAATTAAAAGACTTTTTCTCTGCACAGCGAATGGAAAAGTGCTTCCAATTGAGCCCGAAGAATATACAGCGCACAATGTGCCCGGGCTTATAAGGATATACCAGGAAATCACACCGCTTGAAACATTGGTTGCCTCAACCAAGGATCAAAGAGATTTTGGTAATTTTATTACAACACAGATACATTCAAAAGGCGCCCCGACAATATTTTTCACTCAGATTGATTTTAATATTCAGGAATTTCTTGAGAAAAACCGAAATAAAGAAATCCTTTATCTCGATATGCCGGGCGTTAATCCTTATAGATTTTATGCCTGTATAAAAGAACTTGAAGAAAAACCTGAAAAACTTATCAAAACAATTAGCCTTTCAAGTTTACTCAGGGATATATCATATAAATTCCTGAGACACGGCTTCTGGTTTGCCAAAGGTGAGGAAATGAAATTCTTCCCTATGCCTAAATCGAATGAACTCGAAAATAAATACTTCTACTGGTGGAAATTTGTAAGATGATTTTTATTTCAGGGGGCTGTCTCAAAAAGGCAGCCCTTTTTGTTTCTATAATCTGTTTATTCTCCCGCCTACATTTTTTGTAACATTTTCTCCCTTTACTTCGTCTTTATATCAGAGAAAACAAAATCCTATGTTCGACGAAAAAAAATATCGTATTCTGGTGCATAAATACAAGAACAGTTTATATAATTATGCTTTCCTAATGCTGCATAATGATATGGACGCCGATGATATTGTACAGGAAGCGCTTATCCGCCTCTGGAAAAATTTTGAAAGTATAAAGTTTTTTAGTGCACACATCTGGATTTTCAGGACAACACATAATCTTTGTGTTGATTCTCTTCGCAGGAAAAAGGTAAATATGTTCCGGGAAATTGAATTGAAGGAAAATCTGGCAGAAAGTTCCGCCTCTGTGGGTCCTGAGAAACAATTAGTTGATAAAGAACTTGCTGAAAATGTCAGGAAGAAAATATTTGAATTAAAGGAACCGGAAAGGAGTGTTTTTATCCTTTATCATTATGAACAAATTAAATATTCCGGGATTTCGGAGATACTCTCAATACCGGAAAATTCTGTTAAAGTATATCTTCACCGAGCAAGAAAAACATTACACAACAGTCTGAAATGCTATGTATAAAAATAATTTAACCCCGGAAAAAGAAAGCAGGATTTTTGAGCTTTATTACGGACGCCTCCCCTGGATTTCAAGGTTAATTTTATTGCTTGAACTTGAAATGAACCCGAATCTTAAATCAGAAGCAGAATCCGTGAGAAAAACAGCCGAATTGTTACGCAGGGCGGATAAGCTCGAATACAGTGGAATAGCAGTTAATCTTGCCGATTTTCGAAAAATTAAAAAATCAGCGTTCTTTGCTCAACCATATTTTGCTTACACCTTTTCTTTCATAATGCTTATTGTCGGACTATTCTGGTTTGGGCGTGAGCCGGAAAAGGCGAGGTTTACTGAATTTGAAGCTCTGAAAGCAAGGAGGGAAGCAATTGCCTCGCTTGAGATAGTAACAAAGGTATTAAATAATTCACAGAAAACGCTTGTTAATGAAATATTGGGAAAGCATGTTCTGCCCCCCATTAATAAGGGTTTGCAAACACTTGAATCAATAACACAACAAGGAGAATCACTATGAAAAAACTAATTGTTTTTGCAGTAGTAATTTTAATTCTGACTGCGAATATAAACGCACAGAAAAAAGATTATAGCAGGGAAAAAGGATATGTCGATTTCAGCAGCCTGATGGGCTTTAATGAAGAAGATATGAATACCGAAGTCTATCTTGATGAAGGTCTTCTTAAAATGGCTTCTAATGTCGCAGATGATAATGCCGAGGTTTCCGATGTTCTTGGCGGAATTAAACTGGTAAAAGTGAATGGCTATAATATCAGTGGAAATGATCTTGCCGGAGTTAAGAAAAAAATGTCGGCACTTGAGGACAAACTCACCGGATCAGGGTGGGAAAGTATTGTAATGACGAGGCAGAAAAAGGACTGGGCATATGTTATGATTAAAAAATCGGGGAACAGAGTAGAAGGGCTTGTTGTCTGTGCCCTTGACATCTCATCTGATCCTGCCGAGGAAAATGAACTTGTTCTTGTTAATATTGTCGGTGAATTGGACATGGAGAAAATAGGAAAACTTTCCGGATCTCTTGATATTCCGGAGCTTGATAAACTGAAATCGAAAAGAGAAGAGAAGAAATAATTATTATTGAAGGGATCACCCGAAGGATATGTCGGGCGATCCCGCTTAAATAATCAGTTAAATTATTCAGACAGCTTAATCGTGGTGTCCGATACTTTTTTTCACGGTCGGCTCACTTAACCGCTTCAATTTTCCCGATAGGAGCAGAGCGGCAGCATCTCTGACGCTCATCCCGCGGGCAAGATAAATCTCAGCACCAGCATCGGCAAGCAATGAAAAAGCATGGGGTCCAATATTGCCCACAACATATTTTTCCACGCCCAATTTCTGAAATTCGGCAAGATTTTTATGGTCGTGATCTTCTTTATCTAAGTTTTCAATTGCCGAGTAATTGTTCGTCTCAGAATTGAATAACAGATAATAAACTGCATGACCAAACCTTTTTGAAATAGGCGCATCAGGCAAATTCCCGTCGGCGCCGAATATTATTTTCATTTTATAATTCCCTGCAAGTGAAAAATGCGCTTTGAATTGCCGATACAACGTCCCCGGGCTTTTCGGCATCACCGACAATATGGACAGGAATTTTGGTGTTTATCTTTTCGAATAGTTGCCTGTCCGATCTCATTCCTGCTGCGATGACGACGAGATCAATACTATTAATTTCAAATACTGAATTATCCGTAAGATTTCTGATCTTGGCTGAGCCGCCCGTGAAGTTTTCAACAGTGCACTTAGTATGAACCGGAATCCGTTTTCTTTGAAGCTGACCAAGATTAAGTTTTCTTGAAACCATCTCCATGTCTCTTGCAATTTCATCCATCATTTCTATAATGATCACTTCATTATTGTTGTCTGAAAGAGTGTTTGCCACCTCAACTCCAATAAGTCCTCCGCCGATAATCAGCACCTTTCTCCCGGTCGGGATATTCTTTTGGTAAAGAATTTCAGCCCAGGAGTAATTGTTCAAACCGGCAATTTCAGGAATAAAAGGTTTTGATCCTGTTGCAATAACAATTTCGTCATACTTGCCTAAAAGATCATCTGCTTCCGCTTTTTTCTTAATTACAGGAATATCGCTTATCTCCGTTTTGAAATATTCTATCTGCTTTTGCAGCGACCCTTTATTTGATGGCAGGGGAGCCAATAGAAACTGACCGCCAAGTTCGGATTTTTCAAAAATTTCAACTGTATGTCCTCGCTGCTTTAATGTAATTGCTGCCTGCATACCCGCCATACCTCCACCAATCACTGCAAATTTTTTACTTGCTGCTGCCGGGAAAAACTGCTCCGTTTCCCGTCCAACCTCGGGGTTTATCTCGCACTGAAGCCCCTTTCCAACTTTAATTCGACCGAGACAGCCGGTAAGGCAGGAACTGCATGGACGAATATTGCCGACATCGGCACCAATGCATTTTCCCACAAAATCAGGATCCGCTATCAGCGCTCTGCCAATGGCAATATAATCCGAATATTTATTGCCAATAATTGTTTCGATATCTTCTTTTTCGGTGATCTGACCCACGGCTATTATAGGGAGACGGGTTTCAGCCTTGATACTTTTTGCAATTTGCCAGGTCGCTCCCTTGGGAATAAAGTGATGCTGATAATACCAGGGCGGACTCATGCACACATCGCCACTTGTTATATGCAGCGCGGCAACATCTTCATTTTCGAGCATTTTTACGATTTCGGCGACCTGATCTGGTCCAAGTCCCCCCGCATATTTTTCATCTCCGCTGACACGGATGATAACGGGCAAGCTAATGCTGCTCTTTATCGCTCTTAATATTTCAAGACCGAATCGCATTCTGTTTTCAAGCGATCCGCCATAGTGATCGGTTCTAAGATTTGAAACCGGAGAGATAAATTGTGCAATAAGATAACCAAGCCCGAATTGTAATTCAATTGCATCGTAACCAGCCTTCTCAGACCGTATTGCCGCCTCCGTGAATAGTCTCTGAACACCATGGATTTCTTGAATTGTCAGTGACCTTGGGGTTTTTCCACCGTTGGGGCATGGTATTTCTGAGGCAGATAAAAGGTAATTCCCAGGAATATTGGGGTTTGCCATCCTTCCCGGATGATTCAGATGGGCAATGGCTTTTGCACCATTTTTTCTTACTGTTTCTACAAGTTTTTTGTGACCCGGGATTTTATCATCCGTATCAATGCCAATCTGAGTCGGCAATTCCCGGACATGTTTGTCTAAATAAAACGGCTCGAAAATCACAGCGCCAACATGTTTTGATCGTCTTTCCCAAAAAGCAAGATGGCGGTGTGTGATATTGCCCTCGACATCGCCATATCCGGTTTTTACGGCGCTCATAATGAAGTTATTTCGAAGTTTAAGTTGATCAGTCATATAAGCATTTGTCTCTTTTCCTTTTAGATGAAAATCTTGAAAGAAAGATTCAACATCAAGATTAATCAAGCTGAATTTTCAGGGGCTTTTTTAACATATAGCTGCTAATAAAAACCGGAATTAATTAATTCACCGGGAAATAGCTCTGGCAGCCCGGGACTTTTTATGTTTTTCTATCTGCTTTCCCGGAATTAATCAGATGGAATATCCGATTAATTCTGGCATCAGGTTAGTTAAAACAACTATAAGTGAACTTTTCGCATATATTAATAGTATGTTAAAGATAGATATCTATAGTTCTGATAAAATGCCTTAAAATTTTATTATTTTTAAGTGAGTGATTTTATAAAACTTTACCTGATGTCTTAATATCTATCTAAGAATGAGAAAACCTTAAAGGATAACAAATGGACGAAATCCGAAATGACGAACAGCTTTCAGTTGAAGAAATTGAGATAAGAGAATGGCTGGAGTCACTTGAATATGTTTTACAGGCAGGCGGCCCGGAGAGAGTTAAAAAACTTCTGCTTGAACTTGATACTTATGCTCATGAGGCAGGAGTCGAGCTTCCGTTCACTGCAAATACTCCTTACATTAATACAATCCCACAGTCAAAACAGCCTTCTTTTCCAGGCGGAAGAGAAATTGAGAGAAGAATAAAAAGTATCATCCGCTGGAATGCAATGGCAATGGTGGTCAGGGCGAATAAGGAAGAGCCAGGCATCGGCGGACACATTTCAACGTATGCCTCAGCAGCTACAATATATGAGATTGCCTTTAATCATTTTTTCCGCGGGAAAGATGACAATTATGACGGAGATCAGATTTATTTTCAGGGTCATGCCGCACCCGGAATTTATGCCAGGGCATTTCTGGAGGGAAGAATAAGTAAAGAAAAACTTGAAAACTTCAGACGTGAACTAAAAAAAGGCGGTGGACTATCTTCTTATCCACATCCATGGCTGATGCCTGATTTCTGGGAATTCCCGACAGTTTCAATGGGTCTTGGTCCAATTATGGCAATTTATCAGGCGCGTTTTAACCGTTATCTTGAGGACCGCGGTCTGAAACAGCCCGGCAAATCAAAAGTCTGGGCATTTCTTGGTGATGGGGAAACTGACGAACCTGAAGCGCTTGGTGCCATTTCGCTCGCAGCGCGTGAGAAACTGGACAACCTGATTTTTGTAATTAACTGCAATCTTCAACGGCTCGATGGACCAGTTCGTGGAAACGGGAATATAGTTCAGGAACTTGAGGCTGTTTTCAGAGGAGCGGGCTGGAATGTAATTAAAGTTATCTGGGGTAGTGAATGGGATTCATTGCTCGAAGAAGATAAACGCGGCAGATTAACTCAGAGAATGAATGAAATGATCGATGGCGAATCTCAAAAGTATATTGTTGAAGATGGCGCATATATCAGAGAAAATTTCTTCGGAAAATATCCTGAACTTCTGAAACTTGTCGAAAAATATTCTGATGATTACCTTCTTAAAATGAAAAGAGGCGGTCACGATCCCGAAAAGGTTTATGCAGCTTTCAAAGCCGCGGTCGAAAGCTCTGGTAAACCTACTGTAGTGCTTGCCAGGACTGTCAAAGGTTATGGACTGGGTGAAGCCGGTGAAGGAAAAAATATAACTCATCAGCAGAAAAAACTGAATGAAGACGAATTAAAAGAGTTCCGGACAAGATTCGGAATCCCGATTTCTGACGACGAAATTGCCCACGCACCGTTTTATCGCCCGGCTGAAAACAGTCCGGAGATTAAATATCTTAAAGAAAGAAGGAAAGCACTTGGCGGATATGTTCCAAGACGAATGGTTAAAGTCAATCCTATTCAGACTCCTTCAGAAGAATTGTTTGAAGAATTTTACAAGGGAACAAGCGGGCGTGATGCTTCTACCACAATGGTTTTTGTCCGCATTCTTTCCAAACTGCTGAAAGATCGTGAAGTTGGCAAACTGATAGTTCCTATCGTTCCCGATGAAGCAAGAACCTTTGGAATGGAATCGCTTTTCCGTGCTATTGGTATTTATTCGCATGTCGGACAACTGTATGATCCTGTTGATCGGGATAGTCTTCTCTATTACAAAGAAGCCAGAGACGGACAGATTTTAGAGGAAGGAATTACCGAAGCCGGCGCGATGTCCTCATTTGTTGCCGCAGGCACAGCTTATGCTACACACGGAGTAAATACTATCCCATTTTTTATCTATTACTCTATGTTTGGTTTCCAGAGGATTGGCGATCTTGCCTGGGCTGCTGCTGATATGCGGGCCAAAGGATTTCTTATCGGCGGAACTTCCGGCAGAACTACTCTGGCGGGCGAAGGGCTTCAGCATCAGGATGGTCAAAGCCATCTTTTGGCTTATCCTATCCCTAATGTTATCACATATGATCCTGCTTTTGCTTTTGAACTCGCTGTTATCATAAGGGAGGGTATTTACAGGATGTATGAGAAACAGGAAAACCATTATTACTATATTACAGTTTTGAACGAAAATTATCCGATGCCTGAAATGCCCAAAATCAAAGGCATAAAAGAAGGTATTCTTAAGGGTATGTATAAATTCCATGCCTCAAAGAAAAAATCAGGGAATAAAGTTCATCTGATGGGCAGCGGAGCAATTTTGAACGAAGTTATTAAAGCCCAGACTATTCTAGAAGAAAAATATGGTGTTTCCGCAGATATCTGGAGCGTTACAAGTTACAAAATGCTCAGACTGGATGCTATGGAATGTGAAAGGCATAATATGTTGAATGCCGATTCTCAGAAAAAGACTCCCTACATTTCTCAGGTTACTGAGGGGGAATCGGGAGTATTCGTATCAGCATCGGATTATGTGCAGATTTTAGGTGATTCCATCTCTAAATGGCTTCCCGGACAGCTTACTACACTTGGAACATATGGCTTTGGACGTAGTGAAGGTCGCGAGGCTCTTCGCGATTTCTTCGAAGTTGATGCAAAACATATTGTCTATGCATCGTTATATGCTTTGTATAAAGATAAAAAGATTAAAGCGGCGGCCTTGAAAGCGGCGGCAAAGGAACTCGGAATAAATCCGGATAAACCTAATCCACTCAAAGACTAAATGAAAATTGAACGGTATATAAAATGGCTTTAGAATTTAAGCTGCCCGAACTGGGCGAAAACATTGAATCAGCTGATGTAACCCGGGTTTTGATCAAAATCGGTGAGAAGGTAGAACAAAACCAGCCCATTGTAGAAATTGAGACTGGAAAGGCGACAGTTGAAGTGCCATCTGAAGTGAGCGGAATCGTTGATTCAGTGAAAGTAAGGGTTGGTGATAAAATCAAGATTGGGGCAACACTTTTTACTTATTCAACCGCAGGCGCCACCCTAAAAAAGGCAGAGACACCTAAGTCTCAGAAACCGGAAATTTCACAGCCGGCAGTGAAAAAGGAATCTGAACCAGTAATTACAACTAAAACTCAGGCCCCCGGTAAAGTCGAATTCAGGCTTCCATTTCTTGGCGAGGGCATAGAATCTGGCGATGTCACAAAGGTATTGGTTAAGCCCGGCGATAATGTTGAATTCAATCAGTCAGTTATCGAGCTTGAAACAGGTAAAGCATCAGTTGAGGTCCCATCCGAAGTAAGCGGGAAGGTGCTTGAAGTGAAGGTTCAGTCCGGCGCTAAAGCTGCAGTCGGAGATGTTATTCTTATTGTAATGGGGAGTTCTTCAACTCCCGTGAAAGAAGTTTCGAAACCCGCCCCGGCTTTAAGGGTAGAATCTCAAACGAAACAGGCATCAGAAACACAAGAGGAAAGATCCAAAATGTTTGTTCCGCCTGTATTGTCGGTAACAAAAGCGGGAATGCCCGATAAAATAGCTCCAGCAGCACCATCGGTCAGAAAATTTGCGCGTGAAATCGGTATCGATATTAATGAAGTTAGCGGATCAGGTCCCTCCGGCAGAATATCAATTGATGATGTAAAATTATTTGCTAAAAATCTCAATCAAAAGATTCGAAAAGAAGGCGGACTAACGGGTGGAATCGGCATCGTCAAAGAAACATTACCGGATTTTTCGAAATGGGGCGATACAGAACGAACTGAGATGATGAATGTACGCAGGAAAACAGCGGAACACCTCTCTTATGCATGGTCAACAATTCCGCATGTAACACAATTCGACAAAGCTGATATTACAGATCTTGAAGAATTGAGAAAAAAATATTCGAAAACTGTTGAGCAGGCAGGCGGAAAACTAACAGTCACAGCGATTCTTCTTAAAGTAATTGCTTCTGCACTTAAAAAATTCCCGCAGTTCAATTCAAGCGTGGATATGGAGAGGAAAGAGGTTGTTTATAAAAAGTATTATAATATCGGCGTTGCGGTTGATACTGAAAAAGGACTGCTCGTCCCGGTCATAAAAAATGTGGATAAGAAAAACATTACCGAACTTTCTGCTGACCTGGCTGAAATATCGCGTAAAGCGAAGGATAAAAAGCTAACGATCGATGATATGCAGGGAGGCAATTTTTCTATAAGTAATCTTGGCGGCATTGGCGGAACCTACTTCACACCTATTGTGAATTCACCTGAAGTAGCTATTCTGGGTGTTTCAAGAGGGGCAATGGAGCCGAAATTTGTAAATGGCGGTTTTGTGCCGAGGTTAATGCTTCCGCTGTCACTCTCATATGATCACAGGATTATTGACGGAGCAGATGCAGCAAGATTTATCCGCTGGGTTGCAGAGGCTCTTGAAAACCCGTTTTTGCTAAATCTTGAAGGGTAATATTAAAATTTATCAGGAAAGCGAATGTCAACACAAAAAGAATTAGCAGTTATCGGAGGAGGACCCGGAGGATATGTTGCCGCGTTTCTCGCTGCCGATCATGGAATGGATATTACTCTAATCGAGAAAGATACTAATCCCGGAGGAGTATGCCTTTACAGGGGTTGTATTCCATCAAAGGCGCTGCTTCATGTAGCAAAACTTGTAAGGGAAGCCCGTGAGGCTGAACATATTGGAATTACTTTCGGCAAACCCGTTATCGATCTCGATAAGTTGCGGACTTTTAAAGAAAACGTCGTGAATAAAATGACAGGCGGACTCGGTCAGTTGAGCCGGCAGCGAAAAATCAATTATCTCAGGGGGACTGCCACATTTGTGAATTCAAATACTGTCAGTATTGAGAAAAATGATGGCACCACTGAAGAAATGAGCTTTAAAAACATAATTATTGCAACAGGCTCAGTCCCGACCAGAATTCCGGGAATCTCTATTGATTCACCGCATGTTTGGGATTCAACCGGAGCGCTTGAGCTTAAAGAGATTCCTGAGAATTTCCTTGTTATTGGTGGCGGATATATTGGTCTTGAACTTGGTTCTGTTTATTCAGCACTTGGCAGCAAAGTGACTGTAGTTGAAATGACATCGGGACTACTGCCAGGCGCAGATGGTGATATGGTTAAAATCCTTGAAAAAAGCCTTTATGCCGCCTTTCAAAGGATTATGCTTAACACAAAAGTTGTTGCCTTAAAAGAAGAGAAGAACGGAGCAACGGTAACTATTGAATCTGATAAGGGCAGGGAAGAACTTTTCTTTAATAAAGTTCTTGTCTCTGTTGGAAGGCGACCGGTTACTCAGGGACTTGGATTGGAGAATACCGGCGTAAAAATTAATGACCGCGGATTTATTATTGTCGATGAAAAATTGCAGACAGCCGATCCCTCTATTTATGCAATCGGAGATATTGTTGGTAATCCGATGCTTGCTCATAAAGCAAGCGCCGAAGGAAAAGTAGCTGTTGAGGCCATCCGGGGTCACAAAGTCGCTTTTGAGCCGGCAGCAATTCCGGCTGTTGTTTTTACCGATCCGGAACTTGCCTGGGCTGGAGTCACAGAGAATGAAGCCAAAGAAAAAGGACTGAATTACGAAGTGGCGCGATTTCCCTGGGCTGCCAGTGGAAGGGCATCTACTCTCGGCAGAAACGATGGATTGACAAAACTTCTTTTCGACAAAGAATCTCAGCGTATTATTGGAATGGGCATCGTTGGTGTTGGGGCTGGAGATATGATAGCAGAGGGCGTGCTTGCGATTGAGATGGCTGCGAATGCTAAAGATATTGCAATGAGTATCCATCCGCATCCCACACTTTCTGAAACTGTTATGGAAGCGGCAGAAGTGTTCTTTGGCGAAAGCGCGCACCTTTACAGACCCAAAAGGAAATAATTCTGAATTTACAGCTATAATAAAAACCCGGTTCTTCCGGGTTTGTGACTAAAGAATGGAAAACTGCCTTGGGCAGTTTGAAGTAATAAATTTGCCCATCAGATGGGCTGAATTAATAATTGTAAAAAATTTTAATAATGAACCCTATCAATCACTGAGTGAACTGGTTAAATTCAGCAGATAAAACCTGTAAAACTCAGATATGCTAAGTTATTTGGGATCATTTAATACATGGCAAAACAGTCCCTTATAATCTCCTTGCAACTACGAAAACCTGCTTATATGCAGTTTTAACTCCATTTGATCCTACGGCTTCGAAAAGCATAATATATATCCCTATCGGCAGTGGATTTTGATTGTCATCAAGTCCGTCATAAATAATGCCGCCGGAGTTTCCAGGCAAAAATCCGGGATAGAACGTTCGCCGAAGCCTGCCCTTAGAATCAAAAATCTTTATGTGTATCTCGGCAGAGGGTGTATTGAGGTTATAGGAAATCATCATAAAATCTTCAAAACCATCGTTATCCGGCGAGAAAGGATTTGGTGAAAACGTGAGACTGCCTTTCTGAGACGCAGGTTTTGTGTAAACAGAGTTTTGCTTCAGGGGTGTTCCGCCGTATGATGCAACTGATGATGTCCAGGTATCTCGAGAATTAATAGTTGCAGGAGATATCTTTTCAAGTGAACGATCCTTCAAAGAATTGATTTGCGGATTATGCCATTTTGGCGAGTATTGAAGCGAATCAATAATATTTCCGGCGATATCCAGAATAAACAGCTTTTTCCCGGTATTTGTTAATGAAAGCTCCGAAGTACCGGATATTTTCAATTTTCCGGAAAAATTTTCAATTAAAAAACGAGAAATTATGTTTGAATCCGAAGCGAGCACATAATATTCATTTGCAGGTAATGAAGCAGAAAAATCAGTAAAATAGAAACGATCACCATTATTATCTGAAAGAGAAACACCCGTCAGATTAACAGATGCCAGTGAAGTGTTGATTATCTCAACGAATTCAGCATCCCCGGCTGAGGGTTCATACATTATTTCATTAATTCTTAATGATCCGACAGCGGGGAGAATGAGGGTGTCCAGCGAATTATTCTGTCCGCAGGAGTGCCCAATGTCAGAGATCGATCCGAACCAGGATTCCGGAGAATTGTTGAGTCTTTCGAGCGATCTGCCGTCAAACCTGCCGGGCAAAGGTGAATAATAACAGCTATCAACAATAAACCCGCGATTGTCAAAAAGATAAATGTGACCACCTGAGTTGCCCAACGAGCCAAAATTATATTCTGCTTTCAGATTGACAGAGGGAGTTCGTGAAGTGTCGGAGGAGATAATGTAAAATCCGCCTGCGGGAATTATTGATTTTTGGTTTGTGATGTGTTGCTCAGGTGCCTTACGTGTTCCCGAGATTGACCAGCCGGAAATATTAATGTCATCAGCAGTTTGATTTTTGAGCTCAATCCATTCAGCATTGCTGCCTGCCGGATAATACATAATTTCCGAGATCAAAGTGCTTTGCCAGGAGGCACCGGCTAGAAATGTTTTATTGATTTTGTTATTAACACTGTCTTCATCTTCAGTTTTCAGATTAACTGAGACCTCTACTGAATCTGAAAAATTAAAACCGGTTGGTGTCACTATGGACTCTGTCAGTCCCGGGTCGGCTGAGATAATTCCTTCGTGAAATATATACTCGTTTTGTGTGTCAGGTTTTAGGCGAATTTCATAGTTGACCGGCGGCAAAGGTTCAGCGCCATTATTCCTAAAATAAACCTGGATCCGGGTTTCTTCACCGGGTTGAGGAAATTCGGGAAAAAGAAACACATCCTCAACTTCAAAATCATGGCGTCTTGGAGAAACACTGTTAATTCTGCCGGGCGTTCCGCCACGTTTATCTCCTGAATACGAAAAATTGTCTGCCAGTTGAACAGAACCGGATCCGGTATCTATTCTTTCAAGTGATCTTCCGGCTTCAGCATTGTGTGCATTAAAATGCACTGAATCGATACATTTCCCGTGGATATCGCGGATCACTATTCCGTCACGATCATTGTTCAGATTTGGAAAGGGGAGCACTGCAATTCTGAAAGAATAATTTGTGTAAAAGGAAAAAATTGATGAGTCTTTTGAAATAACAAAATATTCCCCGGGATAAACAGCAGTTTCTTCTGTTATCCGAAAATTTGTTGGCGAAGTGAAAAGATCGGAAATTTGCCAGCCTGATATATCAATAATACCGCTCGTGCTGTTTAATAATTCAAACCATTCCGGTTCTCCGTTCAAAGGAGCGAACATAATTTCGTTTATCGTCAGAATTCCCCGGCTATGAAAAGGGTAATAAACCCTTACTGCATTGTTATTTGTAGTATCCTCATCGTTTTCCGAGACTATAGAACCGAAAAAAGTAATGTTCTTTCTGTCTCCATGAGTATCATATTGGATTTCGAGAAGGAGGGAATCATCCGGCTCTATTGAAAAGGGTGAGGATATGGGCAGGATCAGATCAGCAGTGTCATCTCCATCGGTGTCTCCGGTAATTTTGAGAACTCCCAGCGCAGAAAGAAATCCCGAGTTTTTGATTTTTGACTGTATGACGATTCTACTCGAGTCAACTTCCGAGGGATTGGCAGTCAGACTGATAAACAGCAGATCATAATTCTTTTTACTTACTGAATTTATTCTTCCTGGCGTTGCGCCGGATTCAAACTTATTTGTTTTCCAATTAGAACTGTCTAAAGAGTTACCCGCAGGATCAATTCTTTCAAGCGACCGACTGTTTGTGCCGCCCCATGAACTTCGGAATTCAACTGAGTCGATCACTCTGCCGAGCGAATCCTTTAAAACTAATAAGTCCCCTGAATTATTCAAGGATGGAAGAGGCAGAATTATTACCTGGAGATTATTCCCAAATTTGGAAAATATCGTGGAATCTTCACAAATGACAAGATATTCTTTCGGAGGGATATAAATATCGTTATCTGGCAATACAGCATCTGAATTGCCATCGCTAACAATAAAACCATTCAGATTTTTACCAGATTCACTGAGGTTATAAAGCTCTATCCATTCCGGCTCCCCAGAGGAAGGGGAATGCATAATTTCATTGATAACAATATCATTATAATTTGTTTCAATTAGAACTACGTTTATATTAAGGTATGAATTGTTATTGTCCTCAAATTCGTCCTTCGGGAAAATCGTGTTCAAACCTAAGCTTAATAAGCCTGTTGTTTCAGGAATTATTGTATGTTCTAAAATTCTGACCTCTTCCGGATTTATATTTGTCACAAGATAAACTTCAATAATTTCACCGGCAGAAAGCAGCCCGTCATAATTCTTATCATTGAATAAATTCATTGTAATGCCATCAGCCGGATTGTCTCCAAGGTTTTTAATTGTAAATTCAATAGAAAACGCTTTGTTTTTTTCCAAATATTCGGATTCTGGTTTAATAAATTCAGTTGAAACATCAAATTCTTTTGAAGTGACTGAGTTTTTCCTGCCAGGGGTTCCGAGGTGAACAGATGTTGAATTGAGCCAGTTTGAGGGAGTATTTGAACCCGAGAGAGCATCAACCCGTTCAAGTGAAATCCCCGGAGAAATATCCCAATCGGGAAAATATTCAAGTGAATCAATTGTTCTGGCAAGTGAATCCTTAAGGATAATGAGGTCGCCAGTATTGTTCAAAGAGGGAAATTCACAGATAATAAGATTGGATATATTTGGATATATATCCAAAACTATGCTGTCTTTTGCTACAGCAACAAAATCGCCAGGCATGATATTTTGATCAGTATTAATAATCTTTTTAGAACTGCTTCGGTCCCGAAGGGAATAATTTTTAAGATTCACTGATTTAGCCGAAGTATTGTAAATCTCTATCCATTCTACATTTGGAGAGGCTGGCGCAAAAAGAAATTCGTTTATAACAATGTCAAAGCGGTTTTCTGATCCGGATTTTACATCGAGATCAACAAAAACAATGTTATTCTCCGGATAAAATTCTTCGCGATCAACCCGGGCAATGTATCTGTTTAGCCCGGGAATCAAAGGGATAAATGAAAAATGTGCAGACATGAAATTGCCATCATCCGGAACAGAATAAACCTTAGAAAACAACAATTCTGAACCAGTGATCAACGAATCCCGGTTAAGATCAATTCCGAAATTAAGAGTAAAAAATCCTCCTGCCCTCCCTGTATAACCAATACTCACATCACCCGAATAAATCTCATTCAGGACCGGGGGGCTAAAAGGAAATGTAAGACTTTGAAAAAAGATATCATCTTCCCGGCGGATAACGCTGTTTTCTTTGCCGGGAGTAGCCCGGGCAGCAAGCGAGCAAGCCGTCCAGTTTTCCGGATCGTTCCCATTACCGGAAAGGTCAATTTTCTCAAGTGAATAACCTTTTAGTCCACCCCAGTCAGGGTGATAATTGACAGAATCTTTTATTCGTCCCAACTCTGAAATTATTTTTAAGTCATCCCCGGTATTATTTAATGATGGAAGATTTTTGATCAGAAGTGTTCCGGTAATGTCGAAATAATCGACAATCGATTCGTCATCGCTGATTACGATGTATTTTCCCGGGGAGATTGAAATACTTGTATCAATTGAAGAATGAGTTGTTTTATCGCTGATTTTCCAGCCTTCGAGATGTATCTCCGTGTCAGAAGTATTATTCAGCTCTATCCATTCCGGACCGTATCCATCTGAGTCGTACATTATCTCAGAAATTACAATTCCGCCGAATGGAACCGAATCCGAAACCACTTTGAAGGCGACCAGTGAACTGTTATTAATCAGATTTTCATCAATTGGGCAATTAATTTCAACTTTTGCCGAAGCATCATTATTTATCTCCGTGAAATAATTTGTAAATTGAAATTCAAGTGAATCTCCCAGAAGGATTTCTCCCGGGTTTTCCGAATAAATTTTTTCATTATCACTGAATATCGCATCGTTGTTTGAATCATAATAAAAATCGATCTGAAAATCATCTACAATTTCAAGACCATTGTTCCTGACTTTTGCAGAGAAGAAAGCTGGCTCTCCCGTAAACACTGACAGGGGAGATATGGTAAAATGAGAAACCAAAAGATCATAATTCCTGGGACTTACCGAATTAATTCCGCCCGGGCTGCCGTTCATCGCAATAGAATTTGCCCAGTTCCCGGGAGAATTTTCCCCGTTATATATTATTTTCTCATCTGATATTCCTTCACTGTTATCGGCGGTATAAATATAGGAATCAAGGGTGTCGCCTTGTGGGGAAATCAGGAAAATTGCTCTGTCGGATGAGTTCGACATTCCGTTAGAACCAAATGCATTGTTGTTAATCTTCATTATCACGGCTCCGGCAGGAATCAGCAAATCATAGATACCTGAACCAAAAGGATAGTCTCCCTCGAAAATCACGCCATAAGTACCCGCAGGAAGTATCGTGCTGTCGGCGACAGGAATAATAATATCAGCAGGGGATGCGGCATAGATTATTTTATGCCCGGAAAGGTCGAAATCTGATTCCGACACATTGATGAGCTCAACGAATTCGGAATTTGCGGCAGCAGGATAGAACATGACCTCGTTAATTCTGACCGGAGAATCCTGTGCGTAAAATTCAGTAAAATATGTGATTGTTATAATAATTATCAGGAATAGTATTTTATTTTTATTCCCGAATGCTTTTTTCAGCTTTTCGCCCATTGTTTAACAAACGCCATGAACTTGTCAAAATCGTATGATTTGTCTTTCTCAAGAAGCGCGGTATCCTGGGAATGCAATAATTTTCCATTCTCATCAAGCACAAAAAAATGAGGAAACCCAGGTATTGAGGCAAATCCGGAAAGAAATTTTTCATTTTTGTTTTCTTCACTATAATTTATTTTCAAGACAACAAAGTTATTCGAGATAAAATTATTCAGTTCGTTGTTTGCTAAAATAAAATCATCAATTCTATGACACCATATACACCACTCTCCGCCGACATCAAGGATAATTCTTTTCCCATCCTTTTTTGCAATTTCTTTAGCGAGTTCAAGATCTTTTACCGGATCACGCTGAGGATCAAATTTCTCCGGCAGTCGTTTTACAGTCTGCGTTGCCCTGTCCATATTCCCCATATCATGGACCCATTTCCAATTTCCATCGTCTGTTTTTTTCCAGATTGATGTATATTTACCGGTAAATATCTGTTCAGAATTATCAGGGAGTTTTACCGTCATTGTGTAAGTTCCCCATGTCCACCCAATATCGCCGGATGAAGAAGCCTCGGCATAAAGAGGCTCCCATTCCATCAGAGCTCCGCTTTCTTCTGCAAAATGGGCTTTTACAGCTTCAAGACCGACAACCGGCTCCTCGTTTTCCGGAAGCATTGTCGCCTCACTGTGTGCGAATTCAATAAATGCCTTTTCAAAGCCGTTTTTCACTGAATAATCTGAGAAATCAGAATCAACTTTAAGTAATTCGTCACGTAATTTCTGCTGATCTGCTGAACAAGCTGTTAAAATTATGAAGCCCAGGCATAAGAAAAACATTTTTTCTAACATCAAAAACCCCTTTTACAGAAACTAAAATTTGAAGGTTTACAATAGTAAATTTATTTGAAAATAGCAATGAGTTGTTTTAACAACGAAGTCAATATTTATCGACTTAATTCTGGATCAAAATGGTCTTCAATTAACAGAGGCAAAATCCGGAGATTTAAAATGTTCTGGAGGACTTGTATCCATTAAAGTCATAATTTTTAAGATTTGTAATTAAATGTCAGATTAGAAATTCATAGAAGTTATCAGGCTGAAGGTCAGGTTTTCGGGAGAAACAGCAGTTGTAAGCGAAACGGTGTATTTTCTGTTCAGGAAAGACAGCCATAATCCGCTGCCAACCGAACTGTGCCATTTATCAGAATCCTCACCATAAATATAAACCCTGCCTGTCCCTGCGAATAAGTGGAAACCAAATTTTGCCGGAATTATCAGGTTTGAATTGCCCAGTAAAAAGCGTGACTCAAGTAGTCCGGATACTCCCGATCTTCCCGCAAACCTCTCCCGCGAATATCCCGGTAGTGTTTCGGAGCCGCCTATAAAAACTGATTGGAAAAACGGGTATTCATTAGTTGTTATCATATTGCTGCTAATCTTAATACCGGTGACTGTCTCAGTCAGAAAATCAGTTTTTACAAAACCCCGTATTTCACCGCCTAATGACATAAAGTGCTTTTTGATGCTGAAAATAGGCGGGTAATAGTTGCCTGTGAAATTAAGAAATAAACCATTCTGCGGGTTGTCGGGATTATCTCTGGAGTCATAAATCAAAGAGAGCGACATCCTGAGTTGGTTCATTCCATTTAATCCCATATTCCCACCCGGGAAACCATTCAGAAGTGCAGGGTTTCGGAGTTTGGTGTCGGCATAGATATAGGCTAGCCGGGGCCTGATAATAATTGGCTCTAAAAGGTAAGTCGTAATAGCACCTTCAAGCATAAAAAATTCCTGCTCGGTCCGGTAAAACTCGTTTTCTTCAAAACTCTTGTCAAATGATGTTTCATTTCCAAAACCAAAAAAATTCTGAAGATTCATATTTGTTTTTTTAATTCGGGCATCAATAAAACTTTTCGGCATTATTCCGTAAAACCTTGCCTTAAGATCTATCTCAAGACTGGAAGACTTTGTTGCATAAGCTGGAATTACTGAAACCGTATAATCATAAGGCTGAACCCTGAAATCGTAAACTGTAATTTGAGGACCAATGCCAAAAATCAGACCATTCTCAGAACTTAGCTCGTAATAGGGGCTTATCGCAACATCATATCTTTCCTGCCTGAAAAGAGATTCATAGCGTTCCTCCTGATTTTTTGGTTCAGGAAATGGAGTGCGATCAATTCTCGTGCCGGGAAACGCAGAAATTTGAGAATCATCCCCGCTATCATAAAACATTACACTTTGCAGAGCGCTGCGAACAGGCAGAAAAGAACTGAAAAAGCTTATGATCTCTGAACTGTCACTTAAGACATCTTTACCGCCGCCGCCAACAATTCTTATCAAAGGGCTGCGT
The DNA here is from genome assembly GCA_021740915.1 of Ignavibacteriales bacterium. Lineage (GTDB taxonomy): Bacteria > Bacteroidota > Ignavibacteria > Ignavibacteriales > Melioribacteraceae > JAIOYW01. The sequence goes on along the minus strand of JAIOYW010000013.1, from coordinate 55,501 downwards.
GAGGCTTTTCCCGCAACAAAAGCGCTGTCATCACCATCTTCAAGAAACACTCTGATCTCACGGGTGATCTCATTGTCGAACTGTCTGGAAAAATAAATTTGGCGCGTATTTGTTTCATTTTTTGCGGTGCCGACGATAACCGTTGTTGTATTTTCATCCTGGCGAAGAATTCTAACATGATCGTCCTGGTCCGAGCAATGAATATCGATGTATTCATTTACCCAGGAATAATACTGCTCTGAATATTCATTTAATTTGCTGCGTCTCGCAAGGAGTTTGTTCCTTATTTCGTCTGCCGCCTGTTCATAAAACTCGGAAGGCATCGATTTCAAGCTTAATTCTATAACCTCGTCTGTCATTAATGAAATGACTTCGTTAGTTACCTCAAGCCATTCCTGCTTTGTAATTTCAGTTAGGAATCTACGGTCAATTGCCCTGCCGCTCCAGGCTAATTTACTAACGGGCGGATAATTCTCTTCGAAGGAACAGAGCTGCTGAAAATACATTTCTGTAAGTGCAGGAATCAGGCCCGTGAATTTGGAAAAAGCCTGATCACGATCTCCTGGTACCGGCGTCCAGATTTTCAAAGAATCATTCCTTATTCTCGCCCATCTCCACTGTTCGGTGCCTCTGTCCCAATCGCCAATAAAAGCGTCCATCAACCGCACCTTCAAATAAAGTTTTGCATCAACTTTATTGTTGGGATCCTTTGCAATCTCATCAAGGAAATTATAAGTAGAAGAAATTTTGTCCGCCCCAAAATAAGTAATGCCATTCTCACTATCCTCTTCCGGATGTATCTCTATAGTCCCGGGCTGATTGGAAAATTCAGCGGTGAAATGATTAAGCAATCGTGTGTCGGGCATAAAAACCAAAGTCGGTCCCGTATTATAAACACCTGCCGACCTTAGAAGTGAAGAGGCGATTAATGGCGCCATCGGATTAGCAGATGAAACCTGATCATAAAGTATGTCTGCAGCAAAAGTCTGCTTCAGATCATCGGGCAGCAATGCGGAAAGATCTTTTTTTAATGATCTGAATTTCCAGATTCTCCTGGATTTACCGATCAGCGCCAGGTCTTTTGTCTGCATGCCCCCACCCTTTTCGTATGGAAACAATCCGCCATCAAAAGTTTTCAGATCAAGCAGGGGAATGTCAATTGATGTTGTCCATAGATTCCGCCAGTGAGTTCCCAGAAAGAACATATAAAGGTCAGATGACTTGAAATTTGGTTCGAGTGTTGTCCTGACAAAAGGAGTTTTTTCGGACTCTTGTGCGAACACAGGCCGTAAAAAGAAGAATGATGAAAAAAACAATATGATTGAATGTTTAAAAATTATTGTCATTAACTTGAATCCGAAAAGTCCAGTGTTTTTTATGCTTTTTGTGAATTACCATTTAGTTCATTAAGGCTGAAATAAACCAATGCCCCGATTCTATGGTTTGCTCTTTTATTCTTGAGAGAAAAATGCTGCCGAATTAATTCAGGCTTTTGTGAATGATTTCACGAGAGTAAAAATATTAGTTCTTATTCTAAATAAAAAGGATTCTTTGAGGGGATAACCGGAGAAACACGTTTAAAATAACAGAAGATTTATGTTTGAAGAGTTATTTCCCGAATTCGCGCTGTGAGAATTACTAAAACTCATATTCTATTCCAAAAATTGGGAGGAGACCCCACTGATAGATTGTTCCCTTAGAATTCGATGACTTTTTCCAGTAAAATGATGATATGTTTTTATTGTTGTAAATATTCCAAACACTGATATACAATATGAGATTACTGCTTTCAAAATAAAAACGTCTGTCGAACCGTAAATTTAATGAATGATAAGACGGATATCTTGAAGAATTGATAGCTTGTTCATCAATCACTCCCGAGTTGATATTACCCGATGCTATTTCATCAAAAGGAGTATAAGGTATTCCCCCGGCACAAATAAATCTGCCGCTGAATTCCCAGTACTTGTCCGGCTTATACCCTCCGGTAGCAGAAAAAGTGAATTTGTTTTCATTAATACGGCTTCGCCATATATCGTTGAGGTCGAGATATTTTGAGACACAATAACCCGCGGCGACAATCCCGTAAACGGATTCTTCAAGTTTTTTCTGAATTACGATTTCTATACCGGCGGCATAAGCTTTGCCGGATTCATTTAGATCACTATGTGATGAAATTAAACCATCTGAAAACTGAACTTCGTCCATAATATTAAGTCCCGGCAGGGCCGGATCCATCGGCAGATTTATATACTGCTTATAGTATCCTTCAATAGAAAGCCTTGTGCCGGCGGTGAGAAGATGTGAATATCCGGCGGAAAAGGAATAGTTTTCAGGGCTTTTAAGCCTCCGAAATTTACTGTTCTGGACAGTAATTATTATGGGGAGCGCCTGTGTATATCTCCCCAGGTTAATATTAAAGTATGAAACCTCTGACATTTCATATTTTAACTGAATTCGTGGGGATAAATAAACTCTTTCATTTGATGAAAAATAGTCCGACCGGACTCCCAAATTCACTGTAAAAAATCTTGATATTTTTTGCTGCAACTCAAAGAACAGGGCGGAATAATATTCATTTGAATTAGTAGATATGTTAATAAGAGGAGTAATATTTCCATACAAATCAGTTGTCGGATAATATGTGTTATCAAATGAGGGGAAATAATATTTGAAATCAAATCCTGAAATCAGAACATTTGATGATGAAAGAACAATATTATTAACATTTCGCAATTTGATAATATTTTCAGTGCTGTTATTATTCAAAAGCGGATCCATTGTCCCGGTTTCCGAAAATTTTTCGTTAAAACCAGAATATGAATAAGCAATGGAAGTATTTGAGAAACCCGCCGCACCATGTAAAGTTCTCCAGTTAATGCCCGAAGTGATCTGGGTCAGATTCTGATATCCGTAAACCTTCATATCATTCCCGACAGCAGCTAAAGGGTCAACATCGTTAATGTCATAACTCCATAGAGCAAGCAGGCTGAATTTATTTTCACTATCCGGCTCATATATTGTTTTTAGCTGATAGTCTCCATAACGGGGAGCTATACTTGATCCCACATCAAATGCTTTAACGACGAGGTCGAGATAACTGCGTCTTGCAGAAAACAACCATGAGCCTTTGCTTCCCAGGGGTCCTTCGCCCGATGCTCCAAAACCCGTGAAATTCAAATCCAATTGAAACTGCGGCAGAGATTTGTTACCGTCCCTGAATGATATTTCAGTTACTGATGATAATTTGTCACCATAAGAGGCATTAAATCCACCGGGAAAGAAAATTATATCTTCGAGAAAGTCCACATTGAGTATTCCGATAGCTCCTCCGGAAGATCCCTGCGAGGGAAAATGGTTTATATTCGGAATTTCAATGTTATCGATATAGAAACTGTTCTCAAAAGCACTGCCGCCTCTGACGATGAGACTGTTCTTCTGATCATCTGTTTTTGCGATCGAAGGAAGCGAAAATAAAATTCTGCTTATGTCTCCTGCAGATCCCGGGGCGCGCCTGATTTCTTCGAAGGAAAAAGAGGCGGTGCCTGCAGAGAATTGCTCAGCTTTTTGAAAAAATCCTGCATTTACGGTGACCTCGTTAGCCTGAAAGACTTCAGGGAACAGTTCAAAATTTGTAACCGTAGTGCGATTTTTCCGAACGATAATATCGGTACGGGTTTCACTCTTATATCCTGTGTAGCTTACTTTAATTGTGTATGTCCCTTCTTCCAGAGCATTAAAATAAAAATCACCTTCGGGACCTGTGCTTGTTCCCTTTCCTGTTCCGGCTATTATTACATTTGCACCCGGCAGAAACAGCTTTGTGCTGTTTTCCCTAATGCTCCCCGAGATTGCCCCGGTTTGGGAAATTAACAGTCTGGCTGTCAATAATAAAATAAAAAATACTGTCAGCCCGCACTTTTGCAACGGATTAATTCTTCGCATAGTTTTTAGAAATTATTAATGAACTGATCGATAATTTTATTCCGAAATTCCGGCTTTTTCAATTCTTCTTTGGAAGATGGCCCAAGTATTTCCGGAAAAATGCCGATAAACATAATAGATGATATTGCAGCGCGAAGTTTGATCTGTATTTCCACCTCAATTTTTCGTTTGCTGCCCAAAACGATCGAAATTGAATCAAAAAGTTCATTCAGCATATTAAAGGATGGTGAGTTTAACTCATTATCGACAAAAGAACCATAAAAATGTCCCTTAATTATATTGGGATAACGAATTGCCCCTTCCAGATAATACGTAAAAAGTGAAAAAAGCATTTCTTTTTCAGATTTGAATCCGTATTCGAGGATTGCAAGTGTATCCTTTTTCATTTCCATTAATGTTGATCTGAGAGTTTCATTAATCAACCGGTCTTTACTTCCGAAATGATAATTGATTGCGGCAATGTTCACCCCGGCCTCTTCTACGATTTTTCTTACAGTAGCGTTTTTGATGCCTGACCGCTCAATTACATTGATGGTTGACAGGATAATTTGGTTTTTAATTTCATCGCTTGACATAATTAAACATTTGTATGAAACAACTGTTTGAAAAATAATAAAAATTTTACACCAGGTCAAATTATTTAGGAGAAATTATACTTATGAAGTTTGATTTTTATTCGAAAAACCTCAAGAATCGCTTGAAATCGCCGTCAGCCCGGGATATTTCGATGTGCCGTAAGTTATCGTTGAGCACTTATATTAAAAATATTTTATTTTACAATTTTTGAAACAGCCTTAAATTCATCTGTGCCGCATACTTCCAGAAGTTCAAAAAGTATTGATTCAGTTGAAGTTATTTCAGCACCGTGATGCCTCATTCTTGAAACAGATAGATCGTAGTCAGAATATTTACGGGAAGAAACCGCGTCTGCGGCAAGATTTGTTTGGAATCCATTGTGGATAAGGTCAAGAACAGTCTGCTGTACACAAACATGAGACTCAATTCCGCATACAACAATTTGTGTTAATCCTTTATTCTTGAATTCACCGAATAAGTCCCCTGCGCCCCCGCAACTGAATGTCATTTTTTGAACAGCAGTAAAGTCCCCGAGCTCTGCCTGTATTGCATGATGTGTTTCTCCCAATCCTTTCGGGTATTGCTCTGTGGTATATATGGGAAGTCCCATTGCCTTAAATCCTTTGACTAGTTTAAGAACATTAGCTATCATATCCTCACTATTCCGGATGACCTTTAATATTCGTTCCTGAATATCAATTATTAGTAAAGCAGATGTATCCTTTTTAAGTATCAAGGGGTGCCGGTTTTGTGACATAAGTTCTCCAAAAATTTAAATTGATCGCAACAAAGATATGGTTTCAGATAAATTATCCACTTCATAATCGGCGGCATAGGAATCTTCAATCGAAAGAGGTTTCTGAGTTTTTCCTGTAAAAATCAGAATTCCCTGACCGCCAAGAATTTTTGCGGCACGTATGTCTATATCAAGATCATCCCCAAGCATCAGGAAAGGATCTCCGGGTTTTAAGCCGACAATTTTTAATGCCATTTCAAAATAGAGGGGTGAAGGTTTGCCGATAAGCAGAGCCTCTTCGCCGGATGCATACTCAATAGCGGAGATAAATGCACCTGCATCAAGAAGCAGCCCGTCTTCAGGTGTTGACCAGTAACGGTTTTTCTGCATAGCAATAAAATCAGCGCCTTTAATAACGTTAAGAAATATCTCATTCATGACAGAAAAATTCCAATCCTTATACATGTCGCCGACAATAACAGCTTCAGGCGTGCCCGGATGTACCAAAGGTTCAAAAAGTTTGTGTACATTAGGTGACCCGAAAACCTTTACATTTTTATATTTTCCACGAGCATATTCGAATGCAGCATCTGCGGCTGTCATTAATGGGATGGGGCATGTCAGTGCAAGCTGGCTGAAATAGTATTTAACATCCTGTCCGGTTGATAATGTCGTATTGCTCAGTATGCAGGCGGGTCTTTTCGATTCTTCAAGATAATTGAAAAACTCTTTTAATCCGGGCGCGGGAGTCTTTCCCATACGAAGGACACCGTCCAAATCAATAAGCAGGGGAATCATGAGTCAATTCCTTTTATGGATAAAATTCCTTTTTGATAATAGTGTTTCACCTCGTTCATTTCAGTTACAAGGTCTGCCTTTGCGATGACCTCCTTGCCTGCATATCTGCCTGTGAGTATCAATTCAATATTAGCCGGTTTCGAATCAAGCATTTTAATTATCTGAGACTCACTGAATAAACCAAAATACGACGCAATTAATATTTCATCGAGAATTACGATGTCAAAATTGCCGGAATTCATCGAAGTATAAGCAAAATTCAACCCGTCATTTGCCTTTTCTATATCAGAAGCAGAGGGCTTTTGTTTGTTAAGGACAAACCCGTCGTTTCCAAACTGTCTGAGTGTAATATACCCGGAAAGCTTCTGAAGGGATATTATTTCGCTGTAAGGGTAATCCTTCATAAATTGAATTATTATGCTGCGGAATCCCGCGCCGGCGCCGCGGACAGCCAATCCAATTGCCGCTAATGTTTTACCTTTTCCATTTCCGGTATAGATATGGATATTACCTTTATGCGGCATCATTTTTATTACTCTGTTTTCTTAATGCTATTTTGTCCAGCACTTCCTTTTTTTGTGTGTCTGAGTATAACATCCATTCTGTTATTTCCCGGATATTTCTCAGGCACCCGATACAAAGTTTGGTCTCGGAATTAATGACACATATTCTGGTGCAGGGAGAATTTACGGACATAAAGGATTAATCAATTCCAAGTAATTTCAGATCATATGTGATTTCAGATTCCGGCATTGAATTTTCCGGATTTGTTCCTTTCAGATAATAATCAAACCAAGCCATTGTCCTCAATGCAAAATCAAGGCGCGCCGGATTTTTTCTGTTGCCATGACCCTCCCCGGGATACCAGACAAGTCGCACAGGAGCTTTGCCATGCATTTTTAGTGATCGGTAGAGTTCCAGGCTCTGCGAAGGATGAACCCTTGGATCAGCAGTGCCATGTAAAATCAGTGTTGGTGTTTTTGAATTGCGTGCATATTTTACCGGACTTCTGTCATAAATCAGAAGGGGGTTATCATGTGTCCAGATACCCCAATGGACGTAATAATCTTCCCATGGAATATCAGTCGTGTATCGTTTGGATATCTGATTGGAGACACCGACAAAAGAAATTGCTGCAGCAAATTTTTCAGAGTGTTTCGTAGCTGCCCATGCAGAAAAATAACCCCCGTAAGAACCGCCTCCAATTCCCACACGGTTTTTATCAATGTACCCTTTATCAATGAGATAATCAACACCATCCAGTATATCGTCAAATTCTTTGCCTGCAAGGTCGCCAAGGCCCATCAGGGAAAATTCATAACCCCGTCCGGCACTGGCGCGGTAATTCGGCATAAAGACAAAATAACCTGCCGAGGCTGCAAACTGCCCCCACCGGCTGTAAGAAGTCCGCCAGCCATCAAGTTCGGCGGATTCAGGTCCTCCGTGAACATATGTTATCAGAGGGTATTTCTGCCCTTCAGTGTAATCAAGCGGATAAATGAGTACGGCTTCGATCTCAAGACCATCTTTAGCAGTATATTCAATCTTTACCTGTTTGGCAAGATTTATATTTTTCAGCCACTCATTATGATTTGTTAACCTGGAAATCACATTTCCATCATAAAAGTGTATTTCGTTTGGATATTTATCGGTGTTTGCCGAAAAAATGAAGTTTTCTTCATATCGGCTGAAACCGGAAAATATGTGGTCATCACCCTTTATAATTATTTCCCTGGAGACTTCTCCGATTATTTGTTTGCTAAGAGTAGTGTTTACACCCTCTTCTGCAGAAAACAGCACAGTTACCGCATCAAACCAGTCAATATTTGTAACCGATCCCAAAAACTCTTTAGAATAACTGCGAAGAGTTTTAAACTTGTTAAATTTACCACTTTCAGCAATAAAGAGACTGCCGGCAACAGAGTCATTAGTATCGGCAGCAGAAACAAATGCAAGATGTTTGTCATCCGGGGAGTAAATAAATTCCCCTAGTTTACCCGGATTATCAACAAGTTGTTGTACCGCTCCAGATTCCACATCTATTTCGATTATCCTTTTAAACATATATGAATGATCAGTAAGATTTTCCGGGGCAACAGCCGCAGCGATCTTTCTTGAGTCATTGCTCAGGGAGAAATCAAAAACTGAAATTTCTCTCGTCAATTGACTCGTCGTTTTCGTTTTGAGATTATACAGGTAGAGGTTAATATGATTTTCTTTTTCCTCAAAAATTTCCTGGTTAAAGCCCATTTTTACAAGTTTCGAAGAGGGTTCCTTAATTCCAACTGAAGAATATGCCAGAATAATTCCATCCCGACTGACTTTATACAGATTGACATCAATACCAGATGCCGTAAGTCTGGTGTAATCGTTGGTTTTTAGATCATAACTATAAACTCCTCTGGATTTTTCCCCATCAAGAGCAGAAAGAAAAAATATCTTTTCTGAACTGCCGTTCCAATGCAATGAAGAGATATTGATCTTGCCATCAATAAGAACTGTAACTTTATTGTTGCTAAGATCAAGTAAATTCAGAATGGAGTAATCTGAACCAGGATCATCTGTAAAGGGTCGCGGGACAGTAAGCAAATATGCTGCACTTTTACCGTCGGGAGAAAAAACAACATCTCCGGACTGCTTTAGTTTAAAAAGATCATAAATTGTGAATCCGCCAACTGCTTTTAACTGAATTGCAAGCAGTAATAAAGTTATAAAGACGAATGAAAATTTGCGTAACGAATAATTTGTCATTATTTATCCCTGTTTTTATAAACAACAAAAGAAAAACATCGAAAGGTTTCTTAATCAATTAATCCTCTGTATTTTTTCCTTTTAGTTCACGAACAAGTCGCTCAACATTGTAATAGTGCTGTAACACGGTAATAAGTCCATGAGAATCAACCCCAACACACCTGTTTACCTCGGGCAGATAAATATAATCACCAGCTAAGCTCTCAAGATTTCCATCGAAGACAAGACCGACAATTTCACGATTCATATTAATAATTGCACTGCCGGAATTGCCGCCAACAATATCCGCTGTGGACACAAAATTTACAGGGGTTTTTAAATCGACAGCCGGCGGAATAGATTTCCAACGATCTGGAAGACCCCAGGGATAATCTTTTGAGCCGAATGACCAAAATCGATCATAAAGTCCATAAAGAGTTGTTTTGGCAGGAGCAAGTGTTCCGTTATATTCATATCCTTCAACTCTTCCATCGGAAATTCGCAGAGTAGAAGTAGCATCTGGAGAAAGTGACTCTCCAAAAACATTAAAAACCAATTGCCCGAGTTTTTGATTCAGTACCTCTTTTGAATCAGATATCTCCTTTGCACGAGGCTGAATTTCGGTGAGTTTTTTATTGCTTTCTGTCAGGAAATAAATAAATGGATCATCGCTGATTAAGATATCGGAAGGATTGCCTTCCAACATTACTTTTAGTTTATCCGGCGAAAGAATAGCAGACCCGGTTTTAATCCGCTCAACAAGCCCGGGAGAAAAATCGCCATTTGATATTTTTTTTAGAATCGGATCGTCAGCGCCTCCCACTTTACTTATGTAATTAAGATGAGATTCAAGCAAAAGATCAGCCAGCTCGGAATCGAACCGAGTATCAAGTAATTCCTGACGAGCTGCCTCAACATTGTGATCCTGGAACTTTTCTTTGCGTTCGGCTGATGGTTTTTTGATCTCGTTTGCATATTCCATGATTTTTCTGGCGAAGGAATAGTACTCAGATTCAAGTCCGCCCATCATCCGGTAGGCATAAATAAACCTCATATATTCTCTTCCTTCATCAAGAAGACTGGCAAGATCAGTCCACAGATGGGAATACTCTGCCTTCAGTTCAGGATCATTTCCGACAGCAGATCTAAGTTTACTCTCGAAATCTTTTTTTCTGCTCATAATAGCTTCATCGCGTAAAGCCATAAGCGAACCGCCAATACTTTTCCTCGAATTTCCGAAACCCATCACAGAATTAAGGTAATGCGATTGCTTTTCCGGATACTGTAAAAACAATTTGTAATAGACTTCATATAGTCCATTATATAATTGAAGCAAAGGGGGATATATTACATCCCGCAAATATTCGAGTTCTGCGACAGAGAGAAGTCTGTCGGTATTTCCAGGTCTTCCAATTACAAAAACAGGTTCGCCCTCAACAGCACCTTCCAGACTCCATTTAAAATAGGATGGAGTTTTAGCAGGGTTTCCGGATTCATCGTAAGCCCGGAGAAACATAAAATCAAATTCATAACGGGGATAGGTGAAATTATCCCAGTCCCATCCGGTTGAAGCAATCTGAAATTCAGGAGCCATCACTAACCTGATGTCACTATAACGCCTGTAACCATAGAGTGAATACTTGCCGCCATTATAAAGTTTTACTACAACGCAGCGCAGTCCGGTTTCTTCCCCAAAGGTTTTCTCCAAATCAGAAATTTTTTCTTTGGATTTCAAAAGTTTTTCAGGATCACTGCTGCCTGAATTAAAGGCATTAATCACTTCATTGGTCACATCCTTAATAAGAAGCAATTGATCAATGTATAATCCTTCAATTTTTCTCTCCTCCTCCATCCTTTCAGCATAAAATCCAGTTTTCAGCAAGTCTTCACCATCTCTTGAAGCACCGACTAATTCACGTCTCCCACAATGGTGATTGGTCATAATAAGCCCGTTTTCCGAAACGAATGATCCCGAGCAACCGGAACCGAACATGAGTGCAGAATTCATTACATCCGTAAGCCATGTTTCATCGGGAGTGAAGCCATAAAGTTTCTGGAACTGCTCAACGGGCACTTTATCAAGCGTCCACATTTTCCCGGCATCAGCAGCACGCGATTTCTCCGCTTCTCCCGGATAAGGATCGTAAAGCCCTTTCTGAGCAATACCAGAACCCGCAAAGAAAACGATAATTAATAACAGCCGAATAATAGTTAAACGCATTTTAACCTCGAACATTTTTATAAATTCATTTTAATTCCTTTGCTGCCAAGAAATTTTGTCAGATAAACCATCAACACAGAAAAAATTATCGAAACGGCAATTCCCGAAATCCAATTTCCGGATATGGCTTTGAAGAAATTAAAACCGAGAAGATAGGATCCAAAGTAATATACATCCGGAAGTAAATAGGCGAGCAGAGGATTTGACCCGGCAGGTTTGAAAAAAGAAAAGTATCTGCCGCCTCCTTTGATGTCAATTAAATAATACAGGACTAAAAAAATCAGCATACATATTGAGATTGAATAAAGCGCCCAGGAGGGGGTTGCAAGGGTTTTATTAATGTCAAAATCACCCTGAGTCAGGTATCCTGTGATAAAAAGTACCACTGAAAGCACTAATCCTGTTTTGATAAAAACTTTAGCAGTCGTTTCTCCGGTTATAGTTTTCTGAAGAGATGTTGAAAATAGTACACCCGCTGTTACTATTCCAGCATGTGTGCCAATGTGACCGCCAATCCAGATTATTTCGGTGAATTGATATAGAAATTTTAGCTGCCCGGATTTATCAGCATAATAAAGCAGAATAAAAACAATCAATGACAGATACATTGCTCTTGTTTTATCGGAACTCAAAAGATAAATTACGCCAACAAATAAGTAAGCCCAGCCTATTAAACCAAGGATACCCCACCAGGAAGTGACAAACCAAACAGAACCTCCGCTCGGATTTCCCCTATAAATAATAATTAACAGGACAAGAATGATCAGACCAATACCTCTGCTCAGAAAAGAGAGTTCTGCAGAGTGAAAGATCTTTTTGAACCGGCCTTTTTCAATTTTTAAGCTCGGATGACGGAGTCCTTCCCGACTATTAACACCCCTGTTCCATAACAGAATAACACTGAAAAACATCAGGAAAGCCCAAAGATTTTTTCCGATTGCTGAACTGACAGCGTCAAACCGGCCAATATTAACCATGAGGATTCCAATAATAAGAAGAGAAACACTCCTAGTAATAATATGCCAAAGCACATGAATCCTGGACTGAGTTTTATTTAGACGTTTTTCCAGAGCAAATGGAATAGACATTCCAACTATAAAGAGGAAAGCTGGAAAAACAACATCAACGAAAGTCATGCCAAATTTATCCTGGGGAACGTGTTTTAACCACGCGGGTATTCCCGTAACAGAAGCAACGTCGTTAACAAAGATCATGAGGAAGATTGTTATTCCCCGGAAAACATCAATTGATCCGATTCTTTTTGCTATGTTAATCATTTATTATTCATCATGTCATATTTACATGCATTGATAAGATCATCAATTCTGCCAAAGGCAAGACCAATAGAAGTATCGGCTGCCCCGTAATAAATTTTAATTGTGCCGTCTGGTTCGGGAATAACACCGTTGCAAAAAACACAATTTATTGTCTCACCGGTTCTTTCGTAATCCTCCCTTGGGGTAAGAATAAACTCAGGGCATTGCCCCACAACTTTCCAAGGCTCCTCGAGATCTAAAAGTATCACACCAATCCGGTAAACATAATTGCATGCCAGAAAGACACCATGGATAATCTGTAACCAACCATCTTTTGTTTTAATCGGCGGAGGACCAGCGCCCCATTTTTCTCCGAACCAGGTCTGTGTTTCGAGTTTTATAAGTTTGTGGTTTCCCCAGTTTATAAGATCAGGAGAAAATGAGATCATATTAAAAAACTCATTACCATACATCGGTCTTTCAATTTTAACATACTGACCATTGATTTTTTCGGGGAAAAGTGCACAATTGCGATTCCATGGCGGAGTAATAAACCCAATTCTGTCAAACACCTGAAAATCTTCAGTTTTTAGCAAACCTATCCGTACAAGACTGCTGTTATCCTGTGAACAATATGTAATATAATAGCTGCCTTCAAGATAAGTGATTCTAGGATCGTACATGTGCCTTTCAGGAAGACCATCATTCGTGGGAATCATCGGTATATGCTCAGGGGATAATTCATAATTAATTCCGTCATCAGAAAGGGCGACGTGAAGTTTGTTGTCTCTCCTTCCATCTTCAACCCGCGGCAGAAGAAGATATTTTACACCAAACTTAACCGCCCCCGGGTTATAAATAGCGTTACAGTTATAAGGCACATCTTTAAAATTCAAAATTGGATTTTGAGTATAACGTATAAGTAATTCTTTTTCCAGCTGCAATTCAAGCTCTAATTTATTAAGATATTTTACAAAATTACGTATTTTCACCACAGGATATTAATACCATAAAAACTTTCAAAAAATAAAAATAAATGTCTGAAATGCAGTAATAGATGATTTAATCAGCCAAATTTTATTTCGATATTTCGTTAAATGATTTATGAATAGAGTTTTTTCAAGTTGTTTGATCATCTTACTCTTCTTCTTCAGTTCCCGGGATTCGTATGCTGGTGAAATCTTCGAGAATAAAAACTTTAGAGGAGAGAAGATACTTATCAAGTTTACCCAATACGGCGAAGCTGGCGAAGTGGAATACAGCAGGATTATTTTCGAAAAATTTGTTGAAGAAAACCCGGACATAAAAGTCGAGGTATCTGTTTATCCATGGGGGCAGTATTGGGCAAAACTACAGGTGCAGTCTGGCTCGGGTCTGGCTCCGGATGTGCTAACGCTTTTTTCCGGGATAATCGGTGTCTGGGCAGCACGGGGCGCTTTGCTGCCTCTTGATGATCTGATTAAGAATTCCGGCTTCGATCTGAATCTTTACCACAAAAAGGCAATTGAAAGTTGCCTCTGGGATAACAAGCTGTTTACTTTTCCGGTTGATATACCCACCCGGGTTCTAATTTATAAACCATATAAACTTGAACAATCGGGAATTTCCCGCAAAGACTGGCCCAGGGTGGATAAACCAATGCACTGGGAGCAATTCAAAAAGCTTGTCCGGAAAATGACTTTGCGTAATCCGGATGGCTCATTTTCTCAGTATGGAATGGTTGGCGGGTTGGCGTGGGATGAATATATGTTCAGGATATATGGTGGTGAATTGATGGACCAATATATTCAGCCGACAAAAACCACGATCAAAGGAAATAAGGCACTTGAGAAAGGATTTTCCGAGATTTTCAAACTTCAATATGGTGATCGGGGTCATCTCGGCGACCTTCCGCTTCGGGCAGCAAATGTGAATCTCAGCTCTCTGCTTTATTCCGATAAATTTGTAATGGGTGTTGACGGTCCGTGGACTTTAAGAAATCTTGAAAAGGACGGTCAGAATTATGCACTGTCCCCAGTTCCTTATGCCGATTCTCACGCTCCCTTTATTACTGTAAATGCTGTGGGAATCTTTTCGGGGACAAAGTATCCAGAGCAATCATGGCGGCTGATACAATTTCTTGCCGGTGAGTTTGCTCAGGGCGTATATGCCCGCAGATTGAGAGGCGTACCATCTCTTAAGGCAGCAAAGCAGGCAATGTTGCACAATGATTATGGCGCCAAAGGGGTTGAAGCTTTTTTCTATGATCTGGATTATGCTATTCCTGGTCTCACCACAGACAATAACTATCTGGTCCCTGTATTTGATAAATGGCGTATTCGGATGGAAACTGAAATCAATGCGGAGTATGATGCAAAATTTATATTGATACCCAGAACAAATGGGAAAATACTCGACGGGGATTATCGGAAATTTACTTCCCACATGGATAAATTTATTGAGAAGAAAGTACATGAATATTTGCCCTTACTCAGTTCGTATTATGACGAGGCTTTTCAGCTTGGAAAAAGGAAAGACCCTGGCGTATTTGTAAGAGTGATTCTGCCTATAGTTATTGTGCTTTTAATTATCGCTGCCGCCATTTATTACCTCTACTTTATCCATAGGAACAAGGAAAAGGTGACCGGAAATGGGCGGTATTCAGACGCAGGCGGATACATTACAATTTCTCCCTGGCTTATCGGACTATTCTGTTTTACTCTAGGGCCTATACTTGCTGCATTTGTACTATCCTTTACCGAATGGAATATGATTAGTCCTCCTAAATGGATCGGGGTTCAACAATATGTTAATCTTTTCAATGACAACAGATTTTTTACCGGGCTCGACAGGACAGTAAAGTATGCGCTGCTTACGATCCCGATTTCTTTTTTCGGGGGACTTTTTACTGCCGGACTTCTGACATTTAATATTAGGGGCACAGCGTTCTTTAAAGCCGCATTCTATTTCCCGTCGCTTTTTACCGGGGCAGCCGCTGCGGTTTTATGGTATAATATGTATAACATAGAATATGGTGTTGTAAATTATTTTCTTGGGTTTTTCGGTATCTCGCCTGTAAACTGGCTTGATGAACAGCACGCATTTGCTGCTGTTGTTATCATGAATATTTTCTGGGTAGGCGGAGCAATGATAATATATTATGCGGGAATGAAACAAATACCTGCATCGTTATATGAAGCCGCAGAAATTGATGGCGCGGGCTTTTTCCGGAAATTCATTTCAATAACAATACCCAACTTAGCTCCGGTAATAGTTTTTATGAGTATTATGTCAACCATAGGAGCATTCCAGGTTTTTACGCCCGCATTGTTTTTTGCTGAAAGAAGTTCGACAATCGGTGAGCCAGGGGATGCATTAAGATTTTACAGCGTTAATATTTATGACGAGGCGTTTAATAATCTCAATATGGGAAAAGCTTGCGCATATGCAATGCTATTATTTCTCATAATTTTCCTTGTAACTATGATACAATTAAAATTCTCCAGAAAATTTGTAAACTCGGCGCCGCAATGAAAAGGAAATATTTTCGACTTGTTTTGCTATATGCTGCGCTTATTGTTGTGGCAGTTTTCCTGGCATTCCCCTTTTACTGGGTTGTAACCTCATCGGTAAAATCGAGGGAAGGCATTAACATGAACCCTCCGGCATTTTATCCTGCCCGAGCTCAAAAAGTGGATTTTAATCTTCCGGCCAGGAATAAAATATTCTCAGATGGAGAAAAAAAATGGTTCCTCCTGATTGATTCCGAAAACCTTTTAAGCAATTCCGACAGTTCGGGGGCATATTATCTCCGCGTTGACGGGAATTTACCATCGCAACAAGTCGTGTGGTTTCCCTCCGGTAAATTATTACAGAAAGTTGAGAACGAGAAAGAGATTCAGTTCACAAAAATACCGGTTTATGAAAACAGCGAGACGGGTGAAGACTTTATTTCAGTAGCCAGAATGGTTAGAAAAAAGGAGGGCGGGTACGAAGAGTTATTATTTACTATGCCTGCTGAGCCCGCACCCCGTCCGGAAATCAGACTGATGAGTGGAATCAGATACCGGGAGCACAGAGAATTTTATGCAAGATGGGAGAACTATGCCGAAACGCTTGAAGGACCGGAAGCAACCTACAGCAGTGATTCAACAGGTTTTCTGGCATTTATGAAAAACAGTTTTATTATCAGCCTGTTGGCAATTTTAGGGCAGATAATATCTTCAAGTTTTGTCGCGTATGGATTTGCCAGGTTAAAATTCCGGGGAAGAGAATTCTGGTTCGTTGTACTCCTTGCAACATTAATGATACCGGCACAGGTGACACTGATCCCCATGTTTTCTATTTACAAAAGTCTTGGCTGGATTGATACCTTCCTTCCACTTATAGTTCCGCATTTTACTGCGGGAGCATTTAATGTTTTTCTCTTACGGCAATATATGCTTACCCTTCCCAAAGAGCTCGATGAGTCTGCGATTATAGATGGCTGCGGTATATTCAGAACTTATTTTAATATAATTTTACCGAATATTATACCGGCGCTGATTGTTGTGGGGCTTTTTACATTTGTTGCCACATGGCAGGATGTAATGGGTCCTCTGATTTATCTCGATAGCCCGGAACTTCGGACTGTCCCCCTTGGGCTTGAATATTTCCGTTCACCATATACAGACAATAATCATCTGATAATGACCGGAGCAACACTGAGCATGCTCCCGATTGCAGTGTTATTTATCTTTTTTCAAAGATATATTATGTCTGGAATTGCGACCACAGGGTTAAAGGGTTGATAAAATAAATATCTGCAGGAAAAATTTCCTGCAGATATTTTTAATGATCAAAGATTCTTTGTGGCGACATACCAGCCGCTCGATTTCTCTAATATTTTATTGGTACGTGTGACGAGTTCGTGAGGATCCGTAAGGTTTCCTTCAAGCAACAAAGAAATTTCATACAGCTGCATCACAGTCTGAGGAATAAAATCATCATTAGCATCGGCTATAAATACCTTAAGCAGGTTGCGGGTTAGCGGGTGGTTTTTGTTTATTTCGAATATTTTGGCTGTTGCTCCAACTTCCTGGTGGGTCATTCTCAATATCTTCTGCATAGATGATGAAAATCCGTCATCGGCGCTTATAAGGCAGGATGGGCTGTCTTTCAGCCTTTTTGACTCAACAACTTCAGTTACCTTTTCGCCAAGGATAGCTTTAATTTTAGATAGCAGACTGCTGAATTGTTTCTCATCATCTTTGGAGAGTTTTTCTGTGGTATCATCGTCCTCAATTACATCTTCCAGTTTATCAAGGGACTTGAGGTCTTTAGTGTCAGCAGACTTAAACTCGAAATCTTTATATTTTCTGAGAGAGGGAATAATAAATTCATCAACCGGATCAAAGAAATAAAGAACTTCGACACCTTTTTTCTTGAATAGTTCAAGATGCGGATCAAGCTCAATAGCACTTCGGTTGTTGCCGCTCAGATAGAATATTTCTTTCTGCCCTTCCTTCATTCTTGAAGTGTATTCTTCAAAGGAAGTAAGATCGTTTCCGCTTTCTGATGCTGAAGAATTAAAACGCAGAAGATCCTTAAACTTCTCAAGGTTAGTAAAGTCCGTATAACCTAATTTGAAGATTTTTCCATGCTCTTTCCAGAACTCGGCATATTTTTCCGGTTCATTCTTTGCCGTTTCCAGAAGAAAATTCAGTATTTGCCCTGTAACGGAGGATGATATTTTCATAAAAACACTGTTTTCCTGCAGAGTTTCCCTTGAAATATTCAGGGGTAGGTCTTCAGAATCAACAACGCCGCGCACAAAACTCATGTACTCCGGGATCAGGTCCTTGTTTTTGTGCTGTATCAGAACTCTGCGCACGTAAAGATCAAGTCCATATTCATCGCGGTTCATCCAGAACATTTCAACGTTCTTTTTAGGAATAAACAGCAGCGAGTTAAACTGAATCGGGGCATCTACTGATTTATGCAACGTAAACATGGGATCATCCATGTCGTAGGATAAAAACTTATAGAACTCGTTATATTGTTCCTGTTTTATTGAAGATTTCGGTTCTCGCCACAAAGCTGTTATCGTATTTATTTTTTCCTTCTGAAGAAAAATCGGAAAAGATATAAAGCTGCTATGCTTTTTAAGAATTGACTGAATCCTGAATTTTTCTGCAAATTCTTTTGCGTCATCCTTTAGATGGATTTCAATTATGGTGCCTCGCTGCATTGGCTCTTCCATCTCTGATATCTCATAAGAAGCTAATCCGTCAGATTTCCAAATGATTGCCGGTTCATCGGGTTTATACGATTTGGACTTAATCGTAACTTGTTTTGCAACCATAAAAACGCTGTAAAAACCAATTCCAAATTTCCCTATTATATTGTTTGCCTCCGACTTGCTTTCGGCAAGCTGTCTGAGAAATTCCTCAGTCCCGGATTTTGCAATAGTACCAATATTTAGTATGATTTCATCGCGTGTCATTCCTATACCATGATCACTGACCGTAATAGTTGCAGCCTTTTCATCGAAATCTATATGAATTTCATATGGCAGATCCTTGTCTGTAATTTCAGTTCCGCTAATTGATTGAAATCTCAGTTTGTCGAGTGCGTCAGAAGAATTGGAAACCAATTCCCGCAGAAAGATTTCTTTGCTGGTATATAGAGAATGAACAAGGATATCGAGAAGTTTTTTAACTTCGGCCTTAAATTCAAATGTGTTTTGATTTGCCGTCATATTTTTTCCTGTTAGTTTAACTTTTCATTATTGGAGCGACTAAAATAACAATTAAGCGCCATAAAATTATTTTTGACCGATTTTACGTTTAAGAAGTGCAAAATCTTTTTTGCTGGTTTCATCCAGCTTTTTAGGGACAGTCAATCTGATTTTTACAAACAAATCACCCCTTTGGTTCTTGCTCTCGTCTTTATACAAGCCCAGCCCTGTGAATTTGTACGTTTTACCGCTATCGGTACCCGGATTTATGTAGAATGAAATCACCCTCGAATCCGGAGATTCAAAATATAATTCTCCCCCTAAAACGGCAGTAAAAATGTCAGCGTCCACTTCGATCGACAGATCCGAACTTTTAATTTCATATTTATCGTCAACGATTTTAATCCTAAGAGAAATTTCATTCCCTGAATTAATATTTCTCATTTTAAGAACTGAACCATCACGAACACCTCCGGGAATTTTTATGCTGAGCGCTGAACCATAAATATTTATTCTTTTTTCGGCACCATTAATTGCTTCCGACACGTTCAGTTTCACTACCGGCTCTGATGATTCATATTTAAACTGATTAGAAGCGGAATCCCAGTCGGAATTTTTCCCGAAAGTTTCACGGAAAAATGATTCAAAAAAATCCGAATAACCAGATGATCTGCCTCCAAACAAGTCATTGAAATCAAAGTTTGTCGGACCCCTATTCGAACTGTATTTTCTGCCAAAGCCGGATCGGTTATAGGCGAAGGCATTTGCGGACATATTGTCATATTTGCTTCTTTTTAGCGGATCACTAAGGACCTCATAGGCTTCGTTTAGTTCCTTGAATTTAGTCTCCGCAGAAGGGTCGCCGTTATTTCTGTCGGGGTGATATAAAAACGCAAGTTTCCTATATGCCTTTTTTATCTCACCCGGAGAAGCTGTCTTTTCAACGCCTAATATCTGGTAATAATTTTTGAATTCCATAATCATTAAAAAAATAAAGCCGGGCTTCATTCACAGCCCGGCAGATTCCAGAGTCTATTTAACACTTATTGCTATTTCACGTGGTTTTGCTTCATCTGCTTTTGGTATTTGAATTGTTAGCTGACCATCGCTGAAATTGGCAGAGATTTTATCTTCCTTGATCCTCTGCGGCAGATCAAATGATCTGAAAAATTTACCATAAGTCCTTTCGACGCGGTGGAAATTTTTATCGCCGGAAACGGTTCCTTGTTTCCTTTCACCGGAGATAATAAGTCTGCCTTCAGTGTATGAGATTTTTACTTCATCCTTTTTTACACCCGGAAGGTCAAGATAAAGGGTGTAGTTGTCCTTATCTTCCAGAACATCTGTTAGGGGCATCCATACTGCGTTTTCGTATTCATCGCCAAGCGATTTGTCGCCGCCGAATCCGAATCTGCCCTCAAAATCACGGAAGAGTTTTCCGAATTCTCTCTCAACGTTGAGAAGTTCTTTAACCGGATTAAATCTGACGAGTGTCATTTTGTGCCTCCTGTTAGTTTAGTTAATAATGATTTCTTTTGGTTTTGATTGTTCTTTTTTTGGAATTGAAACCTTCAGTATTCCATCACTATATTCAGCAGCTATCTTTTCAGAATCAACAATTTCACCGAGAACAAAAGATCTGGAAATTGTTCCATATGCTATCTCACTGTGTTTATATTTTAATGTATCAGTTTCCGCGGATTTTTTTCTTTCCGCTGCGATACTTAAAATGTTTTTTTCAACTGAGAGCTTAATTTCCTCCTTTTTTACTCCAGGTAATTCTATCTGGATTAAAAAACCATTAATATCTTCGAGTATGTCACTCTTTGGTGCTGAATAATTGTATCCATAATAATTACCGGTGTTTTTTGGTGTATAACCATAACATGAATTTATCTGTCTCATTTTATTTCCCTGTTTTTATTTAATTTCAATTGTTCTTTCAATTGGGTAATCTTTTTCTTTTTTATCTAATTTCAATTTCAAAATGCCATTTTCATATTCTGCGGTAACATTTTCGAATGAAAATTCCTCGGGCAAAGTAAAACTTCTTTTGAAGGATGTCGAACTAATTTCCCGGCGTAATATTTTGATGTTTTCTTCAGACGCCGCCTCTTTTTTTCCTTCTACTGATATTATCCCGTCTTCGAGTGTGATCTTCAATTCTTCCTTTTTGAAGCCAGGAGTTTCAAAATCTATTATGAGAGTGAAATCTTTCTCGTAAATATTGACTTTGGGATAAACCGAATTTTCAAATTCAAAATCATCAAAAAGACTTTTTTCGAAATTACGGCTAATTGGCTTTGTGCTGAAAAACGGATTATATCTTGTTAACATTTTTTATCTCCTTTGTTATTGTTTTCTGTATATATTCTTATAAAAACCGTGCCAAACCCGGCGGAAATCATATAAGACGCTATATTATAACAACTTATATAAAAACAGAGAATAAGCAGAGGCGCTGACATATTGGCGTAAAATGCGCCACAACAAATTATGCCCGCCTATATGGCAATACGAACGACAAAATGGCACAACGTGGTGATATGATGCAGTTATATAATTCTTTTATACTTCAATCCTGATACATATTTTTGTTTATTAATAATTATCGGAAATATCATGGACTTTGTCGAAAAATATGACCCCACAGGTCAATATGAGGTTTTGAAGCGCTCTTACGAACAGATTGAGTTCGCTGGAAATATTAAATCAGATCATAAAACAGGGACAAATAAAATTGATAATATTGTTCTGTGCGGAATGGGCGGGTCAGCCATTGCCGGAGATCTTTTTCGCGATCTTTATTCGGAGTCTCTAAAAGTTCCGGTAATTGTCAACAGGACATACAAACTTCCTGATTTCTCAAATGCCGATACGCTTTTTATTATTTCGTCTTATTCCGGAAACACAGAAGAAACTCTTAGCTGTCTGAGTGAAATTATCGACAAAGGTTACTCCTGCATCTGCATTACCACGGGAGGAAAAGTAAAAGAACTTGCAGAAAAAAATGGTTTTCCATGCTATATATTACAAACTGGCTTCCACCCAAGATATGCTCTTTATCTTTCGCTTTTTTCTCTCGTTTCCTTAATGGTTTATGAGGGTGTGATCCCTGACCAGGCTGACTTTATCAAAAATTCTGCTGCATTGCTAAAAACTTTTAGTCAGAAATATTCGTCTCACAACTCACCGGCTCTGGTTCTGGCCGAGAAATTAATCGGCAGCATACCCGTGATTTACAGTTATAGCGGAATAAATGAATCGATCGGGACTCGTTTTCGCTGCCAATTAAATGAGAACAGTAAGATGTTCGGACTATCAAGCGCATTGCCCGAGATGAATCATAACGAAATTGTTGCCTGGGAATCCTTTGGAGCAGGCATTCCATTCAAAACCATATTTCTGGATGTACCGGATGCTGGAAACAGAAATGCACTTAGAAGAAAAATAACATCGGAAGTTATCTCCGGAGCAGGCAGCGAAATACATTCAGCTTTTGTTACTTCCACCGGGCATAAAGAATATCTTCTCGAGCAGGTTTATTTCCTTGACTGGGTTTCATATTTTCTTGCAGTATTGCAGGGCAGGGATCCGGCAGAGATAGATAATATAAATAGATTGAAAGCAGAAATGTCTGCTAAATGATCTGATGAAATACTAATATGAAACTAAGAACGAAAATATATTCCGGCTTTGGACTTCTTTCCCTGATGCTTGGGATTGCATTTATCTGGTCAACAGTCGAAATAAGCAGGACGGGGACTCAAGTCGGGAAAATGTTAAACGAAAAAAATGAACTCCTGATATCGGCAGCAGTGATTGCTGAAGAGTTAGGACGGCTTGACGGGGATATTCATTATTATCTTCTTTCATCGGATTCGCAGTTTGTTGTTGATATTGCGAGGATCGAAAATACTATTTCAACAAAGATCCAAAAACTATTAAGTGCTTCGGGTTCTCCTGAAGAGAAGGCATTGCTCCTTAAAATATCGGAAAATTTCAAAATTCTTGTGAAGGAACTTTCCACTTTCCCGGCGAAGGCAAAAAACCCGGATAAAATTAATATATATATGGAGCGGGGTCATGATATACTTGTGCTGCTGCGCGACCAGATAAACAGATACACTAAAGACAGCAGAGCAGTAGTGGTATCTCTGAGTTCCGAAATTCAGCAAAATTCAAGAAGATCGGTAATGTATCTGGGAATTGCAATCTTTTCTGTTTTTGTTTTTATGCTCATCTTTATTTTCATTCTTAATTATTACCTGCTGATCCCGATTAAAACGATAAACGACCGGGTTAAAAGATTCAGGGATCAAAGAGTGCCATATAATGTAGAACTTGAAAATGATGACGAATTGAAAGAATTGTCCGATGCTGTCCGTGATATTTGTGAAAACCTCGACAGTGAAGAAAAACGTATATGAGATATCACGTTGTCATACGTTATGTGGCAATAGCTTTGCTGCTGAATACTGTGATGATGGCAGTTTCCGGGATTGTGGCGTTAATTTATTCGGAATCCGCCGCATCCCCTCTTATGTACAGTGCACTAATTACGTTACTGTTTGCACTTTTTCCAATGATATTTATTCCGGCTTTCACCAAAATCACAAATAAAGAAGGATTTTTAATAGTCGTTCTTGCCTGGTTTATTTCTTGTTTGACGGGAGCAGTGCCTTATCTTTTATGGGGTGGTCCGTTCACAATTACTAATGCCTGGTTCGAAAGTGTCTCCGGTTATACAACAACAGGATCCACCATTCTTACAAATATCGAAATACTGCCCAAAGGTATTTTATTCTGGAGGGCATCCACACATTGGCTGGGGGGTATCGGGATTATTGTTTTTGTTCTTTCGGTAATCCAATCATTCGGTTCTACAGAGGTTGTACTTTTCCGGAGCGAATTATCTTCTCTTGCCCGCGATAATTTTCATTACAGGGCAAAAAAAGCAATTTCGATAATCATCGGTGTCTATCTTGTACTCACTTTAGCTGAGACAATTTTCCTCATAATATTTGGAATGAATCTGTTTGATGCTGTCACACATACCTTTGCCACGGTTGCTACCGGCGGCTTCTCAACAAAAAATGCCAGCATTGCGTATTACGACAACCTGGGAATCGAAATCACGATAACAGTATTTATGTTTTTTGCTGGAATGAATTTCGGACTTTTGTTTTATGCCGCCACAGGCAAATTTAATGCTATCTGGCGATCGGCGGTTGTCAGATATTATCTTGGCTCAGCTTTAATCGGGAGTGTAATCTCGGCATTCAGCCTTTGGGGCGGGCATTACGACTCCTTGGGGGAAGCTCTGCGCCACTCGGTTTTTCAGGTAATTTCAATTGCCACTACCACCGGATTTGCAACCGCAGATACGGCGATCTGGGCGCCTGCGGCAAAATTCATTTTAATTTTCTTCTCATTTCAGGGAGCATGCTCCGGTTCAACAACCGGGGGGATTAAAGTTGACAGGATTGTTGTTTTTGGAAAGGCATTTATTCGCGAAATTAAGTCTATCATGTTCCCCAATGCAGTTCTTTCTGTAAAAATGGAAAAGAATGTTGTGAATGATAAGCTGGTATCTCAGGCGGTATTATATATTGTGGTTTTCTTAGCAATAACCGCCGGGTCAACACTTTTGCTCTCATTGATGGGAATCGGACTAACGGAAGCCTTTACCGGATCGGTGGCGACTATTGGAAATGTTGGTCCCGGGATGGGAAAAATTGGTTCATTGGGAAATTACGAATATATTCCTAATGCAGGTAAATATATCCTGTCGCTGAATATGCTTATCGGACGCCTAGAGATTTATTCTTTTATCCTGTTCTTTACTATTGGGCAATGGAGAAAATCTATTACATACTGATATCGTGTAAAATCTCTGCCCTGAATTTATCAAACTGAAAACATACATTTAACCGGGAGTAATGCGCTATGGAGAGCCGTAATAAGTACGATGCAATTCTTATTGGATCCGGCCTCGGATCACTGACAGCAGGGGCTCTCCTAACCCTGCAGCAAAAGCAGAAAATACTTATTCTTGAACGCCATTCGAAGGTTGGCGGATTTACCCATGTATTCAAAAGGCAGGGAAAATACACATGGGATGTCGGCTTACATTATGTTGGAGAGATGAACGCAGAATCAATGCCGCGTATGATTTTTGATTATATTACTGCGGGAGCCCTTCAATGGAATAAAATTCCAGATCCTTATGACACATTTATCTATCCAGGTAACAAAATAGAATTGTTTTCGGGAAGAAAAATTTTTACCGACACGCTGATTAAAGTTTTTCCGGAAGAAGCAGAAGCTATCAGGCAATATGTTTCTGATGTTTTTCATGTTGTATCTGTAAATATGAAAAATATCGTATTGGATAAAATGTATTCAGGGCTATCAATTCTAAATAAGCCATTTAGTTCACCGCGAAGTAAATATCTGCATGGAACACTAGAAGAATATTGCCGGTACAGATTCAGGAATAAGCAGTTAGCAGCAATCATCTCATCACAATGGGGCAATTACGGGCTTCCACCTGAATCAGCATCATTTTTAATTCATTCAATAATTGCGACACATTATATAAATGGCGGGTACTATCCGGCTGGCGGATCGAAGTCTATACCAGATACTATCTCCGCGGTCATATTGAAGCATGGGGGAACAATTAAGGTTAATAGCAGAGTGAGCCGTATTATCGTGGAGAATAATACAGCCGCCGGAGTTGTTGTTCTTGAGAAAAAAGAGAATGGTTTTTCAGAAACAGAATATTACTCGGATTGTATTATTTCCGGAGCGGGAGCACGCATAACATTTGGTGAACTACTGCGTGATCCCAAATCTATTGAAATAATCAATCAAATAAATAGTCTTAAACAATCAACCGGCACCGTGACTGCATATCTGGGACTGAGCGAAAATCCATCCGGTTTAGGATTAAACGGCGGAAATATCTGGATATATGATTCATATGATCACAACAAAAATTTTGCGAACAGAAACTCGTCAATTGAGGGAAAACCGCAGCTTGCTTATGTATCATTCCCGTCTGTTCGAAGTGGAACGGAAACAGAACACACGGCAGAGATAATTTCATTTATAGATTACGAAGTATTTGCTAAATGGGCTGACAATCCTTGTAAAAAAAGAGGAGAAGATTACGAAGATCTCAAAAATAGAATAATGGATAAACTAATTGACCTTGTGGAAAGTAAAATCCCGGGATTTGCGTCAAAAATAACATATAAAGAACTATCAACTCCTTTGACAACAGAGCATTATTCAGGTAACAAGTTTGGATATATTTATGGGATTCCGTCGGTTCCGGAGAGAAAGGATCTGAAATTTATCAGCAACCGGACTCATATAAAGAATCTTTATCTTACCGGAGCCGACTCAGGTACACATGGAATTGCAGGCGCACTATTCAGCGGCGTCTTTGCGGCGGCAGAAGTAATGGGAAAACCGAAATCATTGATAAAAATATTTTCAGAAGCAAAAAAATTCAAGAAAAGAAGCAGATAAAGAAAGAATACTTATTGAGTATTAAGTTCTGCCAGGGCATTTCCAAGCGCTTCATTTATCGCTTCTTTTGGCATTTTTGCACCAGTCCACAATTCGAAAGAAGCCGCCCCCTGCTCGACAAACATTTTAAGTCCGCCAACTGTATGAGCGCCTCTTTCAGAGGCGATTGCCAGTAATTTTGTCTGCATTGGATTATAGACCATATCGAATATAATTTGTCCCGAAGAAAATGATTCGGCGATCGTAGTGACGGCATCATCATTATCGGGATACATCCCGACGGAAGTGGTGTTTATGATAAGTGAGGAGTTTGCAAAAAGTCCGGTAAGGTCAGGAGGCAACAACTCAAAAGTTTTAATTCCACGGAAAATCATTTTTGCTGTAAAATAATCCTTAATTGAATCCGCTTTCTGGAGAGTCCGGTTAACGACGTTTACCCGTGATGGTTTGAAATTTCGGAGAAGACAGTAAACAGCAGTTCTCGCGGCTCCGCCAGCCCCAATAACGGTAACTTCGGAGTTCCTGATTGATTCGGCAAAAGGAATCAGAGTCTCATTAACGCCAATAACATCAGTATTATAACCCCGTAATTCACCATTATCATTAACAATTGTATTCACTGAGCCTATAATTGACGCTTCTTCTGAAATGTCAGAAAGATAGTCTAGAATTTTAACTTTATGCGGAATAGTTACGTTAAGTCCGGCGATACCAAGGGCTGTAATTCCGGTAAGCGCCTCTTTCAGGTTTGTCGCAGGAACATCGAAAGGCAGGTAAAGGTAATTAAGTCCACGTATTTGAAAAGCCAGATTTTGAATAAGCGGAGAAAATGATTGAATAATGGGGTGTCCGATTACACCTACTAATTTTGTTTTATTGTCAGGAATCAAAATTTATCTCAATTTAGTGGGACTTTAAATCCTCGTTTGATTCACCAGGGCTCATAAAATTGTTATATTCAGGAAACTCACTCCTAAATTTTGTCCTGATTGAGGGGTCAATCTTAATTGCTGCCGAAAGAGATTCTATCGCTTTTGACTTTCTGCTGAGCAGAAGATAAATTTTTGCTTTTCCATAATAGGAATCAGCATCCGCAGGATTCAGTGTAATACAGACCTCATAAGCGGTGAGTGCTTCCTGCCAGTTGCCGGCTTCATGGTAAACTTCAGCGAGTTTGAACCAGACATGATAATTCTGGCTGTTTAATCTTGCTGCTTTGGAAAGAGAGTACACGGCTTTTTTTAATTTACCCAGAGCAAATTCGAGATCGCCCTTTGCGAACCATGAGTCAAAAGAGTCGGGAGCGATATAAACAGCTTTATTAAAATCGCGGCGTGCAAATTTAAACTTGCCCAATGAATCATAGCAATATCCTCTGGCGAGAAGCGCTTCTGTATTCAGGGAATTAATTTTTAACGAGGCAGTATAGAATTTCAACGCTTTTAAAGGATCATTGTTGTCTTCGTAAGCCTGTCCAAGATTAAGCAAAATTTCTTCGTCACGGGGATCAATCTCGTAAGCTTTGAGAAAAGATTCTATCGCTTTTGTAAGATTCTCCTCGTTAGCATAACTCACACCGAGATTGAACCATGCACTTGAAAAATCCTCTCTGATAGCAATAGACATATCGAAACTGTTTCTGGCATCAGCGTATTTTTCTTGCCGGATAAGTACAATACCTCTGTTGTACCATGCAATTGAATTGTAAGGATCAAGATCGAGGTACTGATCATAAGCAGCCAGTGCTTCATCAAGGCGGTCGGAGCTCTCATAGCAGAAACCAAGTTCATAGAGTGCTTCAGGGTGTTCAGGGGAGGCTTCGAGACAATCATTAAAACATTCGATAGCTGAATCAAAGTTATTTTGTCTCTCGTGCAGAATACCAAGACTGAATAAGGCATCTTCATTCCCCGGGTCAAGAGCCAGTGCGCGCTCAAGCGATTCCCTGGCTTCATCGGTCAGTCCGAGATTCTCTTCAGCCACAGAACGATTTATGAGCGATTCAATGTCATTGGGATTAAGCGTCAAAGCTTTATTGAAAGCTTCATAAGCTTCTTCAAAATCGAAATTATTATTACAAAAAATACCCCTTATCTGCCACATTTCATGGTTATAAGGAGTAAATTCAAGAAGCTTGTCACATAAATCAAGCCCCTCTTCACTAAGATCGTATTCAAGACAGTTCTGAATAGTCTCTTCTATGAATTCAGTATTATGAAAGAAAAACCCGCTCTCTATTAAGTCTTTTGCTGAATTAACCCGTTCAATTAATTCATCATCGCTTAAAAGATCGTCGGAATCGTCATCAAAATATTCATTGAAGAATTTCATCAAAGCCCAAATTAAATTTAACACTCAATCTATTATTATAAGTACTGAAAAGCAAGTGCCATTATAAGGCACTTGGTTATATCGATTCTATTTTAAGCTCAAGCCTTTATTAAACAATGAGTTATGTAACAGATTCTGTTATGGGGTTTATCACAGAACGTAAATTTTTAAGTGTTTTCCATATTTTGAATAAAAACTTCTGTCTGCTGTCTCAAACACTGATTCAGAATATTCTCTTTCTATAAGATTGATAGTTGCCTGTACAGGTGAGCAGGTGATCAGTTTAGAGCCTAATATGCCCGATATGTTTTTAGCTTTCGTTACCAGAAAATTTACGGCAGGATAGTGAAGATTATATAGTTCATCCAGATCATTATGTGATTCAAACATTAATTTTCCAAGTCCGGCATAGTCACCATTTTCAATAAAATCGAGACCGGCTTCAACCCTCTCCAGTTCTTCAACGTAATATTTAACACGTTTGAGTATCAGCGCAGGAATAATTTTGTCGTGACTTTTCAAAAATGCTTTTTTAACATCTCTGAGATTTTTTATTCCCCACATATAAAGACTTAAACCATCAACACCTATTGTGCATTCCTCAATTCTGTCATTACAGGTATCCTTAATGTCCTTAATTATTTTGCCGGTGTCGAACACAGCAAAAATTAAATCCTCAGGGAGGCGGGCAAATTCCCCGAATTCTTTGCGGCGGAGATCAGTTCTGTAAAATTTGTTAATATTTCCGGTGACAACGGTTTGATGATGGACCTGATTGGAAATCTTTCCGATCGTTTTTACTTCATTTTGAAACAGCATTGAAAGGTAATGTTCGGCCTTGAGTTTAAGCTCCCGCTTTTCTGCCAGAGATTTAATAACAGAGGCTTGTAATGCAGCATATCCACCCAGACCAAATGAAAAGGGAATATCAGATTTTAAAACGATATCACAACCCGGATTTCCGGGATTGTTTGAGGGAAGCATATACGTGAGATCAGTGAGAAGTTTAACGAGAAGCTCGTTGGACATTCGGTGCTCAGAAAAATCAATATTATTCCCTGATCGGGGCTGAAGGTGTATATCAGTTGTGTCGGAATTGTTTTCCTCTATGTGGGCATCAGATTTAATCTGACTCAACCAGGAAAGCTGAATTCCTTCATTATAATGTGTGTGATCGCCAAGAATTATAAAACTGGCAGGGAAACCAGTTTTAGTTGTTGCAGTGTTTTCCATTTCAGTAAAAAGAATATATTTTCAGATAAATGAATTACCACGATCCCGTGTATGGATTCAAATAATTAAGATCAGCGAAACTTTTTATCCATCAAAATATAAACAAAATTCACGATATTTACTTTACACACAAAAACTTCAAGAGGTTTAGACTTTCTCAATGAATTATACTTCAGAGAAATATCCGGATGAAAGCAACTCTGTAATTCAGAAAATTAACTTGCCAGGATATTCGGGGTCACAGGAAATATTTATTCGTCGGGATGACCTTATACATCCTGCCATTTCAGGCAATAAATGGCGAAAAATGAAATATAATCTGGCTGAGGTGGAGCGTTTAGCGAAAACCGGAATATTGACTTTCGGAGGAGCATTTTCTAATCACATTTATGCCACGGCAGCAGCGGGAAAATTATACGGATACAAAACAATAGGAATTATTAGAGGTGAGAGCTATAATCCGCTGAATCCAACCCTTCAGTATGCATTCAGTAGTGGAATGGAATTATACTATCTTTCGAGAAAGGAATATCCTCAGAAAGAGAACCACCCCCTAATTAAAAAACTACAGAATGATGATCCCGGACTTTATATTCTTCCCGAAGGGGGAACAAATTTTTTTGCCTTAAAGGGCGCTGCAGAAATAACAGTGAGCCCTGCAGATAATTTTGACTATTATTGTACCGCTTCGGGAACCGGTGGAACAGCAGCCGGAATTTTGACCGGAGTTTCCAGCCGGCAAAAAGTAATTGCCTTTCCCGCATTAAAAAACGGTGGTTTTCTCCGTGAAATAATTATTAATCTTGCCTCCGTACATATACAAAAGTTTGAAAACAATCTGGAAGTCAAAACCGAATATCACTTTGGGGGATATGCTAAGGTCAAATCTGAGCTAATCGAATTTATGGAAGCATTTCAAAAATTAAACTCAATTGCTCTTGATCCTGTTTATACAGGTAAAATGATGTTTGGTGTCCGGGATATGTGTCAGAAGGGAGACTTTGACCCGGAAAGCAGAATTCTTTGTATTCATACCGGCGGTTTACAGGGTAATCTTGGTATGAAAAGTATTATTGAAAAAAAGATAAAAAATCGTATTTTGAGAGATGTTTAATCACCGGACAGGAATGAAAAGACATATTATAGGAATTGCGGGTGCCGGTTCGATGGGAACCGGAATAGCACAAGTGGCAGCGCTCTCAGGCTGCAGTGTTGTTTTATATGACGTGTCATCTGAGATGATCAGGAATAGTTTAGTCTCACTCAAAAATATTTTTACTAATCTCTTCGATAAAGGAAAAATAAACGAATCCCCATTTTCCCTGCTGGAGAGGATTGAAATAACAGACAAATTATCAGATTTGAATCAATGCGATTTGCTTATCGAAGCGGTAACTGAAGATATACAGACTAAACTGGAACTGTTTAATTCTATAGAAAAAGTAGTTAGGACAGATACAATTTTTGCGACAAACACATCCTCACTCTCGATTGCTGAACTTACAGGCGCATTTTCTAAGGAAAATAAATGCCGCTTTCTGGGAATGCATTTTTTTAATCCGCCCGGCCTGATGAAACTCGTTGAAGTTATACCTTCGATTTTTACGTCAGAAAAAACTCTTAGCAGCGCTTTGAGAATTCTCGATTCCTGGAGTAAAACGGCGGTAATAGCTAAAGACACTCCCGGATTTATAGTAAACAGGATTGCACGTCCATTTTATGGAGAGGCTCTAAGGATTTACGAGGAAGGAATTGCCACACCTCAGGAGATTGATTCCGCAATGCGTTTTGAGGGATTCCGGATGGGACCGTTCGAACTGATGGATTTTATTGGGAATGATATCAATTACAAAGTAACTGAAACGGTTTACCGGCAAATGTTTTTCGATCCGAGATATAAGCCCTCATTAACCCAGAAAAGACTGGTTGAATCGGGGTTATTCGGCAGAAAAACAGGGAAAGGTTTCTATGACTATACAGGTTCGGGTGTCCCGTTCAATAAAGCGAATAAAAAAAATGAAAGTGTTTTTATAAGAATTATCGCGATGCTTATTAATGAAGCCTGTGATGCACTTTATTATAAGGTGGCTTCAAAATCCGGTATTGAAGCCGCAATGATTAAGGGTGTGAACTATCCTCACGGGCTTTTTGAATGGGGGAATAGATTAGGCTCAGAACGTATTCTCAACGAAATCACCCGCCTAAAAAATCACTATGAGGAAGACAGATACAGACCAAGTGTTCTTCTGAAAAAAACTGGTTCGATAAACGGGAGTTTTTCGGATTAATGATAAAGAACCAACTAACAGGTGAACAAATTCCAAAAAAAATGCTTGAAAATGATAATTTCAGTAAGGGACTTGGAATCGAAATTCTAACAGTATCACCGGGTTATTGTGAACTTCAGATGAAGGTAAGAGATGAAATGCTGAACGGATTCGGTATAGTTCATGGGGGAGTGATTTTTTCGCTTGCTGACAGTGCCCTGGCATTTGCCGCCAATTCTTTATCCCCCACAGCAGTAACAGTAGAAAGCAGTATTTCGTTTTTTCAAAAAGTTGAGAGCGGTGTAATTTTAAGGGCTGCCGCGAGAATGATTAGTTCGTCGGCATCGCTTGGGGCATACGAAGTTGAAATTTATAAGGATTCAGGAAAACTGGCAGCTAAGTTGAAAGGGACAGTATATATAATGAAAAAGGAGTTTGAAAACAGATGAGCAGGATTTTTTCCGAAGCATATATTGTTGATTATATACGAACTCCTGTTGGAAAATTCCGGGGTTCACTTTCTAATGTAAGAGCTGATGATATGGCTGCACTGGTCATAAAGGAGATAATAAAAAGAAATCCTTCAGTGGATAGTGAGAAAATAGATGATGTTTTAATGGGAAATGCAAATCAGGCAGGAGAGGACAACAGAAATGTTGCAAGGATGTCTTTGCTGCTTGCAGGGATTCCATATTCCGTTCCTGGAGAAACAATCAATCGTCTTTGTGCTTCGGGAATGAGCGCAGTTTTAAATGCAGCAAGAGACATAAAACTTGGTGAGGGCGACATATACATTGCGGGAGGTGTTGAAAATATGACGCGGGCTCCCTTCGTTATAGGGAAGAGTGAGGGAGCATTCTCCGGGAAAATCGAAATGTACGATTCATCGATAGGCTGGAGATTTGTAAATCCTAAGCTAAAAGAAATGTACGGCATTGATTCTATGGGTGAAACAGCGGAAAATCTTGCAGAAAAATACAGCGTTACAAGAGAAGAACAGGATAAATTTGCTGAATATTCACAACATAAAGCAGCAAAGGCGTGGGTAAATGGAAAATTGCGGGAAGAGACTATGCCTGTGAAAATTAATTTGAATAAAAACGAATTGATTTTTGAGACTGATGAATTTATTAAACCTGATACAAAAACCAGTATATTGTCAAAATTAAAACCTACATTCAGGTCCGGGGGTTCTGTAACTGCGGGAAATTCATCCGGATTGAATGACGGTTCAGCGGCTCTCCTGATTTGCTCCGAAAATGCGGTAAAAAAATACAACCTGATACCAAAAGCAAAAATTATTGCCGGAACTGCTGCCGGAGTTGAACCACGAATAATGGGGATAGGACCTGTTTATGCAACAAGGAGATTATTTGACAAAACGGGCTTTACCATGGATGATATGGATTTAATAGAAATTAATGAAGCATTTGCAGTGCAGGTTCTGGCATGTCTTAAGGAATTTGGAATTGATCCCTCTGATGAAAGAATAAACCCGAACGGCGGGGCAATAGCAATCGGTCACCCATTGGGGATGTCCGGAGCACGACTGATTGGAACCGTAGTAAATGAACTTACAAGAACGGGAAAGCATAGGGCGTTGTGCACAATGTGCATTGGTGTCGGGCAGGGAATGTCAGTAATAGTTGAGAGGGTTTGATTATGGGAAACATTTATGAATTTGACGGGTTCAGACCTGTAATTGAAAAAAGCGCATTTATTCACCCCAACGCGACTGTCGTTGGAAATGTTGAAATAGGCCGGGACGTTTATATTGCACCGGGAGCAGTGATCAGGGGCGACTGGGGCGGAATTGTGATTGAGGATGGATGTAATGTTCAGGAAAATTGTGTAATTCATATGTTTCCCGGAATAACGGTGTTTCTGAGAGAATCAGCACATATCGGACATGGCGCAATTGTTCACGGAGCACAGATCGGGAGAAATGCCTTGGTTGGAATGAATGCCGTAGTTATGGATCGTGCTGAGGTTGGTGATGAATCGATTGTGGGAGCTCTTTGTTTTGTCCCAACGGGCATGATAATTCCGAATCGAAGTGTCGTGGTGGGAAATCCCGCTAAAATCGTTAAACAGGTCTCTGATGAGATGCTGGACTGGAAAACCGAAGGCACCAAACTCTACCAGAAACTTCCCTCACAGTTATTTTCAACATTGAAAGAATGTGAACCGCTCAGAGAAAAACCGGTAAACCAAAAACAACAAAAATCAGATTATAAAATTTTCCGGGAAACAGTTAAAAGAAAGGACTTAAAATGAGGTTGAAAAGTTATGTTTACGGACAGTGGATTGAGGGCGAAAAGAATTTCCGCACTATTAAGAATGCTGCCACAGGGGAAAGTATTTATGAAATTTCCTCGGATGGTGTCGATTTCAGAAAGGTGCTGGAATATGCACGCGATAAAGGGACCAATTCACTTAGCCGGTTAACATTCCATCAGCGTGCAAAAATATTAAAAGAGACAGCCAAATATCTTTCATCATTTAAGGCTGACCTCTACCCTCTATCTTATTCTACCGGGGCAACGAAATTCGATTCCTGGCTCGATATCGACGGAGGAATTCAAACCTTCTTTTCATATTCAGGAAAAGGAAAAAGAGAGTTTCCCGACGAAATTTTTTATGTTGACGGAGACTATGAGCCGCTTTCAAAATCCGGCAGCTTCATCGGGCAGCATATCTTTGTGCCCCTTACCGGAACGGCAGTCCATATCAATGCTTTTAATTTCCCATGCTGGGGTATGATGGAAAAACTTGCCCCCACATTTTTAGGAGGCATGTCGGCGGTTGTTAAACCGGCTTCATCAACTGCCTTTTTAACTGAAGCAGTAGTAAAATTAATAATCAATTCGGATTTACTGCCAGAGGGAGCATTGCAGTTGATCTGCGGGAGCACGGGTGATCTGTTTGAATATCTGACCGGGCAGGACGTAGTTACTTTTACCGGATCAGCGGAAACAGGAAGAAAACTCAAAGCACACCATAAAATTATTGAAAACGCAGTCCGCTTCAACATGGAGGCAGATTCGCTCAATTGCAGCGTTCTGGGTCCGGATGCAGTTAAAGGAACACCCGAATTTCAGTATTTTATCAGAGAAGTTGTCAATGAGATGACGGTTAAAGCCGGTCAGAAATGTACAGCAATCAGGCGCACACTTGTACCGGCATCAAGTGTAGAGGATGTGAGCACAGCACTGAAGGATTCTCTCGAAAAAGTTAAAATTGGTTTCCCTTCGGAGGAAGGTATCAGGATGGGACCATTAGTTGATGAGGATCAGGTAACCGACGTGTTCCAAAAAGTTGAATTGCTCCACTCGGTAACAGAATCAGTTTATGGAGGCAGCCTCGAAGGAACAGCTAATAAAGGCGCATATTTCGCGCCGGTTTTGCTTTATACTCCCGATCCGTTCGCTTCTGACCTGCCCCACTCGGTCGAAGCTTTTGGACCGGTAAACACATTGATGCCATATACTTCGGAAGAAGAATTGATAAAGATTGCACGGAAGGGCGGCGGCAGCCTGGTTGCTTCAATTTTTACTTCCGATGCCGATTTTGCAAGAAATGTAACTCTTGGTATTGCTCCGTATCACGGAAGAATAATGATAATAGATGCGGCATCTGCGAAAGAAAGCACCGGACACGGCTCTCCATTGCCCAATCTTACACACGGGGGACCCGGCAGAGCCGGCGGCGGAGAAGAAATGGGCGGTAAACGCGGCGTATTCAAATATATGCAGCGCACTGCATTACAGGGATCTCCTTATACATTAAGTCATATTTGCAGCGAATGGGTGCAGGGAGCGGATAAACTGAAACCGGGCAAACATCCATTTTTGAAATATTTCGAAGAACTTGAGATCGGTGAAACACTTATTACCCACGGACGCACAGTCACGGAGGCAGATATAGTCAATTTTGCAGGTATAAGCGGAGATTATTTTTACGCTCATATGAATGAGCCGGCGGCAAAACGTTCGATATTTGAAAAAAGAGTGGCACACGGATATTTTGTCCTATCAGCAGCGGCGGGCTTGTTTGTGCATCCTGCCGAAGGTCCCGTTCTTGCAAATTATGGACTTGATAATCTGCGCTTCACAAAGCCGGTTTACCCGGGTGACACGATCACAGCAAAACTCACCTGCAGACGAAAAACAGCTAAAGAGCCAAAAGAAAATGAACCTGCGCAGGGTGTCGTTTCCTGGCATGTCGAAGTCCAGAATCAGGATACTGAATTAGTCGCCATTTATGATATCCTTACGCTGGTCAGGAGCAGAGGGAATAACTAATTATTACTAAATGAATTAATAATGGGTTGAGAAAAATTCTCATACCTTTTTTTCGTATTTCCAGTTTCTGCCTTTTCCTTCAGAAAGCCACTGAATAGTCTGATCAATGCGCCTTCTGCGTGTTAAATCAGTTTTCGCTTCCTCTATCCATTCAATATATTCACGTTTATGAGATGGACTGAAAGATTCGTATGTAACCTTTGCATCGGGGTTGGAATTAATCAGCATGCTCAGGTCATCGGGAGTGATGATCGAATTCGGGTCAATTCTTTTTGATTTTTTTTGCGGTTTAATATCTGAATCATTCAGCAGCATAGCTTCCTGAATGCATTTCCCGATCTCTTCATCTGCGGGCAGATCATCCAAAGACCGTATCTGACCGAAATTACCAAATCCGCCTTTTACCTGCATTGCGTCAATTTTTTTCAGGGATTCCATCAGTGATGCTTTCCAAAAACCAAAACCGCAGTGGCTTTTGAATGCCGCCATATTGCACAGAACTCCTTTAAATTCAAATACCGGAAAACTCCATTTGATTGTTTCATTAACATCGGGACAGTATGTGTGAACTAATAACCTCAATTTATTGAGGATAGGTTTTGCAAAATCTTCAGATTTCGAAATGTACGTATCAATCCTTGTATCATAATTTGACATTTATAGCCCGCCATTTTTCCTTTCAAGTACCACAAAATCATTTTCACGCGCAATTCTTTTAGCCTCAGCGGTATAAAGAAATTTAATGGAAGGCACTATTCCAACCCTGCCAAGATCCAGCCTGTCAGAATCCCAGCAGGTTCCAATAGTTCTTTGATCAAGATTTTTAAGATTAATAAAGTGACCATCAAAATTACCCTCAAGCTGATGTGGAAAAGATAAACGAGTGTGCCCAAGGCAGGCAAGCCTCAGCGTCAGAATTTGCCTCGCGGAAAGAGGCAGAAGTCCGGAAATCTCACCGATGAAGGCAGCGGCTTTGTCGCCATGCTCGATGTCGCGATTTTCATCTTCTCTGCGGCTGTCATGAAAATAAGCAAAATATTTCACCACGACGGGATCAGCTCCGGAAAACTCAGAAAGATAAAGACCATTCGACTCAACAGTTTTCCAATGGTTGAGCCCATGATAAGGGGAATGGAAAAGCGGCGCTGTTTCCTTCAGTAATTGAAACAAATTTTGTGGTATTCTATCCATACTTTTCCTCAAACACTTATTATGAGCGACTCAAAAATGAACCTAAATTCGATTAAAAATCCTATTTCAGATATCTTTCAAGCCAGGCGTGTATTTCGCGCCACCACCGGACATTGTTCTGAAGTCCTGAAATCACGTGTCCTTCATCCGGAAAAACAACAAGGCGGGAATCAATCCCTTGCCTCTGTAGAGCGGTGAATAATTGAAGGCTTTCGGCAAAAGGCACACGGTAATCGAGTTCTCCATGTGTAACAAGAGTGGGTGTTTTGAAATTATCTGCATATTTGTGGGGAGACCTGATATCATACAAACCGGGCTCTTCCCAGGGTGATTTTCCCATGTCCCACTCAGGAAACCATAATTCTTCAGTTGCCCCATAGAAACTTGTAAGGTTGTAAATACCAGCATGGCTGACTGTACATTTAAATCTGTCAGTTTTGCCAATAATCCAATTAACCGAATAACCGCCGAATGATCCGCCTATTGCAGCGAGTTTGGCGGAATCAATAAAATTGTAATTCGCGAGCACATAATCAAGCCCTTTTATAAGATCTTCATGCACGAGACCGCCATAATCCCTGCTGACTTCCTCCCTAAACTTTGAACTATAGCCGGTGCTGCCTCTCGGATTAATAAATATTCCCACATATCCTGGTGAAGATACAAGAGGGAAAGTAAACCATGTGAACATAAATTTATCAGCCCACATATTTTGGGGACCGCCATGAATAGATAGAACAGCAGGGTATTTTTTGTTTTTATCAAAACCCGGCGGATATTGAATAAATCCATGAACCTCATCATTATTGCCGCCCCGGAATTTGAATTCCTCAAGTTTTGGCAGGTCGAAATTTGCAATAAAATCTTTATTGTGATTTGTGATACGTGATTCATTGCGGGTCGAAAGATCAAGTAAAAACACCTCCGGGGGCTGATGATTGTATGATCTGGTAAAAACAAGTTTTTTCCCGGCATCATCGATGCTGATTGAAGAATTAAATCCTTCCCGGCTAAGTTCGGTGATTTTACCTTCAACAGAGCATTTCATTATAACACCTCTGCCGCCGTCTTCGGCTGTGAAGATGAGACCCGATTCATCAGGCAGCCAAACAAACTGATCGACCGACCGGTCATATTGCTCAGAGATACGGATAGTCTTCAGCGAATTCAATTCCATAACGGTTAATACTGCTCTGTCAGATTCGTATCCTGGCTTTGCCATAGAAAGATATGCAAGATATTTACCGCCAGGAGAAAATAATGGTGCGGCATCCCAGGCTTTATTGTTGGTCAGCCGTCTTTCGGCGCTGCCGTCAACAGGGCTGAGGAAAATATCATGATTTGTGCTGATTGCCGTCACAGGATCGGTATTCTGAACGTAAGCCGCAAGACTATTATCCCGGGAGATGTCAAAATCACGCCCCGTCGAAAGCGAAACCGGGGGTGAATCATGTTCTCCGTTTGTGATATTCAGTAAGTTGTTATTATGGGGGTCAAAGAGGAAAAGCATATTCCGTTCATCACCCAGCCAGCTATCCCATTGCCTGAAAAGCAGGTGATCGATGGTCCGCGCGCTGCAGTACGGCAATTCTTCTTCAGTATTATTCTCGAATATATCCGAGTTATCGGGTACCTCCCGAATCTGTAAAATAATTTTGTTGTCATCTTGCGATAATTTGAATGTAGAAATGTATGAATCCAGGAAAGTAACCTGTTCAGCCTCACCGCCTGAAATGTCTATTTTAAAAATTTCGGTATTTCCTGGTCTGTCGGAAAGGAAAGCGATTGTTCTGCTGTCAGAGTACCAGCGGGGATGATAGTCGGAACCGCCGCCCCTGGTCAGTTGTCTCTGCGCATTGCTGCTGGCGCTTACAATCCAGATATCGCTGTTATATTTATTCTCTGTGAGATCGGGATTAGAAACGACATATACGATTTGTTTGCCATCAGGCGAAATCTGCGCGTCACTGACCTTTAAGATAGAGTACAAATCTTCAGGCGACATTGGAATTTTACTTTGAGCAGAAAGAAAGAAAGTGAAGACAAGGAAAAAAAGAAGGCAAGCTGATCTGGCTTTCATTGCTGTTCCCCGGTAACTTTAGTTGAGATAAAATAATGCTTTTCAGTCTTAAAGACTAAAATACAAAAAGACTGGTAAACATTTAGAGACACCACAAATAGTAAGCGCTGTTTTTTTAATCTTGCGTATGCGGTTGAACAATCAATGAACTTTATTATTTTTAAATTTCAAAGGAGATTTTCAGATGTTAAAACGAATCATTTTACTTGCCGTATTATTTACTGTTGAGTTTATTCATGCACAGTCGCGGTTTGCTGATCTGGATACGATGGTAATTAAGTATTTTACAACGGACAAGTTTATGGGCAGCGTGACTCTGTATGAAAAAGGTCAGGTTGTATATACAAGAGGAATTGGGTTCGCAAATGTTGAATGGGGCATACCCCATATGCGGCTGGATGTTTTCCCGCTTGCCTCTGTCACAAAAACTTTTACAGCTGTGCTCACAATGCAGCTGGTTGAGGAGGGGAAACTCAGCCTTGAAAACAACATATCCGATTTCCTTCCATATTTCAGACCAGATATTGGCAGCCGTGTAACAATCAGGCATCTTTTAACTCATTCATCCGGAATTCCCAATTATACATCATTTCCTGGTTTTATGAGTGTAAATTCGAAAGATGAAGTGCCTTCTACCGAATGGTTTATCCGGAAGTACTGCAGCAGTGATCTACAATTTGAACCCGGGGAAAGATTTTCTTACAATAATTCCGGCTATTTTATTCTGGGAGCAATACTTGAAATGGTTGCAGAAATGAAGTATTCTGATCTCCTAAGAAAAAAAATATTCCGAAAAGCGGGTATGACAAAAACCGGTCTGCTTAAAAGTGATGAACTGCTCCAATACAGAGTTTATGGATATGTACGGAGTTATGACGGCAGCTTAAAACCAGAGCCGTTCTGGAATCCGGACTGGACTTTTTCCGGAGGTCAGCTCTACTCGACAATTGATGATCTTATTAGTTACCATAATGCACTTAAAGACGAGACTCTGCTTAAAAAAGAATATCAGGAGATGATGTATCAGCCAAAATTTGAAGCATTTGGTGGTTATTATGCAAATGGCTGGACAATCATCAATTATGGGGCAGACTCATTGGGGAGTGAATTGAAGGTATATGGACATGAAGGCGCCTTGTTCGGATTCAATGTGTGGTTTGCCCGACTCCCGGAGAAGGATCAGTTACTCTTGATACTTGGCAATACAAACAAAATTCCTGTCAGAGAGATGAGCCGAAACATTTTCAGGCTGATAAACGGGCTTGACTTTTTAATGCCCAAAATGTCGGTGGGCAGGGAAATATTCCGCCAGTCTGCTAAAAAGGGAATCGAAAACGCCCTGAAACTTTACATTGAGGAGGAAAAGAAGGAGAGTTCAGACTTTGATCTCTCAGCGGATGAATTAATTGAATGTGCTGTGGAATTATTAAAA
The DNA here is from genome assembly GCA_021740915.1 of Ignavibacteriales bacterium. GTDB lineage: Bacteria > Bacteroidota > Ignavibacteria > Ignavibacteriales > Melioribacteraceae > JAIOYW01. Next base: position 14,162 of record JAIOYW010000013.1, on the reverse strand, counting down.
ATTGATAAAACAGACGATGCAATTGCTGTGCTGCAATTTATTTCGCTAAGATTTCCTGGGAACAGCGGAATTTTTGAATTACTTGGTGATGCTTACGCAGCAAAAATGGATAAAGTGAAAGCGATTGAAAATTACAGGAGAGCACTGGAAGGGGATAAAGAAAATCAGAAGGTCAGAGACAAATTGAATAAATATGCCGACTAAAACGCAGAAATTTGCGAAAAAGTCAAGACTATTTCGCAATATGCTGCAAAATAGTCAAATAATTTCAATGATCAAATGATAAGCACAAAAGGATTTTGTCGGTGGATTTTTTATCTGGGTTAGAAAATCAGGAATAAAAAAGCCGTCACACTTAAAATATGACGGCTTAAGAAAATAAATTACTTTGATTAGGCCGAGATTTTTTCTTTCATAAATAATTTCTGGAAATTTTTCCTGCTTCTGTTTTTCCAGTTTCCCTTGTGATAAGCATACCCGGCGATAAGGGGCATGGCAAGAGTAGCTTCAGCGTAAACCATCTGTTCGTAAGTTGTTTCGACTTTACCCCATGAACTTGCTTCCTTAAGAGTTGAGCCCGAAAGAGCGCCGTCCCGATCATCAGCCACTGTAACCTGGATAGCATATTTATGCATAGTTGCGTTTTCCTGAAGAATATCAGCGGCTACAACAATGTCCTGAGTAAAATTTTTAGGCACCCCGCCGCCAATCATAAAAATACCGCTTTCGCCCGAATTTATTTTAATCTGAGTCAGTTCAAGAAAATCCTTTGCTGCATCGAGAGAGACGTGTTTATCAGGGTTTTTTGTCTGGTGAACAACAAAACCGAAACCGGCCGAGCAATCAGAGAAAGCAGGCACGAAAATCGGAACATTATGTTTATAAGCGGCATAAATAACAGAATCTTCAACTTTCGGTCCGCCGTTTTCATCAAGATATTTTCCGAATTCCCATAACAATTCTCTTGATGAATAAGGACGGGGTTCCAGACTGTCAAAAATAAGAGCGGTAGTGTCGTCACAAATCCTTAATTCATCTTCATCAATAAATGTATCATAAATACGATCGATATGCATTTCTCTCATTACATTGTCATCTACGAAAGGTGTCCCGATATAATGTTTGAATCCGAGGGCTTCGAAGAAATCCTGATCAACCATGATTGCCCCGGTTGAAACGATTGCGTCAACCATATTATTTGTAATCATATCATACACAACACGTTTCAGTCCCGCACTGAAAAGACTTCCGGCAAGTGTCAGAATTACGGCAGTGTCTTTATCTTTCAGCATCATATCGTAAATTCTTGCGGCACGGTTAAGATCCCTTGAAGAAAATGCCATGTGTTCCATAGCGTCAACAAGTTTAATTACATTGTGTTCTTTAATATCAATGTGCTTAATCGTGTCTTTAAGCAGATCTTTCTTTGTCATTTATAACTCCTATTTATTATTTCTCAATTATAATGTAATTAAAAAAATATTTTCGCCAATCGCAAGATCCCCTGTTTCCACGGGACACGGTGAGAGATCCCGGAAAGATTCCGGAAATCCTCATAATGTTCAAGATACCACTGATAATTTCTTATAAGAGACTCGCTGTTCGAAAATTTTGGGGTAAATCCAAGATGCTTCTCGGCTTTCTCAATTGAAACAAACGAATCCTTCGACGCTGTTTCATAAACCCACTTATAAAGCGGGGACAATTTTAGTTTTTCAAGAACTTTAAGTGTCCAGATAACAGGTTTTTCCGGCAAGCCTACAATGTGTCTGCCGTAACCGGCATAGTCGAGCACCCGCTGATAATCCTCGCGGATAGTGCCGAATTTTTTTGCTCCGATATTAAAGGTATCGTTGACTTTTTCTTCAGGTAATATCAGGCACTGATATACGGCTTCACACAGATCTTCAACATCTAAAAGCTGGTACTTATTATCACCTTTCCCGATAACGGGAAAATTCTTTCCGCTCTTAGCCCAGTCAAAAAGCAGATCGAAAACACCCAGTCTCTCCGGACCAATAAATGATTTAGGCCTTAAAACCGGGGTGCAAATTCCTTTTTCTCTAAGAACAAAGCACTCTTCCTCAGCCTGAATTTTTGCTTCGCCATACGGACCGACACCTTCAAGTTTGTCGGTTTCGTAAATCGGATGGTGATCGGGGATTCCATAGACAGCAGTGGATGAAATGTGGATAAACCTTTCAATTTTGTGTTTGGCTGCTGCATTGCAAAGATTGCGTGTTCCCTCAATATCAGTGGTATAAATATCTTCCGGAGGATACAGAGGAAGCGCTGCTGCACAGTGAATCACCATCTGGCATCCTGCCGTAAGCTCATCAATCAGTGCGGCATCCCGTATATCTCCCTTAACGTGGGTGATCAGATCATTCATGTCGGGATAATTGAATTCAACCAGGTCAAGGGAAACCAGAGCAAATCCTCTGCTGTGAAGGTATCGGATCAGGTTAATTCCCAAAAAACCGGAACCGCCTGTAATTAAAACTTTCTTAATTGTGAACTCCAAATTATTTAACCTTAAAATTTAGTAAAAAGACAGTAAATAGGTTATGCGAAAATTGCAGCATGTGTCGGGGCAAAGTATTAGCAGTATGAATAGTGACTAATTAATTTTCCGGATAAAAGAATAAACAGTTATTGTGCTAAATTTTTTGAAATAATACTTTTACACAACCTTTGATTTGGAAATAGAATTCACATAGCGAGAAAATTTCAGCGGTCTTTCTCTGCAATACAAAAAACTCAATAACTAATAAAGTGTATTATCCCCGCCAGACTAACTTCACGATCACCCCGGTGGGTTTTATCAACTTCTGCCTGGTGATTTTCCCATGGACTTCCTTCTTCTAATTATTGCCGAAGCAGCATACGCTTATATTCGCCGCCAGACAATCTTATCTCCAACATTAATGCCGAATTTATCACAAAAACCTGCCGGTACTTCCAAAACATAAGTAGTCGGCTTGCTCGAGGGGTAGGACTGGTCACTGAAAGGAGTGGTGTTTTTATGTATTGTTACAATTTCATGCTGCGAATTAATAAATATCATATCAAGTGAAAGATAAGTGTTTCTCATCCAGAATGATTGATAGGTTTCATACGGGAAAATAAAAAGCATTCCCTGCTCATTGGTTAAATCGGTTCTGTACATCAGCCCCTGTGTCCGCTTATCGTCATTTTCGGCAAGTTCAACATCAATTTTTTTGATGAAGCCGCCCTCGGAATTAATAAGCGTAAGTTCACCTTCTCTTTTGAAACTGAACATTTCTTTGTTCACAACATTATTTCCTTTGTCTTCTTTGACTGCTGATTCACTTTTGAAAAAAGTAAAATAGAGGATAATTGTAATTATCACTAAGATAGCAATAATGATTATATTTTTGGTGGTAAATTTTGTGTCCTGGGATGGTTTAGCGTTAGAGTTTTTTTTGTTATGTTTCATGTAATTTTCACCGGATCAGAGATATACTTTTTAAAGGTCTAAACTATCAAATAATCTTAACTAATAAAAGGCGAAAATCAGTTTTGAAAATTATTGAGAACGAAAAACTGGAACTGAGCGAGATTCAACTCAGAATGATCAGGAGCGGTTGGGGTCCGGAAGTTGTGGAAGATGTAGAAGTAAGGAAAATCACATATCTTTCGGATGGACTTAAAGTCAAAGGATATCTGGCATTTCCGAAAGAAAAGAAAGGTCCTTATCCCTGCGTAATCTGGTGTCGCGGTGGAATTGAGAATAGAGGTTCTATCGACTCATTTAATGCACAGGGCATTTTCGGGCAATTAGCATCCTGGGGTTTTGTTGTGTTTGCTTCACAGTACAGAGGTAATGCAGGAGGTGAAGGGCAGGATGAATTTGGAGGAGATGATGTAAATGATGTCCTCAATCTGAAATTACTTGCAAAAGAATTCTCATTCGCAGATAATTCCCGATGGGCAATTGAAGGATGGAGCCGTGGAGGTATGATGACATATCTTGCACTCACAAGGGATCATAGCTTTAAAGCTGCGATTGTTACAGGTGGAATAGCTGATCTGAGGTGTAGTGCATCTGAAAGTGAATTTATGAAAAGATTATTCCAGGTGACTTTGGGCAGATACGGCAGCAGTGGTTTTGATGAGCGCTGCAGGAGCCGCTCAATTGTAAATTTTGCAAGTAACCTGCCGAAAAACACCCCTCTTCTTCTCATACACGGGACAGCGGACGACAGGGTGCTTCCACATGATTCAATCGATCTGTCCTATAAGCTTCTTGAGAACAAAACTCCATTCAGACTTGTTTTACTTGAAAACGGCGATCACTTTCTGAAAAATCACAGGAAAGAAGTTGATCGTCTAAGAAAACTTTGGTATGAAACATATTTAAAGGATTAATTTATGGGAGCAAAATACTGGCTCGTTAAATCAGAGCCATCGGTTTATTCGATCAGCGACCTCAGTAAGGAAAAAACAAAAACAACATACTGGGACGGTGTGCGCAATTATCAGGCAAGAAATTTTATCAGGGATGACATGAAAATCGGCGATCTGGTTCTTTATTATCATAGTAATGATGAGCCGCTGGGAGTTGCCGGGTACTGCGAAATTGTCAGAGAAAGCTACCCGGATTTCACCGCACAAATTTCGGACAATCCTCATTTTGATCCAAAATCAACATCTGAAAACCCAATCTGGTATATGGTAGATATAAAACTCATTAAAATATTTAAGAAAGTTGTTGGAATTGCCGATATGAAGGAAAATCCAAAACTTCAGGCTATGAGACTTTTACAAAGAGGGAACAGGCTATCAGTGATACCGGTTTCAGAGCAAGAATTCCACGAAATATTAATGATGGCAGGGGAGTGATATTTTTCTCAATAATCAGTAAGAAAGGTATTGGGGGAATCATAAGTATCGGGAAGGCTGCCGCGGGTTTCATTTTTCAGATGGAAAAATTACGGATAATATCCTAAGTGATGTAATAAAATATTATGGTCGATAAAAGAAGAATAAAGATCCAAAAAGATGGGGAAATTAAATCAGGTCCAATCGTGTACTGGATGCAGCGGGACCAGAGAGCAGAGGATAACTGGGCGCTAATTTATTCAGCCGAGCTGGCTGTTAAAAGCGGGAACGAATTAATAGTCGTTTTTAATCTGGTTAATGACTTTCTGCTTGCCGGGCTCCGTCAATACTATTTTATGATCGAAGGATTGAAAGAAACCGAGGCCCGCCTGAGGAAATTAAAGATTCCTTTTTATCTTTTGACAGGTTCTCCCGGGGAAAATATCCCGGAATTCGTTAGAGATGTAGGTGCTTCTTTGATTGTATCCGATTTTAATCCCCTGAAAAATATCCGGAAATGGAAAAAAGAAGTAATTGAAAAAACAGCAATTCCATTTCATACGGTTGATGCTCATAATATTGTCCCTTGCTGGGAAAGCTCCGACAAACTGGAATTTGGAGCCTATACTATCCGTCCCAAAATTCAAAGAAAATTACCTGAATTTTTATGCGAATTCCCAGGGCTGCCTGTTTTTCATGGCCAAAAATTGCCGGATGAGATTAAATGGGAGTACATTTATGAGTCTCTAAAGGTGGACACTTCAGTCAAAAAATCAGAATATTTTCTTCCTGGATCTGAAGCAGCAGAAAAGATGTTTTCTGAATTTCTCTCGGCAAAACTTGCCGGTTACGAGGCGGAAAGGAATGATCCGAACCTAAAAGGAACATCAGACTTATCACCTTATCTGCATTTTGGGCAAATAGCCGCCCAAAGAGTCGCTTTGGAAGTTCATAATAATTTTAAGTCCATGGATTCGCGAGATTCATTTCTGGAAGAATTAATCATCAGGAGGGAGCTCTCTGATAATTATTGTTTTTACAACAAAGATTACGACAATTTTAACGGCTTTCATGTATGGGCGAAAAGCACATTGGACGAGCACAGAAAGGATGAACGTGAATATATCTATTCGGCAGAGGAATTTGAGAGAGCTTCTACTCACGATCCATTGTGGAATGCGGCTCAAAGAGAGATGGTTGTCAAAGGGAAAATGCATGGATACATGAGAATGTACTGGGCAAAAAAAATTCTTGAGTGGACACCATCGCCGGAGAATGCATTTGAAATCGCTGTTTTCCTCAATGACAAATACCAGCTTGACGGGCGCGATCCGAATGGATACACTGGAATCGCATGGTCAATTGGCGGTGTACATGATCGTGCTTGGTCGGAAAGGCCGGTTTATGGTAAAATCCGGTACATGAATTTTAATGGCTGCAAGCGGAAATTTGATGTTGAAAAGTATATTAAGGTAAATAGCTAACTCATTTCACCTGCCTCAATCGAGTAAATGGAATAGCCAGTCTACTAACAACACCCGTATTCTTACTTCTTCTTGGAGATTAAAAAGGACATATGATTCAGAAAACCAAGGTTACAATGTTTTTTTGAGTATATATTTCTTAGATTAGTCAAATAGACTAATATTTCTTGACAATCGTAAATAATTTATCTAATTTTCCGCCCAATATTCCAACATAGACAAGCGTGGTGATTTAATATTTATTATTCGGCATAATATGAAATTTATATTTATGAAAAAAACAATATCCTCCATTTTCATTTTTATTTTAATGATTGTCAGCGCAATTGTATTGGATTATCTGCTACATTTGGTTGGGCTCAAACAGATCGGAAGATACCTGGGAATCGTTGGAACAATAATTATTTTAAGTTCCTTTTTTTATTCATTAAGAAAAAGAAAAATTATTTCGTTTGGCGCCCCCAAAAAGTTGCTCCAAAATCATGAGTTTCTTGGTTGGGCTGGAACCGTTCTGATTTTAATTCACTCCGGAATCCACTTTAATGCCATAATTCCCTGGATTGCAATGATTTCCATGCTGATTGTGGTAGCGAGTGGACTAATAGGAAAATTTCTTTATAAGGAAGCCAAAGACAGTCTTAATCATCTGAGGATTGAGCTTAAAAATGTCGGAAAATCAGAAGAAGAGATTGAACGGGAGCTCCATTATTCAGCGCTTATGGTTTCAGCAATGCAGCAATGGCGGAGGGTACATTTACCTCTAAATATGGTTTTGGTTTCCTTTGCGATATGGCATATCGCCACAATTTTGCTTTACTGGAGGTGGTAGGATGCGCTCAACGCATATAACTTTGTTTATGTCTCTATTGATTGCGGGAATAATATTTTGGATATCTCCATACTATGCAATAAATCCGGGAACACTTAGTGGTGGTCATGAGAAACTAAAATCGGAATGCAGTGCTTGTCATTCACCAGGCTCGGGAATACCTTCAGAAAAATGCCTTACGTGTCACAGGGAAGGCGAGATAGGCAAAGGAAATTCTGCCGATGTAGGAATTAAAAATTCTAACCAGAAGAATTTTCTTCTTCATAAAACCCTTGTAAGTGAAGATTGTAAGACATGCCATACAGAGCACAATGGATTTGGACGGGAAAACGCCACCCTGAATTTTACGCATACAATGCTTAATCCGGATATAAACAGAAATTGCCAAGCGTGTCATTTACAAGAGAAACCTAATACCGATATGCATTCTTATTCGGATAAATGCGGATTGTGCCACATTCAGGAGGATTGGCAAAAAGCCAAATTCAGCCATAGTATTTTAACTGATGCACAATTAATATGCCGGACATGCCATAATAAAGATGCACCACAGAGCGATTTCCACAAAACCCTGGTAAATGAACAATCATGCGCAGAATGCCATCAGACATCAGCCTGGACTCCGGCGACATTCAATCATGAAAAACATTTTGTTTTTGACAGCAATCATCAGTCAAAATGTTCAACCTGTCATTCGATGACAGATGGTTATACAAAATATACTTGTTTTGGCTGTCACGAACATCAACCCGAAAAAATTGCACGGAAGCACAAGGAAGAAAACATTCAAAATTTTGAAAATTGTGCAAAATGTCATCGTTCCGGAGATGAGGACAGCACCTTTAATGAAAACTCAAACTCAAAACGAAAGAAAAATTCAGAAAAAAAAGAGAAGCATCATGAAAGTGGAGAACGGGAAAAAGAACACCATGAGGATGATTAATTATAAAAATTGACGTTTTCGAATAATTATATATGACACTGCTGTCAAAAAAACAATTTCTACAAATCAAAAATTTATTAGAAATCATTTAAACTAAGATAATAAATAAAGAGGCCGAATTTTATTTTTCGGCCTCTTTATTAAACCCTTAGCTGAACTTTAGTTGAGCAGCGAATGTAGCATCCAGTTGTGTTTCTCATATTTCTGTGCAAGTGAATAAAGATAACCCGCTGTTACTTCATCAGAATATTCAGTCTGCATTTTAAGAGCGCTGTTCTTAAGTCCGATGACTACGTATTCGTAATCATTAATAAGATTTTCAACCATTGCAGAGGCAACGGGATAATTATCCTCTTTTTCCTCCTTTAATCCGGCAAGTTTGAGGAAGGAGGTCATTGTGCCCGGGGCATAAACTCCAAGTGACCGGATTCTTTCTGCTATTTCATCTATATCCAGTGCAAGATCGGTGTAGAGTGTTTCAAAATTCGTATGAAGATTAAAAAACATCTTTCCTGTAATATTCCAATGATAATTTCTCAATTTAGTATAGAGAATATGCTGATCTGCCAGAATAGGTTTTAATAATTCAGCGACTTCGGTTTTAACATCTTTTTTTGTTGTCATATTCATTTTTTCAGTTCCTTATGATTAATGTACAATAATATTGCAAAGAATGTGCCAGAAAATATTCGTATGATGCTCCTTGTTTTATAATAAGTTAGAGTAATATTTTTCACCCAATTGACAAATAACCGAAATATCGGTATATTCTGTCTCGAAATATCGTTGTCACCGAAATATCGTTAAAGGTTTGTATGAGCTTACAATCACAGATCCTGAATCCATTTAATACAATGGAAATTGTGCTTGATGCAATAAGAGAAATAATTCCGTATGAATTAGCCGTTATTCTAAGCAAAGAAACCGGGAATCGCTTAAAAGTCCAGTATGCTAAAGGAGAGTTGGTCGAGCAGAAATTAAGTGATTATGAAATTGAGCTGAGCCGGCGGCCGGATCTTGATAATGTAATGGAGGAGGGGCAGGTCAGACTTGCAGATGATGATCCCGGCAGTCCGGATACATACGAAGGAGTGATAGATCTCCCCGCTGGTCATTCGTGTATGCTCGTACCTTTATCCATTGGTAATACGACGCTTGGACTTATGACCCTGGATCACAGGGAATGTGATATTTTTACTCCGGGAAGGGTACAGGCAGCCGGAACACTTTCCAAACTTATTGCTCTTGCACTGGCACAGGCGATTGCAAATGATAATCTGCAAACTGAAAAAGAGACATTGCTGCTCGAACGCAATTCGCTTATAAGTGAAGCAAAGATAATGATCGAGGGACTCGTCGGAAAATCTCAGAACTGGAACCATGTTTTAGAAAAGATAAAACTTGTTGCACCTGCCGATTCTGCAGTCCTGATCACTGGTGAAACAGGAACCGGGAAAGAAAAGGTTGCCCGCTCGATTCATTCATTATCGGGCAGGGCGGCAAAACAATTTATTGCATTGAATTGTTCGGCATTGAACGTCAATTTAGCTGAAAGTGAACTGTTTGGTCATGAAAAGGGCGCTTATACTGGCGCTACAACCCAGCGGAAAGGCAGGTTTGAGCTCGCCGATGGAGGAACTCTTTTCCTTGATGAAATTGCTGATTTGCCGGCAGAGATTCAACCCAAACTACTCCGGGCTCTCCAGGAAGGGAAATTTGAGCGGGTTGGCGGTGAAAAAACAATAAGCGCGGATGTCAGAATTATTTGCGCCACAAATGCAGATTTGCAGGAACGGGTGCGCCTTGGAAGATTCAGAGAAGATCTTTTCTACAGGCTTAATGTATTTCCTATAATGCTGCCGCCCCTGAGGGCAAGAAAAGAAGATATTGTATTACTTGCGGGGTATTTTCTCGAGAAGATATCAACGAAACCGGGTATGAAAAACGTTTCCCTCAGCGAACAGGCATTGGAGCATCTATTGAACAAACGCTGGCCCGGAAATATCCGTGAACTTCAAAACACACTTGAAAGAGCAGCTATACTCTCAGGCGGATCAATAATATTAAAAAATCACCTTTTTTTTGATGCCAATTCCAAAGACGAAAACCAAATATCGGAAAGCAATATCGTTGAAAGTTTTGATTCAGAAGTCAAAGATATCATCGGTCGTGCTTTGAAAATCAGCAGTGGTAAAATATATGGAAAAGACGGTGCTGCTGCCTTACTGAAATTAAAACCCACGACATTGCAAAGTAAAATGAAAAAATTAGGGCTGATCGATTAAAACGAAATTGATTCAAAATCCAATTGCAATTTTAGAGTTGGTTTCTATGAATATCCTTAATAAGAATTCAACTCTAATTATTTATCAAACCACCCCTTAATTTTCTTAATTATCGTTTATAACTTCTCCAATAAGCCCCTGTAAAGTGCGTCCGATAAATAATTGAGTTGAACGATGACCAGAACCCGGGAAAAATGAATCACTTCATCAGACTCATTACGAGTTAAGTACAAGAGAATAAAAAACTTAAAAACACAGCCCTTAATATCACGCTAATCCCTGTGATTTCAAAGTTGAAAATGCACATTCATTTTTGTACATTGAAGTAATGCTGTCTGTTATGGATTAACCTCCTAAATCAGACAGCAATGACTTTTATTAAATGGAGAAATTATGAAAACTTTAAGGTTTTTACTATTCTTTCTGCTGTTGCCGGTCCTGTGTTCATATGCTCAGGAAAGTGCTGTTTCCAAAATTGCAGATGAGAATTTCAAGCCGGTTTCGGTTAAAACAATAAAAACCACTTTTGTGGATCAAACATCAGCCGGAACTTTGCTTTTAGAAACAGATTACGACTATTCAGCAAATAGTCAGATACGCCCGATGATTGATTATTTACCCGGGCTAAAGAGTATTAATGGGCCATCGATGACCGCGATGAAAAGAATCGATGGCGGCATAAGAGAACAAAGCTTTATTTATGAGAACCTGGGTAATTATCCTTCATTTGCAATCTGGAATACCGGTGCATCTTATGGCTGGGGAAATATCAGGATTGCTGAACAGGGTCCGCTTGCCGGAAAGGCAATAGTTGCTGCACATAGCGGAGGAACCTCCCACCTTGCATATATCGATTTGAATACCAATCAGGTAAGCGGGTATAGTTCATCTTTCGGGGGAAACTTTCCCTCATTCACTTATCTGAACAACGGAACTATATGGGCAACGACAATTACAGACATTTATAAATCAATGGATGCCGGAATCAATTGGATGTATGTCGGGCCTGTTGGCGCCAATGACCCCGAATTCTGGGGGACATACACAACTGAGGTTGGGATACATTCCTCAGAAAATCAATTGAGAGTTGATATGCTGATGGCAGTTCAACGCAACGGTGATGTTATCTGGGGTGCAGATCCTGACAGTGCCGATATTCTCTATCAGTATATAAGTCCTGATCAGGGAAATACATGGGTTGGCAGGGTCAGAGCAGTTGATGGCGTTACCGGGCAGATTGCAGATCGTATGTCGTATGCCCCGCAGATTGAAAATTTTGGACAAACCAAGATGCTGCTCGATAATAATAACTCCACACATATTGTTGCTAATGGTTATGGATGGGATACGCAGGAAGGAAGAGATGTCTTCCCGGTTCTTTATAAGAATGTTCCGAATGCATGGCTCTCAATCACCTCAGAAGCTATGGAAAAAAGTGATGCGAATATTATCACAAATTATCGTCCGGGAAACGGTATTGGGAATGCATATCCAGGATTGAGTATTTCACCGGATGGTAACGTCATAATTATTGTATGGCAGGGACCTGAATACAGTGATGCGCCGGGGTTTTCTCCAATAAACATTTATCCCGGAGACGGAGGGCCAGCATCTGATTCAGTTTTTTACACTGATTTGTATTTTTCAATTTCTCAGGATCACGGTCAGTCGTGGACAAGCCCTGAGGTGCTGAAAGGCGCCAAATTTACCCAGGAATGTTATCCCAATCTTGCTGAAAGACTTGAATTTGACGGAAATATGGCTACACTGCACTATATGTATATGATAGATGATATTCCCGGTACCAGTCTGTTCTCGGAAAACTCGGCAAGTAACTTCAATGCCTGGTATTACGATACATTTACTTTCCAGACAAATATTCAGATGACAGCGAGTCTTGATCACAATACCGGCACAGTTCAACTTACAGCATTTGATAATGGTTTTATTGGAAATCAGTATAATGGGACTGGTGGATTGGGGTTTATTTATAATAATTCATCCAGCGTTTTATATACAGGCGGTGCAGTTTTTGGAACCCCGGCAACAGGAATAAAAGGTCAGATCGGAAGTTTCGCAGATACGACCGGCGGTCTTCTTGTAAATGACCTCGTCAATTCACAGCCGCTTCAGGGATTTTTCCAGGAACCGCCTTTTGACCAGGTGAGTCACGCAGAACTCGCAGATGTAAACTCACCGAATCCTCTGCCGCTTCAAATTAAACAAAGCACATTTTCGGCTCAGGGAGATAAATTTGTTATTTATAATTATTCATATAAGAATAATTCTCCCGATTATATTGATGATTTTTACGCGGGAATTTTTCTTGACCTTGACGTCAGTAGTTTCAGCGGAAATTTGGGAGGTTACCTTCCAGGAAGTGATGTGATATACATTAACCATCCGTCCGGCCCCGATTTTTCATATTACGGCGTAGTGGCGATTAATGGACTAGCCGGCGGCTGTGTTCTGACTGATTATACTACTGACAGATACGAAATATTTAATTGGTTTATTGATAATTCTTTTACTCCGGTAACTACTCCGAATGATCAGCGGTTATTCGTTTCTTCCGGTCCTTATAACTTTGGTCCCGGAGAAGAAAAACAAATCGTATTCGCAATAGTGGCCGCTGATAACCTGAATGATCTTGCTCAGCAGGCAGACATTGCAAAGAACAAATGGAATGCCGGAAACAACTCCTGGAACGCTATCCTTACAATATCAGACAATAGCGGAACAAAGGAATTCGGTAATCTGGTCTTTGGGCAGAGTCCCGGAGCGACGGATGGTATTGATCCGATGTTGGGCGAAGAAGAACTGCCGCCACTTCCTCCTGCCGGTGCATTTGATATCAGATTCAATCTGCCCATTATTCCCCCGGCGTCTTCACTTAAAGATATAAGAGGCATCGATCTTGAATCAGCAACATGGACATTACAATTTCAACCCGGAAGCGGCGGATATCCGATGAATTTAAATTGGAATCCTGCGGAATTGCCTGAAGGTTCATTTATGCTCAAGGATCCCTTTGGCGGTATGCTTGTAAATGTTGATATGAAGAATACACCATCGAATTCATTTACTCTTACAAACACAGCGGTAACAAGCCTGGTAATCGAATACAGTAAGAGTATTCCGGTTGGTTTCGGAGTTGCCAGCGGCTGGAATATGGTTAGCGTTCCGGTACTGGCTCCGGATATGACGAAAACATCTCTTTTCCCATCAGCAACTTCCAGCGCATTTGCATTTAATAATGGATATCAGACAGCAGATATTCTTGTTAATGGAAAAGGGTATTGGCTGAAATTTGGTGTGAATGAAGAAATAACAATTGCCGGACTTAGGGTGGAAGAACCCAATCCGGTTGTTGCCGGCTGGAATATGGTTGGTCCGTATGATCAGGAATTCCCTGTCAGCCAGATAGCAAGTGATCCTCCGGGAATAATCTCAAGCAGTTTCTTTGGATATGACGGCGGATATTTTACAGCAAACACGGTATATCCCGGAAAAGGTTACTGGGTAAAATGCACCCAGGCAGGCGCTTTGATCCCGGCTGATCTGCAACCCAAAGACGGTGAAAAAGACGGGACATTGGCAGCAATGTACGAAATAGCATTCAACGTAGTTGACGGCGTAGGGGGCACATACAATATGGCAGCAGGAATCGATCCTCTTGGAACAGACGGACTGGATGCAGGACTTGGCGAAGCAGAACTACCACCGGCACCACCGGCAGGAATCTTTGATGCACGTTTTGTATTCCCGGATAACGT
>JAIOYW010000029.1 GCA_021740915.1 Ignavibacteriales bacterium | reverse complement strand
TTCTGCGAGCGCTGTTCCGATGTGACGGACTATTCTCTGGCTTACTTTCTTGCCGGTTCTCGTCGAGTGCACTATTTGCACTGATTTCTTTGGGCTGTTCGGGGTTTCTTTTATTCGTACAAACATATGGCAAATATAAAGAATATTATAATCAATGTCAAGTAACCAGACAAATTAGGCACTACAGAGGCACTTTTTCTCCACCCCCTTTGTTTTTTAATGACTTACAATCTTTTTTCTTCTATTTTTAACCTTTTATCTTGGAAGTCAGGAAATTAATAAACAGGCAGAAAATTTTTTAATAATCTATCGTAAGTATTCTACCGTTGGTAAAACTGAAGAAATTTTCTTTGTCTGCAATTTTAATGCCGTCCATTAAATCACTCTCTGTTTTACCTGCGGCCTTTAGGCAACCCGGACAAGCCATTATTGTAACGCCCGATGATAATAATTTGTTGATCTGTGTTTTTGAACCTGGAAAACCATCGAAAGTGAATTCTTCAGAATCCTTTAATACAAAACTGATGCCCGTAATATCGAAATATACAAGGACATCCTTGTCTTCCGACATCTTTACTGCCATTTGTAATCCCATTAACGCTCTGTGAACGTCATCTGTTCCATGGCTTATGTGAACAAAAACACCATCTTTTACCTTCTCAGAAACAACACCTGTTTCTTGTTTACAGGCCTGAATTCCAATAAGTAAAAAGCCCAAAACAACTAAAACTGATTTTTTCATAAACATTCCCTTTTAGATTAAATTAAGAATCATTAATCCAGGCAGATTTCTAAGCGCCCATGATTATTGTGTTACAAACACCGGGTAACTTAAGAAAATATTTAAGCAAGTTCAAAACTCTTATATTAATTCTGTGGGAGGATTTTTATAGAACTATATTGTTAGTTTTCCGGGTGGCAGAAATTTTCTTTTCTTAAAAGAATTACTTATGCCTTAATGGAAAAGTTTTTTTGAAAATGATATTAAGCTTCATGTGAAACCCAATGTTCAGCGTCCTGTTTATTAAAAAAAACACGAAACTGAAGACCTCGGTTAACAGCAACTGTTTCGAGAAAGACTGCGTCATCTGTATAAAGGGGGTTGCAAACGATGGCAACCTTTGCCATTTGGGGTACCTTTTCTGAATAAAAATTTGCGAGTTCAAACGTATCTATTTTTCCCAAACGATATTCCAATCCTGATTCGTCAATTATTGCACGAGTACAATTATTTGAAATTGCCGCGGATAGAACAGCCATACCATATTCCTCAACCTGCGCTAAATTTTCATCTCTGCCCCATGCCGCAACCCGAAGTATATCGGAATCTATATTTAATCTGAAATCTATTGACATGTCTATATGCCGCTTTTAAAATAATTGTTGTTAATTAAAAATTATGTTACAAGTATATAATTAAAATAAGCAAATAACACTAAAATTTACTTTAGATGACAGGGTTTTATCGTGTTTAAAACCTCACACAATCTTGTCATTTACAAAGATATGTTTCCGGATAATTGCATAAAAAGTCGATTAATTCCTGAGAAAGTAAAAAGGATTGATTATTCCATTCAGTAAGGTAAGTACAGTTTTTTTTCGAAGAATATTTAACGAATAGTTCATTTACATTTCCCGAGTCGGTTTTTTCAATTTCAAGCATCCACATACCATAATTACACATGCTATTAAATAGATTAAAATCAACATTCCGGATGGAACCGTTCGACTTTGTCCTGAAATACAACTGAAGATTTTTCAAATCGAAAACGGTTGTAAACTGTGTGCCATAATTGGGGTGAACAACAACGCCTTCGGGCGGGGGAAATTTGTTGAACCCAATATTATGAAGAATCGAAAACGCCGAATTTATTATATCTTTATTGTTTAAACTGATAAATGATTGAATATCGTTCGCCCCAATTGCCATTATTTCTTCTACCCCAAAAGTTCTGTCCGGGATTGGAGTATCTCCGCCAAAACCAATATACTTTTTTAATTGCTCTAATGATTTTTTATAGCTATCGTTGCTCATTAGAGGGTGAACAAATTTTTCTCCGGTGTATAGAACCAGGTTTCCTTCTATAAACCCAATAATTGCCTTTTCGCCGGACTTATCACAAACGAAGTAGTGTTCCAGGGTAATGGATTCGTTTGAAATTCGGACACTGTCTAATTCTTTAATCACTTCCCAGGTGCTCGCGCAATTATCCAATATATATGATACAAACTGAATCTGATCCAAAACAGGTCTTTCATCCTTTTGGGGATATTCTGCTTCTTTGAACCCAACATGCCCAATTGTCATACCTTTTTCATTCATACCAAGAATAGCAAATCCGGCCCCAAGTATATTACAGGTAAGGCTTGCATATTTTGAAATCCACACCGGATTTTTTTCGTTTTCTAATTCGAAACCTTGTTTATATAATCCCGCAGGATTATATACTATGAGGCAGTTACTCAGTTTTTCGTCGTGATTTCTTCCCCAGACTACTGTGTCGCCGGAAATAAGACTTACAACCGAGCAGTTTTCAAAACCCTGAGATAGGACTAACGTTGTGGATAAAAAAATTACTAAAAATATTTTTTTCATAATCTTTATCCTGTTTATTGATTTTAACATAAACAAGAATTTATGAAAAATCAAACACAGCCAGGTTTGTTATTGAAAAAAAGAGATGTGCTGATGAGATTTTTTGAAGGTTCAACAGAGGATACCAACAACTTAATCAAAAGCAACCATGAATTTTCAAGAATAATGACATGAAGCCTATGAGTAATCACAAGCTTAGATTAACTTGTGAAAATTGAAGTTTAATCAGTTGTTATTAAGAGCAAATTTTCACAAATCAACCATCGCTTTACGTTCTATATCAGCAAGCGCAAGTAGATAATCAATAATTGCATTCAGGCTGTTAAGTTTTGCATCTGTTAATCTAAGCTGAATTTGAGATAAGTCAAAGCTGGTGATCTTTCCAGCCCTGAATCGTTCGAGGCTTATATCGTAACTCTTCTGTGCTACCCCGACACTTTTTTCAAGCACACGGACTCTTGCCTCAGCCGCCTTCAAACGCCCAAGGGAACTGATAACCTCATTTTCAATAGATTGTCTGAGATTCCCGAGTCGTAATTTTGTCTGATCAAGTTCTGCAACTGATGCCTGAACATCTGTGGCGCTTTTACCCCAGTCAAATACAGGGAGAGAAAGAGTAAGCACCACGCTTCTTGTGTCGTCAAACTGATTAAAAACATCTGAGAAAACGCCGGCATTTTTATTTATTCCATAGTTGGCATAGAGTTCTGCTTTAATTGATCTCTGCGCATCAACTTCCTCCAGACTCAGTTCACTTAAATATACATCATCTTCAATATTTAATAGATCGGGGCGTTTTTTAATTGCAGATTCCACGATATATAACGAATCAACAGTAACAGGCTGAAAGGAAAGATCAGCTATTAGTTCGAAATCTGCATTAAGATCGAGCCCAATCAAAAGTTTAAAAGTGTTTTTTTGCTCTATAAACCTTCTCCGCGCATTCAGCAATTCATTTTTTGCTGCCGAAAGATCAACCTCTAATTGCAGTTTTTCCACTTCGGCAATAAGCCCCGCCTTAAACTTATTTTCTGCAGTGGAGAATGAGATTTCCGTCTGTTTGACTTTTTCGGCGGAAATTTCCATGCTCTTCATTGATTGATAAAGCGCATAAAAACTGGACGTGACATTATAGATCAGTTCTCTTTCGGACTGGCTATAATTTCTTGTGGTTTTCAGAAGATTTCTCTCCGCCCTTTCAAGATTGGCGTTGAGGTTGTTGAACGTAAAAAGAGGCTGACGAAGCCTGAAGCTGAGATTAGAGAAAAAGTCCCTGTTTGTACCCGTAATATCATTTACTTGGTCCCGCCTGAAAAGACTGCCAATAATCGAGATCGTGCCATTGCTGAAAACCAGCGGCTGATTGATCGCTAAGCGTGATTCATAAATCATGTTTTCTGTTGAATAGAATTGCTCTGTTCCGGTAGTTGAGTTGAACTGGCTCGTCAGGCTTCGGTTATAATTCGGTAAATCAAATTCAAGATCAACTGTTGACATTAAGCCGAGTTTGATCGATTCGAGACGTAATTTCGAACTTTCCAAAGAAAGCCCGGCATTTTTAATTGTGAAACTTTCTTTAAGAGCTATTGAAAGAGCGTCTTTGAGCGAAAGCACGCCCTGACCAAAGGATGTGAATGAAAACAAAACAAAGACGACTATAAGTTTTTTCAGCATATTTTTCCTGTCGAAAACAATCAAATTATTCGTAACGAAGAGATTCTATTGGATCTTTGTTTGCTGCCTTTTTGGCGGGATAAATCCCGAATATCATCCCAACTCCTGCAGACACGAAAAAAGCAAGAATTATTGAGAAAGGAGTGATCACCGTCCTCCACCCCGCGTAAGTACTTATTAGTGAAGTGAGAACAAATCCAACAATAATTCCGGTCAGCCCCCCGGTGACGCTTATTATAATTGCTTCTGAAAGGAACTGATCCATAATGTTTGATCTTGTTGCCCCGATTGCCCGCCTGATGCCTATTTCTTTCGTCCTTTCAAGGATATTCGCCAGCATAATATTCATTATGCCGATCCCGCCTACAAGCAAAGAGATCCCGGCGATTGCTCCCATAACTACGTTAAATATTCTTTGTGTTTTTTGTTTTTGTTCAAGCAGCGCCTCGGGGATAATTATCTCAAAATCATCGGCGCCATAATGTTTACGTTTAAGAATTTTTTGAGTCAGCTTTGCCGTTGCTGCTATGCTGTAATCTTTTTTCACTTTTATTGTAATACGTTCAACGGCAGCCCGGTCTTTAGCAGGCTGACCGCCTTCAATGATAAAGAAAAAAGGACTGATTGTTTCGCGCCCCCTCTCCGAAATATCTATCTTTGCGGAAAAAGTTGTTATCGGAATCACTATCTCATTGTTATAATCTCTTATTGCAGAGCCGGCTTTTCCGGCGTCTGCACCAGTTTTTTTCTTCTCAAACACACCGGTCACTGTAAACCATAGATCGTTTATCTTAATTTGTTTATTTACCGCAGATTCGAATCGGAAAAGTCTCCCTGCCACATCGCTCCCAAGTACACAGACATTTGAATAGTTTTCAACATGGCTCTTCGTAAAATAACTACCCGATGTCACCCGCAGATTAAACGCATCTGAATAATTAACGGAAGTCCCCGTTATTTTTAATTGAACTATTTGGGATTTGCGGGTTACTCTAACGTCCGCTGTGTTTTGTGGTATTACATATTCTACAAAAGGATTTTGCTCTGCAATTGAAATTGCATCTTTAATGTTTAGACCGGGTGAGAAACTCGGTTTTGAAGCCGAGCCTGTCTCCGGAATCGACTTTTTATTTATTATTATATTGTTCGTTCCCAGCAATTCTATCTGTTCAAGAGTCTCTCTTCTTGCTCCTTCACCGATTGAAAGCATTGAAATAACAGCACCTACTCCAAAAATAATTCCTAGTGCCGTCAGGAAAGTTCTTGTTTTATTTGACTTGAGAGCTGCTATTCCTATAAGCAGATTTTCTTTTCGTTTCATCAGCTATCTTCCGGAAACCGCTGGTGAGGTTTCTGTTTCTTCTGAATTCTGTTCGAGGGTGACATCTGCTGGATCAAGCAATGCAACAATGTCTCCATTTTCAAGACCTTCAGCGATCACAATATTATCTTCACCTTTTTCACCGGGAACGACCTCTCTTTCAATAAAATCACTTCCATCCAGAATATATACAATTTTTTTACCATCTTTTTCAAACAGCGCTTCGAGAGGAACATAATAAACTTCAGGAATCTCACGTATAATGAATTTATTACTTGTTGTCATTCCCGGTTTCAGCAGATCAGATTTGTCGGCGATATCCACGAGTATCTCGAAAACCTTTATCTGCGACTCATTGCTTTTATTCTTTCCAAGAGAGGCAACATTCGAAACCTTTCCATTAAACGAACTATCCTGAAAAGCATCCAGCCGGACAGTCACACGAAGTCCGTTTTTAATCTTACTTACATCGACCTCGTTGACACTTGTGACACTTTCCATTTCAGAAAGATCAGGAAGATTAATAATAACTGCGCCCCCCCAGGGGCTGTCTCCTACAGAATATTTTCTGCCATTATTTCCCCAGTTAATATCATAAACAACCAATCCCTCCGCCGGTGCAGTAAGAGTCATTTCGGCAAGATCGTTTTGAGCTTTTTCCAACTCATTCCGTTTCTGTTTAATTTCAATATGTGTTTTGTTGAGTTCCGATTGTTGAATTATCTTTTTCGACTCAAATTCCTGTTTCGTCTGAAGGAAGCTAAGTTCATTCTTTTTATGCTGAAGGAGCGCTTCCAGTTGTTTAGCCTCGGCTTCAAATTTCATCTGTTCAAGGTTAAGTTTTGAAAGCTCAAAACTGAGTTCTGCACTCTTGTATTGAGATTCCATCTGAGCAGTTGCTGAAGTATGATTTGCGATTAGTTTTTCCTTTTCTGAAAGTGCAATCTCGAGTTGCGCCTCGGCGTCTTTCAGCCGGCTTGTTGCTTCAGTCGGGTCGAATTTTGCAACAACTTCCCCGGCTTTTACATAAGTTCCCTCAGGAATCAGATAGATTATTTTCAGGTTACCACGAATTCTTGGCGCTGAAATCGTCACGGATTTTTTTGCCCGGATTTCTCCGCTTTCAGTGATTGAAACAAGAAAGTCACCCTTTTTTACTGTAAATGTGGGAATTTCTTTTTCTTCATAAGAGGAGGGCATCAACATATAGATTATTATTACTATAAATAATATCACCGGAGCCAAAAGCAGTGGTTTTTCAATGTAAGTTTGTGGTTTTAACAGAGCAGCAGGATTTAACTCACTAAATGGGTTTTTCATTTTATATTTGGAAATATTTATACAATAACTTTTATTAGACGAATCATTAATAAGAAAGTTTTCTTCGTCTGCTTAATTTAAGCGTATTATCTGTTGAAATAACTATGTGAACATATTTTTACCCAAAAAGATATTTGAAGCATCCGTTTTGCGACAAATTCTTTGGGAATCAATTCATTTTTTTTTCTGTTATAATTATATAATCAAAATAGCTAATTAATGTTTTTAATAATTCTAATTTCTTTCATTGCCTCTGCTTCGGTGCCGCTGTTTTATAGAATCGGTCCGAAATTTGCCCGTATTGTTATGCCCGCAGTGCCAATGATAATATTTCTGTATTTCAGCAGTCTCTATTCCGGGGTGATCAGCGGGGATAATATCCGCTTATCAATTCCCTGGTTTACGGCACTTGATGTAAATTTTAGTTTTTATATCGACGGGCTTGGGCTTCTTTTTTCTCTGCTTATCAGCGGAATAGGGTTTGTTGTGTTTTTATTTGCTACAGGATATATGAAAGGCGACAGCCTTGAGCCGCGTTTTTTCATTTACCTGTATATCTTTATGGGGGCCATGATCGGAGTTGTTACTGCCGATAATCTGATTGTTTTATTTCTCTTCTGGGAACTCACTTCTATATCCTCATATCTTTTAATCGGCTATTACAACCATCAGGAGAAATCAAGATATGCTGCCTTACAGGCATTGCTAGTAACCGGAACCGGCGGAATTTCGCTACTTGCTGCATTTATACTTATATACTTTGCGACAGGATCTTTTGAGTTTTCTTATATTAAAGATTTTGGTCTGCTTTCAGAGAATGTGTATTACCCGTACATTGCAATTCTAATCATTCTCGGAGCATTCACAAAATCAGCTCAATTCCCTTTTCATTTTTGGCTTCCGAATGCAATGGCTGCCCCAGGTCCGGTCAGTGCTTATCTCCATTCGGCGACTATGGTTAAAGCCGGAGTTTTTATTCTTGCCAAATTCAACCCTCTCCTCGGAGGTGAACCGATATGGAATACTACACTTTTAACGGTTGGTCTTACAACAGCAGTAATAAGTATTTTTCTTGCACTTAAACAAACAGATATAAAAAAACTCCTTGCATATTCCACGGTTTCAGCCTTGGGGACTATGGTTTTTCTTAATGGAATAGGTTCAGAAAAAGCACTTTTGGCAATGGTTGTTTATCTTATTGCACATGCTCTTTATAAAGCAACTCTTTTTCTTGTTGCGGGGACTATTGATCATGAAACCGGGACCAGGAATGTTAACAGACTTTACGGACTCGGCAGGCATATGCCATATACTGCCGCCGCTGCTCTCATAGCCTCTTTTTCACAGATAGGTATAATTCCGATGCTTGGATTTACTGGTAAAGAGAGTCTTCTTGCTGCAATTTTAACCTTTGAAGGATATACTTTTCTTCTGACTGTACTTGTGTTTTTTTCCAGTGCCGGCATGGTATATGTTGCAATAAATTCCGGATTAAAGCCTTTCTGGGGCAAAACGGCCGGAAATGCCGCCCTGCAGGTTCATGAAGCACCATATACCATGTGGGCCGGACCAATTTTACTTGGTTTGATCTCAATTTTTCTCGGAATTTACCCCCCGTTGCTGAATAATCTCGTGCAGGCAGTTTATAATGGAATCTCCAAAGATGATTTCGGAATAGATATTTACCTCTGGCACGGTTTTAATGCTGAATTCATTATCGGGACACTAATTATTCTTGCCGGCATTTCTTTGTACTTTTTCCGTGAAAGAATTTATTCGGTTAGCCTTCCTTTCGGAGTCATAAAATATATTAAGCCTTCCTTTTATTATGATAGCGGACTACAAGCAATTATCAGTTTCTCAAAACTGCAGACCCGTTTGCTTCAAAACGGCTATCTGCGATATTATATTCTTCTGATAATTTCCACCGTATTATTACTTGCAGGGTATCCGGTGATTCAAAACTTTGAGATCGCACATATTAATTCGGCTACTCCTGTTACCTTTGTTGAGGTAATTTTGGCATTGCTGCTGTCAATATCTGTTTTGGCAACGATAAGGGCAAAATCACGACTCGCCGCTGTTGTTTCGATTGGAGTGGTCGGCTATAGCCTCTCTCTTTTATTTGTTGTTTATGGTGCTCCTGATCTTGCAATGACACAGTTTGCTGTTGAAACACTTACTGTGGTTTTATTTGTTCTGATAATTTATAGATTACCCAAATTTTTACCAGCCTCCAGGATATCGCGACGATTAAGAGATGGCCTTGTCGCCGGGATGGCCGGAGTTATGATGACCGCGATTACACTCATGATACTCTTTTATGAGAGAGAGTCGGAGCTTAAAAACTATTTCCTCGAAAAAAGCCTTTCTGAGGGTAAAGGTAAAAATGTAGTTAATGTTATTCTTGTCGATTTCAGGGCACTCGATACTATTGGCGAAATAACAGTTCTTGCAATAGCCGCTATCGGTGTCTTTGCGCTCATTGGTTTGAAATCACGAGAGAAAAAGATATGAACACAACCGTTCTTAAATCAGCCGCACGTTTTTTGATTCCTATATTTATGGTATTATCATTCTTTCTACTTATACGGGGCCACAACGAACCCGGAGGTGGATTTATTGGCGGACTTGTTGCCTCCTCAGCCTTAGCGCTTTATTTAATAGCCGCCGGACTTGAAGAAAGTCAAAAATTGATGAGAATCAGGCCGATTGTGTTAATCACCGCCGGACTACTTGTTGCATTTTTAAGCACAGTTCCCTCAATTATTACAGGGCTTCCTTTTATGACAGCATTTTGGATAAATACTGAAATACCAGTTGCCGGGAAAGTTGGGACACCCTTGTTATTTGACCTTGGGGTTTATTTGCTTGTTATCGGAATTACTACGAAAATAATTTTTAACCTCGCCGGGCAGGAAAAATAATGGAAATAATCCTCTCTTTGCTTATTGGAATCCTTTATGCCGGCGGAGTATATCTTATTCTGCGGAGAAGCCTTGTTAAAGTATTAATTGGTCTCCTTTTATTGGGACATGCTGCCAATCTGCTGATATTTACACTTGGCAGACTTGTCAAAGCCAAACCGGCATTTATTACAGATGAGCTTTCGGCATCTGCCGTTGCCGACCCGCTTCCCCAGGCGTTGATTTTGACAGCTATTGTAATAGGGTTTGGAGTAATATCCTTTGCTGTTGTTCTTTTCAAAAGAGCCTACGATGCTGTTGAAAGCGATGATATAGATAATTTGAATACAACCGATTCGCTGGAGGCTTAAATGATACTGATTGTACTCCCAATTTTGCTTCCTTTTCTTACGGCACTGTTGCTCATTTTTATCAGAAGCAGCCAATTAAGCAAATATATCAGTCTTTCTGGTTCTTTTGCACAATTGTTGGCTGGAATTTATTTGGTTCTGTCTGTCTATAATTCCGGCATCATTTCGCTGCAGGCTGGAAGCTGGGAAGCGCCCTTTGGTATTACTATTGTTGCCGATCTATTGTCTGCAGGAATGGTTCTTATTTCAGGACTTATTGCTTTTACCGGCAGCATATATTCAATTCCGCTTATAGATAACAATAGGATAGAGTACCGTTATTATCCATTGTATCAGTTTCTTTTTATGGGAATTAACGGTGCCTTTTTAACCGGCGACATCTTTAATCTCTATGTCTGGTATGAAGTAATGCTGATATCCTCTTTCGTTTTGCTTTCCTTAGGGGGAACCAAAGATCAGCTTGAGGGCTCTATCAAATATGTTACTCTTAATTTACTTTCGTCTGCATTTTTTCTTGCCGCGATCGGAATTTTATATGGTATTTCAGGAACTCTGAATATGGCTGACCTTTCGGTTAAACTACACGGGGTCAGCGATAATCCGCTAGTGTTTATTACCGGGATATTATTTTTTATAGCATTTGGAATTAAGTCGGCCGTGTTTCCACTGTTTTTCTGGCTGCCGGCATCTTATCACACACCACCGGCGCCAGTATCAGCTGTTTTTGCAGGAATGCTTACGAAGGTTGGAATCTATTCAGTTTTCAGGGTATATACTCTGATTTTTAATATTGAAATGTATTATCTGCAGGAAATATTTCTGGTTATAGCTTGTCTCACCATGTTCACCGGTGTAATGGGCGCTGCGGCTCAAAACGATATACGAAGAATTCTTTCTTTTCATATCGTCAGTCAGATCGGTTATATGCTTCTAGGTCTTGCCCTTAATAGTACACTGGCTATAGCAGGCGGCATTTTTTATATCTTCCATCACATTATTGTAAAAACGAATTTATTTTATGTCGGTGGTATTGTGAACAGGATCAAGGGCACATATCATCTTCCTAAATTAGGCGGGATATACAGGCGCTATCCATATATTGCGCTGTTATTTCTCATTCCGGCATTTTCACTTGCTGGGATTCCCCCTCTTTCAGGCTTTTGGGCTAAATTTTCAGTTGCCAAAGCCGGATTTGATCTTAATGCTTATATCCCGGTTGCTATTTCGCTGATTGTTGGTTTGTTAACCTTATTTTCAATGTCCAAAATATGGAACGAGGTTTTTTGGAAGGATCAAAACGAATCTGATTCAAATAATACGCATAATCATGAATTTAATCCGGGAGAAAAAATGATAATTTTTTTGCCCACTGTAATTTTGGCAATTATTACCATTACAATCAGTCTCAACCCAGATATTTTTTTTGGTTATGCAAAAGATGCTGCCGCTCAGTTGCTTGATAAAAAAGAATACATTCAAACAGTTTTGGGTAGATAAATGAAAGTATTTATGATAAATATCCTGCTCGCATTTATCTGGATTTTTCTTAATGGAGTTTTAACCCCGATTAATTTTTTCGAGGGGTTTATAATCGGTTTCATAATTATCTGGTTAACCGGCCCTCTTTTCGAAAGTAGCAAATATGTCAGGAAAGTACCTGCAGCAATTCATTTTTTGATTTACTTTATTTATGAATTGATTAAAGCAAACCTTATCGTGGCTTATGATGTTATAACTCCGAGACACAGGATGAATCCGGGTATTGTCGCTGTCCCTCTTGATGTAAAAAGTGATTTTGAAATTTTGCTTCTTGCTAACCTTATTACCCTGACTCCAGGCACCCTTTCTCTCGATGTAAGCAATGATAAAAAAGTGCTATATGTGCACTCAATGTATCTTGACGACCCTGATGATTTTAGGAAATCGATTAAAAATGGAATTGAAAAAAGAGTTTTAGGATTACTGAGATGATTCTTGAAAATATTATTAGTTATATTGTCCTGCCCCTGCTCGGATTATCCCTGTTCTTTGTCTTTGTCAGGATTTTAATTGGTCCGAGTATTGAGGATCGGATTATAGCACTCGATGTTCTGACATCAATTGGAATTGCATTTTTGGGCGTTTACTCTGTTCAGTCCAATAATCCATTATTTCTTGATATTGGAATTATATTGGGAATTATCTCTTTTCTTTCAACAGTTGCGTTTTCACATTATCTCGAAAGGAAGTCCAAAAAATGTTAGAATTAATAGTAGGAACTCTGCTTATTTGCGGAGCAGTATTTGTTCTGCTATCATCAATCGGGCTGATTCGAATGCCGGACTTATTTATGCGGATGAGTTCGACAACAAAAGCGGCAACACTCGGTGTCGGATTTATTCTCATCGGCAGCGCCGTATTTTTTAATGAAACTGGTATAACAGCCCGGGCATTCGTAATTATTTTATTTCTATTTATTACAGCGCCAATTGGTGCTCATATGATAGGTCGGGCGGCATATTTTGATAAAGTGCCTTTATGGAAAGAAACCAAAACTGATGAGCTTAAAGGTAAATATGATGAGAACGATCACCGTCTTAATAGTTGAGATCAGTCCCAAAATTTGTTTTTTGGTTGAAACAAAAATGGCTGTCCCCCGGACAGCCATTTTGTGAACTAATATATGTTCTTATTATGCAATATCAACGTCTTTGCAAAGATAAACATCCTGAATTGCGTTAAGGAGTTTTGCTCCTTCCGCCATCGGCCTCTGGAAGGCTTTACGTCCTGAAATAAGACCCATTCCGCCAGCTCTTTTATTAATAACCGCTGTTTTAACTGCATCGGCAAAGTCATTATCGCCTGAAGCACCGCCGCTATTAATTAATCCGATTCTGCCATTATATCCATTAATTACCTGATATCTTGTCAGATCGATTGGGTGATCGGTTGTCAGATCGGTATATACCTTTTTATGAGTTTTGCCGAACTTAATTGCATTAAACCCGCCATTGTTTTCTGGGAGTTTTTGTTTAACAATATCTGCCTGAATTGTAACGCCCAGATGATTTGCCTGTCCGGTAAGATCTGCTGAAACGTGATAATCTTTGTCTGCTTTAAAGGCATTATTTCTTGTATAGCACCAAAGAATAGTAGCCATACCAAGTTCATGGGCATATTCAAATGCTTCGCTTACTTCAATGATCTGTCTGCTGCTTTCTTCGGAGCCGAAATAAATGGTGGCGCCTACTGCGGCTGCACCCATATCATAGGCTTTGTCGATTGTACCAAACATGATCTGGTCATGTTTATTCGGGTAAGTAAGCAGTTCATTATGGTTGATTTTTACGACAAATGGAATTTTGTGAGCGTATTTTCTGGCTGTTATTCCCAGAACGCCAAATGTTGATGCAACGGCGTTACATCCGCCTTCGATTGCAAGCCGTACAATATTTTCAGCATCAAAATAATCCGGATTTGGAGCAAAAGAGGCACCGGCAGAATGCTCAATTCCCTGATCAACCGGGAGAATTGATACATATCCTGTTCCTGCAAGCCGACCGTTATTATAAATTAACTGAAGATTTCTTAATACATTAATATTTCTGTCGCTGTTCAGGAAAATTCTGTCAACAAAATCTGCACCGGGAAGATGAAGTTTCTCTTTGGGAAAAATCGCTTTGTGTTTTAACAAATAATCTGCTTCTGATCCGAGATATTTCTGAATCGTATCGATCATATATTGCCTCCATTTAATAAGTGTTTTATAATCAAAAAAGTAAATTTACGGAAGGTGTGGGTTATTTGAAAACGCTAACCCAAAGGAATGTCTTGTTTTTAAAAATAATACAAACAGCTTGTCAAAAATCAGGATTCTCCGGCTGCCGGTTATTAGTCGCCTGAAAACCTGTTTTCTGAATAACCTTTGATTTTAACAGATAAATCGGTGCAGGTCAAGATATCGTGTAAACAATAAAAATAGCCGCTGAAATCAGGAAAACACGATTCCAATCATTTCGTCGTCTGAAAGCAGTTGTTCAAAACTACATTTGACAAATTTAATGTTATTTGACAATGATTTATATTTATAAAGGAAATTTTTGTTTTTCTTTTTATTGATAACAATTATTTCTGTTCCGGGAACAATGTTTTTTTTCAAAAGAGCTTTAATGTGAAGGTCAGCATACGACAGGGAATAGCCAACAAAAACAATTCTTTTTGCCGATCTGATTTCTTTGGCTGCTTCAATCATTAGTGTTGTGACTATCGGGTGATTAAGCGGCTTAACAAATGAGGGCGGCAGTATAAGGGTTTCAAACTCAGTGTCGTCAATCGGACAGCGATATTCATAAGCCTCTTTTTCAGGATAAGTATAACCAAGAAATTTACCTTCGTTTAGGTCGATAATTCTGTCCCAGGGTGTCAATAAAGTCTGATTGCAGCAAGTACAAAATTTCCAGTTAAGACTCCCGTGTAATTTAATTATTTTTATTGCCGATGGCGATTCATCATCGTTAATCATCATTGGCTGTGTCGGATCAACCCAGAAATTAAATTTGGACGTAGATTCGAGTTTTTGATAATTCATGAGATCGAGCGCATAGTCTATATATCCCTTGACTCTGAAAAAACCTTCAAAAGACTGTTCAAGGAGCGTATCATAATTAAGAGTTATTATAGAAATATTTGTGTTGTTTTTGAAAACTGCGTTCCAAAACCTTTGATATATTTCGCTCTTCTTTTCTGTATTTAAATTAACCAGGTAGTGTATTACCTTTATTAAATTTTCGCGAATGTCCAATAATTTTTGTCTGTGATACTTTTTATTGATGATTTCATTCTGCTGAATAAAATAGTCAAGAAAACCAAAAACCGCCTCAAGTTTTGGAAATTGATTTTCCTCGAAACTATAAGCAAAATTATCATTAATGAATTCGACTACTTCACCGCCAATTGCTGAAGAAATGATTGGATTGTTTTCTGAGGAAAGCATCAAGGGTATTATATGATCCTGAAGCGGTACACCATCCGGATAAGAAGCTCCTGCGCCAAGTATAAAAACGACATCTCTTTGAACGGGGTAGGTTAAATGTACTTCTTTAAGTGGAAGCATTGTTAATGCTTTAATTCAATGGCTCTTCTGACAAAACCATCGGCATCTCTTAGCCGTTCAGTAGCTTCCTCTGCAGTTACATTTGCGCGAATCATGACCAGCGCTGTTTTTACGTGCCCGCCGGCTTTGTGCAAATAGTCAGTTGCGTCTGCGTAAGAGACACCGGTGATTGTCATTACTATTTTTTTTGATCTTTCAACGAGTTTTTTATTAGTCTGCTGAAGATCAATCATCATATTTTCATAAACCTTGCCCATCCTGATCATCGTTGTTGTTGTAAGCATATTAAGCACAAGTTTCTGTGCAGTACCGCTTTTCATTCTTGTGGAGCCCATAACAACTTCAGGTCCAACATATGGACAAATAGCAACATCAATTCCCGGAATATTAAACGATTCCCTGGGTGTACACGTAATATAAAGTGTTTTAGCCCCAAGTTCTTTTGCTTTTTTTACTGCACCAACAACATAAGGCGTTCTTCTGCTTGCCGCGATTCCGCACACAACATCAAGATTGGTAACGTTTGCTTTTAATACATCCGCGGCACCGTTTTCTTCGTGATCCTCCGCCCCTTCCTGCGCCCTGAACATGGCTTCTTTTCCGCCGGCAATATAACCTTCAATCTGTCCATACGGCGTGCCGAATGTCGGCGGGCATTCCGATGCGTCAACAACCCCAAGCCGCCCGCTTGTCCCTGCGCCAAAATAAAGAAGTCGTCCCCCGTTTTTGATGGCAGCTACAATAAGTTCAACAGCCTCGGCAATAAACGGAATTTCCTTCTCAACGGCAAACGGAACGGTTTTATCTTCTTCATTAATTGTTTTTAAAATGTCGGTAACTGAACCGGCGTCTATTTCCATAGACCTCGGGTTGCGCTGCTCAGTTGCCAAACTGCTTATTTCCTGAAAAAACTCTGTCTGATCCAAACTCATTTTACCAATTCCACTAGTACAAGCTTTTTCCCTTTTTCATTACGAATATTGCCGGGCTTGTAAGATAATTCGAAAATAGTAGATTTTTTAATATAAGGTTTATACTTAAGCGAAGCAGTCTGGAATTCTTCTGTAATATCGCCGCCTTTCATTGCAAGTAAATATGCTTTGTTTTTAATAAGCGGAACAGAGTATCTGAAAAGAATTATAAGCGGAACAGTGGCTCTACTTACAACAACATCAAAATGATCTTTATATTTTTCTTTGAATTCTTCACTTTCAACCCTAGAGTTTTCTGCCACAACATTAGTCAGTTTCAGAGCGCTTAGAAAATCCTGGACAGCTTCAATTTTTTTACCTGTTGAATCAGCGAGAACTCCCCTGAACATTGGGTTTGATATTGCCAGAGGAATACCGGGAAAACCACCACCGGTTCCGATATCCAAAAAATTGAGTGCTTTAAGAGGAATATATTGGGAGACTAAATAAGATATAAAGATGTGATTTTCCGCTATGTTCTCAATATCATTACGGGATATTAAGTTAACGTCTTCATTTTTTCCCACAACAAGTTCTGCAAAGTGCGCTAACCTCTCAAGTTGAAACTCGTCAACAGAAATATTGTTTTCCCAAAAGAGTTTTTTTAATTCCCGTAGGTATTTTTCCTGATCGTCCAATTAAAACCTCAAATTTATTGTTTCAAATATACTAATAAAATGGAGATATCTGATGGGGACACCCCCGAAATTCTTGATGCCTGCCCCAATGATCTTGGGCGGATTAAGCTTAATTTTTCTCTGCCTTCTGTTGAAATTGTTTTAATGTTTTTATATTCATAATTTTCCGGAATGGGTATCCCGTCAAGGTTATTTAGTTTTTCGGCTAAATCCTGCTGGCGTTTAATATAGCCTTCATATTTTATTTCAATTTCTGCTTGTTCAAGGACATCAGAATCGCTCAATACTGCATTAAGTTCTTCAAAATTATTTGTAGATGAAATATACAAAACATCTTTAAGCGACATCTCAGGTCGTTTAACAATTTTATCAATTGTATCAGAGTTATCATTAATTGATAAGTTTTTATTCTCAAGAAGCGGGTTTATTTCATTCGGCTTAAGTCTTGTTTCTTTACAAAAATTTATTGTTTTAGAAATCAAAAGTTCTTTTTTTAAATATTGGTGATATTCTTCTTTTGGAATAAGTCCGAATTCGTATCCATAACGCAGAAGTCTTTTATCCGAATTATCCTGACGCAACAGCAGGCGGTGTTCAGCCCGGGAAGTGAACATTCGGTATGGCTCTTCAGTTGATTTACCCACGAGGTCATCAATAAGCACTCCGATATATGCTTCTGATCGTTTCAGAACAAAATCATTTCTATTCTGTATTTTAAGTGCAGCGTTAATGCCGGCAATAAGTCCCTGGCCGGCAGCTTCTTCATAACCGGAAGTTCCGTTAATCTGTCCGGCAAAGTATAGTCCGCCGATCAGTTTTGTTTCAAGAGTCAGATCTATTTGATAAGGAGGGAAATAATCATATTCCACGGCATATCCCGGACGCACCATTTCCACATTCTCAAGTCCCCTGATATTTTTCATGCCTTCAAGTTGTATTTCAGCATCCAGTGAGGTTGAATAACCATTCAGATATATTAACTCTGAGTTCAGACCTTCCGGCTCCAGAAATAATTGATGTTTGGGTTTATCTGCGAAACGTACAATTTTATCTTCAATGGAAGGACAGTACCTTGGGCCAACGCCCTGTATTAATCCTGAAAACAAGGGAGAAGCAGCGAATCCCTTTTCTAATATTGAATGTACTTTTAAATCAGTATATGTCAGATGACAACTGACTTGTGGAAGATTTGGAAATTTTGATTTATCGGTTTTTCTTGAAAAAGGCACAGGATTTTCATCGCCGGGCTGTTCTTCAAGCACATCAAAGTTTATTGATTGTTTTAATATTCGCGGCGGCGTTCCCGTTTTTAATCTGCCCGAAACAAAACCATGTTTTTTAAGAGATTCAGTTAAGCCCATCGAAGGTTGTTCTCCAAACCTTCCGCCGGAGAATGAATTATTTCCGGTATGCATCAATCCATTTAGAAAAGTTCCGGAACAGACTATTAATGCAGCACAGGCATATTCATTATCTTTTAATGTTTTTACTCCGGCAATGTGCTTATTCTCAATAATGATATCTATTATAGAATCTTCAATTATTGTCAGATTTGGAGTGTTTGCAACAAGATCATATGCCGCAGAAGAATACAAATCCCGATCAGATTGACATCTTCCTGCCCAGACAGCGGGTCCTTTTGATTTATTCAGAGTTCTGAACTGAATTCCTGTTTTATCGGCAAGAATTCCCATCACACCGCCGAGAGAATCTATTTCGTGAACAAGGTGTCCTTTTGCACTTCCGCCTATCGCCGGATTGCACGACATTCTTCCAATCGCGTATTTATCCATTGTTATTAGCGCAACAGACAATCCCATCCTGGCTGGCGCAACTGCCGCTTCAAGCCCGGCATGTCCCCCGCCAAGGACTATAATATCAAATCTCTTCAAAATATCCTTTCCGTTTCACGTGAAACGCTATTTACCAATACAAAATTTTGCGAAAATATTATTGAGTATATCATCTGAGTTTACTACCCCGATTATTTCACTGAGACTGTCCAAAGCATTGTGTATATCAACTGAAATGTATTCCCCGGACAAATGCTCTTCAGATGTTTTTATGGCATCAATAAGAAAATATCTTGCTTTTTCCAAAGCTTTATAATGTCTTAAATTTGTGACAATAATAGAGTGCTCCGTATATATCCCATTAACAAAAACACGGCTGATTATTGAAGCGAGAAGTAGCTCAACTCCCTCCCCGGTTATGGCAGAAATTCTTACTTCTGAATCAAGAGTATCCAAAGCAGGAATATCTATTTTATTTTGAACAGTTATAATCTTTTCCTTACCCTTTAACGCTGATAATTCATTATAAAGTTCATTGGAAAATCCACTCTGGGAATCATACAAATAAATCACGATATCAGCGGCGAGAATTGATTTTCTGCTCCTGGAGACTCCTTCCTGTTCAATAATGTCGCCCGAATCTCTGATGCCGGCAGTATCATAAACATTAAAAAGTATTCCCCCATACTGAAAATACTCACGGATAACATCTCTTGTGGTTCCAGGTGTATCACTTACTATCGCCCGGGATTCTTTTAATATGTAATTAAGAAGCGAAGACTTTCCCACGTTCGGCTGTCCGGCAATAACAAGATTTACACCCTCCCTGATTACTTTGCCGTATTGGTAAGAATTAAGCAATCTGTTTATTTCTTCAACAATTCTGTTTATATTATTTATCAATTGCTCTCTTGAAAGAAATTCAATGTCTTCTTCGGCAAAGTCAAGTTCGAGCTCGACCAGAGACGAAGAGTGAATAAGCGAATTTCTGAGTTCGTTTATTTTATCTGATAATCGGCCATCAAACTGATTTCGGGCACCTCTTAGGGATATTTCAGTGCTTGACGAAATTATATCCGCTACTGCTTCTGCCTGCGATAAGTCCATGCGTCCGTTTAGAAATGCTCTTTTTGTGAATTCTCCGGGCAGGGCTAACCGTGCGCCGGCATCTATCAGCGCAGAAGTTATTTTTTGCACAATAAGCATACTTGCATGAGAACTTATCTCAACCGAATTTTCACCGGTATATGAATGCGGCTCACGGAAAACAGAAACCAGAACATCATCTATGGTGATGCTTTCCGAAACTATTCTTCCATAATGAATAGTGTGTGATTTTGACTCGGCGATTTTGGTTTTACCTGAGAACACCTTATCGGCTATCTCTAAGCTGTCTTTCCCGCTTATTCGAAGCACCGATATAGCCCCACCCCCAGACCCTGTAGCAAGGGCACAGATAGTGTCGTTAATTAAATTCATAAACAGGGGAAATAAAAGAAAAATGATTATTTTAGGCGTTAAATATATCTAAAATGCTATAAAATAACAATTTATATTAATAAGGCAGATGCTTAATGTTTCACGTGAAACATTAAGCATCTGTTTAATTTCAAATGAATTTTAAATTCTAACAAATAGGAGTAAAAATGCTATTCATAATCTTTCTCATTGTTACAATAATATCCGGGTTCACATTTGTGGCCGCAAAGAAAAAACTTAGAAGGCAGGAGTCAAACATAGCCGGTCTTATTAGTCTTGTTGGCGCAATTGTTTTAGTTTTCCAGCTTTTTACAGTTGTTCCCGCCGGCACAGTCGGAGTGGTGGATTTTCTGGGTATGGTCAGCAACAATACACTTAAGGCTGGAGTTAATGTTGTTAACCCAATTGCAAACATTGTCAAATTCGATATCAAGACACAGGAAATGAGAGAAACTATGACAGTGCCATCGAAAGAAGGACTGAGCGTCCAGCTTGAAATAAGCCTGCTTTACTCGCTTGATCCCGAGATGGCTTCCCAGATTTATAAAACTCTTGGACCTAATTACCGCGAGATAATTCTTGTTCCAAATTTTAGATCAGTAGTCCGCGGCGTTACAGCAAAATACGAAGCCAAAGCGCTTTATACCGCATCCAGAGAAAGGTTAGGTGGAGAGATACAGACCGAACTTGAAAACCTGGTAAGGCCGCGGGGGATTCTAATCGACAGGGCAGCGCTAAGGCAGATAATTCTGCCCGACCGGCTGACAAAATCGATAGAAGAAAAATTACAGGCAGAGCAGGAAAGCCAGAGGATGCAATTCGTTTTGAAGAAAGAAGAGCAGGAAGCGGAAAGAAAAAGAATTGAAGCAAAAGGAATTGCAGACTTTCAGGAAATCGTTTCGAAAGGTATTAGCAAACAATTGCTTGAATGGAAGGGTATTGAAGCAACTGAAAAACTTTCAAACTCACCGAATTCAAAGATTGTAATAATTGGTTCCGGGGAAAATGGGCTTCCGATAATACTCGGAGGAAATTAGTTTTTAGAAAGTTATTTTTGGTTATTTTTACTGTTTGTAAATTATTGTGAGAATTTATCCAATATGACTAAATTAGTAATTTTCTGGATATTGGCCTTTTTAATTACAGTGGGCTCTGCGGTTTATCAGAGACTGACCGGGCCAACTTATCCGGTTTCAGGAAATGTAATTTTCAAAGGCGCCAAGATAAAATTAAAACTTGAAAGATCACATCAGGGTTTTACAGACCAAAGGGTTAATATTATTTCTCCGGAAAAAGAAGTTGGCGGTTATCTCTTTTGGAAAAGATTCAAAACCAATGATGAATTTTCGAGGGAGTCTTTACAGAGAGCCGGCGATACTCTTTTTGCAATGATGCCGGCACAACCCCCCGCCGGCAAACTCGAGTACTTTATTCACCTCACTAATGGGGAGGACATATACCCTTTTCCTGAAAACTCAAGAGTTGTGACAAGATTTACAGGTGATGTGCCCCTATATATCCTTGTGTTGCATGTTATTGCAATGTTCACAGGCATGTTGCTGTCAACGCGTGCCGGATTGGAATACTGGGGTGATGCTGAAAAGATAAAAAAACTTATGAATCTAACTATTCTATTTATTGCTGTCGGCGGATTTATACTTGGCCCAATCATGCAAAAGTACGCATTCGGCGAGTATTGGACAGGTGTGCCTTTTGGTATCGATCTTACAGACAATAAAACCCTGATAGCAATGATATTCTGGGTTATTGCATACTTTAAAAACCGTAAAAACAAACAAAACCATATTTATATATTAATTGCTTCAATTGTAACGTTGATAGTTTTTCTGATACCCCACAGTTTGCTTGGCTCAGAACTTGACTACAACAATTTAAATCAAAAATAATCAGGTATTAAGACATGAAAAAAACAATGTTATTTTTATCATTAATCATGCTTTTAGGTTACTCGTCCGGCTATTCTCAGGATAGTCAGACATTCTTGTCCTTAAAACAGACAGGGGTCGAGGAATTCCTCCAAAAATATCCGGAATATGACGGTAGAGGTACTATCGTTTTTATCTTTGATACTGGTGTTGACATGGGAATCCCGGGATTAACAAAAACCAGCACAGGCGAAGTTAAAGTTATTGATGTTCAGGATTTCACCGGACAGGGAGACGTCAACTATACTCCGGCAGAAAAAGAAAATGAGGACGGAGTAGATATTTATTCAGCTAAAGAAGGTAAACTAAAAATTAAAGGAAAAGTTAACCGTCAATCTTCTGGGGATTATTATATCGGCTCGCTGAATGAGTCGATGTGGAAAAATTCCAGCTCAGGTGCTTCTGACATTAACAATAATGGTAAAGAAGATGAAGATTTTATTTTTATTGTTTTTCCAGTTGAAGAAAATGGAAAAACAATCTGGGTGATGTATCTGGATTCTGACGGAGACGGAAACCTCGACAATGAAAAAGAGATTAGAACATATAGGGACCAGAAAGAATCTGTCAGCATAGTTACCGGCGAAGGTCTTACTGCTCTTTTTATGGGCGTTAACTTTTTTCCCGGGGAGGACAAGGTCAATTTCCACTTCGACGATGGAGCACACGGAACACATTGTGCCGGTATAGCAGCCGGAAATAAAATTGGGGATACAAACCTTAATGGAGTTGCGCCTGGTGCATATGTTATCAGTTGTAAACTCGGCAATAATAATTACTCGGGTGGAGCAACAGTTACCGAGAGCATGAAAAAATGCTATGACTACGCTGACAGTCTCTCAAAAGTGCTTGAGATGCCATGTGTGATAAACATGAGTTTCGGTATTGGTTCTGAGATCGAAGGAATGGCGGTAATGGAGAAATATCTTGAGAAATTAGCAGCCGAAAACCCCTATCTGTATATATGTGTTTCAAACAGTAATGAAGGACCTGGAATTTCAACAACAGGATTACCATCCGGCGCAAAAAACGTTTTTTCGTCTGGCGCTGTCCTGACAAAAGAAGTTGGTGCTGATCTTTACGGTGCAACTTTGGAAAATGATATAATCCTCTACTTCAGTTCAAGAGGCGGAGAATTAATGAAGCCGGATATTATCAGTCCGGGTGCCTGCACATCAACAGTTCCAAATTGGGGTAATTGGGATCGTTTTTGGGGAACCAGCATGGCGTCCCCATATTCAGCAGGCGTTATGTCACTGCTGCTTTCAGCCGCTAAGGCAAAATATCCGGATATTAAAATTCCCACACAGGTTTTGTTTGCTATTGTGAAAGAAAGCGCAACAGTACTTCCTCAATATAAGACCATTGATCAGGGAGCGGGATATATCAATGTTGACAACGCCTTTACCCTGCTAGAAAAATATATTAAAAGCGGACAACTGAAAAATTTCGAGACTTACACAATCTCATCGCTTGCACCAAATATGCCCGGCGATAAGGCTCCTGCTTTATATCTTCGTGATGCCTCCTGGGTAACAGGTAATGAAACATTTACTTTCTCGGCAACCAGGGATAAATTTGGGAAAAACGACAAGTTTTACAGATCATACACCTTAAAATCAGAAGCAGACTGGTTAATTCCAATGCAGAAAAACACATATCTTAGGAATGATCAGCCAACAATGATAAATGTTAAACTTGATAAATCAAAAATGCAGCAGCCGGGACTATATAATGCCAAAATAAAGGCATATAGAACTGATTTTGCCATGCTGCCTGAATTTGAAGTCTGGGCAACAGCAGTAATCCCCTACGAATTTAACACCGGGAACAACTTTACTATATCAGGCGAGGGAGAACTTGCACCCGGAATGTTCGACAGATATTATTTTAAAGTTACTGAAGAAGTAAAGACTGTAAAGATTAGCATGAACTCTGTTAAAGGGAAATATCAGTCAGCGAGATACATTCTACATGACCCGGATGGCAAAGAGGTTTCTGTTGGAAAAGTGCTTACGGTAACTAATGGCAAAGTTGAGAACAGGAATAATTCATACTATAATCTGATCCCTGGAGTTTATGAACTGGTGGTTGAGGGGTATTATCAGGCGAAAAACAAATCGACATATCAAATTGAAATAATTGCAAATACGATGAGCTGGACTAAAACCGATAATCTATCAGCAGATCACAATCAAATATATCTGACAAATTCAGGAAAAGAGGTTAAAGCTTATAAAATAAGCGCTGAATTAACAGAGACCCGTACTTATTTGTATGAGGCAATCAAAGCAGGTGATACAAAAGAAATCAGTTTTGAAATGAAACCAGGCGATGGCGAGAAAACTTTCGAGTTGGGTCTTTCAAAGGAAGATTTTGGCAAATTAACAGACTTCGCATTTTTTATTCAGAATGAAAAGGGAAAAACTCTTGAATCATCAGGAATGTCATATATAAAAGGTGAAGTATCAATTAACCCGCCGAAAAAAGATTCTGCTGTTTATAAATTAGTAATGGTGCCTGCTTTTGCAGAAAATTCAGGTGAATTAGGCGTGCATATAACAGAAAAGAATAAACTTTCTTCCTCAAAGAACCTCAAAGTAACTTCGGGCGGAAAGTCTAATATTCAGTTATATCCAATGATCACTGAGGCGATACAGGTTGATTTCTCTAAGATTGATAACGTTGCATCAAAATTATACGGAAAAATATATTTGAAGAACAACAATGATGAAACAGAATTTGAAATACCAATATCCTACACAAAATAACGGAGTAATTAATGTCTGAAAATGAAATTCAGAAAATAGCAGGGTTACCTGATAACGCATATAGCGAATTACAGCCAGGTGAGGAATACCAGCCAGTGATGTCGCCGGTCGAGGATTACCCGGAGGTGAATGCCTGGTCAGTATTCTGGGGACTTCTCATGGCGGTACTTTTCTCTGCAGCCGCCGCCTATCTTGGTTTAAAAATCGGTCAGGTTTTTGAAGCCGCCATTCCAATTGCGATAATTGCTGTTGGTTTATCAGCTATTGCGAACAGATACAAACCACTTGGAGAAAATGTAATTATTCAGTCAATCGGATCCACATCAGGAGCCGTTGTAGCCGGCGCGATCTTCACAATTCCCGCGTTATATATACTGAATCTCCAGGTTGATTTTTACCAGGTATTTATGGCCTCTCTTCTTGGAGGATCACTCGGCATTTTATTTCTAATTCCCTTCAGGAAATACTTCGTTGCAGAAATGCATGGAAAATTTCCTTTTCCGGAAGCAACAGCAACAACTGAAGTACTGATAACCGGCGAAAAAGGCGGAAAACAGGCAGGTGTTCTGATTGTCAGCGGGCTTATCGGCGGATTCTACGATTTTATCATCGCTACATTCGGCTGGTGGGGCGAAGTTTTCACAACTCGTGTCTTTGAAATCGGAAATACACTTGCAGATAAATTTAAAATAGTATTTAAGTTAAATGTTGGCGCTGCAGTAATGGGGCTTGGTTATATTGTCGGCTTAAAATACGCAGCAATTATTGCCGCCGGTTCCTTTGTTTCATGGTTCGTAATAATACCAATATTTTCTTTTCTTGGAGGGTTTATTACTGCCGCACCGGCTCAGGATATTCCGATGATCATTAATATGAGCGCTGAACAGATATTCTCGAAATATGTCAGACATATAGGAATCGGGGGTATCGCTATGGCGGGATTAATAGGGATCATTCGTTCTTCCGGCATAATTAAATCAGCAATTTCACTTGGTGTAACCGAAATTCTCCATGGACACAAAGCTAATGGCAAAAAACTGCGGACTCAAACCGATCTGCCAATGGGAATAATAGCTGCAGGAATAGTATTAACAGCTATCGTGATTTTTATTTTCTTTTATATGGGTGTTGTTCATAATCTTACACATGCCCTGGTCGGGCTTGCCATAGTTATGATAATTGCATTCCTTTTCACAACCGTAGCAGCAAATGCAATAGCAATTGTAGGTACAAACCCGGTTTCAGGGATGACGCTTATGACGCTTATTCTTTCGTCAATTGTGCTTGTTTCAGTGGGCCTCTCAGGAACAGCCGGAATGGTTTCTGCCCTCATAATTGGCGGCGTGGTTTGTACCGCTCTTTCGGTGGCAGGTGCTTTTATAACTGATTTGAAGATAGGTTACTGGCTTGGCTCTTCTCCATATAAACAGGAAAGATGGAAATTTCTTGGAACATTCGTATCGGCAGGAACAGTTGCCTGGGTAATATTAATACTTAATGAGACATATGGCTTTACAGGCGAGGGAGCATTGGTGGCACCACAGGCTAATGCCATGGCGGCAGTAATTCAGCCCTTGATGGATAATCAGCCTGCCCCCTGGATGCTTTATGTGGCAGGTGCGTTTATGGCTCTTATCCTCACAATGATAAAAGTTCCCGCACTGGCGTTTGCTCTTGGTATGTACATTCCGCTCGAACTGAATACTCCAATACTTGCAGGCGGACTCATAGCTTATTACGTCTCATCACGAAGTAAAGACGAAGAATTAAATAAGGCGAGAAGAGAGCGCGGAACACTTATTGCCTCCGGATTTATTGCCGGTGGAGCTCTAATGGGTGTTATCAGTGCTATGCTTCGCTATTTTGAATTCAACTGGGTGAACGCAGAATGGTTCGAATCTCACTCTGCCGAAATGCTTGCCCTCGTTATGTTCGTACTGATTAGTGTGTATATGATCTGGGATTCACTCAGAGCAAAAAAAGAAGACTAATTATAAATTTCTTACCTAAAGCCGGTTGAATATTTTTAGCCGGCTTTATTCTTTTTAAAGAATAATTTTTCATGACCAGATACTGCAATCTATCTAATGAATTGGTTTTTAAATTCAGACTCGGGTTTTGAGTTCTGAAATTAAATAAATTTGCTTTTATTCTTGACAAAATTACGAAAAAACACTATTTTTGAATTATGATTCAACATTCATTATTGTTATGCGAATAAAAGAAGGAAATAAGGAACAGGATATTCTCGATGCAGGCATCAAGGTTTTTGCCGCAGCAGGATTCCATCAGGCAAAGATCAGCAAAATTGCCGAGACTGCCGGAATTGCCACCGGTTCGGTTTATCTTTATTTTTCAAATAAAACCGCGATACTTCAGCGGATATTTGAGAATCTCTGGAAAGAACTCAATTCTGAAAGCTCTGATATACTTATAAGAGACGATATTAATGCCCTCGAAAAACTCGAGCATCTTATAGATCTGGTTTGTGATAAATTTTACAATGATCCCCTTTTGGCGATTGTAATTGTAAATGAACAGCATAATCTATTCAAAGATGACGAACTGATTCCCCCGATATATAAGCAATTCCTTGATAAAGGAGAATCAATAATCATCCAGGGGCAAAAGAATGGTTTAATAGATAATTCTCTAAGTGTTAAAGTGCTCAGGCATCTTATTATCGGCTCTTTAAAATATCTTATTGATCTCTGGGCAAAAAAACCGGAAGAAGTAACAATGAATGAATTAAGAAGAAATGTTAAAAAAATTTTTATCACAGGATTAAGAAAATAAATTTTTTGTTAAATTAATGAATAATGATTCACTTTTCAATATAATTATGCACAAATCAACAATAATAACAATTCTAATATTATCCTTTGCAATCTCCTTGAATGGTCAGGGCCTCAGCCTAAAACAGGCAATTAGCACAGCAATGGAGAACAACAGCAAAATCAGACAGTATGAAGAAAAGTCAAAACAAAAATATTACGAGAAACTCAAATCCCGGGGCAATTTCCTGCCGAAAATCACTCTGACCGTTAGTTATGCGCGGATTAACGATCCATTAAAAATTGATCTTGCCCCTGTTCG
>JAIOYW010000012.1 GCA_021740915.1 Ignavibacteriales bacterium | reverse complement strand
TAGGGGGCACATACAATATGGCAGCAGGAATCGATCCTCTTGGAACAGACGGACTGGATGCAGGACTTGGCGAAGCAGAACTACCACCGGCACCACCGGCAGGAATCTTTGATGCACGTTTTGTATTCCCGGATAACGTAACCGGATCACTGAAAGACTACCGTATGGGCGCACAGGTATATCAGGGAACAGTATCACATAAGATCAACTTCCAGCTTGGAACAGGATCAACAGGACTCACACTGAACTTCACAATCCCTGAAATCATGGGATCAGTATCAGTAAACCTGAAAGACCCGTTCGGCGGCGTACTGTTCAACCAGACATACAATACATTCAACACCCCGATTTCCTATACAGTAACAAACACTGCTCTGACATCAGTACTTGTAACAATCACCTATGACATAGAGGTACCTGTAGAACTGACAAGCTTCGCAGCAGCAGTAAGCGGAGAGACAGTGGAATTACAGTGGGAAACCGCAACAGAAACAAACAACCAGGGATTCCAGATCGAACGCAGCCTGAGCGGAGCCGAAGGCTGGAGCGTTATAGGATATGTCGAGGG
Source organism: Ignavibacteriales bacterium (assembly GCA_021740915.1). Lineage (GTDB taxonomy): Bacteria > Bacteroidota > Ignavibacteria > Ignavibacteriales > Melioribacteraceae > JAIOYW01. Next base: position 173,877 of record JAIOYW010000012.1, on the reverse strand, counting down.
TAAAGGAACAACAACTGAGATCAGCAAATATCAGTTCACAGACCGTAACCCAGTATCAGGCACATCATATTACAGACTGCGTCAGATCGACTTCGGCGGAGCATTTGAATACTCACAGACCGTAGAAGTAGAATATGTCCCGACACAGTACAGCCTTGGACAGAACTATCCTAACCCGTTCAACCCGAGTACAAAGATTAAGTTCGCAGTACCGGTTGATGCAAAGGTAGTAGTAAAAGTATTTAACACAATCGGACAGGAAGTAGCCGAAGTAGTAAACGGCAATTTCTCAGCCGGATTGTATGAAGTAAGCTTCAACGCATCAGACCTCACAAGCGGTGTGTATTTCTATACTATCGATGCCAAAGGCATTGACGGAACGACATATAGCACCGTTAAGAAAATGATGCTGATGAGGTAACTTCAGATGGATATACCTTGATTTAACAACATACATTTCAAAAATTGGCAGAGAATTTCTTCAATATGTATTGGATGAAACAATGTGAAAATTATGTAAGTGGTACTTCATGAAAATAAAGACAAAATTATTTTTATTTTATTTTTCATTTCCATTGTTGACATTCACCGAGTGGAGCAATCTTGGCGTATGGACAGAAGACAGAGCTGGTCAGGCACATGGTAATCTTGTCGATCCTGATAGAAAAGTTTGGGTAGCCAACTTTACACCGGATGACTCGATATTCAATCGACATGTCATTCCTTCGGTAGCATGGCAAAGTGACTTACTTAATAAAGGAATTGATGCAGCAACCAGGACTATTAAATTTCAGACAGGTGTAAGATATCCAATAACCTTTGAATGGGATCCAGTTGAACTACCTGACGGATCCCTCCATTTAAAGGATCCATTCCGTGAAGTATCTTCAGATATTCACTTAAAAACTGACCCTGATGGAATCAATGCCTTGACTAAAACAGCGATAACAAGCCTCGTCATGAAATACAGCAAAAGCATAAATGCAACATTTGAAGCTACAAACGGATGGAATTTGGTTGAACCCTTTCATCAGGAAATTCAAGTTCAAGCAATTATTAGTATTCCACCTGGAATCATTAGAGGAAGTTTTTTTTCTCATGAGGGTGGTTACATACCAGCAAATACAATTCTTCCCGGACATGGGTATTGGATAAAATCTTCTGGTGATGGCGAATTGATTATGAATGCACCTGTAAAAGACGGCGACAATGACCTTCCAACATCCGCAATGTACGAAATCGGATTCAACGTAGCTGACGGCGCAGGCGGCACATACAACTTGGCAGCCGGAATCGATCCACTGGCAACAGCCGGAATCGATGCGGACCTTGGTGAAGCAAAACTTCCTCCGGCACCGCCTGCCGGCATTTTCGATGCACGCTTCGTATTCCCGGATAGCGTAACCGGATCACTGAAAGACTACCGTATGGGAACCCAGGTCTATCAGGGAACAGTATCACATAAGATCAACTATCAGCTTAGCACAGGCTCAGCAGGCTTCAGACTGAACTTCACGATCCCTGAGATCAATGGTAAAGTATCAGTAAATCTGAAAGACCCATTCGGCGGTGTACTATTCAACCAGACCTATAATACGTTTAACACACCTATCTCATATACAGTTACCAACAAAGCTCTTAAATCAGTGCTTGTAACAATCATTTATGATTTAGAAGTGCCAATAGAACTCATTTCTTTTGTTGCAAAACAGAATGGCCAAGCAGTTGAATTGCGGTGGGCAACAGCAAGAGAGACAAACAACCAGGGCTTTGAAATTGAACACAGCAGGAATAACATTACCTTCGTAAAATTAGGATACGTCGAGGGTAAAGGAACAACAACTGAGATCAGCAAATATCAGTTTACAGACCGTAACCCTGTATCAGGCACATCATATTACAGACTGCGTCAGATCGACTTCGGCGGGTCATTCGAATATTCAAAAACAATTGAATTTATGCCGACGCAATACAGCCTTGGACAGAACTATCCTAACCCGTTCAACCCGACGACGAAGATTAAATTTGTTGTTCCGGTTGACGCAAAGGTAGTAGTAAAAGTATATAATTCGATAGGACAGGAAGTAGCCGAACTGACTAACAGCATAATTCCTATGGGGTTACATCAGATAAACTTTAGGGGATCAGGACTCACAAGCGGTGTATATTTCTATACCATCGATGCGAAAGGCATTGACGGAACGACATATAGCGATGTGAAAAAGATGGTGCTGATGAGATAAAGAGATGACTCATCCGCCCACAGATGGAAAGGCTATTTCAAGGGGACTTCGGTCCCCTTGTTTATTTTTGAGGGATAAGAGTTTTACAGCCGAACAGAAGGAATAAAGCGAAAAGGACTCCCCAGAAGGACAAGCCAAAGCCGGCAAAGAGCAATCAGTGGTGGGGAATTGATATGACCAAATTTTACATAAATTCTTTTGGCTGGGTTTACTTAGTGATTGTACTCGACTGGTACAATAAAAAAGTTGTTGGTTACAAGCTAGACCTCAGATCAAAAGCAGACGATTGGATTGAGGCACTAAATATGGCAGTTGATAATAATTGTCCGTTAGGTTCGAGAGAATATGATTTGCATCTGATGAGTGATAATGGTTCTCAGCCGACCTCAGAAAAGTTTGAAAATGCAGCTACTTTGCTTGGAATCAAACACATTACGACAAGCTACTCCAATCCCAAGGGTAATGCTGATACTGAACGCTTTATGAGAACTTTCAAGGAAGAAAAAGTTTATCCGTATGAATATGAATCATTTGAAGAAGCCAAAACTGAGGTCGATAATTTTATGATTTTTTATAACCATGAATACCCTCATTCGGCTCTTGGTTATTTGAGCCCAATTGAATTTGAAAAACTAAATAATTATAAAAATGTCGCTTGATTTTTCTAAATACTTTTTGCCTGATTTTTCTCTTGCTTTTATGGGTGCATTACACATGTTCTGCCACAGCCGGAAATGGAAACCAGCCATTTCACAAATTTTCACTATACTGACCACGTACTCCAGAGTATTATTAACAAACTTCCCAATTAAACAAGACGCTCAAATATGCTTTTTATCTTTTTAGCGTCCTGAGGTGAAAATCCATTTAATCGAACCTCGTTAGAAGCAGTATTCAGTACAATTTCTGAAAAAATGAATTTTTCATTAAAATGCCGGGTAGTGACCGAAATAACATTGCTTATTCTGAGCATAGTCTGCTCAGAACCAACAAGATGATGCTTTTTGATAATAATTCTATCCTTTGTAAGATCAATTAATAATTTTGTTGGGAAAATTGCATTCCCTTTCGAAAGATGTGATGTTGTAAATTGGTATAACATAGCTATAATCTGATCTCCGCTTTAACCAGACCAAATTTAACATTGTATCCGTTTTCAAGAGCAAAAGAGCGGCCTGGATGAACTTGCAGAATGGAATTATCGGGTTTGGTTACAAACCAGATATCATCTGAAAGATTCTTCAGCCCTTTAATTTTTAATGTCGGATGTTCAGAAATTTCAGCTGTCGGCTTACTGAAATCGTATTGAATGCCGCTTGTATGATGGGGATAAAGTTTAATACCATTGCTGAGAATCACTACCTCACCATTTAAACGTATCCTTGCAGGAATTTTGATCGAATTTCCACAACTCCAGCACTTAGTTTCGATGCCATTCTTTAGCCGGGAAATGTCGTAAAATGATTCCGCCCCGCAACTGCAATTCAGTATATTGTCGCACAAACCAATAAAAAGGGACCTCCAGACAGATTCTTCAACCCTCTTTAGTGGCTCATTAAGTCCAACGGTAAAAGCTTTTTCAAAAACAGTTTTGAGGGTTTGGGGTAATACATTATGAAACGCAAATGCATTTGTGTGGAATTCCGGATCGGGCTCGTTGGATTTGTCCGTGGGATGGAAGATATAAAGAGGTTCAAATCCGTACAGCTTTCTCTGGGCAGATTCGTCCATTGCATGTATTGCTGCCTCCTTTTTTCCGTCAAGCGGATGGGCAATATACATTAGGTAAAATAGCAGCACCGACAAGCTGTACAGGTCGGTAAAACGATTTGGCTGGATTTCATTTCTTACCACTTCAGGAGCCATAAACTTCGGCGTACCGGAAACCCCGCTATAGGTTGTGTTCTCGTAAGCCACATTATCGTTGTCACAAATAAGAACATCGCCGCTTTTGGGATCAAGAAAAATATTTCCTATAGAAATATCCCGGTAGGATAATCCTTTTGAATGAAGCTGGAGAAAACTGTCAGATAATTGATAACAAGCGGTTAAAAGTGTACGGAAGGATGGTTCAATTTTCCTGCTTAGCATTCCTGAAGCATTTTTAAAATTGGCAGGTCGAAAAGGCATCACATAGCCGAACATCTCTGGTTTTTCAGAATTTTGCACGATATCCAGAGGCCAAAGAAAGCGATGATCAGGCGGACCAATTTTCACAAGCACTTTGAGTATTTCTAACTGATCCTGAGTAGCATTTTGGGAAAAATACCATTTCAGCGCATACTCTTTATCACCCTGATAGTCTACACGATAAACCTCTCCCTGTCCGCCATCACCTATAAATTCTAATACCTTTATCCTTTTTCCATTACATGAATGGAACTTATCGTTTTTTTGTAACATGTGTATTGACATAACAGATACCTTATTTATTTAAAATTTCGAGGCTGTATTATTTATGGGCTCAGGCACCACATCAATATAGCGCGGAACATTAACCCCTGTTCTTACAGGGCTGGAAACATTACGCAGAACAACCGTACTAGCCCATTTAAAATATCTAATCAACTGGCCGCTATTGGATGCGACTAATGGCTTGATCTCTTTATTGCCAATAAAATCCTGCAATATTTTTGTATCGCAATCCTCTCCAACGGCAATAGCTAAGCGCACCATTTTCCTGGCCCAGGGTTCTTCGGTAAATTGTCCCAATGCACCATAATAATCATCTGTCGGCTGCCCATCTGAAACAAGGATAGTAACTGGGGGAAGACAACGATTCGGCATAGCTTCAACCTTTATTCTTTTTGTAAGTAGTCCAATTGCCGCACCCATATCTGTTCCCATAGACACTCTTCCATCTGAAAGTGTTTTTTTTGCTTCCCGACCAATTGTTTCAGCCACAGAGTTCACCAAAAGTGATGAGAAATCCTTTTTTCCTTTGTTTTCTACAATGTCCCAGAATTCTCCACCAGTCTGCCTGGCTAACTGCTTATGAGCATTTCCATGTGAAACACCCAAAACATAGGTCTTTACTTTGGCAGCTTTTAAAGTTCTGAGTATTGCTTCCAGACCAGAATCATTTCCAATTTCATCCGAAATGATAACTAACACCCGATTCGCATTTGATTTTCCAAATGTATCAACAACATGTGGAAAAATATCAATTGTGTCCGTATTGGCAAGATAGCATCCCGCTCCCCCAAAAAGACCGACGGTTAATTCATTGATATTATCTTTAAACTGTTCTGGGGACATTAATGGCCAACGACCAATAGTATAGGTTGAAAGCTTTGTCACTTCGAACTTACTGCTTTTAGCGCCTCTGTATCCTCCGATATCAAAACCGACTAAACCAAGACGTACCTCTAAACCCTGTTTTTGGATTGCGGTAGCAAAATCAACACAGCTTCTTTTAACTGAGGTTATTTCATCAGACATACTCCCACTTGTATCAATCAGGAAAACAATTTCCAGATTTCCGGAATTATGATTTTGCGGGTTGGCGTCTGCGGTAATATCTTTCCAGATATAACTTTCGACTGGGACCGGTTCGGCTTGCTGCCACTCGGCACCATGACTAAAGGACATTATGCTGAGTCTTATGCATGCTCCCGGGTTCTCGTTCTGGACCGATTTAATGTAGGGTAACGCTTCCCGCATCGCCGTATTTAACGACGCCATCTTTCCATTTTCATTCATACTGGCCGACTTATCGGCTAAAACCATAAGATCCAGAAAACGCTTGCTTATTTCCCCGCCCGGCCGGACAGGCTTTCCTCTATTTTCCATTTGTTTCACCTTTATTATTAGTGTAGGAATTTCTTTTCTTTTTTCTTCTGAATAAGTGAAATATCCGGTTGTGCTTTATTTCTTTCTCAAGCCTGATTACTGCCATTGAGATGTCATCTGCTGAAGCGCCGGATGATACATCATCCAGCCATATCCCAAGATTTGTTTCGATTGTTTCAGTACCACCCTCTTCTTTGTAGATTTCTTTCATATCGCTGCACCATTTGAATAAATCACTGTCTTGAGCGTAGCTCTGCGAAAGTCCATCCGAGGCAAGGATTATGATTTCCGGATAAATTTCATTTGTCAGATCAATAACGGCAACCCGGAAGTCCTTCTCTGCACCAGGTAAACACAGAGAGGTGGTCTCATTTCCTATTAGTCTCTCATCACCCGGCACAAGATGTTTTATTTTACCGTTGCTATAAGATGCGAACATTTCCCCATCGCCGATTTGTAAACATATTGCGTATTCGGAACAGATATAACACCCTAAAAATGTAGAGCCATAAGCAAGATAGGGGTTTTTCATTATTGACTCGTTTGTCTCATGATTGGCATATGGTGAAGTAATTAAGTTGGAATCCACCCGTTTTCTCCATTTGCTCACCATGATAGAAGGAATGCTCTTTGCAAATATTTTCACCTCATCATAACTTGCGAAGGATAGGATATCATTCACAACACCCGCAAAAATTTCGGTCGCATATAAACTTCCTAAATGACTGCGAAAACAATTGCTGCTGCCATGTCCATCGGCAATGCAAGCTGCAATTTGACGGGGACCATAAGTTGTAATTAGTATGCTGTCCTGATTAGGTGATCCGCATCTGAAATGCGAAAGACCCCGGATACTACGAGCTATTGAATGCTTAATTATCATATCGCCTCCCTTTTTACCAGACATCGTCACTAGGATCAGGTACAGCTACCGGTGGCGCAGGAACTGGTGTTGTGCCGCCTGTTGGTACACTGGCTTTTTTTAAGGCAACTGTGCTGACAAATCGAATAGCTTTTGCCAGTTGCTCCGGATTATTAGCCTGCAGGGGTCTAATTTCCGGATTATTAATAAATTTGGTGAGAACACTTGAATCTGCATCCTTTCCGATGGCAATTGAATGTCTTATGCTTTTGTAGCCCCATTTCGTCGAGAGAAATGCATCCAGCATAGGTTTGTATGAATCGGTTGCAAAACCATCAGTGATTAAACAGATAAGAGGCGGGAAGCCTCTTTCAGGCATATCGGGATTTTTCATCTGCATTTCGAGGATTGCAAAAGCTTCGCCCACATTCGTTTCTCCGCCTGATTTCGCTTTTAGGTCTGTCCAAATAAAATCCTTCACCGGTTTATTCTGGATAACCCACTCAGCTTTGGTATTAAACGAAAGCACATTCATCTGGATTTCAACACCAGGATTTTCATCCTCAAGTTTTTGCATATGCGGAATTGCTTCCCTCAGACAGTTGTTCAGTTCTGTGATTTTTCCATTGTCTGACATAGATTCACTAGTATCGCAGGCAAAATATACCGGACTAGTTCTTTTCGAAGTTGGACCTCCGGGACGTTCTTTACTCATTGTATTCCCCTTTTTTTTATTTGATTTTGTGAATTTTCAAACACGTATTTACGAACTGCAGGCCATCCTTTTGATTCAAGTAAAGAGCGCATAGTCATAAACCCTTTGCTATAGACTGACAGCATATTTTTTTCGATATTTGCAAAAAGTCTTTCGCCGAGCGGAGTTTTAGTCCTTTTATAAACTAACCCTGCACCTAACTCGCATAAACCTTCGCATATCATCGGTTCAGGCTTAAGCCCTTTTTCATGCTGCCAAACGTGAAGTATTTCATGTGCTATAACACCTGAGGTGAGTGTAAAAGGAAGGCCATAAAGTATTCTCACGTGATGTTTTCTTTCCATCAGGCTTAACAGTGATGTATTCAGACCCAGAATGCTCTCCGAGTAACCCTCTTCGCTAAATACTTCACTGGAAACAAGACTAACTTTAATATTTTTAGGAAAATCAAATCCCTTTTCCGATAATAGTTTGCGCGCGTTGAAGTAAGCCTGTTCAATTAATTCCGGATTCTGGACGGGATTTTCGAACTTAAAGCAATTGCCGCACAAAAACCTGCCATCGCTATAGGTTATTTTCCCATGAGATGAACTTTCACCAATAAGACGGCCACAGGCAGGGCAACGCTCGATGACATGTGTGGCATGAGCAGCATTACCCCATAAATCAGAATAATATTTTCCGATAATTAAACCATTACAAACGCAGCATTTCATTTTCATTCTTACCATATTGTGGTTGTCGTTGGAGATGAAGCTGATGATCCCGGTTTACTCACACCACTACCAACCGGTTTTGGCGGAGTATATCTTTTACTGTCGATGAATTCATCGTAATCATTATCGTCGATATCATCTTCGAGTCGTTCCTTCAGAAATTTCTCACGCTTGCTAAGTTCTACTTTTGAGAGATATACCGTTGAGTCTGGATCCAAACTGAAATTTATATACTCAATGTCATATTTTATGTAATCGGTTCTGAGCTTTTCCTTAAGCCTTTCAAGCCGGGGCTTGATATCGTTCAATCTCGAAAAAAATGCTGAAATCTTATATTTTATGTAATTGATAGCATTAAGTATATCCTCCATAATAATGAAGAATATCAGGTGGATTGTGAGACTGACTATCATAAGAACAAATGTCTTCAGTCCGGCTCCAGGCGAATGGACCGGCTCCATTGTATATCCCACGTATATTAAAAGCGCCGGACTGGAAATCATGATTAACATTAAAACATATTTCAACAAAGACAGACCGGCGTTTGAATGCGTCTCTAAGATCTCATCGATTTTTAATATTGCCAGGATTGTCGCCAATTCGAGAATGAAGAAAATTACAATGCTGAATGCATATATTACCGATCTTCCTATCCCTTCCGGAAGTCTTTCAGCTAATGCAGCGATGAACAGATACACACTTGCGTAATCGACCAGTATCAGTATCGGCGTCACGATAAATAATGCAAGGAACCATCGTAGTTTTTTCATACTGTCGGCTTCTGCATATATGACATTACGCTCAAAGAACTCCTGATTGGCTTCCTCTTTTTCTTTTAAGCGCCTGACCAGATTATAAAACTCGTTCGTATAATGCGAGATCCTCTGTTTGATCTGCAATAGCAAGTTCAGTTTCAATTTGGGCTTCATTTTATTCACCTCGATTTATTAATTATCCTATTTATTGCTTCATCGTAGCTTTCGAATTTGCTGTAAATTTCACGTCCGGATGCGGCGATTACATCTTTTTGCCTAGCATGTCCCACGATTAGTAAGTTTATCTCGGAATCAAGAATCATTTGCCGGCCATAAGTATCTTTAAAGTCCGAGCATATTATCATCCATTTGCTAGCCATAGGGAATTCATTCAAGAATAGTTGTCCCCGCTGAAGAGCCATACAAACATCGCTTCTACCCGCTATTTTGTTATACTTGGCGAGGACATCCTTATTAAACGTCTTGATTGCCAGGTTATTAAGATGATCGAGCGTATCAACGAGTTTTAAATGGGTAAAGTAATTTTTAACTTCACTTTCAATCCACATATTGGGCTTTTTTTCGAGATCTTCGTTACCGAGCAGACTTAAACGAACCGTTGGTTTATCAGAGGCATCCGATATCATCGCAAACCCAAGGAGCTTTCTTCCATTCATTGTTTTCATAAACTTGACGAGAAATTCCGTAGATCTGCTTCGAGGGTCAACTGTGTAACTACCGCTGATATCATCAATTAATAATATTGCGAGAGAAACCTCTTCCGATTTTTTGATTAAAAGGAGACTGTCTAGTTTAGATCTATCAAAATCTGCTTTCATCTGCTCCGCTGGTTCGAACAAATTGCAGCCGCTAAACATTGCGATTAATAATATGAGCTTAACTCGTTTCATTTTTGTTCTCAAAAATTTATTATTTCAGAGAACAATCTACGAGTCAGGGAGTTTTCCCGAATTTTTCTTCTTTAATCTGGATAAAGGCTGTTGATGAGGATTTCGATTGTTTGATTCTTTATGCGATTTTCATCGGGAGGATTATCTGAGACAAGTGTAGCTATTGTCTGTATGCGAGGGTTAGTATAATGATCTAAAAGAGCTTGTAAAAAAGCCGTCAGTTGCGATACTGTGAATGGAAAGAATTTTTTTGATTGTATGTTTTCGCCTGTATCAAGGGCTCCTAATTGCTCTTGATATGGATTAAAATCTAATTTAAGAATTTCCCAATTCTTATAGATATCCGGTTTAATTAGAATGCCTTTGAACCATTCATCAAGAAAAGGATTTATATCCGCAAGCCTTGAATTGAAGTTTTGAGCGTTTATTTGTGAAAGATTTTTTGTGATGATTTTAATTTCATGAGGAAATAGATTTTTCAAAGATATTTTGAATTCAACAGGGATACCTCCATCCTGAATTTCAGATCCCTCGAATCCTAATTTGGTTTGAAAATAACCTTTATCTAAGTCTCCACGACTACTCCTAATCCTTCCAGTTTTTGAGGAATAGTCGGACAGGTTGATCAAAAAAGCAGGAGATTTAATTGCTTCCTCCAGAGCAATTAAACGATGAGTAAGGATAATTGGCAACTTTTCAAGAAAATATGAATCATCAATACTTTTCTTCATTTTTGGTGCTGGTAATTTCCCGCCCTTCCAATTTAAGGTTTCCACTTCGAGTGTACCTTTTAAAAATTTACTAAAAAAATCATTTGCACTGGAATAACATTTCTCAAAAAGGCCATTGTCATTACTCAGTAATTGCAATAAATATTCACTTATCCCCGGCCAACCAAAAATCCCTTTTTTGGGGAAAGGAGATAAAACAGTTTTAGTTTTTGCTTTTGAGCAGCATTCCTCATTAATTTTCTCAATGCTCTCAATAACAGTATCTCTGAGGTAATCATTTCCATACTTTTTAGTAAATACATGATCTATATTTGGCTTTTCGGTATCAGTTGCAATTACCTCAACTAATTTTGCTACAATTCTCCTTGGCAAGCTGGTTATTATTCTTCTGACAGCATAAGGGTTTACACTTTTAACAAGCCGATATAAATCAAGCCCGTTAAAATTCAGCCAATGGCCATCACTATCTTTGTAGAGTAAATCGATTAAAAAAATGTTGTAGTCTTTTGCCATTTCTCTTATGATTTCTTCCGCTTCTGAAATGCTAAAATCTTTACGGATTTTTATATCTGTGGAATGATCACTTATATCAGGAAATACTTCATTATAAAATTCTGAGAACATTTCATAAAGTAAATTACGATGTTCCGTATTATCTTCAATAATAAACACCTTGTAATTGGATTTTTTTATGGTTTTTGCTCTATTGTTATTATCGACTAAGGAAAGTTTAAGATCAATTTCATAAATAATTTCATCAATATGTTCTGCGACTGAAATGAGGTCATCTTTGGATTCTGATTTTTTCGCTGTTTCAAGTTCTTCAGCGATATTAGTTCCTGTCCATTGCTGAAACAAAGAAAGTTCTTCCAACTTTGTAATCAATTCGGTTTGATTTGAATTAAACGCGCCACGATCCTTTCTAATATTCTCCTTTACAGAATATATTTCGTGATTTATTTTCTGCAGCCTACCCTCGTTGGATATGCCAAGATGTTTAATGAGTTTGAAATGAATTTCTGAGTAATATGTAAATTTCAGAGTAACCCCATCTGCCAATAGACATTCATGAGGAAATGATTCAACAAAGCCGATATTCTCGTGATTGACATTGTTTTTTAAAGTCACTCTGTCAAGCACTGATAAAAATACAACCTGAAAAAAATCAGATGGATATTTATCGAGTATCAAATTCCTTGCAATATCATAACCCTCGTCCAGACCATCATTTCCCCAATTAAGTTCGGGGACGATAAAAATAACCTCCGGGTGAAAATTCTTATTGAGTGCATTGTACTTCTTTTTGCTGTCAATAATTTTAAAAAAATCCGATTCATTTTGAAAGTCCTTTTCTTTCTTCCTTTGATCTTTTGTTATCTCATTATCCCAGCCAATTTGTATCAGTTCGCAGATATATTCCTTTGAATTTGTATTATTAGTTATTAACAATGTTCTCATGTCAAAATCCATCTTCAATTATTTTTGCTTCATTAGCAAAGTATTTTACTTTGCCATCTTCTTTTCGTGAAATGAACAACTTAAAACTGACCCTGCAGCCAATATTTAGTTTTTCTGTAGGCAAATCCTGATTACGGTCCACGTAAAGAATGATGGTCTCAGAGCCTTCGCCTAAATTTAAATTTGGATTTTTTAAGGAGTACCAGCGTCCCTGATTATCCCTTGATTCAATTCTTGATATGTAATGTTGATTGTGAACCGGTTCAGAAATTTGATCTTCTGTTGAGCTATTCGGGATGATTTCATTAAAAATATTGCTGGTCAGATAATTAATAAATAACTCTGAAAATTGGATAAAAGAATTGAAATCAGCAGAAAAATTATGAACGGCTGAATTCCTAATATTAATAAGTTTTGAATATTTGGAATAAACAGCTTCACCGATTTGTGACTGCATTTTTGTGGAAAGTGAAAGTTGTTCATTATTCCGATCGGATTTATGTATTAACTCTAAAATGCTGCAACACTGCAGAATAACAGTTGAAGAATAAGAATGATCGAGTATGATAGTACTATTATACTGAACTTTTTGTTTTAAAAACTCCTCCAGGTTAGAAAAAACAGCATACAAAATATCTAAGACATTTTCTTTTTTTGCGACAATATTCTTAATATACGTAACTGTAACCCCGCTTTTATTTTCAATCGAAATTTCATCCTTATTCCAGAATTTCGTTTCCCACCAGTAACTATTTTCGCAATGTTCTATTTCTTTTATGCGGCTAAAAAAACTTTTATATACAAAATCAAATTCCTCACTACAGCTAAGTGAGTAAACCAAATCAATAAGGCGAAGGTAGTTTTCTATCGTATAATCAACATCTGTAGTATCATCAAGTCCTTCTTTGATCCAGTATGCACTTGCCCCAAGATTAAGTGTCTTTTTATATGACCAGATTTTATTGGAAGCAGACATAATCAGAATTGGGCAAGTAATACGCTGTTCTTTTAATGTTTTCAATACCAATGCGCCGGAAATTTCGTTAACTTCAGGCAAATTTCCTCTTTCGCCTTTTAGCCGAAGATCGAGTACCAATAAATCAGCTTTTTTCTCAACTATCCTATTAGCTATCAACTTTGAAATTTCATTTACAGAATCATTTTTACCCGGCTGTATTACCGAAAATTTATCGTTGGTTTTCCCATAGATTATTCTTTGGAAAATTGCAGCCCAACCATCATTTGCCTGATCATCCACAAAAACGATAGATGGTTTTTTATCCGCCAATGTCTTTTGGGTATTATCAATCGAGAAATTACGTGTAGAAAAACTTTTTTTTGCCGTTATTTCATCTAAATTAGTTAGTATCTTTCTGTTCAGTTTTCTGCGTGCATCGTAAACAGTGTTTTTTTCTTTTTTTATCAGATTAACCAATTCCACGTATTCTTGATTTTGAATGATATTTGATTTGATATCATACTTTTGTTTCTCAAGGGATTCAATCTTCTTCTTAATTGTTAAAGGTAAAACAGTTAAATTTGAAAGGAGTTTGCTGAAAACACCACTCTGCTTTTCTGAAAGGGTTTCATTCAGAACATTCAACTGAATATCAATCTTGTTAAGTTCGCTGTGCAATTTTTTGTTTTCACGTTCAATTTCCGAGCTATGCCTGATATCAGTTTGATAAACCTCGTTTTTTTTACTCAAGAGTAATTTGAGTTTATTTGCGACATCTTCATCAGGCACACATTTTATATATTTTGCAACCAACCCGGGGTAAGAATACATCTCTGTAATTGACCCCATTAAATCCATTTCAATTTCAGCAAGGGTAGTACTCCCCGCGATTCCCTCAACCGCTTTTTGCACTTTCCATAGCTGTAGAACTCCCCACCAGTTCGCAAAGAAATGGCGATCATCCGGTAAACGAAATTCAGCCTTGAAAAAATCACCGAGATTATCGGGGGCTTGCTTTATTGCCAGTGATTCAAAATCGACCTTTTTTAAATCCGCTGGCATCCTGATGAATGTAACACCTTCTGAGAAGATAATCGAATTGTGCGGATTTTGAATCATCAACTGTTCACGGCTCAGAAAGGAATATAGTACACAATGTTGATTGAAATGATTTAATCGTAAATATTTAAGGAATTGAATACCGGCATTGTCAGCACGGGAAATGTTATCTGTTTGGTAGTTGATATTAATTAGAAATAATATTGAATTGGCATGTTTCTCTCTTACTTTTTCAATTAGGGTTTCAGGAGTATCAATCAAAATCGGAAATGATAAACCTAAACTTGAATCGGATATGTGAAAGGGATTCATTTTTGATTCTTTTTGCTTGGACTTCCAAATAGCAAATCTTCACCTGAGCCGGTTTTGGGGAATGCAATGACTTCACGAATAGAAGATTTGGACTCAAGTACCATCATTAAACGATCAATTCCCCAGGCGATACCCCCATGTGGAGGAGTTCCATATTGAAATGCGTTTAGCATGTGACCAATGCTTTTTTGTATCTTCAACGAATCATATCCCATAATTTTGTAGGTCGCTTCCAAAATTTCTCTTTTATGAGATCTTACGGAACCGCCGCCAATCTCATGACCATTAACGACTAAGTCATATTGTTGGGCGATAATATTCTCTATATTTGTTGCATTCAAATGGTCATTCAGGTACTCAATTCTTGGCATAGAGAAGGGATTATGCGAAAAAGTCCATTTTCCTTCATCTGTTTTCTCAAATTGAGGAAAATCAACGATCCAAGCTGGGTGTAATTCCTTATGCTTTACCAGACCGAGAATTTTTCCCAATTCCTGTCTGACTGCATCCAAAGCTTTATTTGCGATCTTCGGCATTGCCGCAGAGAAAAATAATATATCACCATCAACAGCTTTCATCTTATTGATGATCTCATCACATGCTCTTTCTCCCAAATATTTTTTTATGGGTGATTGTAATTCTCCATTGTTTAAAATTATATAAGCCAATCCGCCAAGACCATTTTGTTTGGCAATTTCAGTCAGGTTTTCAATTTGTGTACGGGTCAAGTCATTTTTTTTACTGCCTTTATCAATCTTTAAACATTTTACTATTCCTCCAAGTCTGATGGAATCTGTAAAAACCTTGAAATTTGTTTTCATTACAATCTCAGTAATGTCATCCATTTCAAGACCATATCTTAAATCCGGTCTATCGGTGCCATATTTCAGAATAGCTTCTTCATAAGTAATTACCTTAAAAGGAAAAAGCTTCCACTTGGTCCCATATACCGAAGACACCAAATCATTAAACAAGGTCGTGTTCAAACTAATAATATCCTGCATGCTGGCAAATGCCATTTCCAAATCAAATTGCGTGAACTCAGGCTGCCGGTCCCCTCTGGAATCCTCGTCTCGGAAGCAACGTGCTATTTGGAAATATTTATCATATCCACTACATATCAGCATCTGTTTATATTGCTGTGGTGATTGGGGGAGTGCATAATAAGCTCCGACAAACTTCCGGGCAGGTACAATAAATTCTTTGGCTCCTTCTTCTGTGCCAGCTGATAGAATTGGCGTTTCAATTTCAATAAACCCAAGTTTACTTAAATAATTTCTTATAAATTGAATCACAAGATGACGATTAATAATAATATGTCTAATTTCCGAGTTTCTGTGGTCTAAAAATTTATAGATTAATCTCGAATCCTCTTTGATTTTGGTTGATCTTCTGATTTCAAATGGAATTTGTTTTGATAAGTTAAGTATTTCGAAGGCAGTGGCATCTAATTCTAATTCACCTGATCTTATTTTGGAGTTGACATCATCAGATTTGCGCTTAATCACTTTGCCATGAACTGAAACAACTGACTCCACAGGAATTTTAGAATAGTAATCAATATTTACAATATTACTTTTAGTCAACCTGATTTGGAAGATTTCAAAACTTGAATCACGCAAATCAACAAAGACTATCTCCCCGTGATCTCTTATGCTAGAAATCCACCCTGCTAAAGTTACCGTATCACCTATATTTAATAAAGAAATATCGGTGACGAGATGTGTCCGATACTTTTCTTTCACAATAATGTTTTCTTCAAAACTAAGCGTCCTCTTATTATCAAAAGCTGCTAAATTGCTTGATTTGTGGTGTTTTTCTGAATTGTGAAGAGGCGCTTCCCCGGAAATTATCAATTCCTGAATTTTATTTTTTATATATTTACCGGAAATTTCTTTCCCCGTTATTTTAAGTACTGCACTTACTAAGAAACTGATTTTATTTAATTCACCCGAATTAATCTGAGTAACGATTTCATTATAGTCAAAAAGAATTTTATTAATAATCTGGTCAACTTTCGAAAAATCTACTTGATTGGTATCTAAAAAAGTCTGGAAGTCAAAATCATTGTTTTTAAGCAGGTTTTCAATGATCTGTTTTAATTTATTATGGGAAATCTTATCTTTAAAAAATAAATCGAGCACAACAGAAAAAGGAATAATATTAATTATTTTTTCGTAATCCTCAGACTTGATGAGGTTAAAGAGATTTTTAGCAACAAGCTTGGGGTTGTTTAATCGTCTGTTTATCTCGGTAAAGACAATCGCCCTTTTTATATCTGAAGTGAAATATTTTGCGTCCTGAGGACGGATTCCTTGGTCAATTAATACGGTTTCGATATTAAATGGAAAAACCTCATAGTCTATATCAATCTCTAATATAGCATCTGAAATATCAATTGATGGAATATCCGGCTCTTTTGCAAAACGGTAATCGGCGGCAAATTCCTTTTTGCGCATGGTTTTTGTATTCTTTGATGTTGGCTCAAACAATACAGTAGTCATCTCCCCATTGAAAGAATTGTTCTTAATGAAGAAGTCAATTTGTTTTACAACTTCAGTATGTACAGCGTCGGTCATGAACCTGAATGAATTCAGATTTTTTATTTCCACACGTGGATTTAATTCGTTTGCCCCTCTTTTACGCAGTGAAACACTGACATCCGATTTATATTCACCCTTTTCAAGATTTGCAGCAGAAATATTATAAATCTGGACTATACGTTGAAGTGTCTGAGCATAATATGGAATATCGGTAATATTATGAATACACGGCTGGGTAACAACTTCAATTAAAGGCACACCAGATTTATTAAAATCGACTAATGTGATTTCTCCGTCATGAATTAATTTTGCGGCATCTTCTTCAATATGAACTTGTTCAATATTAACCGTAAAAATGGTACCATCATTTCTATAACATTTAATCAATCCGTCTGAAATAATTGGTTTTTTGTGTTGAGTTAACTGATAGTTTTTAGGTAAATCAGGATACTCATAATGTTTTCTATCCCAGTGAATTAATTTATTGACGAAAGATGACCCAATAACTTTTCCGAAAATAATGGCTTTACTTACAGCTTCTTTATTGAGAGATGGCAATGCTCCCATTTGCCCGGTGCAAATCGGACAAATGTTAGAATTTGGAACTTCTGCTTCTTTATTCTCACAGGAACAAAATAATTTTGAATTGGTATTTAAACGTATGTGAGTCTCCAATCCAATCACTATCTCTAAGTCATGTTGTTCAAGGAGTTCATTAAGTTTTTCTGCTTTCATAAGCTTATTTGTTTAAGATAATTAGCAAATTTAAAAATCATTGCTTCCTGATTTTTATTTGAGGCAATCTGCAATCCGGTCTCCAGGAATAAAGGTACGTTTAGGACAGGCAATTCACTAAGACTAAAACCGACCGTATAAATATCTGACAGGTACATCGCGTAAGGATCATGTAAACTTTCCCCGATATTCGGAGGGAGAACTGTTGAAACTGGGGAGAGAATTATGTCCACCGTTTGCAGGTCATTAAAGAAAGCTTTTTTTAAATTATTTCGTAAATGAATCGCTTTAATATAAATATCCTCAGAATGACCATGGGAAAGGACCTGATTACCTCCGATTATTCTCCTTTTTGTTTCTTCTGAAAGGTTTTCAGAGCGCGTTTCAGAGTATGACTCCTTTAAATTTCTGGAATCACTTCGCTTTCCATAATTTATTCCGTCAAGACGCGCCAAATTTGAAGCGGTTTCAGCCATTGCTAAAACATAATAGATCGAAACTAAAAGGTCCGTATTTAATAAATTTAACTCAACAATTTCGACACCCTCGAATTTTAGTTTTTCTATCAAATCATTAAATTCAGTTTTTAATTTCGGATGTAGAAAATTACTTTTTACGAAATCCACATAGTAACCAACCGTAAAATTTTTAGGATCTGATTCGGATTCGAATTTTTTCTTAGGAAGTACTGTGCCCGCATATGTATTCATATCATGAATATCTTCACCGGAGATAATGTCCAGCAATATTCTTATATCCTCAATCGAGTTTGCAATAGGACCAATAGTATCTAAAGATGAGGCGTAAGCCATCATACCATAACGAGAAACTTTGCCGTAAGTAGGTTTTAGCCCGTAAACTTTATTATATCCCGATGGTTGTCTGATGGAGCCGCCGGTATCGCCACCTATACTAAAAACAGTAATGCCTTTTGCAACATTGACTGCACTGCCACCACTTGAACCACCGGCAACTTTTCGTAAATCCAAAGCATTTTTCACAGACCCAAAAATCGTGTTTTCATTGGTGCTTCCATGTCCAAAGCTATCGCAGTTTTCTTTAACTATAGGTATTGCACCGACATCCAGTAGTTTTTGCACTACTGTTGCCGAATAAGGTGCAATATATTCTTTCAACATATCTGAACTTGCAGTAGCTTTATGTCCCTTTAATAAAATAACGTCCTTTATTCCAAAGGGAATTCCCTCAAGCAAGCCAATTTTTTTGCCGGCTTGTATTCTTTTGTCCACCTTTTCTGCTAATTGAGTGGCATATTCTTTTAATATAAGGTTAGCAGTATTGTACTCATTTCTTTCGAGCAATAAAAGTTTTTCTCCTATCAAGTCTTTACAGGATATTTCTCCGCTCGAAAGAAGATTATGTATTCTCTTTATTTCTGATTCCATTTCTCTATTCTTCAATTACTCTCGGGACTACCAAATAACTATCCTTTTGTAAAGGAAAATTCCGTTTAATAATTTCAATCTCATCCTCCGGAGACTTATTAACCTTGTCCTCCCGTAAGACTTCAACAGTCATTATTTGATCATGAGTTTCAAATTCAGACTTTTCTTCAATTTCACTCACTGCATTTTTTACATTAATAAAAAGCTCTTCAACAGCTTTTGAAGGATTTGCCCCTTTAATTGAAGACAGAACATCCAATGGCATTATCTTACTCATAGGAAACCGAATTAATTAAATCATAAATGATAGATTTTGAACCTTTCTTAACCTCATTTTCAATACTATAGTCCTCAAAAGGTAACTCCTTAAAATAATTGGTGTCCGGCAAAATATAGTTGTAATGTTTCTTCATCTCGATCCTTTTTTTATCATTCAATAATCTACGCAAAAGATTAATATATTTAATACGTGAAGATTTACCCCTGAAACCAACTCCGGCCATGATCGAAGTCTTTAGGAATTGAAGATTTTTCAATCCCTTATTATTTACTTTCCCTAACAAATAAGCACATTTTATCATTATTTCCGCGAGGGTCATATTGCCACCAAAAAGAACTCCTTCCTCAATATATTTAACTGACACATCATAGTCCAGATCAGGCGTTTCTTGTTGTACATGCGAAGTAAGTATTACAATATTGCCATCTTGAATAACTTCGCGAACAAAGTTCATAGGGCTATAATTTTCTTTATCAAATTTTTTTGTGCCGTCCTGGTTTTTGTCTTCATTGCTCTTAAATGGCAGATTACCTGCGCCATAGCCTAGAAGAACATAAACAATTGGATTGCTTTTAGTAATGGCGACATTCCCTTTATCGTCTACCGTTTTATAATGTTTGGTGTAAATATAATAATCCTCCTCCCTCATAAAAGGAGAACATTGAATTGGGTAAACATCCCAGCGGAAATCGGATTCTACTTTCTCAGCAAAATCAAATTTATTATTGAGATCAATTAAAGTTTTAAGTATTTTAATATAAACATCAGGATTCATCTCTGAAGAATCAATATTTACAATTGATAATGGTTCAAAATCCTTGTAAAAAGGGAATTTGGCAGATTCCGGGACTCTGTATTTCGCCTCATATGAGTCAAAGAACTTTTCCATTGCACTTGCATCAGGCCGACCTGTTGAACAAGGTCCGGATCTCATGGCAATTGTTCCTCCGGTTGTCAGTAATAGTAGCTTATCAAGACAATTGTTAAATAATAAAGTTTTATGATTAGTTTCTATATCCTGCCAATTGAACTGGGCATTAACCTGCCCATCAAAGGCATTTTCATTCCAAATCCGCACTTTTTTAAGATTATTATTAAAAAATTTTTTCCCCATATCGAATGAAACACCTATTTGCGGGGGTACAAATTGATTAAGATAATACAAAGCTGCTATGATATTAGCCGGAGCATCAGAGGGTGAAAATTCGGCTTTTAGTGGAATTTGTGAACCTGTTAAAACTATATTACATTTTGGCAATTTGAGACTGTAGTGCAGTAAACTTAAAGTCCAGGCCATTGTGTCGGTACCATGTGTAAATAATATTCCCAGTTTATTTCTTTTAGCACCAGCATCTTTTAAACACTTAATGATTGCTTTTACAACATTATCAATATTTTTGATATCTATTTTAGAATGGCTGTTCGTGATTGATTCGGTTGGAATAAAATCGTTTATTAGTTGATGATATCCCAATGTGATATTTTTTATTACTTCAACATCCTTAGACACTGATAAAATTGCGACTGGTGTTTGATAACCTATTGAATCAATATAATGCAGTACATTTAATCCTTGTTTGTCAGTATCTTGTGTGCTAGTAGATGAATGATTACCAATTTTTTCATAATTCAAATCCAGAAGGAACAAATCCAATATATCATGGCAGGCAAGCCATTTTTTTATATCGGGAAAATTTTCATTGAGCGATTTATTCAATGAATAAGGGTATGATATAATATTGCAAATATCCGATGAATAATAATTCAAAGTAGCTTCTATTTTTCGGTCAAAATGATCAAAGTGGTCATCCAGCAGGCCGATTAAATGATACTCAGGTAATTCACTATAGTTGATATTTTTACTATTGGAGATTGTTTTTATTGAACATGACAATATTTCATCTTCAAATGGCAATTGTTGATATACAAACCCAAAAGTTTCAAAACATCGTTCAGTAGTCTTTTCAATGAAAGACTGAGGCGAATAGCCGAAAAGGAAAATCTCTTTCTCGTAACGGAACTTATTCATCAACCGCAGAGCCATGGCACATTCCACACCAATATATTTTGCTCTTTCATCGCTTTCAGTGAATTTCAATTCGGTATTTATAATAAAAACAGCATCGGGGTTCTCAATGTATTGTTTCCATATTTCCGAAATAAGCTGAATAAAACCATAGCAATATTTCGATGTATTGAAAGTTAAATATTCTTTTCCATTCTTTTTATTTACAAAATCTAATTTAGAAACAATCTCGCCTATATGCTGCTCATTATCTGATATAAAATAATAAACCATATTTCTACTCCTCAGGGTGAAAATTAGTTTGGATAGAGTTCACTTATTTATCCTTATTGCAATCTCCAGCAAGGCATCCCGCAATTCTTTTAATGCTGAAATGTCAAATCCTTTTTGAAACTCAGATATTAAAAGAACGATGGATCTATTTTCATTTACCTCATAATCTAAATTAATACCAGCCCCTGTAAGGACTAATCTATCAATTTCTTTCCCTAAACACTTGTGTAAAAATTCTAGGGTGGCACTTAATTTCAAGGTTCCCATAAAAGAATTCCAAACCTCATCAAATTCAACAGTAAAATCACATACTGATTCCATCTGAATAGAATTCAAAAGTTTGTCAAGGGGGTATGAAGAAGTATTAATTTTTTTCGGCGGAATATTTATGTTCTCAGTACTGCTATATTTTTGATATTTTAAAGCCTTTAGGCTTTTAATGTATTGCAAGAAACCTTCACTCTGATTATGGTAAAGAATCAGGGCATTCTCAAACTCCTTGTCCTTAAAGTACTTTTTCACATCATCATGAAAATCATTGTAAGCCCTTGCAATTATTAATTGTCTAATAATATTATTACCGGGTGATTGAGGATCAAACTGACTCTGGTTATATTTTGCAATATAAACGTTTGGTTTTTCACAGGTATCTGTTGCAATCTCAACTATTTTTGTTTTTCCTTGAACATACCAATGATTAAATTCACTGTCGTCAGTACCTCTTGTAAAAATAATTATTGTTTTCATATTATTTAAGTAATATATGTTTTGAATGAATGTTTCATTACACTTTGAGTTAAATGGTTTAGAAGTTGATTTAAAGATATTAAACCAAACTTAAATTTAGTCTTATCTTCAATATCGGTAATGCTGCCGCCTCCGGTTGAAATATATATCATCGGGAAATTTTTCTTTAAAATATTAAAAATATCGTTCTTATTATCTTTTTCAAACAAATTATTAAGTTGAGTTCTGTGAATTATTAAAACATCAAAATCTTTAATTGCAACTTTTTTATTGTTCATATCCTCTGACATGATCTCTATTTCATTATTTTTAGAATAAAATTTACAATTTCTATTTGTCTTTACTGATTTTATTTGTAAATCATTAAAATGAGTTACTATATACAAATTGGCTGCGATGGACACATCTAAATAATCGCGTTGGTATAATTTAATTCGTTCTACCTGTTTTGAAGAACCAGCACCAGGGAAAGGGAAATCGCTCTTACTGGGGTATGTAAATTGCTTATTTCCCAATGACTCAATTAATCTTTCCTCAAATATGAGTATTTTTAAGAGACCCGTCTCGGATAAATCATAATGAAAATCGGAATTTTCAGATTTGACAGTATCTCTATTTCCCCAAATAACATTAAAGTCTTTATTGTTTTTTTCAATATTTTCAAGAAACCAATCCTCATTTAACCAATTTGCTTTTTTTTCTTTATCGTCTGCGATCGTATTTTCGTGCCGCAAAAACGAAATATTCCTTAATTTAATTTTCGAATCTTGTGAAAAAATATTTTTATCAGTAAGATTATCAAAAATGTTTGTGGACGTTTTTTCATCCGGAACAACCTTAAGAAAAATCCTTTCTTTAGCTCCCAACCATCTTTTCAGCCATATTTGCCAGCAGGTTTTTAGGGTTTCAAAATTTGATCCTCGTAGAGGATTTTCATTCGTGATAATAAATCGTTTAGAGCTAATGTTGAAATTATTTATTATATTTTCAACCACACTTACATCATCGCCAAATATTATTACTCTTCTGGGCAGGCGGTATAACCATTCATTCATTACACCGTCTCCGGAAGCAAGAATAGTATCCTTCCTTATTTTAAAAAATTCGCTTGTGAAAACAACAAATTTAAAACTATACAGTTCATCATTTAAATCAGTAAATATTCTTATCCCGAATGTTTCGAAATCAGTGGTGTAATTGTTGGGTTTATTAAAATCGCCGACAAATGCGATTTTTTGTGGTCTCTTAAGAACAAAACTGTAGGCAATGGAGTATTTGTTATTCTGTTTATTAGGGTAATATCCCACTTTTATCGCCTTTTCCAGATTTCTTTGTGTGATCTCCTGCATTTTAAGAAACACACCGTTAATTTTCATGTCAGCTATTCCGCGCTGGATTGTGGTTGGGTAAATACCTTTAGTTGACTCTAACAAAATTTTTGCATACGGGGTGTTTTTATTTTCATTCGCGCTTAATTCACTCTCTGTGCACACATTATTAAACGTTGGGATATTGGATATAAGCTCCATATTAATATTATCAGAAGTTTCCCCCTTTTTTAGTTTTATTATTATATCCAAATGGAAAATGTCTTCTAATACACTTTTACTTGCATGTTTTGCTGTATTACGAATAAAATTTTCAAGAATTGAATAAATCGATTGCATACCCTGTGTACCACGAACCAAAATTTCAATGTCATTTTCACACGTATATTCCACATTCCCATTATGAAATGAATCCTGATTATAGTATCTGAAATAAGGTAAACTATGAATACAATATATACTACTTGGGATATTTGAGCTATTATATTCATTGAAGTATTTGTAATAAGCAACCATTTCTCTGTAATCACCAGGTGCTTCTAAATAGGTTTCTTCATAAATCTCATTACCTGAATTATTGATTTCACAATTTTTAGTGCATATCTCAACTGAATTGTTTTCAATTCTCTTTGAGCAGGCATTTCCTTTTTCCCATTTATTCTCACCGAAGAGATTGCAATGGTAGAATATCCGAAACCTTAAACGACTTATTCCTTGAATGTCATTAATATTTTTCCCATTTTCCTTTTTTCCCCAGGTTATTTGCTCGCTTGCCGCAATAGTATCCAGTAGAAGGCAATTTTCAGCAAGTGGTTGAATTATGTCCTTATAGAAACGCAAAGCGACAGGTTGATTATTATTATTTAATCCGGCGACAAATTCGTTGCGCGAATTTTCATAAAGCGTATAAAGATTAACCATTTTAATTACTGAGTTAAGTTGATCAGCCGTAAGTGAAGTGAAATTTAATCTTTTTATAACCTTATCGGTTGTGCAATATGGAGCGCAGTGACTAATGAGGTGGTGAGCAGTATTAGATAAAATAATACGTGAAATAGCCGCATTCAGGGAAAAATCTTCAATTTCTGTTAAAATTTTCTTTAAATACTCTCCTCCTATTGCATAACTTACTCTTTCAGAAATTAGCTTAGATATCGTTCTTTCGTCTTTAGTTAACTCATAACCTACTGAATATCCAACAATAAATGAGCCCAAATTTCTGTATTCAGTCTTAACGTTTTCTGGTGCCGTTCCTGCGTTCTCGGCACCAGATTCCCTGTTAATAATACCAACGATAGCTGGCAAATATTCAACCCAGCAATTGTAAATATTTGCAATAAAAGCAATTGAAACAATTTGAAAAACCCAGTAAACGATATGTTTTTCCTTTTCTTCAGCATCATCAAAATGGACAAAAAGTTCTGGGTTTTCCTCGATGAAATTCGTTAAATAGTTTATCAGACAAACTTCCAGCGAGTCAATTCCAACTAAATTGAATCCTTCTTTATATAATTTTTTACTTAGCTTCTCTATTTCAGAATCACTCTTTGGACTTTTTCTTTTAAAAATACTTTTATCCTGTTCAACAAAAAATTCTGTAACGGACTTCGAATCTATATTTTTTTTATAATTTTCATGAGAATCGGAGAAAACATCGAGAAAGACTGCCGACTTTGGTATATAAAAGGATAATAATTTATTCTGTGCGTCATACTCAAATTTCTTATTATTGCTATCAATGCAACCAACTCGAAAACTTAAGTCTGTCGCTAATAAATTACTCAGTGAAGTTATAGTGCTAAATTTTATGCCTTTTTGAGATTTTAGGTAATTATAAAAACTTAACTCATATAGACATTGGTCTTCTTGAAAAGCATGAAAGAAAAAGTCACTTGACAATAACTCGGTTTCCCAATTGCTGGCATTCTTTAATTTCGCGAGCGAATATGAAATGAATCTAATGTTTTTATTATCTTTAAAATCCGCGTAAGAGGTGAGCAAATAAAAAAAATCATTAACCTCCTTTAAAATATGTTCATAACCGATTATAGAAAGTTTTAATTTCGAAAGGATGTCTTCATAAAACCGGTAAATATTTTCCATGGCACCTTTTTTAATATCTATCAATTTTGTCATAACCTAAAGTTAATATTTTTTTTTCCTGAACCGATTTAGCTAGATCAATCGCAAAATAAATCCCGTAAAGAGAGGAAAAGCCAAGATTCGATATTTCAGTATCGAACTGAAAATAATTTTTAATTTCGCTAAGGTCAACACCAGTTGTAAATAAAACTTTATCCACATAGGACAGCGCCGGTTTTAAGTGTCTGAAATCGATATTTGGCACGATTAAGCCAAATACTATATCGTCAGGTTTCCGTTCAAAGTCAGGTTTATATGTCCATACCTGAGTATTGGGATTATGCAACTTTAGAGTCTTTGCAATTGCTAGTGTTGAGGTGCCATTACCAAGTGCAATTATGGAATAATCGGGATCAATATGTTCATTTATGATTTCATGTGCAATTCTTGAAAAGACTTTTATGATCGTGTCTGACTTTTCTTCGGAATGATTTGTTGCAAAGTAGATTGTTTCCTTATTCAAAACCCTAAGTTTGTCAATACACTCTGGAATATAGCCTGGGACAGAAATAACATTAACATACTTGTTATTCATTGGTGAAGTACGTGTCTGAGGAAGGATGTTTGGTACGATAATTGTTGTGAAATATTGAAATATATTAGCTGCTCTCGCCAATGCAATTCCTGAACTTCCACTGGTGACTTCAAGAATTTTGGTTTTATTAGGGCTGATTATCCCAAAAGCCTCACACAAAAACAGATAGATCAACCAAAATCTGGAATAATGTGTGTTGCCCATTGAATTAAGATATTCCATTTTTAAGTAGAGCTGATTGTTATTTTTCAAGTTGATTTTATAACATTCAGTGTTTCCGATTCCAAAGTAGGTCCTCTTGTATAATTCTATTCGAGCCAGAGGAAGGTTAAAAGGCATATCAAACAAATAATTTAATGGTTTATTTGAATTTAGAAAATCAATAACATCTTGCCTTTTAATAATCTCCCTTGATAGGTTGGTTCTTTTGGGAAGATTCATACTATTCCGTTATTTCAACTGGTTTTTGATTTTCTATTCTGACATACATAATCTCCAGCTCAATTTCTCCATCTGAAAAGTTGGAAATTCCCGAAGCTCCCTCAAATCCCTTTTTGTTGCGAATGTCCCTAGCTACTTTAATAGCATCCTGACCTACTTTTTGTATGGCGTCATATATCAATATTATGGCATCAAAAGAATTTGCATTTACAAGAGTAGGCTCCTTTTTATAAGTGTTATAAAACATTTTTTGAAAACGTTTTACGGAATTCAATTTTAGATTTAAATCAGATGATTTTGGGGTTGGGACTACTACTCCATTTGCCGCTATGCCCGCAATACCAAGGCAATCAGTTTGTAAAAATCCCGTATTGGAAACAATATTGTTCCTATAATTTTGTTCAGATAATTGTTTCATAAATCTTCCCATTTCTTTTGGATTTCCTGCTAAATAAATGCAATCAGGATTTTTTTCTTTAACTTTCGAAATCAAAGACTTAAAATCAGTTTGATCAACCTCAAAGGACAATGTGTCCATAATTTGTTTTCCATTCTGCATATAAACATTCTTAAATTTATCCTTCAAACCGATACCATAATAACTATTTACGTATATAATAATGGGATTATTACTTTTAAAATTATTTAATGCAAATTTCGCCGCATAACCAGCCTCGATATCATCAGATGGCCAATTTCTTGCAAAATTATTACTAATATCGGCAAGTATTGAGCCAGAGGAGGCAGGAGCAAAAAGGAAAGCATTGTTTGATTCAATAACGGGTATCATTGATTTTGTTGCATTTGATGAGATTTCCCCAATAATAAATTTCTTCTTATCAATACTGGTAAATCTATTGGCATTGTTGATGGCTTCTTTGCTGTTACTCTTTGAATCTAAATAATCCACCTCGATAACATTATTTCCATATTTTAGAGTATCGTTAATGAAATCCACTGCAAGGTCAATACCTTCTTTTACTTGAATTCCATATACAGCATTTGGACCCGTAAAGTCCAGAGTGGCCCCAATTTTTATTACTTCTTTGCCTTTATTTACATTATTACAATCCGTAAATAAAAAAAGTACAAAAAATAATAGGACGATGTGTTTCATTGCTCTTTTCATTTTATTCACCCTTAAAATTAATTATTTTATTCGCCAATTTATTTATAATTTCATTTTTATGCTCAACAAAGATAATAGTCTTTGGGTTATCTGAAGTTTTCCATGAGTGTTTTAATAACATCTGCACGAAAATCTCAGATTTATCTGCATCCAGGCCCGCAGTAGGTTCATCAAGCAACCAAAGATCTGCTTCCTGAGCATAAAGCATAGCAAGAGCTAATTGCTGACGTTGCCCGACACTTAGCAAGCCTGCTTTCTTAGTGTCTGTCCATTTATAAAAATCTGAGAATGTCCAAAGTATTTCAACGTATTTTTTGACTCGCCTACTCAGGTCAACTCGAAGATTAAAAAAAAGGATTTTCGAATAAAACCTAAAGAAAAAAAGTTTAAACTTTGAAACTGCGCTATTTGTAAAAGTTGATTCTTCCTTAAACAAATTATCCAGAATATTTTCGGGATATGCAATTTCAAGATTTTCTTTTACAGATAACTTATTAAAAATAGCATTCTTCTGCATGAAGTAGGAAATCCCCATTTTCTTCACCTGTTCAGCAGTTCTGCCATTCAGAGATTGCCCTTTATAAATTATTTTGCCTGAATTAATAACGCAGAGCTGATAAATAGCTTTTAACAAAGTACTCTTACCGGAACCGTTTGGACCAGTAATAGCTATGCAATCTCCTTTCTCCACCTGCAGGCTAAAATTTTCAACCACCGGTTTACCTCCATAGCCACAGGAGAGGTTTTGGATTTCTAAAACTATATTTGACTTAGTAATTTGCATGACTTGTGCTCGTTTTTTTCAATAGACTTCCTTGTTTCATCTCATAAACAGAATCAGCTAATTCAAACAGTTTCGTTTTGTCATGTTCAATCATCACTAATGTCATGCCTCTGCTTTTTAAGGAAATAAGATAATTTTGTATCTGCAGTGCGGCAATTTCATTTATCCCGGCGAAAGGTTCGTCTAACAATAATAACTTTGCCTCATTCATTAAGAGTGAACATAGCGATAGCAGCCTTTTTTCACCAACACTAAGTTCAAAAGCCTTTAATCCGGCCTTGCTGGTCAAATTAAATTCTTTAAGTATATTTTTTGCTTTATCGCGATCCTTTAATATATTTTGCCGGATAGCAGCGGGTTTGAGCACGTAGTTGTGCAAATATTTTGCTTCATGGTTGTTCCCTGCAGCCAGTAAATTATCTAGCACCGAAACATCACTGAAAATACGGGGTATCTGGAATAACCTTCCGATACCTTTTCTTGATCTGTAAATAACACTTTTTCGAGTGATATCTTCTCCTTCAAATACAACATTGCCCATATCAGCCTTTTCAAAACCGCTGATAATGTTGAATAACGTAGTCTTGCCAGCGCCGTTATCACCATAAATACCTGTAATGGTACCCGGCATTATGGTGAAATTGACCTTATCCACGGCAATTATGCCATCATAGTGTTTGTTTAAGTCTCTTATGATTAATAGTTCTTCCATTATCCGCGAATTTCAAATTTACCAAATAAGCCGTTGGGCTTTAACCGGACAATAAAAATCAGAATAAGTGCATAGATAATCATTCGGGCATTGGCAGCAATAGAATCTGGCATGTTGACAAAGCGAAGCGCCTCGGGCAACAGCACATAGATCAATGCACCGGAAACGGGACCCATGATATTACCTGTGCCGCCAACAAGAATAATAGTAAGGACAAGAATACTTTCATCCAATGTGAAGCTCGTAGGGTCGATGTAGCTCGTGAAAGTTGCATACAGTGCCCCTGCAATGGTGGCAAACACCACTGTAATGGAAATGCTAACGAATTTGTAATAGGCAGGGCGTTTGCCTAAAACAGTAAGCCAGACTTCATCATCCCGTGTACATTCCAGTAATTTACATAATGGTGTTTTAGCGAACCAGTAAAAGAACAAAATAGCGGAGGCAGTAAAAAACAATGTCAAAATAAAAAACTTCAATGGGGTATTAAAAATCAATCCTGCTAATTCGGGTTTTGGAATTCCCGGTATTCCGAAAGGACCACGTGTGAGAGCTTGCCAATTATAGATCACTCCAAAAAATACGATTTGTAATGCTATGGTCCCAAGTGTAAAGTAAAGATTCCTCAACCTGCCGGCAGACCAGGTGGTAATAGAGGCATTCAGAGTAATGTTAATAATAATCGCAAAAAACAGAGCCGTAAAAAAGTTCAGACCTATGTCAACCATTAATATGGAGGTAAGGTATGCGCCAGTGCCATAGAAAGCTGCCTGGCATAATGAAAGTAATCCGGTAAAACCTGTTTTTAGATTCAGGGACAAAGCCAGTATGATGTAAATCTGTAGAATTATTAATATGTTAATGACATAGTTCATTTCTCATCAACTCTTAGGCGGAATTGTAAGATACCTTCGGTGCGCCACAACATCACGAGGATAAGAATTGTAAAGGTGACTGTATCTCTCCATTGGGCTGAGAGAAAGAACTCCGTAAAATTCTGAATTATTGCAAGCATTATCGAGGCGAATATTGTGCCATACAAAGAATCTGTCCCGCCAATAATTACCACCACCGCAGCACTAAGTGTAATTGCCATTCCAGAATAGGGGTCAATACCTGTATCGAATCCCTTTAAAAGTGCAGCAGAAACCGACATTACAGAACCTATCCCAAAAACGATGTAACGGATTCTCTGAGTATTAATTCCCATTACTCTTGCTAAAAGGGGGTTGTCGGAGATGGCTCTTATTTTCAGTCCGTATCTGGTAACTTTAATGAACATCAAAAACAAAGCGATTAGAGGGAGTGAGAAAGAGAATTGCCACAATTGAGGTTTGGTGATGATGATTTCACCCAAAGTTAAACTTTTACGGATACTGTTGTCGAGGATTTTGGTCTCATTGCCAAAAAGTAATGCAATAATATTAATTATTATGACGTAAACTCCGAGAGAACTTATCAGAGCAATATTTTCGCTGCCTGATTTATTAAAGAGCGGTTTATAAACCAACCATTCAATAATAACTCCCAGTAAAAAAGCGAAAACAATTGTTAGGATTATTCCGTATGCCAATCCCACAAATGGATTTGCCCACAAGAAGAAATAAACTCCTGCAACAAAAATTCCTCCGTGTGCAATATGAAAGATTTTTGTGGCTGAAAAAATAATATGGAATCCTAACGCAACCAGTGCGAGTAGTAATCCATTGATTAAACTGTTTATTAGTATTTGAATTATCATTTATTTATGTTTCAAAATTCGACATGAAGAAGTTTTCCCAAGTTTTCCCACTTTGAGGAATTAACAAATCGAAAAATAAACTTTTCAAACACACGAAGCCGTTGATCTTGAAATTAAGGTTTTTTTGCATCCGGCTGCTGCCATCAGTAATCAGCTCGAGTTCTGTCTAAACTGGACAAGTAAATTGCACAATTCCTTATTAACCATTCCGCCCACAGATGGAAAGGCTATTTCAAGGGGACTTCGGTCCCCTTGTTTATTTTAAACAAAATCACATTTCCGCTATTGATGCATTCGCGGCTGTCTGCCTCATGCAGGGCTAATCCTCCCGTTTAATTACGGATATTGGTTATTTTTTTATCATTTGTTATGAATAATTATCAATCTTTAGCTTATTTTTCAAAGTCCATAAAATTTATTCCGTTCTTAAAAATCATTTCCGAAAATGTCCACATTAAGAATGAATAGATTTAATGGAAAGTTCGTTACTATTCTCCTTTCTTTTCAAGAGCGACAAATTCACACAAGGGAACGCTGCCGTTAATATTTGTGGGATACAATTGAAAGTTGAAATTTTTCAGGCTAAATTGTCTCAGTATTTAAAAAAGTCCGTCCGGGTTAATTACATAGCCCAAAGAACAGAATATTATAATCAAAAAATTACTCGCATTATGAAATAATTTTATGCATCCCATTCTTTTTTTTAAAAGAGAACAAATAATTAGAGAGAATGATTTCTTATCTACTTATGCCAAAGGTCAGGAACTGAAAAGCACTATTGCTTATGCAAATGAACCTGCCACACTTAATGTTATAAATAAAACAACGAGTATTTCAACGGTAATAACCACGAAAGAACTTTTTGAAAAGGTGATCGAATCAAAAGGTGTAATTGTAAGTGAAAATCCGCAAAAAGACTTTTACATGTTGCATAACTTTATGATTAAAGAAAAACATATGCCTCCCCTGAATGGAAGTCATATTGATGAAACAGTGAGAATTTCATCAACCTCAAGAATTGGTGACAATGTAATTATTGGCAAAAACGTTGTTATTAATGATTTTGTCATTATTGAATCAAACACAATTATCGGCGATGATTGTGAAATAGAACCATTTGCTGTTATTGGATCAAAAAGTATGCAAAGGACAATAATAGATGGACAATTATTTCATCTGGAATATGCAGGCGGAGTTATTATTGGAGATAGAACAAGAATATTAACCGGCGCTATCATACAAAAACCTTATCAGGCTTTTTATACTTCAATCGGAAATGATTCTGTAATCAGCACCAATGTTGTTATTGGTCATGGAAGTAAAGTCGGAAGCAGGACTCTGCTTTCCGGTAATTCTGCTATTGCTGGAAATTGCATATTAGGCGATGATGTCTGGATAGGTGGAGGAGCAATGATTTCTGACGGTATAAGGATTGAAGATAAGGCAAAAGTTCTTTTGGGGAGCGTAGTTATTAAGGATGTAAATTCACAGGAAATTGTTTCAGGTAATTTTGCAATTGATCATAAAAAAAACATTAAACATCAGGTGAAACTCAGACAATGAAAGAAATTAATTTGGAGTTTAGTTATAAGGGTGATAGAGATTATGTTCACGGAACAGACATTTACAAACAAATCATTAAGAACCTGAATACACTTGGATATAATAATTGGCATTATTTTGAACTAAACATCAAAAAAATAAGCCGTCACAATTTGACTTGTTTCCTTACGGATAATAAACAAAAACTTGAAGGTGAAGTTGTTAATTTTGTTCTAAAGAAAGACCAGGATCAGCTTTTCGGATCAATTATCGAAAACACGAGTAGTCTGATTTCAACAAGATATTCATTTGATGAAAGCAATATCACGAAGCACTGTCACATTGACCATGAGAAAGAATCGATAATTTACAATAACCCAGATAACAATTTTACGACAATTGATATTGTTATTTCCATGTCTAAGCTCTTTCTTGAGAATGCAGTTGATAACTCAGTAAAATGGTTTTTCAGAACCATAACATTTTTAAGACCGATTGAAATAATTGAATCTGAGCAAATGTCGATGCAAAAAATATTGCAAAAAAGAAGCATTGTTGGATTCGATGTTTTTGTTGGAAACAAGCTAATCGGGCACGCGTTCGGCGCATCGATATCTAAATAGAAGAAAGAAAAACGCCTGGTTACTTATAAAATAGAGGCTTGCATAGCACTAAATCCAATGTGTTGTGCCTAACTTTTCCGGCAGGAGATGAATGTGGACGACACATTAATAATAAGAATCGGCAACCAAAAAATAAACGTTTTAAGAGGAGGAAATAGCTGTTATAATATAATAGCAGAGCGATTACAAATTCTCTGCTCCGTAAGCGGTAAAGAGTTTCTTAAAATTGCACTAATTTTAAACTCATTTTTCTTCTTTATATAAATCATTAATAGAAACTATTCGGGAAATGGTTACAGTTAATCTGAGACTGGTGAAATAGATAAATTGAAGCGGAGTTCATTAAATTATCTGAGAATAAAGATATTACTCTCAGAAAACTCTTACAGATAAGTTAATAACAGTGAATTATTTAAGAAATTGAACAATCTTAGTATTATTAATGATAGAAGAGAAAAAATTTGGTCGATACTATAACAAATAACACCCAAGATTTTACAAATTTGATTCTGAATAACAGACAACACCAGGCAAATAAATCATTAGTCCGATAGTATTTAGTTGTTTTGTACGCCTTTGGGGCATATATGTTCAACCGTGAACAAAATAGAACATACGGGCGGCGCTATTATGGAAATTTGAATATGAAAAAAGAATCTTCAAAAAATGATGGAAAAACCTTTCCAAAATTGGTTTTAGCGTTTATCATTTATCAATTGACTTTACATTTCTATTTTCTGCTTGCCGCAAAAGACCCGAAATTATTGCCTCCAACACTCATTGCTTTTCTTCATGATTCAATTTTATTGGCGGTGCTTGGAGGAATATTTCAGCTAGCAAATGCAGTGATTGTTAGAAAATATAAAAATTTTCCAGAGAAGATGTTTCCGGGACTTATTGTTGTTACAGGCATGTTATTTGCATTATATCCCAAATTATTACGAGAATATCTGGTCTTTCCAGTCAATATTTTCGAGTCGGATTTTAGCAGTGCCGAAACCTTACTTTCCGACTACTTAGGCTTAAGTGCAATTATGCCTTCCCTAATTGCACTTGTTATCGGAATATTGATATATAATTTACCGTTTCAGATCATTATTCAGAAGAAACTTAAAATTGTGATTTCGGTTCTTAGCCTAATTGTTTTAGCATTAACAATCCAACAGCCATCACCGCAACCATTTCTATATAGTATTCAAAAAAGTATAGAGAGTATTGCCAGTGGAAAAAAACGGGTTGTGTCTTCATTAAACCGAGATAAAGGCAAGCCAATAATTGCGAATAAAGTAAAGAAACTTAGGTATTCCGGGAACGAAAATTTCAATTATAACAAAATCTTACTTATAGTGTTGGAAGGGGAGACAGCAGCATCATTTGAAGAGGGTTTTTTATCAATAAAGAATGGTTTCTACGAAGAGTATAAAAAACACTCGGCTTATTTCTCAAATTATTATACAACTAATCTTGATTCATACACCAGTTTGATTTCGATGATAACCGCAGTGCAGGTTCCATACAGAGCATATGCCGATGAAAGCTTATTTGAAAAAGTGAATTCTGCACCAAGTTTAACAAAGGATTTCAGAGACAGAGGCTTTTATAATGTGTTCATAAGTTGTTACGAGTATCAGCCATTTGTACCAACCAGAAACTTCTGGGATAAGATTTATGAAAGAAAAGATATTCGGGAGGTCGATAAATGGCTGACTCTTGGTTCCAGTAAAATGGAAAAAGCAACGGAGGATAAATCTGCAATATCGACCATAATTGAAACAATTAAGAACAATGAAAGGAGTTTTATACTTCATGAGTTGGTTTATGGACACTCTCCTGAATGGATTGCGACAACCGGTAAAAGTCAGAACGAATATCACGACGAATATTTGTTTGATTTGACAAATAAACTGAAAAATGAAAACCTATGGCAAAACACATTGCTGGTTATTGTGTCTGACCATGGGGACAGATCGAAATCTGCAATTTTAGAGAATTATCGTGTGCCATTGTTGTTTATTGGTGAACACATCAATGCAAATCACCAGATTGACAGTTTTTTAACTCACACCGAACTGCCCCAATTGATTTATCATTATGCGCTAAATGATACTCTTCCTCCATCGCGGGAGGAGATTTACCTTATTGGCTCAACTGAAAAATGGGTTTATGGAAAAGCTCTTGGCAATAAAGAGAGCGTTTTTATAGATGATGCTCGAGGCATCGTACTTTTCCGGAAGGGCAGCTTAAAAGCAACCAATGTTCAAGCAGAATTTCAGGAATATCTGGATTCATTTAATCATCAGTATGGAAAGTAGAAAACAATTTTTACCAACAGCAGGTATTGTCATTTAATTTTTTACTTTAGTACCGGGCTTTGTTACCTGCTCCTGCTTTTATGTGGTTTTTTTTGAAACTGATCGCAATGAAAAGCTAATCCAACCGATGGACCAGAGTGTTAAGCGGAACCCCATTTTGTAATAGATTGCCTGATAAGCTTTTGTCATTCACTGAGACCATATCCAGGGATTTTCCTATCTTTATTTTTTGTCAATTTACGATTTTTTTATTATGAACAGACTTATAATCAGTCTCGTACTAATTTTCGCATCAATCTCTTCAGGTCAGTATGTCCCGAAATCCTGGCATTTGTCGGAACCCGCCCGTAATATCCCTTACATTGACAGTTGTGCGCAGTTCTGGTATCCTGCATGGGATAATTCCCGGGGAGGCTTTTACAGCGATGTTAACCGTCAGGGTAATCCTTTCGGCAGTACAAAAGCAATGCTTTCCCAAACAAGGAATGCTTATGGTTATGTACGGGCATACATGCTTACCGGTAAGGATGAATATCTTAATAAGGCAGATGAAATATTACAATGGATGTATGATCATGCCTGGGATGATACATACGGCGGCTGGTATGGCGACCTTGATATTTACGGTAATCCTAAAAACCCGACTGCAAATAAAAGCGCTTTCGACCAGCATTACGCTCTTCTCGGAATTACAGCATTTTATGAGACAACAAGGGACACTTCCCATTGGAAAATGCTTAAAAAAGGATTCGACATTCTCGAACAGAAATACTGGGATAGCAGCACACAATTTTACGGTTACTATGATTATGCCAATTATAACCTGACAGGCAGATACGATAAAAGTTTTAACGCCACTGTTGACGCAGTAACAACACATTTGCTCGGTCTGTATCTTATGACGGGAGACAGCCTTTATTACCAGCGTCTTCTTGATATGGCGGAAAATATGTCTGTAAGGCTTCTGACGAGTATGAATGCCGGGGTAATCGGTTTTGCTGAGAAATATGACAGCTATTGGAGGATTAAAACTAGCGAGACTACAACTATTATGGGGCATGTTCTTAAAACAGCCTGGTGTCTCGGCAGAATTTATAACTACATCCCTGATCCGAGATATCTGGAGGCAGCCGAAACTCTTTTTAACGATGTATTAAGCAAAGGTTACGACCATCAGTTTGGCGGGCCTTATAAGGATTATAACCGCATAAACGGTGTTATGCTGATGTACGGGCAGGATACTGCAAAAGCATGGTGGCAGATGGAACAGGCGGTGACCGGTGGTCTTGAGTTATATTATCTTACAGGAGACGAAAAGTATCTGAAAGCGGCGGATGAATCGTTGGATTTTTTTATGCAGTATTTTGTCGATCCTGTTTATGGTGAAATATATATG
Organism: Ignavibacteriales bacterium; assembly: GCA_021740915.1. GTDB lineage: Bacteria > Bacteroidota > Ignavibacteria > Ignavibacteriales > Melioribacteraceae > JAIOYW01. The sequence goes on along the minus strand of JAIOYW010000012.1, from coordinate 136,670 downwards.
GACAGGCTTAAATGGGGGACACCACCTCCAGGCTGGGGGGATAATAAAGGTTCACCGTATAAAGCCGCTTATCATTCCATAGAAACAGGTTATTATGCTTACCTTTATGGTAATCTGATGCTCCATAAACAACCGGTATCTCTCTATTACAGAATTCTTCCTTCTTCTGAGAACGGAGCGATAAGAATGAATCCCATTGCATTTCAGGATGACGGGCTGATAATAGATGAAATACTTCTTGATGGGGTTGCTTATTATGACTTTAATCAAAAAGAGAGGATATTAAATCTTTCCGCCGGTGTGGGAGGTGAATTTCTTGTAAAGTATAAACTGGTCGAACCATCAGGTGTTGAGGAGACAAATATTTTAGTGAAAGATTTTAATCTGTTCCAGAATTATCCCAATCCTTTTAATCCTGAAACAACAATCGGTTATGAATTAGTTGATGATAATTTTGTAAAACTGAGTGTTTTTGATATGCTCGGCAGAAATGTAGCTGAACTGGTCAGCGCCGCGCAGGAAGCGGGCAGGTACAAAGTGCGATTTAACTCATCCGGATTGGCAGGCGGAGTATATTTTTATAAGATTTCAATTGGTTCACAGGAAGGCTCAGTAAATTCGGAAGTAAAAAAAATGATTTTACTTAAATAGTGTAAAATGGCCCCTCAAAAAGGAGTAAGTTTAGATAACATATTGAGGAGCAAATGTTTACAGTCAGAGAAGCAACAAAAAGAATAGGACAAGAAACAGCAGAGGTTGAGTTCAATATGAGTTGGAAAACCAATATGAATTCTCTTCAGGATTAAGCAAACAGATATTGCTAAGAGCAAAATCATGTTTGGAGGCAGAGAATGCTCCAAAAACCTGAAAAGATTATTTTATCAATAGAGTAATGAGTAACTTAACTCGTTCGGACATATAAATATTTTCATTTTGATATTTAAACATTTCTGGAATTTCATTTAATTTTGACAAATATTTTCCGGAGAATTATGTGGAATCTACAGATAGAAGGTACGATATTGACTGGGTGCGCGTGATAGCATTCTACTTTCTTATTTTCTTTCACTCCTCCATGTTTTTTGTACCCTATGATTTTCACTTCAAAAACAACGAAACTTCTGAAATCTTCTCACCATTTATAACATTTTTTCATCAGTGGAGGCTGCCGCTGCTTTTTATTGTCTCCGGCATGGGGGTTCGTTTTGCTATGAAGCGGCGCAGTCCTTTACAATTTATAGCAGAGAGATCGAGGCGTTTGCTGATTCCGTTAATTTTTGGAATGTTTGTAGTTGTTCCACCTCAGATTTATTTCGAGAGAATATGGAAAGGAGCTGAATACTCATATTTTGAATTCTATAAACTTGTACTTCAATTTCAATCATATCCGGCAGGTAATTTCTCCTGGCACCATTTGTGGTTTATTGTTTACCTGTTTGTGTTCTGTATTCTTTGCCTGCCCCTGTTTATGTTTTTTATGTCAGGCAGGGGGAAAATAATAATTAACCGGCTGACGGATTATATGACTCCCAAAGGGAGAATTTTTTTGTTTGCTATTCCTCTGACAGTTGTTTATTATTTGTTTGCATTCGATTGGCCTGAGACGCATGATCTGATAAACGACTGGTATAATTTTTTCTATTCGATGACGTTTTTTATTCTTGGATTTATTATTTGCAGCAACGATAAATTTTGGGAAATAATTGACAAGAACACATCTCTGAGCATAAAAACCGCCCTTTTTCTATCAGCGCTGCTTATGTTCACAGCATGGTTCCCGGTGATTGATCTATTCCCCGATTATACATTTGCCGACTATATCTACGGTATCATTAAATCTGTAAATATACTTGCTATTCATTTTGCAATATTCGGAATTGCAAGAAAACACTTAAACAAACCAGGTCGATTCCTGACTTATGCGAATGAATCTGTATATCCTTTCTATATCCTGCATCAATCGGTAATGATGAGTGCCGGTTTTTATATACTTCAGTGGGATATCTCGCTATGGTCGAAGTTTGCGCTCGTGATTATAGCTACTGTCGGCGGAACAGTACTTATTTATGAGGTCCTCATCAGGTGGAATAATCCTGCGCGATTGCTTTTCGGCCTAAAACCAAAAGCGCAGAAAAATGATTATAGGGTTACTTCTATTGCCGGAGAAACCTCAGGTGATTGAAACAAATAAAAAAAGCCCGGGGATAGCCGGACTTTGTAGGCAAACAATTTTGACGATTTACTTTAGATACAGGCACTTTTTGGTTATTACCCTGCCGCCGCTGTTCAGCCGATAGAAGTAAACGCCGGAAGAAAGATCTGCCGCATTAAATTCAACTTCAAATATCCCGGGGTCGTAAATTCCTTCAAAAAGGGTAGTAATTTCTGAACCAAGAAAATCGAAGATTTTTAGTGTTGTCCACTGTCCTGACTCTGAGCTGGATATTGAAAATTTAATTTTGGTCGTCGGATTAAATGGATTTGGGAAATTCTGGAAAAGATCGAATGCTACCGGGGTTTCTGCAATAGATATATGCAGAGCAGAGAAACGGCTGTCCCGGATAATTTCTTTTTGACCTGCCAGAAGTGTGAAATCCAGCAGTTCACCATTGATGTTGTCTCTGAATCGCAAGGCGGGACCGTCATTCGTAATTTGGACAGGGAATTCTGCACCGCTGATGCTGATAATCTGCTCTCCGGAATTCAGGTCGGAACCATAAGTCCCATCGGTAAAACGCACATCAAAAGCACCATAGGGAGGCGCAGGCGGAAGTTCATAAGAGTCCCCGGAATTCCTTTGGGCAACAAACAATTCAGCAAAATTACCGGAATTATCGGTTATATTTATTTTTCCCTGAACACTATGAACAATATCTTTATCTGATTTGCTCATTAAAAGCCGGTTTTCGAGAATCAATACGCCCGACGAATTGACTTTTACCCAATAACCGGAAAAAGGAATAAGTATATTGGTGCTTTGGTAAGAACCATCATATTTGAAAAAGGATGAGGCGATAATATTTGCCGGTTCTGTTATTATACTTGTAGTCGGGAATACAGAATAAAAAGGGCCGATCAAATTCCAGCCTTCATCAACAAAAATTATTCTTGGCGGAGCTGTGCCGGAAATTCCAATTGTATCAATCCCATCAAACTTGATCCAGTACCCCTTTCCATTCTCGAGAGTAGATACAGCATTGTAAGAGCCGTTAAACTCAAATGCCTGCGAGGTAGCCGAGGGGTAAAGTGTTGTAACGGACATATCATCGGTTATCAATGGCACCGAAACCAGATTCCACCCGGATTTCGTTACAAAGCTGCCATACATAACATGCGTACCTTTTTTGATGGTGAAATTATCGAGAATAAATTGACCGCTGACATGGTCTCCTTCCCCGCCTCCATTAATTGAGAGTTCAAAAGAAAATCCTTTAATTTTATCCCTGTCAAGAATTGCATTGCCGGTTATTCCAGACCATCCTGTAAGATTAAAACCATTCCCGTCCCATGAATAATTATTTACAAGAGGAAATGTTATATTGTGCCAGCCTGGCGCATTATCGAGGATATAATGGAAGGAGTAATAATATTCGGTATCAAGTACATTATAGGTATTGTTACCATTGGGAGAATTACTAACATCGTGAAGGTTAATTCTCAGATGAACTCTCCCGGATTGGCTTTCAGGAATTACATTATTGTACCATATTGAAAGACTGTCGTATTCAGACCAGTCATAAACCAGATCAGGTTCACTTTTCCAGTGCTCCAGTTTTGTGTAGCCGCCCCAGACCTCACAATTATGAACGCTATAATCAACAGTCATCCCGGTGCCGCCATCATGTCCTGTCCCGGGGATGTAAGATAAATTCATATAACTAAATTGCGGATCAGCAAATTGAGAGGATAATTGAAGGAAATAATTTGGGTCTGGATCGGGCTGATCAAAAGAGTTGATAACAAGCTCCTGTGCCTGCAAATGAATGATTAAAATAAGCGCTGCACAAAATATCTTTTTCATTTTACACCATTTATTTATTGGAAAATTCTTGTCCTGATAAATAAAGTTGAAAATTATTACGAAATTTTAAAGCTGATGATAAACTCAGCGCCCTCGCCCATTGTGCTGTTAAGTCTCATTTCGGCTCTGTTCAAATTAACGAAACGCTTAACTACTGATAAACCAATTCCGCTGCTGGGTTCATTGGCTGTCGGGGTGGCTGATAGCTTTTTAAATGGTTGAAACATCTGAACTTTATCCTCTTCACTGAATCCCGGACCGAAATCCTTCACTGAGATATTCAGTTTTTCTTGTTCAATGAAGATTTTAAGTAATATATCGTACCCGGGTTTGGAAAATTTAATTGCATTGCTGATTAGATTATCAAAAATTGCATTAAAGAGTACCGGATCGACCTGAATGGATACCGGAGTTGAGAGTTCTGATTCAAAAACCACATTTTGAGATTTTTTGGATGCTGCCGGAAGAAAACCCTGTGAAATTTTTTTGATTTCAATCACCGGATCAATAGATATATAATGAGGTTCAAAATTATTTCCCTCCGCAGTACTGAAATTGAGGAATTGAGTGATCAGGTCTTTCATCTTCTGACCGGCTTCTCCAATCATCTGAAGATATTCTCTGTCTCTGGGGTTGAGTTCTCCGTCCTCCTCTAAAATTTCGGTCAATCCGATTACACCAAAAACAGGATTTTTCAGATCATGTGAAACGATACTTAGAATTTCATTTTTCTGGCGGTTTTCTTCTTCAGCTTTACTTCTTAACGTTTTTTCCTCTTCAGCAAGTTTTTCAGCAGTTTCTTTTGCGATTTTCAGATTTTCAGATTTCTGCAATAAATCATTACGTTTTTTCCTGATATTCAGATAAAGAATTAAAATAACTATTGCTCCGGCGATAAAAATTATGCTCAGAAGAATCCACAAAGTAATGATCTGGTTTTTTGCTTGCAGTTTGTTGTTCAGTATTACTAATTGAGATGTTTTCTTTTCATCCTCATATATAGAATTGTACTCGGCAAATTTTGACGAGGTTTCAGAATTAAAGATTACTTCAACGAGTGATTCGTAATTATTTACAGCTTCGATAACTTTCTGAGTCTCTCCGGTGTGTGAAAATAAAATTATTCTGGATTTATAAAGTCCAAGGATTTTCCTTTCGGCTCCAAGTTCCTTATAAATATTTTCAGCAAGCGCCAACATATCTTTCGCCTTATCAAAGCTGCCGGTATTTATGTAATAATTAGCCATTGTACCATAAGCCGATCCCATAAGAATTGGGTTGTCAAGATTCTCTATCCTCTTCATTAATTGTTCAAGTTCTTCCCCGATTCGATTGAAGATTCCTTCCTTCATCATAAAACTAATTTTGTTCAACCCGCATTGGATGGCGTTTGATTCAGCGCCTGCCTTTGTAAAGTATTCCGCCGCCATCATATTTCGTTCATGAGCCAGCCTGAAATTCAATATTTTTTCATAATAGATCGCGAAATTCTGGTTAACGAGTCCAAGATTGTAATCATCCTTCGTTGATAAAAAATATTTTTCGGCCTGAAATAAGTATTGGTAAGCCTTTTCGTTTTGAAAAATATTTGAATAAAGATAACCGAGGTTTATATAAGTCTGGAAAATACCCGTTGAATCTGCAGTTGATTCAGCGAGTTTAAGAGATTGCAGATAAGGATAGATTGCTTCCTGATACATCGATTGAGTATCATAATTTACTCCAATATTATTCCAGCATGCTGACGCAAATAAGGGATTGTTTTTAATAGTATTTGTTTCTAATGCGCGCCGGTAATAATTGGTCGATGCATTATACTTTGCCAGAAAATAATTTATCAGACCAAGGGCATAGGAAGATTTCCCAATCAGGGAGTCATTTTGTAACTGGAAGCTGTAGTTGAACGCATCCTTGGCGAAGACTTCGGCTTTTTCGAGATCTGAATCTCGGTGATTTTTAGCGCTGTCTAATAGGGCAATTATTTTATCCGGGGAGATAACTCCCTGTGCAGTTATTATATTCGTATGTGCTAATGCAATTATCACTATAGTCAATAATGCAACAAAATAAAAGCGCATTCTCTTTAACTCTCCATCGTTTTCCACAGTATGAATAAAATTATAAATTTCCAGCAAAAGGAAAAACTGTCAATAATCTTTTAATTATTATCAAAGAAACTGAATAATAATTAAGAACAGAATTAATTATTTACCGCTGACAAAAAAATTATTTAATTAAATACAATTCGGTTTGTCTCGGCGATAAAAATTTGCATCCATCCTCGGTTACAACGACTTCTTCTTCAATTGTGGCGATTCCGAATCCGGGTATTGTAAGCCGGGGCTCAATAGTGTATATCTGACCTTTTTCGATCGGAAGATAGGGTACATTACCATAACGATCCCATCTTGGCCCGAGCATTCCGCCGCCATCATGGGTATGTTTGCCGACCTGGTGACCAGTGCCGTGCGGATACTCCTCATAACCATTGGCGACAACATAACCCCTTGCTATCTCGTCAATTTCCCAGCCCATTTTTCCGGGGCGCAGTTGAGCGGCTGACAGGCTTATCGATTCTTTGATTACATTAAATCCCCTCATAACTTCCGGGGGCGCTTCAGTTTCACCATCCCTTAGAACATACCATGTTCGCTGAAGATCTGAGCAATAGCCCTTGTACTTAACGCCAAAATCCATATTAATAACATGCCCGCGCTGGATTTTACGATCTGTGGGACCGGAATGTGCTCCCGCGGTATCAGGTCCGGTGAAAACAGATGGGCAGTATTCTGCTTCCCAGGATAATTCGAGTCCGTCTTCCTTTACTCTTTTTTGCACAAATTCAGCCACTTCCTTTTCAGAAATTCCCGGCGTCAGCATCTTAGTGACTTCATCGAAATACTTCAGGCAGAGTTTAATTGATTCTTTCATTAACTCAAGCTCGGTTTCAGATTTTCTTCCGCGAAGTGCAGCTACTATTTCCTCGGAAGAAATAAGTCTCTCACCGTAAGGTGTATCTTTTAATATTTCTTTCAGCTCAAGATACATTCCATGAGTGAGACCATCGGCGAGCGGCTGATTTCTTGAGAAATTAACTGCAATCGTTTTGGGATCAAGTCGTTTAAGCGTATTAACAAGATCTTCCTTAACAGACTTAAGATAACCAATAATCTCAGGAAAGGTTGCAACCGATTCCATGTTGGCAACTTCTAATGAACCGACAATAGCTATTCTTTCACCTTTTGAGGTGATCATAAATGCTGAATGCCACGTAGCGTTTGTCCCGACAATCATTTCAAGCATAGGGTCTTTGATGTTTCCGGTTTCTCTCACAAATGTAAGCCAGAGATCAATGTTTTTTTCTTTTAGAATATCTGCTGCCTGTTTCTGTTTTTCAAGGATCATTTCTTTCTGCATTATAACTCCCACTTATAAAATTATTAAATCCTGCTATTAAACTTTTAAGTTTTTAATTTTGATATGTTTACTTGCGTATATAAATAAAAAAAACATTAAATTAAAAATGCTCTGATTGAGGCTTATTGCTGCTTAATTTTTGCCTGTCTCCTAAAAGAGGTCATAGTTGTTAAATAATCCCACACAAAAATAAAAGCAATTATATTACTAATATAAAATAAAATATGAGAGCGATATGAAAGAAGATCAAAAAACTATTCTCTGTATCTCAAGCTATGAAAAAGGACAGGAATTTATCCGTCAGGCTAAACGCGAGGGAGCCAGAGTTATTCTTGTGACATCCCAGAGCCTTCAGGATGCTGACTGGCCCCGCGAGAGTCTCGATGAAATTTACTATATGCCCGATATTGATAAAAAATGGGATGTGGAGCAACTTATTAACAGCGTCAGTTTTTTGGCAAGGTCGGAGGACTATTACAGGATTGTTGCTCTCGATGATTTTGATGTTGAAAAAGCGGCAAGGCTGCGGGAGCATCTGCGTGTACCCGGAATGGGCGATACAACAGCCAGATACTTTCGCGATAAATTAGCTATGAGGATGAGAGCCCGTGAAGCCGGGATAAATGTTCCCGATTTTGTTCATATTCTGAATCATTCAAAGATCTCGGAATATTTGAAAAAAGTTGCGCCGCCGTATGTCTTAAAGCCTCGTTTTCAAGCCGGAGCAATAGGAATTAAAAAAATCGAAAAAGCTGAACAGCTTTGGGATATTATTGAAAAACTGGGCGACCAGCAGTCGTATTATCTTCTTGAAAAATTTGTTCCTGGGGATATTTATCATGTCGATACAATAATATATAATGAGGAAATTCTTTTTGCCCTGAGTCATAAATATGGTCTGCCTCCAATGGAAGTTGCCCATGAAGGGAGAGTTTTTAGCAGCAGAACGGTTAAGCGCGGATCACCTGATGATAAGAAACTTCTTTCAATAAACAAATCAGTACTCGGATCACTTGGATTACGTCAGGGAATTTCTCATTCGGAATATATTAAAGCCCATGAAGACGGCAAGTTTTATTTTTTGGAAACATCTGCAAGAGTGGGCGGCGCCAACCTTGCTGAACTGATAGAGGCGGCTTCCGGGATTAATCTCTGGGCAGAATGGGCGAAAATTGAATTGCATCAGGAAGACGGGACATACAAACTTCCACCGCTGAGAAAAGATTATGGCGGCATTATGATCAGCCTTGCAAAGCAGGAATGGCCCGATCTATCCGGATTTGATGATTCCGAAGTTTATTGGAAACTTAGAAAAAAACACCACGCCGGCATAATAGTTAAATCCTCGTCACCTGAAAGAGTTGATGAATTAATGAGCAGTTATACTGAGAAGTTCTACCGGGATTTTTTCACATCGCAGCCGCTCAAAGATAATCCGGACAATTGAGATGGAAAGAAGGAAATTCTTAAAAACGGCAGGTTTGGGAGCAGCAGCAGTTGGCTTAGCTTCCGCCGGCTGCAAGCTATCAGTCAGCTCAAAAGATGCTCCTGCGATACATACTAAGACCTATGAATGGAAAATGGTTACTTCATGGATGCCGCATTTTCCGATACTTGGCGAAGGGGCCGATAAATTTGCCGCCGATGTTTCAACGATGACAGGTGGAAAACTTAAGATTAAGGTTTTTGGCGGCGGAGAATTAGTCCCCGCCCTCGAAAGTTTTGATGCAGTTAGCATGGGGGTTGCTGAAATGGGGCACGCCGCAGCATATTACTGGGCTGGTAAGGCGCCGGCAGCACAGTTTTTCACATCACTCCCATTCGGAATGAACACCCGCCAGACATATACATGGCTTTATGAGGGAGGCGGTCTCGATTTATGGCGTGAACTATACTCGCATTTTAACATTATACCATTTCCCTGCGGCAACACAGGTGCTCAGACTGGCGGCTGGTATAATCGCGAGATAAAAACGGTTAATGATCTGAAAGGACTTAAAATCAGGATGCCGGGAATTGGTGGAAAAGTTATCGGTGAAGCAGGCGCAACAGCAATACTTTCGCCCGGAGGCGAGATTTACACAAACCTTGAGCGCGGAGTTATTGATGCTACCGAATGGATTGGCCCCTATCACGACTATCTAATGGGCTTTCATAAAATCGCAAAATATTACTATTATCCTGGGTGGCATGAGCCTACGGGAGTTTTGGAATTATTTGTCAATAAAACCGCCTATGAGTCTCTGCCTGAGGAAATTCAGAAAATAATAGCTGTTGCGGCAGATGCCGCTAATTTTAATATTCTCGCGATGTTCGAGGCGAAAAACTCTGAATATCTTACTAAAATGAAATCGGAGGGTGTTGATATTCGAAAATTCCCTGAAGATGTTCTTATTATATTAAGACAACTCAGTGAGAAGGTGATTTCGAAAATCGCCGCCACTGACGCCTTTTCTGCCAGAGTGCTTGACTCGTACAATTTATTCCGCAAAAATTCAGTAGAATGGGAAAAAACCCAGGAGGGGTGAATGGCTGATGTTAAGAATCTGTGGAGAAAAACAATCCAAATTGTTACAATCTGTTTTTTTTGATTGAGATTTCGTCAGAAATAAGAATATTCTGAAAACAGCACAAATTATTTGCGAAATCTTTATTGTTTGCGAAGCACAGGCTTAAATTAAATTGATGTTTTTTTTGAGATTTCATCCGTTTCAATGATTCCGGATGCAGTTGATTTTATCCGAAATAGTTCATAACTTAAACCGGATTTTATATCTTATTAACACAGAGGATTTATGAAAACTCTTCAACACATTCTAAATAAAAAAGGCGGACAGGTATTCTCTGTTACACCTGATTCAACAGTCCTTGAAGCCCTTCAGGTGATGGCAGATAAAGACGTTGGTGCATTGCTTGTTCTCGATGGCAGAGAATTAGCCGGAATATTTTCGGAAAGAGACTACGCCCGCAAAGTAAAACTATTCGGGAAAAACTCGGCAGAACTTAAAGTAAAGGATATAATGTCTCCCGACATTATTACGATTACTATGGATAAGAATATAGAAGAATGTATGTCCCTGATGAGTTCCAAAAAAATTCGTCACCTGCCCGTAGTTGATGGTGAAAAATTGCTGGGAGTTATCTCTATTGGCGATATTGTTAAGGCAGTGATTGAGGAGAAACAGGTTGTAATTGATGAACTAATGCAGTACATATCCGGTTCTATCTGAAAAATCTGATTTTCCAACAATACCAAAATAAAATATTACGGGCAGGCTCAATATTCACCTGCCCAATAATAAATTTTTGAGTATATCACCTTTTCATTGATATTTCCATCATCTTAACCCGAGGACTTCCTTCAACCACTAAATACATTTCCATAAGCACGTTTTTGTCGTCACCAAAAGTAATTTTTTCTGTGTACTCATTGTATTGTTTAGTCATTGGATCAACCATCTGTCCTGTATAATTAATCGTTTTTCCATCATCGCTCAGTTTGCCCTTAAAAATAGCGGTACCGGTGCCCAGATTATCGATCCATATACTTGTAAACTCTTCTGATGCTTTATCATAACCTTCAATACTCCAGCCTTCCATTGGCATTCCGAAAGATGTGCCAAAATGTTTTGTGAGGCTGTATCTGCCTCCGAGGATCATCTCACATTTAGCGGTTCCTTCAGAGACCATCGGCTCGGTATCCGGAGCCATCCAAAATTTAGTGGTAGTTTTCCATTCACCCGTCATTTTCTGCATTTTTTCATGGACTTTTCCCGGGGTCAGATAATCCATCCAGACTTTCATTTGCTCCTCCATTCCTCCTTCCTGAGCAGAGATGCTGAGCGATCCGAAAAGAAGGACAAACAAAACGGTTTGAATTTTTTTCATATACTCTCCTGTTATTTATTTTTTTTGAAATGTACGAACTTAAAATGATCGAAATTAAAAATAAGACAAAAATGAACACAGGTCAATACAGAGGATAAGAAGTCCGATTTATTTTGTCCGGGAATTCGATAGCCGAAGGTATTAATTGACGCAGTGACGATTCCTCTGTAAAAATGTCACATAGAAAAGATCTTAAAAAAAATCAGATTCTGAACTAATCATTAAATTATGACGGATAATCTCGGGGTGTGAACGTGCCGTTAATCAAACTTCGTTCAACCGGTCAAAGAACCTTCCAGCCTGAACATCGGTATCACAACTAAAATATTGAAAAATATGGGCTTTTTTGGTATATTTATATGTTTGATATGAGGTAAAAAATGAAGTTTAAAGTCAATAGTACTGAATTCGAAAAAGTTCTTTCAAAAGTCATTCCGGCAGTACCCACGAGAACTCCTATGTCTGTTCTTGAGAACCTCGCCATCGAAATAAAAGATAGTCTGATGACTATCAGCGGTTCTGATCTCGAAATAGTCCTCAGGGCTTCTCTGCAGGTGGAGGCCGACTCTGATATCAGCATACTTACTCCGGCAAAACTACTCTATGACGTGATAAAAAACTTGCAGGATACAGCTCTCGACATTACAATTTCAGATGGGTTTAAACTTCAGATTAAAACCAGGAATGGAGAATATTCAGTTGCAGGTCTTGACCATGCTCAATATCCGCAGATTCCGGATTTTCCAAAAGAGGAAAACAATCCTTTCTCTATAGCCATAAAGGGAACGGAACTAAAAAATATCCTTGAAAAAACAGTTTATATAATTAGCAAAGAAGAAGTCAGAGCAGCGCTCCGCGGGGTGCTTTTTGATTTTTCACAGGACGGAATGCGTTTTGTCGCAACTGATGGTCACCGCTTGGTTAATTATCTTAAACGTGATCTCGCATTTGAAGATGCCGCTCAGTATGTTGTTCCTGAAAAAGCTCTCATTATCCTGACAAAAGTCCTCGAGGACCATGAGGTTAAAATCAGTTTTTCCGGATCTTTTGTGTCGTTCGTTTTGCCTGGCATAGAACTTATTGGTCGTCTGATAACGCAAAAGTATCCTGATTATGCTGGAGTTATCCCACTTTCGAATGAGATGAGTCTTCAGCTTAATACACGGGAATTACTAAATACTGTCAAAAGGCTGCTTCCGTTTACTTCCGGCAATCTCCGGAAGATCAAACTTTTCCTTGAGAGTGATTCAATGCAGGTAACAGCAGAGGATATGGATATTGGAAATTCAGCTAAAGAGATGCTCCCATGTTCTTACTCAAACGATCCAATGGAAATTGGCTTTAATGCTACACTGCTTAATGATTTGCTTATTCATTCAGTTGAGTATAACGAACTTTTATTTAAGATAAATACTCCTAATAAGGCTGTGATAATAGAGCCGGTTGATCGGAAGGAAAATCAGGAACTTATGTTGCTTCTGATGCCGATCAGGCTAAACAATTAATAATGGTGCTTGAAACTGTTGAACTGTTAAATTTTCGACTTCATAGAAACACTAAGATTAAATTTTCGGAAAAACTTAATTATATAATAGGTGGCAACGGGCAGGGAAAAACCACCATACTTGAAGCCATTTATTATTTGTGTACATCAAAAAGTCTTAATGGTTCGGCTGATTCAGAAGCAGTTAATTTCAGTGAAGATATTTTTAATATTTCCGGAGTATTCCGGGACGTGGTAAAGAACGAAGTTCGGGTTTTTTTTTCAAATGATACCGCCCGAAAAGAAATTTATGTTGATGACAAACAGATATACAGAGCCTCTGCATTGATTGGCAAGTTCCCGTTTGTTAAGCTCACACAATCAGATTCATCAATTACTTATGGTTCCCCGTCTGAGAGAAGAAGATTCGTTGATTCGGTCATTTCTCAATCAAATTTTACATATCTCGGATTTCTTCTGGAGTATAATAAAATTCTTAAGCAGCGTAGTGCGCTGCTGCAAAGACTACTGGAAGAGAGATCATCTTCCCTCTATAGAGAACTGGATGCCTGGACTGAAAATCTTGTCCTGGCAGGAACGGAAATTATTAAACACAGAATTAGTTTTTTCAAAGAATTTATTTCTTATTTCACTCCGGCATATGGAAGGATTATTGAGAATTCTGAATTACCTTCGATACGGTATGATTTTCTCGGAGAGACTGATCCGGATAAGATTTTTGAAAGGTTCACTTCAGCAATCAAAGAATCACGGACTGATGAGCTGAGGAGGGCTGCTAATTTGGTGGGCCCCCACAGGGATGATGCAGTGTTTTTTATTAACGACAGGGACTTGAGAAAGTTTGGCTCACAAGGTCAGCACAAATCTTTTCAGATAGCACTTCGGTTTGCGGAATTCTTTTATCTCAAAGATAAAATCGGAAAATCTCCTGTCTTTTTGATGGATGATATATTCGGCGATCTGGATGCTTACCGCGCCCAAAGAATTAGTGGTTTTATGCAGGAAATAGGGCAGGGATTTATTACTCTCACTGATTTTCCCAATTTCAGTCATCTGGTGCATAATCATGCGGATCTGATTATCAATGTTGATAACGGAAGTGTAAATTATGCCGCATGATTCAAGAAGTCTGGGAGAAATAATCAGCGCTGATGAAAACTTTTCCGGGGTGAGAAAAGTTGCTCGGGAGTATGAGGTTATTGCAAAATTTCATGAAATAATACCTGAATTAAAATCGATAGCTGAACCGACAAAATTTGTCAAATCAGTACTGTATCTAAAAGTTGACAATTCAATTTGGAGAAGTGAATTAAAATTTAGACAGGCGGTATTAATAAATAAAATAAATGTTTTCTTTAAATGTGATTTAGTTAAATCAATTAAATTTACCGGAAGGTAATATACTCTAAGGTGTGAAGTGGTAGATAATAAAGAACTGGCGCAGAAAAATTATACTGCGGATAATATTAATGTATTAAAGGGGCTTGAAGCCGTTAGAAAACGTCCGGCAATGTATATTGGCGATGTTGGCTCAAGAGGTCTCCATCACCTTGTTAACGAGGTGGTTGATAATAGTATAGATGAAGCTTTGGGCGGATTTAATGACTATGTATTTATTCAGATAAATAAAGATGATAGTGTTACCGTAGTTGACAGAGGCAGAGGTATACCGGTTGATATGCATCCTGCTGAGAAACGTTCAGCACTTGAAGTAGTAATGACGGTTCTGCATGCCGGCGGCAAATTTGATAAAAACTCATATAAGGTTTCCGGAGGACTTCATGGAGTGGGCGTTTCTGTTGTAAACGCACTTTCAGAATGGCTGGTTGCCGAAGTATGGAGAGGCGGAAAGCATTATAAGCAGGAGTATGAGAGGGGTAATCCGAAGTATCCTGTAAAGGAGATCGGAAGTGCAAAAAAGAACGAATCCGGAACTAAAATTACCTTTAAACCCGATTCCACAATATTCAGGCTTACAAAATTCAGTTTTGAGATATTAGCTGAGAGGATGCGCGAACTTGCCTATCTTAACAAAGATGTCAATATTGAAATAAGAGATGATAATACCAGTGAAAACGCCAATTTTCATTTCAAAGGCGGGTTAAGGGAATTTGTCCAGTACCTTGATGAGACACGGCAGCCGCTTCACAAGCCGGTTTATATTGAAGGTGAAAGAGATGATACTCCTGTGGAAATTGCCTTTGAATACAATCATACTTTTGCAGAAAACATCCACACCTATGTAAACAATATTAACACAACGGAGGGCGGAACTCATCTTGTTGGGTTTAAAAGTGCGCTGACAAGGACTTTGAACAGTTATGCCTATAAGAACAAACTGATTAAAGAAAACAGTAAAATCGGACTCACGGGCGATGATTTCAGAGAAGGGCTGACAGCGGTAATTTCAGTAAAAGTGCTCGAACCTCAGTTTGAGGGACAAACCAAAACCAAACTTGGAAACAGTGAGGTTAAATCTACGGTAGAGACTATTGTAGGTGAAAAATTAGCTGAATTTCTTGAAGAAAACCCTTCAATTGGCAAGAAAATAATCGAAAAATGTATGCGCGCTGCTGAAGCAAGAGAGGCTGCAAGAAAAGCGCGGGATCTTGTCCGCCGCAAAAATGCGCTCGACTCCATGCATCTGCCCGGAAAGCTGGCGGATTGCTCAATAAATGATCCAGAACACTGCGAAATTTATATTGTTGAAGGTGATTCTGCCGGCGGGTCTGCAAAGCAGGGCAGGGACAGACGCTTTCAGGCGATAATGCCCATAAAGGGAAAAATCCTGAATGTTGAGAAAGCGAAGCTGACCAAAATACTTGAACACACAGAGATCAAAGCAATGATTGCCGCGATTGGCGCCGGGATTGGCGAGGAATTTAATGCTGAGAAAGCCCGGTACGGTAAAATTATTCTTATGACCGATGCCGATGTTGATGGAAGCCATATCCGGACTCTTCTACTTACGTTTCTGTACAGGCATATGCGTGATCTGATAATCACCGGAAAAGTTTATATCGCACAACCACCGCTTTATAAAATCAAAAAAGGCAAGGAAGAATTATATGCCTTTGATGACGCTGAGAGAGATCATATACTTAAAAGAATGCGCGGTAATGGAAATTCCGAAAAAACTGATAACGAAGAAGAGTTGTTAAAGGGAGTTCAGATTTCACGGTACAAAGGTCTCGGTGAGATGAACCCGGAGCAGCTTTGGGAAACAACTATGAATCCCGAAACAAGAACTGTTCTTCAGGTAACTCTCGAAAGCGCCGCAAATGCGGATAAAATTTTCGACATTCTGATGGGCGATGCCGTTGAACCCAGAAGGGATTTTATAGAAAGACATGCCAAATATGCGAATTTGGATATTTAATCAGAAAAATTTATTGAAATATGACAACCATTTTTGAAAAAATAGTTCCGGTAACCTTAGAAGAAGAAATGAAATCTTCTTACATAGATTATGCAATGTCCGTAATTGTTGCAAGAGCATTGCCTGATGTGAGAGACGGTCTTAAACCGGTACACCGTAGAGTCCTATTCGGCATGACTGAACTTGGACTGGCACACAACAGACAATATAAAAAATCGGCAAGAATCGTAGGTGAGGTTCTTGGTAAATATCATCCTCATGGAGATACAGCCGTTTATGACTCAATGGTCAGGATGGCTCAGGATTTCTCTCTTCGTTATCCGCTTGTTGACGGGCAGGGCAACTTTGGCTCAGTTGACGGTGACAGCGCAGCGGCAATGCGTTACACCGAAGCAAGACTTGCGAGAATTGCCGATGAGATGCTTCGTGATCTGGACAAAAACACAGTTGATTTTACAGCCAACTTCGACGAATCACTTCAGGAACCGACAGTACTTCCGGCTTATCTTCCCAACCTTCTTATCAATGGCTCCAGTGGTATTGCGGTTGGTATGGCAACGAATATTCCGCCTCATAATCTTGGCGAAGTTATTGACGGACTCGCAGCGCTGATTGAAAATCCACAGCTTACTTCAGAACAGCTTATGCGTTTTGTCAAGGCTCCGGATTTTCCTACAGGAGGCATTATTTATGGATACAACGGAGTCAGAGAGGCGTTTCTCACAGGACGCGGAAGATTGCTTGTAAGGGCAAAAGCCAATGTTGAAACTCTTAAAAATGATCGCGAAAATATTATTGTTACCGAAATCCCTTATCAGGTCAATAAGGCTAATCTTATAGAAAAGATTGCTGATCTGGTCAGAGAGGGTAAAATTTCCGATATTTCAAATATCAGAGATGAATCAGATCGTGATGGTTTGAGGATTGTTATTGAACTTAAGAAAGACGCACAGCCTGCTGTTGTTTTGAACCAGTTATTCAAGCATTCACAGATGCAGGTTACTTTTGGTGTAATAATGCTGGCGCTTGTTGATGGCGCTCCGCAGGTGTTGTCACTCGCAGAAGTGATGGGACATTATCTCGACCACAGAATGGTTGTTCTCATAAAAAGAACCCGTTTTGATCTTGAAGCTGCTGAAAAACGCGCCCATTTGCTTGAGGGCTATATTATTGCTCTCGATAATATTGATGAGGTTATCGAAACAATAAAAAAATCCGAAGATGTTGAGACAGCTAAAATGAACCTTGTCAGCCGCTTCGGACTTTCAGAGATACAGGCAAAAGCAATTCTTGATATGAGACTGCAGAGGCTTACTGGTCTTGAAAGGAAAAAGATTGAAGAGGAATACAGACAAGTAATTCAGGATATTGAGAGACTCAGAAATATTCTTGCAAATGAAGATTTGAGAAAAAATATCATAAAAGAAGAATTACTTGTTGTTAAAGAAAAATATGCCGATAAACGCAGAACCGAAATCATTTATGATTCACAGGAGTTTTCTCTTGAGGATATTATTGCTGAAGAGGATGTTGTTGTCACCATCAGCCATAAGGGATTTATTAAACGATTCCCGGTTAGCGGCTACAGACGGCAAGGCAGAGGCGGCAAGGGTATTACCGGTGCCGGTACTAAGGATGAGGATTTTATTGAGCATATGTTCATTGCTTCAACTCATAATTATATAATGATATTTACTGATCAGGGGCGCTGTTACTGGCTTAAGGTACATGAAATTCCCGATTCCGGCAGGACTTCACGCGGACGCTCAATATTGAACCTGATTGAGAAAGAGAAAGATGAAAAGATCACTGCGCTTATTTCAGTCAAGGAATTCCTTGATGACAAATATCTGGTCATGATAACTGAAAATGGCACCATCAAAAAAACAGTGCTTTCAGCCTATTCCAATATCAGACGCGGTGGAATTTATGCTCTTAATCTTGTTGAGGGCGATCGTCTGGTTTCAGTTATGATGACAGATGGTGTGAATGATATCATTATCGGCACAAGAAATGGACTGGCGATCAGATTTAAGGAAGAAGATGTAAGAGATATGGGTCGCACCGCTACAGGAGTTAGAGGAATCAGTCTCCGAAAAGGGGATATAGTCATCGGTGCGATAGTAATTAAACGCTCCACTACATTGCTTGCAGTTACCGATAAAGGATTCGGAAAACGAAGCGATATTGCTGATTATAGACTCACTCGCAGAGGCGGCAAAGGAATACTTACAATCAAGACAGGCGACAAAACCGGTAATCTTATTGCGATTATGGAAGCAAATGATAACGATGAACTTGTAATTATGACAATTCAGGGGATGGTAATCAGACAGGGACTCAAAGATATCCGGGTTATGGGTAGAAATACTCAGGGTGTCAGAGTTATTCGTCTGAAACAGGGTGACTCTATTGCTGATATTGCAAAAGTTGTTCCGGATGAGGACGAAGCAGATTTACCGGAAAACGGTTCTGAAGGATTAGATGATCTTGATGAGCAGACTGAATTATTAGATTAAGAAAAAATTGTTAATTTATTTTATGAATATTAGGAATTAAAAATGAAAAGCAAACATTTGGATTCAATTTGTGTGCATTCAGGTATTGATAATTACGAATTTGGCCCTGTCGTTCCTCCCATATACCAGACATCTACCTTCAAATTTGAGTCCACAGAACATGGCGCCTCACTTTTTAAGGGTGAACAGAAGGGGCATATTTATACAAGGATGTCGAACCCGACAATTGAAGCGATGGAAAATGCGGTTGCAGCACTTGAAGGCGGACACAAAGCGCTGGGTTGTGCAAGCGGGATGGCCGCTATCCATACAGTTTTTACTTCACTTCTTAAGGCGGGTGACCACGTTATCTGTTCCAAAGCGGTGTATGGCCCTACGGTTACACTTTTACGGACTGTCTTTTCCAAATTTGATATCAGAACAGATTTTATTGATACAACTGATCTTTCAGAGATCGAAAAGCATATAACCGATACGACCCGGGTCATTTATATTGAATCCCCCGCAAATCCCACGTTGGACATTTCAGATCTTGAAGCAATATCTGTCATCAAGGATAGAATCGGTGCGAAACTGGTTGTGGACAATACATTTATGAGTCCTGCACTGCAACAGCCGCTTAATTTTGGTGTTGATATTGTTCTGCACAGTATGACAAAATTCCTTAACGGGCATGCTGACGTTGTTGCCGGTATTATTGTGGTAAAAGATGAGAAAACTTATCAGGATATGCGAAAAGTGCTTAACCAGACCGGCGGGGTCATAGATCCTTTCAATTCTTTTCTGGTCCACAGAGGCATCAAAACTCTTGCACTAAGGATGGAAAAACACTCACAAAACGCAAAAATTCTGGCAGAATATCTTGAGAGCAGCCCGTACGTGAAATGGGTGCGATATCCTGGACTAAAAAGTCATCCTCAATATGAAACCGGGAAGAAACAACACAGAAACGATGGCGGAATGATAGCTTTTGAATTAAGGGGTGGATTTAAAGCAGGTGAAACAGTGATGAATAACGTACACTTTTTTCAGCTTGCAGTAAGTTTAGGCGGTGTTGAAAGCCTTATACAGCATCCTGCGAGCATGACGCATTTCAGCATGGGACCTGAAGCCCGGATGGAAGCAGGTATTTCAGAAGGATTGGTGCGGGTTTCAGTTGGTATCGAGAATGTCGAAGATATGATCGAGGATATTGAACAGGCATTTGCAAAAATTGAAATGCCGCAAAAAATTATTGCCTGAAAATTTTTATGAGATTATAAGATGAATAATAAACCTCTGTCCTTAGTTTTGATTTTATTACTCGTTAGTGCCGCAGCGGCTCAATCAGTTTATTATCCACGCAATTATATGGATGCTGTGAAAAACGGCACACGTTCTTTGACAGGGACCCCGGGTCCTGATTACTGGCAGAATTCATCTGATTATATGATTAGAGCCGAATTTGATCCTGCCACACGATTGCTCTCGGGGGAACTGTGGCTGGATTACAAGAATAACAGTCCCGATTCTTTAAGGATTGTCGTTCTGAAATTGAAGCAGGATATTTACAGAAAAGGGAACACAAGGGATTTTGAGATATCTCCGGTCGCGGTTCATGACGGTGTTGAAATTAAAAAACTCAGCGTCAATGGAACAGCGATAGATAAAGGCAGGGGTAAAAGTTCCTTTAGAAGAGCCGGGACGAATCTAATTGCTTTACTGCCGGAGACTCTGCCAGCCGGTGGTTCAATTAATATAGAAGCTGAATGGAGTTTTACTGTTCCGAAAGAGTCGGGCATAAGGATGGGCAGTTATAAGGATTCGTCTTACTTTATATCATACTGGTTTCCCCAGATGGCTGTTTATGATGACATTGATGGCTGGGATATGATTGATTACAAGGGGCATACTGAAACCTATAATGATTTTTCTGATTATGATGTTGAGATCACAGTTCCTGATGATTTTATCGTTTGGGGAACAGGGCTTTTACAGAATGCAGATGAAGTTCTTGAGAGTAAATTTGTTGACAGGATGAAAGTTGCTTCGGTTTCAGATACAGTTATAAGAATTATTGCGAAAGAGGACTACGAATCCGGCGGCATAACAAAACGAAATGGTAAAAATCGATGGAAATTCAAAGCGGAACATGTCCCGGATTTTGCCTTCGGAACCTCGAACAGTTATTATTGGGATATGACTTCTCTTAAACCCGATAAATCAGATGACAGGATAGCTATTGTCTCGGCAGCTTATAACCCTGAATCGAAAGATTTTTATGAGGTAGCTGAAATTGCTCAAAAATCGATAGAGTTTTTATCAAAAGAAATGCCCGGTGTTCCATATCCCTATCCTTCTATGACAGTTTTTAACGGTTCTGGCGGAATGGAATATCCGATGATTATTAATGATGGATCCACTCAGAACAGAAGTCGTGCCGCAGGACTTACATCTCATGAAATTACGCATACATATTTCCCGTTCTATATGGGTATTAATGAAAGAAAATATGCCTGGATGGATGAAGGCTGGGCAGTAATGCTTCCCTTCGAATATCAGATCAGGGAGGGCGGATCTCCAATTGAGAATAATATTTCAGGTTATGAAGAATTTGCCGGTTCTGAAGAAGATACTCCTCCTATAATCCCATCTTACCTTGTAACGGGAAAGTCATATCGTAATGCATCTTATTCACGTCCGGGTGTGGCTTACCGATTGCTCCATGATATGATGGGGGAGGAAAAATTTAAAGACTGTCTGCATTTTTATATGAAAAGCTGGAATGGAAAACATCCCGTCCCCTATGACTTTTTCTTCAGTTTCGAGAAGGTTTACGGAGAAGATTTGGGATGGTTTTGGAAACCATGGTTTCTTGAACAGGGCTATCCGGATTTGGGCATTAAAAATTCAGAATATATTGATGGCAAATACAACGTGGAAATCGAGAAAATTGGAAATGTGCCTGTTCCTGTAAAACTTACGGCAGTAGCAGCCGATGGAAGCGAAAAGGTGATTTTACTTCCCGTCTCCGTATGGGCAAATGGGAACAGCATATATAAACTGACAATTGATCCGGGTTTTAAAATTGTGAAATTAATTTTAGGCAGTGGTCAGATCCCTGATTCTTTTGATAAAAACAATATATTAGAGATGTGAGATAATATAAGGCTGATCAAAATAATGAGTAAAAAGCAAGAAGTTCCAGTTGATATGTCAGCTAATAAAATGATCAGCCTAAAAGAAGAGGTTGCCGCCCTTAGAAAAAAACTTTCGACCGTTTCAACTGAAAAAAACAAATACTATAAGATTTTCAAAAATGGTGAAGAAATAGTTTTTATTCTCGATGGTAAAACAGGCATCATTAATGAAATAAACAGCGCCTGCAAAAATTTTCTTGGATTAAAGCAAAACAAGATTATTGGGCGTCATTATACTGATTTTATTGTATTTGGTGAGGACATCAAATCTGAGAATCTGCTTAATGAGCTGAAGTTTTATGGCTCAGTTTTAACATATCATAAACTCAGAACAAAAGATGCCGGCGATGTTCCGGTGGACATGACACTGAACATTATTTCGCCAAGGGGTAAAAAAATGATTCTCATTAGCTGCCGGGATATTTCTGAAAGGATTCGGGCAGAGAATGAAATCAAAAGGTATTCCGTTAAACTTGAAGAATCCAATCTTGAAAAGGATAAATTTTTCTCCCTGCTTGCACATGACCTTAGAAATGTCTTTTCCCCGATAATATCTTATTCTGAAATTCTGCTTAATGAATATCGCGAACTCAATGAACACGACAGAGATCTGTTTATTGACCGTATCGAGAAAATATCAAAGAATTCATACAGATTGTTGGATGATTTGATGATTTGGGCAAGAATCAGAACCGGAGAATACTCACTCCAATTCGAAAAAATTGTTGTTAACCAACTTGTGAGTGATTTATTAACCGTTAAAAGACCATTTTTCGAAGCCAAAAAAATTTCAGTCGAGTATTTTGCTGAGGAGACACTCCAGGTAAATACTGATTTTGAAATGCTGAAAAAAGTGATCAATAATCTTCTTGGGAATGCTCTTAAATATTCATACCGAGGCGGGAAAGTAGCTGTTAAAATAGAAAAATCTCATCAAAATTGTATTATATCAGTCAGAGACAACGGCGTTGGCATTAAAGATGAAAATCTGGATAAAATATTTATTTTGGACAAACACAGTACAACACGGGGAACTGAAGAAGAAGAGGGTAACGGGATGGGGCTGATGCTCTCGAAAGAATTTCTTCGAATTCTTGGCGGAAAAATCTCGGTAAATAGCCGTTTTGGTTTTGGTTCAGAGTTTGTCGTTACCTACCCGCTTGCATAGCAAATACTTTAATTCTTTCCTAACTAGCACAAAAAAATGATGACGATTCTCCAATTTCTTGCTGTCCTTTCCGCAGTTACGCTCATCGTTGGTCTGTTTGTAATATTTATCGGGAGCAGGAAGATAAAAAACTTACGCTCAATTGTTGTTCCGGAGGATTTTGTTTTTCCGAAATTAAGTGTTGTGATAGCGGCGAGAAACGAAGAAAATACAATTGCAGCATCTCTTCAATCCCTGAAAAACAATAATTATCCAAACATTGAAATTATAGTAGTTAACGACCGCTCCGAAGATAACACTTTAAGAGAAATAGAATCTTTTACAAATAATAGTAATCGGATTAAAATCCTGAATATCCAAACTTTACCGGAAGGGTGGCTGGGTAAAATTTATGCCTTGCAGAAGGGGGCTGAATCTGCTTCAGGCGAGCATATACTATTTACAGATGCTGATGTGATTTTTAACAAAGATTCCCTGAAAAAAGCCGTGTATTTTTTTAACATTTCCGGGACAGATCACCTTGCGGCAGCACCTGAAGCAGTATCGAAAAGCAGCAGACTATCTTTTCTGATATCGATATTTGCAATGTATCTTGTGGCTGCAAAACAGCCCTGGCTTGTTGCCAGCAAAAAGTACTCGGCATCAATTGGGGTCGGGGCTTTTAATTTGTTAAAGACCAGTGTTTACAGGAAAATCGGAGGACACTCGAAAATCAGGAATTATCCGGATGATGATCTTAAACTGGGCGAACTTGTTAAGAAATCGGGATTCAATCAGCAATTTATCTTTGCCGATAGTGAAATATTTGTCGAATGGTACCCGGGTGTTGCCGAGATGTACCGGGGATTGCAGAAAAACTTTTTTGCGGCTTTTAACTATAATCCTTTTATTCTGGCTCTGACAATTATCCCGCAATTATTATTAACTGTTTTTCCATTCGCGGGACTTTTTTTATTATCGGATGTATTTTTTCTGATCAACTTTCTCGGACTTCTTTCACTGTTCCTTTATTTTAATTCAACAAGGAGGTTCTCGAATGCTTCCGCATATTATTTTGTTTTATTCTGGGCGGGTTGTTTGTTCTTCATGCTGATTCAGGTACATGCTACAACAAAGGTATTAGTTGAGGGCGGCATTCACTGGCGTGGAACTTTTTACCCGCTCAGTATTCTCAAAAAGAAACACGGTTTTAATGCGCAGAGTATTTTAAGATTCTGGGGAAAAATTAGGAGTTAAAGAAATACATCTTAAAACACACAACTTGAAATGAATTAATTCACAAAAACAGTGAATATTTTTAAGTGTCTGTTATTAAGAGTCTTTTTAAAGAATTTATTATTATCAAAATGCAGAATAATTATGTACACTGAATTTGAAACTGAAATAACAGTGCGGCCGGATGATATTGACATGAATAATCATGTTCATTATTCAAAATATCTCGATTATCTTCTTATGGCAAGATATGACCAGATGGCAAAAGATTATAAATTATCAATGGAAGAATTCATTGCGATGGGGTTTGGCTGGGTTGCTTCAACTGCACACATTGAATATAGAAGGCAGATCAGGCTAAACAACCGTGTTTTAGTCCGAACAAGATTAGAATCATTCAGCGGGGCGCAATGCCGGGTACTTTTCAAAATTCTTAATAAGGAGACTAAAAAAATATCCGCAGAGGGTTATGTTGATTACACAATGGTTTCTCTGAATACAGGAAAAGCAATACGTATCCCCCCGGAAATTATTGAAAAATACGCGATATAATCAAACAATTGTGGAACATATCGAATCAGGTGTATCTCTGTAATATATATAAGTGGGAAGATTCACACGTTTTATACGGTATCTGTCCTTAATTCGTTCAAAAAACTCAGAATCCTCACTATATTTTATATTCCTGAAGCCGCCGTTTTCCAGAAAAACTGAACGTTTACCAAAAAATGTTCCGCCTACAACACAGTCTGAAACATGTATCATTTTTGAAAGATCGTACTTATCCTTAACAAAAGGATAGCCGATAATATCAACTCCCCCATGAATAAAGTCAAGATCAGGGTCGTTCTTAAAGAAGCTGATCCTGTTTTCCAGGTGTTCTGGTTTATATTCGTCATCACTTCCCAGGAAAGTAACGAACTCACCAACAGAAGCTAAAAGTCCTGCGTTTAGTGATAATGGAAGTTGACGGTTTGAATGTCGCAGATATCTGATGTTTGGGTATGTTTTCTGCAAATCCCGAATAATTTCAAAAGTATTATCGGTACTTCCATCATCGACAATAATAAGCTCATATTTACAATAATTTTGCTGTAATACTGAGTCAACGGCTCTTTTTAATAGTGAAGCCCGGTTATAGGTCGGTAATATTATCGAAACAACATAATCGCCACCGGAGTAAACGGCAGTAGATTGATTTGAGAACATTTTATCCTAATGTGTTGTAAAAAATATTTATATTTCTTTGTTAAAATAACAATCATTCTTTGGAATGAGTTACCGAGAACAGATAAAATATTTTGAATTCTTGCGCAGGTATGAGAAGAAATTCAATCCCGGTGAACTAAAGAATTATACAATGTTCTTAAAACGCCACAAGGATGAGGAAGAACTTGATAAGTTATCTCTCAATATTCTGAAAGAAATGTTTGAGAAATATCATTTAAACAGGCTAAAACCTGATCTTGACAAGTTCTTCAAAAAAGTGCCGGGAACTAACGCTGATAATAATCAGTAATATCCTGTCATACCCGATTTTTATTTTGTAAATCCCTCGTTCTGAAGGGAGCGCCATTTAATTGCCCACTGTGAGGAAAATAATGTCCGAAAAACTTTTACATCGAATAATAGGAGCCGGAGTCTTTTTCATTTCCGCCTTTGTATTCTTTTTCACTGTTCAGCCATCAGTGTCCTTCTGGGACTGTGGTGAATTCGTAGCTTCAGCTTATTATATGCAGGTGCCACATCCTCCCGGAACACCTTTTTTCCTGTTACTGGGAAGGCTTTTTGCAATGATACCTTTTGCCGAGAATATCGCATTCAGAGTAAATACTGTGTCCGTACTAGCAAGTGCTTTCACGGTATTATTGACTTACCTGATAGCGGTAAAAGTAATTTTGCAGTATAAAGACCAAAAATCCGATTCCCTCTTCGAAAGTTTTGCAACGTTTCTTTCTGCTGCAATTGGAGCACTTTCACTGGCTTTTGCCAGCACTTTTTGGTTCAATGCCGTCGAAGCGGAAGTTTACGCCACATCAACTTTTTTTATTGCAATCGTTACCTGGTTGATTATCACATGGAATGAGAAAGCAGATGAACCGGATAATGAAAAGTATATCGTAATGATCGCTTATCTGATTGGTTTATCTATCGGCGTACACTTAATGGCGGTACTTGCTATAGTTCCTATCGTAATGATAATTATGTTCAGAAAATATGTTAACGATGAAGAGAATCTCAAAGCAACAGCATATATTTTTCTGGGTCATGCTGCAGTAGTCCTGCTTATTTCTCTGGGAATGTGGTACGTAATGACAGATTCCACTCCGCCATCTTACGACCTCTATAAAGAAGTTGATCAGCGGTTTATTATGGTTGCTCTTTTTATAAGTCTCGTGATAATGGGTGCATTTTACAAACGGGTTTTTGCACGTAATTCATTTTATCTACCAATGATATTTGGCGGTATTGCTTTGATTGCGACTTATCCGGGAATTGTTAAATATGTCCCGAATATTATTTCATCACTTGGCAAAAACAATATCGTTCTTGATATTCTTATACTTGCGGCAATATTTGCTTTATTATTCTGGTTGATATATTGGACAAATAAGACAGACAGGCAAACACTTCACCTTGTATTTAAAAGCTTTTTGTTTGTGCTGATAGGGTTTACATCGTATTCAATGATTATTATCAGATCAAATCAGGATACACCAATAAATCTTAATTCTCCCAAAACATTCTCAGAGGTCGTTTCCTATCTTAACCGCGAACAATATGGTGATTTTCCCACATTCAAACGCCGGTTTACACAGGAAGGGCATCAGCAGGCAATTTATACGGATTATTCAAGCGATCTGGATTTCCTTCTCCGCTATCAGATGGGACATATGTTCCACCGGTATCTGCTCTGGAATTATGCCGGAAAAGTATCAACCGTGCAGGATCAGGGAGTTAACTGGGGACAGTTATGGGGCATCCCCTTTATTATAGGACTGTTCGGAGTTTTCTACCATTTCCGGCGGGACTGGAAAATGGCATCTGTGTTTATAATGATGTTTGTTTTTCTGGGTTATCTGACGGCGTTTTATCAGAACCAGCAGCAGCCCCAGCCTCGTGAGAGAGACTATTTCTATGTCGGTGCATTTTTTGTTTACTCACTTTGGATTGCATTAGGGACCAGGGGAATAATTGATCTGGTCACCGAGAAATTGAAAGGCAAAAGCAGTGAGAAATTAGCCGCCTCTCTTATTCTCGTTGTTCTATTTGCATTAATTCCTGTTAGAATGCTTGCAACCAATTATTCTGAAAATAACCGTTCAAATAACCATATCCCATGGGATTATGCTTATAATATGCTCCAAAGTGTTGCTCCGAATGCAGTATTGTTCACTAACGGAGATAACGATACATTCCCATTATGGTATCTTCAGGATGTAGAAGGCGTAAGACGTGATGTCAGAATTGCAAACCTAAGTTTGCTAAATACAGACTGGTACATTAAACAATTGAAAAACACATCCCCGTATAACAGCCTTGCTGTAAAAATGTCCTATGATGATGCAACTATAAGCAGAATGCGTCCTTCCGAATGGAAAGCGCGGGAGATGACAGTTCCTGTTCCACCCGAAGTATATGCGGCAAATAGTATTTCAGATACAACAATTGTAAATAAAGGCGCCATTACCTGGAGAATGGATCCCACATTTAATTATGGGCAGTACGGAGCTATTCGTGTACAAGACATGATCGTACTCGATATTATCCGCCAGAATCAGTGGGAACGTCCGGTTTATTTCGCTGTAACATGTTCTGAGGACAGTAAAATCGGACTACGTGATTACCTCATGATGGAGGGGCTTGCATACAGGGTTATGCCTTTTAAGAGTAAATCTCTTTACGAGTCAATTAATTCTGAAATTATGAGGGCAAATCTCTTTGATGAACCTGATGGATATACAAAGGATTATGCTCCGGGCTTCAAATTCAGGGGACTCAATGATCCGACAGTATTCCTTGATGAAAATCATGAAAGATTATCACAGAATTATAGGAATTCATTCCTTAGACTGACTCTCTATTATCTTTATGATGCAAATGAAAAAAATAAAGCCATCGCAACATTGGATAAAATGGAAGAAAAAATTCCAAGGTCACATGTTTCAATTGATTATCGTTTGCTCTATGATGTGGCAAACCTTTATTATAGCGCAGGTGCCGTTGATAAGTTCATAGAACTTGCCGCCGATGTTGAGGTTGAAGCCCAGAAAAATATAAATAATACATCACAAGTTGTTCCTTCTGACAGATATCAGCCCTTTGCGATCTTAAAAGATCTTTACGAAAAACAGGGAAGATATGACAAGCTGGTTGATCTTCTGGAACAACTCAGCGCTGTAGCGCCCAATGACCCATCTGTAAAAATGCTGCTGAACCGTTACCGCTCGATGCTGAAATCCGACAGCCTTGAGCTTAACAAAGGGCAGATGAGTGTGCCGGAGCCAAAATCAGCTAATTAAATTTGTATCTATCAGATTTTGTTAAAGGATGTATTTTAAGGCATGTATTAATTCATCAGGAAGCTGTCCCCTTAAAAGGACAGCTTCTTTCTTATTGAGACGGACTAAAAATTGAGAATTCTCGCTATCGCACTTTCAGGAATAGGCGATGCCCTGATGTTTACACCGGCACTTTTAAGACTCAGGGAGGAAATGCCTGAAGCCGAAATTCATGTTTTAGTGATGTATAAAGCCGCTGAAGAAATTTTCACTTCCTTAAATGTTGCCGATAAAGTTATTCTTTATGAATTCATCAAAGAAAGTCCGTTCAAATCACTAAGATTTGTTCTTTCACTTCGGTCAAAGTACCGGGCAACTATAAACGTTTATCCTTCGAACCGATTGGAGTACAATGCCATCAGTTTCATGATCGGGGCTTCTTCCCGTTACGCTGTCAGGTATATCAGACGCGACATAATTAATTTGGGTTTTTTGAATAACAAAAGGGTAGTTGAGAAAGACTCTTTGCATAATGTTGAAGAGAATGTCCGGCTGGTGGACCTTCTTACTAATAAAAGCACGAAAGATATCCCGTCCCTTAGGATCAATTCAACCTATGCAGACACAATCTCAGCAGACAATTATTATAATTCATTAAATCCTGATCCGGAAGAAAAAATTATTGGATTTCACCCCGGCTGCTCTCTTCTTAAAAATCATATCAAACGCAGGTGGGAGCCGGAAAAATTTGCAGAACTTGCTTATCGGCTGACCAAAGAAAAAAAACTAAAAGTATTACTTTTCGGGGGACCGGAAGAAAAAGAACTAAGAAAATATATTCTTGAAAAATCCGGAAGCAAACAGGTTGTCGATGTTAAAACACGCAGCTTTAACGAATCAGTTGCCATTATGCGGCGATGTGATGTTTTTGTCTCGAATGATTCCAGTCTGATGCATACCGCAGCGGCACTCGGTCTTAAAACTGTGGCTATTATTGGTCCGACTAATCCAGTTTATATTCATCCATGGAAGTCGCCTCACACAATTGTTTCTCTTGATCTGCCTTGTTCACCCTGCTTTTTTTATTCACCAAAGCCATTATCCTGTTCGCGAACAGATACACAGTTCAAGTGTATCAGAGAACTTACAGTTGATATGGTTTTTGAAGCAGTAATTAGCTTTGTAAACCAGAATGAATGACACTAAATTTTTCCAATGTTGCGGTCCGAGTAAAATCGGTTTGCTTAACAAATACCGCCAAAGCTATTAAAGGAAGAAATTGATCCGGAGAGGATTCTTTTCTATTTCAGTCCGGTAAATTGCACGATCACCCGGCGTTTACGCTCCCTGTTGTCAAAATCTAATAGAATGATCTGCTGCCAGGTTCCGAGCAACATCGTCCCTTCTGAAAAAGGAATTGTTAAAGACGGACCTTGAAGAGAAGCACGAATATGCGCATGTCCGTTACCATCGTGCCAGGTCTCATCGTGATAATATTTTCCCTCTTTGGGAATAATTTTTTCGAAAAAAGCGGGATAATCTATTAAAAGCCCTGGTTCGTGCTCAATAGTTGTTACTGCGGCAGTAGCTCCCGGGATAAAAATCAGTAAACTTCCTTCCCGAAGTCCGGTTTCTCTAAGCAGGACGCTAATATCCATGGTGATATCAAGGATATGATCATTACCCTTAGTGTCAAAAAATAATTCTTGGGTTATTATTTTCATTGTGTTGATCCTAAAAAAATAGATGGAATATCTTCCGCCAAAACGGAAAATAATCCATTGGTAAATATATAATAATTATAAAATATGGGTCAGTTTTAATATTTTAGGAACTCAGTTTCTTTATTATTACAAAACATTTCCAATATGAGGATTTTATGTCGGCAAAGGATTTTATCAATTTAGAAGAACAGTATGGAGCACATAATTATCACCCACTCGATGTGGTTATCGAAAGGGCTGAAGGAGTCTGGGTACATGATGTCGAAGGTAAAAAATATCTTGATTGCCTTGCGGCATACTCAGCCGTAAATCAGGGACACTGTCATCCAAGGATTATTAATGCATTAAAAACACAGGCTGAAAAAGTAACTCTGACTTCCAGGGCATTCAGGAATGATCAGCTTCCCTTTTTCTATAAAGAATTATCTGAACTTACTGGTTACCCAATGTCGCTCCCGATGAATTCCGGTGCTGAGGCAGTCGAAACGGCGTTAAAAGCCGCGAGGAAATGGGGGCATAAAGTTAAAGGAGTTACGGAAAATAAAGCAGAAATTATTACATGTAAAAACAATTTTGCCGGCAGAACAATCTCAATAATTAGCTTTTCAACAGAGGAGCAGTATCGTGATGGATTCGGTCCATTTACACCCGGATTTAAAATAGTTGAATATGGCAATAGTCAGGCGCTCGAAGCAGCAATTACTGAAAACACTGTAGCGTTTATAGTCGAACCTATCCAGGGTGAGGGTGGTGTTGTTGTGCCTCCCGCAGGATATTTGAAGGCAACTTACGATATATGCAAAAAGAATAATATTCTTTTTATTGCTGATGAAATACAGTCGGGACTTGGTCGATCAGGAAAACTTTTTGCATTTATGTACGAAGATATCGTGCCTGATGCAGTGATTATCGGCAAAGCGCTTTCGGGCGGATGTTATCCGGTATCGGCTGTTTTATCAAAAAAAGAAGTCCTCGGAGTTTTTAACCCCGGTGACCACGGTTCCACATTTGGAGGGAATCCGCTTGGTGCCGCAATTGCACGAGAATCACTGAAAGTGCTGATCGAAGAGAAACTTATCGAGAAATCCTTCGAACTGGGAAATTTTTTCCGCGAAAGCCTGGCGGCAATTCCCTCGAAACATGTTAAAGAAGTCCGGGGCAAGGGTATGTTTATCGGAGTAGAACTTAAACCGGAAGCCAAAGGTGCAAGGAGATTTTGTGAGGCATTAAAAGAACGCGGAATTTTGTGTAAAGAGACACATGAAAATGTTATCCGTTTTGCACCTCCTCTTGTAATTAAAAAAGAAGAGATTGACTGGGCATTGGGACATATCAGTGAAGTACTTACGACACTATAATTAATATTTCTTTCCTTTAAGTATAGGGGTTGCCGTTGTTTCGGCAGCCCTTTTTTTTCGAAAATAAAATAAAGGGATCCCTAAATCATCACAGTTATGAATACTATCGTGAATGTCTTTCGGACTACAGGCAAAAATAATTGAGGTGTGTTTAATTCATTCTACAGCAGCATTAATTCCGAATATGCTGTGATTTGTGTATTTTAGATGCATATTATTGATATAAAAACGAATAACTAATGGTGGATTTTTTTTATCAGATTGACTTATGGCTTTTCTATCTGATCAATCATACGATTGCCAATCCTTTTTTTGACAAATTTTTTCCATTTATAACAGAAGTAAAAAACTGGTATCTGGTTTATCTGATTTTCTGGTTGATCCTGCTTATTAAAGGCGGAAAGAAAGGACGGATTGTGGCTATAACGGCGATTGTTCTAATTACTTTTTCAGATCAGTTAAACAGTTTTGTACTCAAAGATTTTTTTGGAAGAATACGTCCCTGTAATGCTCTCGAAGATGCAAGGATTCTTGCGGGCTGCACAGGTTCTTTTTCTTTCCCCTCATCTCACGCCGTGAACAATTTTGCCGTTGCACTTTTTTTTCTTAGGCTTTATCCGGCATATTCCAAAGGACTGCTGACAGCCGCAGTTCTTGTAACTTTGTCAAGAACCTATGTCGGGGTTCATTATCCCTCGGATATTATTGCCGGCGCTTTGATCGGATGGGCAATAGGTTATGGTTTCAGTTTTATTGTGGATAAGATTATAAAAAAACATACAATTCATAAGTTATGAGTATGATAACTAAACTTGAAATAGCAAAAAACTGGTTACCCAGGTACACAGGCACAAAAATTGAAGATTTTGGTGACTATCTGCTCCTTACAAATTTCTCAAATTATGTTCAGATGTTTGCAGAGCAGTTTAAGTGTGATGTGATGGGTATTGGAAAACCAATGCAGACAGCGACTAACAGCAGCGGGCTCACGATAATCAATTTTGGAATCGGTTCAGCAAATGCTGCAACAATAATGGATCTTCTCGTTGCCCGGGAACCCGAAGGCGCTCTTTTTTTAGGCAAATGCGGCGGTCTGAAGGCTTCCACGGAGATCGGCCATTTTATTCTGCCAACTGCTGCTATACGAGGCGAGGGTACGAGCAACGATTATCTTCCTCCTGAAGTTCCGGCATTGCCATCGTTCAAATTACACAAATTTGTTTCTGATAAAATAGTGGCAAGAAATCTTGAATACCGCACCGGGGTTATTTATACTACTAACAGAAGAGTCTGGGAATGGGATACTGATTTTAGGAAATATCTCTTAAAACTTGGCGCAATCGGGATTGATATGGAAACGGCAACAATGTTCGTCGCGGGTTACGTAAACAGAATTTCGCGGGGAGCGCTTCTTCTTGTTTCGGATATGCCCGTTATGCCCGATGGGGTTAAAACCGAAGAATCAGACAGAATGGTTACCGAGAAATTCACAAAGCTGCATCTTCAGATCGGTATAGAGGCTATGACCGAGATCGGGGTCAAAGGTGAAATGATCAAGCATTTTACATATTAATATGATATACTTAAGAAAAATCCCGGTAATAATTTTTCTTTGCATTATTTTTTTCTCAGAAAACTATGCCCAGCTTGATGAAGCTGCTTACAATACAACAGAAGTATTGATCAGGTACGGAGAAAATAATGACATTAAATCTGCAGCAAAACTGATTTACGATGATGCGGCTGCAAAGAGAGCTGCTCAGCCGGGTTCAACCAGAACAACAGAACAGGGAAATAACACTGCGGCTATGTGGCTTGTGAGTAAAATCCATGGATTTGTAAGGCTTAGCGATAGGTTTGAGATAACCGGTGTGGTTAAAGATTATCCGGAACCGGGAGACACAAAAGTATCAGTGGATTTTATCAGCGGTCAGCAAAGGCTTGAGACTGAGTTTATCTATTTATCTGTTGACGGACAATTTATGCTAAAAGAAATCCGCTAAAACGAATCATTAAATCGACGGAATAGACTGAAATCAGTTCTCAAATATTTGCCTTAATTTTTCCAGGTCATTTGTAATCCCAAGTGCAAGCATTAGTTTTATGCGGGCTTTTTGTCCATTAAGATAATCAGTAAAAATAACACCCTGTTCTTTAAGCCATTTTCCTGCGCCGTAATATCCGTAAATATCAAGAGTTTCTCCTGATGGGCATCTTGAGACCAGAACGACCGGGATATTTTTACTCCTGACATATTTGATTCCGTCAAAAGCTTGCGGCGGCACATTTCCAACGCCCATTGCTTCAACAACAAGCCCGTCGATCCCGGAATCTGCACAGAATCTGAATAATTTATCATCCATCCCGGCATACGCCTTCAAAAGGTCAACATTCGTGTTTATTTTGTTTGTATCAAGTATTTCAAGTTTTCTTGGCAGTCTGTTAAATACAACCTGCCCCCTTTCAACAAAACCCAGGGAGCCGAAATCGAGGCTGTGAAATGTTTCAATGTCTTCGGTGTGTGTTTTGGTCACTTCGCTGGCGGCATTTATTTCTCCATTAAGGCAAACAAGAGTACCCATTTTCCTGCTGAAAGGATGCTGGCAAATATGTATTGCATTTAGCAGGTTAAGAGGCCCATCCCAATCCGGTTCAGAACTTGTTTTCATCGCGCCAATAACTACAATTGGTTTTGTTGTACTGACTGTCAGATCAATAAGATAAGCGGTTTCCTCAAGGGTATCGGTGCCATGAGTAATAATAACAGCATCAACATTCTCATCAGCGATCAATTCCTTTACTTTGAATGAGAGGTCCAGCATCTTTCCCGGTGTCATATGAGGACCGGGGAAATTCCCGAAATTATATATTGATAAAGATGCAAGCTCAGACGCTTCGGGAATCATTCCAAGAAGTTCTGAGCCATGAAAAAACGGAACAGCTCCACCGGTTTCAGGGTCAATTTTCATTGAGAATGTGCCGCCGGTGAAGATTATAAGTATATTTATCATTTTAGCTGGAATACGAAAACAACATTAATAAATTTTGTTGATTTTTGCGCCTCTGAAATAGTGCAGAAGAATCTCATCGAATTGAAAACCCATGTCCGACATAACCGCAGCGCCAATTTGGCACAATCCAACTCCGTGTCCCCAACCTGCGCCGGAAAGAATAAATTTGCCCGGGATACCATTTTCAATCTCTTCAGTCTTAACTATAAAACAAGAACTATAAAGGTGTGAACGGGATAAAAACTTCCTTATCTCAAGCTCTTTTCCAACGACCAGAGTTTTTTTTGTGCCATGAATTTTAAGTTTAATAAGACGTCCGGAATCTCCTCGTTCTATTGGAGTCAGGGAGATAATTTCGCCGAAATCAAAACCGGATTTGCTCAGTAAAATTTCCTGAATTTCTTTTTGAGTGTAAACAACTTCCCAGCGATAAAAATCAGTTGTTGTCAGATCATAATCCTGAAGTACCTGTGAAAGAATTTTCTGATCTTTTGTGTTGCAAAATGCCGGGGGAGAAGAGAGTATCCATTTTTCAGCGGCGTTTTCGTTTTTAAGATTCAGGTCATAATCTTCAGGTTCAAATTTATAATCAATAATTTTGGAAAGGTAAGGATGTTTCACATCTTCCCACACATTCTCAAAAGATTCTGCAATACCTCCGCAGGATTTGGAGAAACGTGTATCACATATTTTGTTTTCATATTCAAGTATCAGTCCGCGGGTTTCACTGACGGCAATCTGTGCATTATGAGCAAAGAGCTTAGTGATTCCCTGGTATCGCTGACAATGGTCATCTGCGCAAACATCAAATAAAACATGATCTTCTCTGTCGTACCATTTGATGTGCTCTCCACTGCTGTCGAAATGTGACAGGTAGGATTTTTTTGCCGATGATATCTCAGATCTTTTTTCAATCTGAGCGAGCAGCCAGCTTCTTGATATAATCGAGTGTGCCTTCAGAAACTCAACGGAACTGTTGGCATTCATTTCAGATGAGATTACGCTCGTTAGATAATTTTCAACAGGCACAATATTTATAGCATAAATTTCATCTCCTTCCCGTAAAAGCTGCAAACTGCCAGTAAATCTCTGCTTTTCTTTTTTCTCCCAGTGAAATTGTATGCCTATAACTACATCTTTTATGAGGAATGAATCGGCATCCGGGTCAGAATTTGCAAATATGATATCATTTTCAACTGTGAAAGATGATTTATCAGAATCAATCCTGATTTTGCCGTTTTCATCAGCAATTGCTGTGAATTCGCCGCTGAAAATTTTATCAAAGCCATCTGCCGCATAATCGCCGTAAAGTTCAAATTTGATCTTTTTATCAATTAGAATACAGACAGAAACATTCGGTTCGGTCATTTTACCACCTGAAGAGATATTAACACTAAAAATTAACCATATTTAGTTAATAATTAAACTACTTGCCGTTGTTATTTATCCATTTTTCAATAATTGGATTGAATTTAACCGGGTTGAACTCCTTAAACGTATATTCTGCGGCATTGGCTTTAAGATACGGATCAGAACTAAAGAAATCTTGGATAGCCTCGAGCGAAATATCTCGAGCAATAACAACTCCTCCATTGGAAAATATCATCGGACCGGAGAGTAAGAGTTTACCAGAGCTATACCCGATATCCAGAAAATTTCTGTGTTCCGGGCGAAGTTTTTCTATTGTTTTATTTTCCGCAATGTAAGTGATCGTGACGAGAAAAAATTTCATTTTATACCTCAGATCATAAATATTTTACAAAAACAAACTCATTTAACCAGTAAATTTAGGAAATAATAACAATAAAATGGGAGACAATCAGGGATGAATAAACGGATCGGAAATCAAAAAGAGAATGGAGCTATATAAATTAAAAACGGCGCCAGGTGGCGCCGTTCATGTATAGTATTTCAAATACAAAATTACATATTAAATATTGCGCCAACGCCGACATAAGGCAACAACCCGGCTCTAACCTGGAATCCCCAGCTATCGCTCATCCAGTAATTAAATCCGGCATATCCACTGTAGAATATTCCACCAGCGCTTGCAGAAGGTTCGGCTCCGAGAGCGGCGCCATCCCATTCCCATGAAGCAGAAGCGACATTATAACCGAGAGAAAGTCCAACAAATGGATCAAATTTTTCACCTAAAGAAAAATGATAAGCTCCTGAAACGCCAACCAGGATGTTTGTGTAAGTCCAGGTTCCTTTTGAAAAGCCAAAATTAAGTTCTTCAGATGATGAGGCAAATCCGGCATAAATCCCGAGATTTACATTGTCGTTCAGAGAGTAAAACATGTACTCTGCACCTATGGGAATCGCACCGGTGCCATTTAATCCGCTGCCGCCGAAACCTACTACAGCGCCAAGGGTGGAATTTGTTGATTTGAACTGCGCAAATACAGAGGTAGCAAAAAGTACACAGAATACAGCAACTGCGAGTTTTTTCATGGTTTTTCTCCTATGAATGATTGATTTGTTTGGTTAAAACAGCTATCATCTTATTATAAAATAATTTAGAATAAGATATAACCTCAAATATAATAAGACACACTTAAAAACAAATACCCTCAAAATAAAAAACAATAATTTTTTTAATATTTTTCAATAAATATGTAAATATTATCCTAGCCACTGGCGATATTGTCGCAAAAAGCAGACACTGCAACTCCCCCGGCATTTTATTGCTTATTTGGAACGAGTACTTTGAATATGTGGGGCGGGGTATAAAGGCAAAACAAAAAAATACTACCGTTGATAAAATTAGTTTTTTGCTTAAATTTAGATTCATAACAAGAGAATTTCCTGAATGAGATGCATTGTTGTAGATGATGAGGAGATGTCCAGAGAAATAATCCGGAAGTTCATTGAAAGGACTGATTTTCTTGAATTCGCCGGTGCTTTTTCCAATGCAATTGATGCCTCAAATGCTATTCGGAAGGATGTTGTTGATATTATTTTTCTGGATATACAGATGCCCGA
This sequence comes from Ignavibacteriales bacterium, assembly GCA_021740915.1. Classification (GTDB taxonomy): domain Bacteria; phylum Bacteroidota; class Ignavibacteria; order Ignavibacteriales; family Melioribacteraceae; genus JAIOYW01. The sequence continues at coordinate 98,800 of JAIOYW010000012.1, read as the reverse complement.
AATGACCGGTATGGAACTTATCCGGTCTTTGCACAACCCTCCCCAGATTATTCTTATCACCTCAGAAGAGAAATATGCTGTTGAAGCATTTGAATATGAAGTGGCCGATTATCTTCTCAAGCCTCCTTCATACCCAAGATTTCTTAAAGCTGTGAATAAAGTCGTTGAGAAAAAGGATTCTCAAAATGCCGAGCCAATCAGGGAGGACAAGAATGTTTTCATTAAGGTCGATAGTAAATTAGTAAAATTAGACAGTGAAGATATTATGTTTGTTGAAGCATTGGGTGATTATGTGGTTATTCATACTTCTGAAAAGAAATTCACGGTCTATTCTACCATGAAAGCAATTGAACAAAACCTTAACTTTCCTAATTTTTTAAGAGTTCACCGGTCATTTATCATTAATATTGATAAAATTAATGATATACAGGAAGGAAACCTATTAATCAAAGGCACAATTATCCCTATCGGCGGGTCATACAGGAATGATCTGATGAAAAGATTAAAAATAATCTGAGCTATTTATAACTCAGATACTCATCTATCTCGGCAATCATCTGTACTGACTTTTGGATAAGGAAATGTACTTCCGCAAGCATTTTATCCGGAAGGTTGCAGTTTTCGATGTTCTTTTCAATGTATCCGGCTTTTTCTGAACATTCATCGTTTCCTACGTAAAGGAACATTGGTTTAATTTTATGTGCAGTTCGTTTTGCTTTGGCTTTTTCCCCTGCTTTAATTTCATTCTCAAGTTCTTTAAGGAAAAGCAAAATATCATCTTTGAAATTCTTCAGGAGGTCGGTAATAAATTCAGAATCTCCATCGGCAGTTTCATTTAAAAAGTTAAGGTCAATATTTTTTCCCATATTCCGGCTTATTAATTTGAATTGATTTTATTAAATTATCAGAACAGCATATTAAAAAATAACAAATACAGCAAAACAATACTATGGAATTATATATGTTCCGAAAAATAAGAGAATTTGTTTTAGGTATCATTATACTATCTTCAGCGATTAACGCACAGGTGGTTTTCTCCAAATATGCCGGTGAATTTATGGCGATCGGTGTCGGAGGCAGGGGAATGAGTATGGGCGGGGCACAAGTTGCCTCTTCGATGGATGTTACATCGGCTTATTGGAATCCTGCCGGACTTGCTCATATGAACTATCCTCAGATTTCACTTATGCATGAAGAGCATTTTGGAAACCTTGTTAACTATAATTATGGGGCCGTTGCTTTGCCATACGGAGATGATATGACATTCGGAATCAGTGTCATCCGTTTAAGTGTGGATGACCTTGATGATACTCGAAATGCGCTTATTGATATCGTTACAAAAGAGGTAATCTACGATATAACAAATCCAAGAGCAAAAATTGACCCTTCGCGTATAACGAAATTCAATAATACCGATTGGGCTTTTTACATTTCTTTTGCAAAACGTTCCTCTTCAGATTTTTACTGGGGAGCAAACGTAAAGATAATTCGCAGGGATATTGCCGAATTTTCCGCAATGGGAATCGGCTTTGACTTTGGTGCTGTTTATAAACCGTTCGATAATTTTTTCCTCGGAGCCAATATTCAGGATGTGACAACAACAATGGTAGCCTGGAGCACCGGGAGAACCGAGCTTGTTACTCCGACCGCAAAAATAGGCGCCGCTTATAATTACGAAATACTTGGTGGAATTCTGACTCCTGCTCTCGATTTTGATGTCAGATTCGAGAACCGCCGGTTCGCCTCAAATTTTCATGTCGGCCCGGTAAGTTTTGATATGCACGCAGGACTTGAGTATAATTTCAGGAATCTCTTTGCAATCAGAGGCGGGTATAACGATGTGAAACAGTTTACAGTGGGAGCCGGTGTAAGGTTGCCAAAGCTGAATATTGACTATTCATTTGCCAGAATGAATCGCGCTGAGAATGACAGACTTCCTGACAGCCACAGAATTTCGCTGATTCTCACTTTGGAAGAAACAAGATTTTTGAGGACTGGACAATAAGCCGATTTCTTCCTGCCCTTAATTTATCGAATTTAATGCTGCTCCTTTTCTGGCTTGGAGGTTGTGCCACAACATCTGAAGTCCCATACGGGCTTGTTGATTATCGATCCATAGAAAGAGTTTTTTCCTCAGATGATGATATAAGCGTTGATCTGCCTTTAGGGTGGTTTATCTATCAAAATTCCGAAATGTTTCAAATATGGATTGCTGATGAATCCTACTCTAATTTACTAACAGTTAAAAAAATCTCTCTTCCTTCAGGAGATTTGGCTGAAGAAAAAGAGGAACAACTTGAAAAAATTGCTTCTATACATCTGAAAGGAAAAAAAGCATTAAAATCGAATATTGATTTAGTTTTTTTGAACCAAATAAAATTCAGAATAAATGACAAAAATTGTATTGGGTATGAAATTTTGAAAAGCGGAAATATTTTATCCCGTGTTGTTATTTATTCCTCCCGCAAATCATGGTATGTATGCGAAATTAGTTCCGATGCCGGCAAATTGACATCGGAACATTTTCGCCTTCAGAATTCAATAATTCGTTCCCAGATCTGATCCGGAATTATTCCCTATAATCTCTTTTTCGGGAAAGTCATTTAAATACTTTTATCGTTAATTATTTTTGTCAATATTGAATGATTTCGCTGATTTTTTAGTTATCATAATAACACTTGTGTATTGGTGTAATTATATTCCAAATATTTGATAAAGTGTCAAAATATTTACCGGATTAATCTTTTATTTTTATAAATTTGTGAAATTGCTGTAAACCGCTAACACTAAAACTTGGAAAGAGATTATATGGATGAATCCCCAAAGATGGAACTTGACTCAGGTCGAGATGACTGGTATAAAATCAGTCCTGAAAGAGCTCTCCTGGCATTAAAATCCCAGACGAATGGAATCACCACTTATGAAGCAAAAAGAAGATTCAAATTATTCGGTGAAAATATCATCGAACAGGAAGAGAGAGAATCCCCCTGGGCATTATTATTAGAACAGTTTAAAAGTCTTGTTATTGTAATTCTGATTATTGCCGCGGTTATCTCAGTGCTGATAGGTCAGGTTGTGGAGGCAATCGCTATTATCATTATAGTTGTTCTTGCGGGAATTGTTGGATTTATTCAGGAATATCAGGCTAATAAGTCGCTGGATGCATTGAGAAAACTGGCTGCCCCATTTGCCACAGCATTCAGGGATGGAGAGGAGAAAAAAGTTTCCTCCGTTGAACTTGTGCCCGGCGATGTTATCACGGTTAAGGCAGGGGATCAGATTCCTGCAGATTGCAGATTAATAGAAGTTAATAACCTGAAAATAATTGAATCAGCACTTACAGGTGAATCATTACCAGTTAATAAACGGTTAGATATTGCTGAAGGGAATAATATTCCACTTGGCGACCGAAAAAACATGCTCTTTTCCGGCACAACTGTTTCTTATGGGCGCGGTAAAGCTCTCGTAGTAGGGACAGCAATGCGCACAGAATTCGGAAAGATCGCAAAATTACTGCAGAATTCGGAAAAACGAAAAACGCCTCTTCAGGAAAATCTTGATGTGCTGGGTAAGAATATCGGGATTTATGCCATTATTCTTGCCACCGTAATGAGCGTGGTCGGAGTACTCAGGGATCACGAAATAGTCGAGATGTTTATCTGGGGTGTTGCACTCGCAGTAGCGGTAATACCAGAAGCCCTTCCAGCCGTTGTTACGATATCAATTGCCTTGGGCGTCAGGAGAATGGTCAAACGCAAAGCCTTGATCCGGAAACTTCCGGCAGTGGAAACGCTCGGCTCCACCAATATAATTTGTTCGGACAAAACCGGCACCCTTACTCAGGATGAAATGACTGTAAGGAAAGTATTTGCCGCCGGAAAATTGATTGAGATTTCCGGGATTGGTTATAAGCCGACCGGTTACTTTAGCCACAACGGAGTTGATTTCAAGCCTGAAACTGATAAAGCTCTTATGCTTTTATTGAAAGCAGGAAATCTTTGTAACGATACTGCTTTAAAAGAAATTAAAGGAAAATGGCAGGTTCTTGGCGACCCCACAGAAGGGGCTCTCGTTGTTGCCGCTGCCAAAGCCGGCATTAAATGGGAAGAGGAAAGAAATAATCTCGAAAGAGTCTTTGAAATTCCTTTTGATTCCGAGACAAAAAGAATGACAACAGTTTCCCGGGAAAACGGTTCGTTTTTTTCATACAGTAAAGGCGCCCCGGAAATAATACTGGATTCATGCACACATTATTTTGACGGTGAAAACACTGTTGCTCTTAGCGATGAGGATCGGGATGAAATCCTTAATGCAGCTTATTCAATGGGAAGTGAAGCGCTCAGGGTACTTGGTGTAGGCTATCGTGAAACTCAGCCCGATTTCAGCATTGAAAACACTGAAAGCAAGCTGGTTTTCGCTGGTTTATTTGGTATGATTGATCCTCCGCGTCCGGAGGTGCTTGAGGCTATTCACAAATGTTATACTGCTGGAATCAAACCAATCATGATCACTGGCGACCATAAGGTGACTGCAGTTGCTGTGGCAAAGGAACTTGGGATTCTTAAAGGCGGTGACGTTATCACAGGTGTTGAATTTTCTGATCTTTCTGATGCAGAAATAGATAAAGTAACTGACACCACGGAAGTTTATGCAAGAATAGCACCTGAGCATAAATTAAAAATTGTCGAATCCCTGATGAAGAAGGGAAACATTGTGACGATGACAGGTGACGGGATAAACGATGCTCCTTCATTGAAACGGGCGGATATTGGTGTGGCAATGGGTGTTAAAGGAACTGATGTGAGTCGCGAAGCTTCGGCAATGATACTCACAGATGACAATTTTGCTTCAATAGTAGCAGCGATTGAAGAAGGCAGGAGTATTTTTCTGAATATTCAAAAATATCTTGTTTATCTTCTTAGTGGAAACCTGGGAACGGTTTTTGCGATGATCGTTGCCCTGATTATCGGGTCAGAGTTGCCATTAATGGCGGTTCAGATTCTATTCATCAACTTCCTGATGGATGGGCTTATTGCAATTGCCCTTGGTGTCGAACCTTCGGAAAAAGGCATTATGAATCATAAGCCGAGAAATGTAAAACAAGGAATAATGTACGGCGAACCATTGAAGATGACAGTTGGCATTGGATTGTGGATTGGAATAGTCACAATGGGATTATTTATGTGGGCAGATGCGGCCGGCTATTCTGCCAAACATGCATCGACATTGTTTTTTGCGGCATTAATATTCTCAAGGCTTTTTAATGCTTTAAACTGCCGTTCATTTGATGAACTTGCACTTACAATGAATCCATTAGGAAATAAACCCCTGCTTCTCAGCATTTTAATTTCTATTCTCTTTACCCTTATCGTAATATATTCTGATATTTTCCAGGCGGCTTTTCACAGTGTTCCGCTTAGCGGAAGCGATTGGGTTATGGTGGGTGTTGTTTCTTCAAGTGTTCTTTTTGTAGTTGAGTTATTTAAGCTTATCAGGAATAAATTTTTCGGGAAAGCTGATTAATTAACCAGTTGCCGGAGTGACCATGGCTGATTATGGAAAAAAATCGGAAATAATGAAAATCAATTATAGGTTTTCTTTTCCAAGCGGAGTGGAGAAGGAGTTTGATGTTTTTATTGAACCGAAAACTTTGACGGTAATCCGGACTGACCGGAATTTACCTCCGGAATGGACGAAAATGGAGAATTTTCAATGCCCCCATTGTCCGCTTGATCGGGATATATATAAGTATTGTCCTGTTGCAGTAAACCTGAAAGATGTCATAACGTTTTTTAGTGATACTGCCTCATATGAGCAGGTAAAAATAACGGTTACTACAGATGAGCGTCAGTATATTAAGGAAGCGGCTGTGCAGACAGGTGTTGGAAGTCTTCTCGGAGTGCTTATGCCGACATCCGGATGTCCTGTTCTTGGAAAGCTAAAAGCACTCGTCAGGTTTCATCTGCCATTTTCCTCGATCGAGGAAACTGAATATCGGGTTTTCTCAGCATATCTCCTCGCCCAGTTTGTGAAAATGAAACGTGGGCGGAAACCTGATTGGGAATTCCGTGATCTTAAAAATATTTATGAGGAGATACGACTTTTAAATCAAAGTGTCGCAAAAAAAATTGCCGATCTTGAGAAAAAGGATACGAGTATAAATTCAGTTATTGTACTCAATAATTTTGCTGATACGGTTACTTTCAGCATATCAGATTCGGATCTTTCATATTTCGAAAAAGTATTAAAAAGTTTTATTGATTAAAATAAAAAACAAGTCAGGAGTTGTCTGATGTTTTACCTTATAGTCGTTACGCTGCACGTGTTGGCCGCCGGAATCTGGTTGTCAGGGATCATTGCTGAATCAGTACTATCAAAAAATATATCGAAAAGCGAAAATCAGGAAGCCGCATATTCAGCTTATCTTAAACTTGTGAATCTTTATGGAATAATTGGTTCTATGGGAATTCTTCTAACAGGTGTGTGGCTGGTTTTAGACAATATGGCTTATCAATTTTTTCAGTTTTCTGCGAATCATTGGTTGACAACAAAACAGGTTCTGATGGTTTTTATTCTTATTCTTCTGTTTTCAAGGTTAATTCCATCGGCAAAAAAGTTGAGGATTTCAGTGAGCAGCGGTAGTAATGCCGAATTAATCGCCGAAAATTTTTCAAAAGTAAAAAAAACTATCCAGATAATTAACGTTCTTGTGATAATAAATCTTCTTCTCGCAATCACACACAGGCTGTATTTTTAATTAATCTAAAACAATTACACCTCCATAATATTGAAAAAAGTACTTATTCTCGGCTCAACAGGCAGCATAGGCGTCAACGCACTTGATGTGATCAGCAGATTTCCTGAAAAATTCAGTCTGGAATGTATTTCAGGGCATAATAATCTTGATTTGCTTGCAGAACAGATAACAAAGTTTAACCCCCGATTTGTGGTTGTAAAAAATGACAACGATGCTGAAATTTTGAGGCAGAAGTTTGGAAAGAAAAATGACATCTTTGTCGGTGAAAACGGATTGCGGATAGCTGCGGGCGAACTTGACTACGATATTATGCTGCTCTCAATAGTTGGTTTTGCAGGATTGGTTCCTGCACTTGAAGGGGTGAAGCGAGGAAAAAGAATAGCAATCGCAAACAAGGAAACACTTGTTGTTGCAGGAGAGATTATCACTTCGATTGCAGAGAAAAATGGTTCTGAGATAATTCCTGTTGATTCAGAGCATAACGCCATCTATCAATGTCTGGCAGGGGAGAGAATTGAAGATGTCAGGCAGCTTATTCTTACTGCCTCTGGAGGACCTTTCCATTCTACCCCGGCAGAGACATTCAGGGATATTACGGTTGAACAGGCACTTAACCACCCCAACTGGAAGATGGGCAATAAAATCACTATTGATTCTGCGACTATGATGAATAAAGGATTTGAGGTAATTGAGGCAAAATGGCTTTTTAATCTCAACGGAGAAAAGATAAAAGTAATTGTTCACCCGCAGTCAGTTGTTCATTCAATGGTGGAATTTGTTGACGGATCGATAAAAGCGGGACTGAGTTTACCCGACATGCGCCTTCCGATTCAATATGCATTGGCTTATCCTGAAAGACTTGAAAGCAACTATGTGAACACGAATTTCTCCAAACTGCATAAACTGACCTTTTACGATCCGGATATGGAAAAATTCAGATGCTTAAAACTCGCATTCCATTGTCTGGAACTTAGCGGTACGGCTCCTTGTATATTAAACGCCGCGAATGAAATTGCTGTTAATTTGTTCTTGGATGGGAAAATATCTTTTGACCGCATTTCAGAGGTTATTGAAGCTGCTCTGGATAATATGCCTCTTAGTCAGAATCCTGATATTGACATAATTTTCAGTATTGATAGAGAAACTAGAAATTTTTTAATAAGTAAATACAACTAACGGAGATTTAATGGATTATATTTTATGGTTCCTGTTGACAATTGTCGTACTCGTGTTTGTACACGAATTCGGACATTTTATTGCAGCCAAAATGACAGGAATGCGCGTCGATGTCTTTTCGATTGGATTTGGACAAAGATTATTTGGATGGAATAAATTAACCGGATTCAGTTGGGGAGGTCTTCCTGAAGATTTTGATGGAGAAGGGAATACGGATTATCGTTTCTGTCTTCTTCCTTTTGGCGGGTATGTTAAGATTGCAGGCATGATTGACGAAAGTTTAGACACAAAATTCAAAGATTCTAAGCCAGTTGAGAATGAATTTCGCTCAAAATCAACACCAGCGAAATTGTTCGTCATATTAGGCGGTGTTCTAATGAATCTGCTGCTTTCAATCTTTATATTTACCGGAATCAATTATTTTGAAGGCAAACAAGTAATAAAATCAACAGAAATCGGATATGTAAGAGATGGTTCATTTGCATACGAGGCAGGTTTCCGTTCTGGTGATATTATTGAAGAAATAAATGGTGAACCGGTAGAATTCTGGGACGATATCATTCAGAAAATGCTTATCGATTCTCATGGTTCCACTATTAAAGCCGTTGTACAAAGAAACGGCATTGAATCGGAACTCAGTATTAAACATGAAGATGCAGCGGAAGCCTCGAAGGAGTCTTTTTTCCTCACAATTGGTAAAACGAAACCATACGTTCTGGAAGTGCTCAAGGATTCACCTGCAATGGACGCTGGTTTGAAATCAGGTGATATATTTATTGCATTAAATGAACAACCAGTTTCAACAAGCAGAGAAGTTACAGCGATTATATCGACGAACAAACAAAAGCCTATCCCGGCAAAGATTCAGCGTGATAAGGATACTCTCACACTCTCAGTCACTCCGGCGATCGAAGGTGTTATCGGTATAGGAATCAGCGATTTTTATTCAGGAGAATTTGAATACAGGACTTTTAACCTAATTGAATCTTTCACAGGAAGTTTTAATAACATTGCTTCCTATACAGGACTTACACTGACGATGGTTAAAAGGGTTATTGTCGGAGATGCAAAACTCGGGCAAACTTTTGGCGGTCCGGTTAAAATTGCGCAATTTGCAGCAGATTCTGCCGGCAGAGGTATCACCGCATTTCTCAATTTCATAGCGCTTCTTAGCCTCAGTCTTGCAATAATAAACATTTTCCCCTTCCCGGTTCTGGACGGCGGTCACTTTGTCATTATTTTAATAGAAGGAGTTATCAGAAAGGAATTGCCGCTGAAATTAAAGATTGCGATACAGAATGCTGGAATGGTTTTACTTCTTTTACTAATGGCTATTATTATCTATAATGATATAATTAATTTATAAGATATTAATATTCGTGGCTGGATTTGGCATCCAGCCACGAATATTATCTTATTTATGCTTCATCATCATCGCTTCCATGCCTTTTACAGGGGCTTTGATTTTAATCTCTCCAGCTTTCCTGAATTTTAGTATAACCTCTTTTTCCATTCCTTTTTCAACATCACTCGTGAGTTTAATTAGCATAACATGAAGATCCCTGGGCTTAAAAACAACTTTCGATCCAGGCGGGATAACAACTATTGGGACTTCCCTCATACCCATCATATCTTCACCCTTTTTGTAAGTCTCATGTACTTCAGTCACTTCAGCAAAATCTCCGTAGGCTGCATATAGGGTATCTGCTTCTTTTCCGGTATTGTTTACCGTAAAGAAAAATGCTGTATTTGTGCCGGTTGAAGAATTGCGAATCCAGGGGTTTTCGATTGTTATGCCTGAATGTTGCAGGAACATTGATAGTATAATAAAAAGTAAATTCATTTTTTCTCCATTAATATATTCTAATTATCTCTCTATAAGCTTTGTCAATATCGAGTGAACTTCCCGGAAAATTTTCAACAAGTATTCCATCTCTGTCAATAACTGATATTCTGTCTGTATGGATATAAAAAATTATTTTTTCTCCGGCAGGAGTAACAGTTGAATCTCCCGGAATTGAAATTATTCCGGCTTCATGCATCAGATCACTAATAATTGCCGGTTCACCGGTTAAAAATGTCCATCCATTTAAATCAAGATCCCTTACTTCGGCAAATTTTTTCAGAACTTCAGGAGTGTCAACCTTAGGGTCAAATGAAATAGAAACGAATTCTATTTCCGGATAATCCCTCCGCGGAAATTTTTCCTTCAACAGGCGCATATTATTTGTTGTGAGGGGACAGATATCCGGACAATTTGTGAAAATGTAGCCGACAACTGTAATTTTTCCCTTTGTAATGTCAGGATAAGTTATAGATTTTTTGTTCATGTCCGTAAGTACAAACGATTTACCGGAATACACTTTTTCACCCTTTTCAGAACATGAGTAAAAAAGAGCAGCGACCAGAGTAAGCATTAAACTAAAAACAATTTTCTTTGTCATTTTCTTATACAAATTGGTTTGCGAAATATTTGGGTGACAGTGATTCATCAGTGGCAAGTTCGATCAATTCCCTCCAAGACACAGAGGAGCCATATTTAAAAAATCGATGTATTAAATAATCACCAGCGGCTTTCTCACCATACAAAGACGGATTGAGAGTGCCGGATTTACCCTGAATATTTATCATCATATATTGATAAAGTTGGGAAGCAAGTAATTCGCCAAGCATATAATTATGATAATATGCAGGATATAGAGCAATATGGATTTTTGATGCCCAGTCCGGCTTGTTGCGGTTTTCGGGAATTGCCAGCATCTGGTATTCATTAACAAGATCCCACCATAACCTATTCAGATTCTGTTTAGGGTCGGCGTACATCTCTCTTTCAAAACGATAAACCACCTGAACCCAGCGGCTGAACACAAGCTGCTCGCTCTTCAACGAGTTAAAGCATATAGTGGCAAGTCTAGCCTTTTCCGCTTGATTAACAAGCCCAACTGATTCAAGCCAATCAGGCGAATTCGCCATTCTGCCAAAAAGCATGGCAATGGCCTCAGTAGTAAAAATATGACAATGTTCCCGCAATTCCCAGGGCAAAGCACGATCCACATATTTATCATATACGGCATGTCCGAATTCATGGAGCATAGTACTCATCCAACGCTGATTTGGTTTTATATTACAAACCACTCTGACATCACCTTCGCGGTCGATATCGGTGCAGAAAGCATGCTGATACTTACCCTCTTTTTCAAAAAGATCGCTTTTCTTAAGGAGGTCACGAATGTCCAGACCCAAACCATCAAAATAATCGACAGTAAGTTGAACGAGGTCCTGGTCTTTGAAATAAACATCCAGATCAACATCCTCAATACGGGGACCCTGCTGGAAAAACTTATCCTGGTAATGCCATGGCATCAGTTGATTTTTTTTTATGCTGAATCTTGAGGCAAGGTGATCATCCATCTTACTTTTCTGTTCAATAAATGAATCTCGTGTAAGATTATCAAGTTCATCAAAAAGCTGATCGATTTCAGTTCTTTTCTGTTCGGAAATCTCCAGACTCATCTCATGATAATCGCTGAAACCAAGTTCTTTTGCTGAACTGTTTCTAAGTTCAACAAGAGTAAGAACATCTTCAACAATCTCTTCTCCGATCGTTTTACTTGCTTCCCAGCATTTTATTAATTGAGTTTCATCTGTCGATTTGTCAAGTATCTCATCGATTTCATTGTCGGTAACTTCCCGGTTGTTAATTTTTGCCCGGAAGGTGGAAAATTTTTCTTCAACTTTTGAAGAAATAGTGATTATCTTTTCGAGAATATCAGGGGAGAACTGATGGCTTAAAAAACTATTATATATATGGTCAAACTGACGCAATAATAGTTTGTCATCAGGTTTTGCACTATTCTTAATATTCTGAAGCTGTCCGAAGAGCTCTTTATCCGAAAGAAACTTACTTAGTTCGAGTTGAAGGTCGGCAGCTTTTTTATAGTCTTGCTCTTTGCCCGATATTGAAGCATCAAAATAAGCATTCGATGTTTTTTTACTGAGAGGTATTATTACTTTTTCGTAGTTGAGAAGAAAATTTTCAAATGTCATATCAGTTTTCTAAAAAATCTTCCCGATGCAGAATGAGAATAGATGAATGTGGAATTATAAGATATTTTTCCCCTTTAATTTCTATTTCAATAGAATCCCTGCGAAGGAAAAGAGCAAAATCGCCAGGCGTAGCCTGCAAAGGAATATACCGCACCGGCTTTGTTTCTTTCCATGGTTCATCTTCTTCAGTGTTCGCAGCAATGGCATACCCAGGACCAGTTTTAATTACATATCCGCCCTGAACTTTTTCTTTTTCAGCAACTCCCGGCGGGAGATAAAGACCGCTGTTCGTCTTATGCAAATCCTCTTCCGGTCTTACAAGAACACGATCGCCCACAACTAAGATCTTATTAGTATCAATCACAATATTTATCTTCTTTTAATACAAAAATATCACTATTCCGGAAAATTATCATAATTATAACAGATTACTCGCTAACTCAGCAAGCACTGATCTCTCTCCCTTTTCCAGATTGATATGCGCATATAAACTCTGCCCCTTAAATTTATCGATCAGGTATGAAAGGCCGTTCGAAAGTGAATCCAGATAGGGGTGGTCAATTTGATAAATATCGCCGGTAAGAACAATTTTGGCTCCCTCGCCGGCACGTGTTATAATAGTTTTTACTTCGTGAGGAGTAAGATTCTGAGCTTCGTCAACGATGAAGAAAATCCTCTGTAAACTTCTTCCTCTGATGTAACTCAATGGTTCTATGACCAACTTCTGATCTTTTAACATAGAATTGATAGTAATATAATTTTTATCGGTTTCGCTGAACTGATCCTGAATTACTTTAAGATTATCCCATAACGGCTGCATATAAGGGGCAAGTTTACTCTCTACATCGCCCGGCAGAAAACCAATATCTTTATTACTGAGTGGAATGACAGGGCGGGCGATGAATATTTGCCAGTATAGTTTTCTTACCTGAAGCGATGTCGCAAGTGCAAGCAGAGTTTTTCCAGTCCCGGCTTTGCCAGTCAGGGTGACTAAGGGGATATCCGGATTCAGTAATGCGTTGATTGCAAATGTTTGTTCTGCATTACGCGGCATAATTCCATAGACAGGAATTTTATCAATACGATTAAACAGTTCACCGGTATTGTTAATGGCTGCAAGGGCAGAACGGTTCTGATTACGAAGTATGTAAAATTTATTGGGTACAATCTCTGATTTATGTATTTTTCCGAAATTTTTTACGGGGAATTCATAGGGGGACTCGTAAAGTTTGCTCAAGAGACGATCGTCAACATTCTCGACAAATTCCTTCCCGGGATAAAGGGAGTCAACACTGCCTACCCGGTCTGTCGTATAATCTTCGGCATGAACACCCAGTGCCTTAGCTTTCATCCGTAGATTTACGTCCTTGGAGATAAGAATAACTTTGTCCTTCTCCTTGCTCTGAAGATATATTTCATAAGCTGCACTGAGGATACGATGATCTGGATTATCTTCTCTGAAAACTTCCCGGATCTCGTGTGATAAACCTTTGGTGATCACGATACGGACTTTACCCTTACCCTTTCCAAGTGAAATTCCGCCATCGAATATTGTATTTCCAGAGAGTGAATCCAGAGTCCTTGTAAATTCTCTCGCATTAAGATTTATTACATTGCTGCCGCGCTTGAACTGGTCTATTTCTTCGATGACGGCAAGTGGGATAACAATATCATTTTCCTCGAATTGGTGTATACAAGTCGGGTCGTGGAGAATTACATTTGTATCGAGAATAAAAGTTTTTGGATTCTTACGTTTTGCCATTAGATAGCCTCATGAGCGTTTCAGGAATGAAATGGATGTAAATCTGATTGACACTGGCGGCACTGAAAAAAGATCAGCGAATATAGAAAAACTATTCTCAAAATCCTGAGGATACATGTAAACAATTTTCCGGATAAACTTAATAAACCCCGGTGAACACAAAATAAATCCATGGTGATCACCGGGATAAACAGTAGCGATACCTGATCAGTCCAAAGTTAAGGACGTTAACAACCAGGCCATTAATATCAGATACACAAGAATACCAATGGTAATCAGACAGGAACTGAATTTACAGCCCTTTTGTGTATCTCCTCTCCCCTTAGCATAATCCCAATTAGTCATAACGCTCCGGAGTGTTTATTGGCTTTTAATTATTTATTTTATGATACTTAAAATAGTTGATTGTTTCAACTATTGCAATTTAATCATAATAGGACGGGATATCCTAATATATAGAGAAAAAATGGAAAAAGTTAATTGTAATTACTGTGGCGGAGATAATTATTCAGTTCAATACATCAAAGATTCTTTTCAAATGGTCAAATGCCGGCTTTGCGGTCTTGTGTACGTGAATCCAAGACTGACAACTGATGAGATCAGGGAACTCTACGACAAAAGCTACTTTCATGGTGGAGGTTTTGACAAAAGCCTCGAGTATGAGCACGAATTTGAGAGAAGCATTTCAAAGAAAGATTTGATAGACTGGGATATTTCAGTCATTAGGGAGAAGCTGGGAAAAAGCACCGAAAAACCATCATTGCTCGACATTGGTTGTGGGATGGGGCTTTTTGTATATAAAGCAAATAAAGCAGGATTTAATGCTTCGGGACTTGAACTCTCAGAATATGCCGCAAATTTTGCTGCTTCCAAAGGTTTGAAAATATATAATCTTCCATTCGAGGATCTGCCGGATGACGAAGCACAATATGATGTTATTGTAATGAGAGAAGTTATTGAGCATCTTCCCGATCCATTGACCACATTAAAAAAAGTCAGGAATTTGCTCAAACCTGGAGGCTTGCTGTTTCTTACCACCGGGAATTATGATTGTCCTGAACGAAGACTAAGGGGCTCAGAGTGGTTTTATTTTATGCCTGCCGGGCATATTTATATTTTTTCGAACAGAACAATAAAAAAAATTCTTGTAAAGGCAGGATTTTCAGAGCAAATAGTTACTAATCAGGGTGATCTCCTGCATGATTTTATGCTGAGATATGGGATTCTCGATACTTCAGAATTCTATCCCCGCACGTTTCTTAAAAAAGTAATATTTATAAAAATCCGTTTGCTTAATCATTTTATCAGCAGCGGACTTCGGGTTTATGCAAAAAAATAATAGGAAAACTAATGGCATTAATTTCAATTAATCCAGCCGACGATTCAACAATCGCTGAATTTGAAGGATTTAGCAGAGATCAGGTTGATATTTTGATTTCTGAATGTAACTTTCAACAGAACTTATGGAAAAATAAAAACTATAAGGAAAGAAGCCTGTATTTATTCCGTGCAGCAGATGTACTTGAGAAAAACAAAGTAAAATATGCGCGGATTATGACTGAAGAAATGGGGAAACCAATAACTCAGGCATATGCTGAAGTGGCAAAATGTGCCTGGGTATGCAGATATTATGCTGAGAACACAGAAAAAATTCTTGAATATGAAATAATCAGCACAGACGCCTCAAAAAGTTACGTGAGATTTGATCCGATTGGTGTTGTTCTTGCTGTTATGCCATGGAATTTTCCATTTTGGCAGGTTTTTCGGTTCGCGGCTCCCGCGCTTATGGCCGGGAATGGCGCACTTCTAAAACATGCATCAAATGTTTCGCTAAGTGCACTTGCTATTGAAGAAGTTTTTCGTGAAGCTGGTCTGCCGGAAGGTTTATTCAGCACACTTTTGATAGGTTCCGGACATGTAAAACACGTACTGGAAAATCCTCTTGTCAAAGCTGCAACACTTACCGGCAGCGAATATGCCGGAAAAGAAGTTGCGTCCTTTAGTGGTAAACATCTGAAAAAAACAGTAATGGAGCTCGGAGGAAGCGATCCCTTTATAATTCTCGAAGATGCAGATATTAAAGAGGCGGCAAAAACTGCCGCAACAGCACGGCTTATTAATAACGGACAAAGCTGTATAGCAGCAAAACGATTTATTCCGGTGAAATCTATCTCCGAGGAATTTCTCGGACATTTCGTAACTGCAATGGCTGGAGCCAGGACTGGGGATCCGATGGAAGAAGCAACTGAATTAGGACCTCTTGCAAGAGCGGATCTAAGGATGGAATTGGAAACTCAGGTGAATGAATCAGTGAAATCCGGTGCTCGAATTCTTACCGGCGGAAAGCGGATCGGCACTGAAGGGTGCTTTTATGAGGCAACAGTTTTATCTGACCTTAAACCGGGAATGCCGGCTTATGATCAGGAAATATTCGGGCCGGTCGCTTCAGTCATAATTGCTGAGGACGCAAAGGATGCTGTGCGTATCGCAAATGATACTCCTTTTGGTCTGGGAGCATCACTCTGGACGAAAGATCAAAATAAAGCAGAGAAAATAGCATCGGAAATCGAAACAGGCTCGGTGTTCGTAAACGGGATGGTAAAATCAGACCCGCGGCTGCCTTTCGGCGGAGTAAAACTTTCGGGTTATGGCAGGGAACTTTCTCATTACGGAATAAAAGAATTTGTGAATATCAAAACTGTTTGGATAAAATAAGATTATCTTTTTTTGAATTCTTTTTCATACAGTTGTATCCATTGTTCGGGGGTCATTTTTGTGCAAAGTTCACCTATAAGGGGAACGGTTACATGCTCAGGTTTTTTAAAGCGTATGCAGCTTTTTCCTATATCGGGTTTAAGTTTTGA
Organism: Ignavibacteriales bacterium; assembly: GCA_021740915.1. Taxonomy (GTDB): domain Bacteria; phylum Bacteroidota; class Ignavibacteria; order Ignavibacteriales; family Melioribacteraceae; genus JAIOYW01. The sequence continues at coordinate 82,194 of JAIOYW010000012.1, read as the reverse complement.
ATGCTTCGCAAATTCCTCAATGAACCAGTCGTAAAGTCCCTTATCTGCATACAATCCCATATGATAAACTGCAATATGGTTTTTCTGGGAAGCGATTCCAATAAAGGGCAAGGGCTGTTTGGGGTCACAATGATAACCGGCGGGATATAAAGAATGGGGAACCACATATCCTAACATACCATAGCCCATCTCTTCAGAAAATCCTTTAGGTAGATTCTCTTTGATTGTTTCCCTTAGTTTCTGCAATATTTCCTTTCTTTCTTCAGGCAGTGAACTGATATATTCATCGGGCGATTTTGCATCAGATTGCATAAGTTCTCCAAAATAAATGTAATTCTGTCTTTATTTAAGCATCTCCTCAATTTCCTTTATCACCACTTCCGGCGTGATTCTTTTCATACATTCCACCGGACGCTGATTTCGGCAAATATTATCCCACTGTGCAGGTTTTGGATTGGTGTGGACGCATGGGCTGCACGGCATTGATGAGGTGAGTACTTTAGCCTGGACATCGGGATGATAAGGCCCGGTATCGTTCTGGTCCATATATCCCATAAGACAAAGGACCGGTACATCAAAAGCAGTTGCAATATGAATTGGACCAGTATCCACTCCGAAGACTAATTCGGATAAACTGATTATGGCAAACATTATTCTGACGGGCACTGTATTTTCACCGCAAAGAAGGACAGGTTTATACTTCATTTTAGAGGCCATTTCCGCATAATCCTCTTTGTCCCGGGGAAGTCCGTTGAACACTATTTTATAATTTCCGGCTGCAATAAAGTGATCAGCAACAGGAGCATAATTGTCAATGCCCCAATCCTTTTCTGAATACTGTTTGCTGCTGCCGGGATTAAAGAACAGAATTTTATCCCCGGGTAAAATCCCATGGGTCGATAGAACCCGCCTGGCTTCACTTATTTCTTCCTCCGAGAGATACAACCTCGCTTTGTCGGGTTCGTCAGAAATCGTCCAGTCTGTAACAAGTCTTGTATCGGCAAGAACTGCCTTTTGTTTTGGTCTTTCAATATGATAATCGCAAATTTTTGAGATACTGCTTGTAAAAGCGGCAAGTTTTCGTGGAAAACTAAGTTTTGCCATCAGCGTATAATGTGGATTAACTTCCGGTACAATCACAAGATCGTATCTTTCCGCCGACATGGAAAGAAAAAATCGAGTCTGTTTAAGTATAGAGGTCGCAGAAAAATTAAAATTAAAAGGGATTATTTTTCTGATTCCCGGAAATTCCTTTAATACCTCAGTGGAATTTTTACCGACAATAACATCGATTACCGCATTTGAAAATGTACTATTCAGCCGGTGAAGCATTGCAGTAATAAATACAGTGTCGCCAAGCAAACCGTTGCGAAGAACGAGTATTTTTTTAATTTTTGGGGGAGTGGAAATAAACGCGGATGAATTCTTTTTTGGAATCATTTTATGTCTTTTGCTTTTTCTTTTTAGCGGCAGGGTAAAGTATATTGTTAAGTATAAGCCTGTAGCCCGGTGAATTTTTATAGAGAGAGAGGTCAGTCGGAGGATCACCCACGGCATGACGGTAGTCTTCGGGATCATGCCCGCCGTAAAAAGTAAAAGTACCCCTGCCGAGATTACCGTGAATATATTTCACTTGGCCTGTCCCCTGCCTTTCCGCAAGAATGTAAACCGATTTTTTTATCAGATCCTTACGGAACATGGTCGTCTGTCCCATAAATCCCCGGATGACATTCAAATGCGATTGAGTAAGCATTGTGGGCACCGGGTCATAGCGGGCTGAAAAGTCGAAGAGCGTAAAATAATCATACTGTTCCGGCCCGATTTCATCAGGTTGAATATCAATATCAGAATACTCATAAAGAAGGGGATTCATTTCCAGCTTAAAATTTTCGAATGCAAGAGTAGCGCTGAAATCAAGTTTTTCCTGGGCATCGGGATCAGGAGCGTCGCCGTCATACATTCTGTCAACAATATCAATTCCTAAAGCAGAGATAGCAATATCATAAGAATCTGTTGCCGAACACATCGCAAACAAGAATCCTCCTCCCGCTATAAAGTCCCTCATAACCGCAGCGACAGATTTTTCCATATCCGAAACTTTCTTAAATCCGAGCTTTTTCGCCTCGTTTTCATAAAGCATCTGCTGCTGAATATACCATTGAGCGCCGCTAAAACTTGCATAAAACTTACCATACTGACCAGTAAAATCCTCGTGATGAAGGTGCAGCCAGTCATATTTTGAGAGATCGCCGCGAAGGATTTCCTCAATCCAGAGTTTTGTGTATTTAACACCGGCATATTCAAGAACGAGTGTGACAGCATCGTCCCAGGGCTTTTGTCCGGGAGTAACGTAAACGGCAATTTCGGGAGCCTTTTCGAGCCTTATCACCTCCATGTTCACTTCATCGCTCTGAACATAAGCATAAATTTCAGGTACATCAGCAGACCCAAGGGTCTCGAATGAAACACCGCTTAATCTGCAATCATAAACAACTTCATCGCGGTAGTCGATCAAAAAAGAACCTCCGCGGTAATTTAGCAGCCAATCAGCAATAATTCCTTTTTCGAGTGCTCTGAAAGTGACCCCATACGCTTTTAAGTGGTCAGTCTGATACCTATCCATTGATATGAGTATCCTGCTCTGTCCATTCAGCAGAATTGATAAGAAAAATAGCGGGATGAGAAAGATTCGAAAGGATTTCATAAAGGATTATTAAAGCCGGTACTCAAAAAAGTTCCGGCCTTAATGTTAAATTTAAGCGGATTTACGATCGGACTCGATGTAAATCGGTTTTTCATTTTTTATAACAGTGTCTCCGGTAATCAGGCACTTGTCAATATTCTCGAGTGAGGGTATTTCATACATCACATCAAGCAGCACTCGTTCAACAATTGAGCGAAGGGCGCGGGCTCCGGTTTTTCTTTCAATTGCCTGTTCAACAATTCCTTCAAGGGCAAGAGAATCAAATTCCAGTTCGATACCCTCCATCATAAACAATTTCTTATATTGTTTGATTATTGCATTTTTAGGCTCAACAAGAATGTTTTTTAAGGCTTCTTTATTAAGCGAATGCAGTGGAGCAAGGATTGGCAGCCGCCCGATCAGTTCAGGAATAAGCCCGAAACGAAGCAAATCCTCCGGCTGGGCAAGCTGAATAAGATCGTCCTGCTCCAACTTGGAATTATTGGAGATGTCGCTATCAAAACCCATTGAATTCTGGTTGATCCTTGAAGAGATTATCCTTTCAACTCCATCGAAAGCGCCGCCGCAGATGAAGAGAATGTTTTTTGTGTTAACATTAATGAGGCTTTGTTCAGGATGCTTCCTGCCGCCTTTTGGCGGAACTCCTGCAACGGTTCCTTCAAGAATTTTGAGTAGAGCCTGTTGAACACCTTCACCGGAAACGTCTCTCGTAATTGAAGTGCTTTCACTTTTCCTCGAAATTTTATCAATTTCGTCGATATATATAATACCTTTCTGAGCGCGGTCAAGATTATAATCAGCAGCCTGAAGCAGTCTTACAAGAACAGTTTCAACGTCATCGCCAACGTAACCTGCTTCAGTAAGAGTTGTTGCATCGGCTATTGCAAAGGGTACATCAAGTATTTTGGCAAGAGTCTGTGCAATTAGTGTCTTTCCAACACCGGTTGGGCCCATTAGCAGGATATTGCTCTTTTCAATTTCAACATCATCAATGTCGAAAAATGAAGCTGCGGCGTTTATTCTTTTATAGTGGTTATAAACAGCAACAGAGATAATTTTTTTCGCATTATCCTGACCAATGACGAATTCATCGAGGCTTTTTTTGATCATTTCAGGATTTATATTGCTTTTTGAACCACGTTTTGACTGGTGGGATATAGAATTGTTTTTTAATATATCGACACTTGCTTTAATGCATACATCACATATATATACATCGGGACCAGCAACCATGCTGTTGACTTCACTTCCTTCCCTTCCGCAGAAAGAGCAAAGAACCGATTTCTGATTTTTACTTTCTTTCATATTACACGTTTTTTAACATTAGAGCTATATAAATTTATTTTTTCCCTTGAAATATCAAGATATAATGAGTTTGGGAATTTTTCAAGTAAATAATTAAGTGATTTCTGAGCATTTTCAGGTTCATTCAGCCCATAATAATAAATATCAGCTTCAAAAAGTAAAGCCTTATCACCTAAAAGGGAAAATTGATTTTCCAAATATAAGCTTTTTAAAGAAGTTAACGCTTCCTGATATCTGCCCAGCCCGACAAGCATCTGAGATTTTCCTAAAGCCGAATATTCATTAAGAAACATCAGACCATCATTTTCTGCGAGAGCGGAGAATTTTTCGAGTGCAGCTTCAAATTTCATCTCATCAGCAAGTTTAAGTGCATTTGCATAAATCTGAAGCGTTGAGGAATCAGCCTGGGACATTTTGATAAGCATTAGCCTGCCGATAGCGTCATTGGCATTTTCATTTTTTAGATTATTGGCAACTTCCTCAAGAATTTGTGTCGCAGGATTAAACTCACCGTTTTTAAACATCAAATTGCTCAGGAAATATTTTGCCGAGATTTTCTCATCGGGAGATGATTTGCGGTGCGCAATTACTTTTTCAAGATATAACTTCGCTGATTCAATATTCCCATTTCGTATGTCTATTTCTGCAAGTCTGAAACCACTGGGAACTGCAGCACTGGAGAACGGGTATTTATCGAATATTGTCCGGTATAATTCGTATGCTTTGCCGGGATTATTTTTCCTGAGAAAAAGTATATCTGCCAGTCCGAATCTCGCGGCATTTGCAGGCTCAGAATTGCCGAATAATTCAATTAATTCACTGTAAGAAGAGGCAACATCGTTGTATTTCCAGCTTCCTGAAGAATCGGGGAATTCAAAAGGTTTCCATTTAAAAACCTCAGTCCTTTCCAATTCCTTTTCAAGAGAATTTGTATAGTATATTCTTGATTGTGCATAATATGCCGAAGCCGGATATTTTTCAACCAGATACTTAAAACTTTTTGCTGCAAGATCATAATAACCAGATCTGAAAACTTCCTGAGCAAAAAGAAAAAGATAATTTCCACTCTGTGCTGATCTTTCATCGTATTTGACAGCAGCTTCAAATGCCAGATCCAATTCTCCGGTTTTTACATAGAGGAAAGACAATAAATCCAAAAAGACCGGCGAAGAATTTTCCTCTGAAAACCTCAGCGCAACATTAAATGTTTGATCGGCGGCGCCCGGACTTTCAATATATTGATTAATTCGTGACTTTATTACCTGCAATTGCTGGGGCTCAATTAATAAAAGATTGCAATATTCTTCAGCAGCTTTGCTGAATTTCATTGTTGTGGAATAAATGAATCCCAGGTCGTAAGCAAACATTTTGGGGTCATTAACAATTTCTTTACCCCTGTTCAGAAATTCGGCGGCTTTATCGAAAGCTCGGCTCTCAACCGCAAAATTTGAGAGAATCTTATAAGTATTTGCTGCGCCTGGATTTTTTTGAATCCCATCTTCCCAGGAATCGAAAGCTGTTTTGTATTCACCCTGGATATAATAGGTATTACCCAGCAATCCGTATAAAGTAATATCAACAGGATTTGTTTTGATTCGTGAAGTGAGAAATTCAACAGATTTTGAATAATCTTTCTGATTCAGGTATAACTTATTAAGACTCTGAACAATGGCAGAATTGAAAGGCTGCATCTGCAGTAATTCGAGGTAAAGCTGTTCGGCACGTGCATATTCACCAACGCGCTCAAAACTTTCGGCTAATCTTAGCTTATTGCCAAAATTGATATTGCCTTGTCCAGGTAAATTTGCCGTAAAAAACAAAAATATAATAAAAGAAAAGAGAATCTGTTTCAATCGTATCCGGTTTTTATTATTCAAACATCAGATCTGTAAAAATGTTTCCTCTTCCGAACAGGTTCTCCGAATCAAGAATCTTCTTAATGTAAGCCATTTTTTTAATTGATTCGAAGCCATACATTCTCAGCAGGTAGTCTTTCTTAATTTTGCCAATGCCATGCTCAGCAGAAACAGTCCCGCCGGCTTCAATAGCAGAATCAATTATGTCGGAATATATTTCCCTGGCAATCCTGAGCTGATCCTGATTTTCAGGCAGCATATTCAAATGCATGTGACAATCCCCGAAATGCCCGTAAAGCACATACCTGATTTCATTCCCCGAGACTAAATTAATGGAATCATTCAGAAATTTTCTGAAAAATTGCACTGGGACAGCTGTATCGGTACCAACCTTCAGCATGTTTTTTGAAGAAATAAATTCACTTACTTTGTAAGACACTGCATGGCGGAAAGTCTGGAATTTATTTCTGTCTTTCGCATCAGATGCAAACCATGAACCTGAAAGATTTGCTTTGTGCTTTTCACAGAAACTTATGAGAACGTCAGTAACTTTATCAGGGTCAGAATTATAGCAATCGTTTTCGAGCCAGACAGCCGCCAGGGCATCATTTGGAATTCCGGGGAAATCCTCTCTGAGGAATTCCAGAGAATTCTTATCGAAAAACTCAAGGGCAGAAGGATTAATGCTTATATTCCGGTTCCTTAGCGATCGCAAATCGTCAATAAAATCAAGGGCATTTATGTCCGACTCAAAAAATATTACAGCAGAGATAACCTCGTTAGGAATGTCCATCAGTCTCAAAGAGATTTCGGAAACAAATCCAAGAGTGCCCTCACTTCCAATAAAAAGGTCAATATCCCGCATCCCTCGTTTAATGTAATATCCCGACGCGTTTTTAACTTCAGGCATGGATATATCATCGACAGGGATGTTGTATTCTTTTCCTGATGAAGACTTCATACTTAAAAGATTTCCGCAATTTTTAGTCTGAGGCAGAAAAAATGTCTCTCCTGAAGGCAGAATTATTTCAGCAGATTCGATAAAACTGCGAGTAGGACCATATTTATATGATTTCGCACCGGAAGCATTTGTTGCAAAATTCCCCCCAATCGTTGAATTTTGCTCAGTTGGATCCGGGGGATAATACAGCCCGATTTTGCTTATTGCCGCATGAAAATCTGAGAGAAGCAAACCAGGCTCAACAGCCGCGGTTTTATTTGAAGTGTCAATGTCGATAATTCTATTCAATTTTTCAGTGGAAATTACCCATCCCCCAAGCGGGACACGCCCGCCTGTCAAACCGGTTCCTGCGCCGGAAAAAGTAACGGGTATGTTTTTTGCCGCCGCTTCAATTATTGCTTCTTTAACTTCATCTTTTGAGGCAGGCACCAGCACTTTTTCGCAATTTCCTTTAAAATTCGATGCATCAGCAAGGTAATTGACAATAGATTCCTGATCCCGGCGTTCGATCATAATTTTTTTTAATTTTTCTTATCGGGGTTTATTCCATGTGCTTTCATAATATCGGACCATTCCTCCAAAGAAAGAGTCTCCGATTCATCGATAAGCATAATTGGAATGTCATCCTCAATACGGTACCTTTTTCTTGTTTCTCTATCGGTAGAAACAAGAGTGTTGCCATCAAGGACGAGAGGAGCTTTGGACTCAGGGCAGCACAAAATTTCAAGAAGCTCATTTGATATCATATTAAATCACTCCGAATTATTTTCGCTAAATTTCAAACGAATTTATTTATAATTACATTATGCAAACATACTAAAATAGCGAATTGTTCTCTGATGGATATAAAAGAGCAGAATACTAATATTTACCCAGTCACGGAAGAAAATATTGCAAAAGCGGCAGAACTTCTCCGGCATGGAAAAACAATCGCTTTTCCTACTGAGACCGTTTATGGTCTTGGTGCAAATGCTCTTGATCCTATTGCAGCAGCGCAAATATTCCGCATCAAGGCGCGGCCGGAATTTAATCCACTTATTGTTCATATTTCGGATATAAGTTGGCTGGAAAAATACACAACGCCGGAAAGTTCACTGGTTTATGAACTGGCGCGTAATTTTTGGCCAGGCCCTCTTACCCTTGTAGTTAAAAAACAACAAATAATACCGGATATTGTTACTGCCGGGAATAGTACTGTTGCAATCAGAATGCCTGCACATCCGGTGGCGCTTAAGTTGATCAGCTATGCCGGCATTCCGGTGGCGGCGCCAAGCGCCAACAAATTTACAAGACTAAGTCCAACTACTGCAAATCATGTTTTCCGTCAGTTGGGATTAGAGCCGTGTATGATATTGGATGGCGGGAGAACAAAATATGGAGTTGAATCGACGATTGTTAAAATTGTTGACGATAAACTTATTCTTCTCAGGGAAGGGGGAATAACCGCAGAGGATATCAGACTAAAATGTGGTGTTGAGGTTTCAAAGCCTGAAAAAGGGACAAGGATAGAAGCTCCCGGAGGGCTTGATGTCCATTATTCACCAGCATGTAAAATGGTTTTTGCGGATAATTATGATAACAAAAAATCGAATATCCCGTCAGCAAAAACAGGTGCATTGTTTTTCAAAAAGCCGGAAAAGCAGGGCATATTTGCCTATGAAAAGATATTGTCGCCGAAAGGCGACCTATTGGAAGCAGCAGCCAATTTATTTATGATGCTCCATGAATTTGAGCAGGAAAATGTTTCACTGATAATATGTGAGAGGGTCCCGGATGTGGGCATCGGAAAAGCGATCAATGACCGCCTTTCACGTGCCGCACAAAAATGATATTATTAATATTGCAGTTAATCCTTTAGCAGTTCTCTTGCGATAACAATTTTCTGAATCTCTGATGTGCCCTCATAAATTTCAGTGATCTTTGCATCTCTAAGGAAACGCTCAACAATATATTCCCTGACGTAACCATAGCCGCCGTGTATCTGAATTGATTCCAGTGCACATTCTACAGCAACTTTAGAAGAATATAATTTTGCCATTGCTGCTTCCTTCAGATATGGTTTGCCAGCATCTTTCAATGCCGCTGCCTGAATGGTGAGAAGTTTCGCCGCTTCAACCTTCACTGCCATTTCAGCAAGTTTGAACTGGATAGCCTGATGATGAGAAATTTCAACACCGAAAGCCTTGCGCTGTTTCGAATATTCAATTGCTTTTTCGAGTGCGCCTTCAGCAATCCCTACTGCCTGTGCTGCAATGCCGATCCTGCCGCCATTAAGCGTTGCCATTGCAAAATTAAAACCTTTACCGACTTCCCAGATGATGTTTTCCTGAGGTACTTTTACATTTGTAAAATTGAGAGAGCAGGTATCCGAACTTTTAATCCCAAGCTTATCTTCCTTTGTGCCATGAGTAAAACCCTCAGTGCCCTTTTCAACAAGGAAAGCAGTGATGCCTCTGTGAGCCTTTGCTTTATCTGTTTGGGCGATAACAATATAATAATCTGCCGAGAGTCCATTGGTAATCCAGTTCTTTGTTCCGTTTATAACCCAAAAATCACCGTCCTTTTCCGCATAGGTCTGCTGGTGAGTTGCATCGCTTCCCGCTTCGGGTTCCGAAAGTGCAAAAGCGCCGAGTTTTTCACCGCGGGCAAGCGGGCGCAGATACTTTTCCTTAAGATAGTCGCTTCCATATTTTTCGAGACCGTAATTCACAAGCGAATTATTCACCGATAATATAACGCCCACGCTTGCGTCAACTTTCGAAACTTCAATCATTGCAAGCACATAGGAAACAGCATCCTGACCGGCGCCATCGTATTCCGGTGAAACCATGATTCCCATAAAACCGAGTTCGCCAAGTTTTTTGATAATTTCAGCCGGGAAAACAGCGTTTTTATCTCTTTCAACTGCACTGGGAGCAATTTCGGTTTCTGCGAAATCTTTTGCCGTGTCACGGATCATGATCTGTTCTTCTGTAAATTCAAAATTCATTTTTACACCTGCAGAGGCTAATTAATATTGACATTTGATATAAATATACTCATTTGTTTGTAATTTGGTGATGCTTTTTTTGTAAAAAAAAAGTTATATTCGCTAAGGTGAACTTAACAAAACGACCTGAAATCTGAACATTACATCAGACGCACGCTTTTTTTAAGCAAGAGGCTGCCATGACATATGAACTAAAAAAACAAATTGAGCTTAAAGGTCTCACAAAAGAAGAAATGGGCCACTATTTCGAGACCATCTATGAAAAAAAATTCAGAGCTGATCAGCTTTATCATTGGCTCTATACTCATCATGTGACATCCTTTGAGGAAATGCTGAATATTCCCAAAAGGCTGCAGAAAATATTGGAAACAGACTGCACCCTGGAAGTTCTGAAAATTGAATCTGTGCACTCGTCTGAAACAACAGGCACCAAAAAATATATTCTCAGCACACAGGATGGTAAACTCATTGAATCAGTGCTTATACCCGATGACAACCGTACAACTTTATGCATTTCCACACAGGTTGGATGTCCTCTGGATTGCAAGTTTTGTGCTACGGGGGTTATGGGATACACCCGCAATCTTACTTCAGCTGAGATCATCGACCAGTACTATCTTGTATCAAGAGATAATCCAGGTAAGATTACAAATATCGTGTATATGGGTATGGGTGAGCCGCTGCTTAACTTCAAAAACACTCACAAATCACTTAAAATACTTACCGAGGCACAAAATACCAGGCTTTCACGTCACCGCATAACGGTATCAACAGTCGGTATTCCCGAAAAAATTAAGGAATTAGCTGAATCCTGGGTAAGAGTGAGAATGGCATTTTCACTTCATTCATGCTTCAATGAACTGCGCTCGATAATTGTGCCAATCAACGATAAGTATCCGCTGGAAACAATAATTCCTAATCTGCGATACTATTCAGATAAAACCCGGTCGCGAATCACCTTTGAATATACTATGTTCAAAAACTTTAACGACAGGGACGAGGATATTGAAGCTTTAAAAAAACTAATGTCGCAGATTCCATCAAAACTAAACCTCATTCCCTTTAATAGTATTGATCACATGAATCCAAAAGGTGTTTCCAAAAAATTACAGGCAACACCTTACGGAAGAATAATGGAATTTGCCGACAGACTCCGTCAACATGATCTTACTGTGCTCATCAGAGATACTCAGGGAGATGACATATCTGCCGCGTGCGGACAGCTTGCATATGAACAGGCAGCAAAGGGAAGGGCAAGTTTTAATTTTGATGAAGAATCGTAAGCTTACTCATGCTGAAATATCCGAAAACAGAAGCACTCTTGAAACCCTTGGAAATGTAACAAAACTTCCTGTCGTAGTGCTGCTGAACAGCATACGAAGCAGCTACAATGTCGGATCAATTTTTCGTTCATCTGATGGCGCACAGATTGAAAAGATCATACTTTCCGGCTATACTCCGACACCCGAAAAAAAAGAAGTGCTTAAAACGGCATTGGGCGCCACGGAAAGCATTGAATGGGTCTATTCGAGGGATGGTATTTCAGAAGTACTTAGTCTTAAATCAAGAGGTTACAATATTATTGCGTTGGAACAGACTGAAACCAGCCTGCCTTACTATGACCTGTCCGCAGATAGTTTTCCCCTGTGTCTGATCATTGGAAATGAAATAACAGGTGTTTCGCAGGATTTACTTAATCTCTGCGACCAGGCCATCGAGATTCCACAATTTGGCATTAAACAATCTCTCAATGTCGCAGTTGCCTATGGCATTGCACTATATGATCTTAGGAGAATCTTTAACAATAGATTCTGACCCTCCGGCGCTTCACGAAACAGTGTTTCAAGTGTTTCAAAATGGAACAGATTGTTTCAACCGGTGTAAACATATTGTTTCACAATCATTTGATCTGCTCATATTTTCCCCTGGCAATTACTTGAAACAAAGTGTTTCACAGCCTCTCACCCTATCTTATTGTTTTACAATGATTTAATAACGGCACGGGAATTGCAGTTTGTTCCGGACAAAATCACTTGTAATTAACGGAACAATTATGAAGCATTTAAACAAAATCTGGTATCTGGCTTTTTTTACTACCGCATTTGTTGTCATTGGGTGCGCTGATAAAAATGAAGATCCTATAGTAACTCCTGTTGAAAATCAGAAAGCGATCAACAGTTGCGAAGGATGCCACACCAGTTACGTTACCTTAAAAGCCGTTTACACACCAGATCCTCCCTCAACCGGCGGCGGCGGATGCGGCGGAGAAACACCCCACATCGAACCTTATGACAGGGTTTATCTTGGCGGAGAGGGATATACTGAATTTAAGAACGGTTTTCATGGAAAAATCGAATGTACGTTTTGCCATAACGGAACAGATGGCACTTCAGACAAAACAGTTGCACATTCCGGTAGTTTCCTCAACAAACCTTCACATGATGCAGCGGAAAAATGTGCAGGCTGTCATGCTGATGTTTTTGAAAGAACTCATAACAGCACACACGAACAGGGTTGGGGACAGAAAAGTATGGTCACCAGCAGGATGGGACTTGGTACCGGACCTGATAAGTTTGATCTTCTCTCAGATCTCATGAAAGAAGGCTACGATCACAATTGTGCAAAATGTCACGGTTCCTGTGGTGATTGCCACGTAAACAGACCGAAAGCAACAGGCGGCGGATTGTATCAGGGACATAATTTCAGCAAAACTCCGGATATGAAAGATATCTGTGTCGGATGCCATGTCAGCCGGGGAGGACACGCTTATTTTGGACAGGGTGCCGGTACTTCTCCTGACGTACATCTGAGCAAAGCAGGATTTACCTGTCTCAACTGCCATTCGATGAATGAAGTTCATGGTGACGGACAATATTATGACCAGCGTTATAAGACTGCTCAGCTACCCTCCTGCAGCGATTGCCATCAGGATGTTGCAACTTCAAATCTTTATCATAATATGCATGCTAATGCATCCAACCCGATAGCAGACCTGAATTGCAATGTCTGTCATTCTCAGGAATACAACAACTGCGGAAGCTGTCATATTGGTGCGGAAGAAGGCGCCAGGATACCATCTCATCAGGGTTATAAGATCGGCATGAACCCCATTCCGACAATTAAACCGGGAATTAAATATGCCACTTTGCGCGAAGCGCCGATGGCACCTGATAGCTGGGTTGAATTTGGAACCCCGGTGTTAACTAATTTCGATGCATTCCCGACATACAAGTATGCTACTCCGCATAATATTCTGAAACGCACTCCAAGAACAGCAGACGCCAACGGTGATCTTTACACGACTTGCTCTGCGGGATGCCACATCAGGAATGAAGGCGGCGTACTTATTAACAAAGAATTATATCTTTTTGAATCAGATCTTCAACCATGGGAAATTGAGGCTAATAAATCAACCGTGGTGGATGGTAAACTACCTTCCAGCTGGGGATTATAATTTAATTTATTACACACATAAAACAACAATCAGGAGTTAAAATGAACTTACGTAAGCTATATTATCTGTTGCTATTGATGCCATTTTTATTCTTTGTGGCATGCGAAGACGATCCGGTTACACCGCCCGAAACAGTCAATGAATCTGAAGTACTTGTAAAATACCTCGAGGCAAATGGTGATTTTATTAACACTTTGGCCCCGGCAATGATCACCGCTGCTGATGTTAATACTCTCCGCCTTACAAATCCCACCAAATTATTGGTTATTGATATCAGAAGTGCTGCGGATTTTGCTAATAAAGGACATATTGAAGGTGCGGTAAACAAAACATTGGGCGAACTCGTTGCCTATATGGAAAGCATCAACACAACTTCTTATGAAAAAATAGTTCTTGCCTGCTATTCCGGACAGACCGCAGCTTATGCAACATCACTGCTAAGAATTCTTGGATATAGCAATGTTTATGACCTAAAATTCGGCATGTCAGCATGGAATTCAGCAGTTGCTACTTCATGGAACGGCGGTATGGGAAATAACTATACTGATTTTGTTACAACAGCTACCGCTAAAGGCACAGCCGGAAGCCTCCCGAAACTTTCAACAGGTAAAAAGACAGGCGAAGATATTCTCAAAGCAAGAGTTGCTGCAATGTTATCATCAGCAGATCCTTTCGGTGATGTTAAAATTGCGCACACAACACTTACACCCGCTCTCTCAAATTATTACATTGTGAACTACTGGCCAGAAAATCATTACAATCTTGGACATCTTCCTAATTCAATCCAATACACTCCGAAGGTTGATCTGAAATTAGATGTTAATCTTAAGACCCTTCCAACAGATAAAACTATCGTTGTTTGGTGCTATACTGGACAGACATCAGCACATGTTGCAGCATATTTGAAACTTTTAGGCTATGATGCCAAAACCCTTCTTAATGGTGTAAATATACTTAATTACGATTGGGCAAAAGCCAATGGTTTGACAGTTTTCAAACCAGACACAGACGTAATGGGTTATCCTTATGTCACAGGTAATTAATCTTATATAAAATAAATTATTATTTAACAGTTTTACTCGGGGCTGTTGATTCAGACAGCCCCGAATCTTAAGAAAAGGTAAAATATTTTCAGGCAAAAACAATGAGTGAAATGTTAGGAAATCAGTTGTTTATGATCAGGAATTATTCTGAGGCCGAAAAAATATTTGAAGAAATCCTTAACAGATATCCGCAGAATAAGCAAGTAAGAAAAAAACTAATTATCTGTTATACACAGACAGGTAAAATCAGCAGAGCCTTTGAACTTTTTTTATCGCTGATAAGCGAAGATATTAATATCATTCTGAACACAAATCCGGTCGAAGATGATTGTCCCTGCCCTGAACTTGTTTATGATACTGAACATCTTACAAATGAGGATGACCCGGAAGCCAATCTCAGACTTGGAATATTGTACCTCTATTGTGATGCGACATATTCGGTGAAATATTTTGAGAAATCCCTTAAATCCGGTTATATGTCGGATAGAGTAAAAAGCGCCCTTCTATTAATCAAAAATCATCTTAACCAGAAAAGAGAAAAAAGCAGGGAAGGAAGAAAATTCGGTTACCCTGTTTGAGGATGTTTGCATTTCAGGTTTAAGAAATAATAAGTCACCATATCCCATTAATAAGAATACCCTTATCTTTGCATATTACTTTTTGAGCATTAATTAATAAGCAGAGTGAACAGGGTGTTAATAGTTACTTTTACTATTTCCCTGGCACAATTTTAGCATACTCAATTAAAAAGCAAAACTTATGTTACCAGCAATTCATGGATTAAATTGGTTTCTTTCCGTAGCATATCTACTGGTATTAGCTGTTTATGCCGCGGCATTCTTCGGAAAAAACGACTCGATACAGAATTATAAACGCATTTTCCTTTTCGTTACGATTGTGTTGCACCTTTTTTATCTTCTCGCACGAACAATTGAGTTTAACCATCCTCCAATCACGAATAAATATGAAATTTTCACGGTTCTGGCGTTTTCGCTTGCCTTCTGTTATTTTGTGATAGAATTGCTTACTGATGTAAGGCAGACGGGAGCGTTTATTATTATTTTCGCTTTGGTTTTTCAATTGGTATCAACCGTTTATATTGATGATCTGGTTGAGGTAAAAGAAGTTTTAAGGAACAGACTCCTTGGACTGCACGTTGTCAGCGCTTTACTGGGGTATTCCGGCATCGTTCTCTCCGGGGTTTACGGTTTACTTTTCCTTTCGTTATATAAAAATATTAAACTCAGTAAATTCGGGCTGATTTTCGAAAGACTGCCAAGTCTCGAAACACTTGAAAAGTTAAGTTTTTTTTCTGTTGTAATTGGCTTTGCGCTTTTGACAGTTTCTATAACAATCGGGATTATATGGTTACCCGAAGCTTTTCCCGATTTCAGCTATTTTGATCCCAAACTCATAACAACCGGGATAGTCTGGCTGATCTATGGAATTGGTATTTTGCTGAAATTGCTGTTTAACTGGTATGGAAAAAAAATCATAATGTTTTCCCTTGCGGGATTCGGAATTTCGATTTTATCGCTTTTTCTGCTGAGAGTGCTTGCAAGCAGCTTTCATGAATTTTATTAAGAAAGACATTTTATGTTTCTCATTGGTATTTCAATAAATCATAAAACAGCCCCGATCGAATTCAGAGAGGCTGTTCACCTCAGTGAAACTGAGATAACGGAACTGACAGAAGAACTCCGGAAATCTTATTTCAAAGAAGGATTTATACTTTCAACATGTAATCGCACTGAGATTTTT
This sequence comes from Ignavibacteriales bacterium, assembly GCA_021740915.1. Classification (GTDB taxonomy): domain Bacteria; phylum Bacteroidota; class Ignavibacteria; order Ignavibacteriales; family Melioribacteraceae; genus JAIOYW01. The sequence goes on along the minus strand of JAIOYW010000012.1, from coordinate 66,121 downwards.
GGTGTTCCCAAAGATATCGTATTATCAGGCTATACAGATATAATTGAACTCCTGATCAGGAAAAAAGCGGCAGGGGGGCTGACAAAAGAGAATTTCAGACAATATTTCTCTTGTGGGGCTGTAAAACATATTTTTTCAGTAGCCTCTGGGATTGATAGTCTGATTATCGGCGACAGTCAGATACTTGGGCAGGTAAAGACTGCCTTTGACCATTCACACGATATGAATTTCGCCGGACCAGTTCTTAAAAGACTTTTTGACACGACATTAAAAGTGGGAAAACGTGCAATAAAAGAAACATCGATTGGTGAGGGAGCCGTTACGGTCAGCTATGCAGCAGTTCAGGTGGTTGAAAAGATTTTTGCCAATCTGGAAAAGAGGAGCGCACTTATTATTGGTGCAGGAGAAACAGGTGAATTAGCAGCCACGAATCTGTTCTCCAAAGGTGTTTATAAGATTGATGTTGCAAACAGAACACTTTCGCGCGCCGAAGAACTCGCAAAAAAAATTCACGGAGGAATAGTCCCTTTCGAGTTTCTTAATGAACATGTGCATCAGTATGATATTATTATCAGTGCTACAAGTTCTGAAGAATTGATTCTGACTCAGAAAGATGTAGCTAACATGATGAAAAGGCGGAAAGGTGCACCTGTTGTGATCATGGATATTGCAATTCCGAGAGACATTGATCCGCAAGTCGCAAAAATCGACAATGTTTTCTATCATGATATGGATAGTCTGCAGGTTGTAGTGCAGCAGAACCTGAAGAAACGCGAAAAAGAAATTCCAATTGTCGAAAAAATGATAATGGAGGAAATGACAGGATTTTTCGGGTGGTATAATACACTTGAAGTAGTTCCGACAATAAGAAGTTTACGCGATTTCTTCGAGGATATCCGGAGCGATGAGTTAAATAAAATAAAAAATAAAGTGACCGAGGATGATTTCATTAAACTTGAGGATATGACCCGAAGGATGATTGGAAGACTGCTGCATAATCCGACAATTAATCTGAGGGAAATCGCCGAGACAGGGACGAATGTGCAGGAAATATCCACACGGACGATGATAATCAAAGAACTATTCGGGTTAGACAGCGTCACCGGTACTGCCCGTATAGATAAATCAGAGAAATAAATGAAAAAAAAATACATAATTGGAACAAGAACCAGTGATCTGGCTCTCTGGCAGGCGAATTTTATTAAAGATGAACTTAGTCAGAAATTTCCGGAATTTACATTCGAACTCCATCATATAAAAACTAAGGGGGATAAAATCCTCGACGTAGCTCTTTCGAAAATCGGGGACAAAGGTTTGTTTACAAAAGAGCTTGAAAGTGCACTTCTTGCTGGTGATATTGATATTGCTGTCCACAGTCTTAAAGATCTACAGACAGATATTCCTGCGGGACTGAGGCTTGCAGCGGTGACCAAAAGGCATTCAGTTGAGGATGTACTCATCGCCCGAAAAAAAGGGAATACAATTTCTAATCTTAAAGAAGGCGCTGTTGTAGCCACAGGCTCTTTGCGGCGTCGTTCTCAGCTTGCGAGGCTGCGCCCGGATATCAGAATTGAAGAACTTCGTGGGAATGTCCCTACAAGAATTAATAAGTTTAAGGAATCAGACTGGGATGCAATAATTCTGGCAAGGGCTGGTGTCGAAAGATTGCAGCTCCAGGAGGAAATCTCTTCAATTATCTCTCTTGATGAGTTATTGCCCGCGGTGGGGCAGGGAGCGTTGGGCATTGAAATAAGAGGTAACGATAATAATACTTTCAGCTTGGTTTCAAAATTGGATGATCCGGATACGAATACAGCAGTCACAGCAGAAAGAGCATTTTTAAAGAGCCTCGAAGGCGGATGTCAGGTCCCGATTGGCGCTTACTGTTTTAAGACTGATAATGGATTTATACTCGACGGGTTTGTGGGGTCAATAGATGGAACTTATACCTTCCGGAAAAGAAGGAGAGGCAGCGGGAAAAAACCAGTGGAACTGGGACATAAATTAGCGTCTGATATGATTGAAGCCGGCGCCGGGGAAGTACTTGCTGAAATTTACGGAAAAAGATCGGAGATCTGATCTTTTTGAGAACGTCTAAACCGATCAGAGCAATATTTACAGGCACTGAATCAATTTCGTCTCCTGAGTTTTCTGCTATTGCAGATTCAGAAATTGAATTCATACATATTCCAATGCTTATGTTTAAGCAGGTACCCGTCTTAGCAGAGGTTCCGCAAAATCCCGATATAATTATTTTCACATCTAAAAATGCTGTCAGGTTTTATTTTATATCAATCGGGACTAAAACAATTATCTCCGGGACAACACAAATTGTAGCGATTGGAGATAAGACGGCTGCTGAACTGCGCTTGAATGGAATTATGCAAATTGAGACAGCCTCGGAGAACACTGCCGAAGGCATATTAAAAGAACTTGATTCCCATAGTGTACGTGGAAAAGTGATCCTGATACCTGCTTCAAATTTAAGCGACAATCATTTGGCTGAGGAACTGAAAATACGGGGAGCCGGGGTTTACAAAGTGATCGTGTATGAAACATGTCAGCCTGAAAAATCAGATCCCGATTTTGATGGGTTGAAAAATTCGGCGACTTCCGCAGATCTGTATATGTTCACGAGTCCTTCGACTTTCAGGAATTTTTTGGCTTATTTTGGAATCAGTGAACCTACACGTTATTTTTTTTGTAAAAGGATCGGGGTTATTGGCGAAACAACCGCTGCAGCCGTGCGGGAAGCAGGATTAACACCTGATATTATACCTGAAAACAGCAATCTCAAGTCATTTATTGATGCTGTTAAAAATTTTATGAAAAGGAAAGGAGTAATACTTGATAGATATAAAAAATGATCTTTTTCTTCGGGCATGCCGAAGAGAGAAAACAGAGAGAACCCCGGTCTGGGTAATGCGTCAGGCAGGCAGGTATCTTCCTGAATACCGTGCCGTGAGGAAAAAATACGATTTTCTTACGATGTGCAAAACTCCCGAACTCGCCGCTGAAGTTACTTTACAGCCGGTTGATCTGATGGGGGTGGATGCAGCTATTATTTTTTCGGATATACTTGTTATTCCCGAAGCCACAGGTATGTCTTTAAGTATTGAGGAGGGTCGGGGACCTGTCTTTGCAAACCCCGTGAGAAGCAAAGCAGATTTTCAATCACTATCAAAGCCGGATATCTGGCAAGAGCTCAAATACGTGCTTGACGCAGTGGCGCTTACTAAAAAAGAACTTGCCGGTCGGGTGCCCCTGATCGGTTTCAGCGGATCGCCATGGACTCTTTTAACATATATGGTCGAAGGCAAAGGGTCAAAGAATTTTTCGGAGATTAAAAAGCTTATATATAATGATCCGAAACTGGCGCATAAAATATTGGATTTTCTGAGCGATATATGCTCAGAATACCTTTCGGCAAAGATAGAAGCAGGCGCCGATGCTGTTCAGATATTTGACACATGGGGAGGGATTCTCGCTCCGGCTGAATTTGAAGAATTCTCGCTCGAATATATAGCTAAGACCATAGCAGGTATCAAAAGAAAAGAGCAGCCTGTAATTGTTTTTGCTAAGGGAGTACATTATAAACTTAAAAAACTTTCAGATTCAGGGGCAGATGTACTTGGTTTGGATTGGACAATGAACCTTGGTAAAGTCAGGGAGCAGCTCCAGTCAAAGGTTGCACTTCAGGGCAATTTGGACCCGACGGTTTTGTACGGAAATCATAAACTCATTCGAAAAAAAGTAATTGCTGCTCTTAAATCTTTCGGATACGGAGAAGGACATATTTTTAATCTCGGGCATGGGATACTCCCTGATGTGGATCCGGAAAATCTAAAAGCGATGATAAACTTCGTAAAAGAAGAAAGTCCCGCTTTCCATAAAAAGCCCAATAATGAGGATTCGGAGCAAATAAATGTTTGATATCGATATTGAACTTATAAAAAAATATGATAAACCGGGTCCAAGATATACAAGTTATCCGACCGCACCGCATTTCAATGCGGGCTTTACTCCTGAAAAGTACCTGGATGAGATCATTTCGACGAATGTTACAGGCAATGAAAAAAAATTATCCCTCTATTTTCATTTGCCATTCTGCGATACCCTGTGTTATTTCTGCGGCTGCAATATGATCATTACCAGAAACAGAGATCGAATCAGACAATATACTAAGTATGTGAAAGATGAAATTGATCTGATAAGAACATATCTTGATCCGGACCGCAAAGTCAGCCAGCTTCACTGGGGTGGCGGAACACCAACACATCTCAACCCGGATGAAATAACCGATCTTATCGGGTATATTAATGAATCCTTTGAATATAGTCCTGATCCTGAAGCAGGATGCGAGATTGATCCGAGAGGATTGACCTACGAACATCTTGCTGCGCTGCGGAAAGGAGGATTTAACCGTATCAGTATGGGTGTACAGGATTTTTATGAAAAAGTACAGAAAGCGGTTAACCGGATTCAACCGGAAGAGATGACACGCCAGGTGGTTTCGTGGGTAAGAGACCTGGGTTTCCAAAGTATCAATCTTGATCTTATTTACGGACTTCCGTTTCAATCTGAAAAAACTTTTGCTGATACCGTGGAAAAAATAATAGATATTTCGCCCGACAGGATAGCTGTTTTTAATTATGCTCATGTACCCTGGATGAAAAAACATATGGCGCTTATTAAACCAGAAGATCTTCCGCAGCCCGATGAAAAACTCAGGATTTTGAAGAGAACAATTAATCAGCTTACGGAAGCTGGTTATGTTTTTATCGGGATGGACCATTTTGCAAAACCGGATGATGAAATGGCCGTTGCACTGAGAGAGAAAAAACTTTACAGAAATTTTCAAGGTTACAGCACGAATGCCGGAACAGACCTTTATGGCTTCGGGATTACCAGCATTAGTCAGATTGGATCGGTTTATGCCCAGAATCTGAAAAAAGAAAAAGAGTATTTTGATTCCCTTGATAAAGGGGTGCTTACTGTTGAAAAGGGTTATAAACTTAACGGGGATGATACACTCAGAAGGGATGTAATCACCCGTCTTATGTGCGATTTTGAATTGGATTTTGAATCAGTTGCAAAAGAATATTCAATCGATTTCGAGTCATATTTTTCAAACGCACTAAGCAATTTAGATGGATTCATTGCTGATGGACTTCTTACGCTTGATAACAGGAAAATCACAATTTCAGGAATGGGAAGACTTCTAATAAGAAATATTGCAATGAATTTTGATGGCTATATTGAAAGGAAAGAAGACGCAGGAAGATATTCCCGGACAGTTTAATTCGTATTCGTTAAAGGAGGTCAGGATATACCCGCGAAATTGAGACGTTTTTGATTTCTTTCCGTTGAAAGGGGCAGCAGTATGATGCTGCCTCTTTTTATTTAGAACAGGGTCAATTTATATCTGCAATATATCACCGGTTATTCCTTCCTTACTCAATATTCCTGTTTCTCCCAATTTACTCCCTTCGTATCAGTAGTATCATTTTATTTTCTGAACAATAAAGAATATTTTTAAGAAGTAAAAATAATGTATGTTTTACCAATTGTAGAAAACTCAGAGAACAAAAGACTTACAGGATAAAGCCAAAGAGGGAATAAATTGCAATAAAGGATGAAAAACTGAATGCCAGTGTAAACTAAAAGATAGAAAATATTATGACAGATAATTTAGAATTAGAAAAAACCCTTTGGCAAGCAGCCGATAAGCTTCGCAACAATATGGATGCTGCTGAATACAAACACGTTGTTTTGGGTTTGATATTCTTAAAATACATTTCCGATGCTTTTGATGAACTTTTCAAAAAGTTAGAAAGTGAAAAAAACGATACAGGAGCCGACCCCGAAGATAAAGACGAATATACAGCCGAGAGAGTTTTCTATGTTCCACCACAAGCACGTTGGAAATGGTTACAAGGCAGAGCCAAGTTGCCAACTATTGGCAAAGACATTGACGATGCAATGGATGCCATTGAAAAAGACAACGCTACGCTAAAAGGAGTTTTGCCAAAAGACTACGCTCGACCTGCATTAGATAAGCAACGATTAGGTGAATTGATTGACTTGATAGGTTCAATAACTTTGAGCAAAGGCGGAAACGGAAAAGGCAAAGACGTTTTAGGTTTTGTTTTTGAATATTTTTTGGGGCAATTTGCTGATGCTGAAGGTAAAAAAGGTGGACAATTTTACACACCGCAAAGCATTGTAAAAATACTTGTTGATATGCTTGCACCTGAACCCGAAAAACGGGTTTATGATGGGTGTTGTGGTAGTGGTGGAATGTTTGTGCAAAGCGAACGTTTTATTGAAATGCATGAACACCGAAAAGGCAAAATTTCTATTTATGGACAGGAAAGCAACCCTACAACTCATAAATTAGCCAAAATGAATTTGGCTATTCGTGGTATTGATGCCAAAATTGAATTGGGCGATACTTTGATGAGCGATAAGTTTCCCGAACTCAAAGTTGATTATGTAATTGCAAATCCACCTTTCAATGTTAGCGATTACAACATCAATAGATCTGATCAGGACAAATGGAAATACGGAACGCCGCCAAATGGAAACGCAAACTTCGCTTGGTTGCAGCATTTTGTAAGCAAGCTCGCACCTTATGGAACTGCCGGTATTGTTTTAGCAAATGGTAGTATGAGTTCTGAAATTGCCACTGAAGGAGAAATTCGAAAAAAAATGATTGAAGCCGATTTAGTGGATTGTATGGTTTCTTTGCCTTCGCAATTATTTTACAATACTCAAATTCCAGCTTGTTTATGGTTTTTGGCTCGGAACAAAACTGAAACTTCCAAATTCAGAAACCGCACAAATGAAATCTTGTTTATTGATGCCCGAGAATTAGGCACAATGATAAGCCGTAAACAAAAGGAATTAAGCGATAAAGACATTGCCAAGATTTCTGACACATACCACAAATGGAGGGCTTCGACAAGCTCAGTCACCGCCATTTATAAAGACGAGCCCGGGTTCTGCAAATCGGCTACCATCGAAGATGTTCGCAAAAACAATTACATCCTTACGCCAGGCAGATATATTGACTTTAAAGAAGTAGCTGAAGATGGAGTTGCTTTTGACGACAAAATGAAACATCTAACTTCTTCTTTAAAAGAACAAATGCAAAAGGCTGTATCTTTGGATGATGAAATTAAAAAGAACCTCGAAAAAATTGGATATAAACTATGAGTGAGAAAAAAATGGTAATAAAAACGGTTTTCGACCTCGAAAAAGTGAATACTCCTTTTGGCAAACGATGGGGTGGCGAAACAATTACTATTAATGAAAACGATTTAAAGCAATTGCAAGGTGGTAATTTGCTAGCTTTAGATGTCATGAGCGAGTATATTGTTTATATTAAACTCGAAAAGTAAATAGCTATGATAGATTACGACAAATTCGAAAAATCATTAAAGCACCTCGAAGTGCAATACAATAACTATCTTACACTTGAAGATAGAGACGATTTGGGTGAATTAGAAAAAGAAGCTGTTGCCGAATCGGTAATACAACGCTTCGAAACTTGTTACGATACACTTTGGAAAGTATTAAAACGGTATTTAACCGAAGAATTGGGTGTACCTGAAATGCCAAACAGCCCAAAGCCTATCTTTAGAATTGCTGCCGAAAACAAACTTTTTACTTCCGATATTTCGCAATGGATTAAATATTCCGATGCCAGAATTGATACCTCACACGACTATTCGGGCGATAAAGCCGAAAATGCTCTCGACCACATGGGCGACTTTGTTGCCGATGCAATTGATTTATACATAACTATGACAGGCTCAACGTGGGAATAAAAATAGACATAAAACCCACCGACCTTAAAATCCTTTTGGGCTTACTTCAAAAGTATTTGCCAAATACCTTGGTACGGGCTTTTGGTTCGCGGGTAAAATTTACTGCAAACCCAAACAGCGATTTAGACTTGGTTGCTTTCATTACCGAAAATCAAAAAATAAGTTTTTCCCTTTTAAAGGAAGCCGTTGCAGAATCAAACCTGTTATTTAAAGTGGATTTACACAATTGGAACGACTTACCCGAAAACTTTAAGAAAAACATCGAGCAACAATACGTGGTGGTGCAGCAAACTGAAACAAAAGAAAACAGTTTGCCGAAGGGCTGGAAAACTTATAGATTAGATGAACTTTGTTTAAAGGTTACAGACGGTTCACATTTTTCTCCGAAGGAAGATTTGTCAGGAGAAAAATTAATTGCAAGTGTTAAGGATATGAATAACAATGGCATTGATTTTCAAAAATGTAAAAAAATAACAAAGGCAGACTTTGATACATTAGTTAAAAATGATTGTCAACCATTAAAAGGCGATGTACTATTCTCAAAAGATGGGACAATGGGAATAGTATATTATTGTAAAGAAAAATTGGATTTAGTTTTACTTTCTTCAATTGCAATATTAAGACCCAACAACAAAGTTATTGATGGAAACTATTTAGCTTATTATTTAAAAAATCCACAAACGAATCAAGATATTCAAGATAACTTCAAATCAGGTTCAGCTTTACCAAGAATAGTATTAAAAGATTTTAAAAAACTTGATATTACTATTCCTGAAGACAAAACTACCCAAGCCTCCATCGCCCAAATCCTTACCTCCCTCGACGACAAAATAGAACTCAACCTGCAAATGAACCAAACCCTCGAAGCTATGGCACAAGCCTTATTTAAAGAGTGGTTTGTAAACTTTAACTTTCCAAACTTTGATGGCGAATTGGTAAATGGTTTGCCAAAGGGTTGGAAAGAATGTGCTATGAGAGATTTTGGTAAAATAATTTGTGGCAAAACACCTTCAAAAGCAGTAGATGAATATTTTGGTGGAGAATATATGTTTATCAAAATACCAGATATGCATAACTCTGTTTTCATAATAGAAACAACAGATAGTTTAACGGAATTAGGTTTAAACTCTCAATCAAACAAAACCATTCCACCGTATTCAATTTGTATAAGTTCAATAGCAACGGTTGGTTTAGTTTGTATAAATCCAGAGCCTTGCCAAACTAATCAGCAAATAAACACAATCGTTCCTAAAAATAGTTTCTTGAAATATTACCTGTACTTTTTAGCAATCTCAATGAAAGAAACATTTTTGGCAACTGCAAGCGGAGGGACTGCAACATTAAATATGAACACTTCCCAGTTTTCAAATCTTAGTGCAATTATGCCAAGTGATGACATATTGAAAGAATTTGATGAAATTGTTAGTCCAATGATGGCTAAAATATTAGAAAATAATTATTGCAACCAAGCATTAACCCAAACCCGAGATACTTTATTACCAAAGTTGATGAGTGGTAAAATTGAAATGGTATGAGGAATAGCATTACAGAAAACGAAATAGAAGAAATTGCAGTAAGTTATTTGCAAAGTTTGGGCTATAACTACCTAAACGGTTTGGTAATCTCACCTGATGGCGAGCACCCCGAAAGGCAATATACCGATGTGGTTCTTACTACCCGTTTGCGTGATGCTATTGATAAACTAAACCCAACAATTACACAAGATGCCAAAGAAGATGCGCTAAAAAAAGTATTGCGTACCGAAAGCCCCAACCAGTTAATCAATAACGAAAACTTCCATCGTTACTTAACCGATGGTGTTGATGTAGAAGTTCGCACCCCAAGTGGCATTCGTGGCGAAAAGGTATATATCGTTGATTTTACAAATCCCGAAAACAACGAATTTTTAGCCATTAACCAGTTTACTATCATAGAGGGTAGCCAAAACAAACGCCCTGATTTAATTTTGTTTGTCAACGGTTTGCCTTTGGTGGTAGTTGAATTAAAAAATGCAGTTGACGAAAACGCCAGCGTGAAATCGGCATACAACCAATTACAAACCTACAAACAAACTATTCCTTCGCTTTTCACTTATAACGAATTATTGATTGTTAGCGATGGTTGGGATGCACTTTGCGGAACGCTTACCAGTGATTTCGGCAGGTTTATGAGTTGGAAAACTAAAGACGGCAAAACCACTGCCGACCATTTGCAGCCGCAAATGGAAGTAATGTTTTTGGGAATGCTCAATAAACAAACGCTTTTAGACCTAATTTGCCAATTTATTGTTTTTGAAAAAAGCGATAGTAAAACACTAAAAAAAGTAGCTGCTTATCATCAATATTATGCTGTAAACAAAGCTGTTGAAAGTACAATAATAGCAAGTTCAAGCAACGGCGACAGGCGTGGCGGTGTAATTTGGCACACACAGGGAAGCGGTAAAAGTTTGAGTATGGTTTTTTATTCGGGTAAACTCATTATTGAGCCGAGAATGGAAAATCCAACTTTAGTAATCTTAACCGACCGTAACGACTTAGACGAACAGCTTCACGAAACATTTACCAATTGCCAACAATTGCTTAGGCAGGAACCACAAAAAGCCGCAGACCGTCAAGATTTAAGAAAATTATTAAAAGTAGCTTCGGGCGGTATTGTATTTACTACCATTCAAAAGTTTATGCCAATGACTACCGACATTGTGCAGAACGGAAATACAAATACAGTAAACGAACCAAGTGTTGAATACATTGGAGCAGATATAAAAGCCTTAAGCGAACGCAAAAACATTGTGGTTGTAGCAGACGAAGCACACCGCAGTCAATATGATTTTATTGATGGCTTTGCTAAACATTTACGTGATGCCCTACCAAATGCAACATTTATAGGCTTTACAGGTACGCCCATTGAAACCACCGACCGAAATACACAGGCAGTTTTCGGAAACTATGTTGATATTTACGATATACAACAGGCAGTAAACGATAAAGCAACTGTTCCTATATTTTATGAAAGCCGTTTGGCTAAAGTCCATTTTGAAGAAGATGAAAAAGTAACCATTGACGAACAGTTTGAAGAGCTTACAGAAGGCGAAGAATTAAGCAATCGCCAGCAAATGCGGGCTAAATGGACACGATTAGAGGCTATTGTAGGTAATCCAAACCGTATTCGAAAAATTGCCGAAGACTTGGTTTATCATTTTGAACAGCGAAACGCAGTTTTAGACGGTAAAGCAATGATTGTTTGTATGAGCCGCCGCATTTGTGTTGAGTTGTGCGATGCTATTATCAAAATCCGTCCTTTGTGGCACTCTGACGATGACGACAAAGGAACAATAAAAGTGATAATGACTGGCAGCAGTAGCGATGCCTTGAATATGCAACCACACATCAGAAACAAACTGAAACGTAAAGCAATTGGCGACCGCCTGAAAAATCCAGTTGACAGTTTAAAATTGGTTATCGTTCGTGATATGTGGTTAACTGGTTTTGACGCACCCTGTTTACATACGTTGTATGTAGATAAGCCAATGCGTGGTCATAGTTTAATGCAAGCCATCGCAAGAGTAAACCGAGTATTTACCGAAGGCAAATCAGGTGGTTTGGTGGTTGACTATTTGGGAATTGCACAAGAACTGAAATCTGCATTAGCCGATTACACCGCAAGCGGTGGAGAAGGTAAACCAACGCTTGACCAAGAATTAGCCGTTGCAAAAATGTTGGAATTGCACGAAGCTATTGACTATCAATTAAGACATTTTGATTGGCGGAAATTCTTTACACTTTCACCAGTTGAAAAATTGAAATTTATTCCTGTAATAGTTGATTATATTTTCAGTCAGGAAAACGGAGAACCAAGTTTTACCGACAATACGAAAAATCTGTTAAAGGCTTTTGCTATTTCAGTTCCACACGAAAAAGCAATGGCAATTCGTGATGATGTAGCATTGTTTCAAGCTATAAAAACGAGATTAGTAAAAATATCTGACAGGAACGAAAGCGGCAAAACGAATGACGAAATGGATACTGCAATCAAGCAAATCATTTCCGAAGCCATTACAGCCGATAATGTGATTGATATTTTTGATGCCGCAGGGTTGAAAAAGCCCAATATTGAAATTTTAGACGAACGGTTTTTGCAAGAACTAAAAGACTTGCCTCAAAAGAATTTAGCTGTAGAGTTGTTGAAAAAATTACTCAAAGACGAAATCAAAAAACGGACTAAAATCAATTTAGTAGAAAGCAAGAAGTTTTCCGAAATGCTTGAAGATGCTATAAAACGCTACCACAACGGAATGATTGATACAGTTGAATTTTTAGAAAAAGTTCTGATACCATTTGCCGAGCAAATGAAAGAAGCCGACAAACGTGGCGACAAGTTAGGATTAGATTATAGAGAATATGCGTTTTACACAGCATTAGAAGTTAATAATAGTGCTGTTTCAATTTTAGGTGACGAGATTTTAAAACATATTGCTCAAGAACTTTTGAAAACGGTTCGCAGTAGCACAACAATTGACTGGACAATTAAAGAAAGTGTTCAATCAGCTTTAAGGCGTAATATTCGGAGAATTTTAAGATTACACGGTTATCCGCCCGACCTTCAAGAAAAAGCGGTTGAAACAGTAATTACGCAAGCTAAGTTATTAGCAGAGGATTTGGTAAATGGAAATGATTAACATATTTCATAGAACACATTGAAGAAGGATCAATTAACACAGGGTATCGTAATAACGAAAGCACAGAGACTAAAATTTTGTTTTCACTTTTCAGAACTGCTTTGTGAGGATGTTTAGTTTTTTATCGGTTCCTTTAATTTTTTGTCCACACATTCTCTTGTCAATATGAATTCGAAAATAAATTGAGGAATAATCAGCAAATGAAAATCGGAATAATAATTTGTGACAGGTACAAAAGTTGTGCCGGCGGAAAATGTTTCAGGGCATTGCAAAACAGAGAAGGGGCTTTTGATATTTATGGAAAAGAAGAACCGCTGGAAATTGTTGGTTATACAAGTTGCGGCGGATGTCCTGGTGGAAATATAGAATATGTTCCCGAAGAAATGATTAAAAACGGGGCAATGGCTGTTCATTTTGCAACCGGATTTGTTGTCGGTTATCCTCCCTGCCCCTATATATCGCACTTTAAAAAATTCATTGAGGTAAAATATAATTTGCCTGTAGTTGTCGGGACACATCCGATTCCTCAAAAATATTTATTAACCCACGAAAAATTGGGGACATGGAATTCAGGTGAGTGGCAAAGTTTAATTGCTCCTGCAATGGCAAATGAAGAAATTAGAAGAAAATATGATTGAAGGAATTGAAGATGTATAAATATATTTTTGGACCTGTTCCTTCACGAAGGCTTGGGATGTCCCTGGGTGTTGATTTAGTTCCTAAGAAAGTATGTTCACTCGATTGTGTTTACTGCGAAGTTGGAAAAACAACAAAACTTACGATTGAACGCAAAGAGTATGTAAGATTCGATAGAATTACAGAAGAATTAGCTCATTATTTTCAGAATAACCCCGACCCGGATTATATAACATTTTCCGGAGCTGGGGAGCCCACACTGAATAGCCGGATTGGGGATATTCTCAGATTTATCAGGCAGCATAAACCGCTCATACCTGTGGCAGTTCTGACTAATGGAACATTATTGTCTGACCCTTCAGTCAGAGAGGCAATTAAAGGAGCCGATGTTGTGCTTCCGTCATTGGACGCAGCAACAGCGGCTGTATTTGAAAAAATTAACCGACCACAAAAAGACTTAAAAATCGAGGAATATATTCAGGGCATTGTTGATTTCAGAAAGGAATTTGAAGGAAAACTCTGGCTGGAAGTATTTATTCTGCCGGGTTATAACGATAGTCTCAATGAACTAAGAGAACTTAAAAAACTGATTCTGAAAATAAAACCAGATTCTGTTCAGTTAAACACGTTGGACAGACCAGGAACTTTGCAGGATTTAAGGGGTGCCACAAGAACAGAATTACAGCGAATTGCCGATTTCTGGGGATTGGATTTTGTGGAGATTATTGCGGCAGCGCCCGAACGCGCTGATATCAAAGCATACAGAAAGGATATAGAAACTGCAATTCTGGAAACAATTCTCAGGAGACCGTGCACTCTTGATGATCTCACCAAAATTTTAGGGTTACACATTAACGAAGTAAATAAATATCTCGATGTTCTGGAAGCAGAGAATAGAATTGGAATTTTAAAGCAGGAGAGAGGCATTTTTTACCAGGTAAAGGAAACAACTCTGAATTAATACTGAAAAAATTTTAGGGTATCCAGAGAAAGTTTTCTCTGTTGAGCACAGGAGTTTTTAGTTATTCTTTATGAAAGATATTTTTTGCTTACCGTATCCAGGGAAGTTATAAAATCCTGCAAGGTTTTTTCAAAAAAAGGATTGAACTGGCATAGATCGCGAAAGAGTTGAGGGGAATCATTCATAACAACTTCAGAGATCCCTTTGAGTTTTTGCATTCCTGCCATCATAAGAGGAAGTTTATATACGCCGATCTCATGAAATGAACGCCCAAGAAAATGCACAAGACACAGATTATAAGCCATCAATCTGTCGTGCTCTTCCGGAGAGATATTCAGAATTTTTAATTTTAACGTATTTGTAAAAAATGAAACCAAAAACATATAAGTGCCTGCATCAATTCGACCTGGACGGAGATAAATTGTATGCGAATCTAATCCGGATTTTGCTGAGTCAGGTCCGAAAAGCGGATGTGACAAAACGAAGTTAATCGAAGGATCGAGATTATCTGTCATCCATTCAAGAGGTTTTATCTTTACCGAACATAAGTCTATCAGTACACAGCCGGCCCTGAATTTTTTTTTGGTATTTTGAAGGAAATTTTCCAGTGCACTTATCGGAATAGCAAGAAAAATGATCTCACATTTAAGCGCCTCCTCCAGCGAAACAAAACTAATTCCGGGAAAATTATTCTTTTCAATGAAAGGATCAAAAAAAACCACGTTGGCAAACTCAGCGATTTTTTCTCCAAAAAATCTGCCGAACCGACCTGCTCCAATGAATGCTATGCTTCTTTTGGTATTTATTTTATCAGGCAAAGATTTAAACTCCGCTAAAGATCAGTTTTTCGGTTTATTTGTAAAAGTGACCTTGCTCTGTATATCCCTTGATTCCTGTAAGATTTGCTGCCAGAGACTATTAAGAAATTCAAAGCTGATACCACGTTCCCTGCTCCATTCAAGAAGCTGAGACTTAAGAAATTCCTCACGTTCTATGTCAACGAT
This sequence comes from Ignavibacteriales bacterium, assembly GCA_021740915.1. GTDB lineage: Bacteria > Bacteroidota > Ignavibacteria > Ignavibacteriales > Melioribacteraceae > JAIOYW01. The sequence goes on along the minus strand of JAIOYW010000012.1, from coordinate 51,013 downwards.
TGGCTTATTTAATTCTTGTTTGATTAGACCGATTTCAGCAGAAAGCCGGAATCTCTCATCAAGGAGTTGAAAGATATTACGGTCTAAATTATTAATCCTTTTTCTCAATTCGGAAAGTTTATCAGTCTCGCTCAATTTCGGATTTCCTTAAAATAAATAAACTGTTTCCAGAAGTCGGGGTAAGATTTACTGACGCAGGAGGGGTTGTCAATCGTCGTTCCACTGATTCTTGTTCCGGCAACGGCAAAACTCATTGCAATTCTATGATCATTAAAACTGTTTATGATAGCTTCGCAGGATTTCCCGATCGGATATATTATCAGATCGGATCCATTGTAGCTGGTTTTTCCTCCAAGCGCCTCAATATTCGTCCTGATAGCATGAATTCGGTCGGTTTCCTTAAATTGTAATCTGCTGACGTTGGCGAAAGTAACAGGTTTCGGAGCAAACAGTGCAAGGATCGCAAGGGAAGGAACAAGATCGGGAGTATCAGAATAATCACCAGAAAAACCGGAAGTTATCCCCCCCTCAACCTCAATCCGGTCATGAAATAGTGATACTTTTCCACCGGCTTGTTCAGCAACCGAAAATATCAGGGAATCCCCCTGAAGTGAAGGTAGCGATGCATCTTTCAATATGACTTTCTTTCCTGTTATAAGAGCGAGCACAACCCAGTAAGAAGCAGCAGAATAATCCTTCTCGATATTAATATTGAGATTTTTTGAAATTCCTGGTTTTTCGAGATAAATAGTGTCGCCGTCTGTTCTGATATCCAGTTCGAGGTTCTGTATCATACCCATCGTCATTGTAAAATATGGCAGGGAGGGAATCTTTCCGATATGTTTAATAGTTATTGATTTTTTTGAAAGAATTGATGCGAATAATAAACCCGATAAAATCTGAGATGAAGGAAGATTTGAAAAACTGAAGTCGAGGTTAGAATATGATCCCGGATAAACAATTGCCGGCAATGAGTTATCAGTTGAATCTATTCTGATACCCTTCTCTCTCATTGCTCCAATTAATTCTGAAAAAGGCCTTTTCCTGAGATCATCATTTCCATCAAATTTAACAGGTCGATCCAGCATTGGTGCAAGCGGTAACAGGAACCGGGCGCTCGACCCGGAATTTCCAAGGTATATCTCGTTTTGTCTGACATTTCCTATGCTTCCTTTTACAGAAAAACCAGAATAAGTATGATTAAACTCAGCTCCCATTGCTTTCAGAGCCTCGATGGTTATTTCAGTGTCCTCGGAGAGCAGAGGGGCATCAATATAGGAAGTACCCTGATTTAGAGCCGCCAGAATAAACGCCCGGTGCGTAAGGCTTTTAGAAGGTGGCAGAGCAACCGGAGATATTTCATTTTCAACCGGAGATATCAGATACACGCGGTTAAAACCTCTTCATTAGTTTTCTTTCGAAGGGTAATTACTGCGTCTTTTAACACATTCCAGTCATCTAAAAGCTGTGTAAACTGTTCGAAATTCAACGACTGATTCCCATCGGAAAATGCTTCGAAAGGACGAGGGTGCACTTCCACCATAAAGCCATCGGCGCCGGCTGCCAGTCCGGCAAGTGTTATTGGCGTAATGATATCGGAGCGGCCGGTTGCATGACTTGGATCAATAATTATCGGCAGGTGAGTTGATTTCTTCACAACGGGAATAATATTCACATCAAAAGTATTACGTGTAAATTCTACAAATGTCCTTATTCCGCGTTCGCAAAGTATTACCTTCTCATTTCCTTCAGCGAGGATATATTCAGCGCTCATTAGAAATTCACTGAAAGTAGCGGAAATACCTCGTTTTAGTAAAATTGGCTTGTCTGTTTTACCTAAAGCTTTTAATAATTTGAAATTTTGCATGTTGCGTGCCCCGACCTGGAAGATATCAATATGGTCATAAAGCACATCAATATCGGAGATCTCCATGACCTCGGAAACCACGGGTAAATTATAATGCCTGGCGGATTCAGCCAGCCACATAATTCCCGGTTCTCCGATTCCCTGAAATGTATAAGGGCTGGAGCGCGGCTTAAAAATACCTCCCCTTAGTATGTGAGCCTTCTTTTTAGAAAGTTCTTCAGCAATCTCCCATATCTGCTTTTCACTTTCAACAGAGCATGGCCCTGCTATCACAACAGGGTCAATTCCCCCGATTTTAACACCCTTCACATTTACAATTGTATTTTTAGGGTGGAATTTGCGTGATGCGAGCTTATATGGCTCGACAATCGGGATCACTTTTTCAACACCAGGAAGCGCTGCAATTGCAGTTCTATCCAGATGTCTTTCTTCACCAATAACACCTATTATTCTCTTCTCAATCCCTTCCGATTCGTGGACTCTGCCGCCCCTCTCGGAGATATATTTTTTTATCCGCTCATAGTCATCGGTGCGAATATTATCTTTAATTACTATTATCATTCATACTCCATTTATCAAAAACATCAAAAAATACTAAATTAATCCTACTGAGAGTTCTACGGCTTTTTCTATTTTTTCTTTTGGTGCACATAAGGAAACCCTGAAGAAAGATTCTCCGTTTTTTCCGAAGATATACCCGGGAGTAATAAGAACTCCGCGTTCATAAAGAAATTTGTTTATCAATCCGTCACCATCATACCCGGAAGGGAGTTTTGCCCAGAGAAATAATCCCGCAGAATCGAGCGGGGCATCGCTTCCAAGATTCTGAACGAGTTTTAATGCTGACAGCTTACGTTGAGTATATGTATCATTGAGTTTGATATACCAATCAGGGGTTTCTTTTAGTGCAACAGCCGAAGCACGCTGAACTGCCATAAACATACCGGAATCCACATTGCTTTTGACAGAAAGAACTGCCCCGACAAATTCTTTGTTCCCAATAAGCATTCCGGTTCTCCAGCCTGCCATATTAAACACTTTGCTAAGTGAGTTTAATTCCACACAAACATCTGATGCGCCTTCAAACTGCATAATGCTGACAGCCTTATCGGTCATTATCAGACTGTAAGGATTATCGTAGCATAATAAAATGTTTTTTCTTTTTGCGAAATCTATCAATTTCCTCAATGTTTCTGCCTGTGGCAGTGCACCGGTGGGCATATGGGGATAATTAACCCACATGAGTTTTACAGAAGCATCAGCAAGTGACTCAAGTTCATCAAAATCCGGCTGCCAGTTATCCCCGAATGAAAGATTATACTTAATTATTCTTGTACCATTCAACTTAGCTGCAGATGAATATGCCGGATAACCCGGATCAGGAATTAGAACAGAATCACCAGGATTGGTAAATGCTGCTGTAAGAAAATAAACGCCTTCTTTAGAACCAAGCATTGGTAAAACATTGGACTCGGGATCAAGTTTAACAGAATAAATATCAGCGTACCATTTCGAAATTGATTCACGAAGAAGAAGCGATCCTCTTGACGGCTGATAGCCATGAATATCCGGAAGCAATGCGGCTTCATTAAGCGCATTAACAGCAGAAACCGGCGGTGGTAAATCAGGGCTGCCAATAGAGAGGTCGATAATTGTTTTGCCTTCCTTTTTTAAGGCATCAACTTCACGGCTTTTTTTTGAAAAATAATATTCGCCCACAAGGGTCGTTTTAATTGCCGGCTGTATCATAAGGTAATTCTCCGGATTTATATATTCCATGGATTATGAGGTTATTAGTCTTTTTAGAGAGAATGTCAAGACATCTCAGATAATCTGTTCCCTGCTTCCACGTCACATCAACATGAAACGCATACTCATTAGGTTTACCGGGTATCGGCAGTGATTGGATCAGTGTAAGATTCAGAGATTCTGTTCTGATAGCCTCAAGTGCATCGGCAAGTGCGCCTGGCTGATGAAGTAGTTTAAAATTGAGTGAGGCTTTATCAAGAATCCTGTCAGCAGTATTGTTTGTTGAAAGAATCCAGAAACGTGTATAATTTTTTTTAAGGTTCTCTATACCGGAAGCCAGGATATCCATCCCATAAAGTTTAGCAGCAAGTACACTGGCAATTGCCCCGATGCCTTTCAGTCCTTTTTCTTTGATTTCACGCACTGCATCAGCAGTATCATGGCTTTCCACAATCTGAACCCCGTCAAGTCTGTCAAGAAAAGTACTGCACTGCAGGAGTGCCATAGGATGGGAAATTACAGTTCGGATATTATCGACTTTCTGTCCTGGTAAAGCAATTAAATTATGGCTGATGTGGAGATAAATCTCGCCGACAATTCTGAGAGGGAACTCGACAATCAGGTTGTAATTCGGCAAAATGCTTCCAACGAGAGTATTCTCAACAGCGGATATACCATAATCGTAACGACCCTCCGAAACCGACCGGAATAATTCCCGGAAAGTATCGAAATACCCGAATTCCAACAATTCATCTCTAAAATATTCGGAAGCGGCAAGATGATGAAAAGATGCCGGACCTCCCTGAATCGCAACTTTTTGCATAAAAAAAAAGCCCCTTTGAGGGGCAGCCTTAAATTAGTTTACAGTTTTGCCCCGAACTTATGATGTTCTGAAAAAATAAAAAAAGTTTACGGGGTAATTATATACTGTGCGCATTTTCTTAAAATTAACATCTCCAAGTTAAACAGGCGGAGGTAAATTGTCAACATTATTTTAATGGGACCCCGGACAAAAAATAATTATACCGGAACACTGAAATAGTCAAGGGTAATATTACAGAAAATTTATCAGCACGTTTTATGTTTTTAGCAATATTTCCTTCTGTCTTAAATCTTACACACTCTATAAAATTCAATTCTGAAACAAATATGTATATGGATTTGAATTGCAGCAGAATAGCAATCTCAAAATATATTTTGGGAAAATGCGCTAATTTTCGAATATTAAAGTTTGTTATTAGTATTATTTGATGAAATGAAAAAATGAGAAAAAATTGGGAATGGACAGTCTAAAGAGGCTTACTGTTTCGGATTACGATAGAATCAGTGATATAATATCCGGTGAAGAGGAAGAAAGCTTTTATTCACGCCCGCATCTTCAGAATTTATTGCTGATGTTTCCTGAAGGACAGGCTTCAATCACTGTGGATGACAATTTATGCGGATATATTTTATCGGTTATTGTCGATTTTCCAGATGACTTTTCCGAATTGCCTGCCAATGAAGTCCCTATTAGGGAGAATTTTATCAGTCACCATCAGGAAAACGGAAATTCACTTCTAATTTTTGGAATTCATCTTAAGGATTATTTTGATCTTCTCAATCAGGACTTACTGGCACTTATACTCAGGTATTATGAAAAAACGGCGAGAGAGAAAGGCTGCTCCAGGATAATAATATTTCCGGCGCATTCCCCCAATCTTTATAAACTTATTCGTCGAATTTCTGATCTGACTAAAACAATTATTGCAAATGAAGATAAACAGGATAATTCACTTCATATATCTCTCCGGAAATATTTGTTTTCAGAACTTCCAAATCAGCTTTTTTTTCAGTCTGCCCTTCCATTATCAAGAAGAAGTTTGTTTGGAAGGTCAATTAGAATTGCAATTGTCAATTATGAGGTTCAAAACAGTAAAGATACAGATGAGCACATTGCCCATCTGCTTTATTATATCCGAACTGCAGCAATTGAATCAGCAGACCTCGTTCTATTCCCAAGAATTTGTCATAGAGAACAATTCGGGTATGATAATCATTTTGCGAGCCGAGTAAGGAGTGCGATTCAGGAAGCGACTGCTTGTTCAGATATTGGTGTGGTTTATACGCTGCCTGCCGATCATAGTGAACCCGAACTTGTATTTATTTTCGAGAACAAGTCGGCGAACCTGAGTCCCGGCGGGAAAATTATTGTTAATGGACTCACACTATTCTTACAGCCATCAGAGATGCTGTTTTGTCATTCGAGTTTAAAGATGCTGTCCTCAGAAATACCCAATGCGGTCATTCTGAGCGGAGCTCTCCCGGAAAATCTTTCGAAGAATGTTATTGATTCAGGACTTTCCACGCGCTGCCTTGAAATTAAGGGGCAGGTAATATTTTGTACATCCGGTGCAAGTGATAACTATTATACTCCTCATATAAGAATTGTCGAACCCTCAAAAAAACCAAATGAACTCGACCCGGTGTTTATTGGAGTATCCCGGAGCGAAGGATTGTTTATTACTGAAATAAGAAGAAATTAATTTTCATCCTTATTCATAAAGAGCGTTTGTGTTGGATATGCGAACTCAATGTTCTCTTTTTTGAATGACTCGAATATTTGCAGATTTATCCGCTGTTGAATTTCCAAAAACGGAATAAAGTCCGGTGGTGAAACAAAATAGGACACTTCAAAGATGAGAGCGAAGTCACCATATGTTCTGAAATGCACTCTTTCAAATTCAGTGTTGGGTTCATTCTCGATAATAGTTTTAATTAATTCAGGAATTTTACGAAGCTGTTCAGAAGTCGTCTGATAGGTAACGCCGAGTGAAAAAAGACTTCTCCTCTTGACCATCTCTTTCATGTTATGAATGCGGGCATTAACAAGATTTGAATTTGAGATGATAAGTAATTCGCCATTAGGGGATCTTAACCTTGAACTTTTCACTCCTATCTTTTCTATTACTCCCAATTTATCATCGAAAGTAATAAAATCTCCGACCTGGAAAGGCTTATCGAAGAAAATAATAAAATAACCAAAGAGATCGCCGAGGAAGCCCTGGGCAGCCAATGCGATTGCAACGCCTCCAAGACCAAGACCTGCAATTACAGAAGAAATCTGGAACCCCAGATTATCAAGAAGAAAGAGAGCACCAACAATATATACCAAAAAATTAATCAGTGAGATCAGGGGAGAGATTTTCGCATTACCTTCCCCATAAATTCTTTCAGCATACTTATTGATGATAAACTTCAGTATGCTAAGACTAAGTTGAATTACAAACCAGATCGAGACTATCAGAAGTATCGATTTGATCACTCCTGACAAATCTTTGCTAAGTGTCAAACCCTGTATTGCAAGATAGAAACTCAACACATAAATAAAAGGAAGGACATATTTACGCAGGATTAATTTTATAAAATTATACAGCACTTCAGTGCGGTTTTCGTTTTTTGTAAAAAATCTTTTTATTATCACACTTCTCACGAACCTTGATGCGATGATTCCTGCTAACATTATTAGGAACGACAGCAGATATTGTTCTATTGTGTTTCCCATAAATTTAAGATTTAGAAAATTTTCGAAACTTATAAAACCTAAAACCATTTTTTTCTCTTAAAAAATATTAATAAGGATATTCCAATAATAAACATTATACTCATCGCTACCGGGTAACCGTAATTCCAATGCAACTCTGGCATATTGCTGAAGTTCATTCCATATACACCTGCAATGAATGTCAGCGGGATGAAAATTGTTGAAATAATAGTGAGAACTTTCATCACCTGATTCATTTTATGGCTCAGGTTCGAGAGATAAGTATCCATTAGTCCGGTGATTGAATCCCGGTAATTATCGAGGTTCTCATTCAGCGCGTTCAGATGATCGAGTGTATCCTTGAAATAAAATTTTGTCTGTTCCTCAATCAGGGGTGAATTAGTAGAAACGAGTAAAGAAATCCTGTCTTTTGTCGGTCTTACCGCCTGTCTGAGTAGCTGAAGTTCCTTTTTAATTTTATGTACAGTTATCAGATCATCCTGATCGGGGTCATAGAATAATTTTTCCTGGATATTATCAAGTGATTCATCATAATCTTCAAGAAGGAGTATGTAATTATCGACAAGATAGTCGATTAGCACATAAAATAAATAATCGGGACCAGAACCCCGGAACCTTTTCCCGCCGGTTTTTATTCTGTCATAAACTGCCGGATAAATATTCTCCTGTTTGTCCTGGAAAGAAATCACAATATTTTTTTTCAGGATGACAGCAACATGATCCACAAATAAACGCTCGTGATGATAACTGAAGTTTTTGACTATCGCAAAAACCATGTCTTCATAATTTTCAATTTTTGCCCGGTGATTAGAATTCAGAACATCCTCCAACAAAAGAGGATGAATGTCGAATTTCTCGCCAAGCCAGGAAATCAGGTCAAGATCGCTTATCCCATTGATATTAATCCAGATTTTTGTTCCCGGGGTCCTCTCAGTTTGCAGCAGATTTTCTAATTCCGTTATTCCTGAGGGTTTTGAGGTGCAAAAAGTTTCTGCGCTATATTCTAGAAAAGTTATTGCCGCACTTCCTTCTGATTCCAGACCAGAATAGATCAGCGAGCCCGGAGGCAAATGAGCCTTTTTCTTGTAAGTCTTTTTACTGTCTGCTGATTTATGCTTTATTAAATTCATTTAGCTGATCCAACTCTTCAATAGTAACTATATTATGATCTATCAGTGACTTAAGTGTTTTTTCAGTCATCTCGCTCATAAACGGGAATTCGTACCTTATATCAAGAACATAAGCTTTCAGTCTGACTTTTAACACTGCCCTGTTTTGTAATGCATGGCTTTTTATTATGACAACTACCGGTTTATTAAGATACACATATTTTGATACCTGTGCTGCCCTGATAGCAATACTTCTGACTTCAGCAGTATCAACATGTGCCGGCAGGTACATTTCCGCAACGACCTGGCAATCAGCCGCTCCGGTATTTGCATTGGAAACTGATTGATTCATTATTTCACCGTTTGGAATACTAACAACTGAATCATCCGGCGTTACAATACGTACAGATCTTAGTCCAATACTCAGGACTTCACCGTAATAGTTTCCAATCTCAATTTTATCTCCAACCTGGAACGGGCGATCGAGGATTACAAGCATCCCGCCGAAAATATTTTTAAGAAGGTCCTGAGCTGCAAATCCCACTGCAATACCAAGCGAACCTGTCATAAGGAGTACTGTCTCCACTGGCGGGGCAATAATTCCGGCAATTATTATATAGATTGCAATCGTCCATGATGAAATTCTGAAGATTGGAATAAAACCTTTTAACGTTATCCTGTATGATGCACTCTTTTCCGAAAAGCGATTTAAAAGATTAGTTATAAACTTTATGACATAATAGCTTATAACAAGGAATATCAAACTCCAGAGTATCTTATTGAATGAAACAATTTCTTTGACATTTTCGATGGGTGGACTTGTCAGGTTCTTCTTATTAATTGCATTTTCAGAAGAATCTTTTACAGTTTCGGATATTTTTAAAGTATCTGCCGAACCAGGAGTATTACTGTTTTGGGCAGATATTCCAAAAGCGAAGAGTAAAATCAGGAAGACCAAACGAAGGTTAATGAATAACATTTTTGCCCTCCAGTAATTTTATAACTTCACGGTAGAGTAAGAAATTAATTTTGTAAACCTTGTTTCTTTCGAAAATAATACCTTTATGTTCAAGGGAGGATAGTAATAACTCAGCTTTCCGTAAAGAGTAATTAAATATTTTAGCCAATTCTCCAATGGTGAGACCATCATGCATAATCAAAGCTGCCAGAACAAAATTCTTTTCAGCATCAAGTTTTTTTAAAAATCCGAAAGATACATTATCCAGTGAATCGATAGTAATCCTGCTTTCACTTAAATTCGAGATTGATCTTATCCAGAAAGTAAGAGCCAGTGTGGCATTTCCAGAAGCAATTGTATCCAATCCGTTAAAAAACTTTTTCCTCAGGAACTCATTCCTCTCGGTCTCAGGTAATTTTTTATACAGTTTGGATTTAAGGTCATCACCTGAGGGGAGAAAGATAAGTTTGTACCCGCTTAGCTGGTGACGTTTCATTATTATATTTTCAATTTCAGTCGAAGTGAATTTCTTTAATACAATTGTCCTTGTGAAAATTTCACCTATTGATGTTGTTTTTGAAAGATAATTCCATGCATACCGATTGCAGTTGACAACCCAGAAAATATTTTTTCCTGTCGAGGAGATTATTTTCTGCATACTTTCGACTGCTCCAAACCCATCAATTATTCTTAGGAAAATATCCTCGAAATTTTCGATCAGAATAATATGTCCGTTAAATTTTAATTTAATGACTTCTATCAGTTCGTCTAAATCCGAGAGATCACCCAACTGAAATTCAGTTACAACGGCACCGATGAGTTGGTTTTCGTCAGTTATCACTCCCGGGAATTTTAACATCTTCACTTGAATATCATAAGCCGGGGACAAAAATGCGAAATTAAATAGAGTTGTAGCGCCTGCGCCTTTTTCACCGAGTACCGCACAAGCAGAATAAAAACCGGAGCTCCAGTGCTGAAAAGTTTTTTTCAGATCAGTAATCTCACTCGTTCTGCCGATAAAAAAGCGTTTATCCGTCAGAGACTCATGCCTGAAAAGCCGCTGATAAACTCGTGGAAGGTTTGTGATTCCTGTGCCAGCTCCCTGAAGGTATCTTATAATCTCCAGCGAAACATCATCCTCAATTTCAGCTATTCCAACTTTAGATTCGATTTTACTGACATAAGTTTTTGCAGAGGTAAATCTGTATTTCAAATAATGTTTACCGCGAACTAAAAGTTCTTCCGCCTCGCCCCGAAATCCTTTAAGTAATGATATTACCCTGGCAGCCAGTTTTTTACGGGAAAGAGAGACCTTCAGATCGAGAAGTGTTGTCGAATCAAAAATCCGCCTGATATCAAGAACAGTGCTGAGAAGTAATTTATGCGAATCGGAACTGCTTTCTTCAATAAGACTTAACAGTTGCTCCTCAATTTCCTCAAATTTTGCGGCTGAAATCCGTAATCCGGAAACAGCCGTATTCCTGAGTTCTTTTTTCTCAGTATCAGATTTACTGCTGATATCGACTGCTGAAGTTTCAAGACTATAATCGGAGACGTTGCCGATATCGATTATTTTAGAAGCAATTGATGAATATTGTAGCTTATGTTTTCCTGCAATCAGTTCAAGTGATTTCTGAAAACGATCAAGATAACTCAGACTAATCACTTCAGAAGGATCGTAAAACACGTAATCTTTTTGTGTGAGTCCGAAACGGACTTTTTTAGGTTTTATCAGAACGCTGTGCGACCTGATATCCGAGAAGAGTGTAATTGTCTTTTCACTGACTGATTCAAGAAGTTTTGATGACCTGATCTCTTCGATCTCCTTTACAAGCCTGATTCCAAGACTCTCAGTGAAATCCCTGTTTATAATTTCACGCGTATTTTTAATGTTTTCGATGAGAGATTCAATCGTAGTATCATTTTCGGAGATGTGAGATATCTGTTCGTTAAATAAGTCCTCGGATTTTTGAATCAGCGGTTTGACTTTTTCAGCAAACTGCCTGTCAATTGATTTTTTTGTTTTTGCAATATGATTTATTGCAATAATTGTTTTCTGAGTGATTTCTCTGAAAAAAATAAAGACCGAACTTGAATAGAAAATGAAATCATTTATTCTTGCATTAAGATGTCTGTCGTAATTATCGTATTGCTTTTCTTCATGAATTGTCCGGGATATTTTTATTTTTTCAAAACGGTAACTACTCGTCCCGGCATTTCCGAGAGCCTCATCGGTCTTCATTAAATATTCACTGATCAGTTCTCCTGAACTGGAAATAAATGAATCATAACCTGATTTCAAATCGTTTTTTAACAGCGAAAAATTCTCTGAAATCTTTATCAGACGTTTTGAATTTTCGGACTGATCGCCGACTTTTAAAATATCCTGAATAACTTTATCCAATTCCAACAGCAGATTATAAATTCGGCTATTCGCGCTAAATATAACTTTTTGGAAGGAAAAATAAAGTTTGCTGTGAGCATACCAGAATTTATTACCTATAAACCAATGCAGTAATATCCGAACCGGAATTGTTCTTTCCGGAAAATAAGCGTCATCTTTTTTTAATGTACGCTGTATGCGAAGGAGTATTCTTTTAATAAGTTTCCTGGATTTCAACAGGAATGGATCGTTGCCGGATTTATCAAAATGAGAAATATTCTGACTTAAAACCAGAAAATCAGGGAACAGATTTATCTGATCAAGGATTAAACTCTTCTGCTCAGCAGGTGAAGGCTGATTGTAAACAGTCTCATTGAATTTTTCGAGTGATACAATAATTTTGTGCAGATCCTCATTAAACCCACTAACTTTCCCAAGTAAATCTCCAGGGGATTCCAGCATTTCGGGAAAGGAAACAATTTTCCCTGAGAATTTCTCAATTTTATCCATATATTCATTACAAGCCTGGATTACGGGTTTACTGAAAATTTTTGCGGATAAATTAAGAATTTCGTTTTTTTGACTAAGAATCAGATTATATTCGGTGCTTTCCATATATTAATTATAAGTAATTTAGTTTTATCAATCAAAATTGGCTAAATAATATCAAATTTCAAATATGATACATCAAAAAATCCAGGTTTCAAAAATCTTTTTATATCCGCTCAAAGGCGGGGCTCCGATTGCGCTCGAATCAGCGACGGCAGTTTCAACAGGCTTTTTATATGACCGCAATTGGGTTGTGGTTGATAAGACGGGGAAATTTATCAGCCAAAGAACTCATCCCGATCTTAGATTAATTGAAACTCATATTTCAGGAGACGCAATATTTTTTAAGAATCTTGATACCGGCGAAAGATCAGGGACTTTTTCAATCAGCCCAAATTCAAAAACAACTGATGCAATTAAAATATGGAACGATACCGTTACTGCCGAATACGTTTCAGCACAAGCAGACCGATGGTTCTCCGGCATGCTTGGGGGCAGTTTGCGATTGTTTCACCTTTCGGACATTTACAAAAGATTTGCCGAAAAAAAATATGCGGGGAGTGAAAAACCGGTAAGTTTTGCAGATGGTTACCCATTCCTTATAATTTCAGAAGAAAGCATTAATGATCTTAACAGTCGTCTGAAAAATAAAGTTGATGTACTCAGGTTCCGTCCCAATATTGTGATAAGCGGGTGCAAATCGTATTTTGAAGATATTATGAAGGAATTCAGCATCGGAGATATCAGGTTCCAGGGTGTTAAAAGTTGTGCGCGTTGTGTCGTTATAACAATAGATCAGGAGACAGGTCTTAAAGATCCGGAGCCGCTTACCGAACTATCAAAATACCGGCGTGCAGACAATAATATATTTATGGGGATGAACCTTATCCACTCAGGTGAAGGAATCATCAGACTCGGTGATGAGGTCAGAATTATTAAATTGTTGCAGGATTAATGGAGCCATTCAAAAATCTATATAACGAAGAATTCATTGATGAACTTATCTCTGAGATCAAAATTGTTTACCCGGGGTTCGAAGGCTTATTGTTCCGCCGGGAAGTTTTCAGTGCGGAGTGGGATAATCTTGAACTGAAACAAAGGATGAGACATATAACGAATAGACTTCATGACTTTCTCCCCTCCGAATTCAATGAGGCTCTCGCTCTGTTAAGGGCGATAGCTCATAAGTTTAAAGGACTGGGAGCCCTCGTTTTTCCTGATTATGTCGAGGTTTATGGAATAAAATATCCCGAAGTTTCGGCTGAAGCCCTGGAAGAATTCACACAATATTCCACTTCAGAATTTGCTGTCAGACCATTTATCATCAAATACCCGGATTTCATGATATCGAAAATGACTGAATGGTCCAGAGATAGTAATGAGCACTTAAGAAGGCTTTCAAGTGAAGGTTTCCGACCGAGACTGCCATGGTCATTTGATCTTGAGATATTTAAGCGTAACCCGTCGCCATTATTACCCGTGTTATCAAAGTTGATTTTTGATGGATCTGATTATGTAAGAAAAAGCGCTTCTAACAGTCTGAACGATATTTCAAAAGATCATCCGGGGATTGTTTCGGAATTCACTCGGCAGTTTTTGGGGAAGGATATCAAAACGGATAAGGCGCTGAAGCATGCATGCAGAACGATGCTGAAAAAAGGTGATAAAACGATATTATCCCTGTTCGGAGTCTCAGAAAGACCAGAATTAGAATTTTTCGATTTTACGGTTAAGAGTAAAATTGTGACTCCCGGAGAACGGCTGCCATTCGTTTTGGAATTCCGGCTGCAAAAACCGATCCGTCTTAGAATAGAATACAAAATGAAATTCCCTGGTAAAAGGGGCGGCTCATCTCAAAAAATATTTAAATTCAGGGAGCAGGATTATGAATCCGGAACAGTTTATCGTATTGAGGGGAATTATCATTTTCGTGATCTGACGATCAGACAGGTGATTCCAGGGGAGCACAGCCTGACAATCATTATTAATGGCGATGATTATAAAACCCTTAGTTTTGAGGTGAAAGAGGAAGGCAATTGAACCCGTTGGGAACCGATTTAGGCATATATATCCATATTCCATTCTGTGATCATAAATGTATTTATTGCGATTTTTATTCGATTATTTCTTATGAAAACACAGAAATGTACCATAAAAATCTTTTACGTGAGATTGAATTACGAAGTAAATCCCTCTTTGGCAGAAAGGTAAAGTCCATATATTTTGGCGGAGGTACTCCTTCCTTTATGTCGCCAGAATATATTGGCGCTATCATTAATAAAATAACCAAACACTTTGATCTCGATAAAGAAGCGGAAATAACGCTTGAAACGAATCCGGGTACAGTTGATAAATCTAAACTGATAGAATTCCGGAAAAGAGGAATCAACAGGATCAGTATCGGGATTCAGTCATTCGACAAAGATGAGTTGAAATTTCTAACCAGAATTCACGACAGTGAACAGGCTGTAAATACTGTTCTTCAATGCGCGGAGGCAGGTTTTGATAATATTAGTATCGACTTAATCTTTAATCTTCCCGGGCAAAACTCCGCAAAATGGAGAAAAAATCTCGAAATTGCAGTTAAACTACCCGTTAAGCACATCTCTGCTTATTCATTGATACTTGAAAAGGGGACTATCCTTAATAAAATGGTAATTGACGGCAAAGTAAAAATGCAGGAAGAAGATATTGACGCAGGATTGTTCGAAGAAACTATGGATTTTTTAGGAAATGCCGGGTTTCCAATGTATGAGATCTCAAATTATGCCGTCCCCGGATTCGAGTGCCGTCACAATCAGGGGTATTGGGATTACAACGATTACATAGGTTTTGGCACATCAGCCCACTCATTTGTTTTTCCGAGACGGTCATGGAATTACTCAGCGCTTACTTTTTACAATTTGCACTCTGAGAATAAAGACTTGCCCGAATCCGGATTCGAGTTGATTGAGAAGGAACAAATGTCAGATGAATATATTATGCTTGCTTTAAGGAGCAGGGGACTTTATACCCACACATATTCTAAGCTGACCGGAAGGAATTTCATTGAAGAACAAAAGAAATTCCTGATAAAACTAAAGGATTCGGGATACCTGACAATAAACGGCGATCTGATAAAACTCACTCCCCGGGGCTGCCTGCTTGCAGATGAAATAATCGGCAAACTGGTTTAAGCAGCTGCTTTTTTTCGGGATTATTAAAATTTATTAAATTCTGACTACAAATTTCCAGAGCAGAAACAACTAAATGAAGATTTGTTGTTGTGTTTTTATAAATTATAGAATTAAGGCGTCGATATAATGATTTTATCTTCTGAAAACTAAAAGGAGAATCATTTTTCAAAGAATATAACCAAATAAATTTTTATCTTTCAATTGAATAAATATTCGCATGAAAAATATGATGAAGAAAATTCTTTTTATTATGCTGGTTCTTTTTGTTTCATCCTGTAGTCGGGAATCGAATGATAATATCATTAAGACAAAACAGAACCTGAAAGCCACCGCATCCAAAATCGATGAAGACTTCAGAAAGATCAGGATTGAAGTTGCCTCACTCGCCGAATACACAAAATACTTATATGAAAACAGCAATCTGTTCATAAAATCAGACAACCCGAAAAAGTATAAGGTTGCACAGAGTGGTGTTTTATATAAACCGGAAAATGATGGCGGTTCAGCAGTTTTCGTCTCAGGGATTATCCCTGTTGACAGCAAAATCAGAAGCATTGTTTATTTTACTTCTCCTCTCGATTCAGTCTTTAAAGATATAATGAAAAGGCTGCCGGAGGTTGCACAGGTTTACTATAATGACAGAAATTCATATAACAGGATTTATCCCTTTTTCGATGTGCTTTCTCAGTATGCCCCGAAACTTGAGATACCCGATTACAATTTCTATTATCTTGCAGATGAAATCCATAATCCTGAACGCAGCGCAGTCTGGGTAAATGACCCGTATGTTGATCCCGCCGGGAGGGGATGGATGGTTTCGGCGATAGCACCGGTTTATCATGAGAACGAATTAGTTGGGGTTCCCGGAATAGATGTTACTATCAGCACCGTGCTGGAAAGATACATTAGCGGGAATTCAATGTTTATAATTTTTGATGCTGCCGGCGTGCTTGTTGCAGGAGATGAAAGCTCAGTCTCTCTTCTGTCAATGCCCCCGTTGACCGACCATAAGTATGTGGAAACGATCAAAAACGAAAAATTCAGAAAGGATGATTATAATATTCTTCGGAGTAAAAATTCTGATATTAAAGCGATGGCAGAAAATTTGCTGATTAACCGGCGAGAGGAAACTGAATTGAATATAAAAGGCAGCCAATACAAAGTTTTCTCAGAATCTATCAAAGAAGTGAACTGGAACATAATTGCCCTGATTGAAACCGGACTTCTCTGATAATTCCAAAGCAGAATTATGCATTACCCGATCCTGAATGATATTATAATTATTTTTGCGCTGTCCCTGTTTGTGATCTTTATTTTTCACAGGCTTAAACTGCCCTCCCTGATTGGCTTTCTTATTACCGGCTCACTTGCAGGTCCATATGCCTCCGGATTGGTGAAATCTGTAACAGAAGTTGAAGTTTTAGCTGAGATTGGTGTACTTCTTCTGCTTTTTACGATAGGCATAGAATTTTCGCTGAAAGAGATTATTAAACTAAAGCGATCCGTTTTCGGGGGCGGTTCAGTTCAGGCAATTCTCACAACTTTTCTTGCTGCGTTTGTTTTCTATTTTTCAGGATTCGGATTAAATCAGTCGATTTTTTTTGGCTTTTTAATAACTTTAAGCAGCACTGCAATTATAATTAAATTGCTCGATCAGAGAGGCGAACTTCAAACCGCTTATGGTAAAATATCACTCTCAATACTAATATTTCAGGATATCATTGTTGTCCCGATGATGTTTCTTGTGCCAATTCTTGCCGGAGCTGGTCAGGATGGAGAATTTGGTTACGGGATACTGTTAAAGGCGGTTGTTTTTATTGTCGTGATACTGGTGCTTGCAAAGTATGTAATTCCCTGGCTGCTTTTTCAGGCAGCACGCACCAAAAGCAGAGAACTGTTTTTGCTCACAATATTTGTCGTGTGCTTCGGTGTGGTTTGGCTTGCATCACTTACCGGACTTTCGCTTGCACTCGGAGCATTTATTTCGGGATTGATCATATCTGAATCAGAGTACAGCCACCAGGCTCTCAGTAATATCCTCCCATTCCGCGATCTGTTTACAAGTTTTTTCTTTGTATCAGTAGGGATGCTGCTAAATGTTTCATTTCTATTGAACAATTTTGTCTTGGTAGCCTTACTTGTTATCGCAATAATTATTTTCAAAGTAATAACATCAGTTGGAGCCGGATTTGCTTCGGGATCTGACCTGAGGATTTCACTTGCAACAGGTTTTATTCTTGCACAGGTAGGCGAATTTTCTTTTGTTCTTGCAAATAGTGGTCAGCAATACGGGCTGCTCTCAGATTCTGAACTTCAACTTTTCCTTTCAATTTCAATAATAACAATGGCCTTGACGCCGTTTTTGAATTCTGCTGCGCTGCCGGTTGCTGAAAGAATTACCGGGTTGCGCTTTTTCAGGAGATTTAGTCCAGCCCGGAATTATGAAACTCCGCAGTCCGGGGGAATAACAAACCATCTTATTATTGTCGGATTCGGAGTGAATGGGAAGAACCTTGCCAGAGCCGCCGGTCTCAGCGGAATTCCTTATATAGTGATCGAGATGAATCCGGATACGGTTCTTCGCGAAAAGAAAAACGGACAGCCGATTTTTTACGGAGATGCATCGAGCAGGGAAATTCTTTTGCATGCAGGGATCCGGGATGCGAGAATTCTCGTAATAGCCATAAACAATCCTGCTGATCAGTCGGGAATTGTCCATACTGTGAAAGAATTAAACAGTGGAATTCATCTGATTGTTCGTACACGGTACCTCAAAGAGGTCAATTTCCTTAAATCGATAGGAGCTGATGAAGTTATTCCGGAGGAATTTGAGACTTCAATTGAAATATTTGCCCGTGTGCTTGAAAACTACTCTGTGCCCCAAAACAGGATTGACAGGCTTATTGAAGAAATCAGAGCAGATGAGTATAAAATGTTCCGCTCGTTTAAACACATTCAAACAAACGATATTTCTTTAGTGCTTCCGGCAAATGATATTAAAATAATCAACCTTGAAGTTCCCAAAAAAAGTTATCTTCACGGTAAGACTCTTGCAGAAATTGATTTCCGAAATAAAACCGGCATAAATATCATTGCGCTGAGAAGGGGCGACCAGATTATAGGTAATCCTGGAGGTGCAACTATTCTTATGGAATTGGATCAGGTTATCATTTCTGGTGAACGGAGTTGCGTTATTGAAGCCAAAAAACTTCTCGAGAGTTCAGTCATTTACGGGGACACAAATTGAATTCAGGAATTTTATGATTAAGAAAATACTTTTTATCATTCTTATTACTGCGGGTTTTTCGGAGTATTCTGCCTGCACAACTGCTGTTATATCCGGTGCCTGCACAATTGACGGAAGACCGCTGCTGTTAAAACATCGGGACACTGATGCTTCTCAGAACAGAGTTGTGTTTATTGATCTTGGAGAGTTCAGGATATTTGGAATTGTAAATTCAGTTGATACTGCCGGAAGAGAAATTTGGGCAGGGGTGAATAATTTCGGGTTTGCAATTATGAACTCGGCTTCCTACAATCTTAATATTGGCGATACGAATAAGCTCAAAGACCAGGAAGGGGTGTTGATGCGGATCGCTCTCAGTAAATGCAAAACACTCTCGGATTTTGAGGAATTACTTGAAAATCTGCAAAAACCGTTGGGCGTGGAAGCTAATTTTGGGGTGATAGACGCGCAGGGCGGCGCGGCGTACTATGAAACCGGGCAATACGAATTTACCAAATATGATGTTAACGATAAGTCAGTTGCACCGGCTGGATATCTGATCCGCACCAATTACTCCTTTTCACGTGATACCCAGCTTGGTTATGGATATATAAGATTTGACCAGGCAGAGGAAATAATAAGACCGGCTGCCGAATCAAAAACGCTTGATCCGCAATTTTTATTGGAAAATGTCAGCAGGTCGCTGAAACACTCACTCACAAAAACTGATCTGAGGACAATTAATACTGAAGAAACCGGAAGCGGGTTTGTTGCATTCGAGGATTTTATTCCCCGGAATTCCTCTGCTTCAGTTTCCGTGATCAGAGGTGTTGCCGGGATCGAAGACATATCGGCGCTCATGCTCTGGACAATAGCAGGATATCCGTTATGTGCTCCGGCTGTGCCAGTGCTTTTTAATCCCTGGGGCATAATGCCTGCGGCAATTTCCGCGGCGGATGATGGAAATGCCCCAATATGCAAAATTTCTCTTGAGCTTAAAGAACAGTTGTTTCCTGTTACCCGCGGATCCGGCTGGAAATATTTATATCTTCCGGCATTATTAAATTCCGGACAGGTTGGAATACTTGATAAGGTCTTGCGAACCGAACAGGAAATATTTTCTATGACTGATGATTTTTCTAAAAGGACCAACGGAAATCCTGACAAAAAAGACCTGGAAAAATTTTGTAAAGAAATGGATTCATTTCTTGGTGAAAGAATTTATACTGATTTCAGATTAAAATTATTTGATTAATATGTCAGGAATGACTTTAAATATACTTGTTGATAACTCTACCCTGACAGGCCGTTTTTTTGGTGCTGAACCTGCTGTTTCTTTTCATATTCAGGCGGATGGGCAAAATATTCTCATGGATACAGGGTATTCGGATTTATTTATGAGAAATGCTGAAAAACTGAAGATCAATCTCTACGATCTCGACCACATTGTGTTCACCGGCGGTTATCCTGAACATTGCTGGGGTATGAGTCACCTTCTGAAATTTTATACAGAAGGGCTGATCGAAGACATAAATTATAAGCGTCCTGTTCTTCATGCCCATACAAAGTTTTTTGAGTCCAAAAAGCGTGATGGCTTTCCTGATTACGGCAATATTTTTACCATCGATAAAATCCAAAAACATTTTGTGCCTGAACTCAGCGATAAACCTGTAAGAATATCCGACCACATTTTTTTTCTGGGTGAAATTCAAAGGATATATAATTTTGAGCCGCCTGCAGTCATTGAGGATAACATGGGAAATCTTGCTGATCACTATTCGAGAGATGACAGCGCACTTGTTTATGCGGGTTCAAAAGGATTAGTGATTATGACCGGCAGCGCATATTCGGGTATCTGCAATATTATTGAGACAGCTAAATCAGTGACTGGGGAAGACCGCATTTATGATATTGTCGGGGGTTTTAACCTCTCAAAGCCGGGTGAGGATAAACTGATACAGACTATGAGGCGTATAAAAGAAATTAGACCTATTGAAACCCACCCCGGACATAATACAGACCTCAGAGCAAAAATCGCACTTTCAACTGTTGTTAAGGTTAAAGAATCGGGCTCCGGGATGCGTCTTGAATATCCCTGATTTATTTCTTTTTATATACTATCCTGCCTCCGATAATTGTATAGACTACTTCCGCAGATAAAATATCCTCATCGGGGACGGACATAATATCTTTCGACAGTATCGTTATATCTGCTAATTTGCCGGTTTCGAGTGAGCCCTTGATGTTTTCTTCAAAACCTGCATAAGCCCCGTTTTTGGTGTAACTCAAAAGAGCCTCTTCACGTGTCATTTTTTGTGCGGGAAAGAATGCCTTTCCTCCATCAGGATGCTTCCTGGTGACTGCCGCATAAAAATTCCGGATCGGGTCGGGACTCTCAACAGGTGCATCTGTTCCATTACAAATAAGGACACCGTTTTTTATCAGGTCCCTCCAAACATAAGCGCCGGAAGATGCCCGGCGATCTCCCAGCCGTTTGATCACAAATGGCGCATCAGACGGGGCATGAATTGTCTGCATCGAGGCGATTATCCTGTTTTCAAAAATTCGCGGAATATCTTCCCGGGAAAGATGCTGTGCGTGTTCAATCCGCCATCTGTAATCTTTTTCTTTTCCATAAAGATTGAATACTGATTGGTACAAGTCGATTGTTTCTGAATTACCACGATCGCCAATTGCATGAATACATATCTGGTAACCATTTTTTGCTGCGGCATCAGCAATTTCCCTCAGGCTGTCGGCAGGGATTGCTCTCAGCCCGGAATGTCCCGGCAGATCGTTGTATTCTTCAAACATTAATGCGCCCCTCGATCCGAGCGCTCCATCCATATATCTTTTTATTGCCCTGACAGTAAGATGATCGTCATAGGCGCCCACCATATAATATTTCTTCAATTCCGGTATAATCAAATTGTTCTCTTCCCCAAGCATAATATACTGCCTGATATTTAATCTGCCGAATCCGTGAAGTTCTTTAAGTAGATCAATTGTCTTTAGACCGGCGCCTGCATCGTGGACGGTAGTCAGTCCCATTGAAACAAGAAGGGAATCAGCGAGCATAATTGTTTTGACATCTGCACTTTTCCGGGTTTCAGGATCCAGGTTTAATAAATACTCTTCATAGGCTTTAAAAATGAGCATTTCCGCTTCTTCCTCGAATACTCCCGTCATTGCTCCGGTACTGTCACAGATTATCCTTCCGCCTTCGGGAACAGTAACGCTGTCTCCAAGTTTTGCCAAATAAATAGCTTTTTTATTCGCAATTATTGCATGTCCGCTGGCATGAGTCAATATCACGGGATTATTTGGCGATGCATCACTCAGAAGCCGGTTTGTGGGATAACCCTCAAAGGATTCAGGCAGAGCGGAGTGCCATTTTTCCTGATGCCATCCTCTCCCGATTATCCATTCACCAGGTTTTCGTTTTGCCGCTGCCGCTGCAACGAGATAGGTTATTTCATCCCAGCTTTTTGTTTTTGTGAGGTCGAGTCTTTGTTTTGCTAATCCATAACCGAAAAAATGCAGATGGCTGTCGATAAGACCAGGAACAGCAATATTTCCATTCAGATCAATAACTTTGGTGCTGCTTCCGGTGAATTTTTTTACTGAATCTGCGGCTCCGATATATAATATTGAATCGGCTTTAATTGCAATAGCTTCGGCAATTGAGAATTGATCGTCAGCAGTATAGATTTTTCCATTTGTTATAATCATATCTGCAAAATCGCCGCCTTTGGATTTCTCAGCGGGACTGCATGATATAATGACTATCAAGAATATGTTTGTCAAAATATAAGAGTACAAACTTTTCATTTTTATTTTCCCCTGAATTCAGGCTTTCTCTTCTGGAGAAAAGCCTCAACTCCTTCCCTGAAATCTTCGGTATCAGCAGCTTGTATCTGCAAGAATTTTTCGAGTTCCAGTTGTGTTTTCAGATCATTTTTAAATGATTCGTTGAGCGCCTTTTTTGTCAAGGCAATTCCTTTTGTAGGCATAGCCGATATTTTCAAACCAAATGCCTCAGCCTCTTCTGCAAAATTTTCAGCTTCAAAAACGCGGTAAACTATTCCATAACGAAAAGCATCTTCTGCCGATAATTTGTCGCCCGTTATCATAAGAGCAGAAGCCAGATTAAAACCGGCAAGCCGGGGCAGAAACCAGGTGCCGCCGCTGTCGGGGATCAGTCCGATCTTTGAAAATGCCTGTATAAAGGAAGCGCCGGAAGACGCGAGGACGATATCACAGGCAAGAGCGATATTCGCTCCTGCGCCAGCAGCAATTCCATTGACAGCAGCTATGACGGGCTTCTCCATTCTGCGGATTGTAAGAATGATTGGGTTATAATACTTATCGATAATGGATCCGATATCATTAATTTTTATTGCATCAGAGAGGTCCTGTCCGGCGCAGAAGGCTCTTCCTTCTCCGCGGATCATAACTGCACGCGTATCCGCATCAGTCGAAAGGTCTTCGAGAGCTGCAATAAATTCCTCCGCCATCTGCGAGTCAATACTATTCAGTACTTCCGGACGGTCAAGCGTAATTATTGATAGATTGTGTATCCTGGAAACTTTTATGTTTTCATATACTTTCATTTTGCTCTCCGGTTATATGTAAAATTAGGAAAAAAGACCAAAACAGCAACAAATGTTTATAGCATCGGCAACGAATCAGAGGATTTATGGAAAACAGATATTATCATCAATACTACTAAAATGCACCTCCACTAATTAGGTTTCCTGATATTCAATAAATAAAAAAGCCCCGTCGGGCGGGGCTTTTAAAATCAGAACTGGAAGTAAATGAACGGGTGGATGCCGGCAGTTTTAACCTGTGCAACCAGCCAGACAATGGCTACGAGATAAATAGCCTGAACCACCAGCGGCATCGAAGTAACAATTTTCTCCATTCTTGCCTCTGTTGAAGGGGGCATAAAATGCAGAACAAATCCAACAATGATCAGCAGGGTAACATAAGGATAACCCTGCAGGAACTGCCACAGAATAGATCCGTTGAAGAAAAAGAGAATCTGATTGATCATTATCATACCGGTTTCAAATGAATCAGCCCTGAAAAATATCCAGCATAAATTAGCGATGTGAAATGTTATAAGAATACCGATTATGCGGGTGATTTTATTTTTACCGACCCACGCAGGGAAATTCAGGAATTTCTCTATTGCAAGAACAAGGCCATGAATGCCGCCCCAGACAACAAATTTCCAGTTTGCTCCATGCCAAAGACCACCAAGCAGCATTGTGACAGCAAGGTTTACATACTGCCTGAATTTACCGTTACGGTTACCGCCAAGAGTTATATAAAGATAATCTTTCAGCCACGAAGAAAGAGAAATATGCCATCTGCGCCAGAATTCTGTAATGCTTGCCGCCTGATATGGAGAGTTGAAGTTGATAGGCAGCTTAAAGCCTATAAGAAGCGCCAGACCAATTGCCATATCGGAATATCCTGAAAAATCGCAATAAATTTGCAGAGCGTAGCCGTAAAGAGCCATCAGGTTTTCAAATCCGGTGTAGCGACCAGGCCATTCAAAAACTCTGTCAACAAAATTCACTGAGATATAGTCAGCAATTATCGCTTTTTTAATAAGTCCTGCGGCAATCAGAAATACTGCTCTGCCGATATCGGCTTTTGAAACGATGATTTTTTTATGTATCTGAGGCAGAAAATCCGAAGCGCGCACAATAGGGCCGGCAACAAGCTGCGGAAAGAAAGATACGAAAAAGAGAAAATCAAAAAAGCTTTTCTCAGCATCCAATTTGCCCCTGTAAACATCTATTGTGTAGCTCATCGACTGAAAAGTGAAAAATGAGATGCCCACAGGAAGGAAAATATCGTAGAAATCTAATTGGGCTATATTTGCAGAGGCAAGAGTGTCAATAAAAAAGTTCGTGTACTTAAAGTAACCCAGCAGACCAAGATTGGTTGCCAGACTAAGAATCAGCAAAGACTTCTTCTTTGTCTGCACTTCTGTCGCAACAATCCACTTTGCGGCAACAAAATCAATAATTGAGCTGATAATAACGAGCACAAAATAAAAGCCGCTCGATTTATAATAAAAGTAGAGGGACAGAGTCATAAGGAACAAGACTCTTGCACGTTTATGATTAACTACGAACTGATAGAAAAGTACGCAGAAAAAAAAGAAAAAAAGAAAAAAGGAACTGTTAAAAATAAGCGGCTCGCCTGAATTATAGACGAGCAGCTCACTAAATCTTTCAAAAACGTCGGGCATATTCTGATCCGCTTTTAAAGGTATGGACTAACGTTTATTTTTAGCCTCTTTGTAGCCATCAATCAAAGCGGCGCTAAAGAGATCAGCCACTTTTCTGGCTCCCTGATCATTAAAATGAGTGTAATCAGAAGATGCAAGCGGGGGATTGGCTTTGACCCAGCTTTCCATTGAATTCATTCCGCCCATTGCTTCGAACAGATTCCAGAAAGCTATATCGGCGTTTTTTGCAATTGACTGCTGTACGGCAAGCAGCTTGAGAACACTTGGATCAGACACAATATTTGCGCCTTTTTTGAATCCTTTGTCATTAACTCCCATCATAACAAATGATGCTTTCGGGAAAGCCTGTTTGAGATATTTAACAACCTCAACCATGTTTTTATCGTATCCGGCAGGATCTTTTTCAATTTTGTCAATAACGTTCAATCCGAACTGAAGAATCACAAGGGAATAATCCATGTAGCCGTTGAACTGCTGAAGAAGATCAAGCGGCAGTCTTGTGAGATTTTCACCGGTTTGTCCCTGGAAAGAAAAGTTATCAACTATAACTCCGCCTCCATTTTCAAGGCTGACACAAAAAACATTAGCCTGCCCTTCAACAGGGAACTCAATACGAACCTTTTTTGCAGGTTTGGGTGCATTTAATACAAGCTCCTGCACACCGGCATTTGTGTTCAGAGCAACAGATTTTGCCGGAGCGCCATCAAAGGAATAATTAATTGATGAAGCTTTTGCATCGGTATAATAAATTTTAACTGTTTTATATGCGTTTAGATTTTTATAATGCGGTGTAACTGCATATTCGACCCAGCTTCCACCTTTTGGAATTGCAACGCTTCCATTTGCAACCATAGGGAGTTTCTTGGGGTTACGGTTAATATCCACAGTCTGCCATTTATCAGATGCGAAAGAGTGCTCGGTAGTCATACGGAATTTGATGTCCTGTGAAGTTATAGCAAGAACACCTGGGGATTGACCGCCGAATTCTTTTTGCAGATTATCCCTTATGTCCATAGTAATAAGGTCGCCGCCTATGATAGAATCACCAAAGTGAGCAATTCTGACAGGTTTTTTTGCGGCATTTTTCAGATTATTATAGAAGTAACTCATCTGATCGGTATTGCCGTTGAGTTCCTGATTCTTAAACTGCGGATCAGCAACCGGGGCTGAATTAGAGGCTGCGGAGATCAGTGCCTGAATAAAATCAAAACCGCCGATTGATGCATAAACCGGGGACATTCCTGTGATATTTCCTGAGTTATCTTTCTTCCAGAAATCTTCACCTTTATATTCATATGGATCTATTGTTTCCTTTTGGGCTTCTTCAGCCGGCTGTTTCAGATCCGATAGAATATCCACATGACGCAGATGAACTCCGAAAATCTGCTGTTCTTTCGGAAGGAAAGATATTACGTAAAGAAGCGCGATTATTGTTGCGAAAAGATATACAGGATAATTCCTGTAGTTTTTCTCCTCCATTTTTTCTCCTGATTGATTATAGATGTTATAAGTTTAATTTTTTTAGAACTTTTTCAACTTCATCAGCCCAAATCCTGTATCCTTTACCGTTAAGGTGAAGATTGTCAACAGTGAGTTCCGGCTTAAGATAATTATCTCTGGACATCAGACGGTTCAGATCAATGAATTCCAGATTGTTCTTTTTGCAATAAATCCTGAGAAGACCATTCAACTTAGTTACTTCCTTGTTGCGGTCAAAGGAATTAGGCCAATCCTGCCCGGCATATAGTGTTGATTGAATCACCGGGACGATGTCTTTAAGCTGCAGGCTCCTGATAACACGGATGTAATTTATCATAAGCGCATCAACAGAAACCCAGTTGTAAATATCGTTAATTCCTCCCATAATAAAACAGACCTTTGGATTCAGATCGTAAATATAATCCATTCTGTCGAGGAATCCTTCAAGCACATCACTGGGAATACCGCGCTCAATAACATCTGGTCTGCCAAGAAGTTCGTTCCAGTTTGCCCCGTGGGTTATCGAGTTGCCAAGCATTACAACTGTAGCGTCTTTAAGTTTATAAGCTTTATATAACCCGATCTCATGCGAATAATTAGGATTTTTCAAGTATAAAGCAGTATCGGCTGCTGCCGGATTAGCCGCATTTACCTTCTTTCCGGTATCCGAGTTTGGTGAAAACGAGATGAAGCCGGCAAAAATTAAAGGGATTGTCAATAAATAATATTGTTTCATTGATAAAAGACCTGAAAATCGTTGGGGTTATTCGATGCCTTTAAAGTTAACAATTTTTATTAAAAATTACTAATTCCAGAGTTTTTAAATCACAAACTCTCTAAAGTTCCGAAAAATACTTTGACTATTGTCAATAATCCTTTTATTTTAATGATGTTTTATTTGAGCGACAAACAAAACGCATAATCGTCGCAAAAAAACGACTGAACTACATATTATAAGTGCTGAAACGATAAAAAACAAAATTGGCACAGATGTTGATGTTTTTATAAACATAAAATATTCCACAGGAGGAATCATGAAAAAAACAGTTTCACTATTTTTAGCGATAGTTTTCATTTTCGCTGCACAGGTTAAATCACAGGATTTACAGGAAACTCTTTCGGGGCTTTCGTCAGATGCTGCTTCTGCTTATGTTAATCCTATTATTTCCGGATTCGGATCCAATCTAAACAGCGGTTGGGTTTCACGAGTTCCAACCGATCTTTTCGGCTTCCATTTCGGAATCAAGATTATTGCTATGGGATCGATGTTCGGCGATGAAGATAAAACTTTCAACGCAACAGGATCGTTCCGCTTCACTGATGCACAGGCGGCTGAAATTCTTGCAAATTCCGGGATCAGCACATCAAATCCTTTTTACTCAAGCATTAAGAATGAATTGTTATCCGCTGAACAATCTGTAACTTTTACTGGTCCGACAATCGTTGGAAGCGATGCTGAATATCTTAATGTTAACTTTCCGGGAGCAACAATCCAGGGACAAAACGTAGCGCAGTATGATCTTACAGTTGAACAGGTGAAAGGTTATCTGAAGGATCTGAGTTTCTTTCCCACAGTAGCGCCTCAGCTTAATGTCGGTACTGTTTTCGGAACAAACGCATCTTTCCGTTATCTGCCCAGTATCGATCTTGGCGACCTTGGCAAATTCGAATTCTTTGGATTTGGTCTTATTCATAATCCAAGCGCATGGTTAAAAATGCCCCTGCCGGTTGACCTCGGTGTTGGATTCTTCACACAGTCAATGAAAGTTGGCGATGTGTTCGAAACATCAGCTACGCAGTATGGTATTTTTGCCAGCAGAACATTTGGCGCTATCATCAGTTTTACTCCTTATGCAAGTTTGACACTTGAAAATTCAACAACCACAGTCAGTTATGATTATAACTTTGATACACCGGTTGGTCCTCAGACTTCAAGTGTTAAGTTTGATCTCGAAGGCAAGAATGGTTTTGGTGCAACGGTTGGTATCGCAATGAAACTTATCTTCCTGAATGTTAACGTTGATTATAAGATGTCTGATATTAACACTATCAGCGCTGGTCTTTCATTTTTCGGTCAATAAGATTCCAATTAGCATATTTTTTGAAAAGTCCGGTTTATTCCGGACTTTTCTATTTTAAAAGGGACAAAAAACGGAAATACTCCAATGCCTGTGAAAAAACAAAAAAGAATTAGCCCGGCACTCCGTGATATTCATTATAATGAATTGCTTGAAAGTCTGCCAAACCTGGCAATCCAGCCATGGGGCGCAACTGAGGCACATAATAATCATCTCCCGTATGGGTCGGATTATCTGCAGGCTGAGGCGATATCATGCAGAGCAGCCGAAAAGGCAAATCTGCTGGGTGCAAGATCTGTTGTTCTGCCTCCAGTACCTTACGGGAATAATGCCCAGCAATTAGATCAGATATCAACTATTCATATCTCAACAACAACGGCATTAGCTATTCTCAGGGATGTTAGTTTCTCATTAAAAAGGCAGGGCATTGACAAATTACTCCTGGTGAATACTCACGGCGGCAACAATTTTATTCCACTGATCCGCGATCTTATTCTTGAGACAGGTATGCTTATTGTTCTTGTGAATATTCACGAAATGATTCCTGAATTTGTTGCGGAAAATTTTGAGAAACACGGAGATCATGCCGGGGAATTGGAAACCAGCATGATGTTATACCTTACACCTGAACTTGTAAATATGGAGGATGCAGGCTCTGGAAAAAGGATACCATTTAAGATAAAAGGACTTAGTAAAAAAGGAGTATGGACACCCCGCCCATGGAGGGCATCCCACCCCGATCTCGGTTCCGGAGATCCTTCTCTTGCTTCATTTGAAAAAGGGGAAAAATATGTCAGCAGGATCATTGAAGAACTAAGTGAAGTGATTCTTGAGTTATCACTGGCAAAAAAAGGTGATTTGCCTTATATTTAATAATAAGCTGGAAGGTTAAGCGGCAATTTTATATCAACAGGATGCTGAGGCTATTACCCGGCGAAGAGGAGTTGCAATCTCACCTGTGACCCTGTTAATTTCTTAAATAGTCAACCACAATTCTTATGTCATTTAAATAGTATTTCGTTTTTATCATTCTGCTCTGAAAATATAAACTAATTTTGCCTTAGTAACCAGATGGAAAACTTTTACTTTTTTTTAGTGATTCCAGCCAGAAAGCAATGCCTTTTTTCTCAACCATCGCTTTAACTCTTCTATAACCGGCTCCGTAATGCGGGTCTTCATCTTCTTCCATAGATTTCAGTATATATGTCGCCAGTTTATCATCATTTTCCCGGAGTATCAGATATGATGCAAAATTGCACGAACCTTCACATAATGCCGGATTATTGTTGTCAGGAGAATTGAGATACTGGTAAACATGCATTAATTCGTGAGCTGCCGTTGCAACAAAGGATAGTTCAGGCATACCGTACTGAAGAGAGATGGAGATATTGCGCGAACTGACAGACTTATTGGTATATGTCAGTTTTTGATGGGTGATACCTCTTGTTTTATGTCCATCGGTCTTTTCATCTTCCTGGAGCTCGTCCCTGCCGACAAGTTTCAGAGGAATATCGCCATACTGGATTTTAATCCCCTGCTTTTCAAGCTGCAATCTGATCTGTTGAGTGATCTTGCGGGCGCGGGAAATATCTTTGATTGCATTTTCTCCGCAGTCTTTGCAGATATCAGTCCCGTCGCTATAACGGAAACCACCTCCGGCTATCTCTTTTGTCATGAGCCGTCCGCAGAAACTGCATTCCGGTATTTCGTTCCGATGATCCGTGTGGAATTTGTTTCCCCAATGATCTACGCTGTAAGTTCCTTCAATTATTTCGCTGCAGATAACACAGCGGATGGCAATATTTTTTTCAAAACAGGATTTGTGGTATTTCAATTCATTGGAAACAATATATTCATCCGAAAGAGGTTTGCCGCAGAATGAGCATCTCGGGGCGATAAACTCCTCATAACATTCTTTATCAAAAAGCCCGTCATCTGTCTCATAGAATACTTTCCCTCCAAGAGGTTTATTGCATTTGGAGCAGACGAAATGCTCTGAATGAAAAAATTTACCCTTGTATTCAATGAAAGAACCTTCAATAGCTTTTTTGCATTCTGCGCAAATTTTAACAGTTTGTGCAATAAGAAATGTTTGTGAGCATTGGAAAAATAAGGCGATAAGTATTATTCCAGTGAATTTTAGTTTCATAGTTGTTAACATATAATCATTGTTCTTAAAAGAACTCAAATTAAACTTTTCCGGAAATATTGACAACCATAAAATTAAACTTTGCTTTTTTTTGCAAAAACAAATCTTGCAGCATGAGAAATTTTTACTGAGGAAGATAATTTGTCGGAAAACACGGCTTTTTCCACTGTCCCTCGAAATTGAATGCCAGGACTTGCCGGGCAATCTGAATTGAGAATAATTGGATTCAAAATAGTGAAAAGAACAATAAAATCAGGCACATAAGCGTATTCTGCATTGAAAAGGCAGCATAAGTATGCCTGTCCAACGCGACAAAATATCCTTAAGTATTTAAAAATTCCCGGAAAATTGTGATATACAGGTGATTTTCATTATCGGAAAATCACAGTTTTCTTAAAAAATCAATTGTTTGTGACATTTATATTGTGAAAATTCAAAATTTAAAGGTATTTTAACTGTTTAATGCTCAAAAATTCAATAGTTTATCACTCCAGAAATTGCTCAAAAACTTGAATATAACAGAAGGAATTTTAGCAGAATTCCGTAATAATTTTATAATAAATTCAATCAATGATCCATTAATTCATTCCGGAGTTGTCTCATGGAAAAACAAAAACCACCATTAAAACAAACAAACATATTTTTCTCCTTTCTGTTTGCTTTACTGCTGCTCAGCGGAAGCAATCTTTTCGCACAGATAAGCGAGGGAGGGACTCCACCAAGTTTCTCGAACAGGCTGAGTTCAGATTTGCCAACAGTATTTATGCCGTCGGTAAATGTTGAAGCATTGCTTGCGGAGGATGAAGCGGAGCAATCAAAAGACGTCCCATTTCGTTTTGGCGAGCCAATCGATGTGGATTATACGTTAAACAATTCCGGACTTTGGGAAGAACTCCCGGATGGCTCAAGAATCTGGAGATTACGGATTTCTTCTCCTGGTGCTTTTTCTCTTAACCTGACCTACGAAAAATACAGATTGCCCGAAGGAGCAAAATTATTTCTATACAATGATGACAGAAGCAGCGTCCTCGGAGCATATACATCGTTTAATAATAAAGAATCAATGAAATTTTCGACTTCACCTACTGCAGGTGATGCAGTAACACTTGAATACTTTGAACCTGCAAATGTTCTTGGTCAGGGGGTAGTTGAAGTTTCAATTGTTGTTCATGCTTATAAAAATCTTTTTGGCCATCAGGGTGAATTACCAGAGGGCTTCGGATCTTCCGGTTCATGTAATAATAATGTTAACTGTCCCGAAGGTGAACCCTGGGCAAATCAGAAAAGATCGGTTGCAATGATTCTAACTTCCGGCGGTTCAAGAATTTGTTCCGGATCACTGGTAAATAACGTTCGTCAGGATCTTGCTCCTCTCTTTTTGACAGCCAATCACTGCCTCGGTGGAAATGATACCTGGATTTTTATGTTTAATTATGAAAGTCCGAACTGCAACAATATTGATGGTCCGACTAATTATACAGTTCAGGGATCAACACTCCTTGCTAAGAATTCATCAAGTGATTTTGGTCTTCTTTTGTTAAATGAAGCCCCGCCTACAGCATATAATGTTCATTTCGCAGGCTGGTCGGCAATTGATGTCGCTTCAACTAATTCAGTCGGTATTCATCATCCTGCCGGTGATATAAAAAAAATAAGCTGGGATTATGATCCGTCAACTTCGAGTGATTATGACCCTTCTCCTTATCTCCCGAATTCACATTGGGAAATAACAGCCTGGAACGATGGAACAACGGAACCGGGTTCGTCAGGTTCACCGCTTTATGATCAGAACGGCCGAGTAATCGGTCAGCTTCATGGCGGCTGGGCATCATGTACGAGCATCACCCAGGATTATTACGGCAAATTCTCTATGTCGTGGTCATATGGAACTACTCCTGCAACACGCCTGAAAGACTGGCTTGATCCGGATAATACCGGAACATTAGTACTGGACGGCTGGGATCCTACTATGGGTGACCCGGATTATACACCTCCAACTCCGGTGACCGATCTTGCCATTTCAGATATTACATCAACCGAGATGACACTTAGCTGGACAGCGCCTTATGATTCATCTTTCGGCGGTGTTCGTGCTTATGATATAAGAATTTCAACATCGGCAATAAATGATACGATTGATTTTGCTAATGCAACTCCGCTGACCGGATTTCCGACTCCGGCACCAACAGGCACTACCCAGACTTTCCTGGTTGCTGATCTGGATTTTTCAACAACTTATTATTATGCTATTCGTTCGCGCGATATGTGGAATAACTGGTCGTTGCTCTCGAATGTGCCAATGGCTTCTTCTTATGATGCCCCGGTTGCAGTTGTCAGCCCGACTTCAGTAAATGTAACACTTCCTGCAGGCGCTTCAACTACAAGAGATATTAATCTTGCAAACTCTTCTGCGACAAACTCCACACTTGATTACTCAGTTTCTCTTGAGAATAATACATTCCCTGAACCCACTAACATTAAACTGACCGTCATCCCGCAAATAAATTCTGCCGCTAAATCCTATGAAGATAAAGATAACGCCCGTGAAATGCCGGGTGTGGCAATTGAGGGATTTGGCGGACCGGATGTGTTTGGTTATCAATGGATTGATTCAGATGAGCCAAACGGTCCTCAGTATGTATGGAATGATATTTCAACAACAGGTACCGAGGTAACAACCTGGCTGCCGACAGGAACCTTTGGCGCAAAAGATGAAGGTTATGCCGGACCGATCGCATTGGGCAGCACAGTGAAATTCTATGGAGTTGATTACGATGAAGTTTATTTCTCAAGTAATGGACTTATCAGTTTCCTTCCTTTCACTGCAAATAACTTCAGTAACTCGACAATTCCTACAGCCTCTGGTCCTCAGGCATTAGTAGCAGCTGTTTGGGATGACCTCGACGGCACAAGTTCAGGACAGGTATTTTACCAGACTGTCGGGAATAAATTTATTGTTCAATACGAACAATGGGGTGAATATTCCGGAAGCGGACTATATACCTTCCAGATAGTGCTTTACACAGGCGGAAAGGTTGAGATTTTCTACAAATCTCTCTCCGGTGATCTTGTTGGTTCAACTGTTGGAATTGAAAATGAAACAGGAACTGTCGGTCTTCAGGTTGCATATAATGCCACTTATTTGAAAAACAATCTTGCACTTCGTTTCGCTGCAGAACCCGAATGGCTTACACTCCAGAACGGAAGCGGACGAATTTATAACGGAAACTCAATTGATGTTGAACTCACCTTCCTTACCGAAGATAATCCTGAAGGTGATTACTCGATGGATGTTGTGTTCACAACAAACGATCCGGCTCATCCTGAAATTGTAGTTCCGGTTCAATTTACATTAGGACAGGGGAGCGGTGCATGGATGGCTGATCTCAGTGTTAATGATGCAGGCGGAACCAAAGCCGGTCAGGTTGTAACATTTGGACAGGCTCCCGGCGCAACCGATGGTCTCGATCCTCTTCTTGGCGAATATGAACTTCCGCCAACCCCGCCGCTCGGCGTATTTGATGCAAGATTTGTTCTGTCTGAGACGATATCTTCATTGAAAGACATCCGCGGACTTGAGCAGGAAGCAGCAACATGGCAGGTTAAATTCCAGCCGGGCGAAGCAGGTTATCCGATTGTATTATCATGGAATCCTGAAGATCTCGGTGACGGCAGCTTTATGCTTAAAGATCAATTCGGCGGAATGCTTGTAAACACTGACATGACACAGACAAACAGCTATTCACTTACAAATACAGCCATAACAAGTCTTCTTATTGAATATTCCTCACAAATGAATGTTACGATGAACGTAAATGCCGGATGGAATATCATAAGTGTGCCTGTATCAGCTAACGATATGAGCGTAACAGGTTTATTCCCTGAAGCGATATCTTCCGCTTATGCTTTCGATAACGGTTATACAACCGTTTCCGAATTGAGTATGGGTGAAGGCTACTGGCTCAAGTTCCAGGATACACACGAAATGACTATGTCGGGAATGCCTTATGCAGAGGCAGTTGCTCTTTCTCAGGGATGGAACATTGTCGGACCTTATAACTGGGACGTTCCGGTGTCATCAATCGTTACAGTTCCTGCAGGAATTATATCATCCTCTTTCTATGGATTTGATAACGGTTATTCAACCGCGCAAACTCTTGCTCCGGGCAAAGGTTACTGGGTTAAAGCAAGTGAAGCAGGCGAAATGACATTTGGCTCAGCGGCGAAGAATGGTTCATCAGTTGGTTTTGCACAGATTCCTCAAAACAGCGGCAAGATTGTTATTGAAGATGCTTCAATGAACAGAACAGTGCTTTACGTAACAAACGAAGAGATAAATCTTTCGCAGTATGATCTTCCTCCGGTTCCCCCGGCAGGAATCTTTGATGCACGTTTTTCGAATGACCGCTCAATCACAGTGTTGAATGGTTCACAGTCAGAAATACGTTTGAATTCAGTTCAATATCCGGTTCGCGTCAGAGTTGAAAATGCTGATCTGCAGCTTGCTGATCTCGCTGGAGGTAAATTACTCAACACTCTTCTCAGATCAGGTGAAGAAGTAATTCTGAAAGATGCTTCAATAAACTCTTTTTCAGTTAATGGCATAGAGATCCCAACTGAATTCCGTCTTTCACAAAACTATCCGAACCCATTTAATCCGTCCACAACTATCTCTTTCGGATTACCTGCAGATTCAAGGGTGTCGATCATTATTTATGATATGGTCGGACAGAAAGTAATGGAAATAAACGCAAAAGAGTATAAAGCCGGAAACCATGAAGTATCAATAAATGCCAGCACTCTTTCGAGCGGTATTTACTTCTATAATTTTATAGCAGAAGGTACTAATGGAACCCGCCATTCAGATACTAAAAAAATGATGCTCATGAAATAATTTTACTAGCGGGAGACATGAAGTCTCCCGCTAAATTTTTTTTAATTAACCAACATTCATTAAACAATAAAAGGTGGAATAATGATTAAAAAATTCCTCTTCCTCTTACTTCTGTCCCTGACGGCAGTTTCTTTTGCGCAACAAAAAAGAATAAGCGACAGGCTGCAGGATGTGATGAACGATGCAAAGAGTGATGATTATATCAGGACTCTTGTTATCATGAACGATCAGGTTGATGTTGCTTCGATGGACGAAGCTTTCTACCGCGAAAATGCCTCACTTCAACGCAGGAGCATTGAAGTAATAGGCGCTCTCAAAGAAAAAGCTGAATTTACTCAGAGTAATCTGATCTCCTGGCTCGAAACACAGGAAGCTGCAGAAAGCGTCTTCCGGTTTGAACCATTCTGGGTTGTAAATATGATTATGGTTGAGGGAAGGGTTTCGGTAATAAACGAGATCGCTCTCCGTTCAGAAGTTTTTATGGTCGATCTCGACGGGCGTCTTGAAAGAGACCTTCCTGTTGAAGTTAAACCCGCTTCAGATAAAAGCATTAATGGATCCGAGCCTGGAATATCAATTATTAATGCTCATAAATTGTGGCAAATGGGAATTACCGGCGCCGGCAGGATTCTGATGAATATAGATACAGGTGTCGATGTCACTCACCCGGCTTTAAGTTATAAATGGAGGGGTACACATGTTCCGGCAAGTCAGGCCTGGTATGCTGCGACCGGCGGATCAACCCCGACAGATTGTGATGGTCATGGTACTCATACGATGGGAACAATGGTTGGTATGGTTGCCGGCGATACTGTTGGTATTGCATATAATGCGGAATGGATTGGTTCAAATTCATTATGCGTCAGCGGCTCTCATACTTCAGCTTCAGTTGCATCTTTCCAGTGGGCAATGGACCCTGATGGAAATCCGGCTACGATAGATGACATGCCGGATGCAATTTCAAATAGCTGGTATGACCCGGGTATTTCAAACGATTGCTCAAGCATTTATGTAAATACACTGAATGCAGTTGAAGCAGTTGGTATTGCTGTTGTGTTCTCTGCCGGAAACAGCGGTCCCGGAACCAGCACAATCACATCACCAAAAAATATTAATACAGATGAAGTCAATATCTGGGCAACAGCCGCAATTGACGGCGCTCAGTATCTGGCTGGAAATACAAGTCCGATTGCAAGTTTTTCAAGCCGCGGACCAAGCACCTGCGGCGGAACAGGCTCACTCCTGATCAAACCTGAAGGTTCTGCTCCCGGGGTCAGCGTGCGTTCTTCATACGGCGGCGGCGGATACAGTCTGCTTAGCGGCACTTCGATGGCTGCCCCTCATGTTGCCGGAGCAATTGCACTTCTTAGAGAATTTGCCCCCGCACTCACCGGTAAACAGCTCAAAATGGCTTTATATAATACAGCTAAAGATCTTGGCACTGCCGGCGAGGATAATAACTACGGTGTTGGTCTTATTGATGTTTACGCTGCAATGCTTACACTTGGAACTCCTGACCCGACACCTCCCGATCCGGTTGTCGATCTTGCAGTAAGCGATCCGACTTCAAATTCTTTATTGCTGACATGGACTGTCCCATATGATTCCTCGATGAATGGTGTTACCGGATATGATATCCGTTATTCAACAACACCAATTGCCGATACAAATGATTTTAACGGTGCAATGGAACTGACTTATGCAGGTCAGCCAGCCCCGTTTGGCACACAGGACAACCTCCTGGTTACAGATCTTGATTTTTCGACAACTTACTATTTTGCAATGAAAGCCTTTGATATATGGGGGAATGCTTCTCCGTTGTCAAATTTCGCAACCGGTTCAACCTGGGAAGCCCCAGTTGCAACTGTCGATCCGCCAAGTATCACGGCGCAGCTTGCACCCGGTACAAATGTCGTGAAATCGTTTGATCTTTCTAACGAATCTGTTTCAAATTCCACACTTGAATATCAGATTACTACTGCTAATAATACATTCCCTGTTCCGGATGCAGTTTCAATCAAAATAAAACCAAATTTTGGTTCGGTTGAAAATCTTTACAGTGACAAAAACAACCCAGTTGAAAGAGGCGGCTACGCAATTGAAGGAGCAGGCGGACCCGATCTTTTCGGTTATCAGTGGATTGATTCTGATGAACCTGATGGACCGGTTTATCAGTGGGACGATATTGCTGCAACCGGCACCGAAGTTACTAACTGGACACCGACCGGTACATTTAATGCTTTGGATGAAGGGTATGCCGGACCATTTGATTTTGGATTTAACTTTAAATATTATGGAAACGTCAGAACTCAGATATTTTGCTCAAGCAACGGTTTCCTGAGTTTTGCCCCGCTCACAAGCAATTCTTTTTCAAATGCTACAATTCCTTCAACAGCAGAACCGAACGATATAATTCTTCCTTTCTGGGATGACCTCGATGGAAAAACCACCGGTAAAGTTTATTATAAAGCTGAAGGAAACAAATTCACTATTCAGTATAATGAATGGCTGCGTTATAGCGGTACAGGAACATATACTTACCAGGTTGTTATCTATTCCTCAGGTAAAATAATGTTCTACTATAAATCTATGACTGGTTCAGTGACCGGAGCCTCTGTCGGTATGGAGAATGTTGATGGCACTGACGGTCTTCAGATGGCATACAATGCAGCGTATATTCATGATAACCTCGCTGTCAAAATTTCTGCTGAACCTGATTGGCTTTCCTTACAGCACACAGGCGGCCTTCTTTACAGCGGCAATTCGATGACAGTTGATATAGGATTAGCAAGTGAAGACTTCCCGCAGGGACTTTACACAATGGATGTTGTTATTAACAGCAACGATCCTGTAAATCCTGAAATTGTGGTTCCTGTTACAATGATAATCGGACAGGGCTCATCCGGATGGACTTCAGAACTTAGTTTAGTTGATCCTAATGGAATGGAAGCCGGACGAGTTCTTACTTTTGGTCAGGATTATCTTGCAACCGATGGCATTGATCCTGAATTAGGCGAATATGAATTACCTCCGGTACCACCGGCAGGCGTTTTTGATGCAAGATACCAGTTACCGGGAGGTGTGGGATCACCAGTTGACATTCGTCCTTTCCAGGGCGAAGAGCCGACATGGGTTGTCAAATTCCAGGCTGGAAGCGCCGGCTATCCTATTACATTCTCATGGGATCCGCAGTCGCTTCCTTTCGGCGCATTTAATCTCGTTGATCCTTTTGGCGGCTCACTTGTCAACGTGGATATGAAAGAGAATTCATCATATCAGGTTACTGATCCTGCTTACACAACTCTGTATATCGTATTTTCAGAGCAAGTTGAAGCATCAATGGACGTAAATGCAGGCTGGAATATGTTGAGCATTCCGATTGTTACAAGCGATATGAGCGTAACAGAACTATTCCCTGAAGCTACTTCACAGTTATTTGCATTTAACGATGGATATGTTGTTTCGGAAATGTTCGAAATGGGCACCGGTTACTGGCTTAAATTCCCGGCAGCAGATTCCTACACATTTGCCGGCGCAACCCATTCAGGCCCTGTTGCACTTGCATCAGGCTGGAACATGATTGCACCATATCATTCGGCAGTTCCGGTTTCTGCGGTTACTACCGATCCGGCAGGCATCATTTCTTCTGTATTCTTCGGCTTTGATGACGGCTATTATATAGCTGAAAACCTTATGCCTGGAAAAGGATATTGGGTAAAAACAACTGCGGAAGGAAATATGATATTGGGTGGTCCGGTTGCCAAATCCGGAAATAAAGTTAACCCGATTTCTTCTGACTGGGCGAAAATACTTGTAACTGATGCTGCAGGAAGGAGCGGAGCTCTTTACCTTACAATGGGCAACAGTTCAAATATTGAAATGCCTCCGGTTCCGCCGGCAGGTGTTTTCGATGTCCGCTTCAGCGGAAATTATCTTTCACAGCAGCTTACTTCATCACCAGCACAGTTCAACATCTCCGGCGCAGTTTATCCGGTGAAAGTCAGAATTGACGGCGCTGAAGTATCTCTGCGCGATGCAGTTACAGGACAGGTTCTTGGACAGACTCTTAGTGAGGGCGGTGAAATAGTCCTTACAGATAGCAGAGTATCTGCTCTTGAAGTTATGAGCCTCGAAATTCCTGAAAGTTACACTCTGGCTCAAAATTATCCGAACCCATTCAACCCAAGTACAAAAATCTCATTTGCTGTTCCGGTTGATGCAAAAGTTGTTGTTAGAGTATTT
This sequence comes from Ignavibacteriales bacterium, assembly GCA_021740915.1. GTDB lineage: Bacteria > Bacteroidota > Ignavibacteria > Ignavibacteriales > Melioribacteraceae > JAIOYW01. Next base: position 11,339 of record JAIOYW010000012.1, on the reverse strand, counting down.
AATGCACTCGGACAGCAGGTTTCGGAAGTTGCCAATAATGTTTATTCTGCAGGAAGATATGAAGTTAATTTCAATGCATCGAACATAACCAGCGGTGTTTATTTCTACACAATAGATGCCAAAGGTATTGACGGAACCACTTACAGTGATGTCAAAAAAATGATGCTGATGAAATAAATACAATATTATGGAGGCATGGCCGGGATTAAATGTATTCCAGTCTGCCGCACCAGAAATATTTATTCCAGGGGGACTTCGGTCCCCCTATTTATTTTAAACAATCAAAGATAATTTGTGATAATCGTATAATTTAAGTATTGTATCAGTCAATGTTTTTAAGCTATTTATTCTTGCGTCAAATCCGTTTCAGTAACTATCAGTTGAATATTCTGGAAGCATAATGATGAACTCATACCAGATAATCAAAATTACCTTCATAATCGCTGTTTTTAGCAATATTTTAATTGCGCAGGGCAGGGAGGATAAGGGAGAGAAAGATTTCATTCGGGGCGCAGATATTTCAGCGCTCCAGGAAATTGAGGATTGCGGTGGGATTTTTACGGAAAACGGAATTCCGAAAGATCCGCTGATGATATTAAAAGAAAACGGGATTAATTTTATCCGTCTCAGGATTTGGCATACACCCGCCAACGGCTATTGCGGTTTAGAAAACACTCTCATTATGGCTGAACGGGTAAAGGCGGCAGGACTAAAACTTCTGTTGGATTTTCATTATTCCGACACATGGGCAGACCCCGGAAATCAGACGATGCCCGCCGCATGGGAAAATCTTGACTTGGCTGATCTTAAGGACAGCGTTTACCAATACACAAGAAGTGTTATCTCAATGCTAAAACAGAGGAACTGTTTACCGGATATGATCCAGGTCGGGAATGAAATATCCTGCGGGATGGCCTTGATCCGGATGAGTTTGTAAAAATCATGATTCATATCGACAAGGGTGGAGATAATCCGGGGAGCCGCTGGTTTTTTGATAAACTTGCCGGATATGATCTGGACTTTGATGTTATCGGTTTATCCTATTATCCCTGGTGGCATGGATCGCTTTCTTTGCTCGAAAATAACCTTAATGATCTTGCCGTGAGATACGGAAAAGAGATTGTTGTGGTTGAAACTGCATATCCCTGGACCTTAGATTGGAATGATAATACACATAATATTGTTGGTGAGGCGGGGCAACTCCTGGCTGAATATCCCGCCACAATTGAAGGACAAAAGAATTTTCTTTCGGATCTGATAAATATTATATCTGATATTCCTGCTGATAAAGGAGCAGGTCTGTTCTATTGGGCGCCGGAGTGGATTTCAGCCCCTGCGTCCGGATCTCCCTGGGAGAATCTTGCACTTTTTGATTTCTCCGGTGAAGTATTGAGTTCAATCCGTGCATTTGACTCAACACTCTCCGAAGTTATACCGCTTAATACAAAATTATCTTCGTTTGTAATTTCACAAAACTATCCAAATCCTTTCAATAACGATACGAAGATTTTTTTCGAATTGCCCCTTGATTCCAAGGTAACAATAAGGGTATTCAATGCACTCGGTGAGCTGATATCCAAAGTGAAAGAAGGTGAATTTTCTCCGGGACGCTATGAGTTGAATTACAGGGTGTTGAATTTGGCAAGCGGAGTTTACTTTTATTCAATTCAAGCTGAGGGCATAGACGGAATGTTATATTATGATGTAAAAAAAATGATTCTTCTTCGCTGAAACCACTTTAATCAGATCGTTGTTGGAAGTTTTCGAAGAATGATTATTATGAAAAACAGCATTACTCTTAAATGTCAGGTTTATTGGTGCGCTTCACTTTTTCCCGGCCGTAATTATCGTCAGACCACAGTTTTTACATAATATAGTCCATTGTGTTAACTTAATTTCTTTAACGATTGGCCGCAGCTTTTGTTTCCATAAGTTTAATAGTTTAGTTTTTGTTTTATAATTTTACAGAGTTGTGTGCTGTAATTTTACTAAAAACCGGAGTCTGTTACGCACTGACATAATGATTTTCCCTAATTCAGGCTTTGGCAGAGATTTTTTTATCCGGAAATCAGAGAGCACCTTTGCATTCTCTGATGATATAGAGAAGTCACTTTGTATTCTCATAACGAAATGTTATTTTAGAGGCTAAAGCAATTTTATTTTTATGACAACCGGTTTTTTAAAGTTTACGATTACGAAGAAGAAGCTAAAACACCCTGCAAATTTCCAAAATTGTCAGGATTATAAAGGGATAAGCATATCCGAATATCGGGCTTCATCCCCGTCAGATTACAGTACGGAAGATTTTATGCTTTCCTGAGCTGTTATTTAATCCGGGAAATATCAGACAAAGTAATTGCAGCAGGGTGCCTGGCACAAAAATTACTGTCTGCTGGAATATTACATTTATCCAGTAATATAATCGGCAACAGAAGAACGGATATTTCATGCTGTGGTTGTTAACCGATGTATTTTTGAGATGGAATTAACATACATTTTTAGACTATAAAACAAAATGAACAAATGAAAAAAATCATTCTAATGCTTTCGGTGCTTGGGCTGCTTATCGTTTTCGCATACGGCACACTGTCGCAGCGCGAAGCAGACCCGACTATTCTAATGAAACTTAAGGAGGAATACTCGAAAAAATATACTCCTCCTGTCGATCACTCCCGCTTTGCGATTCTGCAGCAGGAATTCAATTCACCCCAAGAGGTAACTAAAACCTGCGTAACCTGCCACAACACAACTCCCCAGCAGGTTATGAACGGAAACCACTGGAACTGGGAACGCGAGGAATTTGTAGAGGGACGGGGTATAATTTATCTCGGCAAAAAGAACGCTATTAATAACTTCTGTATTGGTACTACCGGCAATGAACAAAGCTGCGCCAAATGTCACATCGGTTATGGTATGGATTCAACTGAGCGCATATATTCTGACTCGGCCAATATTGACTGCCTTATTTGCCATGATAACACAGAGACTTATGCAAAGGCGCCGGAGGAAGCCGGGAACCCGGTCAGGACTCTCGACCTGAACTACATTGCAGCGAATGTCGGGAGGACACAGAGAAGCAACTGCGGCGTTTGCCATTTCTATGGCGGGGGCGGAAATAACGTAAAGCATGGCGATCTGGAATCAGCGATGTTCGAACCTACAAGCGACCTGGATGTCCATATGGGTACAGATCGGGCTAACCTGCAATGCTCCGCCTGCCACACAACAATGCTTCACAATATTGCAGGCAAATTATATTCATTATCTTCGATGAATATCTCACGTGCTACATGCGAAGAATGTCATACTTCAACTCCCCACGAAGATGATATACTGAATGAACATACTATTAAAGTAGCATGCCAGTCGTGCCATATCCCTGAATATGCAAAAGAGAATGCAACAAAGATGCACTGGGACTGGTCCACAGCCGGCAAACTTAAAAATGGAGAGCCTTTCCACGAAGAAGACAGCAGCGGCAATCATACTTACCTTTCGATCAAAGGAAGTTTTAAATGGGAGAAAAACGTAAAACCTGATTATGTGTGGTTTAACGGAACGGCATCCCACTACCTGCAGGGGGATATAGTCAAAGATCCTTCTCAGGTCACAGTGCTGAATCAGCTTCATGGTTCTTATGCAGACTATGACTCGAAAATCATCCCTGTCAAGATACATGTGGCAAAACAGCCATACGACCCGGTAAATAGGATACTAATCAAGCCCAAACTCTATTCTGAAAGAAAAGGAGACGGAGCATTCTGGGTGGATTTTGACTGGCAGGCAGCCGCAACAGTTGGTATGCGTGATGCCGGCTTGCCTTTCAGCGGAAAGATCGAATTTGTAGAGACTGCAATGTATTGGCCTGTGAATCATCAGGTGGCGAAGAAAGAAAAATCAGTTAACTGTGTCGAATGTCATACAACTGAAAATTCCAGACTCGCAGGACTGACTGATTTCTACCTTCCTGGCAGAGACAGGTCAGAAATTGTGGATACCACAGGCGCTGTTCTTATGATGCTGACACTGCTCGGTATTATGGTTCATACCTCGATCAGAATCGCGGTTAATGTTAAAAGAAAAAAGAGAGGTAAGTAATGGGAAAGAAACAGGTTTATATCTATCGCAGTTTCGAACGTTTCTGGCACTGGATGCAGTCTATCCTGATCTTTTTCCTTGCATTTACCGGATTCGAAATTCATGGGACCTACTCCTTCTTCGGTTTCAGGGAAGCAGTAAGATATCATAATATTGCAGCTTATATTTTTATCGGGCTTATCATATTTGCTATTTTCTGGCATCTTACAACCGGCGAATACAAACAGTATATCCCGACTTTGGAAAATATTAAAGCGCAATTAAATTATTATATCTTCGGTATCTTCAGAAACGCTCCGCACCCGATAAAGAAAACAGTACTCAGCAAACTGAACCCGCTGCAGAAGATTACTTACTTCGGGCTGAAGATACTTGTGATTCCTCTCAGTGTGACTTCAGGGCTGCTGTATATGTTCTACCGTTACCCATCAAAGCACGGAATTGCAGCCATTAACATTCAAACACTCGAAGCGATTGCGGTTTTTCACACAATCGCGGCTTTATTTCTTGTTGTATTCATTATTACTCATCTGTACCTGATTACAACAGGTCACACTCCCACATCGAATCTGAAAGCTATGCTTACAGGTTATGAGGAACTTGATGATGACAACGAAACCGGGGATGCTCCTTCCGGAAACAAAATTGAAGAAAATTCAAAATAAAAGAGATTTGAAATGAATGAAACAAAATATATGAATCCTTACCTGGCAGGTGTGCTGCTGGGCTTATTATTGATAGCAACCATATACATTACCGGACGCGGGCTGGGTGCGAGCGGCGCGGTTAAAAGCAGTGCGATTGCAGTTGTTGAAACAGTTGCACCCGGACATACCAATTCCGCCACTTTTTACTCACAGTACCGGAAAGAACACCCATCCGGAAGCCCGCTGATGAACTGGCTTGTTTTTGAAGTTGTGGGTGTTATTATCGGCGCATTTTTATCGGGGCTTATTTCAAACCGCCTCGATCTGAAGATGGAAATGGGACCACAATCAACCTCACGGATAAGGATAGCGGGGGCGCTTATCGGAGGGCTGCTCTGGGGCGTCGGGTCGCAGCTCGGCAGAGGCTGTACCAGCGGTGCGGCACTCAGCGGACTCGCAGTAATGAGCACGGGAGGTATAATTACGATGCTCGCGATTTTCGCGGGAGCATATGCTTTCGCTTATTTTTTCAGAAAACTTTGGATTTGAGGTGAATTATGGGTCCGTTAGTTCCTGATATTATCAGCAACAACCTGAATTTTATAGTAGCTCTTGTTATCGGAATCCTCTTTGGAATGATATTAGAGCAAGCCGGTTTTTCAACTTCGAAGAAACTGGTCGGACTTTTTTATGGTTACGATTTCACTGTGCTAAGAGTTTTCTTCACAGCCGGTATCGTGGCGATGATCGGAGTAATGGGGCTCGAACATTTCGGGCTTCTTGATATTAACCTGGTGTACATCAACCCAACTTTCCTCTGGTCGGCGATTGTGGGAGGAGCCGTTATGGGCATCGGCTTCGTGATTGGAGGATTTTGCCCGGGTACGAGTGTGTGCGCAGCGGCAATCGGTAAAATAGATGCTATGATATTTATCGGCGGAGCATTTCTCGGAGTACTTGTTTTTGCAGAAGGTTACCCCTTATTCGAGACACTTTACAAATCGGCTAACTGGGGTTCGCCGACTTTCTATGAAACACTTTCTGTCTCGAAAAATCTCTTCGCTTTTATTATGGTGGTTTTTGCTCTGACAGGTTTCTTCATAGCCTCAATTGTTGAAAACCGTGTTAATGGAATAAAAAAACCACCGATCCGGTTAACTCCTTATTATGTCGGAATTGCCGCGATAGGGATTTTACTTGCGGTTTCCGCATTTATTTTTCCTGACAGGAAAACAACACTTATCCAGATGACGGAAAAAACTGAGGTACTCGATGAATATCCAATTGAAGTGATGGCTATTGATCAGTTTGCGATGTGCGTAATGCGAATGGATGAATGTAATAAATTTCAGATATTTGACTTCCGCACAGCAGAAGATTTTGCCAAATTCAGCTTCCCACGTTCGTATCTTTTTACTTTCGATAATCTGTTTGAGAAGGAACCGACAAAACTGCTGACGATAAAATCACGTATAAATGTATTTATAGCAGATGATGAGCTGACGGCAAAAAAAATGGCAATAGTAGCAAGTGAACTCGGATATAAGAGGATCAAAATACTCCAGAATGGTTTTTCGGGTTTCAAAGAAATGGTGCTCAACTTTGAACCGATTGAGCCCGCAACAACAATTGATGAGAAAAACACGAACCGATTCCGGCTTAAGGCTAAAAAGGTAATACCTATTCTGGCAGATCAATTCAAATCTAAAACCGGCCCGGTTCAGAAAAAGCAAAAACGCGTTATTGGAGGCTGTTGATCAGAGGTTTTTAATGGCTTACGGAGGCTGTCCTAAAAGGGCAGCCTTTTTTATTTCAGCCGGTGGATAAAATCGGAAAAAGGAATATTGCGGATTCGGATATCATTATGGCGAACCTGCTTTAATTCCATTGATATATAAGAATGGAAGTTATTTGAGATGCGAAAGGTGGAGTGAGTGTATGCACAATATTATAAAAGGCTTAAATAATAATGCCTTAAAGTTAAATAATATTATTATTTTAAGATTCTTTAACTATTTTTATCAGTAAACGTTACCAGGCAGGTATTAATGAAAACCTCAAATCTATTTCGACTATTATTTCACGGTAAAAATTTTCTGAGGGTAACAGGGCTGCTTATTATACTAAGCATTCCCGTATCCGGTCAGAACTATGATGCGCCGTTTTCTGTCCTCAGTACGGATGAGAATTCAACTACTATTGAATTCAACATGCCGGAACTTCAATTTGATAAAGTGACTATTGATGGAAAAGACTGGAATCTGCTTACAGCAGATAATATGATTTCTACAATGGTAAAAGGACTCCCGATGCTTCCAGAAGCCAGAAGGAGTATTCATGTGGGTGACCTTGCCGCATATTCGGTTAGGATCATTCGTTCAGAGGTAAGTGAAATTGATCTTGATCTTGGAATTGCACCCTCAAAAGGGCATTTCACAAGAAATATTGATCCGGCATCAATTCCATTTGTTTTTGATAAAGTCTATAACGAAGATAAATGGTATCCCGAAATAAATGCTTCAATTGGCGAGACATATATAGTAAGGGATTTGCGCGGGCAAAATTTTATTATTAATCCTGTACAGTATAATCCTCTCCGGAAAAAACTCAGAATTTACAATAAAATTCTTTTCGAGATATATGCGGATAATGCAAAAACTCCTGTAAATCAATATGTCAGATCAAAACCGCTTGAAAAAGTTTCCGCAGAATTTTCGGGTATTTATAACACACTTTTCCTTAACTACGGTAAAGGTTTTGCAGAATATACACCAATTCCCGAGCCCGGCAGACTGCTGATTATTTATCATAGTTCTTATGCTTCAACAGTCCAGCCATTCTATGAGTGGAAACTCTCAAAAGGAATGCCCACTATTAAAGCCGAATACCCCACCGAAACAGGTACTGGTTCTGCGGCAATTAAAACTTATATTCAGAATTTGTATAATTCTGCTGCAGGTCTTACATATATAATCCTGATCGGAGAATCAAATCAGATACCCACACTTTATGGTCAGTCAGAAGGAGCAGCCTCTGATCCGAGTTATGTGAAACTGGTGGGCTCGGATGCTTATCCCGATGCATATATTTCAAGAATTTCTGTTGCAAATGCAACAAACCTCGAATATGTGCTGCATAAAATACAACGTTACGAAACGATGCCATTCGGAGGATCATCAGCTGCATGGTACCTTAAAGGAACAGGAGTTGCCAGCAGTGAAGGAAGTCCGCCGGACTGGCAGCGCGCAAACCTTCTTAGGGATATGCTTTATGATAATATGTTTTTTACCGAGGTTGATGAAATTTATGATCCGGGTGCAACAGCGGCAATGGTTTCAGCAGCCTTGAATGAAGGCAGAAGCATAATCAATTACATTGGTCATGGCAGCGGAACTTCCTGGAGCACAACTGGATTCTCAGTTTCTAATGTCAATAGTCTGAATAATGGCTGGATGAATCCGTTTATTATTGACGTGGCTTGTCTCAACGGCGATTTTGAAATGAGCGAGTGTATGGAAGAAGCCTGGCTGCGGGCAGGTTCAATGACCTCACCGAAAGGCGCTATTGCAGTATATGGTTCATCGACGAATGCGAGCTGGGTTCCTCCCTGCGATATGCAGAATCACGGAATGATGCTGCTTACAACGAGAGAAAGAAACACAGTCGGCGGTGTTAGTTTTAACGGAGTTATGTATGCAATGGATCTCTGGGGAGGAAGCACCGGGGAAGGCTTAAAACTTATGGAGCAATACAATATCTTCGGTGACTGCTCTACCCTGATGACATTCGGATCAGAACCGGATTCAATAGCTCCTGAGCCTGTAACCGATCTTCAGACTTCAAATTATCTTTCAAACGGTATGACTCTTAACTGGACTTCGCCAATGGATTCTTCAGTAAGCGGTGTTGTAAGTTACGATATCAGGTACAGCCAGTCTCCTATTGCTAACGATAATGATTTTACAAATGCAGCATCAGTAATTTTTCCGGGAAGCCCGGACAGCGCCGGTATGTCGAAGTCATACGAACTTACTGAATTGCAGCCGGCTACCCAATATTATTTTGCATTAAAAGCTATTGATATCTGGGGCAATGTTTCAGAAATGTCCAACGTTGTTCAGGCATCCACTTTGGCTCAACCGGTTATAAGTGTTTCGCCGGATGCAGTTACTCAGATACTGCCCCAAAATGTAATTGTGACCGATACTGTTACAATATCAAATATCTCAGTTGATCCTTCCTCATTAGACTATACTGTTGAACTTGCGAACAATACTTTCCCGGGATTATTAAAAGCAAGACTGATCCCGGCAAAGCAGTCTGAGAAATCAAGCGGTGAAAGGAAAAAAGGCGGGCTCGAATCTGAAAGAGGCAGCAGCCTTAAAGGAGCCGGCGGGCCTGATCTGTTTGGCTATGAATGGATTGATAGCAACGACCCCGAAGGTCCCGACTATTTATGGGAAGATATATCGACAACCGGAACCCTCGTAAGCAACTGGATACCAACAGGCACATTCAGCGCGCTGGATGAAGGTTATGCTGGCCCAATAAATACCGGCATAAACTTTAAGTATTACGGAGAAGTTAAAGGCGATATTTATTTCTCTTCCAACGGCTTTGTTACTTTCGAAATGCCCTCCGGAAATACTTTTTCCAATGTTGCAATCCCGGGCAGTTCAGCGCCGAATGATTTTATATCTCCGTTCTGGGACGATCTTGACGGCAAGACAACAGGAAAAGTCTATTACAAAACAGACGGGAATAAATTTATTGTTCAGTACGACAAATGGATGAGATACAGCGGTTCAGGCGAATATACTTATCAGATCGTACTCTATTCATCAGGTAAAATCGTTTTCTATTATAAACTTATGACCGGCGCAGTCGATGGCGGTACTGTTGGTATTGAAAACAATGCCGGAAACGACGGACTGCAGATTTCATATAACTCCGCATACATCCAGAATGAAATGGCAGTGAAAATTTCGGCTGAACCGGACTGGCTGCTCGCAAATAATACAGGCGGAAGATTGTACAACGGAAACAGCGCCGATCTCGTTCTCGAATTCAACACAACTGATCTTACGGACGGTGATTATTCGATGGATGTGAAGATCAGCAGCACTGATCCGGCAGCTCCTCAGGTGATCCTTCCGGTAAGTATGACAATCGGTGAAGCTGTCCCATTCTGGACGTGCATTCTTCAGGTGCAGGATGCCGCCGGCGCCAAATCTGTCGGTGATCTGATGTTTGGTCAGGCTGCGGCTGCAACGGACGGAATAGATACTCAGCTCGGCGAATTTGAACTTCCTCCGGTACCCCCGGCAGGAGTATTCGATGCGCGCTTTTTGCTTTCGAATAATGCAGGAACAATAAAAGATATAAGAAGCAGCAATCTTGAAGAAATTACCTGGCATGTGAATTTCCAGGCAGGCAGCGCAGGTTATCCTTTCTCAATTAGCTGGAACCCGGCTTATCTGCCTGTCGGAAGTTTCCACATAACTGATCCGTTTGGAGGAATCCTTGTGGATGTGGATATGAGGGAAAACAGCGCTCTTCAGATCACAAACACAGCAATAAATTCACTCGTTATCAAATACCGCAAAATGTCAGAGATGACATTTAATACTGTTCAGGGCTGGAACCTTGTTTCTCTACCGATGCACCCGGAAAGTATGATGGCGGGCGACATTTTCCCCGAGGCAACCTCACCAGTTTACGGTTTCAACGGAAATTACAATATTATGGATTCCCTGCACATGGGCGAAGGGTACTGGGTTAAATTTGCTCAGCCTTTGGCTCATACAATGATGGGACAGTATGTCAGCCAGCCTGTCGAAGTTTCGACTGGGTGGAATCTCATTGGTCCTTTCGACCAGTCAGTTCCTGTAAGCGGTATCACCTCTGTTCCTGCAGGAATAGTATCCTCTGTTTTCTTTGGATTTAATGAATCATATTATATTGCTGAGAATCTTGAAGCGGCAAAAGGTTACTGGGTAAAAGTGAGCCAGGATGGTGTGCTTAATCTTAATGCGAATGCAAAAACAATTGCAAGGACTAATGAGAACCAGAAATCTGAAAGTATCGAAATTAATATCAGAGATGCAGCCGGAAAATCTTTTAACGTTTATTTTGTCAGCGGCAGCAAAAACGGATACGAAATGCCACCGGCGCCTCCGGCGGGAGTATTTGATGTCCGCTTTAATGACGGGTACTACGCAAAAGAAGAGGGCGATAAATCAGCTATACTTCAGATTAGGGATGCGGTTTACCCGCTGACTATATGCGTAACCGGCGGAGACGTCTCCGTAGCCGAAGCAGTATCAGGCCGGTTACTCAGCCAGAATCTATCTGACGGATCGGCTTTGACAATCAGCGATCCGGCAGTTACCGGACTCTCAGTAGAAGCCATTTCTGTACCTCTCAGCTATCACCTGTTCGGGAACTACCCCAATCCGTTCAATCCAAGCACAAAGATCAAATTTGCATTGCCTGTAAGCGCGGTTGTTACGGTAAGGGTGTTTAATGCAATAGGCGAAGAAGTAGCCGTGCTGGGGAACAGGGAATATTCCCAGGGAATACATGAAGAAGTAT
>JAIOYW010000028.1 GCA_021740915.1 Ignavibacteriales bacterium | reverse complement strand
GGTAAAATAACAGCCTTTGATATTGTGAACAGAGAGATCAAGTGGCAGTTCGGAACCGGAAACTCTGACTGGATTTTAGTTGATTCTTATGGGAATCTTTTTTTCACAGCGATATCGGGTTCAGTAAGTAAAAATAATACGCTGTTTTCAACTGACCCGGCTGGCAAGATCAGATGGCAGCGGAAGCTGACGGATGATTCCTACACACCCAGACCCACGATGGATAAAAACGGGAACTTATTCTTTGCCACTTTTGCTACTGATTCTGTCTTTTCTTTGGATTATAGCGGCAAATTACGCTGGGCAGCAAAACTCCCCTCCCCGGGTGCGGTAACAACACCCCTGGTTTCGGATGCCGATGGTAAAGTTTATGTTATTATTGAAAAGTATGAGGCATTTGATGTTGCGGTTTACAGCGGCAATGGAAGTCTGCTTAGTGTTTTAGCCGATCTGCCGAGTTACTCAGGACAATCTCCGGCAATTTCTTTCAACCGCTTAATTATTCCTTCCGGCAAGGGCGAGAGTATTTTTTGCATGAAATAAATATAAAGGTATAAGATGATAAAATCGATTCTTGTTTTGGTATTTATGATGGATATTAATCTATCAGCGCAGGATGAGGATTTAATTGGATAGAATTTTTGATAAATATTTCTAAATTCACGAGGTTTATCTAAAACTCAGAACATATGAAATTAGAGTAGAACGCAAGGAATTGTGTGGACTAAACAAGGTTGTCATATTTCCGCTGGAGTTTACATATACCCGAATTGTAGTAATGATTTTCTCAAAATCTGACGGGATTGGTTTTCGAAAAATAATTTCAAATGCCGATGCAGTGACCGGAGGTAATTATTACCCGACTTTCAATTGGGTCTTATTCGTAGGTTACTAAATTCTGGAAGTTGACTACTCATCGGCACAGAATATTTTACAGCGTGAGTTCTATATGGCATTTACCGTTTGAAAGAACAAAATCGGTTATATTTAAGGGCAGGTTATATTTTGCACCAAGGGCTTCTGCATTAATATGAACCATATCTTCAATTATTCTTACAAAATCCGGCGTTTTTTGGAACGGCTTGAAATTTAGCAATATACCGATCAGGATTGGAAAAGCTCTTTTTATTATTGGATTTTCACTTCCCGCTCTGAGCTTGAAAATGATTTCACCAGAAAGGAATTCTACGAATTCGAGCGCCATAGGTACCCGTTGTTTCCCAAGGATTGGCAAATTGGCGATAATATCAAATGAAAAACCATTTAAATCCCCCCTCAGGCTTTTAATCACCTCCGGTAATTTTGGACTGGAAAGAACTGCCATTTCCAGAGTTGTCATTGAAAATTCCGCCAAAATAATTTCCTTTTTTTACAATTTACAAAAAATATATTTCGAAAATTACTCTAATAATTATTGTTTTTAACATAAATATCTCGATTTTGTGTTCCATACCATAATTGCATGAACACATAAAATTTCAATTTGCTTTATATTTAGATTCTTATAATATTAATTCTGAGTGATGCTAAAAAGTCTATTGATTTCCGATTACGCACTGATTGAGAATATTGAAGTTGAATTTCATCAGGGCTTAAATATTATTACCGGAGAAACCGGAGCGGGTAAGTCCATCATAATCGGAGCACTTGGTTTGCTGCTTGGGGAAAGAGCTTCCACCGAAGTCGTAAGGGATGGGGCACAGAAATCAATAGTTGAAGGCATTTTTGCTGTCGCCAAAAACGGCTTCGTTTCTGCAATTTTGAAAGAAAATGAGATAGACGAAAGTGATGAATTAATAATCCGCCGGGAAATTTCACTCAAAGGAACTAACAGGTGTTTTGCAAATGATTCCCCTGTATCTCTTCAACTAATTAAAGAGATAGGGAACCGACTTGTCGATCTTCATGGGCAGCACGAACATCAATCACTCTTGCGGACAGAAATGCATATAGAGATGCTTGATGAAGCAGGAAATTATGCATCCGAAATAGAAAAATTCAACCACCAGGTCTCTCAATTAAAAAAATTTAATTCAGAACTTGCTGATCTTAAGAAGCGTGAGAATCTTTTAAGGGAGAAACGTGAGATATACGACTTTCAATTAAAAGAAATAAGCAGCATTAATCCCCTTTTGGGCGAAGATGATGAATTACTTTCTGAATTAATAATTATGGAAAATGCTGAGAAGCTGGCATCTTTATCCCTGGGAGCATACTCGGCGTTGTATGATGGCGAGGAACCGGCATATGATAAACTAGCCCATGTCAGAAATCTTTTAACTGAACTTGCAGAGATTGATTCAGCACTCACTGAAAAGATCAGTGAGATTGATACAGCAATGTCGCTTGTAAGTGATATCTCCGATACACTGCGTAATTATTCCGATAAAATCAGTCATGACCCGCTTAAACTTGAATCAATCAGGGACAGACTGGGTGCGATCAATCTGCTTAAAAAGAAATTCGGCGGCTCGCTTGAAAAAGTTTTAGAATACAAATCTTTTTTAATTTCAGAACTGGAGATAGCTGATAATTTCAGTGGGAGCATTAATAAACTTGAAACTGCTATCGAGGGTGCAAGACGCATTTGTGGCGAAACCGCTGTTAGTATTTCGAAAAAAAGATTCGCTCTTATTCCATCGATTAAAAAGGGAATAGAAAATTCTCTGAAATTCCTCGGGATCGAAAATGCTGTCTTTGATATAAAAATTACGCAAAACGCTGCATCATCATCCGATAGCTTTATTTATCAACAAGATAATAGGGTTAAATTTGATAACAGAGGGATAGATATCGTTGAGTTTTTTATCTCAACAAATCTTGGTGAATCTCCGAAGCCACTTATAAAAGTTGCTTCCGGAGGAGAAGTCTCACGTATTATGCTCTCCATTAAATCGATACTGGCAAAAAATGACAAGTTGCCTCTTCTAATTTTTGATGAAATTGACACTGGAGTTAGCGGCAGAATCGCTCAGAAAGTCGGATATTCGCTTAAACAATTAAGTTCGCTTCATCAAATCATTGCCATTACACATCTACCTCAGATCGCAGCATTGGCTGACCATCATTTTATTGTTGAAAAGCTTGATCAGAAAGACCGGGTGAAAAGTGTAATCAGGGAACTCTCCGGCGATGAAAGATTGCGTGAGGTTGCTAAACTGCTAAGTGGTGAGGAGGTTACCGGCGCGAGTTTGAATTCAGCGAAAGAACTTATGGGGGCTGAGTGACAAGGGGTAAAATTCAATGCTGATAATTTTAGAACATAAGGAAACCGATTGGTACCATGATGAATAGCCCTGCACAGTCTTTTACACTAATTGTATCTTTATTCATTTCATTTTCATTTTTTCTCACTCTTTCAGCTCAAAATATTCCTTATAAACAAAAAAAGGCGCAGATAATAATTATACAGGATTCGTTGAAGAATTTGCATAATAATTCAGACAATGATAAATCTGTAGCTGAGCAAAAAATAGCAAAGAAGCTTATTGAAATAATTTACAACGAAATAATTCCATACTGGTATGGGCGTCCGTGGGCATTTCACGGAGCAACTCAAAACCCTGATTCAGGCTCAATTGCATGCGGCTACTTTGTGACAACAATCCTGCGGGATTCAGGTTTTAATCTTGAGCGGGTAAAGCTTGCCCAACAGGCATCGGAAATTATCATCCGGTCACTCGTTGACAATTCGAACATAAGGAAATATCGTAATATGAAATTAAGCCGGATGCTTGAAGATATTAAAAATGATGGCGCGGGCGTATATGTTGTTGGTCTGGACATACATACAGGTTTCATTGTGAATGATGGGACCGAAATATGGTTTATTCATTCATCCTATCAGGATCCATTTTGCGTTATAAAGGAGAAAGCTGGTGAATCATTTATCCTGGGATCATCTGCTTACAGAGTGACCGGGAACCTGACCGTAGATACAAATCTTTTAAGCAAATGGGTAAATAAAATTCATATTGGTGTGCAAAAAAATAGGGGGCAAAGCCCCCTAAATAAGGATTAACTATTTTTTAAGGACTGATGTCACCTTTTCGGCTGCTTCTTTAAGGCTGGAAGCAACTTCGAAATTCATACCGGAAGCATCGAGTAATTCACCGGCTTCAATGGCATTTGTGCCTTCTAATCTTACAACTATAGGAACTTTGACGCCCATTTCCTTTACCGCATCAATAACACCCTGAGCAACACGGTCGCAGCGGACAATACCCCCGAAGATATTAATTAGAATTGCTTTTACGTGCGGATCAGAGAGTATTATTTTAAATCCATTTGCAACTGTTTCCTTATTTGCGCCGCCACCAACATCCAGGAAATTTGCAGGTTCCCCGCCGGCAATTTTTATTATATCCATTGTTGCCATGGCAAGGCCTGCACCATTAACCATACAGCCCACATTTCCATCAAGTTTTATATAATTCAGATTATACTTGGATGCTTCAATCTCAAGAGGTTCCTCCTCATCAAAATCACGATATTGCACAATATCCTTATGGCGGTAAAGTGAATTATCGTCAAAATTTATTTTTGCATCAAGCGCAAGCACTTCCCCTTCTTTGGTTACAACAAGAGGATTAATTTCAGCAAGTGATGAGTCCGTTGCTTCATAAGCCTTGTAAAGAGCCAACAGAAATCCGACTGTATTCTTAAATTGCGTGCCGGTAAGTCCGAGTCCAAAAGCAAGTTTTCTTGCCTGATAGGGCATAAGTCCAACTGCAGGATCAACTGCCTCTTTCAGAATTTTTTCTGGTGATTCCGCGGCAACTTTTTCGATTTCCATACCACCTTCGGTCGACACCATCACAACATTTTTCGACTGGGCGCGGTCAAGAGTTATACCGACATATAACTCGCGGTCAATATTTATGCCCTGTTCTATCAGCAGTCTGTTAACTTTTTTCCCTTCCGGACCGGTCTGATGCGTTACAAGCTGCATTCCTAATATTTTTTTGGAGTATTCATAAACCTCATGCAATGATTTGGCTACTTTAACTCCGCCTCCTTTACCTCTTCCGCCGGCATGAATCTGAGCCTTTACAACCCAAACATCTCCATGAAGCTCCTCTTTTGCAATCCTTACAGCGTCTTCAGGAGTAAATGCGACACTGCCTTTGGGAACAGGAACATTATACTTTCTTAATATCTCTTTAGCTTGATACTCATGAATTTTCATTAAACTGTTACCTTTAGTGATAATTATCCAATTTCTAAAATTATGTAATTAGACAGAATAATCAAACCGGATAATGAATCTTACAGTTTTTGATTTATTGTACTATCAGAGTAGTGACTTATTTGTCATATAAAAAATGCGCCGGTTCGGTGAATATGATCGGAAAAGCGATATATATTACGCTCTTGCATGGTGTGTGAAAATAAAACAGGATTGTTGCTTTTTCTTCGTGAATCAATCATAAATGACAGCAACAACTATCAAAGAGGCTGCCTTTTTGAGACAGCCCCTTCTAAGCTAAAACTAAATCAGATGGCTGTAAAAATACCCGCGAAGGACTCAGCTTCAAGGCAGGCGCCGCCAACAAGTGCACCGTCTATATCAGGCTGATTGAGCAGTTCTGCCGCATTGCCTGGTTTCACACTGCCGCCGTACTGAATAATAATATTTTCTGCGGAATCTGCGGAATAGAGTTCCTTAATCAGTCTGCGTATATATACATGTACTTCCTGAGCCTGAGCCGGACTTGCTGTCTTGCCGGTTCCTATCGCCCATACAGGTTCATAGGCAATAATAACTTTTTTCAAATCATCACTACTGATACCAACTAAACCATTGGTCACCTGTTTTTTAACAATATCAAAAGTGCTTCCGTTTTCCCTCTCAGCTAATGTCTCTCCGATGCAGAAAATAGGATTCAGTCCCGAAGACAGAGCTTTTTTTAATTTGAGATTGATCAGTTCATCAGGCTCCCCGAAAATTGCCCTGCGCTCCGAATGTCCCAAAATAACATAATTGCAGCCGACAGAAAGAAGCATTTTAGCTGAAATCTCTCCGGTGAAGGCGCCAGATTCTTCAAAGTGCATATTTTGTGCGCCCAGACCAATCCCAGTGTTTTTAATAAGAGCTGCGGTCGTTTCGAGTGAAGTGAACGGAGGACACACAATTACTTCAACATTATTTTTCAGACTGCTGATTTTATTTTTAATACCTGCTATTAATTCAACCGACTGATTGAGATCATTGTTCATCTTCCAGTTGCCGGCAATAACTTTTTTTCTCATTGCATCCTCATAAACTTGTTATCATATTTTCAGTAAATCATAAAAGGAAATACTTTCCTTCATTAGTCAACAGCTTCAACACGGCGGATACCAGGAACAGCCTTTATCAGTGCACGTTCCACTCCCGCACGGAGAGTCATCTGCGACATAGGGCACCCGACACAGGCTCCCATAAGTTTAACTTCAACGATGCCATCTTCACTAACCTGAACAAGTTCCACATCCCCGCCATCCGCTTTCAGATAGGGTCTTATACTTTCCAATGCTGTTTCAACTTCGTTGTGTTTGTTATTTTCCATCTGTTTTCCCCGAGCTGATATTATTCACCGAGTGATATTTCTACTTTGTTTGAACCTGCGTTCATGTTATTAATACTGATTTCTGCAGCCAGTCTCCGCGAAATACCACTGATAATCCCGGCATACTCGGTATCTGCCATATCAAATACTATTGGTTTGCCTTTATCTCCGCCCTCGCGAATACGAGGATCAATCGGAATTCCTCCAAGATAGGAAGTATTCAGTTCAACTGCAAGTTTTTCACCGCCGCCGTTTCCGAAGATTTCATAACGATTGCCTGTATCCGGCGCAATAAAATAGCTCATGTTTTCAATAATACCAAAAACAGGAACATTTACTCTCTGAAACATTTTCAGACCTTTCCTGGCATCAATCAGCGACACTTCCTGAGGTGTTGTCACAATGACTGCCCCGGTTAGTGGAATAGTCTGAACAAGAGTTAACTGTATGTCCCCTGTTCCGGGAGGAAGGTCAAATATAAGATAGTCTAATTCTCCCCAATAAACATCAGACATAAACTGTTTTACTGCTCCGCTTGCCATCGGTCCCCTCCAAATTACAGGGTTGTTATCGTCAATTAGAAAACCTATTGACATAAGCTTTATGCCGTAATTTTCGAGCGGAAGCATTTTTTTTGTTTCCGGGTGCTGGTATATCTGTGGTTTTTCCTTAATCCCAAGCATCAAAGGTATGCTGGGTCCGTAAATATCTGCATCAATCAGTCCAACTTTTGCACCGTCTTTCGCCAGAGAAACAGCTAAATTAACTGCAACGGTGCTTTTTCCAACACCGCCTTTGCCGCTGGCAACTGCTATCGTATTCTTAACCCCCGGAAGAATTGCCTCTTTACGTTCATCATTATGCGAAGAAACCCGGGAAGACATATTTACTTTTATTTCTGCGACTCCATTTACACGCGATTTAACTGCACTAACGCAATCCGCTTCAATTTTACCTTTCAGCGGGCAGGCCGGTGTAGTCAGTTCAACTGTGAATTCGACATCAGATCCATTTATCTTAACATCTTTAATCATATTAAGAGTGACCAGATCCTTATGCAGATCAGGGTCATTCACATGCCTCAGCGCGTTGATCACATCAATGTGGGAAATTGCGCTCATTAAAATCTCCTTAATTCAAAAAATTCATTTTATAAATTTAATAAATTTCATGGAAGCTATCTATAAAATGTTCGGGCACTGTGCTTTATTATGCCCGGCGTCAAATATAGAAAAAGATAACTTATCCTGAAAACAGTTTAATTTTGAGCGAGTTTGATTATTAATTTAAGTTTGCTTAATTTTTAATTAAAGATTACTAAATTTTATTTTTAAATATGCCGACTATATCAAAAGAAAATTACTTAAAAACTATTTATCAGAGGGCTCAAACGAGCAACGAACCGGTCACAACATCTTATGTGGCTTCAAAACTGGAAGTTTCCAACGCTGCAACATCGGAAATGGCAAAAAAACTTTCTGATGACGGACTGATATCACATGAAAAATACAAAGGCATTGAGCTTACTGATAACGGCAGGGAAATAGCCCTTCAAATAATTAGACGTCACAGACTTTGGGAATTGTTTTTAATAAAAGTACTCGGACTTTCATGGGGAGAGGTTCATGATGAAGCCGAGATGCTCGAACATTCAACATCTGAATTGCTGATCAATACTATTGATGACTATCTGGGAAATCCTAAGTTCGATCCGCATGGATCCCCTATCCCCGATAGATTCGGCAATCTGCCTGTCACCCCCGCAATTATTGCGCTTACCAAATGCAGAACTGGAAAGAAATACCGTATTGCAAAAGTCAATGATAAAAGTTCAGAATTGATGAATTATTTCTCCCGGCTCGGATTGGAACTGGAGAAAGAAATTGTAATTGAAGACCGGCTCGAATTTGACAATTCAATAACGCTTAGCATTGATAACAGAATCCATTCACTAAGTGAAAAAATTTGTGAGAATGTATATGTTTATTCAAATTAAACTAAAACCATGTTGACCTTAACTGCTGATTTTGCTGTGCCAGGCTTAATAATTCTTTCCATTGTTATAGCAGGGGTATTTAGCGGCGGTTCCAGTTTTATTAAAAAGTGGAAACGCAGATACCAGGATTCAAAAAGAATAATTATTGAGGATGCCCTTAAGCACCTGTATGAAAATCGCTATCCTGATTTCCCGACCTCAAGAACAGGCCTTGCGGGATTTTTATCCATCTCTGTTGATGAAGCATCTGAACTGATCTCAAAGCTTTCGGCAATGGGATTGGCAAAGAAATCGGCAGTAAAAGTTGAGCTCACTCATCAGGGTGAACTTTATGCCCTTAAAATAATCCGTTTCCACAGACTGCTTGAACGATATGTGGCAGATCAGACCGGGCTCCAGGAAACCGAATGGCATCGATTTGCCGAATCGAATGAGCATTTGATCAGTCAGGATGAAGCAGAGGATCTTGCAGTTAAACTCGGAAATCCTATTTTTGATCCTCATGGTGATCTCATACCATCAGTCACAGGTTCGCTCCCTGCACAGCCCGGAATCCCTCTTTCAAAACTGGGGAGGAAGAAAATAGCCAAAATAGTCCATATTGAAGATGAGCCCGAAACAGTATATTCTCAGATAGTTGCGATGGGCCTGCATCCCGGCAGTGAAATTTCAATGATTGACAATAGTGATAAGCGGGTTGTTTTCACTTCGGAGGGTGAAGAATGTGTCCTTTCGCCCCAGATTGCGTACAATATTACTGTTATCGAAGTCGATTCTTTTCACAAAATGTTTGAGCGTACAAGAACGCTCAGCACATTAAAAATTGGGGAGAAAGCCAAAATAAAAGGCATTTCACCTGGCTTTCGGGGACAACAGAGAAGAAGACTACTCGATCTTGGTATTATCCGGGGAGCAGAAATAACAGCGGAACTTAAAAGTTCTTTCGGCGATACGATTGCATACGATATCAAAGGAACGAAAATCGCATTAAGAAAATCACAAACAGATATGATATTTATCTATTAATAAGAGAATTATGGAAACAATTGATAAATCGGCATGTGCCGATTGTCCAATAAATACTCCGATAAATTTGAAGCGCCTTGGATCGGTCGAAGCTAAATATGACTGCCTTATTGCATTGGCAGGAAACCCGAATACCGGGAAAAGCACTGTATTCAACAGATTAACAGGATTGAAACAGCATACCGGAAACTGGCCCGGGAAAACTGTCTCCAGAGCTGAGGGAGGATTTGCACTGAATGACCGCAAATTCAGGATAGTTGATTTGCCGGGCACTTATTCCCTGCTTTCAACCAGCACAGATGAGGAGATTGCAAGAGATTTTATCTTATTCGGGCAGCCGGATGTAACCCTCATTGTTGTTGATGCAACCCGTCTTGAACGGAATCTGAATCTTGTTCTGCAGATTCTTGAGATAACCGACAGAGCCGTACTCTGTCTCAATCTTATTGACGAGGCAGAGCGCCATGGGATAACAATTGACACGAGAAGTCTCTCACGCGACCTTGGTATTCCGGTAGTTCCTGCTGCCGCAAGGGAAGGAAGAGGTATATCAGAATTGCTGAAGAGCATTGAAGAAGTGATCGAGGGAAAGTTTATCTGCAAACCGCACCGGATAAAAAATTTATTACCGGAAATTGAAGCTGCAATTCTTGGACTCAGCAATAAAATCGAAAATCTATATCCTGGAATATCAAATGCAAGATGGATTGCGATGAGGCTACTTGAGGGAGACCAGAAAATGATTGACGCAATAAAAAATGGCGGTATAGTCGAGATAATCGGACGTAATATGAGTAATAACGGACAGGCGAAAATTGATAAAGGATAATGATAAAACAGATATTCTGGAAGATGCAAACCGGCTCAGATATGAGATGGGACCTAATTTCCATGAGCATGTAGTCGAATCGATTTATGCTGATGCCGCTGAAATTACCGGGAGATCAGTTCTGCAGCAGAATCAGCCTGGAAAATTTAATTTTGATCGTGTAATCGACAAGATTGTAACCGGCAAAATCACCGGAATTCCAATAATGTTCCTAATGCTTGCAATAGTATTCTGGCTTACAGTAGCCGGAGCTAATGTCCCGTCTGCAATGATTGCCTCTGTACTCGTGGACACACTTCACCCGGTACTCCGAGAGTTTGGACAGGGTGTCGGATTGCCATGGTGGCTGAATGGAGTCATTTTTGACGGCGCTTATCTTGCTGCTGCCTGGGTCGTGAGTGTTATGCTTCCACCAATGGCAATTTTCTTTCCACTTTTTACGCTTCTCGAGGATTTTGGCTACCTTCCCCGGGTTGCTTTCAACCTGGACGGACTCTTCCGGAAAGCCGGCGCTCATGGTAAACAGGCATTAACAATGAGTATGGGTTTCGGATGCAATGCTGCAGGGATTATTTCAGCGAGAATAATCGATAGTCCCAGAGAAAGACTGATTGCAATTATCACGAACAATTTTTCTCTCTGCAATGGCAGATGGCCGACTCAAATTCTCATATCAACTATCTTTATCGGCTCGCTGGTGCCTGCACATCTGGCAGGAATCGTTTCGGCAGCCGCGGTTGTCGGGATCACACTTCTGGGAATTTCTTTTATGTTTATTGTTTCATTTGTGCTGTCTAAAACGATTCTAAAAGGTGAGGCATCAGCTTTCAGCCTTGAATTACCTCCATACAGACCGCCTCAGATATTACAGACATTATATACCTCACTGATTGACCGCACTTTGTTTGTGCTCTGGAGGGCTGTAGTCTTTGCCGTACCAGCCGGAATTGTGATCTATTCAAGTGCAAATTTTCATATAGGTGACTTAAGTATCGCAGAGCATTTTATTCATTGGGCTAACCCTTTCGGGCTCCTGCTCGGACTTAATGGCATAATCCTTTTAGCCTATATTATTGCAATCCCGGCGAATGAAATTGTTGTCCCTACAATATTAATGCTTACAACACTTATGGTAAAATCCCTTGGATTAGGCAGCGGGGCAGGAATTATGTTTGAGCTTGATTCGGTTGCCGATACAGCGATGATCCTTCATGCCGGCGGATGGACTACATTGACGGGAATAAATCTGATGCTCTTTAGTCTGCTGCATAACCCCTGCTCAACAACAATCTACACTATCTATAAAGAAACGGGCAGCGTTAAATGGACGGTAATAGCAACTTTTCTTCCGATTTTGATGGGCTTTCTGATATGCTATCTGGTTGCATCACTTTGGGGGATATTATAAGATATTTTTAGTGGCGAACAGCATACTCATTAATTTTTGTGAAAAGAATCGGTGTCAACAGATATTCATCGTATATTAAAATGGTTTGGTTCTGAAAATGAATTCGAATTTCACAAAACTTAACTACTCTGCATCATTTAACAATTCAGAAGTTTGCCTGAACAATAAAATATAAATAAAGGTTTATTTTAAAGTCCGGTTTTTTAAACCTGTGAATTTCATAAAAAAACCTCCACCGGTTCTTCACCGAAGGAGGTTTCGATTAAATATAACTTATTTTTGAGCAAGCCTATCCTAATTCATCGAGGATACCTTTCAGCTTGCCAATCTGGTTTTCCCAGTCAGCCTGTTTGATGCGTTCCTTTTCGATAACATCAGCAGGTGCACGGTTTACGAAATTTTCATTGCTTAATTTCTTAACAACACCTGAAAGGGCGCTTTCCAATCGCTGTATTTCTTTCTGCAGCCGATTTTTTTCTACATCAAGATCAATAATTCCCTCAAGCGGAATATAGATTTCACAGTCCTTGATAACAGAACTTGCACTGGCTTTTGGCTTTGCTATTTCAGAACCGGCGGTAAGTTGCCCAATCCTCACAAGTGATGAAATATACTTTTTCTGCCCCTCAGTAATTCTTCCTGTTTTCAGCATCACACTTATTTCTCTGGATGGCGCAATATTCATCTCACCACGAATGTTTCGGATAGCGGTAACAACATTCTGCACAAATTCCATCTCCTTTTCAGACTCAGAATCAATTTTTTCGGCATCTGATTTGGGAAAATCCTGAACAGAAATACTATCGCCTTCTTTTCTTTCAGCAAGTACATGCCAAATCTCCTCGCTTATAAAAGGCATAAATGGATGTATCATCTTAATCATCTCTTCGAACAGAACGAGTGCCCGGGTAAGTACTGCGGACTTGATCTCTTCATCCCCGAAGTAAATTCTGTTCTTAGTGAATTCGACGTACCAGTCACAGAAATCATTCCAGACATATGAATAAATAAGTTTTACTGCACCATTCACATCGAAATTATCCAATGAACGATCAAGTTTTTCCAGCGTATCATTGAATTTTGAAATAATCCATTTGTCTGTAAAATCAACATGTTCATCAAGGAGTGACTTGTCTGTCCTGACGTTCTGAGCATTCATCAGCAGGAACCTGCCTGCGTTCCATATCTTATTGGCAAAATTCCTTCCAAGTTCACATTTCTCCTCTTCGAATAATAAGTCCTGTCCGAGAGGCGCAAGATAATTAACGGTGAACCGAAGGGCATCAGCGCCATAATTTGCGATTACATCCAGAGGATCAGGTGAATTTCCCAGGGATTTGCTCATTTTCCTGCCCTGCCCGTCTCGGATAATACTTGTAAAATAAACATCCTTAAAGGGTATTGCCTCCTGAAATTCCATGCCTGCAATAATCATACGAGCAACCCAGAAGAATATTATGTCGGGACCTGTCACAAGCAAATCGGTCGGATAGTAATACTTCTGATCTTTCTCATTTGTGAAAACAGCATGCGCCCAAAGCCAGGATGAAGCCCAGGTATCAAGTACATCCTCGTCCTGATGCCAGTTTTCTATGTCTCCTGGAGGTTCAGCAGCACAATAAATCTCACCGGTATCATTATGATACCAGACCGGAATCCGGTGCCCCCACCAAAGCTGTCGGGAAATACACCAGTCATTTATATTGGTCATCCAATGTTTATAAGTCTTTATCCAATGCTCAGGATGGAATTTCACCTGACCTTCCTCAACGACTTTCAGAGCCGGTTCGGATAAATCCTTCATACTCATAAACCATTGTTCCGAGAGATAAGGCTCAATAGGAACATCGCCCCGTTGAGAGTAGCCAACATTATTTGTGTGGTCTTCAATTTTTTCGACAAGTCCAAGCTCTTCAAGTTTTTCAACAACCTTTTTACGAGCTACGAAGCGGTCGAGGTGACGGAATTGCTCAGGGACATTCTCATTTGTAAATGCGTGATCGGTAAAAATATTGATAGCTAACAAACCATGCCGTTCGGCTATCTGATAATCATTCGGATCGTGCGCAGGTGTCACTTTTACTGCGCCTGTTCCAAAAGATTTGTCCACATACTGATCAGCAATTATGGGTATTTCTCTATCTGTAAGTGGAAGCAGAATAGATTTCCCAATCAATCCCGTATATCTTTCATCATCAGGATTGACTGCGACAGCCGTATCGCCAAGCATCGTTTCGGGACGGGTTGTAGCCACGACTACGTAACCCGAACCATCAGAAAGCGGGTATCTGAAATGCCAGAGTTTTCCTTTGACCGTCCTGTAAATTACTTCTTCATTCGAAATTGCAGAACGAGAAGCAGGACACCAATTTACAAGCCTCAACCCTCTGTATATGTATCCCTTGTTATAAAGATCGACAAAGGCTTCGATAACCTGCCGGTAATAATGTTCGTCCATAGTAAAACGTTCACGATCCCAGTCCAGACTTGTGCCGAGTTTCCTGAGCTGCTTATATATTATTCCGCCGTATTTGTGAGTCCATTCCCAGCAATGCTTAAGGAATTCTTCCCTGCCTATATCATATTTGCTTATCCCCTGTTCCCTTAGCAATGCCATTACTTTGGATTCAGTTGCAATTGACGCGTGATCTGTTCCGGGCACCCAGCAGGCATTGAATCCTTTCATCCTTTTGTAACGTATATAAACATCCTGTAATGTATTGTTCAGAATATGACCAAGGTGCAGCATCCCCGTTACGTTTGGAGGGGGAATTACAATTGTATATGATTTTTTCAAAGGATCCGGTTCGGAATGAAAGAGACTATGGTCTTCCCAATATTTATACCATTTGTCTTCTACTATTGCGGGATCATAAGTTTTGGGTATTTCTCTTTGCATTAGATTTTTTCTAAATTTATAATTTTGCAAAAATACTAAAAATAAGGGGATTGAAGAATTAATGCCTTCAATTTGACATGATATATAAAGGAATTTAAACTTTTTAAGGCTTCCCGAATAAACGAGTATAAATAATTTCAGCAGCTTCTTTATTAACGATCTCATTTGGATGAGAATCGTATTTATTTACTGTCATGCTGTAGGGGTCTCTCTGAGCAAAAACCGGCGCCAAATCCACAACATCTATCCCATTCTGTGCAAGAAATTCACTGACGGGAGCCAGTATGTTTTCACTTTCATTCAGTCTGCTGAATTCGGGCCAGAGAACAAAATATAACCGGCAATTATTCTTCCGGGAAAAATTAATCAGACCTAGTATCTCTTTTTTGTGCTCCTGCCAAACTTCCGGCTGTTGAAAAGCTTTAATAAGGTAATCCCAGTAAACATTCCCAAAATTGGCTCGGAATACCTGCCAGTAAAACCAGTTGAGTGTAAATGAATATTCAATAAATGGTTTAATGTATTCACTGGGATATTGTATCCGATTCGGCAGCGAATAACCGGACTTGACCGCAGCATTTTCAATGTCGTTTATCAGATAAGAAACAATAATTATATCAGGTTTTTTGGGGGTGGATATCAGCGCTTCATAATAATCGGAAACATGCCAGCCATTTTTCGCCATAATAACTAGAGACCATTTTTCATCAAGTTTATTCCTCAAAATTTCAGAAAACCTGTCTGCCGGATTCTTTATTCCATGACCGGCAGCAAAAGAATCACCGACAACAAATACCGTACTATCTCTCCATTCTGAATGTTCAATATCTCTATAGCCCTGCGAATTTACCGGCTTCCAATACTTCTCCGACCATAGTCTTGCCGCCCTGGTAAAACCATATCCATCTGACCGGATAAACAGCAATCCGAAAATTAATTCTGATGCCAGGAATAAGTATGAAAGAGAAAGGAATACAAGAACTATATTTTGAATTGATTTTCTGAGCCGAGGATGATCTTCCTGCCTGCTTTTACTTAAAATAACAGTAAGGATCGTTACAATAAATGTGAAACCAGCATAAGAAAAAAATGGCAGCCAAAGTTTCATATATTCATCGATTCCTTAATAAAAGCCAATCCGTTTAATATTATTAATCCTGCGATCGAAAAGATATTTATTTTTGAACAAAGCCGCAATTAAGTCCTCATTTTATTCAGGTGCCGCCCAGAATAAAAAAGGCTGCCGGAAGCAGCCTCTTAATATTATCTGACTTTAATGTTCAGTTCTTTCAACTGATTATCCTCTACCTGCGAAGGTGAATCATCCATCAGAGAGATACCTGCCGTTGTCTTGGGGAAAGCAATAACGTCCCTAATTGAAGACTTGCCGGCAAAGAGCATCGCAAGACGGTCGAATCCGAAAGCAATTCCACCATGAGGCGGAGCTCCGTATTTGAAGGCATTCATAAGAAATCCAAATTTCTCTTCCGCTTCTTCATGCGATATTCCAAGAGCATTAAACATCTTTTCCTGTAATTCACGGTTGTGTATCCTGATACTGCCGCCGGCAATTTCATTCCCGTTCATCACAAGATCGTAAGCGCGCGCCTTAACTTCACCGGGATTTGAATCCATCAACGGTATATCCTCTATTCGCGGGGAGGTGAACGGGTGATGCATTGCATAATAACGGTTAGTTTCCTCATCCCATTCATAAAGAGGAAAATCTGTCACCCAAAGCAATGCGGGATCTGTATCCGGTTTAATCAAATCAAGCCGTTTTCCCATTTCAAGCCTGAGATGGCCCATAATTCCCAGAGTTTTGTATTTAGCGCCGGACAATATAAAAACAAGATCGCCGGGCACTGCTCCAAGTTCATTAAAAATATTGGATTTTTCCTGATCGGTAAGAAATTTTGCAATTGGCGCATCGAGTCCGTCTTCTTTAACCCTCATCCAGATCAATCCGCCTGCACCTAATTTTTTGACGAAATCGGTAAGCACATCCAGTTGATTTCTGGTATAATCACCGCAACCTTTGGCGAGCAATCCGGTAATAACACCTTTATTCTTGATTGCATCGGCGAAAACCCTGAATTCCGATTCTTCAAAGATAGGATTCAGTTTTTTCATTGGTAATCCAAAACGTAGATCGGGCTTATCAGAGCCGTATAATTCCATTGCCTCTTCATAGCTTAATCTTGGCAGCGGAGTATTAAGATCGCGCCCGAGCACTTCTCTGAAGAAATCCTTCATCAATCCTTCAACAATGGTGTAAATATCCTCTGTATCAACAAATGACATCTCAACATCTATCTGAGTAAACTCAAACTGACGGTCGGCACGAAGATCCTCATCACGAAAACATTTTACGATCTGAAAATAACGATCAAATCCGGATACCATAAGAATTTGTTTATACGTCTGCGGAGACTGCGGCAAAGCATAGAATTTTCCTTTATGCAGACGGCTGGGAACAAGAAAATCCCTTGCGCCTTCCGGAGTGCTTTTCATCAGAATCGGAGTCTCAATTTCCAGAAAACCATTGGCATTGAAATAATTCCTGGCAACCTGATACATCGTATTCCTCAGGATAAAATTCTTTTGTACCGAAGGGCGGCGGAGATCGAGATAACGGTATTTCAGCCTGATATCCTCGTGCACATCGGCGTCATCCGAAATAGGGAAAGGAGGAGTCTGTGCCTCATTAAGAATAATAAGTTTTTCAGCCATAACGTCAATCCTGCCGGTTGGAATCAACGGATTATCAGTCTCTGCAGGTCTCCGGCGCACTTTGCCTTCTATCGAAACTACAAATTCTGATCTCAGCGCTTTTGCGTTATGATGTGCATCTTCATTAAAAGATGGTTCAAAAACGACTTGTGTAATGCCGTGCCTGTCACGCAAATCGATAAAAATAACTCCGCCGAGATCGCGCCGTGTATCTACCCATCCGTTCAGAACTACGGATTCCCCGATATTATTTTCCCTTAAATCACCGCAGGTTTGAGTTCTTTTATTAAATTTCATTTTATTTTTATTATTTAGAAAATTAACCGCAAAAATAGCTATAAAGCTATACTTAGCAAAACCCGGTGCAGGAGGTGAAAACTTTTGCTAATAATCGCAGATGAGAATATCACTCAGGGAGTGAATGCATTCACTCAGTTTGGAGAAGTTCGGACTATCAATGGACGAAACATTTCCCCCGATATGCTTATTGGTGCCGATGCATTAATTGTACGTTCGGTGACAAGAGTTGATGAAAAACTTCTCTCAAAAGCAGCGGGACTTAAATTTGTCGGGACTGCTACAATAGGCTCAGACCACATTGATAAAAACTATCTTGACAAAAGGGCTATCGGTTTCGCATCTGCAGGCGGATGTAATTCCCGTTCAGTAGCCGAGTACGTGCTATCAGGTCTGCTCAATTATTCCCGGGAAGGCGGCTTTAGTTTGCAGGGAAAGAGCATCGGAATTATCGGATACGGGAATATCGGCACAAAAGTAAAAGCAATTGCCGAATTACTTGGTATGACTGTTCTGGTTAACGATCCACCGCTTCAGAGGGCGGGCAAAATTGGTTTTTCCGCCGGAATCAGCCAAATTCTTGAATGTGACATTATCACGCTGCACGTCCCAATGAATAATGGCGGAGAGGATAATACTTTTCATTTGATAGACTTTCCCCAACTTGAAATGCTTAAACCGGGAGCAATGCTTATCAATTCGTCCCGCGGTGCAGTTGTGAACACCAGCGCCCTTAAACAGACTCTTAAAAAGAAACATCTTTTTACAATTCTTGATGTCTGGGAAAACGAACCGGATTTGGACACCGAATTACTTCAGCTTATAAATTACGGCACTGCCCATATTGCCGGTTACAGTCTTGAGGGTAAAATTAACGGCACAAAAATGATGTTTGAGTCAATAAGAGATTTTTTCGGGGTTTCAGCCGAATGGGAGCCTGTCTATCCTGATATTGATCCATCTCCTGAGTGCAGAAACCTCTCTGACATTATTCACAATATTTACGATATCAGAACAGATAACCATTTGCTTCGGGAATATACCTCCCCGGCTGACATCAGTTCTCATTTCGACTTGTTAAGGAAAAACTACAGGGTTCGCAGAGAAATTTCAGCATATATCAACGGAAACTCTTCCGATTTAATTAAAGCCCTGGCAATAGCAGGAAATTGAAGATAAGCTACCCTCTGTGATATGCTTTGGAAGCGGCACAGACCCGGACAAGTTTTGGCGAAGCAGTTTGTTAATGTACCTGAATTTACGAGGGAATTATTTTTCTTCTCTGGTTTCCTTTTCTAATACTTTCAAACTTTCTAATTAAATTTTTCTACTTCAGTCAATGTTTTTCTGATACTTTTTATATTCTGTGGCTGCTTTATGCGGGTTATTGAACCTGTACTCTGTAAGAGCTTTTTACCACTTATTAAAAATATTCTATCCAAATGCTCGCTCAATCTTTCAGCATCATAGCTTTTTTACGTTCGGCCTGAGCTCAGTAAAATCTAAATACCTCGCTATTATTTGTTCCAAAGAAAGAAGTTCCCTTTCATTAAGAAATTCTTTGCCACCACAACATCTTTCAATTATGGACAACTGCCGGGGAAAGTCATCAAGCCCATATATTCTTTTTCGGCATTAGCACGATTAAAAATAATTTCGGCTGCCGTTTGACCTTGAACAGCAAAATGAATTTTGTTTTGAACTTTCTCGAAAAATGCAATGGTAACCTCTGCTTTTGGGGCATTGCAATGCTGGCTGCATAATTAGCAAGCACATGACCGTAAAACATTTGATCTGAAGCACCAATGTCACGTTTGAGCCGCAATAATTCTTTCCAAGAGCCATCGCGCTGTCCAAAGTCCTGCGACGTTCGTCGTCCATCGTAAAACCTTTGCGAATATATTCATTTAGGCGTTCAGTTGTCCAAATACAAAATGGGGTCCCGCTTCGAGATTTTACTCAATAACTTGCTGAAATAATCACATCCAGATTGTAATACTGAATGGCTCTTTTTACCTGTCTTCCACTTTCATTTTGAACTGTCAAGTCTTCCTTGACAGTTGAACTTTGTTCCAATTCACCCTCAGCATAAACATTTTTAATATGCAGGCTTATTTTTTGTTTTGTGGTATGAAAAAGCTCAGCCATTTGTTTTTGTGAAAGCCATAAGGTTTCGTTTTCGAGCCGGACTTCAATCTTCGATTTCCCTTCTTCTGTCGAATAAAACAATAATTCGGATGATGTATTTTTATGAGCCATCAGTTTAATCAATTTCGGGTCAAGAACAACCTTAAGAATTTAGTACTTCATCGATCAGATCTGATAGAAAATTGTGAACTGATCATCTTCCGGTGTTGAAAAGCATTACTCATTTCCAACAGGCACATAACCCGGCTTTCATATGGCTCTAATTTAAATAGAGTTTAAATTTATTGACCACTTATAATTTATCGATCAGTTTATATTTCGCTTGTCTATTCTGCCATCTTTCGCGTGCGAATTTTTGCATGTCCGCTACTGTATCTTTTTCATCAACAATTTCAAGCCCAAGTAAAGTTTCGATTACATCCTCAATAGTGACAATCCCATCAAATCCGCCATGCTCATCAACGATTAAAGCGATATGTTCCTTTTTTTCGAGGAGTTCTTCCCACAACGAAAATAAAACCACAGAATTTGGGAAGACCAGAATTTCTCGTTTAATATCCTTTAGCTTTAATTTGTGTCTGCCCTCAGCCAGATTTTCAAAAACTTGCTGCCTGAAAACATAGCCTGTAATATTTTCATCGTTTTCTGAATAAATCGGGATTCGGGAAAATTTCAGATACTCCTTGTTTATTAGAAATTCAGACAGACTCATATTCTCGTCAACAACTGTAACAACAACTCTTGGAGTTAGAATTTCAGTTACTTTTATATTTTTCAATTTGAGGATATTCTGAATGATTTTATTCTCTTTTTCTGAAAATAAACCCTCACCGGCGCCAATACTTGCCAATGCGGCTATTTCCTCTCTGCTGATAGTCTGTTCGTTTTTATTATTTGAAATGAAATTTGAAATATATGCAGATATGACAACCAATGGATAAGTAATAATTATCATTGTTTTTATTGTAAAATATGAAAACGCCGATAACTGCCTCCAGTATCTTGCTCCAATTGTCTTAGGTATGATTTCTGTTAAAACAAGTATTAAAATTGTCAGAATAGCTGAGACAATTCCGAATGATGCTTCTCCGAATACTTTAACAGCTTGAGCTCCGACACCAGCAGCTCCAATAGTATGCGCGATCGTATTTAAGGTCAAAATTGCTGAAAGTGGTTTATCAATATTTATTTTTAATTCAATAAATGATTTTGCCCAACTGTGCCCTTTATCTTGATTTACAATCAAGAATGATTGAGGAGTAGAAAGAAGTACTGATTCCATTATAGAACAAAGGAATGAAACGAATAAAGCCAGGAATAAATATGCAATTAGAGCTATCATACTTTTAACATCGTTAATTTAGTTTTTAGTAAAAATTTTATGTGTTCCTTTACGCTAAAAAGCCAAAAAATGATTAGAGAATGTCTGGTAAAGGCTTGTGTGGCATTTTTCCATCCAATTACAGGAAAACCAGAAATATGCGACACGCCTTTGTATCTCACAAAAAACCTAAAATACTGCCGCCTTAATTACCGTGTATTTTGGTTTATTGTTTTGCTTTGAAAACAACCGAAGTTATTAATTCAATCAGGAAACCATAGACCATCCCCATCACTATTGTCGAAGTCATCATCATCGTATGCGAAAATTCCGGAGTTTCCGGACCTAACATTGCTCCTAATCCGGCAGGTAAACTAAATACGAGTCCCATTATTATTCCGTGCAGCGTCCAATGTTTTAATGTGAAGCGGCTAATTCCAATCGCCACACCGATTAATGTTCTGCCCAGTATAATATTTAGGGCTAAAATTGTCGATATTTCATTCTCTCCGCCTGAAGCGAAGCCATAACAGACAAAACCAAATACTAATCCCAATAAAGTGCTGATAATTAATCTTTTTGTTTTCATAAGTACTCCATTTAATTATTATTTATTTTTTTCAGGGCTTTCTTTTAGCGATACGAATATTTCCCTGTGCTTTAAATCAGGAATTGTTGCAAAGGCAATCATACTTCCCCATATAAGTCGATCGTTTTTACTATGCAGTAATTTAATAAACTCGTGGTAATAGTCCGAAATTAATTCTGGTTTTATATAGCTCAGGTCATAAAGAGTTTTAATACAATTGTTTTGAATACGCCTATCCTCGTTAGTCAGGCTTTCAAAAGCTCCTTAACCGCATTTCTATAATCGGTCGCTGAGATTTGTTTCGCCAATTCTATATTGGTTTCATTTCCTTTTAACACTTGATTTGATAAGAGCCATTTTCATATTGTCATGTTTATATAGGTTTTATAGTTAGTCTTTCTTGAATGCATAGCAGTGGTTTGAAGTGTGCTCAGTTTGGGTAAGTGGAGCCTGGGATTCAACCAACGTTCAGCTTATTCTAGTGTGCTGACCACCTGCCAAATCAATTTAGTCCAAATTTGCTTAACTCCTTTTCGAGGGTTCGTTTTATTCTTCATCATATTTACATAGTAACAAAATCTGTCCCGAAATCATATCAATAAGTTTTTCGTCATTTGCTTGAGGACTATTAGTTTTAAATGACTCAATAATGCAGAAACCGATTGAATAAACACTGCCAGTTGGAATTTCATTTGTTCCAACCATCATTTTGTCATAAAATTCTGAATTTCGCATAAACATTTCAGAACTTAAAAACTCCCAGACTCTGTTTTCTTGTCTTTTACTCAAAGTTTTGATAATAGGATGTTTTGTATTTGGAAATAATTCCATCGCAAATGAATCAGCCCTTCCCTCGAAAATAAGGTATTCTATTGTTGTAAAATCAGAAGATTCAAAGTCTCTTGATGTCCAGACACATTGGTGATATTCATGCGCTAAAGTTTAGGACAGGAGCTGCTGACAATTGATGATAGTTGGATTTATCGAGACAATTATTTTCCCTTTTCCGATTGTAACAGCATTAACTCCTATCTCATTGGATTAGAATACTTCTATATTTTCAGGGTTAGCCGGGATAAAAAAATTTTTGTGTCGGTTCCTGGTAATTCTTTATTACACATTAAAAAGTAAATTCAACATTTTTTTAAATAATAATCTTTTAAAATTTCAATTTCCTCTTAAAGCTTTTCACCTTGTCTTATTTCAGTTTTAAAAGTCTGAAGAAGAAAGAAGTATTCAGCTTTATTAATAAATCTGTTATCACTTTGCCTATATACTGTGCTTGCGTAATTTGATTTTTTTGAAATAAAATTAATATGTAACTGATTTTTCCACAGAGTCACATTCTGTTTTTTGATTATGCCAACATCCCGAGATTTCTAAATGAGCATAACAGGAGTAACAGTAATATTGATTGTTCTATGTTGAGTAACATCTAACAATACTTATGAGAAATCAAAAAAGTTATTGAATGTTGAAAAACTGTAATGAAGAAAGGATTACACGGAATTGACTATCAAAAAGTATGTGTCGGCATCTGCAGAGGGGGGCGTCGCGAATGCACGAATAGAGTTAGTGAGTTTTTGTCTAAAATAAACGAGGGGACCGAAGTCCCCCTGAAACTGTAATAGATTACATAAAAATCAGCGCAGAAGAATCATTTTTTTTACATCGGTGAATGTTGTTCCATCAATGCCTCTTGCATCAATAGTATAGAAATAAACGCCGCTCGCAAGATTTGATGCATCAAAAGTTGCACGATGGAATCCGGCTTCTCTGTTTTCATTAATTAATATTGATATTTCTGTCCCAAGGACATCAAAAATCCTCATTGTTACATAACTTTTGATCCTCAATTCATAATTAATAACTGTTGCAGGATTAAAAGGATTTGGAAAATTTTGATCTAACACAAAATTCTTCGGTAAAACCTGAGAATTTTCCACATCAGTCTGTGCTGACCTTATCTCAACCCAGTTCAAATTAAACTGCCCGTTGTGAAATCCAACATGCATTATGTGTTCACCGGCTGTAAGATAAACAGGCGGAATTGATATCTCCTGCCAGAATTGCCACCCGCCTGTAACGGGAACATTAATTTCTCCTGTAAGATCAACACCATCAAATTCAAAGTGAATTTTACCGCCTCCGGGAACCGAGGCAATCACTGGGGCTATAGTATAGTTTCCATCCTGCGCCACCAGCACTGTGTATTCAACCCATTCACCATCTTCAATCCAGCCAATATCATATCCGCCGCCAGGATCGTTCGAGGCTTCGATATCAACGCCCTCTGAACTTCTGAACGGAACACCCCAGTTAACTGCGTCATTATCATGATAAGCAACACCTTCGCCGCCGAGATCGTAAAATTCAGCCTGAATTTTTCCCGGAATATTGAATGGAATTCCTGTGTAGGGTGTGCCATTGCCAAGAACACTGATCGAGATACTGTCAGTAGATGACAGATTGAGATTATTTGTGATTGTCAATAAAACTTTATGTGTGCCTACTTCCGTAAAAATATGCTCCGGATTATCTTCCTGAGCTGATTCCCCGTCACCAAAATCCCACAAATACGTAAGCGGCGATCCATTCGGATCAAAACTGTAACTTCCGGCAAACTCCACCCTCAAAGGCACCTTTCCCGATTTTTTATCGGCTAAAAGTAAAACAATTGGAGCATCGGGATTGACATTTGATGTGCTGTGTGATTTCAATGCCCTTGCATCCACTGTCATCGTGAATCCATCGGAAAATGTTACAAGGCGTTCTTCCGGACCGGCATTATGGGCAGTATAGGTGAGATCATCCGCTTGGTCCCTGAATACCGAAAAAGTCGGGATATCCGCTGTAATTGATTTTTCCAGATGTCCCATCTTCTTAAGATTATAAAGCCAGTGGTAAGTATGTGCCCGTGATTCACCATCGAAAGGCTCATAAGATATATCCGCATAATAATATGAGAGCGCCAGATTAGGATCCGAAAGAGCCAGATACTCCCAGAGAATATCCTGCCAGATAACAGGCTGGCCGTTTCTCTCGCTGACAACTTCGTTATAATTCAAAATTATATAATCAGGATTCTTGCCGAGATAAAAGGAGCCCCCGGTGATCGGAAGAATATTAATTCCGTGAATGAATTCAGGATCAGCGCCGAACCATGTTGAATGAACGCCTTTACCACCCCACACCATACCAATCGCAACATGAGGATACGCGGCTGGAAACACTTCATTATCAACATCAAACCAATACTGCTCAACTGCTGATGTTTCTGTGGCATGAAGGAAAATGCCCAGATCCCTTATATCTTTTTGATCTGTTACTTCACCCCAGAGAATAACAGCGGATGCAAAATTCATCGACTCGGAACTCGATTCCTGATTATTGCCTTCTGCGAAGTCTCCGTGTCCTGCAGCCCATGAATGACCGGCATACGTATCGAATGTTCTTAAGAAAGGAAATTGTGTATCAGTCCTATCCCAGTTATCGGAATCTTTAATCAGCAAATTTACCATTCCTCCCCAATTTTCCAGGGCTGCCCATGAACTGTCGTAAAGGGCTATTGTTGCAGCGCTCATAATCGCATAGCTTGCATGGAAATGATGATCATTGATCTGATTATCAGCGCCGTATCCGGAAGGATATCCGGTCAGTACGTCCCATGTTTCATTATATGAATACTCCTGCTGCCCGCCGGCAGTAAACCACTCCTCCAGCCTGCTTTTTATTTTTGCAAGAAAGTTATCCCTCTCGGCAGTCGCCCCAAGCTGGTCTGCTATATGCACGAGGTGCGAGAGACGCGCCATTGCTTTCCCGTTCTCATAAGTGGGACCCGCGGGAAGTGTTTCAGGAGCAACGCTCTGAACAAAATTCAGAAGTTCTGCCCTGTTGTAGTCTCCTCTGTCCGGTAAAGATGGTAATACTCCCGTAAATTTTAATTTAGTTGTGAAAGAACTTCCCTCGAAAAGTCTCATTTCACCGCGTGGTGATTTATAAGTATAATTTGTCAGAGGGTCGGAAGTGTTCAACCATTGATGCCTATATAACGCTGTTAATGTTTCATCTACATTAGAGGGATCATTATCCATCAGAACAGTCTCATAAGAATAAGTGGAAATTAATTCTGCCGTGCTTTCGTCGTATTGCCAATCAACAATGCTATTATTCACAAATGAATAAGCATGACTTCTGAATAACTCAAGTGTTGCAGGGCTCGAATCCGGAAGCAGCGCAACCGACAGATAATCTTTATCATTCAGAGTTGATCTGAGTGTCCCCGAAACTGACCAGGATGATCCTGTTGGAGCAAATATACCATAGTGTTTACCCTGTACAGTAATACCAAGGACTGCACCCTGATTGAACCATATAGTCGGAGTTTGCACCGGAGTGATAACGGCATCGCCGCCGGTGATTCTGAAAAAGCCATACGGAAGTCCGTGTCCTATAGTGGCTTCCATCCTGATTTGCCCATGTTCCCACAATGCATTTACTGTCCAGTCGCCATAGTGATTTGTAACTGCCTGAGCAGCATTTAATCCGCTGACACTTACCGTCAGTTGCGCTGAATAAGGATATAGAAAATCATTCGCAACGAAAATATGATCCTCAGTATAGCCTATTTCCAATCCGGCGGCAACTGCTTTAAAATTCAGCGGATGAGCATAAAGAATATTTGAATAAGGCGAATTAAAGAAAGGATAGATCAAACTGCTCCAGAAATCATTCGTCTGGATTGGCTGGCTGAATGTTGAAGAAACTTTGGGAATAGCATTTGCCCCGTTAAAATTCTGAGGACCGACAGCCCCCGAAGGTAATGTAGTGCTGTAACTACCGCTGCCCACTGTTACCGGCTGTCCGGTCGATATATTTGTCAAAACGCACAGAATGAGGATCACTGAAGCAAAAGCATATGATATTTTCAGGAAAACTGTTTCATTTAGAGTCTGTAAGTAATTATTCATTGACTCCTTCATTGATTTATTGTAAAAACTGTAAAGTGCTGATTTTCGAACGATTTCATCGCGGGTAAATTGCTTGTTAACTCAGCATCAAGTAAACCACACAAAATCAATCATAAAATCATGGCAAGAGAAATGATTGAATTTCAGAAAAGATGCTATTTGAAATAGTGTTTTAACAATTCACGTAGTTCAAACTATAAAGTCTGCAAAAATTATTCCACTATAACAAAGTAATGTAATTATTTAAATTTTAATAAATTAAACAATATTCCGGTTTGCCGCAGTTATGCATAATTATTGTTTTGATACTTTTTCTTATTGAAATGATAATATTTTGAATAAAAAAACATGAGATACATTTCATTTTCACTGACATGAAGATCTGATCTTCTCAACACTCTGGACAAGGTCATTATAATCCAGATCATACTCATCCATAAACCGGAAAGCAACAACACCGCTCTGGAAAAACCACACATAATTTGCGCCGTAACCCAACATATATGTCACCTCAACACTGCAATTGCCTGCTCTAACATCTGACACCCAAAAAGAATGCCGGTATTTATTCCCTCTGTAATCATCGCCGGTGCTGTTGCCTGACCATTCTTCACGGCCAAGCGCTTCACGGGTTTTATTTCTGTTCAGAAGCTGCTGTCCATAATAATTCCCTTCATTTGAAAACAACTGAGATATTTTTGCCGCTTCGTCAATTGTAGGTAAAGCCCCATAAGCAAGTCTTGGAATGCCTTTAGATCCGTCGGATTCAACAGTATGCATTACAGTAAAATAATCAGCACCTATCGGCATTAAAACATTTTCACGAACCAAATCCCAATAATAAATTCCTTCACCTTCTTTTTCTTGGATATAATTTTGAAGAGCATAAGATAGAACGAACAGATTCGTAGATGCATAGTTAAATTTTTGCCCGGGAGCCTCAGGCGAATCTGCAAGAGCGGCAATATTATTAATAGATTCTTCTGCTGTTCTGGCAAGGATAAGTGTATTCAGAAGATGCTCAGCACTCTCACTTCCTGTCGTGCCGGTAACCATATTTAATGTGTGCGAAAAAGTTACGCCCTGCCATCCGGGATGGTCAGTCAATGCAGGTAC
Organism: Ignavibacteriales bacterium; assembly: GCA_021740915.1. Lineage (GTDB taxonomy): Bacteria > Bacteroidota > Ignavibacteria > Ignavibacteriales > Melioribacteraceae > JAIOYW01. Next base: position 2,820 of record JAIOYW010000028.1, on the reverse strand, counting down.
ATATTCTGTAATTAATTCATTAAAAATGTTTTCGCCGTAACGTTCAGCAAAATATAGAAGCGAAAGAGCGCCCGCCATACTTTTAGTGACAGAATACAGCCCGTGCCGCATTTCATCAGGATAGGGATAAAGTCCATGGCGCGTTTCAGGAGGACTCATGTATAATTTGTTATCAATTAATAAAGCGCCTAAACTCGTTGAGGCATTGGTGTAAAAAGATTTCTTAAAGTAATGGGATACCTCATTATTAATATCTATGATACTTAAAGGAAATACTGGGAGTCTTCTCATTTTGAATAGACGATGTCGTTCGATCACCTGAGCAGAATCGGTATATATCGCGGGCTTATATTCAGCTTGTAACCTCACGATCATATCACCAACCTGATGATCATTAAAATCTGCTGTTTCCTGGCTGCATTGCAAGATGACATTGCTGATGGAATCCGAATTAAAAACAAAGGTTGCCACGCAATTTCTGGCTTGTCCGATATACCTGTCAGTTAATGTTATTGGAAAAGAGGCACGGCTCCAGTCGCCATCCTGTTCTTCCTGCCATACTCTTCCCACCCCGACCACTACATCCCAGAAACTTTTACTTTTATTCCCTGTGAATTGGATATCTTTTTTAACCGGAATGAGTTCCCCGTCAGCCGTGATAAAGTCGATCGAAATTCCCGGAAAGATATTTTCCCCTTCATATGGATCTCTTCCTACCGGATATTTCAGTTCAGTATCAAAAAACGAAACGGAGCCGGATAATCGATGTCTGGCTTCACCTGCCCAGTCAGGCTTTGCATAATAACTCAAGTCAATCAGAGCAGGGTTACTTTCGCCCTGCAGTTGTTCGACGGTTAGCTGATCCCGCGGCTGAATTAATTTTGGACCAGTCCATTGGATTGGTTTATTCTGACAGGCATTAAACACTAAAACTATGTATAGAGGTATAGAAAATAATCTTATGTGGCGCATTCATTTAATCTATAAAATTTGCAATATATTTAAGATCAAAACTTTTCGGTATCAATAATGGGGTGGTCAAGAGTTACGAACAGATCATTCAGAAGGAGTGTTCCCGGCAAGAGTTGAACTTGTTTTTACACTTCACCTAAAATTTACTGTGATTTTAAGTGTCTGGTACTTATTTGCTCTGATTCACGGCTTCTGTTTTCCACCCTTTTATCAGGAGCCAGAAAATTAGTATAATCTCTCCAATAAAGGTAAATACCGAAAGATTCAGGTTATAATCAGCAAAGAGGACTTTTCCCGCACCATCGATCATGTAGCCTAATGATGCCAGTATTAACAGAATCCCTAATATTTTTGGCATATATCCGGCTTTAAACACTAAATATCCAAGAAGCAATAAATGAAATCCGAAAATAATTAGTCCGAATCCCCAGCCAAGATTAAAAGTATTAATTGAAAGCAGAACCTGTGTCTGTATTTGAGCGGTGGTGAAAGATGTCAAATATTCTGCTCCATGCAGAAGTTGCAAAACATCAAGAAGAAAAATAAGGACTACAGCGAGAATTGCAGCATAAACTACCCTGACCCAGGCTGTAAGCAGGGATAAGCTTTTATTCACAGGTTTTAGAAAAACATATAAAGCCCAGGCAACTATTATATCAAGAATAGCAACAATAAGAAAAAACAATATCGCAAGACGAAAAAGCCCTTCAGATGCAGCTATATTGCTGAAAGTATTGCCAGCGTCATTTTGTACAATAAGATTTTGTAAAATAGAAAAATTTGCAATTGGCGCCAGGATTGCCATAAAAATCAATCCAATTCCAGCGATGATTGCCGAATGACTTGATGAAACATCAGTATTCCGCTTTGATGTGTTGTTTGAATTCATTTTTCCCTTTCTTTGATTATAATATGCTGCTGATTAATTTGATTGACTGCTGTTCCTTTAAAATCTTACAACTTCATGTATAGTTCATCGTTTTGCACGAGAAGAAGTCGTAATTATGCCCGTATTTTTTAAAGATAGGATAATATTTTAAAGAAAACAAAATTCCTGATCGTTTTTTTTATGCTGTTTTTTATCGAAAATTACCTGGGACTGATTCTAATATTTACTGGTCAGCAACTATATAGTAAGAATCTTCAGACATAAAGCAGACTGCCGCGAATGCACGAATAGCAGAAATGTGATTTTGTTTAAAATAAACAAGGGGACCGAAGTCCCCTTGAAATAGTCTTTCCATCTGTGGGCGGATGAAGCGTTTACTTACCTCATCAACACCATTTTTTTAACATCGCTGTGCGTAGTTCCGTCAATGCCTTTGGCATCGATAGTATAGAAATACACACCGCTTGTGAGGTCTGATGCGTTGAAGCTTACTTCATACAATCCGGCTGAGAATGAGCCGTTTACCGCTTCAGCTACTTCCTGTCCGATTGTGTTATATACTTTTACTACTACCTTTGCGTCAACCGGTACTGCGAATTTGATCTTCGTCGTCGGGTTGAACGGGTTTGGATAGTTCTGTCCAAGGCTGTACTGGGTCGGTACAAATTCTACTTCTACGGCTGAAGAGTATTCGAATGCTCCGCCGAAGTCGATCTGACGCAGTCTGTAATATGATGTGCCTGATACAGGTGTGCGGTCAACGAACTGATATTTGCTGATCTCAGTTGTTGTTCCTTTACCCTCGACATATCCTATAACGCTCCAGCCTTCGGCTCCGCTCAGGCTGCGCTCGATCTGGAATCCCTGGTTGTTTGTTTCTGTTGCGGTTTCCCACTGTAATTCTACTGTCTCTCCGCTTACTGCTGCTGCGAAGCTTGTCAGTTCTACTGGTACTTCTA
>JAIOYW010000011.1 GCA_021740915.1 Ignavibacteriales bacterium | reverse complement strand
ATTCTATTAAATCAGGTCGGTTTATCTTTTGCGGGTACGGCTCTTTTAGGTACTAATCTTATTCTAATATATAATATACATTATACTACTTAGTTAGTATATCAGAATACACATTTACTTAATAATAAAACTTCTTTATCCGGGAATTTATCAAGTTCAGCCTCAATCGATATAAATCGTTTTTCCTGGAAAAGTCTTTCAAATTTCTCTTTTTCATCATCTGCCATCGTGGGTGCAGCCCGATCATATCGTTTTCGCAATTCGGTAAACTTAATTGTTTTGCTTCTATCAATCTCTGCCTGGTCAAGCCGTCTCGGTTGGTATTCTTCATTTCTGTGTGTGTTTTTTGGGTTCGCAGAAGATTTAATAACATTCTTTATAATTCCTAATAGATAGCTGGTACTTGCCTTCCCGGATTGAGAAAGCTTAATAAAAGAATCATGAATTATTTCTTTCGCTTTTTCCTCTGAGTAATCTTTAACAAGTTCCTCTATTGGCTTGATGTCTGCTTCATGATTTAGCTTCGATCTAAGTGCGAATTTTTTATACTCCTCTGAAATGAAATTTAGCAAAAAAGAAGCAGCAGCAGTTTCTTCTTCTTCTTTCTTTATATCTCTTTCTTTATGGTAAATACTTGTGTTCAATTTCCCATTAATGGAATTTTGCGAAGTGGTTATTTGTGAAGTGGTAAGGGTATCGGTTTTATTGGCTTTGCTCTGTGTCCCCTCTGAATCATCAATATTTTTAGGGGTCTTGCCGTTTCCTAAATTTTGTGAAGTGGTTATTTGATAAATAGTCCTTTCGTATCTTCCTTGATCGGTATTCTGCTTTGAAGTCTTGATATATCCGTGAGTTTTTAGTTCCTTCAAATATTTATAGAATGTATTGACGGAACAACCGGTTTCTTTAAGAATCCTCGCAAGTGCCGGATATGCTTTCCCTTCTTTATCAGCGTAAGTATTTAGATACAGATACAAGCTTTTTGCTTGCAGGCTGATATTCTTATCACGGATAAAAGTTTGCCTGTATCTGTGTATATACTCTTTTGTGTCCAATTATTAAGTCCGTCCTTTGGTATTCATTTTCAATATCCGGCTTGCTGTTTGATCTGATCTTTGCTTCCTACGTATCCGCTGATTAAAAACGTTTCTATTAAGTAATTCTTATCAAAGAGGATATGCCCTAATACCTTGTAATAATTAATGCTTCTTTGTGATGTTTTATTGTAAAGAGTGCCGATTGAACATTTAAGCAATTCAGCGGCTTCTGCAATCGGTATCAATTCCGGGGCTTTTACTTCCGTATTTGTTTTAGTGCTGTTTTTCATAATTGAACCCTTAAGATTATTAAAAAAATAGCCTTGACTACTTGCCTATCGTTCGGACGGGGTGAACTAAAGGTTTTCATCAAGGCTTAACTTTTCCCGCCTGAACAGCAATTAGAATTTCAAATGTCAAATCAAATATATTGAAGGTCGGTGGGAAGAATCGTTACTATTAAAAAGTAACAATAGCAATAAATTTTAAGGTTTTAAGAGTTTATAGGCTTCCTCATACACTATCATTTCGAAAAAAAGTTTGTTTTGGGTTTTCCATTTACGGAAGTTCTGGCTAAGTTGCTCTGTATTAGCCGGGTAATAAACTTCATAAAGAAAAAATTCAGTAGTTTCTTCCTTTTTGGCTTCCCCTTTCCGGTATCTGTATCTATTTTCTAAAATCATTCTTATTGTTTGCCGATATTTATCGATCTTTTCCGGTGGGGTTTCCCTTCGTGCTAATTTTAATTTAAATTCAGAATTTTCGTTTTCAAGTTTTCTAATTTTTATATCCTTGGAAAGAATTATTCGCCAATTTTGAGCGTGGGTTTCTATTATTAGTATTTCAGAATATTCATGAACCGATATTTTTAATTTGGAAATTGCTTCTATTGCTTCCGGGTTAAAATCAAAGACTTTATAAAAATTGGTGCAATAACTACTAAAAGCCGCTTTCTTATATGAAGTTTCCGGGTGCTGACTGATTAATATTCCGAAAGATTGTTTTAGTTCTGCGAAAAAGGGGTATTTATCAAAAGTGCCGGGTGTGTCCCATTTTGTAAGTAAATCATCTATTTCTGAGTCTAACAATTCGACTGCTTCCGGTGTAATTAAATCCAATACTTTATCGTAAATATCCGGTTTGCCTTTATCTCTCAATTCCATTTTCCCATCCGTACAGGTTCAGAACTTACAATTCATTTAGCTTTTTGATATATCTTTCCGAAGTAGCGGGTGAAACACTAACATATCTTGAAGTAGTTCTTATATCCTGGTGTCCCATCATAGACTTAATAGTAAAAGCCGGTGTTTCAGCTTCATTTAAGTGTGTCCCGAAAGTATGTCGTGCAATATGAAAAGTAGCGTTGATCTGAATACCGGTTTTCCTGAATACGACTTTTAAGTGATTGTTTACAGCGTGGTTTGTGGGTAAGTCCGGGAAAACAAGCCCTTCAATAGACTTTATTTTATTGTTTGCTTGTTCTTCTAAAATTGTAAAAGCCTTTTGATTCGAATTGATTGGTACTTCAACAAAGTTAGGTGATTTAAGCATCCTTGTACGGATTATGCCGTTTTTAATATCACTAAACTTTAACCTTTTGCAATCTGAATAACGCAATCCGGTATAACAGGCAAATAGAAAAGCTTTTAATGCTGTTCTTTTGGGTTCAAAGGATTCTAAAATTTTTTTCTCGTTTATTGATAAGTAATTGGTGGCAGGTTCCTCAGCTTTAGGCAATCTAAGATTTATGAAAGGTGATTTTGTTATATAGTCATGCCTAAGCGCAAAGTTCATCACGGATTTAAAAATCCCTAAATACACTCTGATAGAATTGGATTTTAATCCTTGTGCCTGTAAATATGCAAGAAATTTCTCTACATAACTTAAATCAATAGCTGAAATTATTCTACTTTGGTAGTTAGGATCAAACTGTTTTATATGATATTCAAGGCTCTGATAATTAGCGGAGCTTCTTTGTTTTGTCTGTTGTGCCTGGCAGTCCTTCAAACATCTTTCAATACTGATTTTATAATCTGATATTAAGCCTAATGATCTTTTGCGAAGTTGTTCTTCTTTATCCTTTATGGCTTTGTTTGCGTATTTTCTGGTTTCTCTGTCTTTGGTCTTATTCCCGGTAAGAGTTCCAACAAGCTCCCATTTCCTTTCTTTCGTAAAATCTTTCTTGTAATACCAAACAATAAAAATTGAAGTTGTGCCGTTTTGGTTTGGTCGTTCTTTTAATTTAACTGAAATAGTCATTTTCCCGCCCGAAAATTTGTTTTCACAATTTCTAATATAATTAAATTCTCATTTCCCATCTACACAGCATCTACACAAAAATCGTAAAATCGGGTGAAATTGAGTGAAAAATATTTAGAGTTCGTATTATTTAACAAGTGGGGTAAATGTTATTGATACTCAATATTTATGGGGTATAATTGAAGTTTGTGAGGTGGGGTTAAAGCCTTTTCAAAATTTACCAATCAAATCATACTCATTAAAATCAACAATTTCAACATCATAAAATTGCCCAATTTTTAATAATTTTTTACCCGGCTGAATAATCACGTCGCCATCGACCTCAGGAGCATCACGGTAGGACCTTCCAACAAACATATCGTTTTCTATGTCGTCAATCAAAACTCTCAATTTTTTACCGAGGAATTCTGAATTGATCTCAGTCGATATATCCTTCTGCAATTCCATCAATTCGGATTTTCTGCTTTCTTTTTCTTCTTCGGAAACCGGGTCTCCGAGTATAAATGACGGCGTTTTTTCTTCTACAGAATAATTAAAAACCCCAACTCTGTCGAATCGGACATCTCTGACAAAATCCATAAGTTCTCGGAATTCTTTCTCGCCTTCGACCGGATAACCCGAAATAAACGTTGTTCTCAATGTAATTCCCGGGACTCTCTCTTTTATTTTATAAATGAGTTCTTTAGTTCTGTTGGCTGTTATTCCGCGTCTCATCGACTTTAATACTTTGTCTGAAATATGCTGCAAAGGCATATCTAGATACTTCAGCACTTTGGGATTATCTGCCAAAACCTCAATAAGATCATCGGGAAAGTGGGATGGATACGCATATAGAAGACGAATCCACTCTATTCCATTAACTTCACTTATTTTATTGAGAAGATCCGAAAGTGAACGCTTGCCGTACAGGTCTTTACCATAATCGGTTGTGTCCTGCCCGATCACGATCAATTCTTTGACGCCTTTGGAGGCCAGAGATTCGGCTTCGGCAATTAGTTTTTCCTGAGGAGTGGATTTGTGAAGACCCCGCATGATAGGGATAGCACAAAAAGAGCAGGGGTTGTCGCAGCCCTCTGAAATTTTGAAATATGCAAAATGTTTTGGGGTGGTAACAAGTCTTTCACCCAGCAGTTCATATTTGAGTTCACCACCCAGGTTTTTAAGGATATTTTCATAATCTTCAACCCCAAAGTATTCATCAACTTCAGGAATTTCTTTCAGAAGGTCACTTTTATACCTTTCAGAAAGACATCCCGCAACAAGTACTTTTTTGATGGTGTCAGATTTTTTGAGTTCAACGGCATTGAGGATTGTGTCGATAGATTCTTCTTTGGCGGCATCAATAAAACCGCAGGTGTTTATTATTAATGTGTCTGCCTCTTCGGGATCATCGATTAATCTGAGGTTATTCGCCCTGATCTGATTCATCAGGCGTTCGGAATCGACAGTGTTTTTAGAACAACCTAAAGTTATAATTGCTATTTTTTCTTTTTTAGTCATAGATATTAATAGTAAAAATTTTCTGAAAGCTACAGAAATCTTATATTTTATTTGACCATCAATGTTCCCGTCATCTGCAAGCGGCTTATATAGGAACCAGCCAATCAAAAAGGAAGAATGAACAAAAACCTGAATCTCGAAGTAGAAAATACGAAATTCAGGTTTTTAAATTATCAAACCGGCTTCACTAACGAATTATCTTCCCGGCTTCTTTCTCTTTCTATTCCCTGAATCAGAAGAAAATCCCCTGTCCCGGTCGTTTCCTTTTCTGAAGCCTTTTTTTGCGGGTCTATCACGAAAACCACTTTTTTTTCTTTCTGATCTGAAACCGCCCTCGCGTCTCTCCCCTGGACTTTTGGGTAAAGCGACTTCGATATCGAGGCGGCGTTTTTTGAACGATTTTCCTGCCATCGATTTGATTATTATCTCGGCAAAATTCGGATCGACTTCAATAAATGAGAATTTTGTCATAATATCTATCGCACCGATCTCAATATCTTTCTTGCCCGTATATTTAGCAATAAGCTCCATCAGCGTCCCGGGCTTCACGTCATCCATTGAACCGAGGTTGATAAACATCCTTGTAAATTCACCTGAAGAAGCACCACTGCGCTTGGAACCAGCCCTTTCAAGAGGAGATTCCAGGTCAACAAGCCCTTTGTAATATGCAAGAAAACGGTTAAACTCTACGGAAACAAACTTTTTGATTAGTTCTTCGCGGTCTAGCCACTCAAGTTTTCTGAAAATATCGGGTAGGAGAGGATCAATCTGAGTGTAATCAACTTCAACTTTCTCAACACGGTCAATCAGGTGTATTAACTGCCTTTTACATATTTCAATACCTTCGGGAACCTTCTCAAAAGAAAATGTCTTGCCGATCATTTTTTCTATCTGATGTATTTTGCCTTTCTCTTTCATATTGGCAATTACTATGGAGGTTCCTTTTCTTCCAGCTCTACCGGTCCTTCCGCTTCTATGAGTGTAAACTTCAAGTTCTTCAGGTATATTATAATTAATAATATGCGAGAGATTTTCGACATCGAGTCCTCTTGCTGCAACATCAGTTGCCACAAGCAGCTGCAAATGTTTTATCCGGAATTTGTTCATTACATGGTTTCTCTGTACCTGCGAGAGATCACCATGCAGTGCATCGGCATTATAACCGTCTTTGATCAGCATGTCGGAAACTTCCTGAGTCTCCTGCCTTGTGCGGCAGAATACGATTCCGTAAATCTGAGGATAAAAATCGACAATCCTTTTAAGAGCAAGATAGCGATCGCGGGCATGAACCATGTAACTTACATGGTCAACATTCTCTGCGCCTGCATTTCTTTTGCCGATAGTGATCTCAATTGGATCAGTCATATGTTTGCGGGCAATTGCAATTATACCGTCGGGCATTGATGCCGAAAAAAGCAAAGTGTTTTTTGTGTCCGGGGTTGTCTCAAGTATTGCGTCAAGCTCATCCTTAAAACCCATATTCAACATCTCATCTGCTTCATCGAGTACAACGGTTTGAATATGAGAAAGATCAACAATGCCCCTTTTAATCAGATCAAGAAGACGACCCGGTGTTGCGGAGATAATCTGCACGCCTCCTTTTATTTTTTCAATTTGCCTGTCAATACTTGCTCCTCCAAAGACTGCTGCAATCTTTATTTTGGGGAGATACTTGGCGTATTCTGACAGGTCATCGCTGATCTGGAGACATAATTCTCTTGTGGGGCTGAGAATAACGTGCTGGATTTTTTTCTTTTTCAGATCTGTCTTTTGGATAAGAGGTATTCCAAATGCTGCGGTTTTACCGGTTCCCGTTTGGGCGAGCGCCATCAAATCGGGGCTTTTTTCTTTCAGGAGGTGTGGAATTGTTTCTGCCTGTACAGGCATTGGCTCAACGAAGCCTAATTCACTGATCGCCCTGAGGATATCTGTTTCAATACCCAATTCTTCGAATGTTTTCATTGTTTTTCCTGATAAATCAAATCCGTCTTCATACGGATAAATATATAATTACTGATACTTCGCCTCATCGATTATTCTGCACCAGTCGGGGTAGGGTATTCCGGTAAGATAATTAAAAGACAAACTTTAAACTACAAAGATAACTAATTTCAAGCGATGTGAAAAAGAGGCAATATGTTAACCGCTGCTGAAGGTCTTTTTGATTGCTGTGTTTTAGGCATTAATTAATTCAGGAGGGGAATCCGGCTGCTTAATCTGATCCATTGTTTTCAGAGCCGAAGAGGATTTGCTTTTTGATGATTTGCATTTTTTTATCGGGGCTGCCCTGGCGGACAGCCCCGATGGATGAAATTATTATTATTTCATTAGCATAATTTTCATGACTGATCTGAAATCACCAGCAACCATCTCGCAGAAATATATACCGCTTGATAAATCTGACGCATTAAAACTAATTGTATAATAACCTGCGTTATAGTATCCTTTCACAATTTCGGCAACATTATTTCCCAAAACATCATAAACAATTAGTGATACATCCGCTCCTTCGGGTGTACCAAATCTGATATTCGTAGTTGGATTGAACGGATTCGGGTAATTCTGCAGCAGGCAAAATACTTCCGGTATTTCTGGATTGTTATTGACCGATGAAACAACATCAAGATTTATCCTTCCTGCCTCTGGGATCAATTCATTTTCGTTAAGTCTGAAATTCTCAAATGAAATTTGTGTCGCTTCACCCGGCAATTCATCTTTTACTCTAAAAGTCAGGATGAGATTTATTTCATCGGAGTTAATAGGATTAAGCGCTGCCCCGGCAAATTTAAGGCTGCCTTCGTTCAGGTTTATTTCATAGTATTCAATGCCGCTGCCTTCATCCCACTTTGCTGAAACGAAATCCAGATAGGACAGATCGAAGTTCAGGCTGCCGCTGACTGCATAAAGCTCTTTTAATCCGGTTAATCTTACCGGAACTTCGATTTCAGCGCCTGGACTGATTGACTGATCTGTAAATACAATTTGTCCGATTGCGGGAGCCGGAGGCGTGTATGGCAATTGATTGATAATATGCACAACATATTGCAAAATAACAGTTGCATCCAGAGCCGAAACGGTTCCATCCAAGGTTACATCCGCATTCAGTTTTTGCTGCTGAGAGAGATTCAGTAGCTGAACCAGATATTTCAGGATCAGAGATGCATCATAAGCCTGTATGGTTCCGTTTATATCAACTTCACCATAAGTTGGAATTAATTCAACAGTAAATTTTCTGACAGTGCTCCAGCCGCTTAGATATTCTCCCCGTTTGGCGGCAACTCGCCACCAGTAATCATGACCATTAAGAATATCAACAACGGAATAAGATGTATCAGGCACAATATTATCATATTCGGGTGATCCGAACAAAGAATCATTATCAACCTGGACTTTGTAATATTCAGCGGCTGTGGAGGAATTCCAATTCAGATCAAAATCAACTACCCTCAGGATATCGTTGTCAGGTGGTGAGATCAGTTCAGGTGACCTCAGTTTTACTTCAACTGAGCCATCAAAAGTGAGGGTTGAGGTTGCGCCGTTATCGCATATTGCATAATCAATATTTAGCGGAACATTTCCCGGAACCGCAGAAAGAGGTATATCAAAATTCAGATTGCACAGAACTCCATCGGTAGATACTGATGTGGATCCGGCAAAAGCAATGTAGAGAGCAGAGTCTGTATCGTTTACCACACTTGTCCAGGCCGGATTTCCCGTCAGCGTACCGACAAGTTCAAGTCCCGTAAAATCAATATCATCCTGGAAGCCGGATATCGTTATTTCAAAAGCTGAGAACGACTTGTTTGCAGGTATTTCGAGGTCAATCGGCACTAAAACAGATTCCCCGATATAACCAATCTCGCTTCCAGTATATATTCTTGCAGCAGCAGCAAGATCGAACTGCATCACCTTAACATGGTTACCTTCAAATGCTTTGCTTTCAGAAATGATGAGTTTGTCGCTGAAAAGTCCGACTGTTTTAACAGACCAATCAGAAAGCAGATATGATCCTTCCTGGCTAATATTGTTTAAGTCGGAATAGTCAAATATCTTTAATCCAGCCTCGTTACAAGCAAGGTAAACGTACTTGTTATCGGCAGCAGAATGTGATACCCAATCACCTGCAGCAATTGTGGCAAGTTCTAAGGGGTAATCCGGAATAGTAACATCTGCAATTTTCAGCCCGCCTCCGCCGAGAGTCAGGAACATCAGGTCATCTCTGAAATAGACCTGATATCCAGCGCCACCTGTCAAATAATCATATGCAACAAAAGCCTGCGATGGATTAGATATGTTGACGATCTTCGCCCCGCCTCCTGGTGAGCCTGCATATGCGACATATGCATAATTTCCCAGTATCGCCACATCATTTGCAGAGGGAATGCTGATATATTTTACCATTACCGGCGCAGCAGGATTGGAAATATTAATAATATATAGCCCTGCTTCGATAGTTGGTGAACCGCCTGTAAAACCGGCAACATAGGCAAAATTATCCTTGACCGCCAATCCATAGCAGGGAACGACTGTGTTATATTCCCCTAAGAGCACAGGATTAAGTGGATCTGTTATATCCAGTATATCCAAACCTGTTCCTCTACCAAGTGTATAGGCTTTATTTCCGACAACGACCAATTCGTCCCCGCCATGATTTGTGTAAGTGGTTTCAACAATGGGAGATGCGGGAATAGACAAATCAACCAGTTTGGTATAGCCGGCACCTGTGGAAAGGAATCCCCTGTCCTGGTCAAAATAATAGTTCAGCGCTCCATACCCGCTCAGATTAATTTCTGAAAAATAGGTCACGTTATTATAGGTTTGAGCGAATAGTAATAACGGCAAAAAACAACTGAATAAAAGCACTTTTCTAAACATAAAATCCTCCTGATTTTATTGTTGAAATTCAAAAAAATGACATTACTGGTGTTTATTATTTTCTGTGTTTTTGAATAATTCGCTTATCAATAGAGGCAGAGATAACAATTCCTCTTTCGGTAAAAGTCTCTCAGCACCGGCAGCGATGGACTCTCTCATTAAATCGGGGTATGGGAAATTTGTGACCATTATTATTTTTATTCGCGGGTATTTTGTTTTTATCATGCGAGTAGCAGTTATTCCGTTCATCCGTTTCATCTTTATATCCATCAGTATCAGATCAGGATGATAGTCATCACATAAGCTGAGAGAAATATCTCCATCTTCGCATTCAAAAAACTGATGATCTGAGGAATCGATAATTGATCTGATCATCGCACGGATATTAGCGCTGTCATCAACAATCAAAATTTTCATCTTTTTCTCAATGAACAATTAAAAACTATCTATACGGAGATTCTTTGTAAATAAAAGCCGCTGCGTATTTTCATACATGGCGGCACGTATCTTTAAGAACCGGGATCAGAAATACCTGGTGGTTTCTTTGAAGTGTTTAGTTTTTGGAGAGGAAATCTTTATTCTCAAGTGCGAATTTCAGGAGCGCATTATTTCCGGTAATTCCCAATTTACTGCAAATATTCGAGCGGTGTTTTTCAACGGTTCGTGGACTGATAAACATTAACCCGGCTATTTCTTTTGTGTCTTTGTTCTGTGCTATATAATGCAGGACTATTTTCTCCGTGGGTGATAGCCTTTCACTAATAAATAAGAGATAATCTTTATCGTTATTGAATTTTGAAGGCGGCAGCAGGTCGCCAAGACACTCTGAGCTGATAAAAACTCCTCCGGAATGAACTTTCCGGATAGCATATTCTATTTCGCTGAGTGATGTTTCTTTTAGCACATACCCTTTGACACCCAGATTGAGTGCCTCAGTAAGCAGATCTTTCGCTTTATGCATTGTCAGAAAAATAATGTTTGTGTGTTTATTACATCCGGCAAGTTCTTTTGTTATTTCAAAGCCGTTCAATCCCGGCATATCAAGATCCAGAACAGCAATATCGACCTCATTACTCTGTAAAAATTTCAAAGCCTTGTCACCACTGTTAACCTGTTCAATTACAGTAAAATCTCCGGAGGATTCAATAACCTGGCGAAGGCCCAGAAGAAAAATTGGATGATCATCAGCGATTAGTAACCTTATCATGTTTTTTCCTCAGATGGAATTTTGATTTTTATGGAAACACCTTTTCCCAGGGATGAAATTATTTCAATATTTCCCCCGAGAAGCGACACTCTTTCCGAAAGGTTTGTTATTCCCAGTCCAGAATTTGTGCCGGTATTTTGCGATGATTGAAACCCGACCCCATTATCAATGCAGTCAAAAATTAAACCCTCTTCATTTTTTCGTAAAATAATACTTAGTAAGGTAGCCCGGGAATGTTTTAATGTGTTTGAAACACATTCCTGAATTATTCTGTACAGATGAATTTCATTGTCATCAGAAACGGCTCCGTCAATATTTTCAATGTTTGAATCAATATTAATTTCGGAGCATTCTCTTGTGTTTTCTATAAGCGATTCAATTGCTTTTGTGAGTCCGATTTTTCCAAGTTGATAAGGGCGCAGATTATATGCGATACTTCTTACTTCTGCAATTGTCTCTGTTGATAAATTCATAATTTCTTCAAGTTGCATTTTGCTCTTTTCCTGGTCTCTGATACCAAGAATTGCCCTGTTTTTCAAAAGGATCAAATTTTGTCCTACACTATCATGCAGCTCGGAAGCAATTCTCTTTCTTTCATTTTCCTGAGATTCCAATAGTTTTTTCGAAAAACCGCTTTGTGCGGCTTTCTCATGTTTCAGTTTGAGGATACGTTGCTCATAAATTATGACAGGAATAGTGATAAGAGCTAAGAAAATTAATAAACGGAACCACCACGTCAGCCAGAATGGTGGAGTGACTTCAAAATGATATGATTTGGAATAAGACCATTTACCCATATAATAACGTGCACGGACTTTTAATGAGTAATTTCCCGGGTCGAGTGAGTTAAAGGATAATATCCTTTGCCCTCCGGCGTCTATCCAAACAGAATTAAGCCCCGACAGTTTATACTGGAATTCAATATTTCTTTCATCATAGTAATTCGGAGCGTTAATCCTGAAAGTTACCGCTTTCTGTAAGTAAGGTATTTCAACTGATCTCCCTTGCGGTTTACTTGCGGTTTCCCCCACTAATTCGAGCCAGACAATTGGGGCAGGGATTTTCTGATTTCTGGCGGCGGGACTTAATTTGGTGATTCCACCGCCTGTAGCCAGCCAAATATTATTGTCATCATCTTCTGCTATCGATTGAACATCGTTCGAAATTAACCCATTCCGGGCATCGAAATGCGCAATTACAGAATCTTGCCATAAAAACAACCCTCTCCAGGTTCCAAACCAGAGGTTCCTTTTAGTGTCTTCCTTCACGCAAAAAACAGGCTGTCCCAAGAATTCGGTTTCTTTTAATTGAAGGAAACCCCGATTTTTTTCTTCATAATAAAAGACACCCTTTCGTGTTGCCGCCCATATCTTTCCAGTATGGTCTTCCTCAATACATTCAATAGAATTTGATTGTGGATCAGCGAGATCGAATAATTTTGTGCTTTTATTAGTAATAAAACCCACACCCTCTCCGCCGGTTCCGAACCATAGTCTGGCTTTTTTATCTAATTTCAGGCAGGCAACCGCATCTTTTGGAATGCCGTCATTACCGGAGTAAATTCGGTCGATCTTGTAGCCTTTAATCCTTAATATCCGGCCTTCACTGCCGATCCAGATTGTCCCCGATTCATCTACTTCAATCGCCCAGACCGAAAATGGGGCGTCAGGCTGTCCTTTGAGCGGCTGACTTACAGCTCCATTCCGTCTGATTAGAAACCCGCCATAAGTGCCAAATAAAATGTCTCCGGAAACAGTCTGATTTATTGAATGCACCTGCAGTCTGGATAACAAGGACTGTTTTCCAGGATTTTCCAACACTCCAAGTTTATTGATGCTATAGGCTCCGGACCAGCCGCCAAACCATACCACTCCAGAATTATCCTTAAAAGCAGTCAGTAAACCAGAGCCGGAAAGCCCATGCGTTTCATTATAACTGATGCATCCTCGTTTGTTCAATTTCATTACACCGTTACCAGTTGCTATCCAGATGGATTTTTCCCTGTCCTGGAAGATCTTTGCAATGTTAACATTTACTAAGCCATTTTGTCTTTTAATCGAAGAAATACCATACTTTGATTTCAGGTAAATTCCTCTTGTGGAGCCGATCCAGATATTTCCCTCATCATCACTGAGTATTGACTGGATTTTTATAGGGGGAGGGAAATTATTAAGTGAGATTTCACGAATAATTTTATTGTCCTTATACGAATAAACACCTCTGAATTTTGTCTCAAGAAATGGTTCTGAAGCCCAGAGAGGTCTGCCATCATTTGTCAATCCAATTCCCAAAGTCTTTTCAACGCTTATCTTTTCCTTCAGGACTCTCCCATTACTGGCGATTGAATATCTTGAAACGCCGCCGATGGCAGAATAGATAAAGCCGTCCTTATCCTGGATAAAGCCTCGTGCAATGCCATTGCTCTGACGATCCTCATTTGTGATATGTTTATGGCTTCCATCTTTTCGCACAAGCAATATTCCTTCCGATGTCCCAATCCAGCAATTCTGCTCTCTATCGAAAAACACACAATAAACAGAATCACTCGGGAGTCCGTAGTTTGCTTTTGTCAGCCATGTGGGTTTGTTCTTGCTTTCTGATAATTTTGCTATCCCCAACCCCTCGGTCGATATCCATATGCTGCCGGAGGCATCTTCATTTATTGATGTTACATACGGAAATAGTTCGTCACCTGTAAGGTGTTGATGAAAGTCCAATCCGTCATATTTTGAAATGCCTCCTGCGCCCCCGAACCATATAAAGCCTTGTCTGTCCTGAAAAATCGCATTGACGGTTGCAGGGAAAAGTCCATCTGAGGCGGAATAAAATTTGAATGGATAGGATTGAGAAAGTAGAACTGATGATAATAACAGAAGTGCAGCAATGCTAATTAAATAGCGGGTATGAGATTCTCTGCAGGAGTGAAAAGAACCATAAAATAGCAGACTTGAGAAAAATTTTACATGAAATTTCAAATCTCAAATCCAAACTGTTGTGACATGAAACATAAGCAAAAATGCCTTTGATTACAAAGGCGCGAGATCATGTTATATTACTGAAATATTTACCTTTTCCGCGAATAACCCGACGTTTCTCAGAAAATGATACTATCGAAAATCACGTCATGAAGTTTCGGGCGGAATTTGATTATTGTCCTGTTTTCTCTGGTCGGGTGAACCCTGTTTGTCAGAAGAATGACGAAAATTTCATTTTCTTTGTCAATCCAAATCGAAGTTCCAGTAAATCCAGTATGTCCGAATGAATTCATAGAGAATTTTCTTCCAGCAGAACTGCCTTTTATAGCTTTGGTGTCCCAGCCAAGAGCTCTTGTTCCCGTACTTTTCCTGGTAGTAAAAAGGTCAATTGTCGCTTCTTCAAAGAGCTTCAGATCGCCGTTTCTGCCCCCATTCATCATGATAAATGCAAATTTAGCAAGGTCTGAAGATGTGGAAAATAAACCTGCATGACCTGCAACACCGCCGATCATATCAGCAGTTTCATCGTGGACAGTTCCTTTGATCAGCCGGTTACGCCAGTAAGTATCAATTTCTGTCGGGACACACCTTTCCAGCAGTTTTCCCTTCGGATTGTAAATAGTATTCTTCATCTCCAGTCTCCCGAATAAATTCTCCTTAAGAAACACATCCAGCGACGTTCCGGTTATTTTTTCGATTACAATCTGAAGAGTTATTATTCCAAGATCGCTATATACTGTTTTTGCCCCAACCGTGTATTCTAATTGAGTATTCATGATGTCATTTATAACTTCAGTACGGTTTTTGGCGAACTCATAATATCTTTTGAAGGCAGGGAATCCGGCATTATGCATAAGCAGATTTTTGACCGTGATCTTGTCTTTTCCGTTATTATTAAATTCCGGCAGATATTGATACACAGGCTTATCGAGGTTTAGTTTGCCTGCATCATAAAGCAGCATGGCGGCAGAAGTTGTTCCCACAACTTTCGACACTGAAGCAAGATCGAACAAGTCTTCTGTTGAGGTGAGTCTGGAATTATTTTCATAGGTATGATTCCCGAAAGCCTTATTGTAAACTATCCGGGATTTATGCCCGATGAGAAGCACTCCTCCGGGAAAGACTTTTTCTATAACGGCTTTTTCCATTTCGCTGTCAACTTTTTGAAAATCGTATAAGGAGTCGGCGGCTTCTGTAAAGTCCCCAAGTCTGGTATTTAGCCTTGTTAAACCGGAACCAAATTCGAAAGCAGTTCCCGGGATGGTGACCGGCAGTTTTCCGGTTATTTTCGTCCTGCCAAAAAGAGCATCTGCTGCAGCAATCTGCGAAAGTTTCGGATTACCGTAAGAACATATATATGCGGGAATATTTTTCATATCTGCTATGATATACGGATTGCCTAAACTCAGCATTATTATTGGTTTTTTTAATTTTACGAGTTCATCAATAAATTCAAGCTGATGGTCATAGAGCGAAATATTTCCACTGAAAGATTTGACATTAACATAAACCGGCAGCAGAATGATGCTGGCATCTTTAGCAATTTTCAGAGCGCGCTGATAATTTACCGCTCTCGAATTGCTTCCGAGTGAATATGCGGTCACTTTTTTATGCTGAGTTTTAAGATATTCCTCAAAACGGAGCTGCGAGGATTTATTTTTCCGGATTTTTGTGTCGGAAATATTGATGCAGGCAACCTTTTTATAACCGGTAAGATCAATAGGAACCAGCCCATAATCATCCTTCAGAAGGGTAATTGATTTTTCAGCGATATCAAAAGCGAGGCGGGCATGTTCTTTTTTCCCAACAGTATTTTTCATCTCCCTGAGCGAAACAAACCTGTTTTTATCCAATCCGAGCCAACTTTTTGCAGAAAGGATTTTAGCAACAGAGCGATCAATTCTCTCCTCTGTGATCTTCCCATCAAGAACTGCCTCATAAATTGCCTCTAATGTTCGTTCAGTATCTTCAGGAAACAGAAGGATATCATTACCGGCTTCAACCGCTAAAACGCCGGCTTCTTCAACCGAAAAATTGTTTGTTATAGCATGCATATTCAGTGCATCCGAAATAACTAATCCTTTGAATTTGAGTTCTGTCAGGAGGTAATCATTTATTATTGCACCTGATAGAGTTGCAGGAAGTCCGCGTTTTGGTTCAAGGGCAGGAACTTCAAGGTGCCCGACCATTACTGATTGCAAATTTGCCCGAAATGTTTCTTTGAAGGGAACAATATCGTTACTGGCAAGGAATTCTCGTGAAACATCAATCAGCGGCAGTTCTTTATGTGAATCAAGGTCTGTTGCACCATGACCGGGGAAATGTTTTGCTGTTGTGATCATGCCGGCTTCATGTGTGCCATTGATAAAAGAAATTGCATACCGCAGGATAACATCAGTTCTGTCCGAATAACTCCTTACATTAACAACGGGATTCATTGAATTATGATTAATATCGAGCATCGGTGCATAATTCTGGTGAACACCTAGGGCTTTTCCTTCAGTTGCCGTAACTTTTCCCAGTTTATATGCAAGCAGGGGATCGCCTGTTGCTGCAACTGCCATATTATATGGAAATTCAGTCCCGTCATCAAGTCTCATTCCAATGCCTCGCTCAAAATCCGCAGAAATTAAGAGCGGAAGATTAGACAATTCCTGAAGACGTTTTGTCAGATCAAACTGGGACTGAACTTTTCCTTTGAGGAACATTATTCCGCCAACTTTCAAATCCTCTACGTAATGTCGAAGCTTTATAAAAGTATCTGAATCTTCACTGTATTCATATCCCGGGGCATCAGGAACAATCATCTGCCCGATCTTCTCTCTTAAAGTCAAAGTTGAAAGCGTTTCTTCAACCCAGTTTTTCCGGGTTTCACTAATTGGAAATACATTATCCATATTCAGATCTATTGAGAATTTATTGGTATAATAATCCATTGGGAGCAAAACAAATGCTGCCGTTATTAAAGAGAAAAAAACAAAACTTCGAACCTGCTTACTTCTCATCAGCCGATTTTTTCCCGAATTCAGCATCAACCGGAATGAATCTGGTTATAAGAAATGAAGGAATCGTTGCTATTACAACCCAGACAAAGAAATGCTGATAACCAATAATATCCTGGAGCCAGCCGCTTATCATCCCCGGTATCATCATTCCAAGCGCCATAAATCCAGTGGTGATTGCATAATGAGCCGTTTTGTGGTTTCCATCAGAGACATAAATCATAAAGAGCATATAAGCTGTAAATCCGAAGCCATACCCGAACTGTTCAACCGCGACCCCAAGACTAATAATAATAAATGAATCCGGCAAAGTATATGATAAATAAACATATACAAGATTTGGAAGATTAATTGCAAGCACCATCCACCATAGCCAGTATTTAAGACCATGCTTTGCTGCTACGAATCCACCCAGCAATCCTCCCAAGGTAAGAGCCAGAATCCCGATAGTGCCGTATATCAGACCAACATCACCGGTCGTAAGCCCAAGACCCCCGAGTTCTTTGGGATCGAGCATAAACGGTGAAGCAAGTTTAACGAGCTGAGACTCACCAAGTCTGTAAACAAGCAGAAATGTCAGGATAACTCCGATCCGCTCCTTCTTGAAAAAGAGTGCAAATGTTCTGAAAAATTCCTTTAATAATTCTGAACCGCTGCTCTGAGTAACAGGCTGATCGATTTTGGGGTATGGTAAAATAATTTTATGGTAAACGAAGAACACAACAAACATTCCTCCGAGAATACTGAAAGTAATTATCCATGCGAGGGGAATATTGCCGGAACGGGCATTGAATCCAGCTTCTGTAACCGTGTTTAACTTCGGATCGAGCTGAATAACTGCCAGAGCAGGTTTATTCCAGTTTTTTGAAGTAAAACTAAACCTTGTTCCTTCAACAATATTTATGGATTTATCTCCGGATTCAAGTCCGAAATTCATTACAATTTCTTCGTTTTCCGAAGGCGGTTTTGAAAGGGCGAAGAACAGATACGCAACGTTTCCGTTTTTATCTGAGGGCGGTATTTCTTTCATTTCCGGACCGAAATACTTGCTTAGCACTTGCGAAAGCGGACCGCTAATATTACGGGTCCACACACCTTCATCATCATTTCCCGCATCTGAACTAACTGGTTTTTCTTCCTGATAGAAACCGTTTTGAATATTCCAGGTTCTGGCTGCTGAGATAAGAGAATCAGCCATTTGCTTCTGAATTTTGGCTGTGGATATTTCAGGCGTTGCCGGTCCCGAAATAATCCTGAGCTCTCCATCAAGTTCATTAAACTGCATGGATGCAGGATCAAAAACTTCAACTGCCGGCGGGGCAAGTTTGGAACGGACAGTCATTTCCACTGGTTCCAGCCCGGTTGCACTTTCAAAATATCCTGCAAGAATAATTAACAATCCCTGTCCGGTTATCATCGCCAGCCTGTAAAATGTGCTGCGGACTCCAACGAAAAATGCCTGTTGATGCTTATCCAGTCCGAGCATATAAAAACCATCAGCGGCAATATCATGAGTTGCGGAACTGAAGGCAAGAAGCCAGAGAAATGCTAAAGTATATTGGAAGAAATTGGGCAGAGGAATTGTAAGGGCAACACCTGCAAGTCCTGCCCCGATGATCAGCTGCATTATGATAATCCAGAAGCGCTTAGTTTTAAGAAGATCAACTATGGGACTCCAGAGTGGTTTGATTACCCAGGGCAGATAGAGCCAGCTTGTATATAGGGCAATATCGGTATTAGATATTCCAAGACGCTTGTACATAATAACTGAAACGGTCATTACAATTACATAAGGAATACCTTCGGCATAATATAGCGTGCTTACCCACGCCCAGGGATTTCTGTTTTCGATTTTTTTTCCGGACATTTTGTGCCTTTTACTTTAATGGAAATAGGCTTTAGCCATAATAGCTGCACCGATTGCAGGCGAATAATCTGGATCCTTCATAATTACATTTGTAAGAATATCCGAGATTTTTTGCCTAAACAGATTTGCATAAAAATTATCGGTGGTTATAAGTCCGCCGATAAGTGAAATATTCATTCTTTTTTCATTTAGTTTAATGCTCATCGCTCTGATATGTTTAATTAATGAGTCAATTTCTTCATCAATTATCTGCATACAAAGTTCATCACCTGAATGTGCGCATTTAATTACAAGAGGAGCGACAGAGGCAATGTCGAAATTATTTTTATAAATTTCTGTTATCAGAGTCGCCGGATCAGTTATCCCGAAAGTTTCAGCTATGAGTTTTGTCAGGCTTGTTTTAATGTCCCGCCCGTCATAATCATTAGCAACGGCAATCAATCCCCGCTTACCGAGCATATATCCGCTTCCCTCGTCGCCTATAAATCTGCCGTATCCTCCGATCCTGTGGATATTCTCCAGATTGTCCTTGCCGAACATTATTGACCCGGTACCTGCAATCAGAATACTTCCGGGTTTTCCTGAAAAAGCTCCCTCAAGTGCAATACGGGCATCACTTTCGACTCTGAAATTAGGGAAGAGATTCCCATTCGTTTTGTTGAATAGACCAAAAGCATTTTCGAGAGACTCTGCATCAGATCGCCTTCCGGCGCCTGTCGTTCCAATTAAAACACCACGAATCTCAGAGGGGTCAAGACCACATTCTTCAACAGCCGAAGTTAATATCTGCCAGAGCATTTCACATACCTTGTCTGTCCCGATTAGAATAAATGTAGAAGGACCGCCGTTTTTTTCACACAGCACATTGAGATGCTGGTCTGTCAGCACAAGTTTTGTTTTCGTTCCGCCGCCATCAAGTCCGATATAATAATTCATAGAGGAATAATGTTTGTTTTTCATTAAGTCTCTAAATTTAAGCAAAATAATGTAGAGATGAATAAACAGCAAGGCTACTTTTACTGTCCGGAATTAATTTAAGGCTGATATTTCGTATTATTCCGGAATATTAATAATCGTGGAGAATATTATGGTTGAGCGACAAATATCGTCGGGGAATGATAATTTTTTTTATTCCCGGTTAATTTTTTTTTCAAGAATTGATTTAAATCAAATTCAGCCATTCTCTCATTTTTATAATTAGTTTAAAATCAGGTCATTTATTTACAACAGGTTATAAAAAGGGTATGGTTTTCTACTATGACTGATTCTTAAAAACATTTGAATTTTAGTGACAAAATGAATGCCTGGCTTTTAAGGAGATTTTGTAAATAATTGATTTAATAATATGTTTCCTGTACAGTAATTTTTTAGCCGTTTTATCTCGATTTTTTTAGATATTAACCATAACCGGGAATAAAATGGGCGTATTGAAAATCAATGAACAATAATTTTTAAGGCGGGAAAATGAAAATTACAAGACCAATCTATCGGCTTTTATTATTACCTCTCCTTTTTCTTTCTGCGGTTGGCTGTGAGCAGACTACAGAACCAGAAAACACCCCTGACCCTGAAAAATCGAAAGAACTATCCGATCAGGCGTATGCACAGGTTGAAACACAGATGAATAATATGCTTAACGGAGAAATCAACAGCATTTCCGATATGGATCAGTACGACTTTGCAACTGCACTTGATCTCTATGATCAGGCTGTGACACTGGACGAAAACAACACTGATGCTCATTTTGGAGCGGCGCTTACGGAAGTTCTCGCTGCGTATTCTGATCCTGAGATAAAACAACTGATCAAAGACATTGACTCTTCGGCAAGTTCGTTTGAAAAAAGATCAAAACCGGTGAGAGATCTTTTATCTGCAACTATCTTACCCCGGACAACCCGAAGCATGAGTTTTACTACTACAGCGGCGGCGGGCGGAATATTGTTTACTTTGCAGAATGCAATGAAAGATCCACCGCTTATAAGCAGAGTGCAATCCGTTTTAAAAAATAATTTTCTACCAAAAGTTCAGTCAGCGATCAATCATTTATCAAAACTCGACTCTGATGAATCCTTCCGGTTCAATATTACCGGTAAAATGCAGGGCGATCCATCTTTAAACTCCGTAACGGTATATCCGACAGAAGCAGCCCTTATGAATGCGATGATGCATGGAATTAAATTTAACATCCAGGCTGCTCTTATTTATTCTTTTGAACTTTCTGATTACACGCAGAGCAGTCTTCTTACTGCTCTAAACCAGAATAATACAACCTTTTTTGTGTTGGGTAGTACTGGAAAACAAACAGCTTCGGATGCAAAAACCACATTTAATACGATTATTACAAAGATTGAAAAGGGAATTGACTATCTTGAGAGGATCTCAGGTTCGAAATCGGATGCAATTATTAAACTTGGACATGATGGTGTTGAACAGGTTGATCTTGATACATTAAAAACCTATCTCAATAAAATTGAAACTGCACTTTCTCAGAATCACACTGTCACTATTAAAGATGCTGATACTGATGGCAATGATTATACTGTTCAGGTAAATCTGGGTAATTTTTTTGCTAATCCGCCCCCCAATCCTAAAAAAGACTGGCTTCCACCCTACACAGTAACTCCTCATGGCAGTGAAGATATTCATCTGGCATTCGATGCCGAGACATATGCTGAATTTAATTTTCCCGATCCTACCTTTGGGGGACTTTTGCCCGGTATGCAGCAGGAAACAATTAAAAGGATAATGCATATTGATGAAGAGTTTGCATTCGTCCTCGAGGGATATATATCATTATACCCGAATGATTATTATTCTTACCAGGGCGAGGGCATCACTCTGAAAGTCACATTTAATAATCAAACCTATTCAACCGTCACCGAAGAATGGGGATGGTTCAGTTTCTTTCTGAGAGATGCCGGCACAACTGCCCAGCCAATAACGAAATTTGCAGTAGTTCAGAATGGTGTCGAAAGAGAACTAATAAATCTTAGTCCGGCTCCTTTTGCAGGGGTCAAAGCAAAGGAATGGGTCTGGTGCAACATCCGTCTGCCGAGGGCTGTTTCCAATCTCACTGCACAGAAAAATTATTCGCCTGCGGGAATACGGCTCAATTGGTTTGTCGATAATCTAAGTTATTCCTACGAATGGGAAAGTGTTTATAAAATTGAAAGGAAAATTTCAGGGGGAAGTTACATTCTCCCGTATCTTTCTATCGATTATCCATACTTTTCAGCGCTCGATATGAATGTTGAGAGCGGGGTTCAATATACATATCGTCTCCGCACATATTATCCGGAAGAGCAGGGCGACATATATTACTGGTCAGATCTGTTTTTAGTTCTGAAAAATCCGGTTTATTCGAATGAAGTTACAATCACTTATTAACAAGCGGAACGGATGTTGCAAAAACTTATCCGTGATATATTGAAAAAAAGAACAGAGCGGGGTAAATACTCCGCTCTGTTCATATTATCCTGTCTGATTGCTTTCTTTATTTCATTTCTCCCAGTTTATGGGCAGAATGATGGTGATAGCGGATCTGATCTGTCGGTTTACTCTGACAATTTTAATATCTATAAATTTTCAAACAGTAAACACACTGAAAATATCACAGGAGATTTTTACGGAATTAAACTACGGCAATCTTCCAGGATTGGAAAATTTTCGATTAATATTAACCGGAGCCGGTTTGATGCCTCGAGATTTGATAAAATTAAGGAACTGTCATTTGAACTCAGGCAAAATTCATCATCAGCGGCGGTCAATTATTATGGCGAATCTGACTGGATTAGCGCCGATGCCGGAATCAGACTCACTGCTGCCGAGGAGCAGAATATTATTGATTATAACGGAGGATTTGGAATATTTCTGCAAGACAAGAACACAAAAAATTATGAACTTGCATTTTCTGTTCAAACTCCCCCGCTTGGTTTATTTGCAAAATACGATAAAGTAAATCTTGCGCTGAAAAATCCCTTATCAATTTTCAGTGTCGGGCATAAAATTCGTTATAGATTCCCGTATTTCCTTCTGGAAGCCGACTATGAAACTTTTACTCCGCGTCAAGTCAGGAACATTTTTGAGTATTCGCTTTCAAGCCTTTCCAAATTTGACCGCTGGAGTGTGAACTGTGGTTACGGAAAGGATAAACCGGTATTTTCCGGGAGTATTGAAAAGTATTCACTCCGTTCAGAATTCGGTCTGCAGAAAGATGGGCTTGGTTTCGGATATATAAAATTCACAAAATTAAATTATACCCGTTTTGAGTTGAGTTATAGGGACACGGGGGCAGATGTTTGGGGCTTAAATCTTTCCGCAAAATATCATTATTTAGATGCAAAAATTATCGGCTCCATTGAATCCTGGCCATTCACCGGGATTATTGAATCATTGTTTCTCAGCCGGCTGTATTTCAGGGGTACTGCAAAAATTGAGGCGGAAGAAGTTGAAGGGCGAATCTCATACACGTTTGGCAAAATTACGTTTACACCCCAGTTGTCTATTATTCGGATTGTTCCGGATGCTGCAATTGAAACCTGGCAGCCTATTTTTCTTGCGATTGGGGTTTCTCATTACGTGCGTTCCGGGTTTAAGATAAAGGAAGCCGGTCTTGCTTATTTCAGGTTAATAATTGACTTCACTATGCTGGGGCTGGATTTTAAGGGGAGTATTAGCCAGATACTTCCAATATATTCAGTTAATAAGGAAATCAGCGGCACAGGTCAGGGTTTTACTGATCCGTTAAGCAGTGGTTCGGAAGACGGAGGGCGATGGTTTAATTTCTCGGTCACTTTGCCATTTGCAAAGAAGAGATAAGTCATAAAACTTTTCTAAAAATGTGGCCCGGACACCTTCAGGATTTACGGATTAAGTTCAGTTAATACAAAATTGTCATGCCTGAAGCGTCTTTAAATCAAATAATATTTAGATTTTACAAACCAATTTCCTTATTTTTAGTACAAAGTCTCTTAATAATACAGGCAGATATGGATTCCGCAGTTAGCAATTTCTTTTACCCCGAATCAATTGCAATAATCGGAGCATCTGGAAAAGAAAAATCTATAGGATACGAAATACTTAAGAATATCAGATCCTATGGTTACCGGGGCGGCATCTATCCCGTAAATCCCAAACAAGATCAGATATTCGGCTATCGCTGCTATCCCTCCATTGCTGAATTACCGGAAATTCCCTCCCTTGCGCTGATTGTGATTCCCAAACAATTTGTCGAAGAAACTGTGGAAAAAGTTCTGACTAAGGGAATTAAATCAATCCTGCTGATAACCGCAGGCTTCAGAGAAACAGGCAAAGAGGGGGAAGAGCTTGAAAACAGGATTTTTGAAAAAATTAAAACTGCCGGTGCAAGATTAGTCGGTCCCAACTGTATGGGCTTAGTTAATACTTTATCTGAAGTAAAACTCAATGCAACGTTCGTGGCGGAGCAGCCGGAATCGGGAAGCACTGCTTTTTTTTCCCAGAGTGGCGCACTCGGAGCCGCTGTTTTGAATTCGCTTCGTGAGACAGATATCCGGTTTGGTCATTTTATCAGCGCCGGCAATAAAACTGATCTTAATGAAAATGATCTGCTTGATTTCTGGATGAAGGACTCAAGGATCAGCAGTTTGACTTTTTACCTTGAGAGTTTTGTAAACGGGCTTGGTTTTGTTCGAAAATGTGTTGAACATAGATTAAAAAAACCAGTGATAATACTAAAAGCCGGTAAAACTTCCGGCGGGATGAAAGCCGCTTCATCGCATACGGGTGCACTAAGTTCAGATAACAATGTTGTAGATGCAATTCTGAAACAATTCGGAATTATCAGAGTAGATAACATTAATGACCTTTTTAATACGGCAAAAGGATTTGACAATTTCCCTATACCCGCCGGAAAAAATATCGCTATCGTTACGAACGCCGGAGGACCGGCAATTCTTGCCGTAGATAGTCTCGAAAAAAACAATCTGTCACTTGCTGTTTTCAGTTATTCCACAACCGAGAAACTCAAAGAAATTGTCAATCCTGAAGGCAGCCTTTCGAATCCGGTAGATCTTCTGCCTGGGGCAACTCCCGAAACTTACAGAAACGTAGTTGAAACAATTGCCGCCGACCCAGCAGTTGATGCCATAATTTCAATTTTTGTGCAGCCGGTTATGGTTAATCCGTTTGAAGTGAGTGAAGCCGTTTATGGAATAAAAACGCAGAAACCAATTCTTCAGGTAGATATGCCGCTACCGGAATTCTGGGAAGAATACAGATTGAGATCGAAAAAGCACCTGCCGCTGTTCAGAAATCCTGAAGACCCCGCACTTGTTCTTGGAAACATGCTGAAATATCACGCAGCAAAGGAAAAGATCGAATTTTTCGCACCGGAATATTTATCAATGTTTGGCGAATTTACTGCATATGGAAAAGCAAAATCAGGATTCCTGACCCCGGAACAGTTTTATCAGTTGTCTTATGAAAAAGGATTCCCTTATGTGGAATCAGTATTCTCACAGGCAGCCTCATTGGATGAAGTCGATATCGAAAATTTTCCGGTTGTTCTCAAAGGGCTGAATAAGGAAATAGTTCATAAATCGGAAATAGGAGCCGTTGTTACTGAGATAGCGGATTGGGATGAACTTAAAAAAGAAGCCGCTCAGATGAAAACACGGTTCCGGGAATTCGGTTTTGAACTTGAAAGTTTCCAGATACAAAAGTTTGTAAACGGCAAGCAGGAAATTCTGATCGGCGCAGTGAGGGATAAATCTTTTGGACCGGTGATTATGTTTGGAACCGGTGGAAAGTATGTCGAAGTTATCTGTGACACGGCAATTCGTTCAGCCTATATGGTCGATGAGGATATTAATGAACTGATTTATTCAACTAATATCGGCAGAATAATCGGGGGAGTCCGCGGAGAACGTCCTGTAGATATTCGTAAATTGAGAAGGCTGATCAGGAATGTTGCGGAATTTGTCAGAACAGAAAAAAACATATCTGAACTGGACTTTAATCCCCTTATACTTACTAAAAATGATGATTTTATAATAGTTGATGCAAGGATAAGATATGAATAAGATAAACCTGAGCATCCTGATAATTTTTCTTGTCACCGGGTTTAATACCGGGGTTTTTGCCCAGCAGGATGACGAACTTGTCAACCCAAAAGACCTGATATACGATATCGTTATTGACATGAGGTATTCCACCCCGGATCACGTATTCAGGAATTTACCAGAAGGAAACATCAGCCTGCCAAAATTTTATACAGCCAACGAATGTCTTTTAGTTTATAAGCTTGCTAAAAGTCTTAAAACAGCACAGGACAGTTTGCGGAAAATCAGGGTTCATGACGGAAATTCCTACCCGCAGGGAATAGGTATAAAAATTTGGGATGGTTATAGACCGAGGGCGGTGCAATATCTCTTGTTCGAGATTTACCCGAACCCGGCTTACATCGCCGATCCGAACTCCGGCTCCAAACATAACAGGGGCGGTGCAGTGGATCTCACACTAATTGATCTTGCTACCGGGATGGAACTTCCAATGCCGACAAAATTCGACGATTTTTCGAATAAAGCCTCACACGGCTATCCTAATCTTCCTTCCAATGTAATTGCCAACAGGGAATTACTAAAAAATACGATGGTTAATGTCGCAGGACTGTTACTCTACGGAGCTGAATGGTGGCATTACGAAGTTCCCGGAGCGAATACCTTTCCTTTATTAGATTTTCAGATGAAATAAGGAGACGAAAATGAAAAAAACAATGCTAATAATCGTTCTCCTGAGTACAAGTGCTTTTGCTCAAAACAGCTTCACAGTAAATTCTTATTCTGACTCAACACAGCGTGCGCCTCTCATAATCAATTACGGGAATGAATTTGTAGTGTTCTGGCAATCCACTGATCAGTCCGCCGCCGGATCAGGCGGGGATATTTTGGCAAAAAAGATTGATACAAACGGAAACTCTGCATCTTTCGAGGAAATCATTAACGATTCCACCAGTTATGATCAGGAGCGTCATGACGCAGCTCCGCTCAGCAATGGGAAAATGGCAGTTACCTGGGCATCCCACTCAGGAAAAGCTGAAACAATTTTTGATGTGAAATATAAAATTCTTGATGCCGACCTGACGGGATCGCCGGAGCAAAGAGCAAATACTTTTTTGAGTAATTCTCAGACAAAGCCAGCCATCGCCGCATCG
Source organism: Ignavibacteriales bacterium (assembly GCA_021740915.1). GTDB lineage: Bacteria > Bacteroidota > Ignavibacteria > Ignavibacteriales > Melioribacteraceae > JAIOYW01. Next base: position 157,249 of record JAIOYW010000011.1, on the reverse strand, counting down.
CCAAATGGTGGATTTGTGATCGTTTGGGAATCGTGGGATCAGGACGGAAGCGATAAGGGAATATATGCAAGACTATTTGATAATGATGGGAATCCGGTTTCGGAAGAATTCCTTGTAAATGAAACGACATTGAACAGCCAGGGCAGACCGGATGTCGCATATTTATCAAATGGAAATATTGTTGTTATCTGGGAATCCTGGCGACAGGATAAACCGGAGGAGCCGGGCTATGGAATGTACGGAAGGATATTTAACCCGCAGGGCATTTCAGTCGGTGCCGAATTTAACATAAATAGTTACCTGCCCGATTATCAGTGGTTCGGAAATCTGGCGCCACTTGCCGAGGGCGGTTTTGTTGCTGCCTGGGTTAGCTGGGAGCAGGACAAGTCGGATGGTGGAATATATTTGCAGAAATTTGATGAAAATGGCTTGAAAATTGGCTCCGAAGTTCGTGCAAATAAAACTTCGGCTTACTATCAGTGGCTTCCGGTAGTTAAAGCGCTGCCGTCAGGTCACCTCGCCGTTGTATGGTCAAGCTGGCTTCAGGATGGAAGCAGAGAGGGAATTTATGCGCGGTATTTTGATCAGGATCTTTATCCTGTCTCATTTGAACAGCAGATCAATATAAACACTGAAGGCTATCAGTGGGAGCCGGACTTTGCAGTTGTGGAAGGAGATAATATTCTTGTGGTTTGGGCAGATTGGGTCAGCGATGATATGGACTATGAAATAACAGGGGTAGAGTTCAGTCCATACGGACCGCAGGGGACTATTCTTACATCATCATATATTCATTCTGCGGGTAATTCAACGGCATCTGTTTTCGTGCATGTGGTAGATTCTGCCGCTGTCACTGGAAATTCTTATATAATTGACTTTCCACAGACTTCTTCAACTTCAATAACAGCCGAGATTAAAGAAATTCCTTCAGGAATAATAAAAGTCTCGGATTTTATTATGGATAGAGGAATATCAACTTTCTATCTTACAAATATTTTTGATGGAGTTGCCGTTGAAATTATTCCTGAATATAATTTTGAATTAAACTATGACCGTTCGAAATTGCTCAACAATACCGGCGGAAATATTAGTTTTACGATATCCAAACCGGGCGGCAATTTTACACTTGCACCTATTGATGCCGCGCTGATATTCGGGAATCCGGATACAATTTCCGGTGGAAACTATGCCTTCCCTCTCGATACAGCATACAGCTCGGCAGGTATTAAAGAAGTTTTAACTCCATTTATTGCATATAATCTGACTGATAATGAAAAAATTAGAATGTTTATATCCGAACCTAATGCCACCAAAAATAAACGCTGGGATCCGGGAGAAGCAATTACACTACTGACCCCGCCTCAATACGATCCTGCGTTCCCGAAATTTCACTGTCAGATCAATACATTCAAACCTGCATTACCAATTATGCCTGATGCAGGCGATACATTGATGGTCTTTACAAGGCGCCCTGTTTCTCAGGCGGATACATTCTCATTTTCAACAAATCCGGCTCTTATTACGTCGGCAAACAATTTTCCCGGATTGTTTACTTTCGAATTAAATCAAAATTATCCTAATCCTTTTAATCCGGCTACAACGATTTCATTTTCACTTGATAAGCCATCGTTTGTATCCCTTTCGGTATATAATATACTGGGGGAAAAAATCGAGGAAATTTTCAAGGGTATTCGCCAGTCGGGATATCATCGATTTCATTTTTCAGGAGATAACCTATCCTCTGGTATGTATATTTACAGACTTGAGACCGGTAGCAGGACAATATCCCGGAAAATGATGCTAATTAAATGACAGATTAATTTTTGTCCCCGGAATAATTTTTACCGGGGACAATTATTGCCTTGGTGTTTATTAACGATCGGTATTGCCTAATAATTATTCCCGATCGTTTAAAGGACACATAAATTATTTCTTTACAAAATTTTTCCGGAAGTTGTAAGCAGAGAAGCAACATAAAGAGTTTATTTGAACAAAGAAAAACCGACTGTTGAGCATTTTAACTGGTTGCCGGTTATTTTTCCATTCAGACTTTATGCCGTTATTTTTTGAGACCACTGCATAATTCAACCGTGCTTGCTAAGGCACAACATTTTTCTTTTTAAGAATATTAGGCTAATTTAAGATATAAATTTCTTCCCGGACGATAGATGATTTACAAAAAACGAATTTTCGCGGCGCTATTTTTTACGGTTTTAACTTCACAGATGTATTCTCAGGAATCTTTTGAGGCTGACGGGTATCTTTCAAATCCCGCATTCTCTTCTGACGGGATTATTTTTACAGATAATTATGGCTCTGCTCTTTATCAATTCTCGGATAATAAAATCACCGAACTGGTAACAGGACCTAATTGCGGCAAATATTTTTCTGTCAGTCCTTCGAAAACGAAAGTTGGAGTGAAACTAATCACAGCTAATGGCAAACAGGTTCCTGCCGTTATTAACCTATCTGATGGTGTGGTAAGCAGGCTTACAGAGGAAGCTGATTTTGCCGGACAGCCGACATTCAGCAGGAAAGGAGATATATGTTTCTCGCTGGGTAATCATCTCATAGTAAGAACAGGTGAAAATGAAAAACGCTTTGATCTCGGAGTATATTCCAACCTGACCCCGATTTCCCCCGATGGGAATCGGGCAGCTTATAACGATATTGACGATCATATCCTTATAATAAATCTTAATAGCGGAGATCGGAAATTGATCAGTTCTGGGAATTATGGATATTATTTCCCTGTATGGTCTCCGAATTCGCGGTATTTGATCTATTCCAGTCTCGGAGGAACGCTTTTCCTGTTTGATCTAAATAGTAATAAAACAATATCAATAGGCGAGGGGCTGGCTCCTTCCTGGAATAGTACCTCCCGGGGAATTGTTTTCCATAAGGCGGAATATTTTGAAGAAAGGCTTGCCGGAAGCGACCTTTATTATTATGATGTGCAAAAAAACACAACTGTTAAACTGACAGATACTCCTGAAATATTTGAGATGGAGCCTGCTTTTTCAGAAGATGGCGAAGAAATATTATATCACAATTATCTTGGGCGGAGTATTTTTTCTGTTCCATTCTCAGCAGATCAGTACAAATCTGACCCGCGGCTTATTTTCGATGGGGTCGAACTGAAACCTTTACATTATCATACTGTCCCCCCGGACGTTTCTGGCAAAGCTCTCAGTATGTCATATGTTCATCAGGTCTATGATACTCCGGACTGGCATAATGGACATTGGTCATGTGCGCCAACCGCAGCAATAACAGTTCTCGGGTATTATAAAATTCTGCCAAGGTGGGAAATCAGATGTTCCACACCCTATCCCGGTCATTATAATCAATGGGGAAGATATGTTGCAGACAAGTACCGGTTCATGGATTATTTGTATCAATCAGCAGCTAATGATCCAAACAGCAACGCAGCATGGGGCGGTTATGGGTACATGTGGAACGGGGGTTCACCTCATACAAAAATGGCCGGATATTACAGGAAACATGGTCTGAATGCAATTCAATCTGAATCACCTCCTTATTCGGAAGCCCTGGGCGAAATCGAAAGCGGATATCCCTACACAATGTGTGTGATGCTGACAAGTTCCGGTCATCTTATCGTCGCTCATGGACTTTATACTGACCATACTCTGATTTTTAATGATCCTTACGGAAATAAAAATACTCCCGGATATCCAAGTTATGACGGTAAAAACGCAATGTATGACTGGCCCGGGTATAACAATGGTTTTCAAAACCTTAATGGTGTTGCATGGTGTATAAGACACCGCTATGATATTCCGGCGCAGGCAGATACACTGGTGGATGACAGCCACCTTGAAAGGGGATTCTATCTGCATACAAAAACACCAGCCTCAATGACAACCTGGAGAGATAAAGCTCTCGGCCACAAAAATCATTTCTGGTACGTTTTTACGAATGCTTCCGGCACAACAGATACCAGCTATGCAACATGGACGCCAGCTCTCCCTCAGGATGGTCAGTACGAGGTTTTTGCATACATTCCATTTTCCAATGCTGTTGATGCCCGATACAAGATTCACCATCTGGGTGGCCAGACAGAAATTTCACTTAATCAGAAAAATTTTAATGACCAGTGGGCTTCACTTGGTTTATATAATTTTGCCGCAGGTAGCGGGTTGGTCTATCTCGGAGATGCTTCATCGGTTGCAGGACAGGAAATTATTTTCGATGCAATTAAATGGGAGTTCAGGGGTCCGGTAACAGGCATTACTGAAAAAAACAATCCCGAAAAGTTTAATCTTCTTCCGGCATACCCCAATCCATTTAACCCTTCAACAAACATAAGTTTTGAAGTTCCGGAAGCCGGCCGGGCGGTTCTCAAAGTTTATAATTCGATTGGCGAACTGGTTGCAGTACCATTAGATAGTTTTATTCCCAAAGGTTTACACAATATAAAATTTTATGCCGGTGGATTATCCGGCGGACTTTATATTTATGAGCTCAGAGCCGGCACTTCAGTTGCACGGGGCAAAGCACTTTTATTGAAATAAACTTCGTGTATTCAGAATCTGTTATGGGTTCACAATAAATTTTTCAGGATCAGCCGGCATTTGAAAAATAAAAGATCGCCCCTCATTATTTTTAAGCACAGTATCTCTGAGCCAGGGATTGAATGTTTTCAGGATTCTGTAATTATAACCGGCGTCATTGGCAAATGAGGCAAGATCACCGATGGTCTTTTTTACCTCAATTTCACGAATATCGACTGAACTATATTTTTCTTTGTCGGGTATATAGAAACCATACTTTTCAGGATTTTCAAGCACGAGTTTTGCAGCAAGAATCCGGAAAATATAGCGTGAGGTTTCTTCGTTCAGATAAAGATTATAGAAATTATTCTGGCCCTGGCTTTCGATAGCTCTTGAAAGTCCGGGCACACCCCGGTTATATGAAGCAGCCGCAAGCGTCCAGTTCCCGAATTTCTGTTTCGCTTCTCTGAGATAATCGGCTGCTACGAGTGTAGATTTCCGGAGATGATATCTTTCATCAACATCATTGCGGACAATAAGACCGGAAGCTTTTGCAACGACAGGCATTATCTGCCAGAATCCTGCAGCCCCTGCAGGTGATACAACATTCGTAAGGTTGCTTTCAATAACGGAAATATATTTTAACTCATCCGGAATATTCTTCTCGAGCAAGGTGCTGCTGATTTCCGGAAGCCAGCGAGCACTTCTTTTTATCCAGAGAATTGTTTGCGAATGCCAATATTGGTTGACCAGTAATTCCCGCTCAAGCCTTTCTTTTACAGACGGAATCTCTATTGGGACTCTTTCTCCTGCAAAATACAGTTCATCGGGTATTTCAGGGGATTTATTTAACAATGAAAGTGTCGAATCTTTGTTTATATAGACTATTTGTTTTTCATTATTATCGTAAAACAGATATTTTAATGAGACTGCACTATTCAGAAGAAGTATGATGATTACAATAGCAGCAAATGCGTACTTTAATTTTTTAGATTCCATGTGTTTGCAGAGATAAGATTAAGTGAGACCGCAAAATAATTATTTCTTTACAATTAACCGCTCTGAATGAATTTTCCCATATTCAGAGAAAAATAATTTTTACAATTTTTATGATCAGTATTTCAATAACCACACGAAAAACAGCAAGGTGTTTTTTTTCAGAAGAGCCGGCTTCAAAGCATAAACATTTAATTTTTATGCTTCACGGTTATGCCCAGTTAGCTGATGACTTTCTCAATTCTTTCGGCCTATCAGAGGGCAAGGATATTCTGCTTGCTGCACCTGAGGGAACTCATAGATTTTATCCCAGGGCAGCCGGAGGAAATGTGGGTGCATCGTGGATGACCAAACTCGAACGCGAAGCAGATATTTCAGATAATCTTGTGTATCTTGACAGCATTGAGCAGGAAGTCATCAAACTAATTCATCCCGATGCAAAAATTCATATTCTGGGTTTCTCACAGGGAGCTGCAACTGCCTTCAGATGGGCAGTACATCGGGACACCCCGCCGTTATCTCTGATTTTATGGGGCGGTCCGCCTCCGGATACTTTTGAAACCGACCGGATGGAATTCCCCAAATTTCCGGAAATTTTTATAGTTCAGGGAAAGAATGATAGAATTGTAACCGCACGGATGATGGGAGCAGTTACTGATGGACTTCAATCCCGCGGATTGAATTTCAGGACATTAGAATTTGACGGTGGACATGAAATCCGGCCAGAGGTTTTCAGTCAGATATTAGGTCAAATTGTTGCAGGATAGTTGACATTTGCAAATGTTTTTTATTAACCATAATTTATTGCTCATTTTAAGAAATTATTAAAAGGAATAAAATGTCAAATGTCATAAATTGGTTCGAAATTCCCGTAGCCAATATGGAAAGGGCTATCAGTTTTTATCAGACAGTTCTCGGAGGTGAATTCTATCGAATGGAAATGTCAGGAATTGATATGGCATTTTTCCCAATGGAAGGCGAAGGAATCGGTGGAGCACTCTGTTGTGGAGAGGGCTATGTGCCTTCTGAGCATGGCTGCCTTGTTTTTCTCAATGGCGGAGATGATCTTTCAGTGGCGCTGTCCCGCGTTAATAGCGCTGGTGGAAAAGTGATCCAGGAAAAAACGCTTGTGAGAGAAGATATTGGATTTATGGCGATGTTTATTGATTCTGAAGGAAACCGAATCGCTTTCCATTCGAGGTATTAAATGGCAATTTTAACCGAGGAGTACAAATCGTTTTTCAGTGAATTGAAGCAAAACAACAATTCAGAGTGGTTTAAGATGAATAAACTGCGTTTTGAAAAATTCGTCAAATCTCCTTTTGAAGATCTTGTCACAGAACTGATTTTCAGGGTTGGGGCTGAAGATAAATTGATAAGGCTCGAGCCGAAAGAGGCGATTTTCAGAATTTACCGGGATGTGCGTTTTTCAAAAGATAAAACACCTTACAAAACACGAATGGCGGCTGTAATTGGACCAGGAGGCAGAAAAGGAATGAGTGCTCCCGGATATTATTTTGAAGTCTCTGATGACCAGATCGGCATATTTGGGGGTTTATATATGCCTGAAAAGGAACAAATCTATAATATCAGGAAAGCGATGGCATCATCACCGGAAATATTTTCGGGGATAATTGGTGAGCGCGATTTTCAGGAAAAATGCGGGCAGGTTCTTGGAGAAAAAAACAAAAAACTGTCCCCCGAATTTGCGGCTGCCGCTCTGAAACAGCCCCTAATTTTTAACAAGCAGTTTTACTATTTTACTGAATTGCCGGGAGACTTAGTTACTGCCCCGGTTCTTGCCGATGTTATTCTCGATTACTTTATGACAGGCAGGAAATTTCTTGATTTTCTCCGGGAAGCCATCAATGGCTGAATCCTTTTGGCACATAAGCATCTAATTATTATCATTATTTATTTTATTCATTTTTTTAAAAAGGAGTTACAAGTGAAAAAGAATGTTGGAAGTATAGATAAAACCGTCAGGATAGTCCTCGGTGTTGTAATAATTGCTGCAGGACTTTATTTCCAGAACTGGTTCGGCGTTATTGGTATTATTCCTCTCGCAACGGCGTTTATGGGAAGCTGCCCGCTGTATTCAGTTATGGGTGTGTCCACATGCCCAAATGAGAAAAAATAAACTTCTTATTATGAGCCGTCCCTCCCGGATGGCTCATTTTTTATCCCTCATAAAATAGAAAATTCTTTTGAATGTGGAAGACACCACAATTTGAAATTAAGCTCTTGTGTTAATTTCATAAAAAAATCCCGACTAATCTTTACATTATATTTTAATGTGTGCCTAAATTTAAGTTTGGGATAGGATGAATTCTGAAAATGCTCAAATCAATTATTAAGGTCGCCTCAGGTATAAAATGAAAATAGTATCTTGGAATGTTAATGGTATCAGAGCAATAGCTAAGAAAGGTTTTTTTGAATGGTTTGAAAAAACCGATCCGGATATTCTTTGTCTTCAGGAAACAAAAGCTTCACCGGATCAGCTTCAGGAAGAGCTGCGGAATATTGCCGGATATCACTCATATTTCTCATCATCAATTATAAAAAAAGGTTATAGCGGAGTAGCGATCTATTCTAAGAAAAAGCCTTTATCGGTTAATTATGGCTTCGGCATACCGCGTTTTGATGACGAAGGCAGAATAATTTCGGCTGAATTCGATGACTTCACGCTGATAAACATTTATTACCCTAATGGCAAAATGGACGGGAGGCTTCAATACAAAATGGAATTTTATGATGCCTTTCTTGATTTTGCAGGGGCTCTTAAAAATGAGGGTAAAAATCTTGTAATTTGTGGTGATTTTAACACTGCTCATAAAGAGATTGATCTTGACAGACCAAAAGAGAATGTCGGTGTGTCTGGTTTCCTGCCGGAGGAGCGGGCGTGGATGGATAAATTTGTTTCAGCAGGATATACCGATACTTTCAGGATGTTTAATAACGAAGGTAAAAATTATACATGGTGGCATCTCGTTACGCGCGCAAGGGAAAGAAACGTCGGCTGGCGTATTGACTACTTTTTTGTAAATGACGGATTTATTCCGAACGTAAAAGCCGCATATATTCTTCCTGAAGTGATGGGCTCAGACCATTGCCCGGTGGGTGTTGAAATTGAATCTGACAGGTGAGAGTTTATGCTCCTTGTGGTTAAAAAATCGCCATGCAGTACACGAAGAAATAACAAATAAAATGACTTTTAAGCCTGAAATGACCTGTTGTTACTTTTAAGTTACAACTTGTTACAAATGTTTACTCCTGCCTGACAACTGCCCTTACTCTACAATTTAGTTTAACTCCTGTAATTATTCATTTTTCAACAGGAGAAAAAATGACACGCTCAAGATTCCGCTCAGTTAACATGACGATGTTTGTTCTTTCAGTTTTAATAACAATTTCATATTCGTCTCTAACAGCACAAACCAGGGACACCGCCTATTACAGATCGCCTGAAGCGATTTCAAACCTCATAATGGGAATTGAATCCGATAACCCCGGAGTACGCAGGAGTGCAATTTATTTTGCCGGTAAATACGGTATCAGTGAGACCTTGCTTCCTCTGATGAAAGCTCTGAGCAATGAAAAAGATGACAGCATCAAATATGTTCTGGCAATGGCGCTTTATAAACTCGGCGATGACAGGGGGATGTTCGTGGTAAAACAAATAGCCTGCGAAGATTCAGATGTTAAGGTCAGGAACCTGTTAAGCGGTATCTACAACACATATCTGCTCCAAAGCAATGGAATCGCAGCAAGATAGTTCTGTTACAATTTGTGACAATTGACTACAATTGTATGACAAAAGAAATTCAGCAAATTTGTATAATTGAATAAATAAGAACGAAAGAAAATGAAAATTCTAAAATATATTGCGTTAATATTTATCCTTATACACGGAACAGGAATATTACTTGCCAATGACAAAGACTGGGTTATGCGGGTGAAAGGAGCCTGGAAATTTTCGATTGGAGATGAAGCCGCATGGAAAAATCCGAATTATGATGACCGTGACTGGGATCAGATTAAAGTTCCGTCTTCATGGGAAAGGCAGGGCTATCATGGATATGATGGTTATGCGTGGTATAGGAAATGGTTTGAGGTGAGTGATGTGGTGAAAGACGGCGCATACTTCCTCTCACTGGGATATATTGACGATGTTGATGAAGTTTATCTGAATGGTGAATTGATTGGTTCAACCGGTGTTTTTCCGCCTGATTATGCAACCGCATATAATGCTCATCGTGAGTACCCTATTCCCAAGAACCTGTTGAAAAAATCCGGCAACCTGATTGCAGTCCGGGTTTATGATGCAGAACTTGACGGAGGGATAATGTCGGGAGATCAGGGAATTCTCAAATACCATTCTGAACTTAAAACACTGATCGACCTGAGCGGCTTCTGGAAATTTAAGAGTGGTGATAATAAAGACTGGGCAGCCCCTGCCGCCAACGATTCAGACTGGGAGGAATTGCTCGTCCCCGGATATTGGGATAACCAGGGTTACCGTAATTATGACGGATTCGGATGGTATCGGATAGAATTTGTTGTTCCTGAAAAGTATAAAAATGAAAAACTTGTTCTGGCTCTTGGAAAAATCGATGATATTGATGAAGTTTATCTGAATGGCAAAAAAGTGGGATCGACCGGGCAAATGGATGACGACCCGTTCTTTATCGATACATACGATGAGTATAGTAAATACAGATCGTATTACCTAAAGTCGGGCGATCTGCGTTTTGGGAAGAAAAATGTAATTGCCGTCAGAGTTTATGACGGCTACAAGGACGGCGGTATTTATGAGGGACCCGTTGGGATAGCCAGGCAGACCGATTATGCCAAATTCTGGAGAGAACAGAACAGAAAAAAATCAGTTTGGGAAATAATGTTTGGGAACTGATTTTTTCATCACGTGCCGGCAGTTTTATTCTAAGCATACTCTAGTTTAATTTTTTTTGAATTGTCATTTTATAGTATAGATTCCACCAATTTTATTTTTATTTATCCGGAATCAGACATATCACCAGATATTCATAATGGCTGATTAAGCTGTTATTACTGCCTTCGGGCAATATCCTTAAAACTATTTGTTGAAACCAACTGAAGATTTTATTAAATTTGTCATTGCCACAGCCAATTTCTTTTACGAGAATGGCGGTGGCACTTTTTTTTATCTTCAAATGAACCGGAGTTAATTTGTCAAACATAATATATCTTAGCCGTGAAAAATTACTCGAAATGGAAAAAGAACTGAACGATCTTAAAACCAATGGCAGAAAGCACATTGCAGGCAGGATTGCCGAAGCAAGGGCGCACGGGGATCTGTCAGAGAATGCTGAATACGATGCGGCTAAAGACGAGCAGGGTTTGCTTGAATTAAAAATCAATAAGATGGAAGATCAGCTCTCCAGAGCGATGGTAATTGACAGAAATGCTCTCCCGAAGGACCAGGTTCATATATTTTCCAAAGTAACTGTTAAGAATCTTAAAACGCTTAAAGAATCTACTTATACAATTGTTTCTCCTGAAGAAGCGGATCTGGAACAGAAGAAAATCTCAATTACTTCACCAATCGGCAATGCGCTTGTGGGCAGAAAATCAGGCGAAGTATTCGAAGCAAAAGTGCCTGCTGGTGTTATCAAATTTGAAATCCTGAAACTCGAATAACATTCTGAAAATGAAGGAGAGTATTTTATTATCAGCACAAAAAAGATAGAAGAGAAAACTTTTTCCTTCATAAAATCAAATAATCTTTTCCACCCCGGAAGCCGAATTTTAATTGCATTAAGCGGCGGAGCGGATTCTGTTTTCCTGCTGTTTTTCCTGAAAAAATTTTCCCGCAAATATGATATAAGTCCGGGGGCATGTCACATAAACCATAATCTCAGGGGTGGTGAATCGCTAAGAGACGAAAAGTTCTGTGTATCACTTTGCGAAAAACTGGAAATACCGTATTTCGTAGAATCTGTTTTTCCGGCTGCCGGCAGGAACAGAATGAAGATGTCGCTCGAGGAAGCTGCCCGGGAATTGCGTTATGAAAAACTTGAAATATGTGCCCGGGAAAACGGATATGATTACATTGCGACAGCTCATAACCTTTACGATAATACCGAGACTACTTTTCTGAATCTGATCAAAGGAGCGGGGCTGAATGGCATGAGCGGTATCCCCGTCAAACGTTCAAATATTATTAGACCGGTTCTCTGCCTTACCAAACCCGAAATAATTTTTTATCTTCAGAGGGAAGGGCTTGAGTGGGTTGAAGATTCAAGCAATCAGGATGTGTCTTTCGAAAGGAATTATCTGAGGAACAACATAATCGGGGGCATAAGAAAAGATCTTAATCCAGCCCTGGACGAAGCTGTATTCAACATGAACTCAATCCTCCGCGGTCACCTGTTATTTATTGAGGATTATCTTGAAAAACAGGTGAACACATTATGGAAGGCCGAAGACAATAAAATTTATTTAAGCAGTGAACTTTTTAATTATGACAAATTAATTTCCGGAGAGCTCCTGCGGAGAATATTTAATAAAAATTCGCTGAATTATAATATTAATACTTACAAAAAACTGATAAGTCTGGCGGGAAAGCAGACAGGGAAAATTGCAGAAATCGGGAGAGGTCTCGCAGCCCGGAGGGACAGGGGATACGTTATAATTGAAAAAAAAGAATTATCTTTAAAAGATATATTAAAAATTTTTTTGGGGAAATCCGCCCGTTCCGGTGATTATGAGATTGGAATCGATAAAGGGTCACCGGAAAAACAGTATTCTGAACCGGATTGTGTTTCTGAATATATCGATGCCGGAAATTCTGAGCCTTTTTATATTCTGAGGATTTGGGAACCCGGTGATAAGTTTATTCCTCTTGGTATGCGGGGTTTTAAGAAGGTTTCTGATTTCCTCACAGACGCTAAAATAAGCGGTTCCAGAAGAAAAAATCAACTTGTGCTTTTGAACAGGAACATTATTGTGTGGATAGTTGGTTTAAGAATAGATGAAAGATTTAAAGTAAAAGAAAGTACGAAAGAAACACACAGATTATGGATCAAGCACATTTAGTTAAAGATGATGCTGTTATTGTCGGAGATGAAAGGTTCGAAGTGATGCTTACTGAAGAACAGATTCAGGCAAGGGTTGCTGAACTCGGCAAACAGATTTCCAAAGATTTCCTGCATAAATTTCCAATTTTCATCGGGATTCTCAACGGGTCATTTATTTTTATGTCGGACCTGATGAAAAACCTTGATCTTGTATGCGAAATGGATTTTTTTAAGCTGTCCAGCTATGGTGACGAAAAAATATCCAGCGGCAAGGTTAAAATGCTTAAGGAACTCAATGCAGATGTCCGGGACCGACATATTGTTATCATTGAAGATATTGTTGATTCGGGTCTTTCAGTTAAATATATACGCGAACTGCTGGATTCTCATGAACCTGCAAGCATTAAAGTTTGTTCTTTATTACTGAAACCTGAGGGACTGAAACATGATATTAAAGTGGACTATGTAGGATTTGAAATACCTAACAGGTTTGTAATTGGTTACGGACTTGACTACGGGCAGAAATACAGAAATTTACGATCAATTTACGCTTTAAGCGAATAACGGAGAATCAGAGTAAATGTTTAAAGAATTATATATGGCAGCAAAAAACGATAATAAAAAGGCTAATAACCGAAACAATGGCGGAGGTGATAAAGACCCTCAGAAACCAGACGGCGATCTTGACTGGACTAAAGTAATAAAAACGGTCATAAGCTGGGGAATGGTAATTGTCCTTGCGGTTATCGTTATGCAGTTTATGAAATCGGGAAACACTGCTGCCCCGAATGTGGATTTTAATATTTATGAGGTGCTTTTACAGGATAATAAAATTGAAAGCGCCCGTATTATAAAGACGGATATAAACGATTATAATTTTGAGGGGACTCTTAAAGAAGAAGAACGGCTCAAAATCAATGATGTTTTTACGAAGGTTAAAAAATTCAACGTTACACTCGTTGAACCTGTAATTGAAAAACAGGTTACTATCTGGCAGGAAAAAGGTATCAATTACACTTTTGTCAAAGAATCAAACGAATGGCTCACCGTCATTCTTGGAATACTGCCCTGGATACTGATAATCGGAGTCTGGGTGATATTTATGCGCAGAATGCAATCAGGAGCAGGCGGACCAAAAGGTCTTTTCAATTTTGGTAAAAGCCGTGCAAAACTGATTTCGGAATCGCAGATAAAAGTTACTTTTAAGGATGTTGCAGGAGCTGACGAAGCAAAAGTTGAATTGGAAGAGATAATTGAGTTTCTGAAAGAGCCTACAAAATTCCAGCGGCTTGGCGGAAAAATTCCACGCGGCGTTCTTCTTTTAGGACCTCCGGGAACGGGAAAAACACTTCTTGCCCGTGCCGTTGCTGGCGAAGCAGGCGTGCCTTTCTTTTCGATAAGCGGCGCAGATTTTGTCGAGATGTTTGTGGGTGTTGGAGCCTCGCGTGTCCGTGACCTTTTTGAGCAGGGCAAGAAAAGCGCCCCATGTATTATTTTTATTGATGAAATTGATGCAGTCGGTCGGCACCGCGGCGCAGGTCTCGGGGGCGGACATGATGAACGCGAGCAGACTTTAAATGCGCTTCTTGTTGAAATGGATGGATTTGAGCAAAACAGCGGTGTTATTATTATTGCCGCGACAAACAGACCTGATGTCCTCGATCCGGCGCTTCTCAGACCGGGCAGATTCGACAGACAGGTTGTTGTTGACAGACCCGACGTTCAGGGACGTGAGGGCATTCTTAAGGTTCACACAAGAAAAATTCCGCTCGGAACCGATGTCGATCTGAAAGTTATGGCAAAAGGTACTCCCGGACTCGCCGGCGCTGATCTCGCCAACATGGTTAACGAAGCGGCACTACTTGCCGCGCGTAAGAATAAAAAGCGCGTTGAAATGGAAGACTTCGAAGAAGCCAAAGATAAAGTAATGATGGGTATGGAGAGGAAAAGCCTCATTATCTCAGAAGAGGAGAAAAAACTTACCGCTTATCATGAAATAGGGCACGTTCTTGTTGCGAGAATGATTCCCGAGGCTGATCCGGTTCATAAAGTCACAATTATTCCAAGAGGAAGAGCTCTCGGTGTTACAACATATCTTCCGGTGGATGAAAAACACACATACTCCAGGGAATATCTGGAGGCGACTATTACTTATGCATTGGGCGGAAGAGCTGCTGAAACGATTATTTTCAACCGCTATACAACCGGTGCAGGAAACGATATTGAGAAGGCTACAAATCTTGCCCGAAAAATGGTGTGTGAGTGGGGTATGAGCGATAAACTCGGACCGCTTGCCTATGGACAGAATGAAGAAGAAATATTCCTCGGCAGGGAAATCACCAAGCACAAAAATTACAGCGAGAAAATAGCTCAGGAAATTGATGACGAAATTAAGTCGATTGTAATGAGTTGTATGGTGAGAGCCGAAAAAATTCTTGCTGAAAATATTGAGATGCTTCATAAACTTTCACTCGAATTGCTCGAAAGAGAAATACTTGATGGAGATGAGATTAATAAAATTATGCAGGGTGAAGATCTTCCTCCGCTGAAAAAGAACAGCCAGGCAGATGGTAATCAGGATGCCGCAGCAGAGATTCCCGATCATGTTAAAAAACTGATGGAAGAAAAAAAGAAAAGATCCGACGATAATAACGAACCGGCGGAAAATGCCTGATATCGATCGCGGAACAATAGCTTACACAAACGAACTTTTGCGTAAGTCTATTCACCTTTGCTCCTTGTCCATTCCTGTGATCTATTATTTTATTTCGAGGGAGTCAGCGCTTATCGTGCTGATTCCCCTTACTGTCATATCCCTTATCATCGATATAAGCCGCCATATTTTCCCGGATTTCAACGTGTTTTTTAACAGGTTTTTCGGGATTATGATGCGCCCCCATGAACTTGATCCAAAAAGCAAAAATCTTTCCGGGGCTACTTATGTTTTTATTTCCGGGGCTCTTACTGTCTTTCTTTTTCCGAAAGTTTTTGCGGTAACTGCTTTTACTGTGCTCATAATTTCAGATATTGCCGCAGCACTTATCGGGAGAAAATTTGGGAAGCACCGTTTCCTGGCAAAAAGTCTCGAGGGCACTATGGCTTTTTTTATAAGCGGCTGTATAGTGGTTCTTCTTACTCCCAAAGTCGGTTATTTGCCCGGTGAGTTTATTATCGGCTTTTTGGCGATTGCCGCCGGCGCTATTGCCGAAAATATTTCATACGGCTGGGCTGATGACAACCTGGCTATCCCTCTGACAATAGGATTTGTTATGTGGGGATTATATCTTATTTTCTTTCCCGGGCTTCCGCTCGTCCTTTCAGGAGTTCCTGTCTGAAACTTTAGTTTTTGCCGTTTGTATAAATCGGAGAACAAAAATCTAAAGTGAATGAAAAAATATTTTCTGCTTTCAGCCGCATTATCTGTTATTTTGCTGACTTTTTCGGCGTGTGATTCAAAACGTCCTGCTGCCGGTGAAGAGGATGTAATTCATCTCGTTTCCGACTCTTCCGATTTTGCCTTTATGGATGATGCGGTCAACGAGGTCTTCGGAATGACAATCTATACCCCCCAGCCTGAAAATCTGTTCAGATTAAAACGTTACAATTTTGAGAATTTTTACAAAATCCGGGATAAGAAAAATGTCCTTATTGTTGCTCCGCTTAACAGCGGTTCGAAATCCTCGGATTATGTTAAGAGCATTCTTGATTCTGCGGTAGTTGATATGATAACCGAAAAAGGAGAATTTTTCTTCCTTAAATATGATCTCTGGGCAAAGAATCAGCTTGTGATGATTGTTACCGGGAATTCGTATGAAGAAATCAACCGGAACCTCTTATCCAACAAAGAAAAATTAGTTTATTATTTTAAAAAATTATCCGATCAAAGATTATCCCGCACAATTTATAAACCCGCTTACGAGAAAAAGGAAGTTGAAGGAAATTTGCTTAGGGATTACGGCTGGACAATTTTTGTGCAGCTCGATTATCATCTCGGCAAAAGCGATTCCGATGAGAATTTCGTTTGGCTGCGCCGCGCCCCTGGAAGCGATATGGAGAGATGGATTTTTGTTCATTGGATTGAGAACAGCACCCCCGAAATGCTGAATACCGATTCCGTTACCGCCGTAAGGAACCGCCTGACAAAAAAACTCATGCGCACAAGCAACGACAGCGCCCACGTCGAAATTGCAGATATCTCAAGCACCAAAGAGGTAAATTTTAACGGCAGGTATTCGATAATGACATACGGCTTCTGGCGTATGAATGATAAGAGTATGGGCGGACCTTTTATCAACTATGTGTTCTTTGATGAGAAAACCAACCGGACATATTTTGTTGACGGCTCGATATATGCTCCGAAATATTACAAGAAAAAACTGATTCAGCAGGTTGATGTGCTGCTGCAATCATTCAGAACGGAAGCTGAATTAAGCCCGGACAGGGTTGAAGAATTGCTTTCGGAAGCAACTGAAGCCGAGTAGAAAAGAAGCGCTGAAATATTTCGCATAACAACGGGGGATAAATACTCATTGTCTTAGCCCGGAGATGAATTATACGGAATTTCATCTGCTTAATTTTTTTCTTAGAAATCGGCTTCTAATTGCCGATTTTATTCTGTACACTGCCGATGCTGAGGTTTAATCCTTTTGTGTTTTATGATTATTTAAGCGCCATATAAACGGGATAAACGAACCCTGCCAGCAGCAGAAGCAGGATAAACGGACGATTGATGTTCTGCCATTTATAATTCTTTTTACGGATAGCTTCGAGTCCGTGGTTTCCGGCTGAAAGTGTAAAGAAGAAGAAGAAAATAAATAACACACTCAATTCTGCTTTAATACCCCAGTCAGCAAAATAAATCAGTAAGGCGCCAAAAGCGTAAGATAATAAGGCAAATGCGGATTGTTTCTGGTAATTGCTCCCGGTTTCGTAGCCTTTTGCCAAGGCCGCCTGTTTCCCGAAAAACAAACCTTCTATTCCCGATATACCCGCTATTGCAACTATTACCACAGGTATCATAAGGTGTAATTGGGCAACAGGGTCGTAGGTTTCGCCAAAGCCCACTGAGTAGCCAAAGAAAAAGGCGATACCGACTAATACTATTCTGATGATATCGAGTAATTGTATAAACATAACTTCCTACCCTTAGTTATTATGTATCTAAATTTACTTGAATTCATACAGAAAAAAGAAATATTGAGGGGGATCTGTCTGATTTACAACATAATTGTTCTTTTCAGATAAAACCGGCAGGTCATTCCCCTGCAAAAGTATTTACAGGTTTACCCGAAATGCTGAACACTCATTCAGCGGCTACTATAATTAACCTGCTCACGAATTGAGCAATGTTTGCAAGCAATAAGGGAATCAAAGTTTGAAATTATTCGGACAACAACCGTTCATAAATGCGTAGCGCCTGTTCGCTGAAACAGCAGAATATCACCTCACGGAGGCCGGGATATTTTTCAGTTTCGGCTTTAACAGTGCGGACTGCAATCTCAGCAGCTTTTTCGGAAGGGTAACCGTAAACACCTGTGCTTATTCCCGGAAATGCAATCGATTCTATGCCATTTGCCGCGGCAATTTCGAGAGAGCGCCGGTAGCACGAAACGAGCAGTTCTTCTTCACCCCGCGAACCTCCATGCCAGACCGGGCCCACGGTATGGATCACGTACTTTGCTTTGAGATCATATCCGTTCGTAATTTTTACATCTCCTGTAGCACAGCCGTTGAGTTTTCTGCATTCGGCAAGCAGTCCCGGACCCGCAGCTCTGTGAATAGCTCCGTCAACCCCACCGCCGCCCAGCAGTGAATTATTTGCCGCATTTACTATTGCATCAACTTCAAGCGTTGTGATATCTGCATTTATTGCAAGGAGAATGGTTGCCATAATAGTAAATTCAGTTTTAATAAAATATTGAACTAAATAAGTCTCTCAATTTCTTTCACCTAAACTTAATTGAGACAGGGATACCAAGAATGCTCTTTAATCTATTAAAACTTAACAACCTTCGAAATAATCGCATGTCTACAAAAACAATTAAATTGTTTGTAATCCGATATTCCTCAAATAGTTATAAGTTGGGTCATAGTACTCCTTTTTACGAGTATGGTCTTCACTATTTCCTTCAGGAATAACAATCACCATTCCTTGCCTTGCCCTTGTTAGTAAAACACGATATGCATTTAAAAGGTACTTTTTACGGTCCATCTTGAAAATATTTTGCCACTTGTTGCCTTTGAAAGAATAAGTTTGCCAGCCATTTTGAGAATAACGTAAGTCACCATCCCAAACAACACAACTCCAATCTAATTCAAGACCTTGAACATGAAATTCTGTTGCAATATCTTCCAAATAAAATGATGAACGAACATCATCTTTACCATCTAAAAACCAATTTATGTGATTCATAGGAGTTTTAACATCGATAGCAAATGGTTTTAGTCTTAATGCTTGCGATGAAACCACAATTCCATATCGCTCACTACCTCTCGCCTTTTCCCTTAACCATTGCTTTGCCTTGATAATATCGCGTGTCAAAACAATCGGATATTTTTCAGCTATTTGTATAAAATCCCCTTTTGCCTTTTCCATTTCAATGTCCAATACATTTTTCACAAATGACGACAATTTTTCTGCCCTGAATGAACGCATTGATACGGATAGATGTAAATTTTCATCAAAATATATTCTATTATTTAGCTTCAATTTCTCGATAGCATCAAATGCAATATATTCCGATTCTGTAAGGTGGGGAGAAATATAAATCTTCCAGTCAGAAAATGTTTTATCCAAAGCATCTAACCATTCAGAAATTCCAGCTTCCCCAGTATTAATTTCTTGCCCACCACCAACTAAACAAATAACGACTGCCCAATCCTTATGTCTGTTCAGACAAGAAATGAGAAATTCAGGCTCTGAATAATCAAAATCAGGAATACCTTTTTTCCGTTTCATAAACTTTACGGTTTGTTCTTTATTCCATGCCCTTTGCGCTTCATCAAAAATCGCAACATGGTCATAAGGAGCTTCTGGATTCTTCAAATATTCATCTCTGTAGTGATGAATGATTTGGATAAATGTTTTTACTGCCTGGTGAGCTGTCTTTTTAGTTAGTTTATTTCCCTTTTCTTTTTCTCTTAAAAC
The DNA here is from genome assembly GCA_021740915.1 of Ignavibacteriales bacterium. Classification (GTDB taxonomy): domain Bacteria; phylum Bacteroidota; class Ignavibacteria; order Ignavibacteriales; family Melioribacteraceae; genus JAIOYW01. Next base: position 137,534 of record JAIOYW010000011.1, on the reverse strand, counting down.
TCTATCTCTTGCTAATGCTTCTTGTAAAATATCAACTAGGGGTTTATTCCCTGACAAATAAACACTGGCATTTCCGTTTTGGTTGTCAAGATGCATGGTGGCAACATTCAATCCGACAAGTGTCTTGCCCGCCCCGGGCACACCAGTTACAAAACAAATTATTTTGTCGTTTTGACTTTTTGCTCTTTCTATTATTTCGGAAATTGTTTTGGTGGTAACAGTCAGATTCTTTGCATCAGCATCACTTCGGGTAATATTTTCAACACTGTGTGTTGTATAAAGTGACACCGCAGCTTCAACTATTGTCGGCGTTGGCATATAACCGCCCTTTACATATTCAGTTATATCTATGTTCGGCTCATCAGAAAAGAAAAGTAAAGCATTTTGAATTACATCTTTTAAATCATTTCTCCCAATGCGAACAGGGATTGTCAGATTATCATTGTGAGACGTTAGAAGTATTTCTGTATAGGATTTTTTTGCTTCGGTTGCAATCAAAACAGGTACAAGAACAACATCATGACTTGTTTTGTGGAAGTTTTTCAAGTCCAAAGCATAATCCCACACTTGTTCAAAATTATGATTTAGAAAATGATTTTCACCTACTTTAAATTCAATTACGAATACCACATTTTTAATAACAATTAACGTATCAACTCGTTTACCCATTCTTGGAATGGAAATCTCAAAGAGAATTTCTCCTTCATATCCTTGTAAAGCATTTTTTAAAATAGGTATTTGCTGTTCCCATGATTTATTTTGCAAAAAAGAAGAATCAAACTCGTTAAAACGATTTATAGAGCCGATTATTTCATCGATGCTGCTATGTATATAATTACTTATTGAGTTTCGGTAAAAGTAATTCATTAGATTAACTGCTTTAATTCGCTCAAAGTCATCTCGATGTGTTCAATTTTCTCGCTATACCATTCTTGTTTATTATAAACTTTTGGGGGTAAAATTTCATTACGACAATTTTTAAATGTTGTTGATAAAATTGTTTTAACTCCTTTTTCCGAAAATTGTGTCGGGAACAATTTGTTTTGAATAATTATTCCCCCTTTTTCATCTGTATCAACAGTTAGAGCCCCCACTTCTATTATGTAGTGCGGATAATCAAGACAGGAATTTCTCATCTCGGAAAGATAAAATTGCAACCTTTTTTCTAATTCTGCGATTGTCTTTTTTATATTCATAAATTTCAGGTACAAATAAAATTGGCTTATGTGGTTATCGCTATTTTTATTATCTCTTCTTAACTTCTCAAAACGCGAACAGTAATATGTCAAATCCTTATTCATAGATGCATTGAATAATTACTTTTCATGCCTGCTTTCACCACGATTAAACGATTTTCTTCTTAATATAAATTAATAAAAATTCCTTATCCAATATTAATATTTCGGAAGTTCTGGAAATTTATTTGATAATATTCCGTCCAGTGGTAAACTGAATCCCTGATCACTCACTCCGTAATTCCTTGAATACTAACAGCTTACAAATAATCTCTCCTGGGAGAAGAGAGTAAAAATCTTATCCGGGAGTATTATATCTTTTGTGCGGTCTCTGCCTGCTGATCCGCATATTTTTTGAAATTATCGAGGATAGCCTGCCAGCCAGCTCTCTGCAATTCGACAGGATTTTGTGTCTCAGTGTCAAATTTCACTGTGGCGAGAGTTGCATTGCCGGAATCTTCGAAAGAGACATAAACTTTTCTATCATCAGCCAGAGTAAAAGAAAAACTTTTCCCTTCGGTGATTTCATCGTAGATGCCCTCAAAGTCGAAGCCGAAACTGCCGTCTTTCGCTTCCATCCGGGCGGAGTATTTCCCGCCGGGTCTCATGTCATTTGCAGCTGAGGGGCAGCACCAATCATCGGAAGCAAAATTCCAGTGAATAATATGAACGGGGTTTGTGTAATAATCCCATACTTTTTTACGGTCTGCAAGAATTGATGCATTTATAGTGACCTGGATTGAGCTCATATTTTCCTCTAAGCATTTAGTAATTTATCAATTTCGAATTTTTTCATCTGGAAAAAGGCATTAGTAACCCGGCTGACTTTTCCCCTATCGTCACTCGCAAGAAGATCAGACAAAATACGCGGGACAATCTGCCAGGAAACACCGAATTTATCTTTTAACCAGCCGCAGGGCCCTTCCTCGCCCCCTTCAGTAAGTTTTTCCCAGTAATAATCAATCTCTTCCTGGTTGTCACAATGCACAACAACTGACACTGCCTCGCTGAATCTGAATGCAGGTCCTCCGTTTAAGCCAAGAAAATTCATGCCGTTAAGGGAAAATTCAATTGTCATTACAGCGCCTTCGGGTTTTCGGTGAAATTCAAAACCTTCTTTGCTATAGCGGCTTATTTTCCCAATTGAACTGTCCCTGAAAATCGCAGAATAAAATAAAGCAGCCTCTTCCGCCCGGTCATCGAACCAAAGGCAAATAGTCATTTTCTGATCAGCCATATTATTGCGGGATTTGATTTTGATCAGTGAACATCACTTCCCATTGATGCCCATCAATATCAATAAAACTATCGTAATACACCCAGCCGTGATCGGTGCTTTCTCTGTAACGGGAGCCGCCGTTTTCAAGCGCCAGGCGGACGATTTCGTCAACCATTTCTCTGCTTTCAACTTCTAATGCATTTATTACATGCGTGCTGGAACCGTCAGATACGGGGCGGTTTGTAAATGTGGAGAAAAACTCGCGGGTAATAAGCATTGAATAAATTAGTCCGTCATTCATTATCAGGCACAATGCTTTATCATCGCTGAATTGTTCATTGAACGAGAAGCCGAGTTTTGTCCAGAATTCCCTTGTTTTCGCCGTATCATTTATCGGAAGATTAATAAAAATTGATTTGACTTTCATATTCCCTTTATTGGTTAGTTATTCTAAAAATTATTCTGATAATAAATATAGTGGCAGTTTCTATGCGTCAGAGCTGCATTAATTAAATAAACCGCCTATAAATAATATAGCCATTAAATTACCCGCAGACTTTTTTTAAGTTCATCAATAAAAATATCAGCAGCTTCTTCATGCGGATAATGTCCGGTATTATTTAATTTAATAACAGATTTGTTTGTCAGCTCTTTATCCCAGACATTAAATTCCTGTTCCCGGAATGCAATATCTTTCATTCCCCAGATCAATGTTTTCGGGATACCGTCAAGATTTTTTTTCCTTTGCCATAAACTTTCGAGCCAGTCACCTGAAGCAATAATTTGTTTTGGGAAAGTCCAGCAGCCTTTCCTGTCCTTTCTGGTTTCAAGATGACGGAATATTGCCGGGTCGAAATGCTTTTTATCAACAATACACTTTTTGATTATCACCCTGCCGAAAAAGTTGAAGTTTTTGATTAAAAACCTGCCAATCGGTCCGCCGGCAAAGCCGCTGAATTTTTTATAATACGGGTCATTTTTTGCTGACCACATCCACGTATTTGTGATCACTATATGTCTGATCTTGTCCGGATTGTTGATCGCATAAGATAATCCGATCGGTCCGCCCCAGTCATTGACAACAAGAACAAATTTTTCCAGTCTGAGATTATCGATAAATTGCGCAAAATTCGCCGCATGATTTTCAGGCAGGTAATTCCAGTCGAAAGGTTTGTCCGAAAGTCCAAAACCAATATTATCGGCAGCGATGCATCTGTTTGTCCCCGAAAGCGCCTTGATCGATTTTCTGTACTCATAGGACCAGCCGGGATTACCATGAACAAAAACGATCGGAATTCCTTTCCCTTCGTCAACGTAATGCATTCTGCCCATCGGAAGATCCAAGTAATTTGATTTGAAGGGATATTCTGTCCTGTTTAACCAGCTTTTATTTTGTGCTATCAATTCTCTCCTTTTCAGATTTTCTATTGCATTCCTGATACAGCGTTTACGCATTGCCTTAGCAAGCGGTTGCCGGTGACTCCTATTTCTTTTCCAGATTGTTTATTCCGAAACAGGAAAAATCTTTGTTCGGGAATGACACATCAAAAGTTGTTTCGATTTTATTTTCAGCAATTATTTTTATCGTGAACCTCGCTTTGCCTCCGGGGACAAAGTTTTCAATGGCCTCGGTCTCAAAAACCAGATCTGCTTCAGTTGAAAGTGAATCGCTTAAAACATACTGATTGACGTATCCTTCATTATTGAACTGCCTGTAAACCAACAATTTTCTCGTCTTATCGAAAGTTATGAAGCCTCTATCGATATGATGCTCCCCGTCCAGGTTTTTTTCAGTGGGTTCAAACCGTGATTCATTTGTAACTTCAATATATTTCCCATGCATAATCAGCCGGAAAACCGATTCGATTTTGGATTGGTTATTCCCAAATCCGCTTCCTGTGCCTGTCCATTCGCCGATCAGAAAATTTACCCTTTCAAAATGATCTCTCTGGGCGGAAGAAAACCGGTCAAAAGGGTAAGAGCTAATATTAAAACTGTCCTTTGTATCATGATAAAACCTCCAGGCGGCTGAAAATATTGCCGTACATTTATTTATGAACGCTCAGAATGTCCTTGCTCATTATACCTTCCGGCATGTTGATTATAGCGGCTTTTCAACATTAATTTATAAATAATATTCCGGCGGATCAAATGCACTTTATGCCGCTGCCTGAAGCCATTGAATTACAAGCGCTTTTAAGGCGGCGGCTTTCGTTTCAATTTCCACCGCATCATTAAACGAAGCAACAGCTCTGTCGTTTTCCTTCCAGTCTAATAAACCTGAACTATCCTCAATTAATCTCTTATCCGGCTGTTCCAGTTTTTTTGCTCCCCGGTGGAAAATTAATTGAATCTTTTTCGGAGGGTGGATTCGCATTGTAATTCTATCATCCGCACCGATAGAGTAATTTGGAGAGTTCCACTTAATATTCTCCGCAAGAGCCGGATTAGAATCTAATATTATTCTACGCAGCAATTCAATCTCGCTGCGCAGGGGATGATTCAGCTCCGCGAGGAAGTCTGTTACGGCATTATTTAAACTGATCACCTGATCTGTTCTCATCTTAATCCAATTCCATTGTGCTCCTGCTTTTTTTCAATAAAAACAGGCGATAATTGCGAAGAATAAGTAGTGTCAGTGAGCTGTTTTTTCTCTTTTGTTTCCCAGTTCATCAGCATAATATGAAACTGTTTTTCTTCATTATCCGAACTGTTATATACAAGCCACTTGCCATCATTGCTCCAATCGTGCCAGCCGTTCGATTGATCGTCCTCAATAAGTTTCCACTGCTTTTTACCGTCGGGCGTAACTGCGAAAATGCTGTGCCTCCCATCTTGTTTTGAGATATACGAGATGAAATTTTCTGTAGGATGCCAGCGCGCGGAACCCGCCTTATACCCGTATGTTTTTGCGGATGGATTATCCTCGGGGTAACGGGTAAGCTGCATTAGTTCACTGCCGTCTTCGTTCATAAGGAATAATTCCTCATGGGCGGACTTGTCACGTTTATTTTTCCGGTAACTGAAAACTATTTTATTGCCGTCAGGCGAAAAACAGGGATCGCTGTAAATTGCAGAGGTGTCTCTGGTTATTTGCCGGGATTCTCCCGTTTTTGTGTTGATAATAAAAAACTGAAAACGGACTGCTTTCCCAACCCGTCCCGAAACAATCATTTCCTCACCATCTTTGCGGCTGCTCATCCAACTGTCTTCAAGCTGCTGATCGCTTATTCTTTTTAAGCTGCCGCCTTCGGCATCCGATTCATACAGGAAGAAACACCTGTGGCAGGTATCCCTGTCGCTGATAAAGAATAAGCGGTTTTTATATGCTGTGTAAGTCCAGGCGACATCGTCATTATTCGTGATATTTTTTTTGTCCGAGCCGTCAAAATTCATTTTGATAATTTCCCAATTGCCTTTGACGCTGTCAGGGATGTAAACATTATATGCGATGTCGTATTTCTTAGTATTTATGTCTGATGCTGTCTGGGAAAATCCTGAAGAATAAATGAAAAGACAAACTGCTGTTAAGACTGACGTTGTTTTCATTTTTTTATGAGTCCTTTTGCTAAATTGTTTAAGAATTCAGATACCGATATTTTCATTAAAAGCCGATCAGGAAGGATCATAGGACTTATGATCTTTTTCGGGCAGCGCAGATCAGTCGTCAAATAGATTTTAAAACGGACATCGTGACTTTTTATGTGAGTTAAGTTAACAATTTTTAAGGAAAAATAGAAATGCCTTGCAGGCTGAGGATGAAGGAATTATAATCCGGAAATTAACTGCGTTTGTCAATGTGTGATTGTCTGACTGGCGGGCAATATATCGTGTCTTACGGCTGGGTTCGGCTACTCTGTAAGCCATTCAAGGGCATCTTTTTTATTCGAAAATATCCGGACGATAAAACCTATCTTTTCGTTTACCTTTCCTTCGAAGAGAATAGATAAAGCAGTGGCGCGCGGTTCCAGAATTATCAGCGCCTGTTTTTTACCCTCCAAAATTCCCTTCAGCGAATAAAGAAAATTAGTTATAAGGTCAACGTCCTTAAACGACATATTAAATTTTGCCCCGGAATAATCGGACAGTATATTGTATTTCTGCTTAGTAAACTCTTTCATCTGCAAAAAATCGTTCCAGGCGAGGCCAATCTGTTCCTTATCAATTACACCATCATGCTGATAATGAATTAATTTTGTTTTATGATCAACGCTGATTTTATACGCCATAAACACCATTTCATATTTCGGATCATTGAGCAGCAAAAGATCTGTTTTTATGATCTCTCAGCCATGCGGCATTTTGAAGATTGCCCGAAAATAATTTACAAAAAAGTTGATGCTGATCAAAAACTTTTTCGAATTAAAATGTATGGGCGGTGATTTATAGCTTCCGGGATTTGGTCAATTCACGGATCATTCCGCCGAAAATAAAACCATGAAATGGAAAAACTGAAAACCAGTATAATCTTCCGAGTAAACCCAAAGGTCTGAAGGTTGCGGTCTGAATCAATTTATTTCCTGCAATCCTGAATTCGAGCCAGGCATCTCCGGGTAATTTCATTTCGGCAAAAAGGAGTAAACGTCCCTCCTTTTTATCCGCATACAGCACTCTCCAGAAATCTAATGCATCACCGGCATTTAATGTGTTTTCAGAAGTACGTCCTCTCCGGAGTCCCACTCCTCCCGCTACTTTGTCGAGAAAGCCTCTTATCTCCCACAACCAGTTGCCGTAATACCAGCCATTCTCACCGCCAATACTCCAGATTTTATTGATGCAGATATCCCGGTCAGAAAATGTTTTTTCCCTTGTATCTTTATAGCATCCGAAAGCGGGCACTTCAATAAATTCTGAGATGTTAAAATTAAACCCGCTGCTGCTGAAAGCATCTTTCCAGCTTGAAACGACTTCGTTCCTCTCAATTTTGCTGAAAGCCCTTTTCAAAGCTGCTTGATACCCGATCGGGTTTATTCCCAAAACTTTATTGATCTCATCGTTCCGGCAGACCACTTCGATTTTCATACTGTTAACAAGCGCAACAGCAAGCTTATATGATGTGGAAGTTACAAAATACAGCCAGTAGGAAGAAAGTTTCGGGGTCATTACCGGAAGGGTAAAAATGTAGCGCCTTAGATTTCGCATTCTGCCAAATTCGAGCAGCATCTCTTTATAGGATAAAATATCCGGACCGCCGATATCAAAATCTTTGTCATAGGTGAGTGGATTCAGAATAGTCAGAGACAGCATAGTGATTACATCGGAGATACTTATCGGCTGGCTTTTGGTGTTGAGCCATTTGGGTGTGACCATCACGGGTAATTTCTCAACAAGATCGCGCATTATTTCAAATGAAGCGCTTCCTGAACCGATAATAATTCCAGCGCGCAGAGTGGTTAAATGATATCTTCCTTTACCTAGTTCTGTCTCAACGTTTTTCCTCGAAGCAAGGTGTTCTGACAGCGCTGTTTCATTTACTATCCCGCTTAAATACACAACGTGTTTTGCGTTTGTTTTATCAATCGCATTTCTGAAATTAACGGCAGATTCCTTTTCGAGCTGTTGATAATCTGATGAAGCGGACATGGAATGAACCAGATAGAAAGCCGCATCAATATCTGAAGGAATATTTGCCAGTGAGGCGGCATCCAGTAAATCGACTTGTACAATACTTATCTTCGGGCGAAGCGAGTCCGGCGGAGAAAATCTCCTTACATCCCGCACGCAGCAAATAACATCATGCCCCGCATCAATCAATACAGGCAGCAGCCGTTTTCCAATATAACCGGATGAGCCGGTAAGAAGTAATTTCATGTGTTTATGTTTTGCAATATTATTCATCAAAAATCATAATCTGATAATTCGCCGTATTATCCTTCGTCAAAGTTGAATCCAGCTTATACTAATAAGATTATTCCGGATCAATTGGTTCCAAAAGCTCAGGATTTCGGGTTTCATTAATCGCCAATAAATATAAGTCTTTTCATCAGTCTGAGCTGCAATCTGATAATACACGACTGGTCAAACCGGGATTACTAAATTATTTTAGTGGAGAAATAAGCAAATTAATCAATTAAATTATCAAAACTTGCAAATTGTGCATGTTTTGATGATTATTGGAGGAGGAAAGGAACGGCTTCACTTTGCAACGAGCCTGCCTTCGTAATGTTAATTTGAAAAACAAAAACTCACGTTGTTCCTGTCAAAATTGAGAAATGAAGGCGGCAGTCTATTCGCTGACCATAAGCAGCCAGTTAAACACATTCAGGTGCCGTATTCCGTCCCGGTTTTGTGTAAACGAATCTGTTGTGAGTAAATATTTCGGGTAATTGTCGTTGATTTTTTCTAATGCACGATACTCCCGCTGCAAAGTGTTTTCGCTTTCAATTTGCCAGGCAACCTGATAGTATTCAATCTCGCCCGCAGGGCTTTTGCAGACAAAGTCAATTTCAGTGTTTCGCGATGTACCCGTCCATACCTTATTGCCTCTACGCATAAGTTCTAAATAAACAATATTTTCTAAAATATGACCTCTGTCAGCAATGCGCTCCTTACCAGCCAAAACATTTAGCAAGCCGGCATCGACTAAATAGTACTTTTCCTGGGTGGCTAACTGCTTTTTACCTTTCAGATCGAATCGGTTAACTTTATAAAACACAAAGCTTGTAACCAAATAATCCAGGTATTTTTCAACTGTTGAGTGATGTATGTTCTGTCCATCCTGCCTTAGTGTTTTTGAAATATTGCCGGGTGAAAGTGCGTTCCCGATATTAGAAGCCATAAATTTTACGATATTTGCAAAAGCGCGTTTATCATTAATTTGATGCCGTTGTGTTATGTCTTTTTCAATTATAGTGGTGTAAATTGCCTCGAGATATTCGTAGATTTTGTCAAAACCACTCTCCCGTAATTCCACACCCTTTGGCAATGAGGTTTCATTTACGTAATCAAAAAACAAAGTTTCAAAATTAAGATACTTATTCCTCGTATCGATTTTGCGGGCAGATAAGTATTCCCTGAATGAAAAAGGCAAAATAGAAATTTCTATATAGCGGCCGCTTAATAAAGTAGCCAATTCACTGCTCAATAAAAAAGCATTTGACCCGGTAATGTAAATATCAGTATTTTCAGTGGCAAAAAGTCCGTCAACTAATTTTTCGAAAAGCGGTATGTTCTGCACCTCATCCAAAAAAACATAATTCGTTTTAGTGGTCTGCATCTTTTTCTTTATTTCAAAATAAATATCGCTCCATGATTTGTTCAGGTAGTTTTCAGGTAGCTCAAAATTGTAAAACTGTATCTGCCGTTCAGCAACACTTTGGTTTAGCAGATAATCCCGGAAAATTTGCAACAAAGTGCTTTTGCCCGATCTGCGTAATCCGCTTACTACTTTTATCAGTCCTTTGTCCTTGTACGACAATAATTTGTCAATATACTCTTTGCGATTAATATAATTAGCCATAAAGAAAATATACAAATTAAATCATCAAAACTTGCAAATTGTGCAAGTTTTGATGATTGTTGGAGGGGGGAATTAGGTGCAATTAACTAATATTAATTTGTCCGGGAAAGGGGATGCTGTATTTTACCCTGTATTGGTTTACTGACTGATTGTTATTCAAAAAGGCAAATGCATCATCCTAAAATTATTCTCCAGTATCCTCGAATTTATACGCATGAAATAATACGCTGAATTCATCCTTGCCAAAACTGAGTGTTTGCCTCACTTTAATAATACTCATTTCCTTATCAGTGAATGAATTTTTAATCTTTTTTCTTTTTTTTATACATTATTAAGTTCTTGCATCAATGCTTTTCTTTTAGGATATAATTTCCTTAAATGGGAAATAATTTCATTCGCTTTATCCCTTGATCCAAGTTTAATAATCTTTCGGATATATCTGCAGGCGTTTTTGTAATGGTCTCTTCCCATACTGTTTTCCATATATTTCAAAATTCCTGCAGCATATAATTCAACTATTTCATCAGTGTATTGTTTTGAAAGATGCTTTTCGTAGTGATCAATTGTTATTAAATCAGGTGATTTTTTGACCAATTCCAAAAGTCTGTCCCACCATTCTTCTTTTATAAAAATACTTGCAATCAAATCTTTATCAAGCCATCGATTTTTTGTGGCTATGTCTTGAATCACTGATTCAATAAATGTGTTCCATGCATCAGGCTTTATATGCTGTTTCAGTATCTGATAATAATCTTGTTCATTCCTGAAATGGCCGATAAATAATAAACGGGCATATTCAATAATTTTTTCCGAATCGTTTTGGGCTTGTGCTATTTTTAACAACCAGTCAACCCATTCAGCTGCCAATCCCGGTCTGTCTTTCAAATCAAAATTTACACCGTCTTTGGCAAATGATATGGCTTTCTCATAATTTTTGTTTTTTAGGGATCTTTCTATAGCTTCCCGCCTAAGTTTATAATTTGTAATATTTTGCTCAAGATATATTTCAGCGGCAGCATCCCCTTTTGTTTTTAATAAAACATAATATTTAATTCTCTGTGCCTCTTTAATTTCGTAATCTGACTGTTGAGCTTTATCTATTTGCTGAATAATCTGTTCGGTTTCGTCTTCTGTTTTTATAAGCTGTGCGGCAAGACGCAAAATATCAATATGCCAATGCCAGCCCGCATAAATCTGTTTATCTAAAACCAAAAAACAGTATTCAATAATTAGTTGCCTGATCTCCTCGGATATTTTTTCTTGTGAAATGCTATTGAGAATTTCATAAGCCGCGTCAATACTTCCGCCAATATCGCCATTGCTGTCATCGGAATATTGCAGGGCTGCAGTCATTTGTTCCATTACGGCAGCGGAAATATAAAAAGCGCTTCTATAATTTTGTTTATTTATTTGTTTTTGAGCCGAATCTAAAAGTGTGCCAATCGCATTGCCGACAAACCTTGATGCCGACCAGTCGATAAAACCGTGTCTGTCAGAAGCAGTACGAAGAACAGATTTTACTTGCTTTGCATATAGCTCTATCGATTCATCGGAATTGTGTTGGGCAAATGACGACAGAAACAAATTTCTGAATGCAGTGTTTGCTGATACATTTTGACGTATAAATTGTTTAAGTTCTTCGTGAGTGGTTTTTTCGAGTAGTTCATCAATTTGTCGGGCAACAGATTTTCGTTTAACAGGTTCAGAAGCTTGGTTTGTTTTTAATCTTTTTGTTCTTTTATTTAGTTCTAACTCATCTTGTTGCAGGTAAAATATAACGGCAGCTATGTGTTTGCAAACCGGTCCCATATCATAGGGACAATCGCAGACATGCTCAGTTATTATTCCGTTATTAATAGTTAATTGTACGGTATAATCCTGAGTCCCTTCGACTATGGCGCTAAATTTGCCTGCGCTAAGTTCTTCAAGTTCGTAAACATGTTTGTTTTTGTAATACGAATAACCGCGATTTAATATGGTTTCGTCTATATATTGCACGAAGTGGTTAAGTGGTATCTGCATCTTTATCCAGTTAATATTTTTACATTTTAATCACGCATTTTTTTAGCTAAGTCAATCAGATTCGCATTTGCCTTGTAATCAACGTCCAAGTATTTCAGGCCGCCTTAATTGCTTATAACAACGCAGATATCTTCCAGCGCTTCTGACATTGTTAACTCAGCCTCACTTATTTCCGCCTTATCATTACGCAGATTTTTCCTGCCTTTATCCAGGACGATGAGCGTATTACGATAATTTCCAGAAAGACGTTCTGCTGTAAAATACTTTCCTAAATAGCCGGTTGCTCCCGTAACTAATAATTTTTCTATAATAATCTATAATGTGTTCTTCAGTTTTTCAAGATAGATTCTTTTTCAATGGATTACAAATTAGCATCTGGCGGGGCAGTATCACAAATGTTCATCCTGAGCAATGTATTATCTTGAACCCCGAAAATTGTCGGCGGAGTATTATATCCGGCCTATTGCCAATATCCTGCAATTTTCTCAAACATATATCAAATTTCTTTTGTCCAAATTTTTTTCTCCATCAAAGCGGTAAGCTACAAGTTTTCCGCGTTTTGCCACACTATAATCCAAACAACAAATATTCTCCCTATATAAGGATGGTTCCCCATCAAGCCAATAATGACCGAAGAATATTTTTTTATCCTCACGCTGGTAGTAGTTGTTTGATTTCAATTCTGAAGCTTTAACAGGCTGTTCCGGCAACTGCTCAATAGGTAAAATACTGATTGATTTATAGGTCATCTCGAGAGGGTTTTCCCACCATTTTATTCTAATTTCGTTTCTTTCATTCCCGTCCTTATCCACAAAGGATCCTCCCTTCGGCATTATTATCTCTTTCCCTTTTAATGTCTGATCAATAGCTTCGTATAACTCAGTTCCCTTTTTTACTGATTCATAAATAAGATCGTCCGTCAATCTGTCCTCAACCAGTGTCAGCCTTAAGTATTCAATGTTGTTGTAATCCCAGCAAGCGTGAACAGCTCTGAATGTGTCAGTTTCGTAATAAAGCGGCAACGTCATAAACCATTCTAAATATTTTTCATATTCTTTCTGTTTGTTTTGAAATTGTTTAAGTGTTTCATAATGCTGTAAAATATTTTTGATTGAATGTTTTCTGAGGTGTCCGCCTTTACTGTCCTGGAAATGGAAGCACAGAGCATTATATTCATGGTTGCCCATTAATGCAACGGCACTTTCACTATCTACCATTGCTTTAACAATTTGAAGTGTTTCCCGGATTTGTGGTCCCCTGTCAATATAGTCGCCGACAAATAAGGCTTTCCTTTCAGGATGTTTATATGAACCATTGACAATTGTATAACCCAATTTTTTCAGCAGTTCTTCCAGTTTATCTGCATGTCCGTGAATGTCACCAATAAAGTCTGTCATAATTTTTCGGCCTCAGTTAAATTTATAAAATAAAGGTTTGCGCTACCCACAGGATCTGAGATAAGCAGAAAGATGTATTATTCTTCCAGCCATTTGAACCAGGTTTTTTGGTCAATAATCGGGATATTGTTATGTCTGCAAACATTCATAGTATGACCCGTCCCTCCTGCTCCAGGGTTTTCCAAATCGTCATAGAATATACCAAAAGCGGCAGGTTTTATTTCGTCCGCTCCAATTGCTTTTATAGTATCCCGAATTATATAAGCTGCTTTTATTGTAAGCCGGTTTTTGTCGCCGGAGACAAATTTGCTGATAAGCGATTCAGTTTTCTTATTACTTTTTGACTGATATAATACTTCGGGCTCAGCGGCGATATTTATGTCGTCTAAAGAAATTGTCTCATACGCTTTATTGGTTTTTTGTCTGTGTCCGTAATACGGAGTGATAACCTGCAGTCTTTTGCCGTCAACTGCAATTACACCTTCAGAGAATAATTGATCCGCACCTTCGGCATTACCGCTTCTAAATATCATTTTTTCTGTTTTTGATGCCAGTATTTTTCCAAGCGCCGTTAATTTTTCTTTATCTGCCTCTAAAACATTTCTTTTACCTTCAAGAAGTACAATCGAATTTTCTTTATCAAACTGTCTTATGAATTCTTTTAAAGTCATTTTCTTGTCATTAATAATTATTGCCGGAAGCTTTATTGTATGTTATACAGCACATTCTTATATCTAACCTTTGTCTTTCTTTTTGGATAATTCTTCGAATTTTGCAGTCATAGTAGGGTTGCCGAATGTCAATTTTTTTATTGTTAAATCTTCAGCTTTGTTGTTGGCTAAGCGTAAATTGTTTTCCGAAGACAGTAATGCGTCTTTTGTCTTTTGGAGATGATCAATTGTTTTGTCAATTTCCTCAATCGCCGTCTTAAATTTACGACTTGCTAAATCATAATTTCGGGCAAAGCCTTCTTTAAAAGAATTGATGCTGTCTTCAAAATTAGTAATATCAATGTTCTGATTTTTTACCAATGCAAGTTCCGCCCTGTATTTCAATGAATTCATTGCCGCATTGCGCAGGAGCGTAATAATAGGAATGAAAAATTGAGGACGGATAACATACATTTTAGGATATTTATGAGATACATCTACAATGCCTGAATTATAGAGTTCGCTCTCTGACTCCAGAAGTGTAACAAGAACAGCGTATTCACAATTCTTTTCCGAACGGTCTTTGTCCAATTCCTTAAAAAAATCCTCGTTCCTTTTCTTTGTGGTGGTCTCGTCCCCTTCATTTTTCATTTCAAACATTATTGAAATAATTTCATTTCCGGCGTCATCTGTTTCCTTATATACGTAATCACCCTTACTTCCGGATTTGGCGTCGTTATCCTTTTCAAAATAGGCTTTTTGAAAAGCCGTTGCCCGAAGCTTATTAAATTCAATTTCGCAATGCTGTTCAAGTGTTTCGCCAAGCATTTTTGTTGAGAGTTTTAGCTTCATATCTTTACGAAGAGCTATCTCCTCATCTTTCATTTTGATAATATCATCCTTAGTCTTCAGTTCCGCTGCAAATTTTTCATTTAATGATTTTTCAAGCAATTGTTTCTCGGTTTCTTTACTTTTAAGATCATTAGCTAACTCGTCTCGTTCCTTTTCAATTTTCAGGACAGCTTCTGTAACTGATATTCTTTTTTGAAGATCCGCACTTTCAATCTTCAATTTCATTTCAGAGATCTGAGCTTCTTTCTTTGCAATCTGTTCAGCAAGTATCTGCTCACTTTTTGCTTTTAGTTCTATTATTTCTTTGTCTTTTTTTGCAAGGTCTCCCTGCAGTGAATTTTTCAGGTTTGCTTCGGCGAGTTTAACAGCGCTTTCTTTGTCTTTTTCAGCAAGACTTAAACGATTTTGCAATTCTTCTTCAAATTGATGATCTCTCACCTGTTTGAGAATGTCGGCGAATCCGGCTTCGTCAACTCTGAAAGCCTTTTTGCAGTTTGGGCAAATAATTTCATTCATAATTTTTAACTTTTTTATTATCATTTTTCAAATGCCGCTCCCGCGTTGGGCGGTTGAGCGCTGGCTCGTGTGGTCTTGCAAATGTGCCAAATGTGAGTGGGGTTTCTTTCTTCTTTTTTTGCGGGGGGAAGAAAAAACAAAATAAATCTCCATCAAATTTGCACTGTCCTGTCAAAAAGCTATATCCTTTCTATTTTCAATTTATCACTATCGTATCTGTCTGGTTGTCAGTCTTTTTACCCTTGCAGACAACGTTTGCGTGTATGAAACGTTGGGGATATCGGAGCTGCGTCTGTATCACCCGATACCAAACCTTGATGCGAGGCAGAACGCTTGCCTAACCACTTAACCCCCAATGTTTTATGACCGCTTGTTAGCAACTGGTGTTTTATTTTATCTTATTAATTATCTTATATTTAGCTCTCATAAATCTTATCAAAAAGCACTACTGTATCCACGAAGCACAAATTTATTTTGTTTTTTTGAGCGTGGGCAACCCTAAAACCGACCTGAAAGGCGGTTACGTGGGCTGGAGAGGCGGAAGCTCTTTTGCAAGCCTTTGGTTTGAGCGTTGGCTCGTGAGAATTGCAAATGTGCTTGGCTGAGTGCGGTGGCTTATATTCTTTCATTAAGTTTTTTATCAATATCATTAATGTTTAAATTATTTTCTTTAATCCACTTTTTAAGTGTTTCTCTATCAATTAATTCAATATCGTTTTGATGTGCTAAATCAATAGCATTATTAGTAAAAAAACTGTTGGTAATTACCTTAGGTATAAATTCTCGTTCATATTTATTCTTATAATCTGGAATTGCATATTTAATTTCCTGACCAGAACTAATACCAAGATTAAAACTACTCTGCTTAACCTGAATCAAAAAATTTGTTGTATCTCCAAAAAATATAATATCTGCACCCTTGTCGTTAGAGATAGGAGTTAGATAGGATTTTCCATCGAATTTTTTTTCAAACAGTATTGCAATTGCTGCTTCAAATGATAACGGTGTTAAACGGTCTAAATCTTCTATATTAGTAATTTCTAAAGCTTTTCTTTGTGATGAATCAAAATTCATGGAATTAATAAAATCATCTTTACTAATTTCAATTTGTTCAGTTGGAAATAATGTGCTAGTTGCAAGATGCGATTTCCTATGCAACAATTCATCCAAGATAATATCAAAGGTCTTTAATTTGTTGTTAGGAGCTATTGCAAAAGGATAATAAACTTTAACAGGCTTCTTTTGTCCTATCCGATATGCCCTATCTGTAGCTTGTTGTTCTTTTGCAGGATTCCAATGGCGTGTATAATGAATTACATGATTAGCTTCGGTAATATTTAAGCCAAAACCTGCAGCTACCGGAGATATTATAATGACATTAAAACCTTTAACTTTTTGATATTTATCAATTTCTTGCTGTCGTGTTAGTTTTGATTTATCAAATTTTGATTTATTTGTAGGTGTTTCACCATTTATGATAGATGGAATTATCTTGAAATATTCAGTAATTGTTTTTCTTAAAACTCTTTGCATTGACTTATTTTCAGTAAAAACAATCGCTTTCTCTTCTTTTTGCTTTATTTCTGATAATATCGAAACTACTTTCTTTAGTTTAGCTGAACTATTAATTAATTTCTCAATCTCAATATTTTCTATTTGGTAATGTTTTAAATAAGGATGGTCAGAAATACTTCTTAAATTAAAAATACCTTGCAAAACTGGGCTTGATGATTCGTTCTTCTTTTTTAATTCTTCAATGCAATTCAATTCATTCAAATAGGAATCAAATTGTATTTTAGGCATAGCTTCATTATGTTTAAAATACTCAATTGAAGGTAAATCTTTTGCTACATCAAATTTCATTCTTCTCAAAAGTGTTGCGCCAATACGATTTCTTAGGATTTCTGATAACTCTTCTAAATTAACGTTCTCATTATTAAGCGGTTTTTGAAACTGTTTTGAAAACAATTTAGCATTTTCAAGTAATCCTGGACTACAAAAGTCAATTATACACCACAAGTCCATTAACGAATTTTCAACTGGTGTTCCCGTCATTGCAATCTTAAAACCTGCTTTTAATGCTTTTGCGGCATTCGTTACAAATGTTCCAGGAGTTTTGACTTTTTGTGCTTCATCAAGAACAACAACACCCCAGTCAATAAGCCCCAATGGAATTTGTTGTTTTCGAAGTGTTTCATAAGTTGTAAGATAAATAGCTGAATCGCTAAGGTTACTTATCGTGTGTTGTTTATTGTTAGGAATTATATAGTTTTTGACATTGCTACCCCACAAAGTGAAAGTTTTTAAACTTGGTACAGGGAAAAACTTTTCATATTCATTTTGCCAATTCTCTAATAAAGATACAGGAGCAACAATCAATACTGGTTTATTTTTATGAATTTGACAATACCACTCAATAAAATAAAGAACTTGTAAAGTTTTACCTAGCCCCATGTCATCAGCGAGAAGAACTCCGGGTAATAAATATGGCTCAGTCGAAAGAGTTTGAAGCCATGCAATACCATTTTTTTGATGCTCTTTAAGTTGAATGTCAGTTGACAAATTATTTACTTCATGAAATTTATAACTAACATCTTCAAAAAAGTTACTTGCTTCTGTATATTCATTTTCTTCAGCATTTTCTTTTATAATAAGCACCTTTGTTTGAGAATCAGGCTTGTCTCTTTCCTTTTCTAATGTTGTAATTGGTGTCTTAGTATTCTTTAGTTGATTTTGTGCATTTTCTATTATAGAATCAATATGAGTTAAATCGATATCCTCCCCTTTGAATGAAACCGAATTGCGTCCTTCATTTTTGCTTACATTTACTAATAGTTTTAGTTCTTCAAGTTCTTTAATATTTTTAATTGTAACGTGTCTGGTTCCTTCTTTCTTATCTTCAATCACAATACCGGGAATCCATTCTGATTTATATGGGCTAATAAAGGGATAGAAACGAGGCTTGTAGATCCCAAGTTCCAAAACTCTCTTGCTAAAATCATCTAAATCAATAATGTCTGCATCCCAAAACTTAGTCAGATTATTGTAAACATCGTTTAATTCGTCTCCAGTGAATTTGTTTTGTTGTTTTAGTTTCTGAAGTTCTTTCTTTAAGCTTTGGGATTCTTCATTTTCTTCTTCATTAATTACAATTCTTACTTTCTTGTTGTTATCCTTGATACTGTATTCTGATTTTACTTTTGGAAATAATTCGAATGAATTTTGAAATTTCTTAGTATCAATATTCTCAATAATTGGAGACAGTTTATATCTATCATTACCAATTGATGATATTTCAAATTTTATTTTTTGGGGAGCAATGATTGAAGTGTCAATTAGAATTTTTGAAAGTACTGCATTTGCCTGTACTGCAAGTTCTTGAATTTTCGATAACTCTTTCAGAACAGAAGTTGAATTTAAAAATTGGATTTGATTAAATCTTTTAATCTCACTTAATAGGACAAATTGTTTTGAACTTAACAAAAATTCGAGTTCATTTTTAAGATAGGCTCCGATTCTATGCTTATCAAAAAAGAGATTTTCTCCGGATCCATTGCCATGAGCAAAATCCTGAAAATAGAAGCGTATTTTCAAATTAATATCTCTTAACCCACCACCTGATATATCTAAAAATATATCATAAGGGTATTGTTCCGGGAAGCCCAATGCTTTATACTCAAAACTATCAATCTGAGATATGTCCTCATAATAAATTGAAATGCGTTTTGGGTCAATAAAATTTGCAATGCCGTTTACAATTAAATCATTAAGAACATTGAAATATATTGGATTATCCATTACAGATAACCAGTGCTCGAATTCCACTATATCTCCTTGCGGAGTTTCATAATACAGTTCTAAGTAGTCGTTATGATAATTAATTTTAATCATAATAGTATTTTCTCATCCATGCATCAAATCTTGATTCCCAATAACCTTGATGTGTAATTCGTCCTTCTTCATTTAAATATATGTATCCGCTTTGTTCCGCATTTTTACAGGCATACTTATAGGCTGACCATGTTTTTAAGTCTTCCATGGAATCAATTGCGTTGAGATTAACATTAAAATTTTGTTTTTTGTAGATATATAAAGCTCCTGTATCAGTGAACTCTACAAAGACGAAATTTTTTGAATAAATTATTAAAGCACAAGTACTCTGATTACGTGAGGTAATTTTATACCTATAATCAACATATTTAGACACGCTTTCAATGGTCTTTAAATATCGATAATTGGCTTTATTTCCACTAAATTTTATATCATCTATTTTATTAATAAATTTTGTCCAATATTTTTTTCGTCTGTCATCTTGGACTAATCTTTCGAAGAAAACATCAATGAAATGTTTATTTAGAAGAATATTTAATTTTTTTCTTGCTTGTTCAACTTCTTGTTGTTCTTTTTCTTTAAGCTCACTATATCTCCATTCATATACCTTAACCGGGTCTCCAATAAGCTTTACAGTTTCATTCTTTATTATTTCTTCATTGTTATTGAATTTTTCTTGATTTATAATTTGAGAACAAATTATCAAGCTGGTTTTCTTATTGTTATGCTTATGCAAAAACATATATACTCCTGAGATTAGCTCAGAATTATTATTCTTATTTCCAATTAGGATAATATATTCATTTACTACAGAAGCAAAATAATCGTAATTAATTATATGTTCTTTCTGATTTAATAGCTCGTAAGCATAACTTATCAGAATATTCCTCTTAAAGAGCAATGTTGCAAATTTATGGGGAGAATCATTTTGTAAGAACAAGTCTATTTGGGTTGAGATTTTTAAAATATCTTTTCTTCCTTTATTATATCTCTTGCATTTTTCTTCAAGTAATCGTATTAAAGTTATACGTTGGTCTTCAAAAATCAACAAATTAGACCAATTCTTTAATAGAATATGCCATAGGCTTATAATAAAAGAATCTTTCCAATTGTGAGAAATTAAGTATATAGCCGAATCCAATTTATTTGAAAACAATATTATCTCATTATCTGAACTTGGTTGAAAATCTAATGCCCAAATTAAGGCACGAACATCTCTTTTACTAATGGAAAATGATGGGTTTTGATAATTTCCTAAAAATAAATCATATACATCTTTAATTAATTTTTTTTCAGGAAGTTCACTGCCATCTTTTAGTCTGTCTGTCAATTTGTTTAATGAGATTATTGTTTCATTGATCTTCTTTTTAGTATGTTCAGAGAAAAGATGTTCAGCAGTGTATTTAAAATCCCCTGTGTTAAAATGCCAATTTAATATTTCTTTAATTTTCTGCATATCTTAGCATTTCTCTTATTTGCTCTTCTGCATCGGTTTTTATTCTAAATTCAACTCTTCGATTTTGCTTTCTTCCTGCCTCTGTTTCATTTTCGGCAATTGGTTTTACCGAAGATAAACCATTTGCTGTTGCTCTTTTTCTTGTCCATAGTTCTTTGTCATTATCTAAAAGGGTTAAGCAATATTGTAAAACTGAACGTGTTCTATCTTGTGATAATTCCATATTGTAGAAATATGCTTCTTGTTCATCCATGCCATATCGTCCTTCTATTGAAGTATGCCCTTCAATTCTAATTTCTTCAATGTGGGCTATATATTTTTGATTTTGTAGGACTTTAATATACATAGGGAAAAAATCATTCAAAATATCAGAAAATGAATTTTGGAGATTAGAACTACCTGCATCAAAAAGCACATCAGGTTCTTTAAATCTAATTGTAAGTGTTGAATCAATTTCTGCGTCCCATTTCACAAGATCTTTTTCAAATTCATTGTACAGATCATTATAAAGTTCTATCTGAAGTTCTTTATATCTCTCAGCAATATCACTTTTACTATCAAATTCTTCCTGTAATCTTAACATTGTTCCAATCAATAAGAGAACAAAGATTAATAATAATGCAGCCATTAGGTCTCCTGTAGAAAGGCTGAATTGATTGTCATCTTCTATTTCAATTATTTTCTTACTCATTTGATGGCAACCAGTTTATCTATTTGCTCAGTTAATTCTTCATTTATTTCAGTTAAACCTGCCACAGTACTTTCTAAACCTTCATGAGCCTTTGATAGAGTAGTGGAAAATTCTGTTAAATATTTATTTAAGTTTTCTGCGGTAGTTTTTTGATAATCTTTAAGTCCTGATTGAATTTGGTCAAAGATACTTGATAAACCACTTTCAATAGTTTCAAACCGACTGCCGTATTCCGCTGCAATGTCCTTAGTTTTCAATAATGTTTCTTCCTGCTCAATAAGCAGATTTTCATTTCTATCGATGTACGTATTTATACTTTCACCAAAATGAGAAATTGAAGACTTTAGATTATTTGAAGCTTCAGAAAGGGAATTAGAGTTGTTTTCAAATTTATTTGATACATCTTCAATCAATTGAGCAACGATTTTGGATTTCTGAATCATTGAGTCAAATTGCTGATTTACCTGACTGTTTTGAGTAAGAGTGGCTTTAATTTCATCAGTTAATTCAGAAACCTGCTTTATATTGTCTTTTTGTGTTGAAAGTAACAATTCCATATGTGCTTGTATATCTTCAACTGTTGATTTATATTCATTAGTAGCTGCAGAGAATGTTTCTTGATTTTGCTTACTAATTTCTTGTGCTTGTGTCCGTGATTGATTTATATTCTCAATAACTGTTTCTTTTAATGCTTCAATGACTTCAGTAACCTGAAGTGTTATATCTGTCATTGAATCTGGAATTCCTGAGAGAGATTCGGAGACAACTGTTAGCCTCTTAATAAGTCCTTCCATTTCATTCTTAGTGTCACTTGTCACAGTACTTTTAAACTCTTCCATCATTGATTTCATCGAATTTGCCAATCTATCAACTGCATTTTCAATTACTTGCGTACCTGAATCTTGCTTTATTTGTTTTAAATCTTCAAGTACAGGAACAAGCTTTTGTTCAATTAACTGGCTTATTTGTTCATTATTATCTGCAACAAGTTTTTCCATTGCCAAATTAATACTCTCACCTAAGTCGTCAGAAAACGTTTGCAATGAAGCTGTCTGTTTAACTGATTCATCTAACAATTGACGAAATACATTCTTAGGTAATTGTTTTCCCTCATCTGTCTCAGCGACAAGATATTCGTTGAAAATTTCATTAATTATTTTTCTTTGGTTGTTTTGATGAAAAATTTCTAGGTCGTGTTGTTTTATTTTATATTCTTCATCTAATTGCAAACATAATTTTTGTATGCTTTTCGTAATCTTAGACTGCCAAATTTTAAATATATTGGCAAATACTAATGAAAGCCCCATACCCCAAATTGAGGAGACAAAAGCAGTACCCATTCCTGCAAGAAGATTATTTATACTACCTTTGATTGCTTCTGTGGTTTCAAAATTTGAATCCGCAATTCCATAAGTCAAACCGACAAAAGTTCCTAAAATTCCAAATCCAATAAGAGAATTGGAAACGTTGTTAACAACACGTAGATTCAAACAAAAATATAAGATATTCTGCTCATTAAAATATGTTTCAGAGAACTCAATAGTTTTACGGTTGTTTCCATAATCACAAAATGTTCCTTGATATGCATCCCATATTTTTTGTAATTTCTTACTTTTTGAAGATTGTAATAGATTTATATTCTTTTTGATTTTAAAGAAATGAATTTGCAAGTAAACTAATGCTACAATAAATATTACAATCAACACAATTACCCAATATGCAGTGAGCATATTTTCTTCAAAAACTTCATTGTTTAAGAATGGTATTAATCTGTCTATAAATTTCATATACTATTCTTTTTAGTGGGTTGGGAAAAGTTGCACTCTTTTGCAAATTTTGGCTTGTGAGACGGCTTGTACGATTTGCAAATGTGTGCAATGTGTGTCGGCTTTCCTTTTCTTTTCTGCGGGTCGGCAAAAAACTAAATCTTTTTCTTTCATTCTCATTTTTTTTCTCAAACCATTTTTTCAGTCATTTCAGTGACGTTTTCTTTTTTTCTTCGCCTTGTTGGTAACTTCCCGCTATACCCATTATATATAGTAGGAATATAAGTTATAAAATATCATATATATTACGGGAAAAACCTGCAAAACTACATAAAAACCGAATAACAGCGTTTCACGGTTATTATTAATGCCTTAACAATTTTCTTCACCGTGTCTTAAAATAATAATTATCCGCAATTTATTCACAAAATATTTTAGGGCTGAGAAGCCTCGTTAAAGATTGGTTTTGCAGCAGCTTATTATATCAAAATAGCGGCTTGACTGAATTTTATCGCGGAGTTTTTTTTGCTCTGTGCAGCACGGTGGTTTTATTCCTCTGCCGGCAGGTTTCGAAGCACTTTCCTTTCAGGTTACAAGTGCCTTTGATACAAGCTGTGCCGCTTGAATACGCACTGCACCGACAATTAACTATACCGCGTGTTGGCAACTGGTGTTCTGTTTTTCTGTCATTTATACCTTTCAATTTGCTACTTCGTTTCTGTCTGCCGTGCGTTGACTTTGGTGGCTCTTTTGCAATTTTTGGTCAATGTGTAGGCTTGTGCGAATTGCAAATATGTATGGCTTTTAGGCTGGCTATTTATCAATTCTTCTTTAACTTTTATAAAATTCAAAGGTTTCATAGTTTATATCTTGACTAAATATTTTTTCAAAAACTGAATTAAAATGAATTTTGTAGAAGGCTCCCCAATATCCAATTAATGAATAGCTTAATGAATGTGATTTTAGAAAGGTCCTATTAAGATTATTCTCAATCATATCCAGTAATCTAATGACATCTTTTTTACATAAATAATTGATTTTCTTTGTGAAGATTTCAAAAAAATCACTCAATAAATTTGTAGTATCATTAGATTTTGACTTAAAAAGTTTTACTCTCCAAATATCAGCAACTTCATATGAAAAACCGGCTATTTGGTTTAGCAATTCTAGGAATGTCTCTTGGTAAACTAAAATTCCATATGTTTCTTCCAATAGCTTATTTATTAAAGGATTTCGGAAACGCTCATAATTATAATTCTTGCTTTCAATTAGCTTTGGTATTAATTCTAACAGACCAGGTCTATAAGTTGCATTTAATACGGATAAGTCATTTATATTTTCTGGCTTAAAATCACTCAAAATCCTACACATTGGTGGAGTATTAAACTGAAAGATATTTTCATTTTCACCGCGCGACAATAAAGCAAAAACCGATTTATCATTAGTAGGTATGTTGAATGGATGGTATTCCTTCCCAATTTGCTCAACAATTAGCTGAAGCCTATTTAAATAACCAAGTTCTAAAATATCTATTTTATTGGAATATACTCTATCTTTTGAAATGTCTGAAACAAGATAGTATTCTTGATTTTTATAATTAATAACTGAATCTGTCAGTGTTTCATTTATGATAACAATACCGCAAGGGTGTTTTTTATATGAAATATTATTATAAAAAATGTCTTCGTAGTCTGATTCCCTTTGAGGTGTAAAAGCAATAAAATAAGTATTATATTCTTGATATTTTTGCTTTAGTATGTTGATTACTTTGTTTTGGTATCCTTTAGGTATGTCTATGTCAATATCAGGTGATTTGGTTCTTTTGTAATTAATAAATCTTTCAAAGATTAAACTATGATTTAGAGGATTAAGCTTTGTTATGTCTAAACAATAATTAATTAAAGAACCTGCGGCACTACCTCTTCCAGGAGATCGCACTAAATTAAGCTCATTGCAAATTTCAATTATTCGAGAGTAAAGTATAAAATAATCTGCAAAACCTTTATTCTCAATTATAGAAAGCTCAAGAGAAATCCTATCTAAAACCAGGTCTGTTATTTCAAGTTTTTTCTTTTTTGCCCCGTTATAAACGAGGCTTTTTAAAATTTCTATTTTTTGGATTGACATAAATTCAAATGCAATGTCTTTATGGGCATAAGTGCCGCCGTACTTTCCTTTTTTTACGATAATACCGATAGCATTGGTTTTATCGATCCATTCTGAAACACTCATCACAAAGCCGGGTAAACCGGCTTGCATTTTAAAGTGGTTAAATTCCACCACTTTAAAATCGGGATTGTGGATTAGCTCCCAGGTGCCCAAAAATTCAAGTGTGTAGCGTGTCCTCAGCCAATTTTTAATTATATCAGCGGCACGGCTCCCGCTTTCCCTGGCGTTGGCCATATCTGTGAGCGAAATGTAATCGCGCTCTGCTACCGTTATTATGCTTATCTCCGCTTTTTCAACTGTTATTTTTGCCATAATCCTGCAAATCTTTTAATCCCAAAAATCATGATACAGATAATTTACTGCCGGTGTGGGAAAATTCTTTTTTGCTCATCGGTTTGCTTTGTTCTATTCCTTGCAATTTCAATTGCAATTTGAAGTTTTTGCTCAAGGATTTTCATTTCAGGCAATTTTGTAAGGAATTCTGCAACTTTTATATTGCTTTTCTCCAATTGCATAAGTTCTATATGTTCCTCGTTTTTTGCTGCACAAAGTATTAAACCAACAGGAAGGTTTTCATCCGGCATCTTTTCGTGTTTTTCGAGCCAGCGGAGATACAATTCCATCTGACCTTTGTGTGCAGCCTCAAATTTTTCCAGTTTTAACTCTATTGCCACCAGGCATTTCAACCGACGGTGGAAGAAAAGCAAATCGATATAATAATCTGTATTGTCAATTATTATTCTTTTCTGACGTGCCATAAAAGCAAAATCGGAACCTATTTCTATAATAAATTTTTGTAATTCCACTAGTATGGCAGTTTCCAGATCTTTTTCGGAATAGGTATCCTTCAATCCCAGGAAATCAAGAAGATATGGGTCTCTGAATACAAGGTCCGGCGATAATTGTCTCTCCTTTTTGAGCTTTGCCAGATCGTTCTGAATTGTAAGTTCGGGTTTTTTGCTGATGGCTGTGCGCTCAAAAAGCATTGAATTAATCCGGTCCTGCAATGTTCTTGTGCTCCACTTTTCAAGCTTGCAAATTTCAATGTAAAATTCTCTTTTTACCGGACTGTCGATATAAATAAATGAACGTAAATGAGTCCAGCTCAATTCTCTACTCAGTGCGTAGAAAATTTGCCGGTCGGGGAAAGTCTCCGCAGCGCGAAGACAATGCCGGAGATGCTTTTCGCTCCAGCCCTTTCCATATTCAACACTCAATTGAACGGAAAGAGTTTGTACGATCTGTTCCCCGTAACCTGCGCGCCGGTACCCTAAAATATGATCGTTGATGCATTTTCCCACCTGCCAGTAAAGCATTGATAAAGCAGAATTAACCGTTACTGCAACTTGCTGACGGCTCTGCTCAATTAATTCTTTAATTTCGCCATATAATGAATTTGTATCCGCCGGAGACAGAGACAGGTTTTTATTATTCATTTTCGCTGCCATTTTTCGCTATATCCATCGGGCGGATCATACTCTCGATAAATGCAATTTCTTCGGATGTTAAGCCGTATTTGGCGTAAAGTTTTTCGTCTGTCCAGGTTTCGGTAAAATCCTGTTGTGGAACGAATACATAGTTTTTTTGTGATATGTTGTGTGCTTTTTGCAAGTAAAATCATAAAACGTAAAAACGACGTAGTCATATAACCTGCCACATTTTTAGCAATATTTTCATTTGTAAATGGGCCTACAACTAGAAAAGTTTCAGTCCAACAAGTATTTGGTCCAGCGACAATTGGTCTACTAAGAATTAAATGTGGATATGAATCGTCTCCCGGACTTGAATACGGTACAAAAATTTTCCATGAACTAACAATATCGTGATTCTTATAAACATGATCAATATTTATAAAACCATTTTTTCCGAATCTGTGAAGCAGTATATTAACAAATGCACCTCTTCAATTTTCAAATTATCGAGTGATGTAGTTGGAATCACATGTAAGCCGCCCATTGAAGTTACTTCATTTCCAGTCTCAGAGAAATAAACCAAATCAAACCGTTCATCTTTAATAATCTCCGGAGTCAAATAAGATATTTCCCAATCAGAATACCCATCAAATAGAAACACACATATTTTTTTCTTCATAGTATTTCCTTTTTAAGATTGTGTGCAGTTTTTTCTTGGCTGACAAACAACGAAATAAGCAAAATTTTGACAGCAGTTCTACCGTTAATAGTATTTATCAATTCCCCCGAATCCTTTAATGAGATGATTCTCTTTTGTCTTTTTAATGAAGTTGTTCAATCGTTTGTCGAATTCATCAGACCTTTTTCTTGCACTATCAATATATGCAATCCTGATTCGTTTATATGGTTCTGAAAAGGCTTTATAATTTTCCCAAACAACCTTATCTACTTCCAATTTCTTTATTATATCTTCCGGAAAAACGAATTTTTGTTGAATTATTTTAAATACTTCTTTCCTAATAGAATTGTGAATCAAATTTTTTTCAAAGAGCCATTTCAATCGTTCAATGTTTGGTTGTGAGAATGTGGAGTTTTCTCTTCTCTTACAAAATCTTTGAATAATGGTATCTTTGTTAAGTGATTTAATAGTACTATCAATCCATCCAAAACAAAGAGCTTCTTCAACCGCATCATTGTATAAGATTCGTTTATTACCTGTCTTCTTAACCGGATACTCCAGCCAAATTTCATCTTCTGTCTCAAAATTAGTTTCGAGCCATGTTCTCCTTTCTTTTCTATCAATGAAATATTTGGTTGTTAATTCGTTCTTAATATTATTTCCTGTTTAATTATATGCACATTCTTATTTAGCAGATATACAATGTTTGACAATATGCCCGGAAAGGGATTTGGGGCTGCAATCCGTGAATAACCTGCTATCCCTGCATCTTTTTATACCGAGTGTTGGGCGGACATGCACCTTAAATATAGTTGCACAGTGTTGATTCTATTCCACAATTTTGTAATATCGGACATAATCAATTTTGAAAAATTGAGGAAAGATATTGTCATCTATGCCCTCCCTGCCTCCCCAAAATCCTCCGACAGCAAGGTTTAAAATCAAATATTGCGGTTTATCGAAGGGCCATGAATCCTGATCCCCATTCTTATCATTATTAAAAGTAAAATATTTCTTGTCATCCAGAAAAAAATCAATTTTTTCGGGAGTCCAGTCTATAGCATATATGTGATATTCTTCGCTAAGACTTTCATCTTTTACAAAGCTGCCTTTATTCGTACCAAGGTTATGATTGAACGATTTTGTATGGATATTTCCATGGACTTTATTGGGATCGTAACCAACATTTTCCATTATATCAATTTCTCCGCATAAAGGCCAGCCCGCCTTCTCAATATTGCTCCCCAAGGTCCATATAGCGGGCCACATACCTCTGCCGGAGGGAAGTTTTGCTTTCACTTCAATTCTTCCGTAAAGAAACTCTTTAAGGTTCTGTGTTGTGATGCTGGCTGAAGAGTAGTCGGAATTTTTGTAATTCTCCTTTCTGGCTTCTATGACCAATATACCATTCTCAACACGACAATTTTCAGCACGATTTTCGGTGTAGTACTGCTTCTCATTATTGCGCACATATCCTTCTTCGAAAGCCCAAAATTCCGGGTTTACATTGCCCGGTGTGTCAAATTCTTCTGACCACACCAATTCATATTTCTGAGCCGTTAATTCCATATTATGAAAGGATAATAATAAAAGCATAAAAATTGATAATAGTTGATTCATAATTATTCCAAAAATAAATTAAAATTTCGACCTGTTTATTAGTAAAGCCTGCTGCGTAATGTTTAATATAAGCCGGGTGCGGCTGATAGGGAGCATTATCGCCTATACAATGTTGTGCCTTCACCCTTCTTTTTGCCGTTTGTTTCAGTATCCAATTGCATTAAAAAAGTCTTTAAGTTTTTGGCGGTCAAGTTTTCCATCTGTCCTAACGCCGCTGCAAAGGTCAAGTCCAAAAGGCTCAACTGTTTTAATTGCCAGGCTTACATTGTCTTTGTTAAGTCCGCCGGCAAGAAACAAAGGAATTGGAATTGATTTTCTTATTTCCCGGCTCAGTTCCCAATTGTGAGTTCTTCCTGTTCCGCCCAATTCTTTGACCGCTAAATTAGGGTTTCCGCTGTCCAATAAAATTGCATCAACAAAATCAGATATTTCAATGGCTTCTTTTACTGAATTTTCGTCAATTACGTGAATGACCTGCACCAATTTAACGTTAGGTAATTCGTTCCTGAGCAATTTATACTCCCGGTTTTCTAACTCGTCCACAATCTGAATTGTCGTAGTGTTTACCCTTCGATAATGCAGTATAATATCCTGTGGTTTCGTTTCACTCGTCAGTAAAAATGTTGAAATAGGCGGCGGCGCTGCTTTGGCAATTTGATAAATGAGTTCATCTCCTATTATACCTGGTCCGCTTGGCATATGACCAACCAAACCTAATGCAGAAGCGCCGTATTCAATTGCCATTTTCGCTTCTTCAATACTCTTTATGCAGCAGATTTTTACTCTTGGTTTTGTAATCATGTTTCAACTTTTTTCGAAGGTTTAATCTTATGTTGTCTTTTTTTCAGGGTCAGGTACAACGGTTGCATGTATGAGCAGCGGTGGTTTTCGGAGCTGCTTCACAATAAAAGTATAATGAACTATGACGAGAGAACCGAGGCGTGAATAACAACTTCGCCCCCAATGTTTTATAACTGCTTGCTGTGCCATCGTGCATTTGTAATATCATTTCAGTCATTTTTTATTTGTCAGACTTATCTCTCCATAGCCTTGCTTTTCAAGTCCTTTGGCATTTTTTCAATCGCATATCGTAATGCTGTACGAGGCATAGTGAATTTGTTTTTTATTACATAATCAAAGATTTCACGTTGGTTCTTTTCGCTGGCAGCTTTTAACATCCATCCATACCCTTTTTGAACCAAATCATCTTTATCGAGCAGCAAAATATCTGCAATTTCGAGTATCTCATTGAGAAATTTTCCCTTTCTGGCTGGTATAATCAAAGTTACTGATGAAGCACGGCGCAGCCATCTGTTATCCGATTTAGCAAAATCTTTTAACCTTATTGAATACTCAGGATACATCTCAATAAATTCACCTATCGTATGATTACATAATGTATCACACGAAGCCCAATTATTTACGTAAGTATTAATCCATTTCTCAAATATTTGAAAATCTCCCGGCTCGTATTTTTTATGAATATAATATGACCAATTACAGGCAATAAATGATTCTTCTATAAATCCCGATTGCCATAAAATCTCGCAGAGGTTAAATATTTCTGATTTAGTTTTAAAATCAATCAGTTTAAAATACTCCTTACTAATCTTGTTTACAATTGGAACCTTGACACCATAAAACTCTATCTTTTCTTTGAAGAAATTTTGACTTGTCGCCTGAGTTTTCTCGTCAATACTATGTTCTAATTCGGTTCGAATTTTATCTATGATATTTTCCATTTTAAACTCATGATTTATCAGCGAAACAGCTTTTTTAACATGCGGCATATAACGGTCTCTTGTATGAGCAGCAGCGGATTAAAAAGCACTTGATTTTCAGCCTGGCACTGACCTTTTATTTAGCACTCAAGTCGCTAATTCTTATACACGCTGTTAGCGGCTGGTTGTTTTGTTTTTAAGCCTTCTCCATATTTGTACAGTTCTTCATAAATATCAAAGAATTTACCTTCATTTTCATCATTTAATTCTGTATTGAAAAATATAATTACCCCAATTTCTTTAGTCAAATCCGAAAGCATAAAAGTTCTGACACCCGGGTCAGAACCGTTATGCCCTATTCGGGTTGCACCTAATTTGGTAGCCCAAAAAATACCTTGATTAAGCTTTTTTATGTTCACATTTTCAGGTGAATTGGTCTCTGTATATTGAAAACGAAGCATTTCTTCAACAGTTTCACTTTTCAAAATTCGTGTGTTCTTATATTTCCCATCGTTTAAAAGGCTAATGAAAAATTTAGATAATTCACTTACAGAGGTTCTTACTCCGCCATCAGGATAGGTTGTTAATTCATAAAATTGGATTTGTTCAATATTATCGCCTTTTTTTCTGTAAAGCTTTGAATGATTTTCAATCTTTATTTCAGATAAAGCCCAGCCTGTATTTGACATTTTTAGTGGTTTGAAAATATTTTTTTTGGCATAGTCATTTAACTTCATACCAGTTTGTAATTCAACAATATATCCTGCTAAACCTGCTCCAATATTTGAATAAGCTCTGTTTTCACCGGGCTTTGCATTTAAAAAATTGTCGTTTGAATAGTTTTTGCCACCTTGTACAAAGTAACTTTTCAAGAACTCGCCCAAAGGTTCTGGCTTTTTACCGTCATAGAAATAGTGCTCACTATAAATTGGATGTCTGTCAACCAACCCTGAAGTATGAGTTGCCAAATGCCGTAATGTTATTTTGTCATTGGGACAATTGGGATTAATTACTTTGAAAGGCAAATATCTGTTGATGTCTTCGTCAAGCGAAACTTTTCCATCTTCAACTGCTTTCATTATACATACTCCTGTAAAAGTCTTACTAATTGAAGCAATATTCATTATCGTTGTGGGCGTAAAAGGTATTTTATTTTCATTATCCGCATAGCCATAACCCTTTGTCCAAACCACTTCTTTATCAACGATGAGAGATGCTCCAATCCCAACTATTCCAGTTTCTTTCATTATTACTTCAATTAGACTGTCAATTGAAGTTTTTGTACTATTTGTAACATGTCCTATGCTGTTATTGTAAAATATAACGGTGGTCAAAAATAAAATAATAGCAAATTCAGATTTCATTCTTTCATCTTTTTTTAATAGTTATTCTGATTTTCTGTGATCAACTTGCCGCTAACGGATTGGCAATATGAAACGTTTGGCATTTCGAAGTGCCTGCCTGTCAAGTTACCAAGCCGTTTATTAATTGTTACGATGTTCTAATTTAGCGCTTTTTGCCCTATGTTTTTTTTGCGTGTTATTATTCTTCATTGTTAAAAATTTTTGATTTAAAATACTTTTTGATCTCCGGCAAAAAGGATTCTATTTCCGGGTATTCATTTCGGTGGTTTTCATACTCCTCCAGTAATTGAACCAAACCTTCTATTTCTACAAACCCATTCAATTTATCATTTTTTATATTTCTTTCCGCCTCATCAATTCCCTCATGCTCTTTGAGAAACTTAATAGTACAGGCTCGGACCAGGTACTCATTGAGGACGACATTCCAGACATCATATCCTTTTTTTCTCATTGCATCATAATGTGATTTTAAAATAGTATCTCCGATAGCTTTAAATTCTTCGGGCTTGCTGATAATCAGGGGATTAATGTATGAATGACAAAACTCATGGATAATTACAGGTAAAAACCATTTTTTACTATAAGTAGGGGTACTTTGAAACCATTTTGGGTCTCTTGCTCCAAGTAAACAAACCGATTCAATTTTACCATCAGGCAATTCTGTTTTATAACCATAGTTACAACTGCCATTAAGCAGGGCAATATTTATCCTGAAGTTGTCCGGATAATATCCAAAGAATGTGAAAAACCGTTCTATGATATTCTCTTTGAAAAACATCTCTTTTAAGTTTTCAACTGACTCTTTATGAAACTCATTCTGTTTAATGTGAAATTTCATAAATTCACTTTCAACAGCAAACTCTCTGGCATGTTTGAGATAATTGCTGATAAGTGTTGAATCCCATCGGGGGTCAAAGTCTTTTGGCAAAGCTGACAAGTTTATTTTAGGTTCTAATTGTGGAGGCTGCCCGATATAGACTGCCAAAGCCATTGGTGCATCGCCATTGATCTGAAACAGACTGTTGCATTCTTTTGCAAAATTAATAGCGGAATGATTTTTCAGGTGTTCAAAATGTCTATCAACTTTTTTAAGATAATCTGGAATCAGGTTTTCATTGTATTGCTTGTCACCGGCAAGATGATGTATTAAACTAAATAGTTCCACGGTCGGATTTACTGAAATATCAATATTCTGCTCGTCTGATAGGTTTGAATTTTGCTTTTTATCACAACCAATTATCAGAATGGAAAGGAAAACAGTAAAAAAAGGCAAATATTTTTTCATAGTCTATTGTCTCTTTATAATGCGCTATAACATCCCGCTATACCCTTTGTATATAGTACGAATATGAGTTGTAATTGAACCGAAAAACAGAACCTTCTGTTTATTGTATCTGCCTGAATTAGTTTCTGTGCCGAATTGTAAAATAATAATTTACCGCAATTAATTCTTAGAAAAACACACCGTATTAGAATAACCTTTGACGTGAGGGATTTACTATATTTGATACCTCACTGCCGATTTCAGGCAGCTTGTTCAGAATGTATCCCGTGAAAATCTGATCGCGGAGCCTGTTTCTCCCACTTTTCCCGTAAATTGTAGATTATTATATTTTTCCGGCTATTATGAAAATTTTATTTCTATTATTATTTCCGTTCACAATTCTTTCAGCTCAGGACATTGTTATCGACGGGTTTTTCGATGACTGGCAGGATATCCCGGTTCTTTACGGCGATCCCGGGGGCGACCCGAATTGCGGCGTTATCGACTTCACCGATCTGAAGATCACCGATGATGATTCTTATCTTTACCTATATTTTAAGGTGGGCGGTGAGTTTAATCTCCAGGAAAATAACTCAATCAGGATTCTGCTCGATACAGATATGAATTCCACAACCGGACTGGCTTATGAAGGAATGGGCGCAGAGATCACATTCGATTTCGGCAGCAGGAGCGGAAGGTATTATTACAATTCGACTTCACGTTCAATCCGGCATCAGGATATCGGGCTTGTTTCGGGACCGACAATTTCCTCAGATGTATTCGAAGTAATTCTGAAAAAAAACACTGCGCCCGGAGGCTTTCCTGTGCCATGGGCTTCCGCACTCAGGATTGCCCTGCTCGAAAATAACTCGTGCGGTGACAGGCTGCCCGATAACGGATTTATTGAGTATTCAATGACCAATGCGCTGCATTTTCCTTTTGCTGAGTATTCCCTCAAAAAACAGGATTCTTCACATATCCGTGTAATGAGTTATAATATTGAACTGGACGGGCTTTTCGATCCCGCAAAAAAAGAATATTTCCGCCAGGTTTTCAGAACCGCCGATCCCGATATTATCGGACTTCAGGAAATATACAATAATGGTGCGGCACAGATAAGCAGCCTGCTCGAAGAATTTCTGCCTTCCGGACCGGGTGAGATGTGGCACGTTTCGGGAGCCGGAGCCGATACCTGGTATGCCGGCAGGTATCCCGTGAAGCAGGTATTCCCGATTCAGGGAATCGCAGGCACCCATGGCAATACTGCTTTTTTACTCGATCTCTCAGCAAAAACCGGGGGCGATCTGCTATTTGTTTCGGCACATACGCCCTGCTGCCAGAATAATGCCGCCCGCCAGGATGAGATTGATGCGATAATGGCATTTATAAGGAAAGCAAAAGATCCTGAAGAAGCCCCGGATATAGAAACTGGCACTCCGGTTATTCTTGCCGGCGATTTTAATCTTGTCGGATATGCGGAACAGCTCGAAACGCTCGTTAAAGGCAATATCAAAAACGAATCGGGTTATGGACCCGACTTCAATCCCGACTGGGATGAAACGGATTTTGAAGACGCGGTCCCCGGCGCAACCGGCGAACCCTCAGCTTTTACCTGGTACGATACGGGAAGCTCTTACAGCCCGGGGAGGCTTGATGTGATAATCTATTCAGGCTCAGTACTTACACTGCAAAATAAATTTGTTATGTTCAGTCCCTCAATACCTGAGGACAGCCTGCAGTTTTATGGAATGAGCTCGGCTTCAACAGCATCGGCGGCTGACCACTGTCCGCTTATCGCTGATTTTAAGTATTCTCCGCTAACAGGAATTAAAAACCAGCCTGATTCGCCCGGGGAAAAATCAATACGCGTTGATGTTTATCCAAACCCATTTAATGCCGCAGCAAATTTCTCGGTGAATATTACTGAATCTTCAAACGTCAGGCTGTTTATTTACAATTCAATCGGTGAAGAAATATCGATGCAGGATTATCGGCTGCAAGCCGGAACGAACACTATTTATTTTGAAGCCGCAAATCTTCCAAGCGGTTTATACTTTTATGTGATCAGCGCGGAATTTTCAGGCGGAAGAAAAATTAATAACAGTGGAAAAATTATTCTCCTTAAGTAAGGCGGCATAGTTAATGTTTATGTCAGTCTGCTGCTGCTCAGTAGTACCTGAGGCATAAAAAAGGATTTTGATTAGCAGAGACAAACCGCAGGAATTGTCCGGAGTAATACTTATCACAATTATGGATTCCGGGAGGGAACTTTCAAATTATTTCCTTATTTTTTGGTATAGGGACAGAAGTTTTATTAATAATTATGGTGCACAAATGAAAAATGTTTTTTACGCCTTTTTGATGATATTTTTAGGTATCTCAATTTCAAAGGCACAGGTAGCTTACAACGGTCCTGCAAGTGGCAGTGTTGCCAGCGGCGTTGTAAAAAACACCGATAACTTTACGGAACTGATGGGTGAAGGGAGCAAACATCCCCGTCTGTTCAATCACTTTGGACCAAAAGCTCTTGAGAATGATAAATACGCAATTGATGCTCTCGCTCCTGAAGGATCAAACCTCGTATATGATACAAGTCTGCCATCGGAATTGGTTGATACGCTGATTCTTTTTAAGAATTTCAGGGGACTCGGCTATTCAAATTCTATTCCTCCCGATCCTTACTGCGCGGTTGGTCCCAACCATGTTATGCAGGTAGTCAACAGCAATTTCAGGATTGTTGATAAAAACGGAACAACCCTCAAAAGTATAAATGCTGATAGCTGGTATAACGGGGTAGTATCCTCACCTTTTTGTTTTGATCCCAAAGTGCTTTATGATCATTTCTCAAGCCGCTGGATAATGGTCTGGCTGCATGTAAATGACGCAGCAAGCCAGGCATATTTTATGATTTCCGTTTCAGATGATGATAACCCGCTCGGTGTATGGTACAACTGGGCTGTCACTGCGACAACAAACGGCACTACGCCATCAGGATCGTGGGGAGATTATCAGGGAGTCGGTTTTGATGATAAAGCTCTTTATATTACGAGCAATCAGTTCTCATTTGCCGGCAGCTACGTTGGTGCGAAAATAAAGATTATCCCAAAATCAAATCTTTATCAGGGCAGCGCCGGAACAGTTAACTGGACGGACTTGTGGAATATCAGCTATCCTTCTGCCTCTTCTGCCTCTGCATTCGGTATCAGACCTGTCCGTATGAGAGATGCATCTGATGAATATTATCTGGTTGTTCACAGCCCATATACAACCGGAACTTCATTCGGTGTTTATAAACTGACCAATCCGCTTACAACACCTTCACTCACAGGCGCTCAGGTTGCAGTTACAACTTATACTTCACCCCCGAATCCGCAGCAGCTTGGCGGCGGTTCACCGCTTCTCGAAGGCGGCGGCGCTAATTTACGGAATGAGCCGGTCTATCAAAACGGTTTTCTCCATCTGACTCATACCGTAAGATCAGGAACTGTTTCTGCATTGAGATATCTTAGAATTGACCCTTCAAGCTATTCAACAATTAAAGATTTTGCAATGACCACCGGATCCCATTTTCATTTCTATCCGGCGCTTGACGTCAATGGAAATGGTGATATAGTATTTTCATACAGCCGTACCTCTGCCAGTGAATATGCCGGAGCATTTTATACTGTTCTGCTTGCAGGGGAAAACGTTCCTCTCGGCAGCCGTCTGCTTAAAGCCGGATTAGGTAATTATGTCGTGACTTTTGGCGGAACAAGAAACCGCTGGGGCGATTATAACGGAGCCTGGTTCGATCCCTCAAATGACGAAGATGTATGGATATATGGTGAGTTCGTAAACTCGACAAACATCTGGGGAACCTGGATGGGCGGACTTAAGATTCCTCCGCGCGATCCCTCGGCAATCACCTGGCAGTCGCTTATTACAGTTGCTTCAGGAGCCAATTCACAGGGCGTCACTTTTGGTTTTGCACCATACGGAACAGATGGTCTTGATACCCAGCTCGGAGAAGCCGCTTTAGGCTCGATACCTCCTGCCGGCACTTTCGATACAAGATTTATTCTTCCGGGCGGAAGCACCGGCTCACTGAAGGATTTTCGTTCCGATAAAGAGGTGATTGCTAACTGGAACCTGAAATTTCAGCCGGGTTCTGCCGGTTATCCCATTACTTTTACGTGGGATTCCGGTGCACTCCCCGATGGACTTGTAATGCTGAAGGATGCAAGCGGTTCTATAGTCAATGTAAACATGAAAACCCAGAACAGCTATTCGCTTACTAATAGTTCAATTACTTCTCTGAATGTTATCTATAAAGAGCAGGTGGATGCCACTGTTTCTGTCCAGAATGAATGGAATATAATTTCCGCACCGGTCCAAACTGAAAACATGGCAGTATCCGCTGTTTTCCCGACTGCCACCTCGAATGCATTTTCTTATAATAACGGATATACCCAGGCTGCAACACTTGTATCCGGGAAAGGCTATTGGCTGAAATTTGGTTCATCACAGAATATCTTATTAACCGGAGCGCCTGTCCTTAATCCAGTTCCTGTGAATTCAGGCTGGAATATAATCGGACCATTCAGCACTCCTGTAGCCGTTGCTGATATCACAACCGATCCTTCCGGAATAATCCAGACTGCATTTTTCGGATTTAATGGCGGTTACACAACTGCAACAACACTTGAGCCGGGTAAAGGTTACTGGGTGAGAGTAAATCAGGCCGGAACGCTTAATCTTTCCGGAGCTGTTAAAAAAGATGGAAATACATCTGCTATTACTGAAAGTCTTGCTGATATGCCGGGATTATTTATCTCTGATGCTGCAGGTCATTCGTCACAGCTTCATTTCACGGCGCAGACTTCCTTAGCTTATGAAATGCCTCCTGCTCCTCCTGCCGGTATTTTTGATGTAAGGTTCGCAAGCGGTTTGATAGCTGAGAACATATTCTCATCTTCAAAACAGGTCAGCCTGAATTCAGCGGTGTATCCTTTAACTCTCACTTCAAATGATATAGCCCTGAGAATTAAAGACGCTGCCGGCGCTATCTATGAATTAAAGAAAAATGAATCTCTTGTGATTGAGAAAAACAGCGGGAATCTGGAAATAAGTGCAGTTACAATTCCTGAAGCATTTAATCTTTCGCAAAATTTCCCGAATCCGTTTAATCCTTCAACAGTAATTAAATTTACCGTTGCTGAAACAAATACGGCGGTACTCAAAATATTTAATTCACTTGGTGAGGAAGTACGCACGCTGTTTAATGCGGCTGCCGAACCCGGTAAAAATTATGAAGTTAAATTTGATGCATCTGATCTCAGTTCCGGAATCTATTTCTATGTTCTCAGAAGCGGAAATATGGTTCAGACCAAAAAGATGATGCTTATTAAGTAGTCCTTAGCATCATAAGCATTTTTAGAAGGCTGTTCCGAAAGGGGCAGCCTTTTTTTATACTAATACTGCTGTCATCCGCTTTACAAATTGCGTCTGTGGCGCAAAAACGGATTCTTCCCGCTATCCCCCTCGCCCTGAAGAAAGAAAGGTTTGATATTTTCAGATTTGTTTTTTTAGAAAGCTAAGCCAATAAAATTTATCTCACTGCCTGATCACGTCTGAATTCAAAATAATTCGCGCAGTTTAAATTGTTCAGCTATTTTCAGGTTTTTTAGCTAAAGCATTCTGCAGGTATTTTCCAAATTTCCCTGCAGCAATTCCAATAATGGCAGAAAGGGAAGAGGTCACGAAACATACGGCTAAAAAGCCTGCAGGATCGTCTTCTTTATTGTGGAAGAATTTTATGAACATTCCGGCTGACACAATTAAAACACTAAAAACGATTGCAGAATACTTTATCCATCTTAGAGTCTTAACAGAGTCTGATGAGATGAGTTTATTCTGTCCGATGTAACCAAGCAATTTAAACAACTTGTAAAGTGCAGCAAAAAATGCAAGTGAGGCAGCGTATCCATACAGGATGAACGGGTCAGAGTAGATGCTGAGTAAGTCTAAGTCTGCGGCTCTCCCTTCGGTTAAAGGAAATCCGATAAGTATGGCGAGCGCCATAATGCCTGTAAGCAGGATAACTGCCTGAACAAATACTATTGAAAATCTTTTCATAACGAATTTAATATCATGCGGCAAGTATAATAAGTAATTATCGAAACACAATAAATAGTACTATTATCTGGAAAATCCCAGGAAGCTGAAGCCTTTTCCTTTACAATGTGATCAGACAGTCAGGATAAGACAACGCGCACATTAAAATAACTTTAAAAGGCAGAAATATCTATGAGAATTGGGTGTGGATCCGTCCGGCAGAAAGCCGGGAGATTTTGAAGATGGGGATGGTCATAGGTGTTTTCTCCCCTTGAAACTCTGCGACCATCCCCTCGGTATCAATTTGAATCAGTACGCTTCGGATTGTAAACGATTTTTCTTATTGTATCATATTGGAGATAAGGATATAATTGCCGGAGTTTATCAATTGCATCCCCGGCTGCAATTTTCTCCTCCCGCATTGAACGAAAACGTTTCCTGATTATATAATCACGAACAGATTTTTCATCGATGATACCCTTTGAGAGCAGGAGATTGAATACGTCGTCGTTTAGCAAATCCGGGATCGGATTTTCCATATACTGATCGAATTTATTCTGTGACATAATTCCTCCGCTGGATATTGTTTGTTAATATTTCTAACATACAAGTTAACAGAATCCGCGAGGGTCTCAACTGCATATTTATGCGGTTTTTGTGCAGTGCATCCGGAAGAGATTGTTTTGAGTGCCGGAATATGTGGTATTTAAATCAGCCCTTTCCTTATTGCTTTGGCTACTGCTTCCGATTGAGAGTGAACATGCAGTTTTTTGTATATATTTCTTATATGATGTCTGACTGTATCAACAGAAATAAAAAGGGAGGATGCAATTTCCTGGTAATTATTGCCGCCTGAAAGAAGATTCAGGACTTCTTTCTCGCGTGAGGAGAGCTGGTATTCTTCCCGGGATGAATCGAATTCGTTCTGCCTGAAAACGGTTATGACCTGCCTCGCAATTCGTGAACTCATTGGCGAACCGCCTTCATATACCTCAAGTATCGCTTCCAGCAGCCGCGCCGGGGGTGTCTTTTTAACGAGGTATCCGCATGCTCCGGCACATATAGCTTCAAATACAGTATTCGATTCTTCATAAACAGTAAGCATAAGAATATCCAGCGAGGGTTTGATTTTTTTTGCCTTCTTCACGCCCTCAATTCCGTTGATTCCGGGAAGGGCAATATCCATGAGCACCACATTCACTTCCAGGACTGGAAGCTGATAAAGGAATGATTCACAGTCAGGAAAAGCCCCGACACATAAATAACCATGTGTGCCATTGATCAGTGCCGCGAGTCCGTCACGGATATTCTTATTGTCTTCTACTATCGCTACTTTTATTACTGGCAAATTGTCCGGCTTTAATTAAATATTCGTTTTACCAAATTTACTGAAAAACATTTTTCTACCCGTGAGACGGTTTAATTTTCCGATAAATGATATCCGGGTTCCTTCTCCGGTATTCGATTCAACGAGCAATTCTCCCCTTATAGCCCGCGCTCTTTCCGCCATATTTTGCAGTCCGTTTCCCGGATTATCCGGATCGTTTGTCATTCCGATTCCATCATCGCTGATCCGGATTTCAAGTGAATCACCGCGGAAAGAAACTTCAAGCGTTATCCTTTTGCATTTACTGTGCTTAACTGCATTGTTTATCCCTTCTTTTAGAATAAGGAATAGCTGCTGCCTTGTCTCCATCGGAAGACGTAAATCATCCAGTTTTTCGGTGTTGAGTACTTTAAAGGAAACGCCCATCTGGTGCAGTATTTCGGAATACGAGTCTTTGAGTTTGATTACAAGGTCGTTCAGTGAATCGCGTTTCGGATTTATCATCCAGACTATATCACCCATAGTATCAATAAGTTTTCGTGCCGTATCACTTATCAGAATGAGGTTTTTATTCTCCGAGTTTTTATTGCCGGCTGCAGTCAGTTCACTTAAGATTGCAATCTCAGTGAGTCCGGAACCGATATTATCGTGCAGATCGGCGGCAAGTTTTGTTTTTATACGGTCAATCGCAATAAGGCGGTCAAAACGAATTTTGATAAAATACCATACTATTGAGATGCCGAGAGTGAAAGTGATCAAAATAAACCACCAGCTTTTCCAGAAAGGCGGCAGAATAATAACTTTGATCTGTGCGGCTTCTTTGCTCCAGTTGCCGTATTTATTAGCCGCTTTTACCTTAAAGATATATGTACCCGGCG
This sequence comes from Ignavibacteriales bacterium, assembly GCA_021740915.1. Lineage (GTDB taxonomy): Bacteria > Bacteroidota > Ignavibacteria > Ignavibacteriales > Melioribacteraceae > JAIOYW01. Next base: position 95,913 of record JAIOYW010000011.1, on the reverse strand, counting down.
AGAGGTTCGAATAATTAACGCTTCGGTTTCTTGAGTCGGCATAATTCCATTTTTTATCCAGCCCTTCCATTATAAATGCATACTTATTCTGTCCGGGATCAATAAAATTAAGAGCGGCAAACTCGAATGAGAAGAAGTTTTTGTTATAAGAAAGTTCAATTTCTTTTACCGTTCCGGGAACCGTTTCATTAAAAATTTTAAACCTGGTTATTGCAACCGGAATGTTATAATCTTTTTCAGTTATATCATCAGGGTGAAAATAATTAAGACCGCTTATCCCGCCGAAATACATAAAACCGGAGGAATCCTTAAAATATGCTCCGCCGCTGAATTCAAGATTCTGGACTCCGTCCCTTGTTCCGTAATAACTGAAAATTCCGTGATCAGTCTCAAAGCGGATGATCCCATAATCTGTTGAAAGCCAGAGTGTTTTATCATTTCCGGAGAGAATTCCGTAAACCACGTTCGAGTAGAGTCCGTTTTCTTCGTTAAATACAGATATTTCAGCAGTGCTTTTATTAAACTTAATAAGTCCCGCTCCATAGGTGCCTGCCCAGAGTAAATCTCCGGGAGTATTATAAATACTGATAACTTTTATATCGGACATATTGCCGGAAGCATTAATTTCCGTCAGGAATTTTTTAAATCTGCCGGTGTTTTTATTGAACAGATTAAGACCACCCCCGAATGTGCCTATCCATAAAAGTGAATCATTTTCCTCGCTGACAGTATAAACCCTGTCATCACTAATCGTAGTGGAATCGCCTCTTATGTTTCTGTAATTTCTGAAAATCGGATCAGGATAATCATTGAGTGAAAAAGTATTTAATCCGCCGCCGTAGGTTCCAATCCATGCCCTGTCCTTTGAATCAAAATAAATTGCAAGGACCTGGTCAGAACCGATTGAGCTGGAATTTGCAGGATCGTTTTTGTAAACCCTGAATACCCCGGTTTTCCGGCTATATAAATTTAGTCCGCCCGAAAAAGTGCCGACCCAGAGATTGCTGAATCTGTCTTCGGTTATCGCTCTGATGTGTGAATCGCTTATCGATCCTTTACGGTTTCTATCAGGCAAAAAATAGGTGAATTTGTTCAGAACAGGGTCAAAGCGGTTTAATCCGCCGCGGTAAGTTCCGAACCAGAGAAGACCCTTTGAGTCCTTATTTATCGACCAAACCACATCGTCATTTAACGAGTTTTTATTGAAGGGATCTTTTCGTATAATATTAAATTTTGGTTTAGCCGGAATTATTTTAATAAGTCCCGCACCGAGATGACTACCTGCCCATAAGATTTCATTTCTGTCTGAATATAGTGTAAGTATTTCATCATCGCCGAAGCCGCTTTTTCCGGTCGGGTCAGGGATAAACCTTGTATAACTGTTATCAGTTTTGTTGTATTTAATAATTCCCGATCCAAAAGTCGCAATCCAGAGATTATTTTCTCTGTCAGCAGAGATATCCATTACATTAATTCCATTAAGGATATCCGAATTGGATCTCAATTGCTCAATTTCAGTTAATTCCGGTGATGCGGAAGCAAATTCCGGTTCGATAGTAAAAATTCCGGAATTAAAAGTCCCTATCCATAGCTTTCCGGATTCATCCCCGAAAATTGAGGTAAGGTAGAGCATCTGAGATTTATTTTCACCGGCATTAACCGGATAGCGGATGAATGAATTTTTCCCGGAGTTAATTTCTTCTTTGCGGAGCCGCATCAATCCGCCGCCGAGGGAGCCAATCCAGAGATCTCCGTTTGCCGCAGCAAGCAGGCACGATATTCTGTCTGAGCTAATAGAGAAATGATCTTTTACCGAATGATTGTAATGGGCAATCTCACCGGTTTTTTTGTTAAATCTGATAAGTCCATCAGCCCAGGTGCCAATCCAGATATTTCCAAAAACGTCTTCGCAGAGAGAAGTGATAGTGGATGGGGAGTTTCGTGAAAAAACAAGAGGTCCCTGCAAAGGGAGAGCCTCCGCATTTAATCCCGGGGAATTTGAAGAAACCGGAATCCTGATAAAATTTCCTGCTGATCTGTTGTATTTATGAAGAGTTCCATCAGAGGTGCCGATCCAGAGGGTTTTTTCTGAATCTTCGAGAAGTGCGCCTATGCTTTTGTCCGATAACGAAAACTGATCATTTGAGGAGCTCCGGAAAACTGAAAAGGTGTAGCCGTCGTATTTATTCAGTCCGTTTGCCGTACCTATCCAGAGATACCCTTCCTGATCCATCAGGATGGCTGAAACCGTACTTCTCGATAAACCGGCTTGTATATTAATGTTTTCAAAATAATAACTGTCAGTTTGTGCCGACAAAAAATCAGCGCCGGACATAAAAGCAGCTATCAGTAAACAAATTATTTTTTTTGGAAAACGCATTATTATGTATTAAAAATATATCCGAATAATAATGCTTTTTATAAAGAAATTCGCCGGAAAAATTTGCGCTTCAGTAATATCAGGGGATTTTCCCCGGTGCATCTGAGACCGCATAGTCATTTTTCAGGTCTTTGAGCGATAAATTTCGGGTATCAGCAAGCCGTTTAACTTTGTACCGAATGTTACAAAGCGGCACAAACAAATTCTATTCTTACGCTTACCGGGCTGATATTATTGGATTATTCTGTTCCTGCACAAATTCAAAGGGAGTGTTCTTCAAAGCTTCTCTCACCTAAAACCCTGGAAATAGGCGGATTAAATTAGCGAAGCCTTTGCATAAAACAATCTTAAAAAAATTCAAAAGACATCATGTCTCATTTTGGAAACATATGCTTTATTTATTAATTTCAACTTAACAAAGAGGAATATTAATTGCAGGATTTTTCTTCGTTAACAACAGGTCAGTTTACACGATCGCTCATTAAATTGAGCGCCTTCCGACATTGTGCGGGGAAATCTCTCTGCGATTTCAATAATAATAATAAGAACCACCGGAATTATTTTCAGCAGGCTTTTATTATAACCTTTAAAAAAAACTGAAAACAAAGATGATTTATACAAAATTTAAAATTACGGCTCATGAATTAAAAGTTCATTAGACGGATAAAAGTTTAGGTATGTTATGCTGCAAACAAATGCAGGATAACATACTTTCTTAAAAAATTAGTAAAGGTTATAACATGTTGTTTTTTTATATATTTAATAGTTATAAATCAAAATTTTACGGTTTTTTATCGGGCAAATATGTGCTCGATAACATTCCAGGTTGCAACATTTTGTTGCGGGTTAATTAATAGTTATATTTTTAAAATAAATAGGAGTTAAAATGGCACTTCACAATGAAATCTCAAATCAGATATTGGAAAAATGTATTAATGCTATACCCTCAAAGAATTTTACAACTTTGCGTGTAATAGATGAATTGATTAAATCATTTCCCAATGATGTTAGTAGTGTTAAATCATATTCTGAAAGAAATTGGCGTTCTGTTATCGGCAAAGCCATTAAAAGATTTTCTATTGAAACTAATCTTATTAAACAAATCTCTCCTGGAAGTGAGACTCCAGCACGGTGGGAGAAAATGCGTTGATTCGATTTGACGATTTAACTCGTGAAGAAAGGTACTATTCAGCGACAATTTTACCTTATTTATTCGCTTATAATCACTTCAAAGGTTTATCTGTTTTTGAAGAGTACCTTAAATCACAAAATCTTATTTCTGCTTTATCTGTCATTGATCATAGCATACAAATTTTAACTGAAATCTATATCGAAAGAGACTTACCATATTATAAGATTGAGATTCCAGCATCATCATTCGAGAAAAAATTGAATGTTCAGTCGAAACCTGATATTCTTATTATAAGTGAGCAAGCACTATATATCTTTGAATGTAAAGTTTTTATGAACGAATCTGAGTATAAATTGCATCAACAAATTTTGAAGCAGAAATATGTTTTTGATATTATCAAAAACACAACTCAGCATTCATTTATTAACAATTTGCATATATTGATTTTGCCTTACGAATATGATATTGCAGATTGTGTAGTTATCACCTGGGAAAAATTGTATTCTGTACTTAATAGTGTAATTCCAAAAGACGATTACTTTTTAATGAGATTAGAATCAGCAATACAAAGAATAAAAATATAACAAGCCAATGCTGCTAATGAACTCAAGCAGCGGGTAGCGGTGTTAGCGATAATCCGAAGCGCCGGGCTTGTTTATGTAAATATTTTAACTGTCGTTCATAATTTATTTTTCGTATTATTTGATAGCCTAACGCACGTAAGCGGAAGAAAAGAGCACCAATTCACTGGTCTGCCACACTTACTTGTTAAGGAATGGAGATAAGTTCATTAAATAAAAATTTTATGGCAACGCCATTATTGTGGACTCAAGCGGACACCTTTTCGCATATGCCTGCCGGCAGACAGGTTCGACAGTTTTAAATTTTTGGGTTGGTTGTTCCGTTTTAAGTTTGTTGTTCAAAGTAGTTCTATTAAATAACATTGTTGCAAACTGCACTTGCAAAGAAAGATAAGTGCAGTTTGCTAAATCTTTGGCTTTGTCGTTTTAATCTGTATTGCTGTTATGGGCGGACGGGTGAAAAGCAACGCCGTTGGGCAAAAACGAGCAAAAGCATATGATAGAAATTGACGTTATTAAAATTTTGGAATTTTATGATGAAGAAGTTCCTTCAAGTCTACATCATGCTACTGCCATAAATGCGGTTGCTGGTGAAGATATGGGGGCTGGATTGATTTTGCATTATCTTACTCAGAAAAATGTATCTGCTGAAATACTGCCGGAAAAATGTTCACAAAGGAAGAAAAAAGGCGTTCGTCTTGACAGATGGATACTCGCAACAAAAAATGGAAAAAAGGTCTACTATCAAACAGAAATTAAAAATTGGTCAGCCCATGCAATTGGCGGAAAAATTTTGAAAGTCAATGCAACGCCAAATGAAATATCAGAATATAAAATCGAACGATGGAATCATTTTTGGGATGGCGAAACATTACGCGCTCCGCAAGCAAGAAAAGTTCTTACACCGATGAAGCCAATTGAAAACAATAGTAAAGTTGAGCCTCTCATCTGTTTTTGGGATTCTATGCACCCAAGTGGAAAAAACGAGCCTTTTTTCTCGGTCCCAATAAAAGATGAAAACTTCTCTCGGCTTTTGGTCTTTTCTATGTCTGCACACCTTCGTAATGTGTTGTCATCTGGCAAGAAAAAAATAATTCTTAAAATGTCCGAAACCGAATCAAGAATTGAATGGCTAAAAACAATGTTTCGTGTAAAATGAAAACTGCCCAACAAAGCGTGCACCCGACGCAGGGGATTCTGGCGCGACTCCAAGCATTTTTCTACGCCTCAGCATTTTCCCAGTAGGACGGCGTTCCGCCGCTCGCCCCATCGCGGGTAACGCAACGCCCTTAAAACATAGTAATCTCCTCGCCGGAATACTATAAGGCAATAATGGCGGGATAATTAATAGTTATAGACATATGAATGATGATAAATTAATTGAATTATTCAAGGAGACTGCTGCTAAAGTTTCTTTATTAGACATTGATGAATCTGAAATAAAGAAATTGCATCACGAGAGGTCTAAACATTTTGTTGAATTACTTGCAGAAGGATTTCGTAACCATTATTCAAATAATTCCAATATAAAAATATTCACTAAGCATTTTAATGGTAACAGAAAAGAATTTGGTATTAACGAGTATTTGTATGATGTTTTAGTCTGTGAAGTTGATTCAGTTATTTCAGCTAAACAACAAAAGAAATTACCATTCATCACGGAAGCCATTTGGCTCGTTGAGTCAGAATTTGCTCGTAATACGAGAGAAGCATTAAAGGATTTCAACAAACTTGTTATTGGTAATAGTAAATACAAATTATTTATTGGTCCATTGAATTCAGTCAACGATACATTCATTAGTGCTTTATTACCTGCTGCAAAAAAATGTAATGGTATAGTATATATAATATTATTTAGTCACCCAGATTCTTGGGACAAAGGTAGTAGAATTGATTTTAGTATTTGGAAATTAAACGAAAGATGGCAGATGATATATAGTTGCGTATAACAAGTGCCTCAAGCCGAAAGCCTTTTCGCATCTGCCAGCCGGCAGACAGGTTCGGCAATTTACAAATTTTGGAGTTGGTCGTTCCGTTTCGGCTTGTTGTTCAGCGTAGTTTGTAAATGAAAGTTTGTTCTAATTAAAAATTTATTTAATAAATGTGGCATTCTTGTGTTGGGCATCGGCTTAGGCACAACGTCGTTATATGCTAAAATAAAATATATGGTTACAACAAATTAGGAGTCATTCTTGAAAGCAATACTACTATCGGTGTCAATTGCTTTGATATTATTAGAAACATTCAATAATAGCTTTGCACAGACTTGGACATCTCAAGTAAGCGGGACGATAAACGATTTGTACGGAGTTTCTTTTACAGATGAAAATAACGGAACAGCAGTCGGAGTAAGCGGAACTATACTAAGAACCACTAATGGCGGCACAAGCTGGTCGGCACAAACAAGTGGAACAACAAATGATTTATTAGGCGTCTCTTTTACAGATGCAAATAATGGTACTGTTGTTGGTGCCGGTGGAATAATTTTAAGAACCGTTAACGGGGGGACAAACTGGGCGGTACAAACCAGCGGAACAACAAACACGTTATACGGAGTCTTTTTTACAGATATAAATAACGGAACGGCTGTCGGTGATATTGGAAGAATCCTAAAAACCACTAACGGAGGCTCTAATTGGAATTCGCAAACAAGCGGGACTGTAGCTCGTTTACGGAATCCCTATTTTAGTGATGAAAACAATGGTACCATCGTGGGTTATACCGGAAAAATACTAAGAAGCACAGATGGTGGAGCAAACTGGGCAAATCAAACAAGTGGAACCGCGGTACATTTATGGGGAGTCTTTTTTGCCTCTACAAATTACGGTACTGCTGTTGGTGCCAATGGAACAATCCTAAGAACAACAAACGGGGGCACAAACTGGACAGCACAAGCCAGTGGGACTTCAAGTAATTTATGGGGAGTTTCCTTTACAGATATTAATAACGGAACAGTAGTTGGTTTTGATGGAACAATCCTAAAGACCACGAATGGTGGCACAAGCTGGTCGGCACAAACAAGCGGAACTTCAAATTTCTTATTGAGTGTCTCCTTTATTGATGCAGATATAGGAATCACTGTTGGCGGTGGTGGAACAATCCTAAGAACAAATGATAGTTCTTTACCTGTCGAACTTCGCTCATTTTACGCAGTTATCAATCAAGAATATGTGGAATTAAAATGGAATACCGCAACAGAAGTAAACAATTATGGATTTGATGTTCAGAGGTTGGAGGGCGGAGGACAGAGGTCAGAGGTCAGAGAGCAGAAGTCAGAATGGGAGAAGATTGGATTTGTGCAGGGAAATGGTAATAGCAATTCACCAAAATCTTATTCATTTACAGATAAAAATGTAACAAGCGAAAAATACTCTTACCGCTTAAAACAGATTGATACGGATGGGAGTTATGAATACTCCAAAGAAATAGAAGTAACCCTAAATAAAGCGACAGAATTTTCGTTAGCGCAAAACTTTCCGAATCCGTTTAATCCAACAACAAAAATAGAGTTTTCAATTCCATCGGATAATAATGTGGAAATAAAAGTATATAATGTACTTGGAATGGAAGTAGCAACATTGTTAAATGCTCACAGACAAGCAGGAACGCATAATGCAGAATTTAATGCAAGTAATATTGCAAGCGGAATTTATTTTTATAAAATAGTTAGCGGTAATTATTCTGAAATAAAGAAAATGATATTACTAAGATAAGGACGCCATATAACCAGCTAATCAACCCGACAGCGTTTTCGCATCTGCATGCCGGCAGACAGGTTCGGCAATTTACAAATTTTGGAGTTGGTCGTTCCGTTTCGGCTGACTTGTTCAAGGCAGATCAGTTAAAAAAATTATTTTAATTAATCGGCAGCGGTTTTCTAAGCCAAAATCCCATTCCGGGCTTCTGCTTAAATACATGTTGAAATTACTCCGGTTATTTCCTGACTTGTACCAAATTAACACAGCAAAATAATAACTATAGAAAAACAAAGCACTTACGAATAAAAATATTTAATTTTACCGCACTAAGGGTTAATATTTATGAAGATAAGGGTGGTAAAAACCGCATCAAAAGCAAAAGCTGTCCAAGCAGTTCAATATCAAAAGAACAAGAGGATCATCGTAAGACATTTCGGTTCTGCACATAATGAGCAAGAACTTGGCGATTTATTGCTAACAGCCAAAGAATGGATAAAGGATTTTTCAGGACAATTATCGATTTTCCCTGATGATAATCCTAATCTGCTTTTACACATCAATCATTGTACATTTATTGGTGTTTATTACAACTTTTATTACAGGTTAGCAGGCTGGATTCAAAACGAATTAGGCTTTGGCGATCTACCTGAGTTGTTAAGGGATTTAGTTTCGATGAGGATATTTGAGTCGGCATCAAAACTTCGTTCGTTAGAATTATTAGAGCAGTATTTCGGTATTATACATCAGAGAAAGAGTTATTACAAATTAACGCCTGAATGTTTAACGATAAAAGAGAGAGTGGAAAATAAGGCATTGCTTTTTGTCAAAAATTCATACTGTTTTAATTATGATTTATTGTTTTATGATGTAACGACGCTGTACTTTGAGACATTTACAGAAGATGAGTTACGCAGGAACGGTTTTTCCAAAGACAACAAATCCCGGCAACCACAAATACTGGTTGCATTGATGGTAACAAAAGAAGGCTTTCCGATAGCCTACGAGGTGTTTTCCGGTAATACTTTTGAGGGGCATACCATGATACCTGTTGTCAAAGATTTTGTAAGTAAAAACAAGGTAAAAGAGTTTACCGTTGTAGCTGATGCAGCGATGATCAGTGCTGAGAATATCAAAGAATTAAAGAAAAACCATATCCATTATATTGTAGGAGCAAGAATGGGGAATCTATCCGGGGAAATAATTGCAAATATTGACAAAACTTTATCCGGGGAAGATGGGAAAAGTATTCGGATAGTAACAGACGACGGTGATTTGATTTGTAGTTATTCTTCGGTTCGTTATCGTAAAGATAAATACGAGATGGAAAAACAAATTGAAAAAGCAAAATATGTGGTACAAAACCCTGGTAAACACAAAAAACTCAAGTTTACCAAAACCAAAGGAGAAGAGATTGAACTTAATCAAAAACTTATTGCCAAAACCCAAAAACTGCTCGGTATAAAGGGATATTACACCGACTTGGAAGAAAGCCGGGCAAGCAATCAAATCATTATGGAACGATATCACGAACTCTACCGGATAGAACAGGCCTTCAGAATATCAAAATCTGATCTACAGACAAGGCCCATTTTCCATTATAAAGAAGAACCAATTAAACTACACATCTTAATTTGCTTTATAGCCCTTATAATATCGAAACATATTGAGCTGAAAACTGGTGATTCAATAAAAAGATTTGTTGCGGAATCTAAAAAAATTACCGATGGTAGATTACTCAATCATTTAACCAATAAAGAAATTATTATTAAAGCCAAGCCTACTGACAAAATGGTTCATATTTTACACAAATTAAACGCACCGCACTAAAAGGTACAAGTCAGGACTTGTTCAAGGCAGATCAGTTAAAAAAATTATTTTAATTAATCGGCAGCGGTTTTCTAAGCCAAAATCCCATTCCGGGCTTCTGCTTAAATACATGTTGAAATTACTCCGGTTATTTTATCAATTGAGTAATTCCAAATATTGTAGGATGAATTATTATACCGGGATATAACTTAAGGACTGAGGGCGCTATTAACTTCGATCATAGGAAAGTTAATAACATAAAAAAAATTAAATATAATTATTGAGAACTTTCATTCTCGGGGTTTCCGAAAATGTGTTGCTGTAATAATTCCTGCTTTCACCGCGGGTGTAACTATTCGAAGGTGATGCGCTTCTTGAACTGCGTCTGCGTGAAGAAACCGGCTTAATTCTTTTTTCTTCCGGTCTTGCTGCTTCAAAAATCTCTTTTTCAGGTTCGGGCATTTCAATAACCGGAGCTGAATATGTTACCGGCTCTTCATTTTCTGCCATAGCAAGTTTTTTTCTCTGTGATACGGAGGTCACCAGTATTATGATTGCAAGCATTATCAGTAACACACCCAAAACCGTAAAAAGCATATTGATTATATCAGCCATTATTTCCTCAAAATTTATGTGATCAAATTTACAGGCTGTGACCGCCCCGGATGTTTTTTTTCGATAAACCACTTCTTTTCCTCGATAAAACTATTCTTTCAGACATTAAATTAATTGTGAAAACCGCGTTAAAAGATTAGTAGAAAAAGTGGTTGGAATTCTGACTATCCCCCCGGGGGAGATTTGAGGATTTGTATTCCTTTATTCAAGTATAAGAATGTTCTTAAAAAAGAGTCAGTAAAAGATAGCCTGTTGTAATTGTGAGAACAGAAATTATGACTCCCGGAATGAGATACGCATAAAAAGTGAGGTGTACATTCTGTTTTTTTGCAGATTCGGCGACAATAAGATTTGCTACTGAACCCATAATTGTAAGGTTCCCTGCAAATGTTGCGCTCATCGATAGAATTGACCAGAATAATTCCCTGTTGCTGAAATTACCTGCGAATTCACCAAGCAGTAAAACTGCCGGCACATTCGAAATAAGATTGCTTAAAACGGCGCTGATAAAAGTTACTCCCGGCATACCCAATGAATTAATTAAAGATGCCGATTTCTGAAATTGCTCTGGACTGAGAAGCGTTCCGAGTGTGTTAGTGAGAATAAAAAGACATGCGAAAAACACAAGCAGTGAAAAATCAATTTCCTTAAAAACTCTTTCAGGTTTCAGTCTGCGCGTAAATAAAAGTATTGCAGAGGATGTCAGGGCGGAAAGGGGTATGGAGAAACCGCCGAGCAATCCCGTAATCATCACCAAACCAGCTATAAGGCTTTTTATTAACAACGGCTTATAGACAGAGAACGGCAGTTCTCTGTCAGGCTCGAATTTTTCTGAGACAAATTCGTTCCTGAAAAGAAGGCGCATGACGATGATAATTATCAGCAATCCTGCAAATGCGGCAGGACTTAAAAGCAGCATGAAGCGGGCAAAATCAATTCCGGAAGCCATACCAATAAGCATATTTTGCGGATTGCCGATTATTGTGGCAGCTGATCCGACATTTGCAGAAGTTGCAAGGGCAATCAGGTATGGAACCGGATTTCTGTTAAGCGATTTCAGAAGGGAAAGGATTACGGGAGTAAAAACGAGAACTATAGTATCGTTAAGGAAAAAAGCCGATAGAATTCCTGATGCAAATACAAGATAGATTAATAATTTATCGGGTGAATCAGCATATCTTCGTATCCGGGAAGTTACAATATTGAAAAAACCGGAAATACGCATATTTGCGTTCAGAACCATCATGGCAAAAAGTAAAACTATTGTGTTGCTGTCGATTGCCTCCCAGGCGCTGTCTAAATCAATTGCGCCCGTAATAAGAAGCAGAGTGACCCCTATAACGGAAATTGATGTCCTGTTCATCCTGAAAACGGGCAGTTTTCCAACCGCTATTCCCGCAAGAGTAAGGGCTATAATTAACAAATAGAGAAAGGTCATTCCTCTGACTTAATTCAAGCCGGTCTATTATCGGCAGTCATATCTCCAAGAGGCTGATTCTCAAGCTCCTGGATAACATCCTTAATATCAATCGCCCAGCCATTCATTCTTGTAACGACATTTTCAAAATATATTCTTGCTCTTTCGTAATCATCGGTGCCTGGTTTATTAACAATAGCCTCCACCATTTCGGAGTAGATAGCGTTAAGTTTTTTGATCTCCCTTGTGTGTTTTTTCATTTTGTGCCTTTTCTTAAAAATACCGTACTGTAAAATATTATTAACAGGACGAAGCAGCAAAAAAGCTTTTATCCTGTTAATAATTTTGTTTATCAGATTAAAATTCCACGCTGATTCCGATCGATGGCAGAATACCAATTGATGAAGATTTTTCGGAAGTTTTTTCAATCGGATCCCACTGGATGCTGTTCGTGTTTTTCCTGTTGTAGATATTCTGAATGTCTATGTATGTTATCAGCGACCATCCTGAAAAATACCATCTTCTGTCAACGCGGATATCAAGTGCATGCTGTGAATCAAACCGCTCCGAAAGGTAATCGGAAACATTCTGTGTGCCGTCGTCATTATACGGCGTATATGGGTTTCCGGTTGCAAATCTGAATTTTAGAGATGCTTCCCAGTGTTTATCGAAAATGTACCCGCCGCTTAGGTTTACGATCCATTTCTGATCGAACTGCCCGGGACGGCTGACCCCGTCCAGCGATGTGAAATAGGATTCACTGAAAGTGGCGCTGAGTATTCCATAGTAAGGGATGCCCGAAGATTTTTTTTGCATTGATAACTCAATCCCTCGTGAAAATCCGATGCCTTCGCTTATTAGCGGTTCAAGTCCGAAAGACGCAAAGTTTTCCTGACTGCCCCCGAATCCCCCGCCAGTATTCGCAAGGACAATGTACGGACGCAGAATACTTGTCGGGTAGTCCGAATAATCCTTATAAAAGAATTCGGCTTTAACCCTGACATCTTCCCTTAAAAGCTGCTCAATTCCGGCGATGTACTGGTTAACGGAAATAGCAGTTAAATCTCTGTTGCGGCTGTCGGCAATCAGCCAGATATAAGACGGAAATTGTCTGTAATTACCGGCGCTGAGACTGATAGTCGTAAGCGGAGAGACATAGTATGCCAGAGAAGCTCTGGGACTTATGTAGGTGTTTTTATTTATGCCGTCAAAGTAATCAACTCTGAATCCTGTGTTAAATCTAAGACGATGAAACATCTCGCGTGAATACTGGAAATAAAATCCTGCTTTAACGAAATTTTCGGAAGCAAGTATCCGGTTATTGGGCAGTAATTCTCCGTAAGTTGTAACAAATCCTGCAGGAAAATAAACATCCCCGTTGAATTTGATAAGTTTTCCTGAAACTCCCGCGTTTATCTCGGCATTCTGTCCAATTTTATAAACGATGTCGGTTTTCAGTTCATTTTCACCTTCCCGCGAAATATTGCTGAAAATTGGATTAAGCAGCGTATCTTTCTGGAAAGTATCGAAATCGGTAAAATTTCTGCTGAGTGATACAGTGTAAAAACCGTTTTTTATTAGCCTTCGGTATGAGAGACCTGTCAGATAAGATATCTGGTCACTGCCGAGTATCTGGCTGTTATCAATCAGATCTTCTCTGTTGTTATTGTTAAATTTCACATTATCAAAGGCGCTGACAAAAAGATAACTTATCCTGCTCTGCTTATCTATGTCATAGCTGAACTTCGCAATCACGTCGTAATATTCGGGAACGAAATTGAATCCGGCAGCATTAAAAATAAAATCGAGGTAGCTCCTTCTTGCCGAAAAAAGGAAATTGGAATTTTCGGAAAGTGGTCCCTCAAGATTTAATCCGAATTGAGATGCCGATATTGTGGCTTTCCCTCCGATTTTATCCTTTCTGCCTTCTCTCAGGTCAATTTTAAGCACTGAGGAAAGTTTGTCGCCATAGGCTGTTGAAAATCCTCCGGAGGAAAACGTTGTTTCGTTAACGAAATCAAGGTTGATATAACTCAGAGGTCCGCCGGTTGCACCCTGGTTCCCAAAATGATTTATGTTGGGAACTACAAATCCGTCAACGACGTAAAGGTTTTCTGCCGGAGAACCGCCTCTTACGACAAGATCGTTTCTGCCGGCGGATTGAACGGCAACACCCGGAAGGACAGATAAAGCCCGTATTACATCTTCGAAACCTCCCGGCGCCCTTCTGATCTCTTCATAGCTGAATTTTTTGACGCTGATTAATTCATCGGGATTTTTCTCAAAAAATTCAGTTGTAACTGTGACGCCTTCCAATTCAATAACTGATTGATTTAATTGAAACTCAACGAACGCAGGACGCGCTGAGTTTACGATAATATCACTTTTTATCTGGCTGTCGTAACCAATAAAAGATGCCCTGAGGATATAATTACCGGCGGTAAGTCCGGAGATTACATATTCACCGTTTTCATCACTGCTTGTGCCGAGGTCAGTGTCGGGAATTATCAGATTCACACCGGGCAGCGGTTCTTTTGTGGTCTTATCTATTACAATACCCCGGATTACTCCTCTTTCCTGAGCAAAGGTGATATTGAAAATAACTATGCCGATCAATAAAATTTTAATAAAACTGTTAGTCATTAGAATACCATTATAAATTATTTATTAGATGAACCACGAATAGCTTTTATTAGTTTCAGTGATAAGAAATAATTTGAAAATTGTATAAATATCGTGAGTGTATCCGGTATGCAGAAAGAATCAGAACAGATTTTCAAAAACCAAACGGAGATTTGAAGCAGGTATTACTTCAATGCGGCATTCTTTTGGGATTCTGGATTTGTTGGCAGCAGGTATTATTATTCCTGTGAAGCCCAGTTTTTCTGCTTCCCTGATTCGTTTTTCGATATTGCTGATCCCTCTGATCTCACCGCCCAACCCGACTTCTCCTGTTATCACAAGATCCGGGCTGATTGTTTTATCCGACAACGCGCCTGCAATTGCACAGCAGACAGCCAGGTCTATTGCCGGCTCGGTAATTCTTATCCCCCCGGACATGTTTAAGAAAACATTTTTATCTGAGAGTCTCATACTGCCTCTTTTCTCAAGCACAGCAAGCAGAATAGATAACCGTTTATAATCAAAACCGGTTGCCACCCTCTGAGGATTTCCGTAATATGATGGAGTAACTAATGCCTGCACTTCAAAAAGAAAAGTTCTGGAGCCTTCCATTGTCGCCGAGATCACCGATCCGGATATCTTTTCATTCCGGTGAGTCAGGAACACTGAGGCTGCGTCTTTAACTTCTTGCAGCCCGCCCGAAGTCATTTCAAAAATCCCGAGTTCATTTGTGCTCCCAAAACGGTTTTTTTGAGCGCGCAGCATTCTTAGTCCTTCGCCCGAATCACCTTCAAAGTAAAGCACCGTATCAACAATATGCTCAAGAACTTTTGGACCTGCAAGGAATCCTTCTTTTGTTACGTGCCCTATCAGAATAAAAGAGATATTGTTTTTCTTTGAATAGTTCATTACGGCGGCAGTGCATTCGCGTATCTGTGTTACGGTGCCTGCAGGATTATCAAACTCCGGGCTTGATACAGTCTGAATAGAATCAATGATCACGATTTCAGCGCCGCTTGAGCCGGCAGCATCCAAAATGGTTGGAAGATCGGTTTCAGCCAATATCATCAACGAAGAATTCAGCGCATTTAATCTGACCGCCCTGGATTTTATCTGCCAGAGGGATTCTTCGCCGGTAACATAAAGAACTTTACGGTTCAGTTTCGCGGCAGTCTGAAGTACCAGCGTGGATTTACCTATACCGGGATCACCGCCGATCAGAACAACCGACCCATTCATTAACCCGCCGCCGAGCACGCGGTTTAATTCTTCAGACCCTGTATCAAATCTTTCACCGGTTTCTTCTGTTATCGAAATTATATCCTGAAATAAAGCAGTATTGGAACCAGAGGGGGATTTGCTTTTTGCTGAACTTTTAATCTCTTCGGAGAAAGTATCCCAGGCTTCGCAGGAAGGGCATTTCCCCACCCACCTCAGGGATTCAAAACCACAATTTGCGCATACATAGACAGTTTTATTTTTGGCCATTAAAAGCCGGTTCTCCGGACGAAATTGTTAATAACTTCATCCTTTGAATTAATTATTTCATCCGGTGTTCCGTTGAAATATATTTGTCCTTCATGTACCATAGCTATTCTGCTTGCAACAGTTTTTACGCTGTACATATCATGGGTGACCATAATAGTTGTTACTTTCAGCCGGGAGTTCAGTTCGCGGATGAGATCGTCAATCGAATCGGACATGATCGGATCAAGTCCAGTCGTCGGCTCATCATATAAAATATAATCGGGATTCGTTATTAGTGCCCTTGCAAGCCCGACACGTTTTCTCATCCCGCCCGATAACTCTGCCGGCTTCAGTTTTTGAATACCAGGCAGCCCTACGAGTTCGAGTTTTTCAGCAATTTGCTTTTCCAGTTCGGCAACGCTTAGATTAAAATTGTTTTCCATAATAGGCAGGGCAATATTCTCTTCAACAGACATTGAATCGAACAATGCAGCTCCCTGAAAGAGGAAGCCGAATTTTCGTCTTATTTCATAAAGTTCCTTCCGGGAGAGATCACCAACTAATTTCCCTTCAACTTTAACATATCCTTCATCCGGTGCAAGCAAACCAACTATATGCTTCAGGAGCACGCTCTTTCCGCAGCCGCTCCGCCCTATTATTGCAAGCGCTTCGCCTTTGTGGATATCAAGATCAACTCCCCTGAGGACTTTTTTCCCTTTAAATTCTTTGTGAAGACTTCTGATTTCAATCATCCGTTTTCTTCTCTATGTTAGCCGATTTAGTATATACAAAAATAAAATCTTTCTCTTTATTACCTATACTTACATTTAAACTGTCACCTGAGAAATGATATTTGATGAAGGAAGGGAAGTCATGTTCCGTATTCTCAAATCTGAATTTTCCTTTGTGGCGCTCAGTCAATTCAAAAGCAATGGGATATTTATTCTCAGAAGGATGAGCAATATAATAGATATTTTTACCTAATACGGTGATCATCAGATTTTCAACATTCTTAATGATGGTCATTTCCCGCGTGAATTTATCAGCAGTACCTGTGAGTATTCCATTTTCGAATGTCCAGTTTTCTGCTATAGAACCGTCTTGTATGTTACGTGTCCATTTGCCGGTGAAATGTTTCCCAAGTTCTTCCATAATCTCGTCCTGAGCAAAGAAGCAGGGGTTTAGCACAAATATCAATAAAACAAAGCGGAAGTATTTCATATCAATTCCGGAAGTGAGTCCTTTAACATAAGAAAAAAAAGGGAAATGTTATTTGTCAAAACACAGCTTAATAAAAGAAGTGCAATATCTGTTAATTTATTGCAGGAATATATTTTGCAGATCGGAGAGGCAATAAAAAAGGCTGCCTGGTTTCCCGGGCAGCCTTTTAATTAGATAAAAAAATCAGTCTTATTTAATAAGCATCATTTTTTTGGTAAGTGTATTGTTACTGCTCTGCAGTCTATAGATATAGAGACCGCTGCTCAGATCAGATGCATTAAAATTAACAGTATGAATTCCTGCCTGCATATTCTGGTTAACCAGAACGCTGACTTCACGTCCAAGAATATCGAACACACTCAATTTAACCATTCCGCTTGCCGGAACAGAGAAACTGATTGTTGTTGACGGGTTGAAAGGATTAGGATAGTTCTGATTTAATTCAAATGAACTGACCAAAGACCCGTCATGAATTCCGGTTGTGCTTTCGCCATTAAGTGTGAGGGCAATTTCAGCGCTCAGATTTTCATTGTAATCAAGAGCGGCTGCCGATACTGTACCTGAAACAAATGATTCTTTTTCAGCAAAAACGTTATATGTAGCAGGAGTTAAACCGGAGATAACATAACGACCGTTTTTATCGGTGATGCCAAATGAACCTGATTCGGAATTATCGTTAAGAGCAAAAACATAAGCGCCTTCAACGGGCTGACCATCAGTACCGGTAACTCTGCCTGTGATAAGGCATTCACCCGGGTTCAATCTTGGAACAACAGTAAAATCATAATCGGTAAGGATACTGGTCTCGGTAGCAACTACTGTGTCAGCTTCATACCAATGATAAGCCTGGGCTCCGTCATAACGGAAATATGTCGGTCTGTAATCGCCGGAAGGTTTTGCAAAAAGAACATAATTACCCGGCTCTAAATTCTCAATGGAATATACACCCATTGAATCAGACTGTGTGGTGTAAACAAAGTTCCTGTGATGAGAGGTTCTCATTTTAATAGCTTTAACGTAGGAAAGGATTCCTGTGCCTGCTGAGTCTGTGACTGCACCGGAGATTGAGTTTGCATAAACCGGTTTTGGGTCAAGAGTCAGATCGATTCCCGTAACATCTCCGCCTATGAAAATCCTGTCGGCTTCTGCGAAGCTGCTCTTATCGTTATAAAATTCAGGCAGATAATCTCTGTTCAGAGGTTTAGCGTAAACAACAACAGTATCGCCTTCAATCAACTGGACAGAATAATTTCCAAGCGAATCTGTGCG
Source organism: Ignavibacteriales bacterium (assembly GCA_021740915.1). Lineage (GTDB taxonomy): Bacteria > Bacteroidota > Ignavibacteria > Ignavibacteriales > Melioribacteraceae > JAIOYW01. Next base: position 77,705 of record JAIOYW010000011.1, on the reverse strand, counting down.
TGCTTTTTTAACAAAATGGTGCATGGAATTTGTAAACACCTTATATACTGATACAGAAGCGCCAAGAGGCAAATTTTCACCTGCATTTACATTTCCGCTGAGGGTAAAGGTCACCGGAGGAACAATCGGATCAAGGCCAATATTAAAAATCAGCAAATCATCTTCATTTACTGTAACAGCAGCCGCTTCATTAAAGTGTCTTACATTGTCATAATACTCAAAATAATAGTCTCTTGCTGAGAAGAACATATAGTAATCGCCGGTTTCGAGAGTTTTTGAGAAATAACCGTTTGAATCAGCTCTGGTGAAATTGTGATGTTCACCGAAAGAACGGATGAACTTAACCTCTGCAAACGGAACCGGTTGATTGTCGGCGCTATTTGTTACATAACCCGAAATAACACCCTGGGCAGGAGGAACAGGACCATTAACTGTGATTTCCGCAATATTGGATGCTTCACTTTCACCGGATAAATCACTTGCAGTTACATAATATGAATATGTGTTTCCTGCCGGAGCATGCATATCGGAGAAACTTTTTGTCCGAATGCGGCTGGCTATCTTATTATATTCACCGCTGTCACTTGCAGCGCCATCTTTTTTATAGACATTGTATTTTACCCGGACATTGCTTGTGTCGTCCCATACCAACTTAACGTATGTATGATGAAAACTTGCATATTCAGTCGCAGTCAGGTCAATCGGAGCCTGAGGCTGAGCTTTTAATACAAATGCCATTAAAAGAACGGCGAAAAAGGTTGTAAAACCGAGTTGTTTCATAACACCTCAATAATATTGGTTTATTGTTTAGTTTATTATTAACAATTATTAGATACTTAAAATAAAGAAATGGTTTAAATAATTGTTATCGTTTAATGTTTAACGTTGATATTCATCACACTTAACAATTGTGCCTGTAATTTTTTTGCTCCGGGGAAATCGGGATTGAGCCTCAGACACATATTAAGCATTTCAAGCGCTTTTTCATGCTGATTTTTTTTCACAAATGCGCCCGCATAATTATATAATAATTGTACATCACCGGAGGACATGTTATAAGCTGATTCAAAATATTTCAGCGACTCATCGGTTTTGTTGTTATTCAGAAAAATAATTCCGAGCCATTTTGCTGTGAAGGCATCCGGCTCAATTTCATATTTCCGGTTAAGATAGGGCACGGCATCGTTATAATATTTGTGTTTTATCAATTGTTCGGCTGCAATATTGTAATAGTCGTAAATGAACGGGAAAAGATCAATTATCACGGACATTTCTTCGTGGAATCCCGCTACATTCCCTTCCTCAAGATAACGGTTTGCCATCTCCCTGTGTGCCGCTTCCCAACTGATTTTGTTATCGACTACATATAGGGCAAGCGTATCTTTATAATTTTTGGGTGCAAATAGTTTCATCGTTTCGCTGGCAGGCACCTGCTCTTTGACGTATGGCCAGTCAGTTTTCAGAATAATTATTCGGTATACACCAATAGTTGAATCAAGCGAAGTAAAGTAGAATTTTTGCCTTACAAGACTGTCGCGTTGAGCAGAGTTGTATCTCGTATCAATGTCATCCGGAGTTATCCTTTGGGTAATCATCTCATCCATAAACGCTTTACCAATGATCTGATAACCATTAATCGTAGGATGAAGATGATCGGTCATCAGATTATCTCCGATAATTCCGTTCGGTGAAATGTAAGAAAATACTGAATCGATATTTACAACAGGATATCCGAATTTTGCAGCGAGCGAAATGATGGTTGAATTAATTTCTTCAGGTGCCCTGAATTTCAATGCGTCAAGATCCTTTGCCAGCCGGAATAATGAGTCGGCAGCGCGAAAATTGCCTGAATTATATTCACTGACCGCCTGATCGTAAACTTCGGCGGCAGCGGGGATATCTGAATTTCCAAAAGAAATAAAAGGTTTCTGATCTTTAAGGTTCGAAGCAAGAGTGCCGATTATTACAGGCACTCCGGACTGCTTTAATTGAGCCAGCATTTCATCCAGATTCCCCCTGAATTGCTCAATGCCTTCCTGATAAACATCAGATTTGAAAAGGATTTTTTGATCGCCCACCATTTTAGCCATCAGAGTTCCTGAGGCTTTTTTATCGCCGGAAAACAAAGATCTTACAGAATTAATGATATTCCTCATGAGCTGGAAGGTGCGAAAATCCTGCATATAAAGCACGGACTTAACAATCCACCTTGATTTTCCGATGCTTTCGGAAGATCCGACCCCCAAAGCCCCATAATATTCATTGTGACCGGCATAAATGAGAACTGCATCGGGCTGCTGTTCTATTATGCCCGGGAGCAGATCAGCTAGTGTATAAGAATTGATTGCAGACATCGATGTATTCACGACTTCAATTTTTTTTCCTGGAAGAAGAATCTCTAGGTTTTTTTCAATGTATTTGGCAAAAGAACCGCCGGGCGTAAATGGATACCCAGCAGCTGAACTTCCGCCCATAACAAAAACTCTGAATGAGTTTTCTCCTTTGACTTTATCAAATATTGCCTTGTTTGCATATGGCGTACTTTTAGTCTGATAAAAATATCTTCGGGCGATATCTGGATTTAATGCAAGTTGTTTATCTTTAAGCGGTATCCACTGCTCATATACTGCACCATACTGAAAAATCCTTAGCGCTCCTTCCAGCAGCATTAAGAACAGAAAAGGCAGCATAAGAAGAATTATATAATAATAAAACGGATAATTGCCATTGACACGATTTTCAGTTTTAACAGGTGTTTCGGGCTTCTCGTTTTGACTTTTTTTAGTAGATTTTGATGTTTTACGCGACATGGAGTTTACATTAAATTTAAAAGTAATCTAAAATAAAGAATTTACTTTATTTTTTGTTCCTGAATAACTATTTTTACAGTCTCTTTTTGAAAAGTGTTCTTAAAAAGCAAAACGGAGAGATGGCAGAGTGGTTGAATGCGGCGGTCTTGAAAACCGTTGCCCCGCTGAGCGGGGCCGGGGGTTCAGGACACATCTTTCAATAGAGTTCTTAAGGTTTTGAAATAATATAATACGGAGAGATGGCAGAGTGGTTGAATGCGGCGGTCTTGAAAACCGTTGCCCCGCTGAGCGGGGCCGGGGGTTTAGGACACATCTTTCAATAGAGTTCTTAAGGTTTTGAAATAATGTAATACGGAGAGATGGCAGAGTGGTTGAATGCGGCGGTCTTGAAAACCGTTGTGGGTTATGCTCACCGGGGGTTCGAATCCCTCTCTCTCCGCAAAAATAAGACATAAAAAAACTTGTCCTTCACGGTTTACATATTACGCAGCATCCCAACCGGCAGACACTACATTGGCTACACATCAGAAATAAATCAGAGACTTGAACGGCATAATGCGGGATTAGTACGTTCAAGCAAGCCCTATTTACCATGGGAATTGATATATACGGAAGAATTTGCTGATAAGAGTTCAGCCATGCGGCGAGAACTCGAGATCAAGTCATATAAGGGCGGCATTCAGTTTAAAGCACTTATAGAGGAATGAATTGCAGGGAATTTGAAAACCGTTCCCACGCAAAGCGGGGCGGGGGTTCGTCCCGCCCCGCGGGACTCTCTCCGCAAAATAAGACATAAAAAAACTTGTCCTTCACGGTTTACATATTACGCAGCATCCCAACCGGCAGAACTCACCCTTTCCAACTTCGTTGAAAGGCTTTTGTGAAATATCATTCTGACCAAAGGATTACTCTCTCTGGAATCATATTATCTTATTCGACTGGATGCGGAAAGGGAGTTAGGCACATTTTTTAATACAGGTGAGATCGACTTATTTATTTACCATCCATCAAAAAAGTAAATCCGGCATTTCTCATTATTCAGACAAATAATAGATAAATTCAGGCACGAGAAAGAAGTTAAAGTTCAAATTATTTGATGTCAATCCTTGTTTTATCCATAATAATATCCTACTTTTTAATTTGCCGTCTAACTTATTATTTTTAGAGAGTTCCCCTCTTAATGTTGATTACAATACAGAATACAGAAAGGAATGTTAACGGAAAACGATGAAATACTGATTGGCTTACTCGAATCAATAAAAAAAGATGATGTAAATGCATTCAGAGATTTTTTTTATCTATACCAGCCGGGTGTTTTTAATTTTCTTTTCCGATATACTTCAGATTCAGATAACGCCAAAGACCTAACCCAGGAAGCTTTTATTGGGTTTTGGCAGAACCGTCAGAAAATCGACTCTTCCCGAAATGCAATAGCATACCTCTACAAAATCGCCCGCAATTTTGCAATCAACCAATCGGTAAAAAATCTTCGGACACGAAGGCTGGAGGATGAGGATTCATTAATTGGTAATTCGAAAGAAAGTACTTATGCGGAATACGACCGGGTTTTTCTAATGGATGCATTTCAAAAAGCTGTTGAAAAATTACCCGAAAGATGCAGGGCTACTTTTGTCCTCAGCCGGTATTCAGGTTTCGATTACGCAGAAATCGCTGAAATTATGGGCGTATCATTGCAGACAGTGAAAAACCAAATGAATAAGGCAATTTCGACACTGAAGAAATTTTTAGCTGAGTATATTAATTAACATCAAAGCCAACCATCCTTCTCTTTATTACATAAAAATCCTGAGCAAATTTATTTACTCCAATTCCAAACCTGCGCAATTGAACCCCTTAAACAATCGTACATCAATGAGCCGATATTAGTGCGAATTCAATACCCCCAAAATTTTGTAAATAAAAAAATATTAGTTATAACTTTCAACTTTCAACTTTCAACTTTCAACTTTCAACTTTCAACTTTCAACTTTATTCCCCAATCCAATGACTGGCACGGTGCCAAATAAAAACTCACTTTTTGCCCCCTGTTTCCAGAGAATCTTGTATGTTATTTGTATTTAGATTAAGTTTAAATAAAGAATCCATTCGGATTTAATTTCATTAATTTTCACATTTAATTAATTACTTGCATAGTACTTTTATCTCTCATATTTGTATTACTTGTTATAATATGAATTTATTTTGTGCAAAATGAACGGTATTGTTGATTCAGAATTTTTAATACGCGTGATTCAGGAAAAGGTAAGTGCCGAAGAACTGGATATCTTTGAAAAATGGCTAAAAGAATCAGATGCCAATAAGGAAGAATTCAGCACTTTAATTTTACTATGGGATAAGTCGGGTACATCAAAAGCACCTTCTGCCCCTGATAAAGAAAAGATGTGGGATAAAATTGCCGGGACTCTGAACAACGAGTTTCAAACCCGGCCTTCTTTTGCTTCTGCGCGGCATCAGCAGGATCGTTTCAGGAATAATATAAGCAATTCTTCCCGCCATAAAATTCAACAAACCAATAATTCATTCAATAATTTTTTACTCAGAATTGCATTCATTTTTATCATCTCTGTCAGTGTTTTTTATGTCTTTGAAAATTACAGTCCTATAAAACAAATACCTGCCGATGATGTTAACGCATACATGGACGAGGAAATTAAACTTTACACTCTGATCGCCAACAATGGTGAAAAAGTCACTTTCCCGCTTGGAGATGGAACCATTGTTTATCTGAATTCCGGAAGCAAGTTGATTTATCCTTCATTTTTTGATGACTCACTTAGAAAAGTTGAATTAATAGGCGAAGCCTATTTCAACGTCAGACATTCAGAAAATCGTCCTTTCGAAGTAATATGCGGATCGGCAAAAGTGACTGTTACCGGTACAGAATTCAATATCAAAAACAGAAAGAACCATATCAGTGTTGTTGTTGCCGAAGGGTCAGTTAAAACCTCCTCTGTTTTTAATCAAAAATATTATACGCTCAAAAAGGGAGACATGATAACCTACACCGGAGATAAAAAAATAGATTTCTTATCTGGTGTTGATCTCCCGAGACAAATTGCCTGGCGTTACGGAAAACTGGCATTTGACAAAACTCCTTTGCCTGAAGTAGTTGAAGAACTACAGAGATATTATAATCTTGATGTTACTTATCTTGATAAAGCTGTTCAGCTTAAAAAACTGACCGGCATTTTTAATACGGATTCTTTAGATAAAATACTTTCAATTATTAATCTGACACTTGATGTGCAAATTACGAGAATGGGTAACAGATTAATTGTTGACGGGATAAAGCTCGAGTAAAATCGCTTGGTTAAAACGAATTTATTCTATAGCCAAATTTCATTTGTTCAGAAAATTCAGCGAAGAGAAAAATGAAATACTTAAACTATCTGACAGTTGTATTAACTCTTCTATTTTCCTTACCGCTTAACGGGCAGCAGGAAGATTATTATCTCACCGAGATATCAGCTTCACCCAGAGGTTTTGCTCTCCCGGTGATGCAATCTATCACAATATCCAATATGAGGATTCAGGGACTTTCTGCTAAAATTTCCATCACAGTGGCAGGCGCCAACTTAATTGAAGTACTAAAGGAAATACAGCATAAGTCCAATCTGACCTTTATCTACGATGATGAGCTGCTTGATATCGACGGAATAAACTATTTTGCTGAAGGTAAGGCAGTTCATGAAATACTGACCGGACTGCTCGAACCGCATCAGATCAGTTTTTTTGAATTTCAGGCTAATAAAATAGCCTTAGCCCGCAAAAATAAAATTGATGAGAGGACCGGCGAAGTATTCGGGAAAATCAAAGATGAGACTGGGGAATGTCTGATAGGGGCAAACATTATTATTAAAGAACTCGGTATAGGAACAGCCTCTGATTCAAAAGGATATTATTCAATCAGGAACGTTAAGCCGGGAACATATACTCTTGAAGTTTCTTTTGTCTGTTACGAAAAATATTCTGAGAAAATAGTAATTCTTCCGGGCAAGAAGGTCGAAGTTAATATCACGATCAGATCGTCAGCGTTCCAGATTGGTGGAATTGAAGTTGTCGGGACAACCGATCTGCTTCCTAAAGATGTTAACACCAAGACAATTATTAGCAGCGGAGAAATTGAACATTATCAGGCATCGAGCCTGAAAGATGTTCTTGATCTGGTTCCGGGTGTTCAAAAAACTGATAATCCGGGTCTCGGCAAAACTTCGCAAATTGCGATTCGCGGAGATGAAGGCGATCAGCTATCGGCTTTTGGTACTTTGGTGGTTGTTGATGGCGTACCAATGAGCAATAACGCTAATCTTCAGTTTGAAAAACTCAGCGGCTCCAAATTCGGATCTTCGAATATGGGCGCCGGAGTCGATTTAAGAAGGATTCCGGCTGACAATATCGAATCAATTGAAGTTGTAACAGGACTTCCTTCGGTTCGTTATGGTGATGTTACCGCAGGCGTTATTAATGTACAGACAAAAATCGGGAAGTCACCCCACAGGTTTAAATTTAAAAATAATCCTGATACCCGTGAAGGTAATCTTGGAGGGGGATTTTTGCTGAATGATTATGGACTCAGCTATAATCTCAACCTTGCACAGAGCGAAAGGGATATCAGAAAAACCGGGGATGAATACCTGCGCCTTACCGGGCAGACAGTGCTTTCGGGAAATTACTTCGATAATGCCCTGAACCTGAATCATAAATTTAATTTCCAGACAATTTATGATGAAGAAGAACCCCGGGGTGACGTCCAAAAAACAAAAAACTATAACCGCGGATTTACTCTCGGGCTGGCTACATGGGGAAAATTCAAACCGGAGGATGGAGTCTCGCTGTTCGATTTTAATTTATTCGCAACCATGCATCGCGAAAATTCTATGAAATCGCGCCTTGTTCAGTCTGATTTACGGGTGCTTCCAAATGGCGACACAGTTTCGACATACCTTGGAAAAGTTGAAACGAAAGGAATAGAATGGACTATCGGCGGCAGGGTAGAATGGAGCAGGGTATTCTATACAGGCGATATTATTCATAAATTTATGTTCGGGATGGACCCTCAGTATAACGCTAATACCGGAGAGGGAATCGTTTTTGACACACTCTTCAGTATATATGGTGTGGAATCAGGCAGAAGACCTTATAGCTTCAACGATATTCCGGGTCAACTTTTAATGAGTGTTTATGCCGAGGACAAACTGACCGGAAATTTCTTTTACGATTTTAATCTAACTCTCGGATTAAGATATGAAATGTACCGGCCGTATGCGTTCAATTTATCCGGTCTCTGGGGTGATGGTGATCTTGTCAATTCGCATCAGGGTACGTTTTTTAATCCTCGTGCTAACCTGATGATTTATTTCTCTCAGTATAATCAGCTTCGCCTTAGTGCGGGAACTACCAGTAAATCACCATCGATGAGCCAGGTTTATCCACCTGAGGATGTGACAAAGTGGAGAAGTCCTATCGATAGTCTGACATATTATTTCCGTTACGATAAAAGGGCAACTGAATTAAAAGGGTACCGGGAAACTCAATATGAAATAGCTTACGACCAAAAAATATCGGATATTCTCGGGATATCAGTATCAGCATATTATAAAAAACGAAACCAGGATCCGAAATCTCTTGATATGCCGGTTTTTTACATTGGTTCGATCAACTCAGGTAAAGTCGCGTATTTTATAGATGAATATACAGTTGCAGCAAACCTGGGGTATAATTTCAGCAAAGGTGTCGAGTTTTCACTTCGTACAAAGAGAATAAAACCTCTCAATATGGAATTTCAATTGGTTGGTTCTTATAACTTCCTGAAGTACGGAAACAATGCCAGATACTATTCAAATTTGCCTGATACTTCAAGAGGTCAGTATCCTAATTACTCGCTTGAGTCGCTTGGAGTTGATACTTTGTTAGGCTGGACTTATCCTGCCGGTACAAACTGGAACGACAGATTTCAATTAAACTATTATGTGAAATATACAAATCAGCGTCTGGGGATCTGGGTTACATTAAGAGTTGAGCAGCTTGTTTCAGAGAGGCGGCAGTCACTTTCACAAACACCGCTCGATATTTCGAGGCTTAATGAAACAGAACTGACGGCGTATTATTTCGACCGGGCTATTAAAACCAGACCAAATAAATGGCTTTTTAATCTTAACATTAGCAAGTCGTTGTTCCCGGGTGCCGAAATCTCATTCTATGTTAATAATTTCCTCGACGATGATGCTATATATCGTTACATGAGTACGCCGACGCAGGCTGCCGAAGAAATACGCAATCCATCGCTATCGTATGGTATTGAGTTCAGTATGATTTTAGATAATTTCTTTTAATGGAGTTGAATATGAAAACAAAAGCTTTCATATCAATCTTTTTATTAATTGCATTATTCGGATGCGAAGAAAAGCCACCGACAATGCATGATGGGAATGCTGTAATAAGTTTTACCGCATTATATAATTCGTCTGCGGATAGTTTAAATCCCGCTTATTTACCCCTCAGTAATGCAAAAGTTATTTTGAGTAGCGAGTATGGAATCCAGATAAAAGCCACAGATATTAATGGACTTTTATATTGTCCGGGACTCCCCGCCTCCGATTATAATATCTCAGTTCGTATGCCCCATCCCGATGATCCTAATATCCTCTTAATAGCAAATTTAAAGAATATAACAGTTTCCCCGGGTATGGATTTCAGCGATACTGTTTATGCTAAACCAATCTCAAGTTCAGGCATTTCTATTAATGAGATTTATGCCAGCGGTCCGCTAAATAATATATTTTTCTTTTATGATCAGTATATCGAGATTTACAATTCGAGCGATTCCGTCAAATATCTTGACGGGTTCATCGTTATGCGCGTCTCGGGAAATAGTGATGGTATGGGACCGGGAGCTGATGAAGGTGCAGATGGTGACATGGATGGGGTAACTTATATCTTTAAATTTCCGGGAAGTCCCGGTGAAAAATCTCATCCGATTCAGCCAGGTCAATTTATGGTGCTCGCATCAGATGCAGTAAATCATAAGAACTCACTTGCAAGCAGTATTGATCTCAGTCAGTCTGACTGGGAATTCTATAATCAGTATTCAACCACTGATATTGATAATCCAAATGTTTCGAATCTAATCAACTTAAGGTCGGACAGGACAGTAGATTTTCTTATAAATCTTGTCTCCGATGTTATCGTCGTTGCATCCGGCGCTGATACTTCCTGGACGGATGGAATTGATATTTCAACGATCATTGATGGCGTTGAATATCAGTCTAATCCAGCCAGCGTTCAAACACTTGATGACAGAATTGACCGCGGATTTGCTTTAAGTCCGCCAAGATACGGCGGACAAGCTATGCAGAGACGCGAACCGGGTGAAGATACAAATGACTCTTCTCTCGATTGGGAAATAATTCCGGCGCCAACACCCGGAAAACAAAAATAAAGGGAATATTTAATGGAAAATGTTGTTGAAGTAAAAAATCTTACGCATTATTATGGTAAGAAACTCGTTTACGAAAACCTGAACTTCAGTATTAAGAAGGGAAGCATTTTTGGTTTACTGGGTAAAAATGGAACGGGTAAAACTACCACTATTAATATCCTGAACGGTTTTCTAAAACCGGCTTCAGGTCAGTGTCTTATGTTCGGGGAGGATTCCTACAAACTCAGCCCTGAAACAAAGGCAAGAGTTGGATTTTTGATTGAGGGACATATTCAATACGATTTTATGAATATCGTTCAGATCGAAAAATTTTATTCTCAGTTTTATCCCAAATGGAAGAAAGAACCATATTGGGAATTAATGTCAAAATTAAAAGTTACTCAGGGGCAAAGAATTTCGAAAATGTCGTGTGGTCAGCGTTCCCAGGTTGCACTTGGTCTGCTGCTTGCGCAGGATCCGGATTTGCTGATCCTTGATGATTATTCAATGGGACTTGATGCAGGTTATCGCAGGCTTTTTATTGATTATTTGTCGGAATATGCAAAAGCCGAAGGCAAAACTATTTTTATAACCTCCCACATAATTCAGGATCTTGAAAATTTTCTTGATGACTGCGTAATAATCGATTACAATTCTGTTCTGCTGACAATGCCCGTAAAGGAATTCCAGAAGAATTTCAGACAGTTTAATTTCACCACACAGGAGGCTCATCTCAATCTTGAAAAAGATGATTTAGTCAGGAACTTTGAAAACATCAAAGGACACTGTGTGATTTATACTTTTGCAAGCGAATCGGAGGTAAGTGAATATCTGACTCAAAAAGGAATTGCATTTACTAATCTTAAACTTGAAAGCATGTCGCTCGAAGATGCTTTCATTGGAATTACAGGGAAATATTAAAATGTTTAAGGCAATATTATACAAAGAATGGTTAAAGGTCAGGTGGGCTTACATAGCCATGCTGCTGGTCAGTTTGCTTGTTTTAGTTTATATCTGGATGACTGTAAGCAAACAGATTGAATTTAATGAAGCTAAGACAATGTGGAGTGTTATTATTTTCAGGAAATATAAGTTTTTCAGCGACCTGCAGTATATCCCGCTGGTTATTGGTTTTATTGTAGGAATTGCACAGTATGCACCCGAAGCATTGCAGTCACGATTGAAACTCACTTTGCATCTGCCAGTTAAAGAAAATAAAATCCTTATTCAGATGCTGTTTGCAGGATTTGTTCTGATCGGTCTGCTTTTTCTCTTCATCGAAATATTTCTCACAATTATCACAGGCATTTATTTCCCTTCTGAAATAGTTTCAGATATGCTCACGACAATTTATCCCTGGATTCTCTCCGGATTCGCTGTTTACTTTGCAATTGGTTCAATTTTTGTAGAACCAGTCTGGTCCAGAAGAATCACATTGATTATTACTTCAATCGCTTTGATCTCAATTTTATTTACAACCGGCGATTTTACTTTTTCCGCACTGCTTTTATTAACAATTGTAACGTTTATCATTCCTTTCTGGACAATATTAACCGGTTACAATTTTAAGAGAGGAATAAAATGACAATCTCAAAACTCGGAAGAATTTTAGTTCTCGTTTCTATTGTTTTTGTATTGGCGAATTACCTCCCCGATTTTTACTGGCTAAAATTTGACAAGCCTGTTTCCAAACCATTAATTGGATACAGTCCGGTTCTAAGTCAGTTTCTTATTGGAGGTAAATCTGCTGACGGTTTCGCATGGAAAGACGAAGCCGGCAGGAATTATTCGAGGAACGAGTGGGAATTATACCTCCCCGCAAGCAATTACCGCCAATTGCTTTACGAAAATATATTACCAGACAGCATTAACGGCGAAAAGATGGACCTCGATTCACTTCGCCTGCACCGGATTTCTTTGAGGGTGGGACCCGACGTCATCAGCTCCCGGTGGATTCAATTGTTTCCTCTAATGGAATCACAATCCGGCCGCGTTCGTCTGACGATGCTCGATGATTTTTTTAGAATTGATGAGAACGGAATAACATTTATTGATTCAAAAACCAATGAGAATGATGCTGCAAAAAGTAAAATCTTTACTGATGCGATGCTGAAAGCGGGATTCAATTTCCCTTCAAAACTTATTGCAGGCAATCCATCTACAATGAAGCCATTCGATGAGGGATATTTTGTCATCGACTCTGATAATAAGCTTTTCCAGCTAAAAATGGTTAAAGGTAAACCCTTCGTGAAGTACACTAAGAATCCGGAAGGGGTAAATATTAAATTTATCATGATGATGGAGAACAATCTCCGGAATTTTTATGGTATCGCAATTTCTACAGATAACAAGATATATTATATCCTCTACGATGATTATAAATTTCTTGAGATGCCAATTGACAAATACGATCATACTATGAACAGATTCGTATATATGGGGGATTATTTAGTCAGAAATCTGATAATCGAGAATGATACGGCAACTGCCAATTATGCAACTGACAGAAACAACAAATTAATTAAAGCAATCGATTATAAGTTTTATGATGGTTCAAAGGATGCGGCGATCTCTGCATTTAATCTGATATTTCCGTTTTCTTTGAGTTTTGAAGAACCCAAAAGCGGCGTGTTCGATATTTTCTTCAATCACTCAGGAATTCAGTCAGTCTGGGGCCTCATAATATCGGCAGTACTCGCTTTTATTATATTAAGAAAAAGAAAAGCTGCAAATGGATTTAATTATTTCGATGTTTTGATCGCAGCGTTTACGGGAATCTATGGGTTAATAGCAATAATACTAATTAAAAACGTTGAGTAACCCGGAGTTGCAAATATTATGTTAAAAATTGTATCAGGCATTATATTATCCCTGCTTATTGTGCAGAGCTCTTTTAGTCAATCTCTTCGGAGTTTATCGATGGGAAATGTTTCAAACGCATTGATTGATGAGGATAATGACTTGACTCCGTACAATTATGCAGGCAATCCAGCTTGGTTGTATAATGATGAGAAAGTTTCCTGGCTGCGGATGATCCCCTCGACTAATAATTCCTGGGGAGATTATAAAAAGCGGTTTTCACCGGGAAGAGAGAATAATTATAATCTTGCTTTCAAAGGAATTAAAACACTCGGGACTGACGGCACATTTTTAGGCGAAACAATTTACCGTTTCGAAAATCGCAAAGGAGTGAGCCGGTCGCTGACACATGATCCTTACTTTGGAGGAGCTTTTTTCTTCACTGATACAACCAGAGGGGACATAAAATACGATGGACCTTATGTGAATTTTATGTACAGTTTTGAATTACTCCCGGGTTTGCAGGCTGGTGCTGCGGCAAGCTATGGTATTTTGAATGGATTGAAGAATATATATACCCGTTCAGAATCACATCTTCGTGAAGTTGGATTTAATGCCGGTCTTGCATACCAGATAACCGATGATTTTACGTTTGCGGCAAATTATGCCTTGATCGATTACCAGGAAAAAATTGTGGCGGAAAGTGAAGATCTGCTTGATGTTGAAAATTTTTATTACCGCGGGGATACTTATTCCATCATGAAAAGATCGGGAAGTGTGAGCGATAAGATCCAAAGGGATATTGATCATTACAGTCTTCAGCTCCATGCAATTCCTTTTGAGAAACTTGAAATTGCCGCTTCCGGAACACTTAGAAATGCAGTTGAAATGATATTGATTCCTTATGTCAAAGATAATCAATCCTTCAAGGAGTTTGAGGAAGGTGAAGTCAGACTTTATCATTATGATCTGCGTGCATCAGCTAAGTATTATGCCTATCAGGATTTGACTCTCGGTCTGAATACTGAATATGCGCTTAATAAATCATGGTCAAAAAACCCTTATCGAAATCTGCTTCTGTGGGAGTGGGATATTAATCAGTTAACTGCCGGATTGGGTATGTCTTATAATGTTACATCAGACATGCTGTTCTCGGCTGATTATAATATTGCATCGCTTAGCGGTGATTCCTCCAAATATATCGACAGCCGCTATTATTCTGCAACCTCTTTCGATCATAATTTCAAATTCGGTGCAGAGTATGAAATAAGCAGGAGGATATCAGTTAGATGCGGGTATAATTTCTCGAAAATCGAAAACGATTTTGTTTTTGGGGGAAAGGATGCAACATTTAATTTATTCTCGGTGGGTGCATCAATCGAAATTCTGGATGGTTATGACCTAGAATTTTATTCCAGTTTCAGCAGCTTAAAACCATCATCAGGATCAATTAACCGTGAATGGTTCGATATTGTTTTTGCTCTGAAAGTTTTGAATTTTTAATATAGTAGAAATACATGGGAGTAGTCATGAAAAGATTATTTACGTTATCGTTTCTTTTATTTGTTACAATTACAGCTTCTGCGCAGTGGCGTGTCGCGGTTCATCAGACAAACACTTCAATTTCAGCCAATTTTATGCTTGATGAAAACAATGGCTGGCAGGTAGGAAGCAGCGGCAGTGTTTTTCAAACCTCAGATGGAGCCCGCACCTGGAGTATTAATTATCAGTATCAGGATATTTCTTATTCTTTTTCGGCTGTTTTCTTTGTGAATGAGAATTTGGGTTTTGTGGGCGGCACTAATGCTACAATCCTTAAAACCACCAATGGCGGAGGTAATTGGGAGGTTAGTACAATTGCAGATGCTTTAGGAAATATTAAAGCCATTCAATTTATTGATGAGAATACCGGATGGGTGCTTTCCTCAAGTTCGAGTTCATCCACAGTTCATAAAACTACCGATGGCGGTTCAACCTGGGTTTTAGCATTTACAAATACTACAAGCGATCTTGAAGACATGGATTTTTATGATGCTTCCCATGGCGTTGCCTGTGGCGGAGGTGTCGGCGTTGTTGATCTCTGGTTTACAAGCGATGGTACAACTTGGGCAAAAGCCCCTGTTCCGCCACTTGGCGGATTTAATTATACACGCTCTGATGCCCGCGCTATCAGATTTGCAGATGCCAGCACAGTGTATATTTCGGGATGGGGATCTTCTGTCGGACTTCAGCCGTCAATCCATTTAAAATCAACCGATAGCGGTGCGACCTGGACTTTCCTCACTCAGACTGAAGAAAACAGGACTTATGTGAATCTTAACGCGATGTATATGAGAGACGCTATGAGTGGTATCTCAGTTGGCGGCGCAGCTTATGACGGAAGCGTTATTGTAAGGACCACCGATGGTGGACAGAACTGGATACCCACTCATGCCCCATTCGGAGGCACATGTAATTCCGTTTATGGAATCGGAGATAGGGTATGGGTTTCATTGAATGGTGGCACAACCGCCTATTCTTCTGATTTCGGGAATACCTGGGAGCAGCTTACACATATCCCCGGAACGAGTTTATATACAATTACGGCAAAGGGAAATTCGGTTTATGCGGCAGGATATGATGGACTGGTTATGCGCAGCACCGACCATGGTGTCACATGGAGTTCGCAATACGCTTACAACACCAAATCATGTCCTTCAATAAAGGAAATGTATTTCGTGAATGAGAATGTAGGCTATAATGTCCGTTCATACCGTGGAGTATCCAAGACTACGAATATGGGTGAGACCTGGTTCCCGATCATGTCCGATACAATGATGACCGGACCAAGCAATGAAGGGCTCTATTTTATAGATGAAAACTATGGCTTTATTGCAGGAAGAGTTGCGAATAATACCGATGTTATTTATAAAACAACAGATGGAGGGGTAACCTACTCCGAAACCGGCAATTTCTTTTTTAAAGATCTTTTTGGAATCAGATTTTATGATGCGAATAACGGCGTTGTGCTCGGAGAGGATCTTGCCGCAGGTTATACAACTGACGGCGGTGCAACCTGGAATCAATCCACATTAAATAATGTCCCTGCCGGTTTTTCAACGAATGATTTTCTGGCTGCAAAATTTTCTGACGGCGCCAATGGCGTTCTCGTCGGTCAGAAAATGATTTTCACAACAACAAATGGGGGAGCAGCCTGGGATTATGTCGATCTTCCCTGGCTGGATAAGGATATAAAAAATGTTGCGTTCGTTAATGCAACTCATGGATATGCAGTCGGAGATAAGTATTTCCTTGAAACAACTGATGCCGGAAAAACATGGACAAATATTGCCGATACAAATGTTTTTGGTGGCTATTCGCTCAACGATGTCGAAGTTGATCCTGAAGGCTATGTCTGGATAGTATCCAGCCAAAGTACTGTTTTCACGAATTACCCTCTTGTTTCTGTGATTGAAAACTCTCCTTTGGTTGAGTCATTTGAATTATCCCAGAATTATCCGAATCCATTCAATCCGGTTACAAATATCAAATTCAATCTGAATAAAAGCGCACATACATCTTTAAAAGTCTTTGATATGCTCGGAGAAGTCGTGGCTGAACTTGTAAACGGCACTATGGGAGCAGGAACGCACAGCGTCAGGTTTGATGCCTCCTCGCTCACGAGCGGTGTTTATTTTTATCATCTCACATCGGGTGGTGAAAGTATTAGTAAAAAAATGATGTTGATCAAGTAATAATAAGGTTATATGAAAAGAATAATTCTCCTATTCCTGGTTTGTACATCAGTAAGTTTTACACAGACAGTACTTACTGATGAGCAGCAAAACGCATTTAATTCAATCTCGGCAGATGAGATACTGAGAAATGTTTCTTTCCTGGCTTCGGACAGCCTTAAAGGAAGAGCTGCCGGCAGTGATGAAAATATGATTGCTTCTATGTTTATTGCCCGGCAATTTTACAGTTACGGACTCACTCCCGTTTTTCCTGATCCAAGAACATCTAAACTCAGTAAAAATCTGCTTACTGAGAAACTCGACGTTACAAATTCATTTGTTTACGATGAATATTTTCAAAAATTCAACATTAAAAAATCATCTTTAAGCGAAAAAAATTATTTTTCAATTTATGAGTCGGAAGATGGCATTGAGAAAACAATCAATTATAAGTTTGGTGTGGATTTCTTAGTGCATTATTTCGGTGCGAAAAACATTAAAATAACAGCACCTGTTGTTTTCGTCGGCTTCGGTATAACTGATGGACCTGATGGATACGACGATTTTAAAAATGTAGATGTCAAAAATAAAGTCGTTGTTATAGCCGATAGTTATCCGGGCGAGGACGATCCCGCTTCTGTATTTAACAAAAAAAGAAATTCAGCATATTTGAATACTCGCGCGAAAGGTGAAGCCGCACATGAAAAAGGCGCCGCGGCTGTTCTTGTAATAAGTTCGCCTTTAAAAACCGATCCGCCAATGACAATTAAGTATCAGAAGCTGATGCGTTCTTTCGAGAGAGTTTTATATCAGCTGCCTGAAGTCGAAAGAGAAAGTATGCCTGTTCTCTACATCTCGAAAGCTGCAGCAATCGATCTGTTTGAGGGTTCTGGTATCGATCTTAAAGAGAAAATCTCTCTGATCAACGAAAAGTATGTTCCGCAATCGTTACCTTTACCTGATAAAAAGGTGACTATCGAAATTAATTTCGATGAAGAACTTATTCAGACTCAAAATGTGGCTGGTTATCTTGAAGGAACCGATCCTGAAATGAAAGATGAATTGATAGTAATCGGAGCGCATTTTGATCATGTGGGTTTTGGCGAGTACGGAGCAAGAAACCGAGAAGATAAAGGACAAATCTATAATGGTGCAGATGATAATGCTTCGGGAACAAGCGGAATAATTGAACTTGCCGAAGCCTTTTCGAAAGCTAAGCCGAAAAGGAGCATTCTCTTCATTGCATTCAATGGGGAAGAAAATGGTCTTCTCGGTTCACGATATTATACAAATATTGAATCGATCAAACCGCTGGAAAAGACGGTTGCGATGATCAATCTTGATATGATAGGGAGAAATGACCCGAAGCAAATCTGGGTTGGCGGTCCTTTCTATGGAAAAGATGTGAAAGCTATAGTTGAGGAAGCGAATAAATCAATCGGGTTTGAGTTGTTTTATAATGTCGGTTTATTAAATTTTGCAAGTGATCAGGGTCCTTTCCTTCGCAAAGAGATCCCCGCAATATTTTTCTTTGCCGGATTACATGATGATTATCACAGACCGACTGACGATGTGGATAAATTAGATACAAAAAAAATTGAAAATGTAACAAAATTGGCTTACCTTTCAGCGCTCAGTGTAGTGGATCAGAAAATCTATCCAAAATATGAACCGCTGAAAATGGAAGAAAAAACCAATCTGGTTAAAGAATCATTGGAACGTCAGCATAAATATAGTGACAATGAAGAGGAAACTGAATGATTATTAGAGCGGATTCTTTGTATCACCGCTTTTCGGAATTGTTTGTTTTAGAATAAAATGAGAATAATTAAGAAGATGAAATTAAAGTTCTATGTTAATTAATTCTTTATTCATAAAAAAAGGATGAGTATATGAGTATGCTTACAAAAAAAACTCGACTCATAGCGTCAATTATACTGCTTTCAGCAACGCTTGCCTACTCGCAGGTAGCTCCGGAATTTGACTGGACTAAACCAATCAGCGGTACTGGTAAAGATTATGGACGTGCTCTGGTGGTTGATCAGGACGGTAACATTTACACCACAGGATATTATCAAAATACCGGCGATTTCGGTAATGGTGTAACTCTTACAAGTTTTGGAAATTACGATTTCTACCTCGCAAAATACGATAAGTATGGTAATGCGATCTGGGCTCGCGGCGGCGGTGGAACGCTTACCGATAGAGGACAGTCGGTTGTCCTTGCTCCGGATGGCAATATTCTGGTGACCGGACATCTGTTCGGTACAGCAACATTTAGTGATTCAACATTAACGAGTGCCGGTAATCTTGATATGTTTACCGCCAAATACGATACTGCCGGAAATCTCCTGTGGATTAAACAGGGATTCAGTACCTCACAGCTTTCCTCATACGGGATTGCGGTTGATGCTGCCGGAAACAGCGCAGTGGCTTGTTATTTTGGTTCATCAACTGTTTTGACCGCTACCTTCGGGGATATTACACTTACTTCCTATGGGAACAGAGATGCCGCAGTAGTTAAATACAGCCCCGATGGGACAGCGCTCTGGGCTAAGAATATGGGCGGAGTGAACTCCGGTGAAGAAAGCAATGACATATGTATCGACCCGCAGAATAATATTTATGTAACGGGTATGTTCAATACTGAAGCCACTTTTGGTTCAACCAACCTGACGAGCTTTGGCGGAACGGATATCTTCGTTACAAAACTTGATGCGGATGGAAATTTTCAATGGGCGATTAACGGCGGCGGCGGCTTACTGGATGAAGCCCAGGGAATTACTTATTCAAACGGTTTTGTTTATGTTACTGGTTACTTCGATAGCGCAGCAACTTTCGGCTCTTTTAACCTTCAGACAAATAGTCTCACCAATGGCGATCAGGATTTCTTTTTGTTGAAAATCGATCCTAATGGTACGGTTGTCGAAGCGGTGAGCTTTGGCGGTATTGGTGATGATAACGGTGAAGATGTTGTCGCAGATGCAGACGGTAACCTTTATCTGATCGGAGAATTTGAGGATGTTGTGGTTCTGGGCGGAGTGCAGATAACAAGTGCAGGCGGTGATGATGTAGTAATGCTTAAAACTGACGCATCCATGAATCTCGAATGGATGCTTTCTGCCGGCGGAGCTGGTACTGAAAAGGGATACGGCGTTGCCTGTGATCTTGCGGGAAACTACCTTGCAACGGGGTATTTCCAGCAGGTTGCAACTTTCGGAGGCACACAGCTTACTTCCGCCGGATCTGAAGACATTTATATTACGAAAATCGGCGACAATATCGTGCCGGTCGAACTTGAGTCTTTTAATTCCTCGGTTAACGGTTCTACTGTTGAATTAAAATGGTTTACCGCCACAGAGACCAATAACTCCGGATTTGAAATCGAAAGAAAAACTGAAGGCGGGAATTTCCGCCGGATCGCTTTTATTTCGGGGAACGGGACAATTGCAGAGCCTTCGGCATATACTTACGCT
Source organism: Ignavibacteriales bacterium (assembly GCA_021740915.1). GTDB lineage: Bacteria > Bacteroidota > Ignavibacteria > Ignavibacteriales > Melioribacteraceae > JAIOYW01. Next base: position 57,469 of record JAIOYW010000011.1, on the reverse strand, counting down.
GATGAGAATCTGGCAGCCGGAAAATACTATTATCGCCTGAAACAAATTGATTTCAGCGGTGCTTTTGAATATTCGGATAATGTTCAGGCAGAGATCATTCAGCCTGATGTTTTCTCTCTGGGTCAGAATTACCCGAATCCTTTTAACCCTTCGACAATAATCAGTTTTGATCTTCCGGTCGAATCGAATGTAACAATAACAATTTTTAGCGCGATTGGTGAAGAAATGTTCAGAATAAATAAAGGAACATTAGCCCCCGGTCGCCATCAGTACAATTTTAACGCATCTCTGCTCTCAAGCGGAATCTATTTCTATAAGTTAGATGCTGCAGGCAGAAATGGTGAAACATATTCATCAACTAAAAAAATGACACTTGTCAGATAAGCAATTTTGGCAGTACCCACGTAGCTAATTTGGTCAAACCTGGAGGAATTCATTGTTTGGATTCCTCCATGGATTTATAAAATTTACCTGGGGAGCCGTAATTAATTTTAAGGTTCTGCAATGAAAAATAAGATACGATTAACCATTCAGTTAATAATTCTTGGTTTGATTGGCTATGTAGCCATTCGGCCTGTTTTTGATCCTTCATATATTGCTGATTTTGAATCTTACTGTCCCTTTGGCGGATTAGCTTCGATTGGCAGCAAACTTAACCTGGGTACAATGTCCTGTCAGATGAGTGAAGTTCAACTGATGATGGGAATTGGTTTGTTAGTAGGTGTAATTATCATCGGAAAATTATTCTGCAGTTATATTTGTCCGATCGGCGCCATTACTGAATGGCTCGGTTCACTCGGGGCAAAATTAAAAGTAAGAATGGAGATGCCGAAAGTTCTTGACAGACCATTAAGATCACTGAAGTATGTACTTTTATTTATCACTTTGTATTATACGATGACTTCAAGTGAACTCTTCTGCAAAGAGTTCGAACCTTACTTTGCTTCAGTGAACTTATTCAGTAATTCGGACATAGTTATCGGATATGCTGTTGCTGCTTTTGCAATCACTATTTTAGGTTCAATATTTTTCCGGCTGTTTTGGTGCAAATATCTATGTCCGCTTGGAGCAATAAGTAATATTTTCCTGAATATTGTTCCGGCTGCAATCATTATTCTGCTCTTTGTAATAATTAATGCATTGGGTGCAGAAATAAGCTATATCTGGCTGCTTGGTGCACTGGTTCTTCTTGGACTTGTTACCGAACTTGGTTTTATGCGCAGTTTTCTTTTGCCTCTGCCGAAGGTTACCCGGGATGCAAGTAAATGTACCAGCTGCGGAATATGCGATCTTCATTGTCCACAGGGAATAAAGGTTTCAGAATATTCAAAAGTAAATCATATTGACTGCAATCTCTGTACCGACTGCGTTTATCACTGTCCGTTCAGCAATACGCTTTCAATTGGCAAGAAAAAGAGCAGCAAATATCTGGCTCCTGTTTCAGTGATTGTTCTGATTCTATTAAGTCTTGGAGCTGCAACACAGGTTGAGTTCAAAACAATCAGTGAACGCTGGGGTAGTTTTGATCCGGATAAAGATTATGCAGTTTATGAGCAGTCCGGGATTAAGAGCATTAAATGTTTCGGCAGTTCGATGTCGCTAAAAGGAGCATTGGAAAAAGTTGAAGGTGTTATCGGACTTGATACATACGCAGCTTCTCATACCGCCGTTATTTATTATGATCCCAAAATATTAACTGAGAGAAAAGCGAAAGAATCGCTGTTCTCACCTACAAAAGTCCAGGTTCATATTCCGAAACCCGGCAGCGTAGAATCTCTTGCAGAGTGGCGGGTAGGAATTTACGGTATGTTCGACCTTATCGATTTTAATAATCTTTTCTATACACTTCGCGACAACCCGGCGGTTTATGGTTTCAAAACAAATTACGGGGAGCCGGTTATCACATCAATCTATTTCGATGCATCTCAGACCAATATCAAGGATATTAAAACTGCTATTGAAAGAGATTTGATCACAGTAAAGAAACCGAATAATGTTGAAGAAGAAATCGAACTTGATTTTAACGTTGACGGTGATGGTGAAATTTTGGGCTACCTTTCTCTGTCTGAGTACAGAAAGGTTATTTTCCGGGAATATGACAGAATGTTCAATGGATATGCTGATTTACAGCCGGAAGAATTAAGTGTGCTTTCTTTCGCGATGCCCGAAGCCGGAATACCTGCCTTCCGTCGATATTTTAATTCATTATCAAGTCATCTTTCTGCCGATTCTGGAATCGTCCGGTTATCTACAAGATGGGAGGAGAGACCAACGGCATACATATATTTCCATAATTCAAAAACAACAGTTGAGAAAATTAAAGAAGCACTTGTGAGACCAAATCTGACAGTCTTTACCACTCAGACTACCACAAAGGATATGAAAAATCCGTTTAAGATTAAACCTGATGGTACGGTGACTAGTGCTGTTGATGTGAAAATCGACCCGGATGAGATTGACTAAATCATAAATAAATATTAAACTGATTTATTGATTAGGTTGAAAAAGTGCAAAACGATAAGACAAATTAAATGGTGATTGTTAATAAACAGTTATCACAAAAAACTTTTAATGGCGGGAGTTTCCTTGTTGAATTTCATGGGAAACTCTGCCAGGTTTTAAGAGATATTTTTAACTAACTACTTAACAAATCTGTGAGGTGCTTAATGAAAAAATATGTTACACTTCTTCTCGGAGTTCTTATAATAACTTCGATGACAATTGCACAGTCATTCGAATGGGAATGGCAGAACCCTAAACCGCAGGGAAATACTCTGAACACGGTTAAGGCTCTCAGCGAAGATGTTGTGCTTGCTTTCGGTCAGTCCGGAGTTTATTTGAACTCAAATGACGGGGGGACTACACTTAACACACTATATGTCGATCAGCCCGAAGGTCGGGAATTAAAAGCTTCAGCCTGGCCAACCTCTTTGATCGGCTACGTTTGCGGTGATCTCGGAGTTGTTATCAAAACTACCGATGGCGGTGCGAGCGGCGAAACCCTTGTCACCGGTGTGACTACAAAGCTATACGCAATTGATTATGTTGATGCAGACACAGTATATGCTGTCGGCGCCAGCGGTACAATTATCAAAACTACTGATGGCGGAGCAACATGGGTCAGTTTAAGTTCACCTATTACCAATTCAATTTATGCTCTTGAAGTAGTATCTGCTGACAATATTTATATTGGAACTGCCTCAAGCAGCGCTGTCCAGTATCTCAGCCGTTCAACAGATTACGGTGCAACCTGGGTTGATGTTACCCCAACAGGATTTACTAAAACAATCTGGGGTATTTCTTTTGTTGATGCTGATCATGGCTGGTTTGCTTCACAGGACGGCGGTAAGATTTATTATACAACAGATGGCGGAGCAACATGGAACAGCACTGTTTCCAATGGACTAATTGTTCCAAATTTTGTTTACTTTGAAAGTCTTACAACCGGTTTTATCACTAATAACAATAATGGTGATATATATAAAACAACAGATGGCGGACTCTCTTGGACAGGTGTTGCTTCAGGTCCTGAGCCTATGTATGGTTTGACAAAATTTGGTTCTGTTTACTATGCGGCAGGTAAATATGGCGCATTGTATAAGAGTACGGATGCCGGGGATAGCTGGACATCTCTGGTCCCGACAATTACGACCGAAACTCTCAGGCAGATCAGATTCAAAACCGGTACATTCGGTCTTGCCGCTGGCGGCTCTACAACTACCGCAGATAATCTCGGCTTCCTGCTTAAAACCACTGATGGCGGAGCAACCTGGAATGATGTAGGATACAACTTCACACTTCAGGTATATTCATTCGCAATGCCGACCATGGAAACATGGTATGCCGGAACAGGAAATAATAAGTTGTTTAAAACCACTGATGCCGGTGCAACTTTTACACAGCAAACTAATCCGATAAGCAGCACATCAGCTGATTTTTACGACATGGGATTTGCAGATGAACTTACAGGCTATGCAGCAAGTTCGACCGGAAATATTTTAAAAACTGTTGACGGCGGAACCACCTGGACATTGACAAATACTCCATTCGGAACCACAACTGTTTATGGACTGAAAGTATTCAATGCTCAGAAAGTAATTGCTGTCGGCGGATCTGCAAAAGCATTTATGACCACCGATGGCGGTGATAACTGGACTGCTCTTGTAACAAATATTCCGGGAAGCTTTTTTGCAATCGGCTTTCTCGATGACTTCACCGGTTATATTGGCGGATACAACTCACCCTCACCGGTTCTTTCCAAAACTACTGATGGCGGTCTGACGTGGAATGCAGTTGTATTCCCATCGGAATTCGATAATTATGGAAGTATCTGGGGTATTGGTTGCAAGGACGAAAATATTACATGGACAGTTGATATTAACGGCAATATACTCTACACCGAGGATGGTGGAACTAACTGGGTCAGAGCGAAAAAAATCAACAATAATGGCTTGTACAGTGTTGCTATAGTTGGAAATGACCTCTGGACCGGCGGAAGTGGCGGAACGATACTGAAGGGTTACAGCAATCCTCAGATCCCTGTTGAACTTACTTCTTTTAATGCTTCGGTCAATGGCTCACAAGTTACATTGAACTGGGTGACCGCTACAGAAGTTAACAATGAAAGTTTCCAGGTTGAAAGAAAACTGGGTACAGCGGAATGGACAAATATCGGCATTGTTCAGGGCAATGGTACTACAACCGAAGTCAGTCACTATTTATTTAAGGACAATGTTTCATTCAACGGAGCAGTTTATTACAGATTGAAACAGACCGATTTTGATGGTTCTTTCGAATATTCAGAAATTGTTATGGTTGATTTTTCAGCCCCTGTTTCTTTCTCGCTTTCACAGAATTATCCTAATCCTTTTAACCCGGCAACCACTATTAATTATCAGGTTGCGGTAAAATCTAATGTGGAATTAAAAATATTCAACCTTGTTGGCGCTGAAGTTGCAACTCTTGTTAATGAGGTGAAGGATGCCGGAACTTATCAGGTTGACTTTAATGCAAGCGAGCTTGCAAGCGGTGTCTATTTCTATACAATTAAAGCGGGTAATTTCACTGATCAAAAGAAAATGATCTTACTCAAGTAATCTTAGCTGAACAGAGCGGCTGATGCCGCTCTGTTTTTATTATAATTTACTTAAAGTTTTTATGAAAATTCTGGCTTTTATCTTATTTTCTTCAATTTTCTTCCAGGTCTTTGCACAAACCAACCCTGGAGGAATTACCGGTATTGTTACCGATGAAAAAGGTAATCCTCTGCCTTTCACAAATCTGATTATTAAAGAGAATAATACCGGGACAGCTGCTGATCAGAGAGGAAGATATAAACTAATTTCACATCCCGGCACTTTTACTATTGAAGTATCCTATATCGGTTATGATAAAGTGCTTCAGAAAATTCAGGTAATCTCTGACAGGACTATTGAAAAAAATTTTACGTTAAAAAGCACCTCATTCGAGATCGGTACGATTGAAGTGACAGTCCAGTCAGAATTCCTGCCGATTACGCCTGAAACAAAAACGGTGGTCTCATCAAATGAGATTGAGCATATGCAGGCAGCAAGTCTTAACGATGTGCTAAAACTTACCCCTGGTGTTGAGGTTACGAACCCGACACTCAACACATCGGAAAAAGCCCAAATTAGAAGTGGCGATGCTCTCGGTACACAGATCGTACTCGATGGAGTTCCTGTCTCTAATAATGCCAATATGCAGGTGGGTGTTGGTTATTCAACAGCCAACAGCGGAATAGACCTCCGTTCAATTCCTGCCGAGAATATTAAAGAAGTTGAGATTATTCGCGGAATACCTTCGGCTGTTTATGGCGATCTGACAGATGGTTTAATGATTGTCAGGACCAAAGCGGCTGCCGAAATGTCAATTGCCAAAATTAAATACAATCCTCAACTTTATGAATTGAATCTGAGCGGAGGATTCAATTTAGGAAACTGGATACTCAATGGAAATTTTAATCTTGCTTCTTCAGAAAGAGATATCAGGATACAGGGGGATGGTTATACAAGGATTGCTACGCAGCTTTCTCTTGAACGGGATAATGACGATTATAATATAAAAAACATAATCAGTTTTACCCGCGCATTTGATGAGTATAAGGAAAAACCGGGTTATGCTTTAAGGGAAGCATGGTATAACAGGGATCTTAATTTCAAATACACAGGAAATTTTTCAAAGTATTACGATTCTTTCAACAAACTTTCTTCGAGAGTATCCGTTTCTTACACACGGCAAAATTCATTTATTCAGCAATTGGTTTCGAGGGATAATATAGTTATCTCCGACCGGCTTACTGAAGGCACACAGCCCGGGCGTATAGTGTTTGGATCGTATCTGGGTAAAAAATATATCAACGGGGATGTTTGGAACATCTATGCCGATCTGAATTATTATTATAAATTTTTTACCGGAGAACTGCTTCACGGATGGGTCTTCGGCGGAACATATCGCAACGATTTTAATAAAGGAGAGGGAATTGTATTCGATCCCCTTTTCCCGCCAAGTGTTTCGACAACAACTCCAAGATTAAGGACATACAGTGATATACCGGATTATCCGATATTCAGCCTTTACGCCGAGGATAAAATTACCGGTAATATCTGGAGACCCTTTACATTACAGGTTGGCGTCAGATATGAGACATACAGACCAACAGGGATCAATCTTAAGGGGCTGATTGGTCAGGCGGATTTTATAGAATCACATAATGGAAGTTTTTTAAACCCCAGAATTACTTTTTCTATGAATCTGAGTGACAATTCGCAATTCAGGCTTGGATATGGCGTCACATCGAAGTCTCCTCCTCTGGGGATGATTTTCGCACAGGATAAGTATTACGATATAATAGATACTGTGTCAGTGGTTAATCCACAGTATCCCGACAGCAATTTCGCAATTGTCTCAACTTTTATCCGTCGGCAGTCTAATGATAATATCAAAGGATATAAGCAGACCAAATATGAAGCAAGTTTTGATCAGCAGTTTGATTTCTGGGGCTTTTCGGTGACCGGTTATATGAATAGAACTACAGGAATGTTCAAAGGTATTACGATACCGACAACATATTACAAGCGTTCGTTCCCAAACTGGCCCGATGAGGATGGTGCCTTTATTTCCCACACCTATATTGACACATATTTACAGAATGCAAATAATGGATGGCAGAATGTAAATGGAATTGAGGCATCGGTTAGCACAAAGAGAATACCTGTTATAAATACAGTATTAAAAATTGATGCGGCTTATGTCTATAATGAAAGTGGAACCGAAAACGGTTATTATTTTTCTTCATCCAGATTTGTTCCCGCTATGAATATGGAAGTGATGCCGATGTACAACTCCTACGAGTATTACAGCAAGGATTTGCTGATCAATTACAGATTTGAAGTACAGGCAAAAACACTTGGTCTCTGGTTAACCCTGCATATTCAGCAAAAACTATTTGAAATTGATGGACGGACGCGGTACGATGATACATTGGCGATCGGGTATTTTTCACCCGATGGGATTTTGACTTATATTCCGATGGAAGAGCGTATTGATGTGAAATATTCAGCCCTGCGCCGCACTGTTCAGTCCTTTGAACTGCTCGAGGAAGACAGACCAAACAAATGGCTTTTTAATCTTAAAGTAAGTAAATCACTCTGGAAAGGAGCGGCGGTCTCATTTTATGTGAATAACTTTTTTAATAACCGACCATTGTACAAATTGCAAAGAAGTTCATCGGCAGCACCATCATATGAAAGAAGGAATCCGGATATCTTTTACGGAATAGATTTCAGTACAACATTAAATTTTAACTGATAAATATGAAAAAATGGAAATCGAAAATCATTAAAATTTCTTTCGCAGCAATTTCTGTAATTATTCTATTCAGTTGCAGTGATTTTCTTAGCACAGAATCAAAACCGGAAAAAGTTGAAAGAAATATTACTTTCAGTCTGGTGCTTAAGGATAATTCCGGTTTTATGGAAACCCTGTATGGGAATTCAAGAGTTAGGGGCGCAGAAGTCACTCTGAAATCAAATCTTCTCGGAACAGAATACACTCTATTCTCCGACTCTAATGGTGTTGTGAGTATTAGCGGCATACTTTCGGATAAATATCTTGTGACTGCAAATCGTTTTATGACTCCGGAGGAAATGTTGGTTATCAGTGGTTCTGATGCTTCAAATGTTAAACTTACAAATAAGAATGAGAGAATTATCGAGCTCAATGCCGCAATAAGTGAACCATTAGAAGTTAACATGGAAGTTGTTATTGGCTCATCACCACTGATTATAAGTGAAATTTATGGCAGCGGACCAGAAGGCTCAGGCTTGTATTATCATGATAAGTATGTTGAGATTTTCAATCAGTCCGATTCGGTTCAATATCTTGATAATCTGATGATAGCAGTTGTTTATGCAAGTTCATATCTCGGATTGAATTATAGAGATGATCCAACCTATGTCCATTCAAAAAGTATATGGATTTTTCCGGGCAGCGGTCAGGATTTCCCAATCCAGCCCGGTGAATTTGTCGTTTGTGCTGAAGATGCAATTGATCACAGAATAAATGCACCAAATAGTGTTGATCTTTCAAATTCGAAATTTGAGTTTTATAAGGATGATGCTCCCGATGTTGATAATCCGGCTGTGCCAAATATGATCCGTATCTATCAGCCTTCGGGAAATGACTGGCTGATCGGCGGAGAAAAAGGTTCGTTGATAATTGCCCGGTTTTCATCTGATTCATTGATTTCATTCGATGACCAGTTCCTTATTCCTTACCGAACAATTCTTGACGGAGTTGAATATCTTGACGATCCGACGAAACTTGATATTAAAATCCTGAATCAATCAATTGATGCAGGAGCAACGGGTGGAATACAGTTTTATACCGGAAAATCAATGGAAAGAATTCTGATTTCAGATGCCGGAAGGAAAATTCTGAAAGATGAAAATAATTCTTCGGTTGATTTTGTGATCATCGAACGACCAACACCACAAACTTTTCATTAGCGCGAACTGATATCCGATGAATAGAATTTTTATTATACTGCTGTTCGTATTTTTAACTGTCCCGGAATTATCCGGACAGACTTTTTATGAATTCCCGACCGGATTTTCCCTTATCTTTGGCTTCCCAGAAAAAACAAATCCATATTATTTCGGCGGCAATCCGGCATTGCTCAATTTCCGCAGATCGGATGAAGTGCTTTCTATCAGAACTGATTTAGATGATGACAGGGGTCAATTCAGACAATTCATCGAACCCGAAAATAATCGTTTTTATCAACTGAGGGCTTCCGGAAAAAAATCAATTGACAGCACCCAAAAATTCAGGGGAAGTTTTGCCTTTCAGCGGCTTGAACGAAGGAACTGGAATTGGATTTTCACAAAGGATTATGATTCAGGAAACCCATTTCTTATTGGTGACAGTACAACCGGTAACACGCGAATCAATGGGATTGCAATGGATGCGGAATATGCAATTCAAATCACTAATTCTATCTCAGCAGGCATTAGCCTCGAATATGCTGTTGATGAAGCTCTTAAACAGATTTCGCCACGCCCCACATCCGAACACCGTGATATAGACGTAAAATTCGGAATGAACTATTCTTTCACTAGTGGTCTGAATACAGGGCTTGTTTTTTATGTAACTGATAAAAATGAACATATCGCGTATCGGGAAGATGAGGGAAGTCTTACAAATGAAACAATAATACTAAAATTCAAAGGGTACGATTTCCCCAATGTATTCAGAAAAAAAACAGAGACAAGGTATTCCTATACAAATATGTATAAAACCGGCTTAACATTTTCTTATTGTCCGGAAAATATATTTAACGCTGCCGGATTCCTGCACATTGGATTTGAGAAGAATAATATAAAAGATGATGCAATCAATCCCGAGGCGGTAGGTTTTTGGAAAAACGATCTGATTGATGCCGGGGTGAGAATTTCAACAAAATTATCTGACACGAGGATCGACTTTCAATATTTATTTCATTCTGAAAATGGTTGGGCAAAAAATCCGGCGTTTGATGTTTTATATTATGAGAGAGAATTTAGCGAGAATTCTTTTACGGCTGCACTGCAGCAGACATTAAGCAATTCTTTATCGATTGGAATTGAAGGAGGTATTTCATTTACTCCAATCACAGAGAATGATCATTATTCGGATGTTTTCTCTTATACAAAATTTAACTGCATCCATTTTACTCTTGGTTCCGAGTTCGCTTTGAATCAAAATATTTCCGCACTTTTTGGTTATAGTTATTTCGTAAAAAATCTGAATGAAGGCCAAAGGTTATCCGGAATGGCTTCCGGATACTTTATTAATTACCGGCAGTATGATTTACTTTACCAGCAGTCAGAATTTTCCAATCATAAATTTTCTGTGGCAATGCAGATAGATGAAATTTTCGATGGCTCTTTGCTGGTCTATCTCAACTATGGAATAGCAACCGCAGATGCCGATTCTTACTTTAGCGGAAAGAAACGTAATTCGTTTGATTCAGCATTGGAATACAGAATAAAAGTTTTCTAATATTCAGGGATCCTGATATGTACAAAATATTTTTTGCACTCGTAATTATGAGCACACTTAGTTTTAGTCAGAGTCTGCAGATACTAAGCAGCCCCGATTTTAAAGAAACAATGAGAGATATTGCCTTTGTTGATGCCAGCACAGGCTGGATGGTGGGCAACAATGGGACGATCTATTTTACATCGGATGGCGGGCATCAGTGGTCTGAACAAATTTCAGGTATTACGAACGACATTGTTAAGGTGTTCTTTGTTGATGCCCTAAAAGGCTGGTGTTCTACCCTTGACGGGATAATATTAAAAACAACCAACGGAGGGGCATCATGGTCGGAATATTCCTACAGATCCGCAATACCTCATGTTACCCTAAGTTTATGTGATGTGCTGAAATTTTTCGATCAGAATACAGGTTTTATTATTACCGGTAAACTGAAACAATCATATTTGCTTAAAACTATTGACGGCGGAGTAACGTGGGTAAAAAAGGATTCATTGGTTGGGACAACAAACCGCAGATGGTATGATATTGATTTCTCAGGGAACTCCGGCGTGATTGTTGGCGATAAAAAAGATATCGAAAAATACTCATCCGATCTTGGGGAAACCTGGACTTACTCAGCGCCGATTGCAGATAATTTTTTCCGCGATCTTAAATACGTGAAATTTCTGAGTCCAACAGACATTATTGCTATCGGTGAAGGGAACGAATTTTCAGGTGTAATTGTCCCGGCATATAAATCTGCTGACGGAGGTGCAACATGGGTGAAGAAAAATCAATCTTTTGCCGGTGTTTACGATAGAGTTAAAGACGCCTATTTTAAGGACGCAGTAAACGGCGTGGGTATCGGAAGTGATGGTTTCAGCAAGGCATTTGTTGTTCACACGACCGATGGCGGAGAGACCTGGACAAACAAAATTGAAGATTTTGCATTTGGGCTCCAGAATATTACAGGGATAGATGATGACCTTGTTGCACTTGGAACCTCAACACATTTGATCTCTTCTTCCGATTTCGGCGATAGCTGGGAATTACTTCCATTCAAGTCCCCCTCCTCAATAAATGCAATGTGTATGACCGAAAGTAAAGGCTACGCCGTTACGCGGAATGGTGATCTGTATGCAAGTGAGGATGCCAGGGGAAATACCTGGAACTATTATTCAAGCACAGGCAGAAACAATGCCGGGGCAATGACATTTATTAACGAAAACACCGGTTTTGTACTCAAAGAAAATCATCATATAGTAAAAACCACAGATGGTGGAGTTTCCTGGCAGACAGTATTAGATCCAGTTAATCCTGGATCCAGAAATCTTGTCGGCGGTATAAGTTTTGGAGACCCGAATAATGGTTATGCCTGGTTCAGTCAGAATGACTATGGCGAGTATCATGTTTATAAAACAACTGATGCAGGAGAAACCTGGTCTGAGACGGCATCTTTTGCCGGACCAGGGTACATTTCAGGCAATATAATTGCATTTGATGCTTTAACCGCGGTCATACTGGGCCCTGATCTCTGGACACAGAGAACTGCTGACGGAGGAAGCACATGGAATCCTGTTTCGCTGAATAATTTTCCTGCTGAATTCAGCACGAAGGATTTCGAGGGCGCCGCCTTAATTAATGAGAATACTGCAATGGCGATCGGAGATAAATTTATCTGTATTACAACTGATAAAGGCGGAGAATGGACGTATCTTGACCATGGTATCAGCGATATCGATTCATCTTTTTATACGATTGCATTTTCCTCTGATACTCTCGGGTATATTGGTCAGTTTGATGGAACAATTCTTAAGACAACAGATCTTGGTACGACCTGGAGTGCTGACACAACTTTCCGGGGAGAACATTATCTGTATGCCTCGGCTATCAGCCCGACAGGCAAAGCGTTCTTTGGAACTTCAGTCGGATATATAATTGGTGAACCAACAATTGTCAAAATGGACGATCATAATTTAATACAGGGATTCAGTCTTAAACAAAATTATCCAAATCCTTTTAATCCCTCAACTGTGATCGAATTTCAACTGCCTTATTCAGTTCATGCAGTTTTGAAAGTCTTCGATATACTTGGCAATGAAGTGAGTGTATTACTGGATAATGAAGTAAAAGCAGGTATGCATAGAATTACTTTTGATGCTTCAAAGGGATTGAACAATAAGCTTCTTTCGAGTGGAATATATTTTTATCGTTTGCAGGCAGGCGATTATGTTTCAGTTCAAAAGATGCTATTGATGAAATAAGAATAAAACACAGTGAATCATCCATATTGGATTTTTCAATTTCGGAAAATGAATTAATAAGGAATTAGTATGCCCGGAAAAATAAAAATAGTACTATTAGTTTTTATAATCCTGTCACAGGTTAAAACAGCTCAGGTTCAGACTATTGAACCGGGGCAGACCCATCCAACAGCTTTTGCAATAATTGCTGATTCAAAAACTTATGAAAATTGTAAACCAGCGATTAATAGTTATAAAAATGCAATAGAAAAAGACGGATTATCAGCTTATGTCGTTTACAGTGACTGGAAAACTCCCGAAGAAGTAAAAAATGAGATATTAAAACTGTACTCTTCCAAACCAATGCTCGAAGGGGTTGTTTTTGTCGGCGAAATCCCAATACCGATGATCAGAAATGCTCAGCATATGACATCTGCTTTTAAGCTTGATGAAGATAAATATCCGTGGTATAGATCTTCAGTTCCATCCGATAGATTTTATGATGATTTCGATCTGAAATTCGAGTACCTGTCGCAGGATACGGTAAACACGCTCGCATATTATTATTCCCTGAGTCCCGATTCACCTCAGAGGATTCAGCGTGAAATATACTCTGCCCGGATAAAACCATCGGGAGTAAACATTGATAAATATGCTGCTATCTCAAAATACCTTGACCGCATTGCAAAAATAAAAGAAGAAAAAAATGTTATTGATAATGCTTTTGTTTTTCTGGGTCATGGATATCTTTCAGAATCACTGACTGCCTGGGCGGATGAAAGGTTGTCGCTGCAGGAACAGTTCCCGGGTTTGTTTAAGCCCGGTGGAAGGATCAAAAACCTCCTTCATGAAATGAGCCGGGAGATGAAAGAAATTCTAATGCTGGAACTTCAGAAAGAAGAACTTGACATCGCTTTGTTTCATGCTCATGGTGATACGGATATCCAGCTCTTCCTGAGTTTTCCAGTTCCCAGAAATGTTAACGAAAACATTGAATCGGTCAAGATGTATCTTCGGAGTAAACTGAGAACTGCAAAAAGGCGGAACCAGCAGGTTGAACAGGTAAAAGAGAATTATATGAAAGACCTTGACGTTCCGGCATCTTGGTTTGAGGGCACTTTTGGCGATTCACTTATTGCCGCTGATTCGATAGTGAACTACAGACTTGATATGCACATTGGCGATGTAAGGAATATCAGCCCTCAGGCTAAATTTATTATGTTCGATCAATGCTTTAACGGATCTTTTCATTTAGATGAGTACATTGCCGGAGAATATGTTTTCGGAAATGGAAATGTTGTGGTTGGTGCGGCTAATTCGGTAAATGTATTACAGGACAAATGGGCGGACGAGTTTTTAGGCTGGCTTGATAAAGGTGTCCGTACAGGTCTTGTTCATAGAGAAATTAATCTGCTTGAATCACATCTTATAGGAGATCCGACTTACCGTTTTACAGGAAGTTCAGAAATTGATCTTAACAAAATGCTTGTTCTCGACAGATACAATGCGGCGAAATGGGAAAAATTGCTTAAGAGCGCCGATGATATTCTGCGAGAGACTGCTGTAAGAGAAATGTATTATAATCTGAAGGATAAATTCGAAGATGAACTCGTAAGGATATATCTCTCAGATAAATCAGTCAATGTTCGTCTCCATGCATTAAAATCACTTGCGGAAATTGACGGAGATGGATTCCGGAAAGTTCTGTTCCATGCTATCAACGATCCTTTCGAACTTATCAGGCGTAAAGCCGCCGAATGGATGGGGGAAGTCGGGGATAAAGCATATCTGCCCCTGCTCGTTGATGCCGTTCTTCATGACGAATCGGAAAGAGTTGTTTTTAACGGAAGGTCATCGCTGGGCTTTATTGATATAAGCGGTTCGGCTGAGGCAGCAAAAAAGGCGATTAATGATCTTCCTGAAATTGCTTCAAAAGACCTGATAATGAGTAGTCTGGTTCCTTCACTCGAAAGAAACAGAGCCTGGATTTTTGACGAAGTTATAACTTCAATAAAAAACGACAGTCTTAAACTTTCAAAAAGACAACAGGGTGTCAGGACATTCAGAAATTATAAATTTACTGAAGCAGTACCGGAACTCATTTCGATTTTACAGGATGAAAATATGCCTGATGAGATTCGTATAAATATGGCAGAAGCATTAGGATGGTTCAGTTTTTCATTGAAAAAACCTGAAATAATTAAAGCACTGGAAAAGGTTATTAATCAGACTTCAACTTCAGAAAATCTGAAGAAGGAAACTCTTCGAACTATAAACCGGCTCGCTACCGGCGCAAACGATGTGATGATACCGTAATATTCCCGGAGCGGAATAATTTTTATCAGGAAATTATTCCGCTTTATTTAGCATCTTCTATTCCTCAAGAACAATTCAATTTCATAAACGGTTAAAGCGGCGAATTCCCGTGAAGGAAAACAGTATAAATTTTATGAATTAATTATTGATACCCCCTTTTCTATGGCTTTTAATGCTTCAAATGTGAAAGAAAAATTTGCATTCTCGAGTTGTGTGTGCAGAGTAAGCTTTTCAATAATATTCTTGATATGACTTTTTACTTTTAAAGTGGAGATGTGATATCTCTGACCAATTTCTTTATTATTCAATCCCTCACTTAATAATTCGATGATACCTAATTCTCGTTTGGTAAGATGAGCAGCCTCTTTTAGAGCAGGTTTACCAGCTTTAACAGCCTGTTCCACAATCTTATTAAAAAGCGAATCTGGTGCAAGAACCGGGAGGGACAATACTCCTCTCGAAACTGATCTTATTATTGAGAGGAAATTTTCAAGCGATGAATCCTTTAGTATTATTCCATTCGCCCCGCAGTTGGCATATTGCGTAATATCAGCATTAACCGGACCAAGATCCATTACTATGATTTTTATTTCCGGAAATTCTTTCTTAATAATTTCGACAACATTTAAACTGTTAAGACTTCTCAATCCCAGATCTAAAAGCACAATATCCGGTTTTAATTCATGAATGCGGATAATTGTATTGCCTACAGGATCAGAAACTTCAACTATTTCAATATCCTTATGAGAATTCAAAATTGAGATAATTCCATCCCGGAGCAATCGGTTGTCTTCGATAAGTAATAACCTGATTTTGTTCATTTTAATGTCATCTTTTATTTAAGCTGCGCCAATGTGCGTTATTTCGAATCAAAGATTACAGGCAAACCGTCTTTTCCGCTGCCGATAATTATTACTTTTGAATTATTCGATTCAGCAATTTTCAGCGTGGCTTCAATCCCTTTCCATCGCAGCAGTTGTTCACTAATTCCAGCGGCAACGATAGTCTGAAAATCTGCAATACCTTTCGCTTCAATTCTTTTTCTGTCCGCTTCCTGTTTTTCTTTTGTTAAAATAAACTCCATTCTCTGACTTTCCTGGTCAGCGCGTTGTTTCTGTTCAATGGCCTCGGTGAGTTGAACTGGCAGAGCCACATTCCTGATAGGTGTGTTTTCAATAATGACACCCCGCGGTGCAATTGTTTTTGCAAGTTCCTCCTGTATAGATGAGCCAAGTCTTTCCCGTTCCGTTGAATATAAGGCGCTGGCTTGAAAACTGGCGGTAACTGCACGGCTGATGGAACGGAATTGCGGGATGAGTATTATTGTCTCATAGTCGCCGCCTGCTACTGTTTTATAAACTCTCGCAGCAGAATCCGGATTTAGTCTGTAAAGAGCGCTGACTTCAAGCCCGATTGTTAAACCCTCCCGGGAAAGAACCTGCATGGATTCTTTATGCTCCTTGGTTTGAATTGAAAACTTAATCACGTTTGCAAGTGGATTTACAATATTGATTCCTGCCGGAAGAGATCTCGAAGATACTATTCCAAAAAAATCTACAACTCCAACATGACCTGCCGGAACTTGTGAAAAGCATTGTACGAGGGACAATAACCCAAAAACGATTACACTCAGAAGACCTGCTCTTCGAACTGAAGCGACTTCTGTGGATGGTTTCTTTTTTGCACCGAGCCAGATAAATACCGCTATTACAGTTACTGACAACGAAAGAAGAAATAACATGGTGAACTCCTTATGTTTGTTATTTTACTACGATAGAGGTAAGATATATTTAATATGGATAGCTATAAATCCGCTGAAAGAATGAAAAAGGGATTAGACCTAAATAATCAGATAAAAATCAAAACAGACTAACAATGGTGATAAGAACAGATATTACTATCAGTACTCCGGCTACCCGGTTTATAAACCGAAAGCCGCTGCTTCTAATTTTCTTCCGGAATATTACCAGGCAAGTCCCAAGCGATAAAAACCATAATGCTGACCCGGTAAAAACTCCGGCAACAAGCGCCGATGCAGAGGAAAGCTCTAAACTTTTCTCAAGATTTAATGCTGCAAACACGGCCAAAAAAGCAAAGATGGTAAATGGATTTGATAGAGTAAGGAGAACTATTTTCAAATATGATTTAAGAAAATGCTGCGCATCAATAATTTTTACAGGATTTGCAGGAGATGAACGAAAAATTTTTATTGCTATATAAATCATCAGTATCCCGCCGGAAAGGCGGAAAATAAATTTTTGATCATCCAGTGTTTCGGATATAACTGTCAACCCGAATGCGGCAACAGAACTGAAAATGAAGTCGGCGGTAGCAGCCCCAACGCCAACAATTATGCCTCTTTTTAGGCCTTCATTCAATGTCTCTCTGATACAAAGTAAGCCTATCGGACCAACCGGCATTGCCATCACAAATCCAATAGCGAGTCCTTCCAGGAACATAATCGCAATTTCTGTGATACCGCATATCATAGCTTTTTCCAAATAATTTCAGGCGTTTCAGGCTGCTATCCTGGAAATCATTAATCCGGCCGTGCAAAACAGACGATTAATTTACCGGGTGGCTTATCAGACAACCCGGGCCCGGATAAAATGATAAAAACAAAGACCAGAGCGCCTGAAGGTTATTGAGGGAACGGAGATTAACTCAGGAGCCCCTGTCCTTTTTTTTCATCGTTTTTCTCTCGTTTGGCAGCCTTTTTTTCTTTTTTTGTTTTAGCCGGTTCTTTCTTTGAATTCTTTTTGATGTTCTGTCCTTTTCCCATATTATTATCTCCATAATACCAATCCCGCTATGGAGATCAGTAATTAAAAAATCCTGAGACCAGGCAATTCCCGTCTCAGTTTATTTGTAAAACCGAAAAATCCGGCTCAATAAACGTCATTTGAAATCTTTCGGAAATGGAAACCGTATATACTGAACAAAATAGCAAGTGAGAAAAGCTTCGGCTTCCGGAATAGTGTCCATAAAAAAAGTTTCCAATAATAAAATCGCTCCTCCCCGATTATTCCAAGTTTAATAATTGATTTTATCAGTGCAGAAGTATAATTAGGGTTAAAATGAAATACTTTTTTCTGTTTCGGGCTGAAAGTTTTAATAAAATTCAAAGTTCTTTCATAATAATATTTAGGAGAATAAATTGTATTTAAGATTGATTTATAAC
Source organism: Ignavibacteriales bacterium (assembly GCA_021740915.1). Taxonomy (GTDB): domain Bacteria; phylum Bacteroidota; class Ignavibacteria; order Ignavibacteriales; family Melioribacteraceae; genus JAIOYW01. The sequence continues at coordinate 39,190 of JAIOYW010000011.1, read as the reverse complement.
CAGAGAGGAGTTTGTCATAATCCATCTTTGGAATAAAATTAATGGAAAAATCAGTATTGTTTCCGGTGAAATCCTTAAGCATCCTGCCTTCGCTCAATAATCTTTCTTCAAGTTTTGTGCCCCTGGGGGCATTGAGTAGTCCCACCATTGCAGTTACAATATTGCTCTTCTGAATAAAATTTGTCAGGTCTTCAAATATGTTCTGGTGGTCATTATCAAATCCAACAATAAATCCTCCCTGAACCTCCAGTCCTGAGAGCTGGATTTTTTTTATGGATTCTATCATGTTCCGGTTCTGATTCTGAACTTTATTACATTCAGCCAGACTTTTTTCGTTTGGTGATTCAATTCCAATGAACACACTTTCAAAACCCGCTTCAATCATCATATCCATCAGCATCGCATCATCAGCAAGATTGATAGAAGCTTCGGTATTCAGGTAGAACGGATACTTTTTCGCTTTCATCCACTCTGTAATAGCCGGAAGAATTTCAGTTTTTAACTTTGGCTTATTGCCGATAAAGTTATCATCGACAAAAAACACGGGACCGCGCCAACCGGCATTAAAAAGGGCATCCAATTCAGCAAGAACCTGCTCTCTGTTTTTTGTCCTTGGCTTTCTGCCGTAAAGCACTGTAATATCGCAGAAATCGCAGTCAAAAGGGCAGCCGCGGGAATATTGAAGATTCATCGATGTGTACTGGGCCATTTCAACAAGATTCCACTGTGGGATTGGAGTGGTTTTTATATCTGCAAAATCTGTTGAGCTATAGATATGTTTTAGGTCGCCTGAATAGAAATCTTTTATAAATAATGGCAATGTAATTTCCGCTTCATTAAGCACCAGGTAGTCAACCATCTGATAATTTTCAGGAGAACTCGTAAATAAAGGACCTCCTGCAACAATTTTTTTATCCAATCTTTTGCACAAACTTATAATTTCTTTAACTGAGGAGCTTTGCACTGACATTGCGCTTATGAAGATTAAATCGGCTGGTATAATATCCTTTTCTCTGAGTTTCTTTACGTTCAGATCCAATAGTTTTTTATCCCAGCGCTCCGGAAGCATTGTTGCCAAAGTTATTAATCCGAGCGGAGGAAAACTGGCTTTTTGGGACACAAATTTCAGGGCATGTTTAAAACTCCAAAACGTGTCCGGGTACTCCGGATATATTAGAAGTACATTCATAATCACCTCCATATAAAATCGCACATCACGTGCCGATAAATATTATACAGTATCAGCTATTATCTGAATTAAATCAATAGTACAGAAGAATGAAAGAAGGATTAGATCTTTTGGGCTAGAATAATTAAGTAAAACTAACCATCGATCAAAGAAGTATCATTTTTTGCGGCTTCTATTGCTTTGGAGATATGGGCGTGTTTTGCAATCTGAAGGCGGGAATTTAATGCCAGTTTTTCAAGAATATTGTGAACATGGCTTTTAATCGTATATGGTGACAGATTAAGTTTCTGGGCAATCTCTTTGTTCGAGAATCCATCCGAAATTAACTCAATAACTTCGCGTTCACGTGTTGTTATTCGAACCGATTCTATGATTGTTTCCGGATCAAAACCATTAACGGCATGTTGGATAATCTGTGAAAAAAGTGTGGAGGTTAAATTGGGGGGTAACACTTGTCCGCCTTTGGAAACGGTACGGAGAGTTGAATAAAAATCGGAAATATTGGCATCTTTCAGGATAAAGCCGGATACACCTGCTTTAACAAAATCATAGACATCCGTTTCAATCGGAATAAGGTCCATTACAATTACATTAACCGAATTGAAATTTTTCTTAATTTGCTTTACAATCTGAAGGCTGTTCCTGTTGCGCAAACCAAGGTCGAGCAAAACTATTTCAGCCTTGTGTTTTTTGAGTAATTTTAATATCGTTTCGCCATTACCCGCTGATGCAACAACCTCCATATCTTGTTGAGATTTAAGCAGCAGGTCAATGCCGTCCCGTAAAAGCCGGTTATCTTCAATCAGTAAAATTTTAATTTTTTTCATCTTTCCCGGACAAAAACCATCATAAATATAATAAAATAGCAAAATAATCCGAATATTAAGTCCGGGTGTCTTTATGAAAACACTTCGCTGAAAATCGTCTTATCCTTAATAATTATTCTCCCGCTTCGGATTCCGGGTTATTGTATTTACTTTTGCGGCTGCCTGCGTAACTGTCAATTCTGAGAAGAACACCTTCAAGTTTTCCATTAACCAAAGCTACTCTTTTTGATGGTCTTAAACCTATATGTTTTGCCAGTTCACGGTCACCCGTGTAAACAAAAGCGGTTGTGCCTTTGCAGTTATTTTTCAGATAATCCCCGAGTTCCTTGTACAATTTCTGAACGGCGTCCTTTTCGCCTAACCTGATCCCATAAGGCGGATTGGTAACGATAACTCCATTCTCAAAATTGGCAGTATGCTCAAAAGGATGGCATTTCAGGCTTATTGAATCTGCAAAGGGCAAGGGAGCAATGTTTTCTTCGGCTGTACGTATTGCAATCTGCGATTTATCACTGCCTAAAAGCATATCGTTTGGAAGTGGCCGTATCCTGCTGTCAGAATCCTTTTTAATTGATTCCCAAACTGCTTCATCAAAATCCGGCATGTTGAAAAATCCGAAATTGTTTCTGAGATACTGAGCCGGAATTCTGCAATAATGCATTAAGGCCTCGGCAATTATTGTACCGGAACCGCACATCGGATCCCAGAAAGGAATTTTCCCATCCCAGCCGCTTATCCTAACAAGCGCTGCGGCGAGGGTTTCCTGCATAGGAGCTTCTCCGGCCTTAAGCCTGTAGCCTCGTTTATGAAGGGATTCCCCGGAGGTATCAAGACTAATCAGAGCCTTATCCTTCTCGATATGAAGATTAAAACGGACATCGGGAGAAACCGTATCCACACTTGGTCTTCTTGAAAAAATATCCCGGAAATGATCGGAAATCCCATCTTTCAGACATTGGGCAGCGTAAAGCGAATTATTTATCCGGCTTTTAGATACTGTGCAGGTAATTGAAAAAGTCTGATCTACAGATAAAAAATCTTCCCATTTAATTGAACGGGCTTTTTTTGTGAGCATTTCTGTTGTATGGCATGGAAAAGAGACGAGCGGCGCCAGTACTCTTGAACAAAGCCTCGAATTATAATTGATATTATACAACGCCTGTATTCCCGCGGTAAAAAACACGCCACGGTAAGTAATTTCGGTTTCCACAGCACCAAGTTCTTTGAATTCCGCTTCACAAAGCGGTTCCATTAAGCCCGGAACCTGTGCGAAGTATTTCTGATTTTTTTGATATTCGTACAAAATATTTACCTCGGTCTTTTCGGCGATTGCCCTTGCTAATAAATTGTTCTCAGATTATCAAAAATACGCAATTAATTTTTCGTAATGATTTTTCCCGCAACGGGGAACTCTCGCCGTTGTCTGCCGGACTATAATTGTGTGGTGGAGAGTGAAGAGTGCTGAAATCACTTTCAATGACCAGGTGATATGCTAATTCCTTATTTTCTCGCAAGTAACATTTCCTTTAATTCAGAACAAATGAAATACGATTTTAGTTTTATCTTTTTTTGTTCATCATAACCAGAAAAAGAGAATAAAAACATGGAGGACATAATTTTGTGGAAGGGGTTCCAATAGAACAATAATTCTTTGAGGCAAAGGTGTTATACGTTTCATTAGTCTAAAATATGAGTGACTAAGAAAAAACACAGAGGTTTTGACCCTGTTCAGAATGTGTATGCTTAATATGAGGAAAATCGAATTACTGCAATAGAAAGCATCAAATAATTCAGAAGGAAATGATTTATTATTTTTTATCTTGAAATTTCAGCAGGAAAAATATGCAGCGCGCAAAATTATATGGATACTCGGACGGCAGCAGATTTATCGGCAAATCGACTGAAGAAATATTCCGTGAGATTGAAAAAGAAAATGTCTGGACGGAGCCTGAATCAGTTTCAGGGATAGGCTCTTCCGCAGTTCAGACAAAAGAAATTCTGAGGCTTCTGCCGGATGTATTCAGTAAGTTCAGTATTAGATCAATATTTGATATACCCTGCGGTGATTTCAACTGGTTCAGGCATCTTGATCTTACCGGGATTAAGTATTCCGGCGGCGATATTGTGGAATCAATAGTCAGCCGGAATAAAAAAGTATATGCCTCTGATAACATCGATTTTTTCCATTTCAATTTGCTCTCCGATAAAATTGGCGAATACGACCTTATCTTCTGCCGGGATTGTCTGGTGCATTTTTCATTCAGCGATATATTCCGGACTTTGGAAAATCTGAGCATTAGCAGGTCGAAATATTTTATGACAACAACTTTTCCCGATGAGGAATTGAATGAAGATATTCCAACCGGTGGATGGAGACCCATAAATCTCGGAAAAGATCCCTTCAATCTTCCTTCTCCGGCATTTTTACTTAATGAAAAGTGTACTGAAATGGATGGTGTTTTCAGTGATAAATCACTTGGACTATGGAGAATTGAGGATATAAGAAAATAGCTTCCTTTCCAATCCGTGTGTTTTATTATTTTAATAAAACGAGTTTTCTGGTTTTTTTTACTCTTTCAATTGTTATTAACAGATCAGGCAAATCTCACCGGATGATCAGGATTGTACTTTTTAATAAGCCGTATGATGTGCTGAGTCAGTTTACTGATTCTGAAAAACGTAATACACTTGCTGATTTTATTTCAATAAAAAATGTTTATCCTGCCGGAAGGCTGGACAGGGACAGTGAAGGGCTGCTGATCCTCACAGATTCAGGAAAACTTCAGGCTCTTATTTCTAATCCCGTAAATAAATTACCTAAAACATACTATGTGCAGGTTGAAGGGATCCCTGGTAAGGATGCAGCAGGTAAACTGCGCCGGGGAGTTGAGCTGTCAGACGGAATAACTAAGCCGGCTGATGTGAAAATTATTAATCCCCCGAAACTCTGGGAGCGTTTTCCTCCGGTTAGATTCAGAAAATCAGTCCCCGATTCCTGGTTAAGTCTGAAAATATTTGAGGGAAGAAACAGGCAGGTTCGGCGTATGACGGCAGCAGTCGGCTTTCCTACTCTCCGGCTTGTTAGGATCAGCATTGGTAATTTCACGCTGGGTGAACTGAGCCCGGGAGAATTTAAAGTTCTTCGTTTCAAAAATATTTCCGAAATTGTGGAAAGTTATTTGAAATAGTTTTGAATGTCTCATTATGGTAATTCTTACTAAACTGATAGATAATATGAAAAAATATTTTTTCGCATTTTTGTTTATGTTTACCCTGATCTCTTATGCAGGAGAAAGAGACAGCGTTCAGGTGGGACCGGGAGTCTGGTATTTCGAAGAATACGATCCGGCCGGACCGTGGCAATTCGATGTTCTGAGAATTGATCTTACGAACCCCTTTATTAGTCTTAAAACTGTAAAAGCGAATGACAAACTGCGAGCCAATGAACGCACATCTTCAATGGCGGGCAGGAACGATCATGAAGGGCATAGAGTAGTTGGTGCGGTTAATGGCGATTTCTATGATGGAAGCGGACTTCCGCTTGGGGCTCAGGTTTCGAATGGTGAGATTCTTAAAACTGATTTTGATTGGTTTACGATAGGTTTCAGTAAATCCAACCAGCCTCTTATTGCAGATGTTAGTTTTTCGGGAACCGTTATAAGCGACAGCGGCAATGGCACTTTAAACTCAGTAAATTATGACCGCGCGGAAAATTTCCTTGTATTGTACAACTCATACTTTGGATCCAGTACCGCTACCAATGCATGGGGTACTGAAGTAATAATTAATCCTATTGAATCCTGGAGCGCGAATGATACAACAACGGTTGTAGTTGAGCAAAAGCAGACCGCCGACGGCAATATTACAATCCCTGCCGGTAAAGCTGTGCTTTCTGGTCACGGTACGGGAGAACAGTTTTTGTCGAAAGTGAATATCGGCGATACACTTCATCTTGTTATGAATTTTTCACCTGCGCCTAAATATCTTGATGAACTTATCGGCGGGAATGTAAAACTGATAGTTGACGGCAACATTGTCGTGGGTACAGGAGATCGTCATCCCCGGACGGCGGCAGGGTTTAACAGTGACTCAACAATGCTTTATCTTATTACAGTTGACGGAAGACAAGCCGGGTACAGCGTTGGAATGTCATACGTTGAACTGGCTACTTATATGAAAAGCTGGGGAGTTTATCAGGCTCTTAATCTCGATGGCGGTGGTTCGACAACAATGCTTGTCCGGGGCGAAATTAAAAACAGCCCCTCCGATATCGGCGGCGAAAGAGCCGTAGCTAATTCGCTTCTGGTTGTTTCATCAGCTCCGACAGGACCACTTGCCCACCTTCGGATAAGTCCCCGCGATGTTTTTGTGGCTGCAGGCGCAGATCTGAATTTCGATGTGCAAAGATTTGATGAATATTATAATCCGCTTCCCCTGAATACAGCGCCGGTTTCATGGTCATGCGACCCGGCAATTGGAATCATTGGCGAAGACGGTGAGTTTGTTGCTGCATCCGATACTGCCTCCGGTTATGTTACTGTTACAACCGGAGCAATTGATGATTCGGTTTTTGTAACTGTTACAAGGCTCACAAGTATTATACTTTCCCCTGATCCGGTGATTTTAAAAACCGGTGAAATCCAGCAGATGACTGCCGAAGCTTTCGACAATCTGGGAAATCCTGTGCAGCTTCAGCCTGATACTTTTGAATGGCTCTGTTCTACTGAGATCGGTGAAATTTCGAACACCGGACTATTCCATGCACTTCAGGCTGGTGAGGGAACGATTACCGCGAAGTATGACGGCGTTATCGGAGAGGTAAATGCTGTTGTAGGTTTTTCAGCATCTGCAATTGTTGAGGATTTCAGCGACCTGAATGGGATGAATCTGACCGGAACACTTGTGAATCTTGCACAGTGTTCCCTTACTCTTGATAACACTATTTTTATATCACCATCTTCGTCGGCAAAAATGAATTACAGCCTGACAACCGGAGGCACCAGCGCTTTATATCTGAATTGCACGATCCCTATTTCCGGGACACCTGATAAAATCGGTTTGTTCGTTTATGGTGACGGCAAAGGTCACTGGCTCAGGGGTGAGTTTAATGACAAAGACAATGAAAAATTTCTTATAAATTTCACAGCTGCAAGCCCCGGTATCGACTGGATTGACCAATGGAAATTCTTACAGGTCGGACTCAGCGAAGCTGTTCCAAGCTGGTCAAATCCTAATGCCGTCCTCGATTTTCCGATTACCTGGAAAAAGATTTATCTGGCGGAAACAAATGATTCAAAAAAGGACGACGGGGTATTGTATTTTGATGATATGACAGTTGATTTTATAACCTCTGCCGGGAAGGACGATGCCGAAATTCCTGAGCAGTCTTATCTTCTGCCCAATTATCCGAACCCGTTCAATCCTGAGACAACAATTTCTTTTGTGATGGGCGGGACAGGCAGATGTATCCTCGATTTGTACAGCGTAACCGGTGAGAAAATTCTGAGACTTACAGAAGATATTTTCGCAGCAGGCACGCATAATATCAAATTTGACGGAAGTAATCTGCCCTCTGGTTTTTATATTCTGAGAATGGAAAATCAGGAGAATATAAGGACAGGAAAGTTAATGCTTATCAAATAGGTTCGGGTACTCATTAATAGTGTGGAATTTTCAGTTGGAACAGTTTTAGTAGAAAATTGAAAGTTTCACCCATATCTATGCACAGAAACGATATTTCAGATGTGATTTGATCTTGTCCTTATATAAAGGACTTTATTCTGCCTATACCCATTCTTTCTGAGTGTAATGATTCCGAATTGTCCTTCAACATCTTGTATTATAATTAACCAGCACATCAGAGACTTGTGATAAATCCGCAATTTTTAAGCGTAAATATCAAATCTGTTTTCAGAAACGCCGCTTTCAGATCAAATCAAAAAATTCCCTCATATATTATCTCAAATTCTTTTGGAAATTTGAATTTTTAAGGCTATTATAAACTTTGAGAGAGCAAAAAATATTTTGGAAAGGAGAACGAAAATGAATTTACAGATTCCAAAAGAAAAATTAGAACTCTGGGCGGATTATTTACTTAATTATTCCCTTGACGGCGTAAAGCCGGATGACATCATTATGGTTAAAGGTGAAAATATATGCTGGCCTCTGATTTCCGTTCTGCAGGATAAAATTTTTGCCGCCGGAGGTATTGCCGATATAAATATAGTTGCTCCCGATAATGACAGAGGAAAGGTTTGGGGAGCTTCCATTGCGCGGCATGGAACTGCCGCTCAGATATGCAGAGTGCCGCTCTGGATGGTTGAGAGATACGAAACCATGACTAAATATATCGAGATACTCGGAGTGGATAATCCGGAGAATTTTTCAGGTATGGATCCTTCATTACACCAGAGTGTTATGAAAGCTGATGAGCCGATAAAAAACATCAGACTTGCAAAACCCTGGGTACTTACTCTTTACCCGACTTCGGGCTTTGCTGAAATTGAAGGCATGTCTCTTGAGCAGTACGCCGATGTGATAGTTTCTGCATCCACAGTCGATCCGGTTTATCTGGAGGAAGTGGAAGAAGATATTTACAGCCTTATGCAAAATTCGAGTACAGTGACTATCGAAACCAGAAAGCCCGGATCGGATGAGATACTTACACTCGTTGTTAATATTGAAGGATGTGACGCTGTTAAATGTACAGGTAAAAGAAATTTCCCGGATGGAGAAGTTTTCACTTCGCCTGTTACAAATAGCACGGAGGGTGAGATCTATGTCGATCTTCCGGTTTTTCAGGGCGGTACAACAATACAGGGAATATACCTGAGATTCGAAAATGGTAAAATTATTGAATACAGCGCGGAAACCGGCTATGAAGCGCTCGCCAAAATTATTGAAACCGATGAAGGATCACACAGACTTGGGGAAGTAGCGTTAGGCATGAATAATGGTATTACAAAAGTTCTTAAGCATCCGTTATTTGTTGAAAAAGTCGGCGCGACACTGCATATTGCAATTGGTGCAAGTTACCCTGAGTGTTTTCACTCGATGGCAATTCAGAAATCAGAACTTATTTCAAGAGGCATACAGAATATTTCAGCTCAGCATGTTGATATTGTTGCTGATTTCAGGAAAGGCGGCGCAGGCTATGATGTCTATCTTGATGATGTCAAATTAAAGATCGAAAACGGTATTTGGGTAGTCCCTTAGGAGAAATATGGAAGTTGCTGTTAATTCTGAAATCGGAAAATTAGGCGGTGTAATAATACATACTCCGGGTGATGAAGTTGAAAATATGACACCCAAAAATGCTGAAAGGGCACTATACAGCGATATTTTAAATCTCGCAGTTGCCGGAGAGGAATATTCTGTTTTTAGCTCATTTCTTAAAACTGTCACGAAAGTATATGAGATTAAGAAACTCCTTACAGATGTTTTGATGGATGAAGAAGTTAAAACTGATATGTTATATACTATCTGCAGGAATGAGAATGCAGAAAATGTTGAAGATGAACTGATTGCACTCGAAGCCGGGGAGCTGACCGATCTGCTTATCGAAGGTGTGGAACTGAAAATTGACAACCTGACTTCATTCCTGAGTGAAGAGCGGTATTCGCTTTCTCCGCTCCACAATTTTTTCTTTACGCGGGACTCCTCTGTTGCTTTAAATAATGAAGTGCTGATCTGCAATCTTTCGAATGCTGTCCGCGAGCGTGAAGCAATAATTATGCAGACGATCTTTAAAAATCACCCCGATCTTAACTGCCACATTATTAATCCCCGCTTTATGCCGTTTTTTGATGCCAAGGTGAGAATGGAGGGAGGAGATATCCTTATAGCACGGGATGATGTTATACTCGTCGGGACAGGATCCCGGACATCAACTCAGGGTATCGATTATTTAGTCGATCATTACAAACAACAGAATAAGAGAGTGAATATCCTTGTTCAGGAATTACCCCTGAAACCGGAATCGTTCATTCATCTTGATATGGTTTTCACTTTCCTTTCCGAACATAAATGCTGCATTTATGAGCAGGTAATTCTCAATCAGCATGCTTTTCAGACAGTTAATATAACTGTAGATAACGGCAAAGTACATTCTATTAAAGAAGAAGCAAATCTGCTCCGGGCTTTGAAAAAACTTGGAATGGAAATGGAGCCTGTGATTTGCGGCGGCGATAACGAAGATTATATACAGGAAAGGGAGCAATGGCATAGCGGCGCCAATTTTTTTGCTATCGAACCCGGGAAAGTTATGGCTTACAGAAGGAATTCATATACCCTTGAGGCAATGTCTGATTCAGGTTTCGAAATCCTCAGGGCAGAAGATATATTATCAGGAAAAGATACCCTGCCTAAAGGCGATTGTGTTATCACAGTTCCGGGCTCAGAGCTTTCGAGAGGCGGGGGCGGATGCAGGTGTATGACAATGCCCGTCAGGAGGGAATCCGGTTCTGTTTCAGACTGATCTCTGAGTTTACATTTAATTCAGTGAAATATCATCAGGATGGGAATATTTGTCCGGAACGGAAACCATGTATCTCGAAATTTTGTATTTTAGAGTACAGATTTTAGGATTCCTCGCCAATGCCTTGCCGAATTTGTAAAACAGATATTAATCCTATTTTTAAGCGCCGGATTCTTCAGAAGCACAATGTCGAATATTACCAATGTCCCACTTGCGGATTGATCCAGACAGAAAATCCTTACTGGCTTGATGAGGCATATCAGAATCCGATCGCAGACGAAGACACGGGCATTTTAGCCAGAAATATTCTGTTTTCCCTCAGGACTGAATTTATAATAAGATTTTATCTGGATGCTGATGCAGAGTTTTTGGATTATGGAGGAGGCTACGGCATTTTTGTCCGTCTCATGCGGGATAAGGGATATAATTTCTTCTGGGATGATAAATATACAAAGAATCTATTTGCCCTGAACTTTTCTCTTAATGGCGAAAAAGAATTTGAAGCGGTTTCCTCCTTTGAGTGTTTTGAGCATTTTTCAAATCCAATGGATGAGATGATTAGGCTGCTTTCTTTTTCGGATAATATCATTTTTTCAACTGAGCTTTATTCGGGAAATTTCCCACAGCCCGACAAATGGGATTATTATAGTTTCGAATCGGGGCAGCATATAAGTCTTTATTCAGAGCAGACATTAAGATATATTGCTGAAAAATTCGGATTGAATTTGTATTCAAATCACAAGAGTTTTCATTTCTTTACCCGAAAACATATTAATAAAAGACTTTTTGAAGCAGGACTTAAACTGGCTGGCGCAGGACTGATTGATGCTCTTCCCGGAGCGCCTGATTCGCTTACTTTGAGAGACATGATCACAATAAAAGATAAAAAGAAAGGTGTTTGAGGACAACTTTTTACTTTTTTTTACGTCCTATTATATATTAAGAGAAAATTTTATTAGAGTGAATATTATTAAGATTATTGCAGGATTATTCATTTTGGCTTTTTGCTCTGCCGGATTTTTAATTGCCGGGAACAATAAGAAAGATGCCGGTTCCGATGCGGCATCCCTGAGGAAGAATCAGGTCGCAATAATGGGCGAATTCCGAACAGCCTCTTTCGTAAAGTCTCTTCTGGTATGGGAATATTTTATGAATGGAAGCGGTGTTGAAATCGCCAAAGAGAATAACAGCTCTGAGAGGGAGAGACTGCTTTTTGATATTGTCCAGACTAAATCTGCCAGCCTTTGTATTCTTGGTAATATGGTCCATAATGGATCGAAAAAAGAGGACTGGAGAGAGTTCGATGATTTGATCAGACCGCTTGTCGGAATTGGAATTGATGTTATGCCGGTAATAGGTCAGCATGAATATTGGGGCAGGGATAACATGTTTTTCCGCCACGCCCAGGTACGCTTTCCGCTCTTAAAAAATGACACATGGTACACTAAGATAATTTCAGGCGTTGCATTCATCATTATCGACACTAATATCAATGAGATGCAGTCCGAATCCTGGAGGCGGCAGAAACAGTGGTACAATGAGATGATGGATTATTACGACCGCAATAATTCAGTAAGGGGTGTTGTAGTGTTATCATATCATCCTGTGACTACTTTATCACAGTTGGATTATGATCTGTCCTATATGTCTGAATCGTTCAAGGAAAAATTTGTATCATCGCAGAAGGCGTTGTTTTTTATCTCAGCTTCGGGAGCCTGTTACGAAAAAATTGAAGAAAGCGGAAAGTATTTTCTTATTTCCAGCGGCGGAGGAAGTCCGAGACGCCCATTAAAACAGGAATCACTCCAAACCACACCAGGATATTACACTGTGGTTAGCGACAGACAAAATATGCTTGGTCCCTTTAACTATCTTATACTTGATCTTGCAAAAGACGGAATTAGCGTAAGGGTTCGTGGGATGTCCAAAAACTCAACTGATGTAAATACCCTCGAAGAATTTTTTGTCCCCTTTAATTACTGATCCTTTCCAAACCTATTCATTATTTTTTAATATATTTTGACGATTAAAAATAATTGTCCGAAAATAATTTATGAGCACAATAAAGTACCCGGTTTATCGTCCTGACCTAAGCGGCAACGAAAAAAAATATGTAAACGAGTGCCTTGATTCGACATGGATTTCCTCAAAAGGCAAATTTATCAATGAATTTGAAGAAAAATTTGCCGGCTATATCGGAGTGCGCTATGCAGCCAGTGTTTCAAACGGGACAGTTGCCCTGCATCTTGCCCTTATTACTCTGGGTATTGGACCCGGTGATGAAGTTATTGTCCCTTCATTCACCTATATAGCCTCCGTTAACGCAATCGCTTACACGGGAGCCACTCCGGTTTTTGCTGATTCGGACCAAAATACCTGGCAGATAGATACATCAGGTATTAGAAAACTAATCACCCCAAAGACTAAAGCAATAATGCCTGTGCATCTCTACGGCCATCCGAGTGATATGGATGCCATTATGTTGATAGCTAAAGAATTCGGATTGTTTGTAATTGAGGACTGTGCAGAAGCATTCGGGTCGAAATATAAAGATAAATATGTCGGCACTTTTGGTGATATATCGACATTCAGTTTTTTCGGTAATAAAACTATAACCACCGGAGAAGGCGGAATGGTAGTCAGCAATGATAAAACCCTTTATGACCGTTCAGTTCATTTCAAAGGGCAGGGGCTTGCAAAATACCGGGAATACTGGCATGATGTTTTGGGATATAATTACAGGATGACAAACATTTGTGCCGCTCTGGGTCTGGCGCAGCTTGAACGTGCTGATTCAACGATATCAGCGAAAAGAGAACTTGCTGAAAAATATATCGCGAATCTGCAAAACTTACCTGTCGAATACCAAAAGGAGACTCCCGATGTGTTTCACACCTACTGGATGTTCACAATAATGCTTGTTGATCCTGAGACCAGGGATGGGCTCAGAGAATCACTCGCGGCGAAAGGTATCGAAACAAGGCCTTCTTTTTACCCGGTTCATACAATGCCGATGTACTCAGCCAAATACGTTAAACTCCCGGTTGCTGAGTATCTTGGATGGCGGGGAATCAATCTGCCGAGTTATCCGGGCTTGAATGAAAAGGATATTCTGTACATAACTGATGCAATTAAGGGTTATTTTAATGCCTAAAAGTCATGTTGCGGAAATTGAGATACGGAAGATAACCCGGGATTATGCGGCAGAACTCAGTGTATTACTGAATTCTGAACCTCATGATTACTCACGCTATTTTATCCCCTTTTCATATGACGAGGCAACTATAACAAAACTATTATCCGATGCGAAAATGGATCTTTATTTTGGTGTCTTTATCGCAGGGAGACTTGCAGGTTATTATATGCTGAGGGGTTTCGATGCCGGTTATGAAATACCCTCTTACGGAGTGTGGATTGCAGGAAAATACTCGGGATTTGGAATTGCAAAAATGACTTTGTTTCATGCCGTCTCAGTTTGCAGGCTGAATGGCGTCTCGAAATTAATGCTGAAAGTACATCCGGAAAATACAGGCGCAAAACATATTTATACTTCCTCCGGATTTGTCTTCAGTCACCTAGATGAAAGAATCGGTCACGAAGTATATTATAAAGAACTTGGATCCTGATGAGAGTTGCATTTTATTTACATCATACAGCGCTAAAAGCGGGAGGTATTTTTACATATTCGATCGGGATTCTGAAGCTGTTTGTTAAGATAAATTCGATCAAAGAAATTATTCTTATTTATTCTTCCGATCAGAAGGAATACCTCGCACCATATTTTAATGAGCCAAAGATCACTCCGCTGCTTATTGACAGAAATTCACTGCTTAACAGAATCAGATTCGGCTTGTCCTATTTTTTTCTCGATATAAGTTTTATATATCAAGATCAAATTGGTGAGAGTTTTCTTAAACGAATTCTGATAAAATTTCACAAACTTTTTAATCCATACACTTCGCCGGTGACAAAATCCGCGGACGTACTTTATGTGCCGATGCAGTTCAGTCCTGTTTATCATTTGAGAATACCTGTAATTACAACCCTTCACGATGTTCAGGAACTACATTATCCCGAATTTTTTTCATCCGGGGAGAGGATGCACCGCGCTATTAACACAAAGAAAGCTGCTGAACTTTCGGATAGAGTTATTGTTTCATTTGACCACGTCAAAAACGACCTGCTTAAGTTTTTTGAAATTGCTGAAGAAAAAATAAGTGTATGTATGCCTCCGGCAAATTTGAGCTGGTTCCTGTCAGAGGAGATTTCAAACGAAGATAAAGTGAGAGCAAATTACAGTATAAGGGGAGATTTTCTGCTTTTACCCGCAGCTACCTGGCGGCATAAAAACCATACAGCAGTTATTAAAGCAATAAAAATGCTTAAAGAAGAGGGTCTTATTATTGGATTTGTTTCAACCGGTAATAAAACCGGATATTACAGTGAAATTGAAAAACTTTATAATGATCTTGGTCTGAATGGTCAGGTTGTTTTTCCTGGTATCATTGATGAATCCGATCTTATTGCATTGTATCGGGCAGCTAAATTAGTTGTCATTCCAACTCTTTACGAAGCCGGTTCCGGTCCTCTTTTTGAGGCGTTTAAGTACGGAGCGCCGGTTATATGCTCAAATGTTACTTCACTGCCGGACACGATGAGAAATCCGGAATATATTTTTGACCCGACAGATGTTGAAAGTATTGCCAACCTGATCAGGAAAGCATTAACTGATCCGAAATTCCTGCAGGAAAATATTGAACATGGAAAAAGAAGGCTGGAGTATTTAAACAGCATTGATTACAGTGAAGCGTTTATCAGAGTAATCATTGACTCAGGAGGATAGAACAGCAATTTTCACTGAATTGATTTCAGATTTTTTTTGCATTTTTAATTAAGCAATCGGGGTTAGAATCGGAATCAGCAGGCAGAAATAAAAAGGGGCTCCGAAAAGCCCCCTTATAATCAGATTTTTTTAGAGATCCCATGTCCCGAATTTAACACCCACTGCTCTCGCAGCCTGTACTGCCTGATGATCGGGAGTGACGAGTTTCTGTTTTGAAATAGCATCTTCAATATTCACGCTGTCAATGTTCATCCCTTTAAGTGCCACCATTTTTCCAAATTCCTTATTCATTGCCATGTCTATTGCATGGGTGCCGAATTTAGTTGAGAGAATGCGGTCAAAAGGTGTTGGGCTGCCTCCTCTCTGGAGGTGACCAAGCACTACATAGCGGCACTCAAGTCCGGTACTTTGCTGAATTCTTTTCGAAACAATCTCGCCAATACCTCCTAACTGAATTGGATCTGTGCGTTTAATATCCTTTTCTTTGATGACCATTTCGCCGCCAATGGGTTTTGCTCCTTCAGCAACGCAGACAAGGGAAAATCTTTTCCCCATCATATTACGTTCAACAACACGATCGTAAACTGCTTCCCAGTCAAAAGGTATTTCGGGCAGAAGAATAATGTCTGCACCGCCTGCAAGTCCTCCGTTAAGGGCAATCCAACCGGCGTATCTGCCCATAACTTCTACTGCGATAACTCTGTGGTGCGATGAGGCTGTGGTATGAAGCCTGTCCAGCGCTTCAGATACTACCCATACAGCCGAGTCATGACCGAATGTCTGGTCCGTTGCTTCCAGGTCATTATCAATTGTTTTTGGTACTCCGACGATGTTTATTCCCATTTCGGCGAGTTTTTTGGAAATGTGCATTGTTCCATCACCCCCGATTGCGATTACGCAGTCGATATTCCAACCCTCGTAATTTCTGAGTACATCTTTGGAGCGGTCCATTATCTGTATCTCATCACCGATTCTGGTGGGCCAATGGAAGGGGTCGCCTTTATTGGATGATCCGAGTATAGTACCGCCAGTGGCTAAAATTCCGGACACATCGCGGTTATAAAGTTCCTGTGCCTTTCCCTCGACGAAACCCTCGAACCCATCTGTAATACCAAGTACTGATAGTCCATGGTCGTGAGCTGGTTTTGCAACACCCCTGATTACTGCATTCAGTCCGGGGCAGTCGCCTCCTCCTGTGAGGATGGCAATTCTTTTGAATTTTCTGTTAACTGGCATAAGCTTCTAAGGTTATTATTATTTATGTCGAAAATATAATTAAAAATTAAGAATCCTGAATTCCAAGACTCGTTGTTACTCGCGAAAATGTTTTAAAATGTGTTTTGCATAATTTAACAAACTCAGAGTGAGTCATCCCTGAATATAGTTTTACTGCTTTTGCTTCTGCCTCGTTTGAAGCGCCTTTTGGCAGGGAAAGTCCTTCCTTTTCTTTCTGAATAAACCACTTGTTAAACCGGCTGCGTGCAATTATTGAAGCTGCGGCAACCCCGGGATATTTTTCCGCTTTTGTTTCATAAATAACATTTATCGCAGGAAATATTGTTTTATCAATATTCAGTTTCAGACTGGAAAACTTATCAACAATTACCGCCGCCCCTGTAGTATTACTTTTTTCCAGAAGCAAAGTCACGGCTCTGGAATGAGCCCAATTGAGCATATAATTCAGATTCTTGAATTTACTGTAAAGCTCATTGTATTTTTCCGGTCCGATAAGTACCGTTTCAAAATGATCAGCGTGAGAATTTTCAAGAATAATTGCCAGTTGGTTTATTTTTTGATCAGTTAGCTCTTTTGAGTCCCTTATTCCCAGCCCTGTAAAAATATCAGCCGCACGGTTGTCATACAAAAAAGCGCAAACAACAAGAGGCCCGAAAAAATCTCCTTTACCGGCTTCATCTGAGCCGATATATAAATCCGGTGTATCAGAAGTATTATCCTCCAATGAAAACCCCTCCGGTTTTTTCAGCCCCATAATGGATGAAACCTGATTGTAAACAAAACCTTCCAGTTTGCCCTGAACAACTTTTTTCAGCCCTTTTTTCCCGAAATAATACTGAATTTTCAATCTGTCCTTCTGAGAAGCTACTTCAAATTCATAGTTATAATCCCGGAGAATAATATCCCCGCAAACTAAATTTTCATCGATTAATCTTGATTTAAGAGAATTTATCTCAGTAAAGACATCTTTTTTGCTTATCATTAAATTCAGAATAGCCCAATTTGATCAGATTGAATTAGAATACAATTCAATACTAATAATAATTCGATACTATGTCAAGGGAAAACAAGATAAGATTGGTTATTTGCTTTTACAAAATGAGTAGTTTTATTAACTTTACCTGAATAAATCTTGTAAACTAACATCAATACTTTCCTCAAGGGGAGGTTCTATGAAAATAATTACCAAAACCCTGCTTTCGCTGCTAATTTTAATAATGGCTTCAGGGTCTGTTTATGGTAAACTTGGTACTACTGGTAAAATTGCCGGAAGAGTTACCGATGCAACTACCGGTGAAGCTTTACCATTCGTTAACATCATTATTGAAGGTACGTCACTCGGAGCAGCTTCCGATATTGACGGCTATTTTTCCATAATTAACATTCCACCGGGGACGTATAGCGTGAAAGCTTCGGCTATCGGATACAATTCCTCGACAGTCAAAAATGCAAAAGTATCAATCGATCTGACAACAAGCATCGATTTTCAACTTT
Organism: Ignavibacteriales bacterium; assembly: GCA_021740915.1. GTDB lineage: Bacteria > Bacteroidota > Ignavibacteria > Ignavibacteriales > Melioribacteraceae > JAIOYW01. The sequence continues at coordinate 21,125 of JAIOYW010000011.1, read as the reverse complement.
CAGATACGAGCATCCAGTTGAAAGAGGAAATAGTTGTCGTAGCTACCAAACCAATGGTGACCAAAGACCAGACAGCCAGTACTGCGATTGTCGGCGATGAACTTATCAAAGAATTACCGGTTACTGAGATTGGCGATGTGCTTGCGCTTCAGGCGGGTATTGTTGTTGGTTCCGGCGGCGGAATTCACGTGCGCGGAGGACGTTCGGGTCAGATCGGATACCAGATTGACGGCGTCCCGGTAACCGATGCTTATGATGGCGGATCGGTTGTTGACATTAATACTTCAGCCGTCAAAGAATTGCAGGTTATTTCAGGTGCATTCAATGCTGAATACGGACAGGCGATGTCAGGTATTGTTAACCTTGTAACTAAAGATGGAAGTAATAATTTTGCCGGGAGTATTAGTGCTTACATCGGTGATTATGTATCTAGCAATTCAGATATATTTTGGAACATAAACTCTATAAATCCGGTTGCGATAAGAAATGTTGAAGCAAGTTTAAGCGGTCCAATTTTAAAGGATAAATTATTTTACTTTGGAAACTGGAGATACTTCTATAACACCGGATACTTTTACGGCCGCCGGGATTTTCTCACAACTGACCGGGCAAGTGAATCACCAATTAACCCCGGGGAATTCCTCATATCAGGTCCCGAAGGAAATGGGAGCGGTGATGGTGAATTTGTCGCAATGAATCCGAGTCAGAGAATTTTTGGACAGGGCAAATTTTCTTTCAGGATGTTACCTGGTCTTAATCTTAGTTTTAACTCTATAGGAGAAAGACGAAATTATAAAGATTACGATCACAACAATAAATTAACTCCGGATAATAATCTTGACAGGTTTGCGAACTCCTACACAAATATTCTTACAATGAATCATGCTGTTTCGAACTCTAGTTTCTACACTCTGAGTTTCAGCTATTTTTATAAAGAGTATTACCACTATCTTTTTGAAGACCTTTATACCGGCGATCCTACCAAACCAACTCAATACGTTGATAACAGGTTAGGTCAGACTCCTCCATACAGCTTTGCTATAGGCGGAACAAATTACAATCGTTTTGAAAGGAATTCCGAGACTTTTATTGGAAAAGTTGACTGGGTAACTCAGTTGACTCAGGAAATAAATCTCCAGTTTGGAGGCGAGGCTAAACAGCACAGACTGTTCTATCACAATATTAATCTCGTTCCGAAACGTGATGCGAACAATCAGGAGGTTTATCCGTTCAGTGTTGATATCCCGCCGCTCTCCACACAGGACAACGATATGTACACAAAACGTCCACAGGAAGGCGCTTTTTATGTGCAGACAAAATTTGAAGCATTTAATCTTATTTTCAACGCAGGCGTTCGTTTTGATATTTTCAACCCGGATGGTCAGATTCTCAGTGACCCAAGCGATCCTAATATAATCAATCCGATCAAGCCTTCAAATCAGTATTTTGATACTAACGGAAATGGCATTTATGAGCCGGATTTGGGTGAAACTCAGAAAACCGTCAGTGACAGGATGACATACTGGTTTGAAGATGCTAAAATCAAAACCCAGCTTAGTCCCAGACTTGGCTTAGCGTTCCCTATCTCGGACAGGGGAGTCATCCACTTTTCTTATGGCCATTTTTTCCAGTTACCGCGCTATGAATTATTATATACCAATCCTGATTTTGAACTTGGTATAGGATCAGGTAATCAGGGAATTTTTGGAAATGCTGATCTCGAACCTCAGAAAACAGTTAAGGGCGAAATTGGCCTCCAGCAGCAGATTGGAGAAAATATGGCTGTTGATTTGACAGTTTTCTTCGAAGACTTCAGAAATCTCACCGGTACTCAGTCTGACGAAATTCAGGTTTTCGGCGGAGAAAGAACTTACAGCAGATATGCAAACTCCGACTTCGGTTTTTCAAAGGGATTTATCTTCAAACTTTCCCAGAGGCTTACCGATGGACTGGCAATGAATCTGGATTATACCTATTCTGTGACAAAAGGAAATGCTTCCAATCCTGCCGATGCGAGAAATGCAGTTGCAGGAGGAGCGATCCCGGAAACATTTATTGCACCATTGGATTGGGACCAGTCACATACACTTAATGTGTCTTTCACATATACACAGCCGGGTAATTTCGGCGTTTCTGTGATCTCGAATTTCTATTCCGGACAGCCATATACTCCGGCTGTTAACAGGAATACCAGAGTTACACAGAATGCTTTCCCAAGAAACAGCGATGGGAAACCAAGTATATATAATATAGATGTCAGGATTTACAAAGACTTCGACATATTCGGAAATAATATTTCAGTATTCATGAAAGTATTTAACCTGCTCGATCTTGAAAATCCAACGGGTATATACTCTGAAACTGGCGATCCTTTCTTCACTTTCGCCAAATATGATGCAGAGCAGATCAACCCGAGACTCTTCAACAACAGTCTTGACGATCTCTATACTAATCCGGGGTTTTTCTCGGAACCGAGGAGAGTTGAACTCGGCTTATCGTATAACTTTTAATTCGGGAAATAATTATGAAAAGCACAATATTTAAGTTTTTCATCGTGTTCCTGTTAATTGCCGGATTCGCCGAAGCTCAGATTGGTGTTGACAAGAGTCTGAGAAGAATCGGTTTTCATACTGGCAACAGGGCAGCGATATCATTTTATAATGACGGACAAATCGCCGGTTTTAACATTGGTACAGATATCCGCGGTGAATGGCCAAGGGGTTCAGGTGAGAATTATATAGGAGATCTCATTCCGCTCATCGGAGTTGAATTTGTAAACGTGAATAACGATACATTGAGATCGGTTACAATCTCAAGGGGACCACGTAACAGGAATCTTGAAGAAAAACATCCCGTAGAAGGATATTTCTGGGGATGGAATGCAATGGCAGGTTTTCTAAATCCTAACGAACAATCTGTGGCTATGAGCCATCTGCCTAATACATATCCGCTTGGCGGCTGGGCTGATCCGGGCGAGTTTCCTGAAGTGAAAAATTATGTTGATGATAAGGGGCAGACAGAATGGTGGGGCTATTTTGGCCGTGGAATCAAAAACGCCACACAGGAAAGTTTTTTCATAGCTTTCGATCAGTCTGATGATGAATTCAACGGACTCGATGCTAACGGCTATGCAACAATGTTTATTCCTGACTCAACCAATGCCCTTCGGCATGGTATGGGACTTCAGCTGCGTCAGAGAGGTTTTCAGTGGGCGAGTTTTCTTGCGGAAGACGTAATTTTCTGGCTTTATGATATTAAAAATGAAGGTACTACAACATACAGGAAAGCAGACTTCGGAACTGTTGTGGGAACCCTTGCCGGCGGTGATGGCGATAGCGGAGATGATCTTGGATTCTTTGATGCCAACGACTGGATAACATATTCATGGGATAGTGATAATAGCGGAAACAGAGGACAGGAAGTAGGTTATGTCGGATACGCATTCCTTGAATCACCGGGCAACCCCTACGATGGAATTGATAACGACAATGATTCCCGGACTCTATCTTCTCCCCGTTTTGTTTCTGCCGATTTTGATTCGGTTGTATATAATGCCGGCGACAAAATAGTGCTTATTGATCCGACAACTTATGAAAGAACCACTCATGTTTTAGGCAATACTACTGAGACTGTTTCATCAATGGGTAAATTATTTACTATTACTCCAGGGGTTACTAAATTTATTGAAGGTGAAGCCACAATAAATACTCAGTCCGGAAGTTCCAATCAGATTTTTATCCCCGCTCCAAGCGCTCTTGATGGTTACGATAACGATCTTGACGGCTTAATTGACGAGAATTATGTTGTGCACTGGAGAGCCAGGGTTATTAATGATCAGGGACAGGTAGTAGGTACCCAGGGTGTTGCATATAAAGATTATATTAATAATCTCGGTCTCGGCGATCTGCTTATTGATGAGAAAAGAGATAATGCGATTGACGAAGACGGCGACTGGGGTATTCTCTATGACGACCTTGGTGTTGATGGTAAAGGACCCGGCGATGACGGGTATCCCGGACCGGATTTCGGCGAAGGCGATGGTGTCCCGACACAGGGCGAACCAAATTTTGGTCGCACTGACCCGGATGAATCTGATCAGATCGGTTTAACAGGATTTAACTTCTTCAATCAGTCCTTATCCCCCGATATGACTAATGACTCCCTGCTCTGGGCCAGGATGATACCCGGTAGGTTTGATGTTGTTCCTTCAAGACCCCAGGATGGTGATTTTATTTATTCATCCGGATATTTTCCTCTGCTCGCAGCTAACACTGCCAGCGGCATCACCGGTATTGAGAGGTTCTCTGTCTCTTTGCTTTTTGGCGAAGATTATAATGACATTCTCGGTAATAAACTTATTGTTCAGCAGATTTATAATGCAGGATATAAATTCCCGCAGCCGCCGCCCAAACCGACTGTCTCAGCTTCGCAGGAAGACGGTAAAGTTGTTCTTTACTGGGATGGTGAAAGATCTGAAAACTCAAGAGATTTTATTACCAAGAAAAATGATTTCCAGGGTTATAAAATTTTCCGCGCTTCAGATTTTGGCTTTAATGATGCCCGCTCAATAACAAATGCAGTTGGTAATCTCTCATTTGATAAGCCGATAGCAGAGTTCGATAAAGATGACGATATCTCCGGATTTTTCTATCCCTCAAAGGAATTGCTCTCAAGCGTTAAGGGAACAACATTTTACCTTGGAGGCAATACCGGCCTTGTAAATAAGTGGGTTGACACCACAGCAATTAAAGGACAGACCTATTTTTATGCTGTTTGTGCTTATGACTCCGGCGATGATTCTCTCGATATTTTCCCGGAAATTAACGACAGGCTTATTGATTACAGGAACGGACAGTATATTACGGATATTAACTCAATTGTAATAACTCCCGGGTACAGACCAGCCGGATATACTCCAGCTTCAAATATGGAATTTGCAAAATCCGATGGTTTCAGGGCAACTGGAAGTGTTTATGTTGAGGTTATTGATGACGCCGCAGTTGAAGACGGCTACAGCTATAGAATGGAATTTGCAGACACTTCGCTTACTAACCTGACCTCAAGCTGGTCTTTGCTCGATTTACAGAGACCCGATACAGTCTATGTTCCTCTGGTAAACGAAACTTATGTTCTGAATCCGCTGGAAACATTGACATTGCCAGCCGGTTCCGATACGATTCTCGTAAACGGGCTGAAGATTAAATCGAACGGGCTGACTTATACTGCTCCATACGATACGCTCGTAAATAATTCTACGAATTTCACTGAAAACACTCCTATTTATGACGGTTTCAGGATGCAGATTGTTAATGACTGGACAGTAAAACTGGACACAGCCATTTTCGATAATACACTTGAAGAACCTTCAGTGAATTTCCTTGTTTTCTTTGCAGGCAATACTCCGGCGCTTTTGAAGGCTAAAAACGGAGTTGGAATACCAAACGATTATCAAATTGAATTTTTTGATTCTATCGTTGACACTTCTGTTGCCGATACTCTGTATCCCCCGATTCCTACAAATATTTTCCCGGCAAAGGAAGTAAAATTCAAAGTTAAAAACCTGACTACGAATAAATATGTCGATTTCGTTTATGTCCGGACAGGAACAGTGTCAACTGTTCATAGTATATGGATTAAGGAAGGCGTTCAGGGTCAGTATAAGAGGACGTGGCGTTTTAATATTTCCTACACGACCCCGAACAAAGATCTCGAGACACAGGGTACATTGACTGCAAAGACCTTAAAACCTTTCTCCAGATACGATAACCTTACTTTTGAGATGCAGGGCGCCTCAATTAATAAAGCTAAAGCAGGCGATGGACTCAAGGACATTAAAGTTGTTCCTAATCCTTATGTTGTTGCTTCGGCTACAGAGGCCGGACTTATCAGACCATTCCAGCAGTCAGGAAGAGGCGAACGCGAGATACGGTTTACAAAAATTCCCCCGGGGTCGAAAATATCCATATTTACTGTCAGGGGTGAGTTGATAAAAACTCTTTACCATGATGATCTTTATGTGGGAGACGTCTTCTGGAATCTCAGAACCGAAGAGAATCTTGACGTTGCCTTCGGCGTGTATGTGTATGTTGTTGAAGCTCCGGGCATTGGAACAAAGTCCGGTAAATTCTCCCTCATTAAGTAATGGAGACACGGAAAATGAAAAAGAAAATAATTTTACTTATGATAATATTCAGTGCTGCAGTCTTTGGGCAGAGTAAAGTCGGCTCAACGGCGGCGCCTTTTCTGAATATCGGTATTGGTCCGCGGGCTGTAAGTATGGGCGGAGCTTTTGTTGCCACTGCTAATGATGCAACAAGTCTTTATTGGAACCCTGCAGGTGCTGCAAGATTAAATGGAAATTCCGTTTATTTTTCTCACTCGCAATGGTTTGTTGATATAGCTTATAACTGGGCAGGGCTTGTTTTCCAGTTAGGCGACCTGGGAACGATGGGATTGAGTCTTACTTATCTTGACTATGGCGATATCGAAGTTACAACTCTCGCGGCTCAGGATGGAACAGGAGAGTTCTATAATCCTTCAGATCTGTCGCTTGCGTTCACTTACGCCTATAATCTCACAGACCGGTTTGCAATCGGTGGAAATGTGAAATATATCAGGCAGACAATATGGAATTCGTCTGCAAGTTCTGTCGCATTGGATATTGGCGTGTTATTCCAGTCAGATATCTATGGCTTAAGAATCGGATCATCAATTACCAATTTCGGCTCCGATATGCAGATTGACGGAAAAGACCTTTACGTTCAGCATGATATCGATCCACAGCAAAGCGGTAATAATGATGAGATACTTGCGAAACTTAACACCGATAAGTATCCGATTCCACTTACGTTCCGTGTTGGTATTGCAATGGATCTGCTGAACTATGAAGATCATTTATTCACAATCGGGGTTGATGCACTTCACCCGAACGATAACGATGAATCATTGAATATCGGCGCTGAATATAATATATTCAGGACTGTGAGTCTGAGGGCTGGTTATAAATCTCTGTTCCTCGATAACAGCGAAGAAGGTCTGACACTCGGATTCGGTATTTCATATGATCTGATGCCGGGATTCGGGCTTCAGGTGGACTATGCTTATCAGGATTTCGGAATACTTGATAATACCCAGCACTTTTCATTGGGAGTGAAATTCTAAACTAATTAAATAAGAATAAATGTCGAAGAAATTATTAGCACTTTCTTTAATAGTTCTCAACATTCTGGTTTTAGGACAATCCGACCCGCCCAAGCGTGAGCTCAGGGCGGTTTGGGTTGCATCCGTGGCAAATCTTGACTGGCCAGGTTCCCCAAGCCTGAGTGTTGAAGCTCAGAAGCAAAAACTTATCTCATATCTGGATGATTTTAAGTCCGGAAACCTTAACTCGATCATTTTTCAGATTCGTCCGGAATGTGACGCACTTTACCAGTCCAATATCGAACCTTGGTCTTACTGGCTTACCGGTCAGCAGGGCAGAGCCCCCGATCCCTTTTATGATCCGTTGGAAATGGCTGTTGAAGAGGCTCATAAAAGAGGACTTGAACTTCAGGCGTGGTTCAATCCATACAGGGCTGAGCGAACAGTGGGGTATTACGGCACTTCTCCGGAGCACGTAGTCAATAAACACCCGGAGTGGATTCTTGACTTTACGACCTTAAAAATTCTAAATCCGGGGATTCCGGCTGTCAGGGATTATATCACTTCAGTTGTTATGGATGTTGTCAGGCGGTATGATATCGACGGTGTTCATCTGGATGATTATTTCTACCCGTATCCTCCGAATCAGATCACTAATCAGGACAATGCCACTTTTCAGCAGTATCCGAATGGCTTTACCAATATAGGTGACTGGCGAAGAAATAACGTCAATATGCTTATGAAGATGCTTCAGGATAGTATTAAGGCAGAAAAACCCTGGGTAAGATTTGGAATCAGTCCTTTTGGAATCTGGAAAAACGGGGTTCCTCCCGGAATATCAGGGATGGATGCCTATAATGTGATTTACGCCGATCCAATGAACTGGCTGCATGTCGGGAGTGTGGATTATCTCACGCCCCAGCTCTACTGGCAGATAGGAGGAGGTCAGGACTTCTCGAAATTAATGCCCTGGTGGGCGGATTCAACAGTTTTTTACGGAAGACATTATTATCCCGGACATATTTTTAATGCAAGCTATAATAACCGTGAATTGCCAAGACAATTGACACTCTCAAGAGAATATGGCAAATCATCGGGTAATTTCTGGTTCCGGGCTGCTTTATTGCAGGCAAATGACAAAGGTTTTCTGGATTCCTTAAAAAACGATTACTACCGGTATTTGTCCTTGATTCCTTCAATGAACTGGATTGATTCAGTTAAACCAAATATACCGCAGAATCTTGTATTTGGTCGTATTCCCGGTAAAGGAATTGCTGCCCTTCAGTGGGAAAATTCTATTCCCGCCGGCGATGGCGATATTGCTTCCCGGTTTGTCGTATATAATTTTGATCAGCCGCAGATTTCACAAACCGATATTGATGATCCTGCCAATATGGATGCCGTGACGGATAAATTGCAATTTAATCCTTCAACCAATACAGGCGGGGCGCATTTCTACGGAGTTACATCACTGGACAGGAACTGGAATGAAAGCGATATTTCAAATGTTGTTGAAATAGCACCTCCTGTTCATCCTCAATTGATTTCACCCGCAAATGGTGAACCAGGTTTGTCCGATAGTATTGCACTCAGGTGGAATTACGCTGACGCCGCGGCTTCGTATAGAATACAATTATCGGATAACAGTTCCTTTTCAACAATAATAGCTGATATTTCAGGTATCGATGATACCACTTATATTATGACAGGTCTTGAAGGGCAGAAATCATACTGGTGGAGAATGGCATCAGTCAATCCATCCGGCAGCAGCACACTTTCGGCTCCGTTTTCATTTACCACCGGATTCCCTGTGTCGCCTGGTTTGCAGTATCCGGCGAATAATTCTTCCGGAATCGGTATAGATGTTGACTTTTACTGGCAGAAATCCTTTGCTGCAGATTCGTATAATTTACAGGTTGCCCGCAGCAGAGATTTTACGGAAGCTTCAATGGTTGCAAATATTGAAGGATTGACAGACACTACTGCACTCATTAATGGTCTGGCGATAAATTCATTCCATTTTTGGAGAGTAAAAGCACTAAACAATCTTGGTTCGAGTAACTGGTCTGAGGTATTTACATTCAAGACCGTTCTCACCGGTTTAGAGGTAGAATCGGATAATATTCCTGATAAATTTGTACTGAATCCAAATTATCCTAATCCCTTTAATCCATCTACGTCAATCACTTTCGGTCTTCCGGAAGAAAGTCATGTGCGTCTTGAAGTATTTAACCTTATCGGTGAAAGAATAAGACTTTTAGTCGATGAAAACATTAAAGCCGGTTATCATAGAACCGTGTTTGAAGCTTTCGGACTTCCTTCAGGGATGTATTATTATGTTTTAACGGCAAAAAATAAAGTTTTATCAGGCAAGATGCTCCTTATTAAATAAGGAGCATCTTATTGCTCATATTAGATTTAAATCGTAATTTGACATAGTTTAGTATTATAAAATAGCAATATTAAAATCTTTGTCAGAAAGATGAAATTAACATCTTAATTTTAATCCGGGGATCAATTAAATGAAAAAAATTTACAAGCTGCTCACAATTTTTTCGATACTGTTGATCGCTGGCTGCGATATGGTTGAAGTCAAAGATGAAGCCAATATCTCCCAGATTACAATCAGTGTAAGGAACCTGATTCCTGCCGCCGATTCTCTGGAATATGTGTTATGGCTTAGCTACGTTGATATAGACCGCACCGTGTACAGATTTGTTTCACAATTGCAGCCATCGGCCAACGGTTCTCTTGATATCAGCCTCGATGCATCATTCACCAACCTCCATACAGCTCAAAAGGTTGTCGTTTCCCTTGAAAAAACGGCTCTTATGGATTCAGTTAAACCAAAGGGGCCATCTATACTTGCAGGAACATTCCAGGGTAACGATGCTCCTGTCACGCTGAATTCGGCGGCAGGTGATTTCACTGAATCGACGGCAAAATACAGTTTATCCACTCCAACCGATGGTGCAGGGGTAAACGAGACTTCAGGTATATGGTTTGTTGATTCGCTTGGCAGAACCGGCGGACCAATTGCCGGACTTAAACTGCCGACACTTTCAACCGGCTGGAAATATTTTGCTTGGGTTGAGACCGGCGCAGAAAAACTGCCGGTGGGTGCTTTCACTTCAATTACATCTGCCGATGACCGCGCAGATTATTCCGACACCCAAGCCCCAGGATATTCTGCTCCCGGAGAAGATTTTCTGCTTAACGCACCCTCCGGGGTTTCTTTCCCGCTCGACTTAAAAGGACTGAAAGTTTATATCACCTTGCAGCCTTCGGTCAAAACCGAAGTTGAACCGTTCTTTGTCAGAGTTTTTGAAGCCACAATTCCTTCAGATGCGGTTTCAGGACCCTCTTATAATATGACAAAGAATACTGTGATTCCTTCGGGGACTGCAAAAATAAAACTGGATATCTGATGCCAGGGCTAATGAACTTACGAAAGTTTAATCTAGGAGATTTGATATGAGGAAGTTTTTATTCCTTGCAATAATGATTTTATTTGTTTTCCTCGCTCCTGCAAAAGCTTCGACTACAGGAAAAATTGCCGGAACAATTACCGATAAGAAAACGGGAGAACCTCTTATCGGAGTTAACGTATTACTCGAAGGCACCAGTTTTGGCGCCGCAACGAATCTCGAGGGATATTACGTTATTCTGAACGTTCCTCCAGGCAGCTATAATATGAAAGCTACCTATATCGGCTACCAGTCTTCAAAAATTGTCGGTATCCGAATTAATATTGATCAGACAACAATTGTTGACGTTCAGTTAGATGAAGAAAACATTCAGATGGGCGAAGTTATTATCGTTGCATCTGCACCGGTAGTTCAGCAGGACGTATCTTCGAGCCGCGCGAATATCAGCGCTGCCGAAATTGAAGTATTGCCTACAACCGATGCGAACCGTGCTATATCGCTTCAGGCTGGTATTCAGTTTGGCGCTGACGGTCCTATTATCCGCGGCGGCGCTGCTAATCAGACTGCGTATATTGTAAATGGTCTTACATTGAGAGATGAGCGTGACAATACACCTTATACTACTTTGAGTCTAACTGCAGTAGAGGATATTCAGGTTCAGACAGGCGGTTTTAACGCAGAATTTGGAAATATTCGTTCGGGTATCGTTAATGTTGTAACAAAAGAAGGAAGTAAAGATAAATATACATTCAGTCTTGTTACAAGATATCGCCCTGCCGGCCCCAAAAACTTTGGCGGAAGCGTTCATTCACCGGATAGTTATTGGATCCGCCCTTATATTGACGACGCAGTCGCATGGACCGGCACAAAAAACGGGTCGTGGAATGAATTCACCCAAAAACAGTATCAGGAGTTTGAGGGATGGTTATCGGTTTCAGAGAAATTATTAAACGATGATGATCCGAATAATGATCTTTCACCGCGTGCCGCCCAGGAACTTTTTCTTTGGCAGCATCGCAGGAATCTTGATATTAAAAAACCTGATTACGAAGTTGACATGAGTTTCGGCGGTCCGGTTCCGGTAATCGGAAAAGACCTCGGTAATCTAAGGTTCTTTGCATCATACAGACGCGAAAGGGAAATGTATCTTATCCCGCTCTCAACTGACAGTTATCAGGATTATGCGGCGACTTTAAAATTGACTGCTGACCTCGGCGAAGGCAAAAAGTTAATGTTCGACGGTCTTTATGGTGAACAGTCGGGAACCAACAACAATAATTCAGGCTTGCCGGGTATATTCCGCTCCAACTCCAGTATTGCTTCTTCACTGACGAGCGTTAGTTATATTGATGCTCGTATTTTTGGAACAGATTACTGGGCGCCGACAAACGTATTAAGAATGAGCACCGGTTTAAAATTTACTCATGTACTTAATCCGACTACTTTTTATGAAGCCATTATCTCCCGGTTCGCTTCAGATTATAATACAAACCCGGGCAGACCCAGGAATGATACAACCTATATTGCACGGTTTGGTAATAATTACTGGGTTGATGAATCACCATTCGGCTGGCAGGAAGCTCCTTCAACAGGAATTGGCTCCGGAATGAGGATGGGAGTTGGAATGAGCAATTCGCGTGATTCCAGTTTTATTGCAGTCTATACAGCAAAATTTGATATTATAAGCCAGTTGAATAAATACAATCAGGTTAAAGCCGGCTTTGAAATAAATTATACAGATAACAGAACAAATTATGCTTCAGTCGATAAATTCCTGCAGTCAGGCAGATCGCAGTCAAAATGGGAAACTACTCCGATCAGGGGCGGACTCTATTTTCAGGATAAACTCGAATTTGAAGGTATGATCGCCAATGTCGGCATCAGGATAGATTATCTTGATCCAAGCGGTGAATGGTACGTTTATGATCCATTTAACAATGCCTTCTCCTCAAGAAATTCACTTGGTATTGACACACTATTGCCGAAAGAAGCGACTGCAAAACAATTGACAGTCAGCCCCCGAATCGGTATTGCATTCCCGATCACGGTTGACAGTAAATTATTCTTTAATTACGGGCATCAGCGTTCTATTCCTACACCGGAAAACCTTTATCTACTAAGAAGATACAGTGATAATAATGCTGTTACACGTCTGGCAAATCCAAATAACCCGCTTGAAAAAACAATACAGTATGAACTTGGCTACGAACATAATTTATTTGACCAATTCCTTTTAAGACTTGCAGGTTATTACAAAGATGTATCGCAGCAGCCGGCTCTGGTAACTTTTACAAACAGAGACAATTCTGTAAACTATTCGGTTTCACAGCCGAATTCCTACGCCGATATCAGGGGATTTGAGTTCACTCTTACCAAAAACAGAGGAAACTGGGTTCAGGGATTTGTAAATTATACTTACCAGGTAACTACATCAGGCAGATTCGGATTTGCACAGTATTATGAGAATCTGGCAGCGCAGAGACAATATGAAAGAGAAGCCCGCGACCAGTATCAGGAAAAACCTGTTCCGCGTCCTTTTGCAAGAGCGAATGTGAATTTCTTCACACCATCAGATTACGGTCCGGTTTATGAAGGTCTTTATCCTCTCGCCGACTGGCGCCTCACATTACTTGGAGAATGGACCAGCGGTTATTATCTCACATGGACCGGCGGTGGTTCAATCCCGGGTATTATTAATAACGTTCAGTGGAATGACTATTTTAACGTTGATCTGAGATTGAGTAAAGCATTTAAATTTGGTTCACTTAATCTTGAGTTCTTTATGGACGTCAGCAATCTCCTGAACTATAAGTATATGACCCAATACGGATTTATTGACGGCAAGGACTATGAAGCATATATGAAGTCGCTGCATCTTCCTGCTGAAATAGGCGATCCGCTTAAATACGGAAATATTCCCGGTGAGGACAGACCAGGTGATTACCGCATAAGAGGTGAATTCACTCCAATGCTTTCATCTCCGACAACTACGGAAATTACAACTCCATCCACGGCCGCTATTTATTATATTTCTCAGTCAGGAAAATATATGCAGTATAAGAACGATGCATGGGTTCAGGTTGATCAGGGCAGAATCGATGATATCCTTGACAACAAACAATATATCGATATGCCGAATCAGAATTATTTCACATTCCTTGGGCTGAGAGATATTAACTGGGGATTAAAATTATCATTTGAATTAAGATAAACCGTAAGGTAAAAAAGAATTATTGAGGAAAAAATGAAATACAATATTAATTCGGGACAATTTGTTAAGATCCTCTCCGCATTCCTTCTATTTCTGCTTTTATCAGTTTCAGTAAAAGCACAGTATCAGACGAAATGGATGGCTGTAGGATCATTACACAACTGGTACTCCGAAATTGGCTGTGAGATTGAGGAAGGACTTGTTAAAAGACAACAGTACGGACTTCGCTGGCCAGCTATTTACAGGAATCAGGATATTCAGGCGGCTAAAGGATTATGGCTGGGTGTAAAGGAATTCACTGATGAGACAGGTAAACTTTGGTCAAGAAGAGTTGCCCATGTTGGTCCCAGAGTATCGGGTGCAAATGAGTTCTTTCCGGTTGAGTTCACTATGCAGAGCAAACTTGAAACCCCGACTGTTTCGGTGGATGGTGTTGCCTCATACCAGTTAAGCGTTGATAATACTGAGGAGCCTGATATTAATCTCCCTTATGACAGGGTTATATATAATAAGGTCAATACTATCCTCGGGCTCACTTATGAGAGGAAAATAATTGCATTCAGTCAGCCTTTTCACGATAATTACATTATTCATGAAGTGACTGTCACAAACACAGGTAATACTGACGGGGATGCAGATATAGAACTTCCTAATCAGAATCTCAAGGGAGTATATATCTATTATCATTACCGCCTTGCTGTTAGTGCAAATTCAAGATATGTAATTGGCAATGCTACCGGCTGGGGTATAAACACTATGGTGGATACAAGAGGCGACGGCGTTAAAAATGATGCAGATGCCGACTTCCGTGCACAGTATGTATGGCATGGTAAATATCCTCCTTTCGTAGCTTATGATAATATCGGAGGTCCGATCTGGAATCCTGACGGAACCGTTTATACGAATGCAGGCGATACCGTCGGCAGGTTGGGCGCTTCACAGTTTGCCGGTGTTGTTACTCTTCATGCTGACACCTCGCCGCTTGATATGACGGACGATGTTCTTCAGCCAATGACTACATCTTTTGAAGATTCTGATCATCCCAATACTTCAAATAATGATTCATACAACGAGACTAAAATGCAGGCGGAGTATGACTGGATGAGCAAAGGTCACGCAAATCCCCGTCATGCAGATAAAGTTGAACCATCAGGTAATTTTGCAGCGCCGACCGCTGACCCGTCTCTCGGCACTTCCGGAGGTTTTTCCGCTGCTAACGGTTATGGTCCTTACGATCTGGATTTTGGACAGAGTGTTACAGTTGTCTGGGCTGAAGCGGTAAGCGGTTTGAGCTGGGAAAAGAATATTCTTTATGGAAAGCAGTATAAAAGAGGATCAATCAATGCCCTGCAGAAAAATCAATATGTTCTGACTGGCAAAGATTCTTTGTTTAAATCATTCCGCCGTGCAGTGAATAATTACAAGAGCGGATATTCAATTCCAAAAGCTCCTTATCCGCCGAAATTTTTCAATGTTAATTCCGGCGGAGACAGAATTTCTCTGAGCTGGGAGCTTTATCCGGAAGCAGGTCCCACCGTTACCGGTTTCGAAATTTACCGTGCAACCGGGCAGTATGACAGCACATATTACCTGATTTATCAGGCAGGTGCCGACGAAACAAGCTATGACGATAAAGATCTTCTCAGAGGAGTAAATTATTATTATTACATTGTTTCTGTGGGTGATGCAACCGAAAACAACGGTGTTGGTAATACTCCCCTGGGTAAACTGAGAAGCAGCAGGTATGCAACTCAGACGTATGATCCGGCAAATCTTAAAAGACCTGCAGGAAATTCGCTTAGTCAGATTAGGATTGTGCCAAATCCGTTTGTACTTGGATCCGATTCAGACCGTCTGAGATTCCCTGATGAACCGGATAAACTTGCATTTTTTAATATTCCGGGTGTTTGTACCATACAGATTTATACTGAGGTCGGAGAATTGATTTATGAACTTGAACACAGCGACGGAAGCGGCGATGCTTACTGGAATTGTGTCACTTCTTCGAATCAGGTTGTTGTATCCGGGATATATATTGCTGTGATTACAGATAAGACTACCGGTGAAAGGGCAATTGAAAAATTTGCCGTGATCAGATAATAAATATCGGATGGGTAAAAAAATGAAAAAAAATAAGTTTTTAATTTTCTTTATCTCAGGGTTATTTCTTTTCTCCCTGAATAATGCATACGGACAACAGGTCAAACTTGCTCAGACCGGTATGAAATTCCTCAGCGTGTCAACCGATGCACGGGCAAGTGCAATGGGCGAAGCTCTGACTTCAATTCATGGATCAGCAAGCGCCATGTTTTATAATCCCGCCGGAATGGCAAATCTGGATCGTATGGCAGATTTCACTTTTGGTCATACATCATGGATCGCAGATATCAATTATCTACATGCAGGTGCGGCTTTTCAGCCGTTCCAGGATGACTACTACGGAGTAATAGGGATTTCTGTTATTGCGGTTGATTATGGTGATTTCCGCGGAACAATCAAGGCAAACAATGAGCAGGGCTATCTCGATGTCGGGACATTTTCCCCGAAAGCTTTTGCATTTGGTATTGGTTATGCCCGTTCGCTTTCTGAAAAATTTGCAATTGGCGGAAATATAAAGTATGTCAGCCAGTCACTCGGCACAGCGATTATCGGTTTTACTAATTCCGGTGATATTAATGAAGGAAAATATAATGCAGATGTTATGGCTTTTGATTTTGGTATTATTTATAAGACCGGATACAAGAGTTTTAACATTGGTATGAGTATCAGGAATTTTTCGAGAGAAGTTGGTTATATTGAAGAAAATTTCGAACTTCCGCTTACTTTCAGATTAGGCGCTTCTGTCAATGCGTTTGATTTCTTCGAACAAATAGACCGCGGGATGCACTCATTGCTTATAAGCGTAGATGCTGCGCACCCCAGAGATTTTGCTGAACAGGTTTTCCTTGGAGGTGAATATACTTTTATGGATATGTTTTCTCTGAGGTTTGGTTATTCATTTCCGCAGGATGAAAGAGGCACCTCTGCAGGCGTTGGAATTAACCAGGAAATCGCTGGTGTAAGGATGGGAGTTGATTACGCATATGCGCCTTTCGGGCTTTTTGATAACGTTCACAGGTTTTCAGTTAATATAGGTTATTAGGTCACAAATTTTTGCTAAAAACATTTAAATAAAATATTTTATATTTTAGCGGTTTGATTATGAAAAATAAAACTACAGTTAAGGTTTTTACAGCGCTTGCCTTCACCGCAATACTAATATTCGCGGGGTGCGCCGAGGAAGGAGAACCAAGTCTCGATAGTCTTATTGGAGGCAATGTTCCTGTTCCAACGATCACAGGTGTTGCTCCAAGTTTGGAGGCGTATTCCGGCGTGACGGATATCACAATCAGCGGGACTAATTTTTCTGCAAATTCTGCAGAGAATTTCGTCTATTTTGGCGCTGCCAGAGCAACAATACTTTCAGCTTCCACTACTCAATTAGTTATAAAAGCTCCGGTAGTAACAATTCCCGCCGATTCAGGATTTGTCGAAGACACTCTGAAAGTCACAACTCTTAAATCGCCCGGCTACAGTCTTCCTGTTAAATACAGGCTTAAAGCTGCTGTCGAAGAAATTGCCACAGACAGAAAAACAAATAACCGGTGGTGGGGAATTTGTACAGATCAACTGGGAAATATTTATGCACAGATGACTGAGAAGAAAAGCGATAAAAACCTCGGCATCAAAAAAATTGACGCTGGTAAAGTTGTTACAGATTTTGCACCAAACCAGCCAGGTCTGTTTGCCTCGTTAAAAATGGGTCCATCCGGAATACTTTACGGTACACGCGGTGTGCGCGCTTTATTCCAGATTGAAGCCGGACAGGCATCCAAAACTTTTGCCACAGTACCGGCTGGAATTCTTACTGATTTGGATTTCGATAAAAATCTGAATATCTGGACAAGCGGTACAGCTATGAATTCCCTCTACAGCATGAAACCCGATAAAACAGTCAAAGGTTTTCCTTTTACCGGGGAAGTTTCTGCAATTAGAGTTTATGACGATTATTTGTATGTTGCGGCTAAGAGAGACGGTTCAGGAAAAATTTTCCGTTTTCCTATAATATCTGCTGATCAGCTTGGAGCCGAAGAAATTTATTTTGATTTTGATGCCCAATTTACGACATTTCCGCCTGAAATAAAGGGAATTAACTTTGCCGATGACGGCACTCTTTTTATTGCCAACGATGGTGAATATCCTGTATATATGGTTGCAGTTGATAAAAGTTTCAGTCCTTTGTATCCTGATCTGACTGCTGGTGTAGTTTTCACGCCGGAAGCACAGAATATTACCTGGGGAATCAGCGATGAGATGTACTTCGTTAAAAAGTCCTCGGATGCTGATGATGAATACAGAGAGATCATAAAGGTTTATACCGGTAAACAATCTGCTCCTTACTACGGTAGAGGAGATCTGTAATAATTAATTAACCACTAATAAAATGGAGTATCTATGTTAAAAAAACTCTTAACCATTTTTACCTTTGTCGCCTTACTGGGTACATATTCATTCGCCCAGTGGACCAATCAGGGAGTCTGGCCCGATGCCAGAGTTGGTCAGGCACATGGTATTGCTGTAGATCCTGATGGTAAAGTATGGGTTGTCAACTTTGCAGCAGACGACTCAGTATTTAATGCTCAGGGAACAAAAGTATCTGTAAGAACTATCAGGGTTTATAATCCTGATGGCACCACACCTGCATGGGCGCCTATCAAAATGCTCACAGTCGGCGGTGTTACCGATACACTCATCAATTCAAGCCGCGGTCTTCGCGCAGATGATGATGGAAATATGATTTACGTTGAAGGTGCTCAGAATATGTACAGGATCAACTATCAGACCGGTGAAGGTATGGATAAAGTTGCTCTCGCACTCGGCACTTCCCCTATCTCTCCTGGTGTTGCTGATGACGGTACAATTTTCGTAGGACCTGTTGTTCCCGGAAATCCGATCAAAATCTTCGACAAACAGTTTAATTATCTAGGAAATGCTGTTGATGCAACGGTTGGTTTCTCAAGAACAATGACAGTTTCAGGTGATGGAAATACTATCTACTGGGCTGGATACACCAACCATGCACTTTATGTATATCAGAGACCGGATGAATTCTCTTCATTTGACTCAGTCGGAGTTGTTCTCGAAGGATTTGATTGCGAATCTCTCGACTGGAACCCGAAAGACGGTATGCTCTGGGCTTCAGCCGGTTCTTTCAACGATCTGCCGAACAGATATCCTGGTGTTACCACGAATTATTCACCAAACACATGGTATGGATATGATTTCTATTCAGGACAGGTTCTTGATTCATTAAAATGGACATTCGTTACTCCGGACAATCCGGCAGAAAGACCAAGAGGTATTGGTTTCAGCCCTGATGGTGATATAGCCTATGTGGGTGTATTTGGAGCCTCGGTCGATCTTCTTCAGAAAGTCACACGCGACGTAACACCTGTTGATGTTACCTTCAGAGTAAATATGACAGTTCAGGTTAATCTTGGACAATTTACCCCTGGAACAGATGTAATGAACATTGCCGGCAGCTTTAACGGCTGGTCAACAAGCGCTACACCGATGACCGATGCAGGAAATAATATCTGGGAAGCAACTGTTACCGGACTTGCTCCCGGAGAAAGACAATTCTTCAAATTCGTAAAAAATGCTGATGGCTGGGAAACAATTTCTGACCGCCAGTATATTGCCGGAACTGCTGGCAATCAGTTTGAAGCTTATTTTGATAACGATCTTGGCGGTGGTATTGATATCGCTCTTGTATTCGAATGTGATATGGAACTTGAAAGAGTTTCCGGAAGATTCAATCCTTCAACTGACGTTTTAACAGCAAGAGGAAGTTTCAACGGATGGGGAAATACAGATGTTATGGCTCCTTCAGTTGGAAATCCAGATATTTATACTGTAACAGTTATGTATGCTGCTGAACCTAATGATGACTTAGCCTACAAATTCGCTTATGACCTTGGTGCAGGCGGAACATCATGGGAAAATGGAAGTGACAGACACTTTACAATTACCCAGGATCACATTAATCAGGGATATGCAACAATTTCACGTGCATTCAATGATGCCTCACTCAGCAGTGTTCTTGCTCAGCCTTGTGAAATCACCTTCTCAGTTGATATGACAGGCGCCAAAGATGCAGGCGGAGTTCCGTTCACAAGCATCGAAAACGTTATCATTGCTGGCGCAATTGCTCCATTGGCATGGCCACAGGGCGGCTGGCCGACAGCTGATTCAAATCTCGTTCATCACTTGAATGACCTTGGTACAAATGGCGACTTAACAGCAGCAGATCAGATCTGGTCAGTTTCTCTTGAGTTCCCGCAGTATTCTCTGCTTCAGTTCTTCTATAAATACGGCGCTAACTGGGGTCTTCCTTCAAACAACGGTACCAACGATAATGAATCATCAACTGGTGTTGACCACAGCATCGTTCTTGAACACAATTATGTATCATGCCGCACACTTGATGTATGGCAGGATATGTCACCGGCTGACCTTACCGACATTATTACCGGTCTTGAAGAAATTCCGGGATTACCGAATGAGTACAGCCTTGACCAGAACTATCCGAACCCATTTAACCCGACAACGATTATTCGTTTCAGCGTTAAAGAAGCCGGATTTGTTTCTGTAAAAGTATTTGACCTGCTTGGACAGGAAGTTGCAACACTCATCAGCGACAACCTCAACAGAGGCGCTTATGAAGTTAACTTCAATGCTTCAGATCTTACCTCAGGAATGTATGTTTATACAATCCAGGCTGGTAACTTCGTATCAAGCAAAAAAATGCTTCTTATCAAATAAGAGACTTTCTGTTTCTGATTCAAAAGCCCCGTTCTGCGGGGCTTTTGTTTTTTAAACACAAAGCTGATAATGACTAAGTTTTCGGATTGAAAGTATTGTAACCAGTAAAAGCGAAAGCCGGGAATTGCAATGCTACTGTGCCAGACATAGCCGTTTGATGCTAAAGACAGTGCGGATAATACTATGAAATCTGATCATTGACGGATTAGTCCTGACTTCCAAGATAAATGGTTAAAAATAGAAGAAAAAAGATTGTAAGTCATTAAAAAACAAAGGGGGTGGAGAAAAAGCGCCTCTGTAGTGCCTAATGCGTCTGGTTACTTGACATTGATTATAATATTCCTTATATTTGCCATATGTTTGTACGAATAAAAGAAACCCCGAACAGCCCAAAGAAATCAGTGCAAATAGTGCACTCGACGAGAACCGGCAAGAAAGTAAGCCAGAGAATAGTCCGTCACATCGGAACAGCGCTCGCAGAA
>JAIOYW010000027.1 GCA_021740915.1 Ignavibacteriales bacterium | reverse complement strand
CCGCAAAATATAAAAGCCTAATTCGTAATGAGTTAGGCTTTTGTGTTTTAAATCCGCAGGAGGTCGTCCCGCCTTGCGGGATCGGCCCCGCAAAATATAAAAGCCTAATTCGTAATGAGTTAGGCTTTTGTGTTTTAAAAGGGATAGAGTGCGCGACCGCAGGAGGGTACCAACTGTATTTAAGTACGCAGTGCGCGGACTCATTTAGAAATTTGCATAAAGCATGTCTGCTCTCGATTTGCCGTAGTAAATTCCGAAAAATAATTTAAATTGCAGTGAATAGTTATAAAAATTCCGGTTAATCATGAAATCCACAAATGAATAAAGAAGAACATATTAAGTATTGGATTGATAGTGCCGGGCACGATTTTGAAACTATTGATGCTCTTTACAGTGCCGGGAAATATGATTGGTCATTATTTATCGGACACCTGGTGATTGAAAAAATATTCAAAGCACATTATGTGAAAAATAACGAAAACAGGATTCCACCCAAACTGCATAATTTGATTAGACTTGCTGAGCTAACCGGAATTGAGTTAAGTGAAGAAAAGAAAATGATATTAGATAAAATAAATGATTTTAACTTAGAAGTAAGGTATCCTGAGTATAAGAACGAATTCCACAAAATATGTAATAAAGAATTTGCTGATGATCAGCTTCAAAAAATAAATGAGATATATAGATGGTTGATATCCCTGCTCAAATAAAAACCATAATCGAAGAATATATTACAATTCTCAGGATGAACAGCATTCCAATAAGAAATCTGTATTTATTCGGCAGCTATGCAAGGGGTAAAAGCAACGAATGGAGTGATATTGATATTGCGCTGGTTTCAGATGTTTTTGAAGGAATAAGAGTGAAGGATAAAGATAAGATTAGAAAACTTACTCTTTCAGTCAGTTCAAGTCTCGAAGTCCTGCCGTTTAATCCTGATGATTTTACCGTGGAAAACCCTTTAGCCAGGGAAATTATCGAATCCGGTATTAGATTTGTTTAAAATTTGCCCGCCCTGCTGGTCAAAGAAGCTCACGTAAGTGGGCTTTTGTGGTTTTAAACCGATGTAGAAATATTACCTTAAAACTGCCGCGCTTCTGGAAGACACCCATATTTGTTGTCCTGAAATAGTTAATAAAGCGAGAATGACAGCTGGTACTGAATTATGTCTGGAATTTTTATATTTGACTTATGGAAAAGTTAGCTGAGATAGAAATTCGGGTAATCGGAAAGTCAGGTTTGCAGGAATTAAATCCTAATAACTTTGACATAAATCAAATTGCTTTACTATTGCAGAATGTTGAAGATTTGCTTTTTCCCGACAGCAGGAAGGAAAGGCCTTTAATTACATACGATATTCAGCAGGGTTCTGTTTAGAACCTCTTCTAAACAACGATGCAGACAGTTATTGGGTTTAGCGCCATTTTAACTCAAGTTAATGAAAACAGGTCAATTGATTTTTTGGATTTTAAAACTGCACGGGCTATTGAGAACATGCAGGATTTGTCCATACAGAAAAATTATGAATTTCAAATAAAAACTTCATTAAAAGATAGATATGAATTGCAGATCTCACCACAAACTAAATTCTATAGAACTGAAAACATTTGGATTGATGCAGAATATTATTTTTATGGGGTCTTAAAAGATGCAGGCGGGAAAAATAAAGCCAATATTCATTTGGATACAGAAGAATATGGTTACCTTGCAATTGAAACTTGCGAGGTCTTTTTAAAAGAACTTGAAGAAAATTTACTCTATAAAAGTATTGCAATCAGAGCTATTGGCAAACAAAACTTACAAACCGGAGAAATGGATACAAAATCATTGAAATTGGTAGAATTAATTAATTACAACCCCAAATTTGATGTTACTTATTTGAACAAACTTATTATCAAAGCTAAAAAAAACTGGGAAGGTATTGACCCTGATGAATGGATTAATAGTTTAAGAGGAGGTTATAAGGCATAGTTTACTGCTTGATACGAGTTTTTGTATCCGTCTTCTGAATGATGCTGATGCTTTACACCAGAATGCCTGTAATATTACAAATATTTTTTAGAAAACAATATTGCTTTAATAATTTCTACTATTTCCGTTGCTGAATATTGTGTTTTTGGAAAACTTGAGGATTTACTTCTAAAAGATATTCAAATAATACCTTTCAACTTAAACCATGCTGTAAAAACCGGTGAATTTGCTCAAATAATTTTCTCTCAGAATAAACTAACGAGTGAAAATCTTTATCCCAGAGCGATTATTCCAAATGATTCAAAATTATTTGCACAAGCGGATTTTGATAAAAGTTTGACACATTTAGTGACTTCAGATGAAAGATCGCTAAAAACTTATAAAGTCTTACAAAAAGTAATAAGTCCAAAGTGCGAGATAATTAATATTAAAATACCTTATTATCAGACTTTTGGAATATTGGAAATTTAACTAACTATTAAATTAATAATTGGCTTGGGAATAATGTGGAGTAAAATCACGGTGACAATAATCACCTCTTTTATTAATTCTATTTACGATTAAAACAAGATGCTATTATAACTTCCATTAAATTGATGAAAAGAGAAACGCAATTAAATTTTGATCAAAAACTCCCGCACAAGGCAGAATGGCGGCGTTATTTCGCTGAATACCAGTTTTGCGTTGATTTTATATTCAGATCAATGATAGCTGGGGAGATCTCGGTTATTTCATTGCCGCTAGCTTTTTAAATAAGACATACTCTGGAACTGGGATATAAGACTAATTTGATTGAACTGGCGAAGTTTTCCGACTTACAGTCCAGTATTTCTTTTTCAGGAAAAGCAGCACATAAAATTGATTGCCTGCTTCATGAGTTTGAAAACCGGATGAAGTTTATTTTCACTCCACATAACCCACGCCGAGCATCCTTACCCTCGCGGCGACAGGCTTTTCAACTGATGCCTTTATTTGGGCGAGTATTGCGCCGACGGCTCCTTCATAGCTGTAACGGATTTTCTCAATATTCAGCAGCGAGTTAATATTATTCTTTTGTGAGGTGCTTGTTTTATTTGTTAATCGGTTTAACAACCATTCTTCCGGAAGAACCTGTACATCTCCCGGATTCGTTATTTTCAGGATTTTGATTTCTTTATGCTGGTCGCCGGATTCGGTTTCAATAGTAAACAGGTTTGATACCACAACAAAAGGCTCATTTTCATTGAATGGGGCTGATAAATGTCCGACATCACCGGGAATTGTAACCTGCTGGAAAAATGAAATTATTGCATCGATCAGCGGATGACCCAGTCCCATAAGTTCTGCCTGACGTTTTCGGAGGGCAGCTTCCCTGCTGAATGTTGCCATAGGATATACCGGCAAAACATTCGGGTGATCAAGAATAGGTTTTGGTGTAACTATTGTATAAAATTCACCCGAAGACAGCATTGAACCACCGAGCTGAAGAACAGCCATTTCGACGAAATCTTTGAGATGTTCCAACGAAAAACTACCTTCAATATTTATATAATCCTGAAGATTAAAAGAGCTGAGGTCCATCGACAGGTTCTTAAGAGCGTCTATTGACTGAAGCGCTTTTTCCATCGCATCTGCTATTTCAGCTTCTGTTCGTTTATAGTTCTTTTCGATAAGTGCGTTTCTGTACCATTCGAGGTAATTCGATGATGATCCCAGATAGCCGAGAATTTCCGATCTGAAATCTTCGGCTGGTGCGCCTGTCCCTGAATCGATCTTGCCGATATGAGAAGCTATTTCCCTGAGTTTGTTCTCGAGAATGCTGTAAATGTTTTCTTCGACCGTGTCTTCTGCTACGAGGTTATAAACCTGCGAAGTTTCTTTTTGCCCGTATCTGTGAATCCGCCCGATGCGCTGTTCAACCGCCATTGGATTCCACGGGAGATCATAGTTAAAAAGTATATGCCCTATCTGTAAATTGATCCCTTCTCCGCCTGCAGATGTGCAGATAAGAAACTGCGCGCCATCTTCAGCCCAGAATCTGTCCTTAGCCTCAATCTTATCATCGAGAGGCCCGCCTTTTATTACGGCTACTTTATTATCGCCGTATATCATTTCAATCCGTTCTTTCAGGAAATTAAGCGTCTCTACATATTGCGTGAAAATCACAAATTTCTCATGCGGATTTGAGTTCCGGATGCTGTCAATAGCCCGAGTAAGAGTATCGAATTTTCTGTCAACTTCTTCCGGTACAATCGTGATAAGCTCGTTTACTTTTGCAATTTCTTCAGGTATATCAGCATCTGCATAAACGCCGTCCTCTCCTTGCTCGTCACCGTCAAGTGTCCATTGTGTAGAATCATCAGGGACAAGATTTTTACTTACACGTTGTTTAATCTGTGCGATAAATGTATCAATTTCAGGCTGACGCTGAAGAGTATTACTGATACGCACGATATCTGAAGCAAGCTGCCGCATCTGGTCCTGGAGTTTCATTATTTCATTCGATAATCCGGTCTGGGATACTGAAACATGACGCCTTCGCTCCAGTTCCAATTGCTTTCTTATCAGCAGAACGAGCAGCCTTCTTCTCAGAGCCTGCTTTATTGCCCTGACGCTCGACGACATGATCTTCTGGAAAGTCGTCATAACAAAACCTATTGCTCGCTGCTGAGATGTTTTGCCCGGATTCTCTTCATTAACCCCTGCTGCGTTGTACCCTTCGCGCAGGTATTCTGTGAGTTTTTCATAAAAGTTTCGTTCATGCATCGAAAGACGAAATGATTGCGTATTAACCTGCCTGCGCATAAAAAGCGGGTTGCCGTTTTTATCAGTAACTTCTCGCTTTGTCCTTCTTATCATAACTCTGTTCAGAAAAGAACGGTGTTCAATCATAGCCTCTTCCGAATCGAAAAGAGTATCATCGAGCAGTTGTATCAATGACCAGAACTGATAAGCATTTCCCTGATGCGGTGTGGCAGTGAGGAATAGAAGATCCCTCGTATGGTTTTTAACGGCTTCGGCAAGTTTATAATTGAGCGTAAGCTGAATTTTTCTGCCATATCTTATACGGCTTAGATGATGTGCTTCATCAAAAATAATTATATCCCATCTTGGACCGCTAAGGAGTTTTTCCATTCTTTGAGGCCGCTTAAGTGTATCTACTGAAGCGATTACACGGTTATGCATCTCCCATGATGAGAAACTCTGATCTGTAAAATCTATTCCCAAGATTTCGTAATGAAGCCTGAATGCCTCACGTAATTCGTTCTGCCAGTTTTTTGTAAGCCCGGCAGGTGTAATAATCAAAACCCTGTCAGCTTCACCCCGGGTAGTAAGTTCTTTTATTACCATTCCAAGCTCGATGGTTTTACCAAGACCAACCTCATCGGCAACGAGAAACCTTCTGTGTTTTTTCGAAACAATATCCCGTGTGAGTAAGATCTGATGCGGCAGTAGATCCGTTCTGCTGTTGGATAGCTGTCCTCCTGTATTTTGCAAAGGAAATTGAAAAGCTAACTGCTTTAATAAAAAGTCCTTTGTCCTGTCAAAATCATTTTTCCTAAGTCTTTCCCAGGGATCAGGCGCCGGCTCGAGCCTGTCAATCGGAAAACTCTGAAGATGTCTTCCGGATGCATTCTCATAAACAACATCTGCCTGTTTTATGCCATATGATTCGTTTACGCGGTAAATTTCAACAAGTCCGAGATCGTCACGTCCTCGTACTCTTACTTTATCACCCTCTCTGGGTATATAAACTTCTTCGCTGTCTTTTAGTATCATATTAAATTTCAATTACTGCTTCTGTTAAAACTTGGCCTGTAAACTTTTTCGCCGTAAATTTCCTCTTGTATCGGAGTGCCGAAAATAAGATAAATAGGGATATCCTGTGGAACATGTCTGACAACTAGCTGATCACCGCGCTGCAGAGTCCCCCTGAATACTATCTGAATATCACTGCAATTACAATTGGAAAGCCTGTTTGCTGCTTTTTGCAGCAAATTCCTTATCTGTATTGCCGCCGTGTGAATATCAGGGGATGCTGCTAAAAGTGTTTCTTCAATGCCAACAATCATAAGCCGGCTGTTCTCGTTATATGGGAATTCATCCTTTTCAAGATCGCGAAGGAA
The DNA here is from genome assembly GCA_021740915.1 of Ignavibacteriales bacterium. GTDB lineage: Bacteria > Bacteroidota > Ignavibacteria > Ignavibacteriales > Melioribacteraceae > JAIOYW01. The sequence continues at coordinate 27,638 of JAIOYW010000027.1, read as the reverse complement.
ATCGAGAAAACCAATTTTCTGAGTGTTTGCGGGAATTCCCTTGCCTTCCTGTAATGGAGGTGTAAGCGACTTTTTCTCAACTAATAAATACGCCGGCATTTTATTTCACTTTTTTGTGAATAATGTTTCTACATCTATTAAACTTAGTACACGTTTCGCCGAAAGGGTATGTCTGTTATTTTTCAGAAAATATTCCATTGCAGCTCTGATCTGCGGTTTTAAACCGGCAAACCGTTCGAGCCACGGCAGCAGGTTATCGCCGGTCTCTGCCAAACCCAAAAGCACGTAGATAACCTCAATAAATAAAATATTTTTTGGGAGCGATGCCTCTTCACCGGCAAAAAGCGAAGGCTGGAAATAATTTTCACCGTTTCCGAATTTTTTCAGCAATTCATTAAGCCGCTCATCAGGCTGCTTTACATAATATGTCCTTGTGCCGCTTTCTCTCCTTTTAATTATGATTCCGTGGTCTTTTAATTCCTGAGGATCAATAATTCCTCGGACGTTTTTACTTACTTCGTCAACCTTAATTTCTTTTTTATCGTATAAGGTAGTGAAGAAGATATAAGACGGAACATCAATATTTTCTAGTTCGGAAGGAAGGGGAGAAGCCTTCGTTACCAACTGGTCAACCATCATTTTGATTTCTTTTAGCGCTTCGTGAAGGGGAAGCGGCTTGTTTTCATGGTCTATTATGCTGCCGTAATGTTTGCTGTAAAGTTCAAGACATTTGCCAATCAGCAGAATGTTAATATCTGAGGGGGCGAGTTTCCCTTCGCCGTAACGTCCGTTCTCAATCAGTTTTATCTCTTCGCGGGCGCGCTGTCTTATTTCCTGCCGGATTCCTGCCCAGGAACGTTTCCTATCCGATCCCGCTCCACTTCGCTTCTTACATACATGGATAAGATCGTATGAAATTGCTTCGTTATTCATTAAATGCAGTGAATTTTCTGCCTCGCCGTGTATTGGGTACACGGCTTCGAGATAATACCCGGCGTCACAGACTGCATCAAGCAGTGATTCCCATGCAGAATCTTCGGCGTGGTGAAATGTGAATATCAGCGGCGCTTCCGGTTTTGAAACCCTGTAACATTCCGAAAACACCTGTGTCAAACCAACTTTAAAATCTTCGGCGCTTTTCCCGCGTGTTCTGTTTTCAACAACCTCCTCAACTTTGGGTGTATATTCGGGCAGAAAATGCGGGTAATAATCCTTAAGAACAAGCCGCAGCCACACATAGAAAAAGTCCGCCAATTCAGAGTAATTTACGTTTCCGGCATATGGCGGGTCTGTAATAATATAATCGATATCCTCCTGAAAAAAGTCTAAACCAGTTGAAGACTGAGAAAAAAGTCGAGAATCGTTGTTTTGAGGTTTTATTTTTTCAGAGGAAACTAAAAGATCAGTTGATTTTTTATTTTCGTTATAAACACGATCAAATGGGCGCAAACAAAATTCTTTTCCTGAATAAATTTTCTCAAAACATTTTTCGAGAGAGTTTTTCCCATATTCTGTGCCCCAAACATTGCCTTCAGAAAAAGTTATTTTAGGTTGAAAATCATGTCGGGCAAATACACCTTCAGATTTATCAGCGTCCACTCTGTATCGGGTGAAAGAATTGTTACTCTCCAGCACTAAAAATATCTGGCTTAAAAGCATTCCCTTATAAGCAACATTTCGTTCTGCCGAAATTAAGCCTAATAGCGTTGATATCGCCAGTAGTTGCCGCTCATTAAACATTTGATGCCAATGCGTGTAATGATGCGCGATCAGTCCTGATTTTGTTTTTTCGCCTACCGGTATCTCAGATTTCGGATAAGGCAGATTATGTTTTTCCTTTTCCCATATACTTTTTGCTTCCTGGTATTTATGCATATCCGATGACGAATAACGTTTAAAAAACTTGCCGTTATTTTTATTTAACAGAGATAAACCGGCGGGTGTCATTTTTTCATCTTTAACTTTATCATTAATGCCGAATAAATCCTCATTATCCTCACCCTCTTTAACATTATCGCCTGCGCAGACGCTGCAATAACCTTCGAGCGCATAAGGTCTTGCAGTCAAAGGCTTATCTTCCGGCAATTTTCTTATTGCGGAAATTATATTATCCACATTGCCGTTGCAGGAACCCTGGCAGGTAAATTTCCCTTTGGCGGGAATATGCCCTGCATTAGGGTTGTACCGGGTCTTGCAGGTCGGGCATTCAACTTTATCGGAACGGATTTCTCCGCGGTACTGCCACACTTCTTCACAATGTGGGCAGTAAAGAACAGTCAGAGGTATTTTCTTTTTCGATGTTTTTTTCGGTATTCTTTCTGGTACAATAAATTCATTGCACCAGGGACATTCCACACCTTCACGTGATGTGCTGTAAACCCATCTCCGGTTCTCCCTTCCATTTCCCGCTGAAAATTGCGGTGAGTTTATCATAAGCGATTTTTCGCCAACCATTGAAGCCGGTTCAACTTCAAAATCAAATGTTTTTGAGCATTTCGGGCATTTACAATCGGGGTAATATTTTATTGAGGGTGATTTCTGTGAAACAATAAAATCATTAAAAAGCGGCGTATTATGATCGCACGTTGCAGTGGTGCAGGGAGCATATTTTACCCAGAAAGTATAGATTGTATCAGCCTCTTTATTACCGCAGCAGGGACACTCTGTTTTATATAAACCGAGAAGCGTTTCTTTTAATTGTCTGCCCGACCATGGGACAATTCTTTCGGAAAGTCTTACAAAAGCAGCTCGTAATTCATCGAGATCAACCGGCTCAACTTCCGTTTTAACAATAAACCATGCAACAGGATTAAGGTCAATACCGATAACTTTGCACCCAAGTCGTAATGCCTCCACAATCGTAGTGCCGCCGCCCATAAAAGGATCGAGAACAACCATACCTTTTGTATCGGGGTCATTTGTGTGATCTTTATAGAATTCCTGCATTATATCAGCTCCGGCAGGCTTCATAGCGCCTAAAAGAATTGCCCTGAATACCGAGGATGAACGCCGGGCAAACCATTTATGCATTGTATAAATTGGCTTAAATGCATTGCGCTCCGGAACAGCAAGCCTGTTAATATCTACGATAGGAAAATATTCTTCTATTGCTTTTTTCATATTGCTGTTTTAATAATTCTTTTAGTCGTTAATATCATCCGGCGAATAATGGATTATTCCCTGAACATTTTTGAATATCTGATCTGCCGAGGCAATCGCATTTATCCTCAACCTGGAGGCAACTGCCATAAACAGGGCATCATTAGTAAGCATTCCATATTGCCGCTGAATTGATATTGCAGTAAGGAAATCCTCACGCTGCAGAGGCTCTAACTGGAATCCGATAGTCAGCAGATCCCTTACAAGCGATTCATATCTGTTCAATGCTTTTATGAGCTGTGGTTTCTCACTCAATTGTTTTGCCGGATTCCCGGATTTTAGCAAACCAAGATCGCGGGCTTCGGCAAGCATGAGAACGTGCATGATCTCTGCGAGAATGTGGGTTGAAAGCACTCCATATACTTCGTTGTTCGCACATCTTTCCAGCAGTTTAATGCACTGCTGCGATGATTGCTGATTTGCATAAATAAAAATATTTGCATCAATAAGCACAAGCTGACCGGCGGGTATTCTCAGTAAGTTCATATCTCGTAAAGATCCTCATTCATCAATTCATTCAGTTCGTCAGTTTTCAGATTGAACGGGCGGGAGCAAAAATTCCTTACTGCCCTGATACGGATTTCCAGTTTAGCCACATCGGTTTCACCGTATTTTAATACCGCATCCTGAATTACTTCGCTTATAGTTCTTCCTTCTTTCAATGCGCGTTCTTTAATCATTCTTACCACATCTTTATCGAGAATAGTGCCGAATTTTTCTTTATTTTCTGAACGTCTTGTTGTCTGTTGCATAATTTAACCTTTGAATAATTCATTTATTTTTTTTTCAATACCAGCCAGGGCGTGAACATTTCCATCAACGATAATCCGCCATGCCTGAAAACTTTATTTGCTGCGGGTCCCTGCATCCTGTTCATAATTCTGCCCCGTAACATTGCCAGATGCTTTGAAGGAATTATCTGTAATGCCTCTGTCTCCGGCAGGCTTTCATAATCACCATAGAAACGGAATCTGTCCTGCTTCAGGAAACTGAGTGCATCAGTTCCCCGTTCATTCGATTGAAATCCGGTATTCAGGTAAATATAACCATGATCACTCGTGATAATGATCCTGTAGTCTTTCGGAATATTGAGAATTATATTTTTCCAGACTACATCAAATTGCTTGATTATGGATTCAAAATGACTGGCATCCCTTGCTTCAAAATTTTTATAAGTGCCGTCCGGAAAACTCGACCATAGCAATAGAGGGGTGCCGTCCGATTGTAAATCAAAATGCCTCACCGCTGAATCATAGTGGAAAACTCTTATGTTTTTATCCTTTAATTCCTTTCTGGCAGGAAGCTGGGAAGGCCCGACCGTTTTACCTAAGATTCTCTGATCAATGAAGTTAACAGTATCACTCGGGAGGGAACTGACTTTGAACCCGTTTTCCAGAATAGTGTATCCTGAATTTTCCGCCTTTAGTTTCAGGAGGGGAAGTTCTCTTAAAGATGCGCCGTCTAAAATCACAACCGCTGTTTCAGGGCTGTTAAACTCCTCTAAAAGGTTCGAGGGCTTTAAAGCAAGCGCAGCCAGTTCATCGTAAATACCGAACGCAGTGAATGTAATGAGTTCCTCAAGATTATGAACAATTTCCTCCCCGCTTTCTAAATAATTCTTCGGATTATATTCGCGGAAACGTTTTTCCGTCCAGACATCCCCGATAAGCCAACTGCCAATTCCCGGTATTCGTTCTTCGGGCAGCGTTAATAATTCAAACATCTTTTGAAAAAGGTCGTTTTTCATATTATTCAGCCTGCTCTGATTCGCTATATCCTTTCAATTCAGCTTTATACTGCGCATCCTGAAAAACGGGAAGCTGCTCGGTCATCTGCTCTAAAGCTGCTTTTGTGAAATTACCTTCTCTGGTAATAGTCAGTTCAAAATGCAGATTACTTATCCCGGTCATTTGTCCCCGCAGAGAAGCAGGCAGCGAACTCAGATCGGCATTCTGTTTTTCAAGAAAGACAGTAAATACAACCCTTTGGAAAATTGCAGAGGTATATGCGTTTAATTTCTGAGCAATTTCCTGCCGCAATTCGATAATTGATCTGCTGTTTGTTGTATAGATATAAACAGCTTTATTCACAGGATTTTTGCTTCGCTCTCCGCTGTCTCCGGATAATGGTATTACAGGGCTGCCCTGTGCCGGATAATTTTCAGCCGGCTGCTGGGCTGCGGGGTAAATTGATTCTTCTGTATCCTCAACCGGAAAGGGAGGGACCACCTTAACGTCAGGCCAATCTGAACTTGAATAACCCGGATATGAGCCACAAAATTCTCCGCTGGTATGCTTCAAACCAATAATCTTCTCAATACAAAAGTTTTTTATTGCATCAATAAAAAACGATTCGGATAATATTACCGGGAAACCAAGAGTTTTATCGTAGCTTTTCCTGATATCAGAAACAAATTGATTCATAACCCAGTTTGTATTTCCGTTTGCAGCCTCAATATGTTCTAACAGGTGTTCCTGAATCCTCTGTAATGGAAAAATATTTTTTTTCAGTTGTTCAGTTACATCAGTCCTGGTGATAACATTTGAAAGCGGTTCTACTTCAAAACAAAGACCATCTGCATCTTTTAGAACAAGGATATAGCTGAATCCTGCTTTCCTGAATGAATCATCTATATATTTTGCATTATCTGTTTCAATTTTTTCATACTGCTTTTTACGTTCATAATCTCCTGTCATATTTTTAAGTTCCGCAGCAGCGATAGAGAGCTGAGCCCATTTAATAATATCATTGTTATCCAATGCATTGAATTTATCAGTTTTCGGCTCAATTAGAATAATTGTATTTGGGTTTTCAATGCCTGAAAATATTTTTTTTCTATCTGCAGCAATGAGCTGTTTTGGCGAAATTACATAACGAATGGTGTTTTTATTAGAAGAAGAAAGATCTGCCTTAAATGAGGCTTCATCCCTGTAAATGAAAGCAGAAGTATCATTAAAAACATTTTTTCTCAGCCGCTCCAGCGATTTTTCCAGTGCAATTTTGGTGTCAATTCTTAATGAGCGGTACTCTACCTTTGCATACGGTTTTTCATGTACATCGAAAAAATAGCTATCCTCTGCCCTCTGAAAATAAGCACCTAATTTTTCAAAAGCAGCTAATGTTGCCATATAATCATTATAGTTATCTCCGGGCTTAATAACCTGCCTGGCTAATTCCTGATCTTGTATCCCACGTAAATTTCCTGTGGCAGAAATAGTCCCGACCAATGTAGAAGCTACTATCTCGTCTGCCAAAAGTATATGTTCCAGATCGCGAAGATCATTCTGGGCACATTGTGTGTAGGTCTGACCCGGGTCTAAATCCACAAGCAGATTTCTAATAACATTGTCTTTCAGGGTGAAATGAGATGTTGTAATTATGTCTGCTTTTGTATGAGTGTTTTTTACAATACGGCTTAGTATTCCAAGTGGTCCGCGGTTTCCCTGAAAATTCTTTCTCAATATCTTGTTGAGGAATACATCAAACACTTCCGGCGTGAATGGATAACTTTCAAACATTCGGTCGATGTATTTTTCATCAATCTTTATACCACATTTTCTCCAATGATTAATGTAACTATAAACCACGCTTTCAATTTTGTTATTATCATAATCTGAATAGTTCTGGAATAATCTGTGCAGTATAACTTGCCTTCGGTCTTTTGGCTCGGCAAATTTAATATCGACTTTAGGAACCCGTTTAAGAGTGGCGCCGGGTTCGTCTTCGGAATTATAAATCGAAGCAATAATAGTGATTGCTGCACTTTCAGAGCGCTGGGCTTCTTCACTTAGCATCTGCAGGAATGCAAGATTTTGTGCCTGAATATTTTTATTCTCAATACTTTTATAGCCCATTTCCAATTCATCAAGGATCAGGACAATTCTACGCTCCCCAATTGCCTTCCGCAATTGTTCCAGGTCTGGCCGCTGATTGCTTACGAATTTAGTTGCCCCCACGTTTTCGAAGATAAGATTCCACATCGAACCGAGAGGGAAATCGGTAAATTTATGGATGATCACAATGGCATCATCAGGAACTTTGCATTCGATTTTATTTTTTGTCAGCCATTTCCCGGCAATATCGTTATTCTTAAAAAGGTGATAGATGAATAATTCAATGTGTGATTTACCGCTTCCCTTGAATCCCTCAAGTAAGAATAAACCGGCTGATTGGCCCGGCGAATTAAACCTCTGATTCAAATTATCAAGCACAATTTTTAAATCTGTGGTAGGATAAGTTAAATCGAAAAAGACCTCTGGTCGTGACTCTATCGAATTCCTGTTTTTGCTATTTAGGTTTTCGATATCAATAATTCCCTGAATACCATCGCTCTTTAGTACTTCATTTCGTGGAGTCAATATGTCGGAGAAACTCATTTTAAACCTTTTGATAAATACTTACACAAAAGTAAAACAATAAAACGCAGTTGTCAAGAAAATTTCTTGAAATCCAGAAATTTCTTATCTGCTATTATCGCTCCTCTCCAAAAGCCAAACTAAAACCTGGTTGCTATTTCCGATTCAAATAACATGAAAAGTTGATTACAGAACCGTTTCAGAAGGTTTGTTTTACCCTTATCAATACCCGCTTCCAACGGGTGATCTCATGTTTTCCGGTCCGGTGTTCTTAATCAGGTACTCATAATTAATAAGCTCAATATTGTTCTTATCGAAAATACCGGACTTGTAAGCAGCTATAAGAGCATACAATTCGGCTTCGCGGTGTCTGCTCATTTCTGTCATGCCGAAGGGATTCAGGTCAATCATCGCCTGCATTTCGGGCTGTTCTTAAATCAGGGACTATAGCAGGCCCTTTTTCCTGAGTAAATTCCGAATCATCTTCCTAAGTATGGATGCTTTGTTCACTGCATCCTCGGCATTCTTTTTTGTCAGTTTATTATAATCTCCCGGATATCTTTTTGCAACTGCATAATTTGTCAGTTCTGATAATTCTTCAACCAATTGCTGAAGTCCGCTTTCTTTCGGAGCAAGTTTTAATAACACTTCTATGCTGTGTGTATAAGGGAAGTCCGTTAAATTACTGACTAAAAAGCCTTTTATGTACTTTTCTGCTGTTTGCTGTGCATGGTAACATATTAAACGATAAGGAACATTTGATTTCATCCCGAATGCAAATTTTGCAAGCCGCAGATCCTATTCAGCAAGATCAATCCATTTTGCAACTTGTGCTTTTAGTTCATTATCGTTCATACAAAAGAGTTCCTTCCGCCTCGGCATATCTGGCAATTGTCCCCGGGAATTTTTTATCTCTTTCAAATTCCGAACTGCTCAATATGATCACATCGAATCCGTAATTAAGCCCGAGCAGAACTTTTCTTATACTCGTCATTGCTGAGAATTTATCTTTTACTTCATCCGAAATAATAAGCAAATCAACATCGCTTTTAGAATCAGCCGTTCCTCTCGACTGCGAACCAAATAAAATAATTTTCGATAAATCGAAATTATTGACAAGCAGTTCCTTTATTTGATTTTTTGTTATTGCGGACAACATCTTTTCATACTCATTATTCTTATCGTGAAAATAATGATTTATTAAATGATTCTAAAAACTGTTTGTTATGTTCGATTATTCTTACTTGTCATGCTTCCACATAAAACATCATACTGAAGATTCAATACCCGCTCCCAAGGGGCGATCTCATGTTTTCCAGTCCGGTGTTCTTAATCAGGTACTCATAATTAATAAGCTCAATATTGTTCTTATCGAAAATACCGGACTTATAAGCAGCTATCAGAGCATATAATTCGGCTTCGCGGTGTCTGCTCATTTCAGGCATACCGAAAGCATTCAGGTCAATCATCGCCTGCATTTCCGGGTTGTCCTTTCCGATATGGCAGACAAGAAGATTTATATTGCTGTTCTGCAGGGTGTCTATTGTCTGGAAGAGCGAATCCTTTTTTGATGCTGCCGGGTCTGAATACATACTTCTCAGATCAATTTCGCCGAAATAACGGGACACGCCAAGTCCGTATTCTGCGGCGAGTTTTTCCACAATTGCCCTGAGTTCGGGTCTGTCAACGGCAGTACCCATGTGGTAATCGAGATACTGGATATTAAGTCCGCTTTTCTTGGCGCGCAGGATCTGCTCTCTCAGTTCCGTCTCAACTTCATCAGTTTTGGGATCATTACCAAAAAATGCCGCCCTCGAAGGGAAAAAATAACCGAATTCATCGACCAGGGAAGGGACGCGATCTTTGCCGGCAACTGGTCCCCAGCGGTAATTTTTCCACTCTGCATTTAGTGTGAGATGAAGCCCGGCTGTAATTTCGGGATGAGCATTCAGGATATCAACTCCTTCCTGATACCAGGGGCAGGTTACCATAACCGAAGCCGAAAAGGGCAATCCCGATTCAATTAATTCCTTCGCAGCCATATTTACAGCATGGGACATCCCGATATCATCGCAACGGATAAGCAGTTTCGTCTTTGTTTCCTGGCTCATAATGATCTGGTTTAATAATAAAACACATAAAGCAGTAAGAATAATTGTTCTCATATTTTCCCCGAATGATATGTAATTTATTTTCCATGAACTAATAAAGCAGTCCGGCTAATGAAAAATAGTAAAAGCCTGAATTAAAATCCCTGCATCCATCCTGCTAAAAGCGAAAAAGTTGAAACCTATCGCCTGATTGTTAATCTAATTTTATGTTACTTACTGCCGGCGAGGCAATTAATCGCAGAATTTATTAACTTATTGGCAGTTTCAAAAATATTAATCAAGAGTTATTAAGTGAAATTAAAACAATATATCTTTGCCCTGATAGTATTATCAATAACAGTTTTTGCACAGGACGGAGCCTGGGAACCTGCCGGAGCTAATACCGCCTACCCGAGGACAATTCTCAGGAGCGCAGAATTGCCGGATATCCGCAGCAGCCTCGGCAGCGGGGAAAATCTTTTATTATTCCAGAGCGTATCCGCAAATGCATTTTCGGAAGTCCCGACCGGCACATCGCTCGCCGAGAGGATTGAACGGAGTCATATTGCCAAAAATGCAGCGTTCGTTAATATTCTCGGCAAAAAATATGAGGGCGGCTCTATTGTTGATCTGAGTCCGGAGGAATCGCAGACTCTTATTGATAAAGTAATAACTATTCTTGAAACATTTCCCGCAGATGTTGACCGTATTACAATCTTCAATCCCGGCATTTACGATAGCTGGCAATGGCGTTCCAAAGAAATGGTTGATTTTTCAATTGCTTACGATCTTCTGCTCGGCTCCGGTGTGGATGCGGATTCTCTTACTGATGCAAAAAGCCATCTGCAGGAATTCGCCGGAAATCTTTATACTGAATCGACACGGCAGATAGCTCCTCCGATCTATCCATTCAGTTTTTTCGATCTCGTTTTTAACAATCATACAATTATGACCGCCGCTGCACTTGGGATGGCTGCAATTGTTATTAATGACGCAGTGAGCCTCGATGACGCAGAGAAACCGCTGAACTGGATTAACACAGCAATGTGGACAATCGAAAACACTCATTTTCTTGATGCAAAAAGGCAGAGCGAACCCGGTGTTATCGGCGGATTTGCCGAAGGACCGAGTTATCTCAGGTATGGAATGCTTAATTTCCTCCCGATGATGAGGGCAATGGGCAATTTTGCTCCCTCCGGTTCACTTACATACACCCATAAGGGAATACCCCGATCAATCCCAAATCCCTGGTCCGATGACAGGTATGATTATCTTTTCAACTGGATGGCTAAGATAAGAATGCCCGATGGAAGGATGCCGGCAATAGAGGATACTTACGTTGCACTTTATTTCCCGGAATTGGTGCAGATGAAGAATCCTGATTATATCTGGGCGAATGATTACAGCAGGCTGAGGGTTGCAAGTTCGCTCAATAGCCAGCTCACTTTTGCAAGCACCGATTCCCGGGCGAATTATATTGCATCACTCCCGGTTACGGGGGCAGGGGATGCTCCTCTTTTTGAAGCGCTTCCGGTAAGCGGTAATCTTATTTTCAGGTCGGGAAACGATTCAAACTCCGCATATCTCCATGCAACCGCAAAGAACGGAATTGCACGCAGCAGTTCTTACGGACATAATCAGGCGGATGTTACAAGCTTTCTTATCTATGGCAGCGGGCAGGTTTTGGCGCTCGATCCCGGCTATGTCAGTTATGATAACAGGGGACTGACCGGAAACGCGGTTAATCATAATATGATACTTGTTAACGGCGCAGGTCCTCTTATCGGCGATCCTCAGTTTTCGAACGACGCCGACGGCTTTATTGAGAATACTTTTTCTCATTCCGCGCTTGATTACGGCGAAACCCGTACATATTACCGCGAAACGGACATTACCCGCGCCTTCCTTTTTGTCCGGAAAAAGTATTTCCTCATTTCGGATTTTGTCAGTTCGTCATCTGCCAATAATTATACCTGGCAATTGCACGGGTACGGAATCGAGGGAGGAAATGCCTCTGCCGAAGGTGTATTCACTGGCGATTTTGATAATAACCAGGGGGTCTGGACAAGAAACGGTGTTTCGCTGCTTGCTCATACGGCTGCCGGCGGTTCCGATGCAGTGTATTCTTCCGCCGAGGCTCTGCATGAACTCTCCTATAATGTGACCGAAGCGCATACCGTTATGAATGTGACAAAAAATTCTGTTCAGAGCGCAGGCTTTGTTTCATTTCTTTATCCTTATCAATCGCAGGAATTAACAGCCGCCACCCTTGATATTGCCGGACTGAGTGCGGTGAAGATCAGCGGTGATTCATACACGGATATCGCCGCTGCACAGACCGGCTCAGCCCTTCAGACTCTGGGCGCCGCTGTTACCGGACTCGATGAAGATCTTTATTCCGATGCTTCTTTCACATTCTTTTCAGTGGAAAATAGCGCCGGCTTTGAAGCCTCGCAGTGGATGATCAAAAACGGAAGCCATCTGCGTTTCGGAGCCGATCAGGTTATGCTTGCAGATGTATCTGCCGATATTGCCCTGCAGAAAATCTCTCCTACTTCCTTTTCCGGTTATGTGAGCAAGGCATGTACCCTTACTTTCTATCTCAACAGGACAACAATTTCGGTAAGCGGCGATTCTCTCGACTCATGGAGCAATCTTTCGCCTTCCACTCTGCGCATGATATTCAGCGGAAGTTCGTATTTCTCATTCGGCACTGAACAGCCCCTGCCTGTCGAATTAATTTCATTCGCGGGAAATTATGACGGGAAATCCGCCCTGCTCTCCTGGATTACTGCAACCGAACTGAATAATTACGGTTTCGAGATTGAAAGGGCTTCGGTCAATTCTCTCCCCGGAGCGGATGGAAAGAGCAGCCCTGCGAAAACATGGCAGAAAATCGGATTCGTTCAGGGAGGCGGAACTTCAAATATACCGAGAGAATATCAGTTCACTGATTCGCAGATCCCTTCGTCTGATACCGTATTCTACCGGCTGAAGCAGATTGATACCGACGGCGGATTTGAGTTTTCAGGAATCGTGGAGATTTATACAGGCGGTCTCCTCCCTGATAAAACAATTCTGTATCCCAATTATCCGAATCCGTTTAATCCGGCAACACGTATAAAATTCAGTATCGGGCAGGAGGCAAAAGTCACACTCCGGATATATGACCAGTTAGGTAGAATTGTTGCGGAGCTTATAAATGAGAGGAAAAATCCCGGCGAATATGAAACGATACTTGATGGCTCAGACCTCGCTTCAGGTGTTTATTTCTACGAATTAAAAGCAGATCAGTTCCGTGAAGTCCGCAAGCTTATGCTCGTGAAGTAAAGGTATGTTTGGGAAGGTCTGCCAACCGCAGACCTATTGGCGAAAATTTAGCGGCCTGCCTGCCGGCAGGAAAGGCAGGTAAGTTGCTCAAGATATCGTTTGCTAACTCCGGGTTGAATTAAAGCATAACGAATATTTCATTACGGTTAATGTCATTAGTAACTTATTAAATTACTGGGCTTTAGGAGATTAGGTATAACTCTCAGCAAATAACCGGTTACTGAGCGGAGCCGAAGTAACCGATGATGTATATTTCGCCCCTACGGGGTTGAATACTCCACACTCAAATAACGTAATTGCCGCCCCTCTGCCAGAGGAGAAATAACCAATTCAAAAACGATCTAGGTAATCCTCTGATCATGTAAATCAAGGTTCAGACATTCCCCAATTAGCAGTCGTTGCCCCGCTCTGCGGGGTAGACTGAGGAGCCTGCGACGAAGCAATCTGTGGGAAATTCTTGCGTCCTGGTTCATTGTCTGATTACTCAGTTTATCGAAGCCACCGGGTGAGTTTCTGCGCGATAACTCATTCCGCCCCTTTGGGGCTAAATACTCCGCACTCTGATACCATGAATGCCGCCCCTCTGCCAGGTATTAACATCATATATTATTTTTTTTCTTTGGTTGAGTTTACAAAGGACTGTAAATGCTGATTTCCGTTTAGTTACACTCTATTGAGAAACTTTGGAAATGCCCGGTGTATATAAAATTTTTTACGGAAATGATTGATACTGAATTCTCATTAAAACTTTATTTACTCAATAACGTATTAACTCGCTCTTTTAGTTTTGGCAGATCTTTTGAAATTATACCCCAGATAATAAAATCATCAACTTTATCGTATCCGTGAATAACCCAATTTCTCAGATCCACTATCCGTCTTGCATCTGAAATATCAATCTTATTGTCAATCTTTAATATTCGGTTTATTGCTTCTCCAATAATTTCCAGTTCTCTTTCAATTCCTCTTCTCAGGAGTTTATTAGATTTATAAAAACTGAAATCTCGTCTATTCTCCAGGTATGAGTATATGGATTCAATAGCTTCTTCAATATCTATTTAGTATTTTAATACCTCACGCTGCATATAACAATTGTTTGGTTTCGTTAATGCTTTCGATTAAAAAAGGATTTGAAAGGGAGTTCTCGGTTAATAGATCAATCTTTCTGTTGAATAAATGCTCAAGTTTGTAATGTAACTCAAAGTAACTGTCGGTGTATTCTTCAATTGAAATATCCCCGAAAGAAATTAAAAAATCCAGATCACTTTGTTCCCCGAATTTACCATTACAGGCTGAGCCAAAAACATACAGTGTCTTCACGTTGTATTTTTCGCAAAGTAATTGCAATTCAGTCAGCTTTCCTGTTAATAAAGCATCCATATTTTTGTTTGTAATCATATACAAGGTATCCGGGACAAATCAATTTTTTATATTTCAAATAAATTAATATAAAATTCCCGTGAAATCAAGAAGTTTTACAGGAACCCGATCATTGGTGTTTGCAGAAATTTTTTTTACCGGAATTGCAGGTAATCCGCAGAGGGGAATTGTGGGGCTAATTAAAGAGATTGAGGATAAGAAACGGGAAGAAATAACGTGCCTGCATCCATTTTTTTTTGATTTGGGTCTTGTTTTAACATGAAAACAAACACGGAAGAGCATGACATTTAGCAGTTCAATTACACTTATATCCATGAATTATCTCTTTCAATCAGATCTTCCAGGTCCTTAAAACGAAAGCTGGGTTACGGGATTTTGCATGTAAACAGCCCTTGCCGCCGCTTTATCAGCATGGTTTACTGTGGAGAAATCCGGGGTTAAAAAAAAATCACAGGACACTCTGTACCATTTTTGATCTTTCTGCAATATTTATTATGATGGATTTAACATAAGAGGAATTATTCATTGCAGGAATTTTCTTCGTTAGGTTCAGTTCAGATTGCTTTATCGCTCAAAGAATTAAGCGCTTACCTCCGGCTGGCGGAAGCAGTTGCTTGCGGTCCCGCTCCAATAGATCATATACCCAACAACTATTTTCAGGGAGTTTTTCCTATAGCATTTGTGAAATCAAATGAATTTGGAAAAAGAGGGGATGAATTATGCACATGTTGTTAAACAAGGCGCAGGAGTAATCAGTCCGTTAGACCGAAAGAGTTAAAAGTTTGATAGCCCGATTAATATTTCGTGCTAACAAACTGAAAATATTTTGCAAATAATTAATAAATTAAATAATAACAATAGCTTATGAAGATTCATTAAAAATATGAAAGAATGTTAGCCCGAAATAACTTTCCGTCTAACATGAATATCAAGTAGCTATTCTGACTGGTTAATTAAGAGTTATATGCCTATAAAATATTTTTAACAGAACACTTGGAGACTAGTATGAAAAAAAACAAAAGTATAATATTAATTCTATTATCATTATTAATGATAATTCTTACAAATGGTTGTTCTTCATCAATGTATCAATTGATTAGCGAGAACAAATATGAAGATATCAAAAGTAGAATTGAAAATGGTATTGATATTAACAGCACAATTGAAAAAGAAAATATCACACCACTATCATTAGCAGTGCGTAACAATAATATGAAAATGGTGGAATTTTTACTTGAAAATGGAAGCGTTATAAATTCACCAAATAATCTCCCTTTGATTGCTCTTTCCAAAAGTTATGAAATGTTGAAATATTTATTAAGTAAAGGTTACGATACAAACCTTATAGAAGGGAGACAATTGCTTGACAAAGTATTAGAACTTAAAAATAACTCGATAATTGAACTATTCAATGAAAGAGGTTATGATAAAAGCTTCATAAAAAACAATCCCGTGTTATTAGAAGAAGCGATAAAACATAATAATTCTGTATATTTTAATTATTTATTACAAAATGGGGCAACATTAATATTTCCTAGAGATAATATTTTATTAAAATCCGCGATTGAAAATAGTAATATATCGGTTGTTGAAATTCTGTTGAAAAACGGTGGCAATCCAAATTGGAAAGGTATAAAATCTATTGAAAGCTATCCAATAACAGAATCTAACTATAAAAAATTTATTGTAAAATTTGCAAAGTATGATTTAGGCTGTGATGTTCAAAGCCCTACTGGGAAAAAAACCTATATAATGATGTCAAAAAATGAAGTATATGAGTCAGCTGATTTTAATGTTAGAATTATCAACATAGTTTCTCCGTGGTTATATTCTGTTAAATATGGAAACATTGAAATGTTAGACTTAATGCTGAAATTTGGGGCAGATATTAACTCCATCGATTATTATCAACAAAACGCACTTGTAATTTCAATCTTAAATAAAAAAAGAGACATTGCGAAATATTTAATTAAAAATAATATAAGTAGCAACACTAAGTTTTTGCTGATTTTACCACAAAATAATGATTTAAAAATTTTAGAAGATGTTACACTTAAAGATTTAAATAACAGTTATTATGATGAAGAATTAAAAAAAGTATTATTTGCGAAATAATCTCTATAGAATTTTTTAAATAAATCATTAGAATATTATTCTGCATATAACCAGCCAATCAAGACGGACGCCGTTTTCGCATTAGGCATTTGGATAATTCTAAAATTTGTTTTACCGTTTTGGCTTTTTTATTCGGCAGTATTATTAAATGTGAGTTTTGAAGTAAATAAAAGTTGTTTAATAAATTTGGCAGAGTTGTTATGGGTTGCGCCATAGCAACCACGCCGTTCTACGGAATTTAAAAACAAGGAAACACTTGACATTTGTTAAGATATACCTTAACATTGGAGCCTTAGAAATATTATCTTATGTCAAAAACTAAAGTTGAATTCAAAAAACTTAAAATACCAACTGAGTATGGTGTACCTATTTTTGATATTTTTTATGTAATTGAAAATGGTAGAACAAAAGTAATGGAGAATTTCAACGCATTACCCTCAGATTTAAAGGATCTGGTTAAAGATTTACTATGCCGTATGGCAACTATTCCTAAATTCAAATCACCAAAAATCAAATACAATCTCAAGGGATATAATTATGGGGAAATCAAACCAAAACCGCATAGGTTCTTTTTCTTCCAAAAATGCGGTGATAATTATATTTTTTTTGAATATTTACTAAAAAAAGAAGACTCTCTCAGCGATGATATATACAAGAGAATTAATGAAATGAAGGAAAAATATGAAGAAGAATTTAGAAGATTTATCAGTACAAATTGATGATTATTTTAGTCAGTCCCCTTCTATTAATCAAAAAGCCTGGGGAGTAATTAATCAATTTTATCATATAGTGCTGACTTATATGGATGAAAACAATATTACCCAGGCTGATCTTGCTAGGAAATTAGGTAAATCTCGTTCAGCTATTTCTCAGATGTTTTCAAAAACACCCAATATCTCAGTTAAAAAGATGGTTGAAATTGCTGATGCTGTTGGTATTGGCATTGAGATCAATTCAGCAGAAGTGTCAGTTAATAATAGCACAAAATATATCGCTGAGAAATTTACAATTTCTGATTTAAAAGGAAACTGGGTCGATATTAATTCTGAAGGACAATTCTATGACAATGATTTTGGAATACTCCTAAAAGATAAAGGCATTAATAATATTGATGATTTTACAAATGCTTACGTAAACTAATATAGAAGTCAAATATGACAAAGATAGAAAAGAATGCTTATAGAAAAAAAGTTGAATTCAGAATTGCAGAAATTAAAAAAGTCAGCTATTTCCAAAATGATTACTCTGAATTCGGCTTGTTAAAAGCTGATTTAAAAGAAATCGGTGTAAATCTATCCACTAAATTTATCGTTTCAGAAAATGAGAATATTATCTCAATATATATTAAAACCAATTTCTTTGTTAACAAAGAGAATAAGCAGGTTGAATTATTTGGTATAGAAACTGCACACAAATTCGAAATAAAAGATCTTCAAAAAAGATTTTTCAATTCTGTTAATAAAAAATTTGACATTCCAGATAATATTATGCTAATATTTATTAATATTTCAGTATCCGGTACGCGAGGAATGTTAGCTGCTCTCTGTTCTAATCCTGCTTACTCAAAGATAATTCTCCCAATTATTAATCCTTTAGATTTACTAAATAGTTACAAAGAACAAAATAAAGATGCCTTATAAAAAGCCGCTCAAGACCGACCGCCGTAACGGTTTGAGTGTATTGCAGTTTTGGGGTTAAGATTTTTCGTTCGGCATTTTGCTTGCCTGCGGTAGGCAGGTTAGGCACTTGTTAATTTAAAGTTGGTTCTACCTTTTTGGCTTTGCTGTTAGGTGTATTTGTGAATGAAAGATCGTTCTAATTAAAAGATTATTGAATAAATGCTATCTTTACCGTTCTGAGCGGCAGCTATTATAATGCTTAAGTTGGAAAGGTACTTTTGAAGGGAAGATATAAGTAAAAAATCACAATTGAAGTAAGCCCCAGGAAAAAACGGGATAAATTATTCTACACTAGCTTCCGACAACCTGGTTTGCTTCTGCATTGCTGCTTATTGATTTGTGCTCTTTAAGAACGTCCCTTAGAATATGGGTTTAATGAACCCCTGTTTTACGTATTTTTCTGTTCATAGAAAAGCCTCCTTTTTATTAAAACAAATTTAGGCTTTTTCTATTTTCATCTGAAGCATAACATAGGGTTATGGCTAAATAGCATTTGTGGAACATTGGAAAGATTGACTATTTCTTCATTTCATTAAAACGTGGTATTTTTGAATTATGAGAACATTACAAGAAATAAAGAGCACTCTGAGTAGTCATAAACAGAGATTATTTCATGACTATCCGATTAAATCAATGGCAATCTTTGGTTCGTATTCTCGTAAAGAACAAAATGATTCAAGTGATTTAGATATAGTTGTAGAGTTCTCAGACAAGATCGGTGTTAGATTTATAGATTTAGCAGATGAATTAGAAAATATTGTTGGATTCAAAGTGGATCTTGTTTCTAAAAAAGGGATTAAAGAAAAATATTTAAAGTCAATCACTCCAGATTTGATTTATGTCTAAGCGTGATATTTTATTATTATTGGATGATATGTTGCTATCTGCTCAAAAGATTAAGCGATATACTCAAGATATTGATTATGATAAGTTTTTAGAAGACGAGAAAACAATTGATGCGGTTGTACGAAACTTTGAAATAATTGGAGAAGCAGCTAATCGAATAGATCAAGATTTTAGAGATCAAAATCCAGAGATAGAATGGAACAGGATTAGAGGATTTCGCAATAGAATAGTACATGACTACTTTGGAATTGACTATGAAATTGTTTGGAATATCATAGAAAACTACCTGGACGAACTTATTGATTGGTTAGACACAATAATTGATAATAATAAAGCCACATAACCTATAAAGCTTAAGTTGGAAAGATACATTTGAAGGGAAGATCTAAGTAAAAAAAATCACAGATTTAAACTAAACCTCAGGAAAAACCGGCAGGCATTACTAACCCTATTTTCGCGTATTCAGAAAAACATGCGGCAATCACCCTGGAGCATCGGTTTTGGTCACGCCGTCAGGCATCAAAGCAAAAGATTGAAAAATAAAAACTGTTGAGCTATATTTATATGCAAAAAATACGAAAGGATGAGAAATTATGAATAATGGTCTCAATGCAGATACACTGGAAAACATTAAGAAATTAAGCATTTCAGAGAGAATTCTAATAGTTGAAGATATTTGGGATAGTATCTTTTCTTCAGAACAACAATTTCCCATGACAGAAGAACAAAAAAAAGAATTAGATTCAAGATTGGAAGCTTATAATAAAAATCCTGAAGAAGGGAAATCATGGAAAGAAATTAAAAATAATATCCAATCCCGGTTATGAAATATAAATTAATAGTCAGGCCGGAAGCGGAATCAGATATATCAGAAGCTGTAAAATGGTATGAAGAAAGATTAAAAGGATTAGGGCTCAATTTTTTAGTAAGTCTTGATGCAACAATTGAATCTATTTTGCGCATGCCTGAATCATACACTACAAATTATAAGAATACAAGAAGAGCTTTAGTTAGAAAGTTCCCATTTGGAGTACATTATATTATTGATGTTTGTCTGCCGAAATTTATGACGTATGTATCCTCAAGATGGGTTGACTTGTCTGCTTCGAATGAAAGAGTTTGTCTGTCTTTAATTGAACCAAAATTTTGAACATTAAATTTGATAATCATTTTATTCGCCAATAAAAATCAAAAATCTATCATATTTTTATTATATTTTTGTAAACAGACTGCAAAATATTGATCTTCCCTGTCTTTCTGCTATCCGCTTCGCACACATTACATTTCCCGGGCAATATGTCGTAATTAAGTGTAATTATCACGAAAAATGTTTCAATATTCCCAGGTAATCAAGAAGTATGATTAAGCCGGGCGAAGAGCTTTTCGCCGGTGTTTCTGCTTGCCTGATAACTAAAGCTCATTTGTCTGATTTGCCTAATGACAGATCAATAAATGTCCTGTCCCCGTATTACTCCAATTATGGATCACCCTGTTCGCAAATCGGGCTCCTAAGTAATCAGTGAGTTTGCAGCTCCGTTTAAAGCTTGTGGTTCGGCGGAATATGTAAATGATAGTCGGTCTGATTAAAAAGTTATCTACTGAAGCAATGCCGCCGCCTTTGGCTTCGCCTCAGACTTTGCGGAAGTGTTAGCGGGCGGTTTTATGAAAGAACCGGCGGAGCAGCATAAGGGATAGGGGGGCTGAAAAATGCGGACTATCCGAAAAGCCGGTTTGCTGCACAGATAAAATTCATCTTAAATCAGCATCTGAATTAGAAAATTAACCGGCTCTACGGAAAGTATAAAAAGATCAGAATTCCCCGCCGAAGGATGGCGGTTCAAAAAAAAATAAAAAATATGCCTGAACGCTTTTATTCTCGGCTATGAATCCACCTCGGACTTATCCACCTGAGCGCCTTCATTATTAAAATATAAATCGACTTCTGCTTCGGATAATTTAATCCGGGCTTCAAAAAATTTACCGCCGCTCTTTCCGGTTATTTTGAAGGCTTGAAAAATTTGGAAACCGGGAAAATTACTGGTAATAAAAGTCTTCACACTTGCGGGAAGTTTTGAGCTTTTAATTTCAGCTTTAGTTTCTAAAATCTGACCCTCGTCATCCAAAACAACTGTAGTTTTTTGTCCACCGGCATTAAATAAAGCGTGATATTCCGCTCCGTACACCTCTGTTTCCGCTATCACATTCCACTTCGCATTTTTTACCTTGGGATAAGCTTGTGCAAACGAGCTTTTTACTTTCGCGGGAACCTCGCCCTGCTGTGCATTAACTGTAAATGCAAAAAGCAGGCAGATAATTAATAAATACTTAGAAAACATTAAAAACCTCATACATTTTTAAATTATTACAGAATTATTTCTGCATATCAAAATTATCTGTTGTGTTGAAATAAATTTGCTTAAAATAAAAATATATTTTTGGTGTACAGTAAAACAAAGCGGATAAAAACTCTGCCTGTCCTGCAAGTTTTAACACTCCGCAGTAATTCTTCAGATAGAAATAGAATAAATCCGAATTTAATCTGATAAAAAAGAAGGCTTTCCTGAATTGCAAAGCATCAGGATCATTTGATTCAGTGTATTTGGGCTTAAAATAAACCTGCATTGGAACAACATAGCATTCAGTCAAGCAGCACAAATTCTCTGAAATTAATCCTGATAATCAACCGCTCCCGGGCTTTTAAACAAAAGGAACGGCATATAGAGCGTTGGGCAAATATTCTGTGCCCCCGCTTTTCCGGAGTCGTTTTCTGCTGCCCGACCCGGGTTAAGATAAATCTTGTTAGGCTTTAATTCCCATCTTGATTTTTTTATATTTTTTCTTTACATTCTTTTCGGCACAACGGAGGAAATTCATTGCAGGATTTTTCTTCCTTAAAAACAGGTCATATTACCTTATCGCTCACGGAATTGGGCGCTTACCTTTCACAGGCAGTAGCATTATTTTGCAATCCGGCCAATAAATATCATAAACGAAAACCATTTTCAGGCAGTTTTTCCTATAGCATTTGCGAAATAAAATGAATATGGAAAAAGCAGGAATGATTTATTCCATGTAGCCATATTGGAATGGGGATTTGAAGTCCTTCAGATAAATAAGTTTGAGGAATATTATCATGATGAAATTATCGTGCTGATATTCCGCGCAAATAAATTAAGGATGCAGTAAGGTGCTAAATAATAATGAATTACGGCAAAAACCTTTTATTACATCTAATGTCAGGCAGAATAGAATTTTAGGTTAACATTCCGGGAAATTGTACGATGATCTGAATGAGTAATCGTTAAATGGTTTAACAATATTTAATGGGGAGGTCCTAATGAAAGCAGGAATTTTTATTATACTAATTATTCTGACATCTAAAACGTTTGGTCAGCAAATGGTAATTGAATATGGTGTTAATTATAATGTTCAATTATATGCGCTTATGCCCTGGAAAGCAGGAATCGTTTATGATTTTGGAAGCAGTATATATTATTTGGAGAAAATTGAGACAATGTGGGGAGAGCCGGAAACTAATATGGGATGGAAAGTTACACAATTTGGTACAACTACTCCTACATTAACAGTAATCGGAAATTTAAGCGGTACATTCGATAATACTCATCCAAATTCCTGGCATACAATAACAATTAATAGCGGAACAGAAATAACCGGAAAAGTGGCTTTTCTTATTGAAAGCGAAACGAATTCGAATAACTGTTATATTGATTTTGAAGTTAATAATCCGAATGGAGGCTGGATGTATAAAAGTACCGATGGACTGTGGTATCAATACAATGAGATGTTCGGTGCAGGAGTTAATGCCATTAAAGTTACAGTTAACACAATAAATCCCTTGCCTGTTGAATTAAACAATTTCTACTCAAAATTGACTGATGGCAAAATACATCTTTTTTGGTCCACCGCAACAGAAGTGAATAATTATGGGTTTGAAATAGAGCGGAAGTCATTACAGAGCGACTGGTTTAAGATTGGTTTTATTCGAGGACATGCAAATAGTAACTCACCAAAAGAATATACTTTTATTGATGAGAATCCGCTGGCTGGAAATCTGCAGTACAGATTAAAACAGATTGACACTGATGGCGAGTATGAATACTCACCCGCAGTAGAAGTGTATTTGGAAGTTCCTGCAGATTTTTCTGTTAAACAGAATTTTCCTAATCCATTTAACCCGACAACAAAAATAGAGTTTTTAATTCCTTCAGATAATCGTGTGAAAATAATAGTATATGATGTACTTGGAATGGAGGCCGCAATCATAATAGATGAACACAGGCAAGCCGGAAGACACATCGTGGAATTTAATGCAGGCAATCTTTCGAGCGGAATATACTTTTATAAAGTGGTGAGTGGTAACTATTCAGAAATTAAGAAAATGACATTGCTTAGATAATTACGCCATATAACCCGCAGATCAAAACGGCTGCATTTAACATTGCGGCATTTGACAATTTATTGACGTTGGCTGTAAAAGTAAGCTGCTCTTTTGATTTTGATTGTAATGTTTCAGATGGAAATAGAATAAACCTGAAATTAATCCTGATAATCAACTGACCCCGGGCTTTTAAACAAAAGGAACGGCATACAGAGCATTGGGCAAATATTCTGTGCCCCCGCTTTTCCGGAGTCGTTTTCTGCTGCCTGTCCCGGGTTAAGATAAATCTTGTTAGGCGTTAATTCCCATCTTGATTTTTTTATATTTTTTCTTTGCATTCTTTTTCAGCACAACGGGGGAAATTCATTGCAGGATTTTTCTTCCTTAAAAACAGGTCATCTTACCTTATCGCTCACGGAATTGAGCGCTTACCTTTCACAGGCAGTAACATTACTTTGCAATCCCGCCAATAAATATCATAAACGAAAACCATTTTCAGGAAGTTTTTCCTATAGCATTTGCGAAATAAAATGAATATGGAAAAAGCAGGAGCGAATTATGCACATGTTGTTAAACAAGGCGCAGGAGTAATAAGTACGTTAGACCGAAAGAGTTAAAAGTTTGTTAGCCTGATATAACTTTCCGTCTGACATGAATATCAGGCAGCTATTCCGGCTGGTTAATTAATAGTTAGTCATGTCCCGATGCAGCCGTTTTGAAGTGGAAATAACGGGTTTTTCTCACGCATTAAATTAGGAGGTTGATCGCAATGAAGGTTCTTTTGTTTCGATTGCTTTTTCTGGTTACAAGTATCGTTATTACCCTGACTGTTTCCAGTTGCGTTATCCCTGGCTTGGGACCATATGATGAGGCACTCGGATACAACGGGGACTTCGAGTTTGTGGAATCAGGGTTGCCGGTAAACTGGACAGTTTCAAGATACCCGATCAAGAATGGCGATATGGAAGCTTATTTGGACACGACGGATGCAGTTAGCGGCGATCAATCTCTAAAGATCGTGGTTCACAGATATAAAGATACGAATCGGTGGAAACCGTTTCTATTTCAAGTTCGTGATGCAGAAGAAGGGAAGACCTATGCTATTAGTTTCTGGTTGAAGGCTCAGGAGTGCAAAATTTTGCTGGAAATAGGGTACGAAGGAAAATATTATCCCTTTGGCGGTCAATCCGAAGAAGAGAAACAGGACTACGCTGCACACCCTCGGATCAGAGAAATTTTAGGTGAATCTGAACTCGGTGACAGTGAGTGGCGGCAGTTTCAGTACTACTATACTGTCCCGGAAACCGACGGCAGTATAAGGTTTGAATTGAAGTTTCGGCAAGCAGGTTCACTCTGGATTGATGATGTTCGGATCGAGTTGGTCCAGACAAATGAAGTGCCATTGACAAATCCGTGAGATTTAGAATCGAACCAGAACTTATTTGTGCGAAGCAAGTTTTGCTTGAGAATTTCAACTACTACATTCGTTTTTATAAAAGCATGCCTAACTTTGTTTGCACTCGGCCCTCGCTACACTCGGTCTCCCCGAATCGTTTCCGGGTAAATTCACAGGCATCACTTGCTGAACAATTCCGTGATCGTACCCGCGTGGGCGTGTGAAATGGTTTGTCAGGTGCCAACATCTTTACAACTTAAGAATTAGAAAAGAGGAAGAAACACTATAAAATTTAAAATTTACTTTTTGTATTTAGTGCGATTGCATTGATTATGGGATATATCAGTTTATAAAAAGCGAAACCTGGGAACCAATACTAAGCATAATATACTTCCTGTTGTTTTGTACTGGAGCCATAATTTCTCTTAAAAAGAATAAGGATTAATGGGTTGATTAGAAAAAATTATTTCAATTTGTTTTTAAAAATATCGGCATTTTTACTTCCGGTTTATTTTGTTTTTTATCCGAAGTTAAATGATAATTTGAAAGATCCGCTTATAAAATCATTGTGGCGTTTTACAATTGCCGGTTTCTGTTTTTACTGCCTATTAGCAGTACAGTAATATTTATAATTAACTAAAAATGTTCAGTAAAAAGTAGTGAGACTTTAACTTAGCACCTAACCCGCGCCTCAATACCGACCGCCAAATCGGTCTGGAATAATTAAGTTTTTTGACATTTACATTTTCGTTTGGCATTTTGCTTAATGGAATTTAAGTAAACAACATACTTGCAGACTTCACTTGAGCAGTAAGATAAGTGCAGTTTGCTAAACCTGCCTGCCGGCAGGTTTTTGGCTTTGTCGTTTTAATCTGCAGTGTTGTTCTTGGCGGCGGGTTAGGCGCAGCGCCGTTAGGTGCAAAATATATATAGGTAATTATGACAAATAATGAGATACAATTAATTGTTGCGATAATAACTTCATTAAGCATAGGAAGTATAATAGGAAGCTATTTGCAAAAAAGGATTAATGACAAAAATAATTCATTAAAACATATAACTAATGAACGCCGTAAATGGAGAAAAAGGATTCGTGAATTAATACCACAACTTAGAGACGATAACAACGTGAATGTTGAAAAAATTGCTTCCGAACTTCAGCTAAGACTAAATCCTGAAGATCCAAAAGATTTATATATAGTTAACAAGTTAAAGAATCTATCTGATTACTCAGCCGACAAAAATAAATTAAAAGATGAGATCGAAAATGCAGTATCATTCCTGCTGAAGCACGATTGGGAAAGGGTTAAAATTGAATCAGCATCCTTTCATTTTAATCCGGTTAGAATAATATTGTTTGCCGTTAATCTTATTGTATCGCTTTATCTTCTAAAAATATTTATAAGTCTGAGGTTGATAGAAAAAGTAAATTATTCGTCAGAAGGTATTTTGAACAACATAATATTTAGCATTGTTATCGTTATTATATTCTCAATATTATATATTCTTTCAAATTGGTTTTATGCTTGTATAGAAAAATGTGATAATAAATTCCTGAATTGGTTGAAAAGGAACTCAGGTATTCCGACTCGTAAAGGAAATTATATAGAGAATAAATAAGCCGCACGAAACAAGTTATTCCGATTATTTCTCCAGGATTTTTTGGGATAAGGATATTTATCACCCCATTTTTCTTCTAATTTATCAAGGGCTAAAAGCCCGGCTTCTTCTGTTGGAGCTTGATAAACCGGCTTCAAATCCTGCATAAATTCTTTCTGATTTTTTGAGGCAACATAACGAATTGAATTTCTGATCTGGTGAATGGCACACTGCTGAACTTCACAACCATGAATTAATCCATTAACACAACAGTTCTTACACTACCGGATATATTATTCTGCCTTTTTCAAGCCGGCTAAAATTATTTGATACATTTTGTTATCATTGCTTAACATACAATCGATAGAAGCGTTTATAAATTTATTCTCTCCATCTTCAATTTCGAGAGCATCATGATAATCTATATATTCGTAACCATTGTAGGTAGCAATCATATCGAAAAATAATCTTGTTATTCTCCCGTTAAGTTCAAAAAACGGGTGAAGCGCTATCAACTCGCACATGAAAAAGGAAATCTTTACCGCGAATTCTTCTTTTGGTTTTATTGAATAATCTTTCAAATAATTTTCTGAAGCTAAACTACGAAAAATCTCCTTAGATGTATTTTCTAAGAATCGAACCTGCAAAAAGATGTATAGCCCTTTGAAATATTTAGTGTCCTATATTTCCCGGCAAAAGAATACAATCTATCGAAAGTTTTTCGGTGAAGCTCTTTGAAGTATTTTTCATCAAATAGCGTCGTTTCTTTCAGGTTTATATGGAAATAAGAATATCCGCTCAGAAGAAGTTTTCTTTCTTCTTCTTCGATAATTTTTATATCCTGAATATTGAGTTTATTAACTGGATTGTCGGTGTTCTAATAATAAATATAGCTTTTATTTTGAGTGTATTTTGACATCAACTTTTGACTTTGGATTTATTTCTTTTTGTTTTAGTTGCTCTTTTTCCTGATATTTTATGCCCTTCAATTTTTGAAGAGACTTCAACGGCTTTCCTGGCTTTATCTATAGAGAATTTTGGTTTATTCATAGTATCCTCAATTGTTTATCTAAATATATATAAACAGAGTTTGAGTTGAAATTGTTAAATCGTGCCTAACTAGCTTTTCCACGCGACCGCGTTCCTGCCTGTCGGCAGAGTGTGGGGTTTTGGCATCGTTTTCTGATGCGAAATCCGGGGTTAAAAAAAATCACAAGACACTCTGTCCCATTTTTGATCTTTCTGCAATATTTATTATGTTGGATTTAACATAAGAGGAATTATTCATTG